>NZ_CP081001.1:0-1348750 GCF_029590555.1 Sphingobium sp. V4 | reverse complement strand
GCGATAGAGCGACGAATTGTCGATCACGACGCAGCCGGCCGCAGCAGCCTTGGGCGCATATTCGGCGGTCGGGCCGGAGCCGGCGGCGAACAGGGCGATGTCCCAGCCGGTGAAGTCGAAATGCTCGATATTCTTGCATTTGAGCGTCTTGCCGGTGTCACCGAAATCGACGTCGGTGCCGTGCGACCGGGGCGATGCGACCGCCGCGATCTCGTCAATAGGGAACTCGCGCTCAGCGAGAATGGTCAGCATCTCGCGGCCCACATTACCGGTGGCACCAACGACGACGACCTTGTAACCCATGACTAAAGTCTCCACTCCAATGCAATATTGCGGAGTGCGGGCCATAGCGATACTGCGGCGTTTGTCCAGAAAGAAGGGCTTGCCGGCCCGATAGCGCGCAGATTACCGCTCAAGCCCCGACCAACCCTTCCCCCCCTCCTCACACCACCGGATCTTCAGTTGATGCAGTCAATGCCGCTGCCACCCCTGCCCCAGCGTTGATTACATCCTCGCCCTCCGCGAGATTTGGCTATTCCCGGTTTCATGTGACGCCGGCAGCGCTGGACAACAAGGGCTGGCGCAAATGGGCGATGCCGGTCCGGCGCAAGGACCGCTATCGCCGGGCGATCTTCCACGCCTGGCGATAGCCCTACCCGTCAGTCTGCGTCCGGCCCGCCGGCATGGGCAGCCAGAAATCGCCCGATCGTGCGCCACAGATGGACGCTGATGCCCGGCCCGCCGACGCGGTGGGTCTGGCCGGGATAGGCCATCATCTCGAACGGCACCGCCGCGCCCTGCATCTTCGCCATCAGTGCGGTGGCATTGTCGAACACGACATTATCGTCGGACATGCCATGGATCAGCAACAGCGGATCGGTGATCTTCGCGGCCTCATCGATCGCACCCGACGCCGGATAAGCGCTCGGCCTGTCCTGCGGCCGGCCCAGATAGCGCTCTGTATAATGGGTGTCGTAGAGTTGCCACTTGGTCACCGGCGCACCTGCCACCGCCGCCGCGAAGACGCCCGGCGCCTTTTCCAGCAGCTTGAGCGACATATAGCCCCCATAGGACCAGCCATAGGTAGCGATCCGCTTCGGATCGACATAGGGCTGGTCCTTCAGCCATTCGACACCCTTCAACTGGTCCTCGACCTCGACCGTGCCCATGGCGCGGTAGAGATGATCCTCGAACGCCTTGCCGCGATCGGGCGTGCCGCGATTGTCGATGGCAAAGACGATCCAGCCCCGGTCGACCAGATATTGGTTGAGCGCGCCGGACCATGTGTTCGTGACCTGACGCCCGCCGCCGGGACCGCCATAATGGATCATGAACACGGGATAGCGTTTGCCCGGCTCGATCGGCGGGGTCATGATCTTCGTATAAAGCGTCGTCCCATCCGCCGCCTTCACCGTTCCGAATGTCGTCTTCACATGGCCGGCGACATAGGGGGCATAGGGATGGCTGCCCGTCAGCGCATTTTCGGACAGCCATTGCAACCGCTTGCCGCCACTGTCGGCCAGGTAGACCTGCTTGGGCTGGTCGCTATTCTGGCGCGTCACCACCGCCCGGCTGGCCGCCCCGTCCATGACGGCGTCGTTCCACCAGCCCTTGGCAGTCAGCGCACGCGCAGGACCAGGCTTGCCAAGTGACGTCACATAGAGTTGCTGTTCCAGCGGCGTTTCGCGATTGCCGGTGAAATAGACCAGCCCCTTGGCCTCGTCCACGCCGACCACGTCGCGGACCTCCCAGTCGCCGCCGGTCAGCGCCGTCCATTTGGCGTCCCTGACGCGATAAATATGGCCATGACCGCTCTTTTCCGACCACCAGAGAAAGCTGCCATCATTCAGCGGGCGGAAGTTGTTGGACAGGTTGATCCAGTTCTTCGCCGTCTCGGTCAGTACCACCTTCGCCTTGCCGGTCGCGGGATCGACAGCGAGCAGGTCGAGCCGCTTCTGGTCCCGGCTCTCGCGCTGGACATAGAGCGTCCGCCCATCCTTCGACCAGTTCACGCGGGCAAGATAGATGTCCGTATCGCTGCCCAGATCGACCTTTACCTGCGCCGATCCGTCCGGTTTCAGCACATAGAGATCGACGACGGCGTTGGGCGTGCCGGCCGCGGGGTAGCGCTGCTGATAGACCTTCGTCCCCTCCCCGCCGATCGCGGTGCGGGTGACGATGCCGACCGGGCCTTCATCGACCCGCGCCACCGCGATGCGACTGTCGTCGGGCGACCACCAATATCCGGTGCGCCGGTCCATTTCCTCCTGCGCGACGAACTCTGCAACGCCCCAGTTTACGGTCTCGCTCGCGCCCTGCGTTACCTGCCGTTCGGCGCCATCGATCGGCTGGACAAAGAGATTGCCGCCGCGCACGAAGGACACGAACCCGCCCTTCGGGCTGACCACGCCGTTCAGTTCGCCGTCCGGCGTGTCGGTCAGCCGTTTGACATTCCCGTCCAGCCCGGCAAGATAGAGATCGCCGTCCACCGGCACCAAAACGCTCTTGCCGTCCGGCGACCAGTCATAGCTGGTGATGCCGGTGCTGCCCGCGACGGAACGATCACGCTCGCGTTGCATCTTCTCCGCTTCGGAAAGTTCGGCGCCCGTCCCGGTCTTCTTCGAATCGACCAGCATCCGCTCGGCGCCGATCCTGCTGTCGATCGCCCACAGGTCGAGCCGTTCCTTCTCCTCGGCGCGGGGCTTGAGCAGGGTCACCAGCGATCCGTCGGGCGACAGCTTCAGCGCGCGCGGCTGGGGGCCTGCAAGATCGGGGCTGGCAAAGACGCGCTCCAGCGTCAGCCTTTCCTGTGCATGGACGGGAATGACGGGGATCAGCAGCAGCGCGCCGAGAGCAGCGCTACCTTTCAGATAGGGGGGCATATTCGTCCTTTCAGGCCGGCGCGCGGACACGCCGCTTCATGGCAAGAAGGCTTAGCGCGACGCGAATAAAAAGATCAATGCCGGGAAATAATCTATCCTGCCATGACCGCCGGGCCATGGTGGGCGCGACAGGGATTGAACCTGTGACCCCACCCGTGTGAAGGGTGTGCTCTACCGCTGAGCTACGCGCCCCCTGTAAGGAGGAGGCGGCCTTTGGCATCGGCCGCGCGCCCTGTCAACACTGTCCATCGATTCGATGCAAAATGCTTTCCCGACCGTCGGATCGCCGACTATAGAGAGGCATTCGAAATTCAGGAGTTCAGCCTCTATGCGTCAAGCCCTTATTCTCGTGATCGGCGGCCTGCTGCTTACGACCCTTTCCGCCTGCAATACAGTGCAGGGGGTGGGTCGGGATATCGAATCGGTGGGTCGTGCCGGAAAGGACGCCATGCACTGAAGAAGAAAACGCTATTGCAGGATGCGGCCGATCGCGGTCGCATTCTTGCGCAGACGGACTCCGTCACAATCGGGTTCGCCGCACTCGCACGCTTCGATCGTGTAACGCACACCGCACATGACCAGAATATCCTGATCGAACGAATAATTGGAAATACCCGCGCGTTCGACCTTTTCCTGTGCTCTGGCCTTGAGAGACATGGATACTCCTTCTGCTCGGTAATCATTCGTTGTGCGATGCACAATGTCAATTGACGCAGATTTGTTCCTGAACATTTTGTAAGAATATTGTCGCGCAAATGACACGTTCCGGCGTGAACAAAAGCCCGACTTGCACGGCGCGATGCCGCGTCCCATATGCCGCGCCATGAATGACCAACGCAGCTCGGCCATGCCTGTCTGGCATGGCACCACCATCATGTCCGTCCGCAAGAATGGGAAGGTCGTCGTCGCCGGCGATGGCCAGGTCTCCATGGGCCAGACGGTGATGAAGCCCAACGCCCGGAAAGTCCGCCGCCTGCATGACGGCTCCGTCATCGGCGGCTTTGCCGGCGCTACCGCCGATGCCTTCACCCTGTTCGAACGGCTGGAGGCCAAGCTGGACCGCCATAATGGACAGTTGATGCGCGCTGCGGTGGAGCTGGCCAAGGACTGGCGGACCGACAAATATCTGCGCAATCTGGAAGCGATGATGATCGTCGCGGACAAGGACGTGACCCTGATCCTTACCGGCAATGGCGATGTGCTGGAACCGCTGGCCCACCCGAACGGCACTGTCGCCGCAATCGGTTCGGGCGGCAATTTCGCGCTCGCCGCCGCCCGCGCGCTGGTGGAATATGAGGAAAACGCGGAAACCCTCGCCCGCAAGGCGATGGCCGTCGCGGCCGACATCTGCGTCTACACCAACGACCAGCTCACCATCGAAACGCTCGACAGCGTTTCCTGAGATTTCAAGAAGAGATCATGAACGACAACCTGACCCCCAAAGCCATCGTCGCCGCGCTCGACGCACATATCATCGGCCAGCAGGATGCCAAGCGCGCGGTCGCCGTGGCGCTGCGCAACCGCTGGCGCAGGCAGCACCTGTCCGCCGAACTGCGTGACGAGGTGACGCCCAAGAACATCCTGATGATCGGGCCGACCGGCTGCGGCAAGACGGAAATCAGCCGCCGCCTCGCCAAGCTTGCCGATGCGCCGTTCGTAAAGGTCGAGGCGACCAAGTTCACCGAGGTCGGCTATGTCGGCCGCGATGTCGAGCAGATCGTGCGCGACCTGGTCGAGGAAGCCGTGCGTCTGGAGAAGGATCGCCGCCGTGAAGCCGTGCGCGAAGCGGCGTCCGAAGCCGCCATGGCCCGCCTGCTCGACGCCCTGACCGGCAAGGAAGCGAGCGAGGCGACCCGCCTCTCCTTCCGCCAGAAGATCGAGAACGACCAGATGAACGAGGTCGAGGTCGAGGTGGAAGTCGCCGACAGCCCCTCCATGCCGATGGAGATTCCCGGCATGGGCGGCCAGGTCGGGATGATCAACCTCAGCGACATGATGTCCAAGGCGTTCGGCCAGGTGCAGAAGAAGCGCCGCAAGATGCGCGTCGCCGACGCCTGGGACAAGCTGGTCGAGGAAGAACAGGACAAGCGGCTGGACCAGGATGATGTCGCCCGCACCGCCATCACCAGCGCCGAGCAGAATGGCATCGTCTTCCTCGACGAGATCGACAAGATCGCGGTCAGCGACGTGCGCGGCGGCTCCGTCAGCCGCGAAGGCGTGCAGCGCGACCTGCTGCCGCTGATCGAGGGCACCACCGTCTCCACCAAATATGGCCCGCTCAAGACCGACCATATCCTGTTCATCGCGTCGGGCGCCTTCCATGTTGCCAAGCCCAGCGACCTGCTGCCCGAATTGCAGGGCCGCCTGCCGATCCGAGTCGAATTGAAAGCGCTGACCGAAGAGGATTTCGTTGCGATTCTCTCCGACACCAAGGCCAGCCTGGTAGCGCAATATCGGGCGTTGCTGGCGACCGAGGAAGTGACGATCGATCTCACGCCCGAGGGCATCCGCGCCGTCGCAAAGATCGCCGCCGAAGTGAACAGCGAGGTCGAGAATATCGGCGCCCGCCGCCTCCAGACGGTCATGGAAAAGCTGCTGGAGGATGTGAGCTTCGAAGCGGAGGATCGCCGCGGCGAAACGCTGGTGATCGACCGCGCCTATGTGGAAAAGCAACTGAACCAGATCGCGCATGACACGGATCTGAGCAAATATGTGCTGTAGCGTCTGTTTCCCCTCCCGCCTGCGGGAGGGGACTAGGGGATGGGCCTGCGTAAACTCGCAAATGCCCACATCCTGACGCGACTAATCTGGCCGTCGGCTTATCAAGTCTCGCTGCCACTCCCGCCTTCGGGAAGGGCGATTTACCGGGTCAGTAACTCCGCCCGACCAGCACCCGCTCCACCGCCTTTCCGCCGGTGAAGATGCACGCACCATCCGCGGCCTCCGCATCGCTCGGCACGTTGCGAAGGGTCAGCTTCTCGCCCTTGAGCCACTGCACCACCTTCTCCAGTGCTTCGCCGGTCGGCTTTGACCATTGCACCAGCGCCCAGCCGGGCTTCTTGCTGGCGTTGAAATAGGCTTTCAGTGCCTCGATGTCCGTGATCGACCTGTCGATATTGCCATCCAGCCGCGCCTTGGCGTCGGCGAACAAGGACGCCTGAATATCCTCCAGCATCGCCGTTGCCCCTGCGACGAAATCAGCTTTGGCGACGATCCGGCTGTCGAGCTTGCCGTCTTCGCGATAGAGTCGGTCGCGGCGGATGACCGAGACATTGCTGCCGGCGACATCGCGCCCGCCGACCTCGATCACGATCGGCGCGCCCTTCTTGACCCATCCCCAGCGCTTGTTCGCCGCCTTGGCCGGACGCCTGTCGAGCAGCGCACGCACCGGCTCGCGAAACAGGTCCAGCCCGTTGAGCTGGTCGACCAGATCGGTGCAATAATCGATGATCGCGGCGTCCTCTTCCGTATCGCGCAGCATGGGCACGACGACGATCTGCCAGGGAGCGACGCGCGGCGGTACGCGCAGCCCGTCATCGTCGCCATGGACCATGATGAGGCCGCCGATCATCCGGGTCGACACGCCCCAGCTGGTGGTCTGCGCCAGTTCCTGTTGGCCTTCGGCATTCTGAAACCGGATATTCTGGGCCTGGCTGAACGTCGTGCCCAGGAAGTGCGAGGTGCCGGCCTGGAGCGCCTTGCCGTCCTGCATCATAGCCTCGATCGAATAGGTCGCGACCGCGCCGGGGAAGCGTTCATTCTCCGGCTTCTCGCCCGCGACGACGGGCAGCGCGATGCACTCCTCGGCGAAGCTGCGATAGACTTCGAGCATTTTCAATGTCTCGTCCATCGCCTCGTCCACCGTGGCGTGGGCGGTATGGCCTTCCTGCCAGAGAAATTCGGCGGTGCGCAGGAACATGCGGGTCCGCATTTCCCAGCGCACGACATTGGCCCACTGGTTGATGAGGACGGGCAGATCGCGCCAGCTCTGCACCCAGCGACTGAAGGCCGCGCCGATCACGGTCTCCGACGTGGGGCGCACGACCAGCGGCTCCTCAAGCTTCGCGCTAGGATCGGGGACCAGCTTGCCGTCCTGCTGGATCAGCCGGTGATGGGTGACGACCGCCATTTCCTTGGCAAAACCATCCACATGCTCCGCCTCCTTCTCGAAATAGCTCAGCGGAATGAACAGCGGGAAATAGCAATTTTCGTGGCCGGTCGCCTTAATCCTCTCATCCAGCAGCTTCTGGATACGTTCCCAGATGCCATAGCCCCAGGGCCGGATGACCATGCAGCCGCGCACTCCGCTTTCCTCGGCCATGTCGGCCTCCGAAATGACGGCCTGATACCAGGCGGCGAAATCCTGCTCGCGGGTGACATTAAGGGCGTGCTTCACGGGGTGCGGACCTTGGCTAGTCGGGAAAGAAGAATGGCGGGCCATAGGCCATACGCGCCATGCCTGTCGACCCCCGAGGCGCGGTCAGTCTGTGGTGGCACCCATCCGCTGCAACCATGCGCCCGCCTGCCTCGGTTCGCCGACGGCATCAGCGGCCGCAGGGCCGCGGGCCGCCATGAAGTCCCGGTGCAGATCGAATGGTTCCAACCCCAGTGTATCGCGCATCGCGTCGATCTCGGTCGCCAGTTCGGTCAGCGCCGCGATCACCGGCGCGGTGCGGGCGATCGCGGCCTTGTCCTTCTGATGGGCAAACAGACCCCAGCGCCCGGCCGCCGTCACGTGCAAGGCTGCGATCAGGGAGGCTCGATATTCGCTCTCCAGTTCGGCCCGCCGCATATCGAGCCGTTCAAGCCTGTCCGCCTTCGCCATGCCGGTGTCGATCCGCTTTCAGCTCAGCTTGTCGATCTTCGCGTTCAGCGCAGCCAGTTGAGCCTTGAGATCCTTGATCTCGTCGTCCTTGCTGCCTTCCGATGTCGGCGCGGCCGGGGGCGTCATACCGGGTATCACCGGCACGCCGCTGCCGAAGGCGCTGGCCGCGGCCTCGAACATCTGCATGTTGCGCTTGGCGATTTCGGCGAGCGGACCGCCACCGAATGCGCCCTTCATCGCTTCCTGGAACTGCTGCTGGTTCTTGCGGAAGGCGTCCATCGACGCTTCCAGATATTGCGGCACCATCGATTGCATCGAATCGCCATACATGGCGATCAGCTGGCGCAGGAAGTTGACCGGCAGCATATTCTTGCCGCGCTGTTCCTCTTCCATGATGATCTGGGTCAGCACATTATGCGTGATGTCCTCGCCGGTCTTGGCGTCGACAACGACGAACTCGCGCCCCTCGCGGGTCATCTGCGACAGCAGATCGAGCGTGATATAGCTGGAGGTTTCGGTATTATAGAGCCGCCTGTTGGCGTACTTCTTGATGACGACCGGCTCAGATTCATTGACGGTCTTGGATTTGGTCATGGATTCCTCTCCCACACCTGCACATATCGCATTAGCACAAGGTGATACCGCACCGCAACATGGGCCGCGCCCTTTACCCCTTTTTCTCAACATTTTATGGCGCGAAACGGAGGGTGATCCCGACCTTCGGCGCCGGGCGTTCCGGGGGCTGCGCAAATATCAGGAGGCTCAGCGTCCCGCCCCCGCGCCGCAGCCTTGGCACCTCGCCAGCGCCGGACCGGCGCGACTGCTGCGATATGGCGCGGAAAACGGCCGTTTCCCAATCGTATTCATTCCGTCCCTGATCAATCCGCCGCAGGTACTGGATCTGTCCGAAAGCCGGTCTTTGCTGCGCCGCATGGCCGCAGCAGGCCATGATGCCTATCTCGTCGATTGGGGCAACCCGACGGCGAGAGACGCTATGCTCGGGCTTGACGGCCATGTGACGCAACGGCTGTTGCCGATGCTGGGCGCACTGCCGCGTCCGCCCATTTTGGTCGGCTATTGCCTCGGCGGGTGCCTCGCGCTCGGCGCCGCGGCGATGCAGCGCTTTCCCGCCCTGGTGACCATCGCCGCCCCCTGGCGGTTCGATGGCTTTCCGGCGCGCGACCTGGATCTGATCGGCGGGCTGTGGCGTGGAGCAAAGGACATGTGTGAGCGGATCGGTTCCGTGCCGATGGAGGTGCTGCAATCCGGCTTCTGGGCGATGGACCCGACCCGTACCATCCGCAAATTTGCGGCTTTCGCCGACGCGGAACCGGGATCGGATGCCGAGCGCGCTTTCCTGGCGGTCGAGGATTGGGCCAATGGTGGCGCGCCGCTGACCTTCGCTGCGGGACGCGACCTGTTCGAGGGGTTCTACGCCGGTAATGCGAGCGGTTCGGGACGCTGGCTGATCGATGGCCGCATGGTCGATCCCGCCGCGCTCGACTGTCCCAGCCTTTCCATCGTATCGACCAACGACCGCATCGTCCCCGCCGAGGCCGGCCCCGCGCTGCGCGAACAGCGCAGTCTCTCGCTCGGCCATGTCGGCATGGTGGTGGGAGGGCGCGCGCGCGAAATGCTGTGGAATCCGCTCTCCCTTTGGCTTTCCAGCCATGGCGGTTGATGCTATGTGCAGCCGCGAAAAAATATTCATCACCAACGAGGATCAAGGCTTTGTCAGACATCGTCATCACCGCCGCCAAGCGTACGCCTGTCGGCAGCTTCCTGGGGGCTTTCGCTTCGACCCCGGCGCATGAACTCGGTCGTCAGGCGATCCTCGCCGCACTTGCTCAGGCCGGCGTCGCGCCGGACGAAGTGGATGAAGTGATCCTCGGGCAGGTTCTGTCCGCAGGACAGGGGCAGAACCCCGCGCGCCAGGCCGCCGTCAACGCCGGCATCCCGGTCGAGCGCACGGCAATCGGCCTCAACCAGCTTTGCGGCTCGGGCCTGCGCGCCGTCGCACTCGCGGCCCAGGCGATCCGCGCCGGCGACGCCAGCATCATGGTGGCCGGGGGCCAGGAAAGCATGTCGCTGGCCCCGCACGCCCAGTTGCTTCGCGCCGGCGCGAAGATGGGGCCGGTGACGTTGGTCGACACCATGATCCATGACGGCCTGACTGATGCCTTCAACAACTATCATATGGGCATCACCGCCGAAAATCTGGCGGAAAAATACCAGATCAGCCGCGATGCTCAGGACGCCTTCGCCGTCGCCAGCCAGAACAAGGCGGAGGCGGCCCGCGCCGCCGGCCGCTTCGCCGACGAGATCGTGCCGATCACGATCAAGGGCCGCAAGGGCGACATGATCGTCGAACATGACGAATATATTCGCGCCGGTGCGACGATCGAGGCGATGCAGGCGCTGCGCCCCGCCTTCAAGAAGGACGGCACCGTCACCGCGGGCAACGCCAGCGGCATCAACGATGGCGCCGCCGCGCTGGTGCTGATGACAGCCGACGCTGCCGCCAAGCGCGGCGCGACGATCCTGGGGCGCATCGCGGGCTTCGCCACTTGCGGCGTCGATCCGTCGATCATGGGCATCGGCCCGGCTCCGGCCAGCCGCAAGGCGCTGGAGAAGGCGGGCTGGAGCGTGGCCGACCTCGACCTGATCGAAGCGAACGAAGCGTTCGCCGCGCAGGCCCTGTCAGTCGGCCAGGAACTGGGCTGGGATCCGGAAAAGGTCAACGTCAATGGCGGCGCGATCGCCATCGGTCATCCGATCGGCGCTTCAGGCGCGCGCGTGCTGACCACCTTGTTGTATGAAATGGCGAAGCGCGACGCGAAGAAGGGCCTTGCGACCCTCTGCATCGGCGGCGGCATGGGCGTTGCCATGTGCATCGAGCGCTGAGGCTGCAAGGCTGACGAAAAGGCCGCCGATCGAGAGATCGGCGGCCTTTTTCATTCCCATACCCGGTCGAAGCGCGCACCCAGCCCCGTCAGCAACTCATATTGCGACAGGCCCGATACCGCCGCCGCGTCCGGCAGCGCATAGTCGATCGTCATCCAGTCGCCCTCCGCCACATCGGGCCTCGCGCTGACATCGACCGCGATCAGATCCATCGACACCCGACCCAGCAGCGGCATGCGCTCGCCCTCGTGACGGGCCGCGCCTTTGCCGGAAAAGCCACGCAGATAGCCGTCGGCATAGCCCAGGTTCAGGATCGCGACCTCATGGTCACGATCGGCGGTGAAGATGGCATTATAGCCGATACTGTCCCCGGCGATCAGGCGGCGGCGTTGCAGCACTTGCGCCTGCGGCTGCACCACGGCGCGGATATGCCCTGCCGCCTGGTCTCGCGGGATGCCGCCATAAAGCGCCAGCCCCGGCCGGGTCAGGTCGAAATGATAATCGCGCCCCAGGCAAATGCCCGCGCTGTTGGCAAGGCTGTAGCGTTGCGCCGCCACGGCATTCCTGATTCCGACGAACCGCTGCCGCTGGGTGGCATTGAGCGCGACATCCTCGTCCGCCGAAGCGAGATGGCTGAGCAACGTCGCGATTTCCAATCCCCCGGTCGCCGCCGCGAGATCGCCCCGCCAATCGAGCCCCAGCCGGTTCATGCCGGTATCGACCATCAGGTCGCACGCGCCGCCCCCGGCCGCGCGCCAGCGGGCCGCCTGCAAGGGCGTGCAGAGTATCGGCCGCGCCCGCGAACCCAGCGCCTGGCGCATATCCTCTTCCCGCACGCCGTGGAGGACGGAAAGGCCGACGCCCTCCTCCAGCAAGGGTTCGACCGCTGCCGCCTCGCCCCAGTTGGACACGAAGAAATCGCGACAGCCCGCGCGCAGCAGCCGCCGCATGACCCCGACCGCGCCCAGCCCATAGCCGTCGGCCTTGATCGCCGCGCCACAGGCCGCATCGCCGCTCGCGCCCGCAAGCCAGCGCCAGTTGGAGACAAGCGCGTCGCCATCCAGGCGCAGGCGCAGCGGAGCGATATAGCCGTGCATCCCGCTGCCGATAGCGTCCCGGTACTCAGGCGTCGAGGGGGCGATCCCGGGTTTCGGGCAATCCGATCAGGCAGGTGACAAGCGCCAGCGCCACCACCGCGAGCGTGTACCACAGGCCCGCATAGGGATCGCCCGTCCGCGCCACGATATATTGGCTGACCAGCGGCAGGAACCCGCCGAAATAGCCGGTGCCGATATGATAGGGGATGGACAGCGAGGAATAGCGGATGCGCGCGGGGAAATATTCCGACAGCAAGGCCGCCACCGGGCCATAGGTCGCGCCCGATAGCGTCCAGAGCAGCAACAGCGCGCCGAACAGCGCCAGCGCCCGCGGCCAGTCGGGCGTCACCGTCCCGGTCGGATATCCGCCAGCCGCCAGCGCCGCGTCCAACCCGTCCGGACTGAAGTCGCCGACCGAAGCATCGCCGATCGCCACGCCCGGCATGGCCGCCTCCCGCTTTTCATAAGGGATGCCGCGCTTGGAAAAATGGTCGAGCAGCTTTCCGCAGTCGGTCGGCTGAACCTTGGCAAAGGGATCGAAACGGCAATCCGGGCCGCTCACCACCACCGGCCCGCGCGCCGCCGCCGCCTCCAGTTCCGGGTTCGCCGTCCGCCCCATGAACTGGTAGAGCGGCAGCGCCAGCAGCAGCACCAGCGCATAGCCGATGAGGATCGGCTTCCTGCGCCCCACCCGGTCGGACAGCCAGCCGAAGAAGATGAAGCTGGCGACGCCGAAAAAGGCGCTGCCGCCGACCAGCAACTGCGCCATGCCCGGCGCGACGTGCAGGCCGTTCTGCAGGAAATAGAGCGCCTGGAACATCACCGTATAGGCGATCACCGTAAAACCCGCGGCAATGCCGATCATCGCCACCAGCATCCGCCTGACATTGCCCGGCGCGGTGAAGGCTTCCTTGAGCGGGTTCTTCGCCTGCGTGCCCGCCGCCTTCATCGCGGTGAAGACCGGGCTTTCGCGCAACATCAACCGCATCCACAAGGATATGCCGAGCAGCGCGAGCGACAGGATGAAGGGGATGCGCCAGCCCCATGCGTCCCACACCGCCTTGCCCACGATCGCCTGCGTGCCGACCACGACGATCAGCGACAGGACGAAACCGCCGATGACCCCGGCCTGGATGAAGCTGGTATAGAAACCGCGCTTTCCGGTAGGTGCATGTTCGGCGACATAGATGGCCGCGCCGCCATATTCGCCGCCAAGCGCCAGCCCTTGCGCCACGCGCAGCAGGATGAGGATGACCGGCGCCGCGACACCGATGGCCGCCGCCGACGGCGTGAGGCCGACGCCGGCCGTGGCCGCGCCCATCAGGACGATGGTGGCAAGGAAAGTATATTTGCGCCCCCACCGGTCGCCGAGATAGCCGAACAGCACGGCGCCCAGCGGCCGGAAGGCAAAGCCGATCGCGAAGCCGGCCAGCGTGTAGAGGAGTTCGACAGTCGGATTGTCGGTCGGGAAGAAGGTGCGCCCGATGATCGGCGCCAGCACGCCGTAGATATAGAAATCATACCATTCGAACACCGTGCCGAGCGCCGAGGCGGTAATGACCAGCCGGTCCCGCCGTGCGTCCATCACATAGTCGCTGCCGACCGATTGCGTCATTCCACCCCCGAAGTTCACACTGTCACTGGATGCCATGAAAATGCCCGTTTGCGCCGAAGTTCACACTATCGCAGGGCAATGTCGAACGATCATGGCAGCGAAGTTCACACCGTCGCAGGGCTTCATCGAACGGACGGATGCGATGGCGTGGACGGCCGCGGAATTGGGCATCGCGGCGAAGTTCACACCGTCGCCGGGATATTCTGCTTTTCGGCTGCTACTTTGCATGTCGATATCCCCCCGCCCGAAATAATTGCGGCTCCTGCCCTGCGTCCATGAACCGCCGCTGCTCGACTATGACGGGAAGACGGCGTGTAGGACAGCCTTCATTCATTCTTACCGCTGACAGGCGCAGCCATGGGTCGAAGCAAGTCCTAGCGGACCGGTTTTAATGGGTATGAGTTGAATGTCCGGAAGGGTCGCTAAGCGGCGGTCTTTTTTAACGTCATCCCCGCCAAGGCATATATCCATTTCTTCGACCTAACGCTGGATGCGAGGTCAGAAGATGGGTTCCCGCCTGCGCGGGAATGACAAACTTGGGTGGATTGCGGACTGACGGCTTTTGGACGCTTAAGGGCTTTAGCTGCCGTTGGGACATGCAGGAAGCTTGGTGCCATAAATCATGTCCAAGCGGCCCTCCCCGCCGTCAGACCAAATCGTCACGATGTAGTTCTTTCCTCTGATCAGCGGTTGAGCTTCCTGTTGGACTTCCCAACCAACATACCGATCACCGTAAAGAATAATGCTTCGCTGCGGCTGATATGTATGTTCCCGATTTTCAGCCAGCCCGTAGGGCACTTTCGTTTCCCAAGCCATTTTGGTCCGATATTCGAATACAGACACGCTCCAAGGTCGGGCAACGCTATCTGAGACCCAACCGCGCGTATTCTCCACATGAAAAGCAAGATTTTTCCCGAGGAGGCACGCATGAATTTCGATTGGATTAGGCGAACAAGACGTCAACAGCGTTGCAGATTTTACCGCAACAATCATCGCGAGTTTTTTGTTTAGCGTCTGCATGTGAGGACGGTGCCGAAGCATGGGCGGGACCGCAAGTGGTCGATTTTGCCCGGTCCGCTCCTTTCTCCGAAACGGACACACGGCTATCGCGCAGATCGCTCGGCAATTAGTCGCAGCACGGCGATCGGGGTCGACGGCGGACTGGCAGCTCAAGCCAAAATATATGCTGCCATGGCTCCAATTGCTATCACCGCGAGAAGGCACCCCCACCAAGGAACGGGTTTTGAAAAGCGATCGCCTATTGGATCGCGTTCGTCCCAAAATGCCTCTGCCGATGCCACAAGCTCGGGCAGAGTGGCATCGTCGTCAGGCTGCTCACCGACTGCTGTCAAAGACCGCTTCAGAAGTGCCATCAAAGTGGCCGCGTCCGCAGGCGCGTCCATCAGACTTATGATGACCCGAGAGCCGTCAGCATCAATCGAATACTGCTCACCCGATGGACCAAACGCGCGTGGGTAAATACCGTTGCGAACGTCCTCGGCTTCGAGATACCGTTGAGCTACCTTGAGATCAGGGAAAACGAGTAGAGGTTCGTCCGCTTCGACAAATATGCTCGGCATCGGCGTATCGTGTCAGACTGGCCGAATGTCCGCTAGTGGTATCGGCACAAAGGCCTGCAAATGGCAAAAAATGGTCGCCAGCAGCCTCAGCGCTGCCTGCCCAAGGTCAAAACAGCCGCGATCCGTTGGGCACCGCCTTGTCCGGTGCGAACAGGGTCACGGCTCCGCTTTCATCGGCGAAGCCAAGGGTCAGCACCTCCGACATGAACTTCCCGATCTGGCGCGGGGGGAAATTGACCACGGCGGCGACCTGGCGGCCGGGCAAGTCTTCGATCGCGTGATTTTCGGTGATCTGGGCGCTGGACTTCCTGTGGCCGATGGTCGGACCGAAATCGATCAGCAGTTTGTAGGCGGGCTTGCGCGCTTGCGGATAGGGTTCGGCCGAGACGATCGTGCCGACGCGGATGTCGACCTTCAGGAAATCATCGAAGCTGATCGGGTCGGCGGCCGGGGCGCCGGGATCGTGGGTCAGGTGCATGGCGCTACCCTAACCGTTCGTGTCGAGCGAAGTCGAGCGGCGTGTCTCGACGTCGCCTGCCCTGAGCGCCCGCCTTGGCAGGCAGTCGAAAAGCCCGACACGAACGGAGGTTGGAGCCTTACTCCAGTTCCAGGATCACCGCGTCTACCGGCAGGCTTTCGCCCTGAGCGGCGGATACGCTCTTGACCGTGCCCGCCTTTCCGGCGCGGAGGATATTTTCCATCTTCATCGCCTCGATCACGGCGAGCGGCTGGCCGACCTCGACCTTGTCGCCTTCCTTCACGTTCAGCGCGACCAGCAGGCCGGGCATCGGGCAGATCAGGAAGCGCGACAGGTCGGGCGGGATCTTTTCGATCATGTGCGCCGCGTGGGGAGCGGCATGGGCGGGCAGGATGCGCAGCTTGTGGCTGGCGCCATGCGCCGTCAGCACGAAGCCGGAGCGCACCGGCGCGATCCGCACGGCCAGTTGCTCCTCGCCGAACTCCGCCTCGATCAGGCGGTCACCCGGCGTATATTCGAGCGCCATGTCGATCGCCTCGCCATCGACCGTCACTTCATCGCCATCGATCACGACATCATGGACCGCATCGCCAATCTTGACCTGCCAGCCGGTCGGGGGGCTGAGGCGCCTGCCGAGTTGCCCGTCAATGCGGCGGGCGCGATCGGCCTGCGCCATGGCGGCAAAGGCACCGATCGCCGACAGCCGCTGGAGCAGTTGCGGCGACGCGGGCGCGCCGGTAAAGCCCTCGGGATATTCCTCTGCAATGAAGCCGGTAGTGATGTTGCCCGACCGGAACCGCTCATGCTGCATCAGCGCGGAGACGAAATCGATATTATGCCCAGGCCCCTCGATCTCGAACTTGTCGAGCGCCTCGATCTGCTTGTCGATCGCTTCAAGGCGGGTGGGCGCCCAGGTGATGAGCTTGGCGATCATCGGGTCGTAGAACATGGAGACTTCGCCGCCTTCGACCACACCGTCATCCACGCGGATCAGCGCGCCGCTCTCGTCCGTGCCGGTTTCGGGCGGATTATAGCGGATCAGGCGGCCGGTGGACGGCAGGAAGCCGCGATAGGGATCTTCGGCATAGACGCGGTTCTCGATCGCCCATCCGTTGATCTTCACGTCCGCCTGGGTGAAGCTCAGTTCCTCGCCATTGGCGACGCGGATCATCTGTTCGACCAGGTCGACGCCGGTGATTTCCTCGGTGACGGGATGTTCGACCTGCAAGCGGGTGTTCATTTCGAGGAAGTAGAAGCCGTCCCCGGTCTTGTCCTCACCGCTGACGATCAGTTCGACCGTGCCGGCGCTGAAATAGCCGACCGCGCGGGCCAGGGCGACGCACTGTTCGCCCATCTTCCTGCGCATTTCAGGGCTGACGAAGGGCGACGGTGCTTCCTCGACCACCTTCTGGTGGCGGCGCTGGATCGAACATTCGCGCTCGTTCAGATAGACGATATTGCCATGCTGGTCGCCCAGCACCTGAATTTCGATATGACGCGGGCTTTCGATGAACTTCTCGATGAATACGCGGTCATCGCCGAAGCTGTTGAGGCCTTCGCGCTTGGTCGCCTCGAAGCCTTCGCGGACATCCTGTTCGGAATAGGCAAGCCGCATCCCCTTGCCGCCGCCGCCGGCCGATGCCTTCATCATCACCGGATAGCCGATCTCGTTGGAGATGCGGACGGCGTGTTCGGTGTCCTCGATCACGCCGACATAGCCGGGGACGACATTGACGCCCGCTTCCATGGCCAGCTTCTTGGACTCGATCTTGTCGCCCATGGCGGCGATGGCGTTGGCGGGCGGGCCGACGAAGATGATGCCCTCGGCGTCCAGCGCCTTGCGGAAGCTCTCCCGCTCGGAGAGGAAGCCGTAGCCCGGATGCACCGCATCGGCGCCGGTGGCCTTGCACGCCTCGATGATCTTTTCGGCGATCAGATAGGACTGGGCGGCAGGCGACGGGCCGATATGGACGGCCTCGTCCGCCATCAGCACATGCGGCGCGCGCGCATCGGCATCGGAATAGACCGCCACGGTCTTGATGCCCATCTTCTTCGCGGTCCGCATGACACGGCACGCAATCTCGCCACGGTTCGCGATCAGGATCTTGGTGATTGCCATTATACTTCCTGTCCCAGTCCTATATGCTGCGGTTCGGGTCGAGCGTGCCGAGAAGCGATTCCCGACGTCGCCCGAAGCGAACGGCTGTTGTTGCTTGGCGCCGCTAAAATCCCAGATCAGAGTGCGGCCCTGTCACTCCGCTGCCTCCAGCTCGACCTTCACTTCGGCCTGCATGGGCACGACGCCCAGCTTCGCGAACAGCGCCGCGTCGGCATTGTCGCCGGCATTGGCGGTGGTCAGCAGCTTGTCGCCGGTGAAGATGCTGTTCGCGCCCGCCATGAAGCAGAGCGCCTGGCAACTGTCCGACATGCTCTCGCGGCCTGCGCTCAGGCGAACCATCGATTCCGGCATCACGATGCGCGCGACCGCGACCGTGCGGACGAACTCGATCTCGTCGATCCTGGCGAGCGGTGTGTCTGCCAGCATGTTGCCCAGCACCGTGCCCTTCACCGGCACCAGCGCGTTGATCGGCACGCTTTGGGGATGCTGCGGCAGCACGGCCAGCGCGTGGAGGAAGCCGACGCGATCCTCGCGCGTTTCGCCCATGCCCACGATCCCGCCGGAGCAGACATTGATCCCCGAATTGCGGACATTTTCCAGAGTTTCCAGCCGGTCGTCGAAGGTCCGGGTGGTGATGACCTTCTCATAATGTTCGGGCGAAGTGTCGATATTATGGTTGTAATAATCGAGGCCTGCATCGGCCAACGTCTTGGCCTGGCTTTCGCTGAGCATTCCCAGCGTCATGCAGGTCTCCATGCCCATCTGGCGCACACCCTTCACCATCTCGACGATGGCGGGCATGTCGCGGTCCTTGGGGTTGCGCCAGGCGGCGCCCATGCAGAAGCGCGAGCTGCCGGCATCCTTCGCCTGCGCCGCCGCCTGCATCACCGCCTGCACGCTCATCAGCTTCTCGGCCTTGAGGCCGCTGTCCGCCGATGCGGACTGGTTGCAATAGCCGCAATCCTCCGGGCAACCGCCGGTCTTGATCGACAGCAAGGTGGACAATTGCACTTCGTTGCGCGGGAAGTTCGCGCGGTGGATCGACTGCGCCTCGAACATCAGGTCGGCGAAGGGCAGGTCGAACAGCGCGGCGATTTCGTCACGGGTCCAGTCGGTGCGGGCGGTGATGGTCATTATTACGCAGCTTCCTCTAGCCCCGCCGGGGGCATGTTGTGGCCGAGCAGGCGCAGCACGTCGGCGGCGCACTCCACGACATTGGAACCCGGCCCATAAATGCCCTGAACCCCTGCGTCACGAAGGAAGTCGTAATCCTGCGGCGGGATGACGCCGCCCGCGATCACCTTGATGTCGCTGCGCCCCTTTTCGCGCAGCTTGGCGATCAGTTCAGGGATCAGCGTCTTGTGCCCGGCGGCAAGCGACGAAGCGCCGACCACATCCACGCCGCTGTCGAGCGCCAGCACCACAGTTTCCTCCGGAGTCTGGAACAGCGGGCCGGAGACCACGTCGAAGCCCATGTCGCCAAAGGCGGACGCGATGACGTTGGCGCCTCGGTCGTGCCCGTCCTGCCCCATCTTGGCGACGAGGAGTTTGGGCTTGCGACCGAGGCGCCGTTCGACGGCCTGCACCCCGTCGAGAACCTGTTGCCAGCGGCTGTCCCCTTCATAGGGGGCGGCATAGACGCCCTTCACCGGTGTCGGCTGCGTGCCGTAGCGGTTGAAGCTGTCCTCCATCGCGGAGGAGATTTCGCCCAGCGTGGCGCGGGCGCGCGCCGCTTCGACGGCATGGGCGAGGAGATTATTCTCGATCGTCTGCGGCCCGGCGGCGGCGGCGCGCAACGCCGCAAGCGCGGCCTGGCAAGCTTGCTCGTCGCGCTGCGCCTTCACCTTGTTGATGCGGGCGATCTGGCCTTCGCGCACCTTGGCGTTGTCGACTTCCAGCGTTTCGAGCAGGTCTTCATTGGCGAGGCGGTACTTGTTCACTCCCACGATCACGTCGTCGCCCCGATCGACCCGCGCCTGGCGTGCGGCGGCGGCGGTCTCGATCATCGCCTTGGGCCAGCCGGCCGCGACGGCCTTGGCCATGCCGCCTTCGGCTTCGACGCGGTCGATGATCTCCTGCGCGGCGTCGACCAGTTGCTGGGTCAGCGCCTCGACATAATAGCTGCCACCCAGCGGATCGACGACGTTGCACATGCCCGTCTCTTCCTGGATCACGATCTGGGTGTTGCGCGCGATGCGGGCCGAGAAGTCGGTCGGCAGCGCGATCGCTTCGTCCAGCGCATTGGTGTGCAGCGACTGGGTGCCACCCAGCATCGCGGCCATCGCCTCGATCGTGGTACGCATGACGTTGTTATAGGGGTCCTGCTCGGTCAGCGAGACGCCCGATGTCTGGCAATGGGTGCGCAGCATCTTCGAGCGCTCGTCCTTCGCTCCGAGCTTCGTCATGACCCGATGCCACAGCACGCGCGCGGCGCGCAGCTTGGCGATTTCCATGAAGAAGTTCATGCCGATGGCGAAGAAGAAGCTCAGCCGCCCGGCGAACTTGTCGATGTCGAGGCCGCTCGCCACGCCATAACGCACATATTCCGCGCCGTCGGCGATGGTGAAAGCCAGTTCCTGCACCTGCGTCGCGCCGGCTTCCTGCATATGATAGCCGGAAATGGAGATGCTGTTGAACTTGGGCATCTCGCGGCTGGTGTAGCCGAAAATGTCGGAGATGATCCGCATCGAGGGTTCGGGCGGGTAGATATAGGTGTTGCGGACCATGAACTCCTTGAGGATGTCGTTCTGGATGGTCCCGTCGAGCAGCTTGCGATCAACCCCCTGCTCCTCGCCCGCGACGATGAAGAAGGCGAGGATCGGGATCACCGCGCCGTTCATCGTCATGCTGACCGACATCTGGTCGAGCGGGATGCCGTCGAACAGGATCTTCATATCCTCGATCGTGTCGATCGCCACGCCGGCCTTGCCGACATCGCCCACGACACGCGAATGGTCGCTGTCATAGCCGCGATGGGTGGCGAGGTCGAAGGCCACGGATAGCCCCTTCTGCCCCGCTGCCAGGTTGCGGCGATAGAAGGCGTTGGATTCCTCGGCCGTGGAGAAGCCCGCATATTGGCGGATGGTCCAGGGACGGCCCGCATACATGGATGCACGGACGCCCCGGGTGAAAGGCGCGAAGCCCGGCAGGCCCGGATCGACGGTCACGTCCTCGGCCGTGTAGAGCGGTTTGACGGCGATCCCTTCCGGGGTCTGCCAGGTCAGATCCTTGCCCTTCACTTCCTTGGCGGCTGCGGCGGCCCATTGGTCCAGTGTCGGCTTCTCGGTCATACTTCCCTACCCTTATTCCTCTCCCGCTTGCGGGAGAGGATACGCAGGCCTGCCAACTTGTTGGCTAGCCGAAGTTGGAGTGAACTGTCCCTTGCCCACCCCGCTGCGACCAGGCGGCAAAGCCGCCAAGTCTCGCTGCCCCTCCCGCTTGCGGGAGGGGCAATGTCAATGCGCCTCCTTCGGCGTCTCCATAATCTCGGTCAGCACGCCATTCATGTCCTTGGGATGGACGAAGAAAATGAGCGTGCCATGCGCGCCGATGCGGGGTTCGCCGAGCACCTTCTTGCCCAGCCCCTCGAACCACGCCTTGGCCTCGTGGATGTCGGGCACTTCATAGCACATATGATGCTGCCCGCCGGCCGGGTTTTTGGCGATGAAGCCATGGATCGGGCTGGCCTCTCCCAGCGGCTCGATCAGTTCGATCTGCGTGCCGGAGGTACCGTTCTCGCCCGGCGTATCGACGAAGCAGACCTTCACTCCCTGAGCAGGGAGGTCGAACGGCTCGTGCGTGATCGTCGCGCCCATGATGTCGCGATAATAAGCGAGCGATGCCTCCAGCGAGGGCGTCGCGATACCGATATGGTTCAAGCGGCCGAGTTTCATACTATCCTCACATCGTCACCCCAGCGAAAGCTGGGGCCTCAGGCAATGATGGGCAACCTGGCCGCACGCGATCCCAGCCTGCGCTGGGATGACGGCCCTGCGGGCCGTCAAAGCGGAATATTGTCGTGCTTCTTCCAGGGGTTCTCCAGCGCCTTGTTGCGCAGCTTGCGCAGACCCAGCGCGATGCGGCGGCGCGTCGAGTGGGGCTGGATCACCTCGTCGATGAAACCCTTGCCCGCCGCCACGAAGGGGTTGGCGAAGCGGTCTTCATATTCCTTCGTCTTTTCGGCGATTTCCTCGGGCGTCTTGCCGCGGAAGATGATCTCGACCGCGCCCTTCGCGCCCATCACCGCGATCTCAGCAGTGGGCCAGGCATAGTTCAAGTCGCCGCGCAGATGCTTGGAGGACATGACGTCATAGGCGCCGCCATAGGCCTTGCGCGTGATGACGGTGATCTTGGGCACGGTCGCCTCGGCATAGGCGAAGAGCAGCTTCGCGCCATGCTTGATGATACCCGAATGCTCCTGCGCGGTGCCGGGCAGGAAGCCTGGGACGTCCACGAAGGTGACGATGGGAATTTCGAACGCATCGCAGAAGCGGACGAAGCGCCCGGCCTTCTTCGATGAATTAATGTCCAGCACCCCGGCCAGCACCATCGGCTGGTTGGCGATGATGCCCACCGTCTTGCCCTCGATCCGGCCGAAACCGCAGAGGATATTGCCCGCATGGGCTGGCTGCACCTCAAAGAAATCGCCCTCGTCCACGACCTTGCGGATCAGTTCGTGCATGTCATAAGGCTGGTTCGCGTTGGCGGGGATCAGCGTGTCGAGGCTCTCCTCGATCCGGTCCCACGGATCGGCGCTCGGCCGTTCCGGCACTGGTTCCTTGTTGGACGCGGGCAGGAAGTCGACGAAATCGCGCACCGCCAGCAGCGCTTCTATGTCATTTTCGAATGCTACGTCCGCCACGCCCGACTTGGTCGTATGCGTGACAGCGCCACCCAGTTCCTCCTGGGTCACGACCTCGTTGGTGACGGTCTTGACCACGTCGGGACCAGTCACGAACATGAAGCTGCTATCCTTCACCATGAAGATGAAGTCGGTCATGGCCGGAGAATAGACCGCGCCGCCCGCGCACGGCCCCATGATGACGCTGATCTGCGGCACCACGCCCGACGCCAGCACGTTGCGCTGGAAAATCTCCGCATAGCCGCCGAGCGAGGCGACGCCTTCCTGGATACGCGCGCCGCCGCTGTCGTTGAGGCCGATCACGGGAGCGCCGACCTTCAGCGCCATGTCCATGATCTTGCAGATCTTCATGGCGTGCCGTTCCGAGACCGCGCCACCATAGACGGTGAAGTCCTGGCTGAACACGAACACCAGCCGACCGTTGATCGTGCCCGATCCGGTGACGACGCCGTCGCCGGGAATATGCTGTTCGTCCATGCCGAAGTCGATGCAGTTATGCTCGACATACATGTCCAGCTCCTCGAAGCTGCCTTCGTCCAGCAGCACGTCGAGCCGTTCGCGCGCGGTCAGCTTGCCCTTGGCGTGCTGGGCGTCGATGCGACGCTGGCCGCCGCCCAGACGCGCCGCGTCGCGCTTGGCTTCCAGCTGTTCGATGATGGCGAGCTTCGACATTCGTGCATCTCTCCAGAATTGCGGCGGCAGCCGTCCTGTGCTTCCCCTAACGATGCTTTCGCAATTTTCGCAAATGCAAATTTGCCAATTTGCAAATCACGACTTCGCAAATTAGGGTGCGAAATATGGCACGCGGCAACCGTATCTTCGCAGGTCCACGCCTGCGCCAGCTGCGCCTGGACCACCGGATGGACCAGGCGACGATGGCGCATGCCCTGGGCATATCCGTATCCTATCTGTCGCAGATGGAAAATGACGATCGCCCCCTGACCGCCAAGGTCAAGGCCGCGCTCGCCAGCGCCTTTCCCACCGACTGGGCCAGTTTCGACAGCCGGGAGGAGGAGCAGCTGCTGGGTGCCTTCACCTATGCGCTGGCCCATCCCGAACTGCCCGGCGCGCAGATGGAGCCGGAGCGGATCGAGAAGCTGCACCTGCAATTCCCTGAATTCGCGGCGCGCTATGTCGATCTCTACAACGCGCATATGCGCGCAAACGAGCGGATCAACATGATCGAGGAGGCGATCGCCAACGATCATGAGGTACAGGCGCGCCTGCCTTGGGAAGCCGCCCGCGACTGGTTCCACGAGGCCGGCAACTATGTCCACAGCCTCGATTGCCTGGCCGAGGAGATGGCGGAGAGCTTCACCCAGGGTCAGGTGCTGGACGAAGGGATGCTGGTGGAAGCGCTAGCCCGCCGCCACGGCATCGAGACGCTGATCGCCGAAACGCCGGACAGCGCGCTGCGCGCCTATCGCGCCGCCGACCGGCAGCTTTTCATCAACGCCGCGCTGCCGACCGAAAGCCGCAAGTTCATGCTGGCGCATCAGTTGATGATGCTGGAAGGGCAGGCGGTGATCGCCGACGTGGTGGGCAGAGCCGCCCTGCCCGTCCCCGGCGCCGACCGGCTGCTCGCCATCGGGCTTGGCAATTATGCCGCCGGCGCGCTGCTGATGCCCTATGCGCCGTTCCGGGAGGCGGCACGCACGATGCGCCACGACATCGACCGGCTGGCCCGGACGTTCGGCGTCAGCTTCGAACAGGCCTGCCATCGGCTTTCGACGCTGCAACGGCCGGGGCTGCGCGGTATTCCCTTCTTCTTCTGCCGTGTCGACATGGCCGGCAATATCACCAAGCGCCACAGCGCCACCCGGTTGCAATTCGCCCGTTTCGGCGGCGCCTGCCCGCTATGGAACGTGCATGAGGCCGTGGCCGTGCCCGACCGGATCAACGTGCAGCTGGGCGAGACGCCGGACGGGGTGCGCTATGTCTCGATGGCCAAGGGGCTGGTGAAGCCGTCGGGCAGCTACAAGCGAACGCCGCGCCGCTACGCCGTGGTGCTGGGCTGCGAAGTCACCCACGCCGCCAATTTCGTCTATGCCGACGGCCTGCATTTGCAGGAAGAGGGCGCCGCCACGCCCATCGGCATCACCTGCCGCCTCTGTCCGCGCCAGAGCTGCGACCAACGCGCCTTCCCGCCCGCCGACCGGCCGATCCATGTCGATCCCGACAATCGGCAGATCGTGCCCTACTGGATCGGCTAGGGTCAGTCCTTCCGGTCATGCAGCCTGGCCCATAGGTCCGCCGTGCCCGCCTCCTGCGCCTGCGTAGTGAACTGAGCTGCAACCAGCCAGCCCTTGATCGGGCGCATCGGCAGCACGGTGGTGAGGATTAGCACGGGAATGCCCACGGCGACATGCACCCACCAAGGCGGCCGCGCCAATATCTCCAGCAGGATGATGAAGACGACGCCGGGCACGCAGGCGAACAGCTGGACGAAGACCGCCGGGCCGTCCGCCGGATCGGCGAAGCTGTAGTCGAGGCCGCAGACCTCGCAATGGTCGCGCACGGTCAGGAATCCGGTGAAGATATGGCCTTCGCCGCAGCGCGGGCAACGGCCGAACACACCGGTCTCATGCGCGGGGCGCTTCTTCCATTGCCGCCCGGATTCATCGACCCAATGGGCTTGCCTGCTCTGTTCCATCTCGTCTCCAGTCATCCTGCCCCATGCCGGCAAGACCCGGCCCAATGCAATTGCGCCTTTTGTCCCACCACTGCCCTTCGCCCAAGGCTGGCCTTTGCGCGCACAAAGCGCTATCGGGCGCGCCAATCATCCCGATCTTATAAGGCAGTCAAATGGGCTTTCGTTGCGGTATCGTCGGTCTTCCCAATGTGGGCAAGTCCACCCTGTTCAATGCGCTCACCGAAACGCAGGCCGCGCAGGCGGCCAATTACCCCTTCTGCACGATCGAGCCGAACGAAGGCCGCGTCGCCGTGCCCGACGACCGGCTCCAGACCATCGCCAAGATCGGCGGCAGCGCCAAGATCATCGAGACGCAGCTGAGCTTCGTGGACATCGCCGGCCTGGTGCGCGGCGCATCGAAGGGCGAAGGGCTGGGCAACCAGTTCCTCGCCAATATCCGCGAGACCGATGCGATCGTCCATGTGCTGCGCTGCTTCGAGGATGGCGACATCACCCATGTCGAGGGCAAGGTCGATCCAATCGCCGACGCCGAGACGGTCGAGACTGAGCTGATGCTGGCGGACCTGGAAAGCCTGGAAAAGCGCGTCCCCAACCTCGCCAAGAAGGCGGCGCAAGGCGACAAGGAGGCCAAGGCCGCCGCCGCCGTGCTGGGCCAGGCGCTCGACCTCCTGCGCGACGGCAAACCCGCGCGCCTCACCGTGCCGCGCGACGTGGAGGAGGAACGCCTCTTCGCCCAGGCGCAGTTGCTCACCGCCAAGCCGGTCCTTTACGTCTGCAATGTCGAGGAAGACGCCGCCGCCACGGGCAACGCCCATTCGGCCCGTGTCTTCGAGAAGGCCGCGGCCGAAAACGCCAAGGCGGTGATCGTGTCCGCCGCGATCGAGGCCGAACTGGTGACGATGCCCATCGAGGAGCGCGCCGAATATCTCGAAGCGCTGGGCCTGACCGAAGCCGGCCTCGCCCGCATCATCCGCGCCGGCTACGAACTGCTCGGCCTCATCACCTTCTTCACCGTCGGGCCGAAGGAAGCCCGCGCCTGGACCGTGACCAAGGGCAGCAAGGCGCCACAGGCCGCCGGCGCGATCCACACCGATTTCGAAAAGGGCTTCATCCGCGCCGAAACCATGGCCTTTGCCGACTATGTCCAGTTCAACGGCGAAGCAGGTGCCAAGGAAGCGGGCAAGTGGCGCTCCGAAGGCAAGGATTATGTGACGCAGGACGGCGACATCATGCTGTTCCGTTTCAACGTCTGACCCCATGGCGCTGCGCCCCGGCCAGATGCCAGCACAGCGCAAGGCCGCCTTTCCGCCCAGCGTCGATGCGGACACGCGCCTGCTGATCCTGGGCAGCCTGCCGGGCGATGCATCGATCCGGCAGGGCGAATATTATGCCCACCGGGGCAACGCCTTCTGGGATCTGCTGGGCGACGTGCTGGCCGAGCCATTGCGTGGCCAGCCCTATGCGATGCGCCTGAAGCGACTGCGCGCGCTGGGCGTAGGGCTGTGGGACGTGATCGAGAGCGCCGAGCGGCCCGGCAGCCTGGACAGCCAGATCAGGGGCGCCGAACTGCGCGACCTTGGCAATTTCGTGAACCGGCTGCCCGCGCTCCGGGCGGTCGCCTTCAACGGCAAGACCGCCGCACTGCACGGACGGCGGCAACTGGGCGAGCGGCCCGGTTTGTCGCTGATCGACCTGCCCTCCTCCAGCGGCGCCTATGCCAGCCTGTCGCGCGAGAAGAAGGCGGAGGCGTGGCGGACGCTGCGCGCCTGGATCGTCTGACCGGTTGCGTCGTCCTGTCATATTGCACCGCTAGAGCAGGCGGCTAAGAGACTATTTTACAACCGCCCGATGACGAGGTCGCCGCCTTCATGCTCACCCGCCGCCAGATCCTGACCACCGCCGTCGCCACGCCGCTGATCGGTGCGCCCGCCATCATCAACGCGCAAAGCTGGTTCGCCGGCTATCCCTTCGCGCTGGGCGTCACGTCCGGCGATCCCGCGCCCGACGGCTTCGTGATCTGGACCAAGCTGGCGCCCAGGCCGTTCGAGCCGCATGGTGGGATGCCGATGGCGCCGCTGCCGGTGAAGTGGGAGGTCGCGAGCGACGATCGTTTCAAGACCGTCGTCGCGACCGGCGAGGCTGTCGCGCGCCCGGAACTGGGCCATAGCGTCCATGTCGAGGTGACGGGCCTCCAGCCCGACCGCCCCTATTGGTATCGCTTCACGCTGGGCAGCGACCAGTCGTCACGCGGTCGCGCACGCACCCTGCCGCTGCCATCCGCCAGCCCCGCCGCGCTCAAGTTCGGCGTCGCGGGCTGCCAGAATTACGAGGACGGCCTGTTCACCGCCTTCCGCCATCTCGCGCGCGAGGACGACCTGGCCTTCGTCTATCATTATGGCGACTTCATCTACGAATATCAGCAGCGCGGCCCGGACTATGACAAGGACGGGCTGCCCGCCCCGCAGGTGCGCCAGCATATCGGCCAGGATTGTTTCGACCTCGCCGATTATCGGCTGCGCTACGCCCAATATCTGAGCGACTATGACCTCCAGGCCGCGCGCGCGAAACACACATGGTTCCCGACCTTCGACGATCATGAGGTGGAGAATAACTGGGTCGGCGACGCCAACTGGAAGGACGTGCCGCAGGAAATATTCCGCCTGCGCCGGCAGGCGGGGTTGCAGGCCTGGTATGAATATATGCCGGTGCGTGCCGCCATGCTGCCCCGCAACGGCATCATCACGAATATGTATCGCGAGGCGCGCTTCGGCGATCTGCTGTCGATCGATTTCCTCGACACCCGCTCCTTCCGCTCGGACCAGCCGTGCGACGACGGGTTCAAGCCCTATTGCACCGGCATCGACGACAACAAGGCGCAGGTCATATCGCCGGAGGAGGAAAGCTGGCTGGTGCGCAACCTGACGCGCGGCCAGGCGAAGTGGAATTGCGTGGCGCAGCAGGTGATGATGATGTCGCTCGACCGTCGCCGCTATGCCGACGAGAAGCAGAAAATCTACAATATCGATAGCTGGGCGGCCTATACGACGCAGCGCAACCGGCTGCTGGCGAAGATGCGCGGCCTGGACAATGTCGTCGTCCTGACCGGCGACGAGCATCAGAATTTCGCCGGATTGCTGGAAAGCGAGGGCAAGCCGGTGGCGGTCGAATTCGTGTCCACGTCCATCTCCTCTGGCGGGGACGGGTCGGACCTGCGGACCGGCAGCGACGTGATGATGAAGAACAGCCCGGAACTGAAATTCATCAACGACCAGCGCGGCTATCTGCTTTGCGAGGTGACGCCCGATGCCTGGACCACGCGTTTCCGCGTGGTGGATCAGGTGTCGACGCCCGGCGCGCCGATCAGAACCCGCGCCAGCATCACCGTGCCGCGCGGCCAGCCCTCGCTCGCCATCGCCTGACATTGACGTTAACGGAAGCCAGGCCTACATCCTTGTCCGTTCCAATGGGAGACGGATGAGGATGGAAGCCATAGTCTATTTCGAGGATATCGCGATCGGCGACAGCTTCGATTTCGGTCCGCTGACCCTGTTACGCGAGGAAAGCGTCGCTTTCGCGGCGGAGTTCGATCCCCAGCCCTTCCATCTGTCGGATGAGGCCGCGGCCAGCACCCATTTCGGGACCATCTCGGCAAGTGGCTGGCACAACACCGCCCTGTTCATGAAGATGTTCGTCGCCGAAATGCAGCGGGATCCGGGGCGTCAGGCGGCCAGCCTGGGCGCGATGGGGGTGGACGAACTGCGCTGGCTGCGCCCGGTGCGTCCCGGCGACACGCTGCGCGGGAAGAGCGAAGTGATCGACAAGAAGGCGTCGCAGAGCCGTCCGGAAATGGGCATCGTCCGCAGCAAGGTGACGATCCTCAACCAGGACGATCAGCCGGTGCTGACGATGATCCCGATCGCCATGTGGCGGACCCGGCCAACGCCCCCATAGTGGCCCTGCCCCGCTCCGCTCGTCCGGGCTAGGCGAACGGCATCATGCCGTTGGGGGAATGCCGATGCCGAGTGCCGCTCATCTGATCGCTTTTGCGCTGGTATCGCTGGGCATGGTGCTGACGCCCGGTCCCAACATGATCTATCTGGTGTCGCGTTCGATTTCGCAAGGGCGCGCGGCGGGCATGATCTCGCTGCTCGGCGTGGCGTGCGGCTTCCTCTTCTACATGGTGAGCGCGGCCTTCGGCATCACCGCACTGCTGATGGCGGTGCCGTTCGCCTATGATGCCCTGCGGATCGGTGGCGCGCTCTATCTGCTTTGGCTGGCGTGGAGCGCAGTGCGGCCGGGCGGGCGATCCCCCTTTCAGGTCCGCACCCTGCCGCAGGATTCGCCGCGACGGCTCTTCACGATCGGGCTGGTCACCAACCTGCTCAATCCCAAGGTCGCGATGATCTATCTGTCGCTGCTGCCGCAGTTCGTCGAGCCGACGCGCGACAATGTGCTGGGCCAGTCGCTGGCGCTCGGCGCGACGCAGATCGTCATCAGCTTGTCGGTCAATGCGCTGATCGCCTGCCTCGCCGGATCGATCGCCGGATTTCTCCACGGCCGCCCGCGCTGGCTGACGATCCAGCGCTGGTTCATGGGCACGGTTCTGGGCGGGCTGGCCGCACGCATGGCGGTGGAGCGGTAACGGCACGGCCTCCGTCATCATGGCTTGATACTACCGCCGCCAAACCGATTAATGGTCCGCGCGTTTTCCGGACATCCGATCCAGCTAGAGCGGCTGGTTGGCCTTCGCATCAGCGGTCATGATGCGGATGCTGGCGTCCTTCGATCCGACAATCTGGATGATATGGCGACCGGCGGGCAGGTCGAACCACACGATCTTGCGAATGCCCGAACAATCCGGACCATGGCCATGCTCGATCGAGGCGACCGGGGTGGTGCCCGTCACGACATCGACCCAGGCCGGCCCCGACAGTGCGATGCCGATGCGCGCCGCCGCCTTGAGCGACAAGCCGAACAGCCCGCCATGCCCCTCCTTCGCACCTTTGCCGGGGGCTGCGGCGAACTGGACATAGGCCGCCGGCGTCAACGCCGCCATAACCGGCTTGCCAAGGATCAGCGTCGGCGCGCCCTGTACCTGCACCCCGGCCTTCACCTCCCCGCTCTGGGTCCAACTGGTCCACGGCTCGCCCAGCGGCGCAGGGTCGGGGCAGACGGGCGCGGCGGCGAGCAGCAGGGCGGCAAACATCGTCATCGGCTCATTTCCTTCCGAACAGTTTTTCGATGTCGCCATGCCCCAGCTTCACCCAGGTCGGGCGGCCATGGTTGCATTGTCCCGATCGCGGGGTGACTTCCATCTCGCGGAGCAGGGCGTTCATTTCTGCGACACTCAGCACGCGGCCGGCGCGGACCGAGCCGTGGCAGGCCATGGTCGCGGCGACGAGATCGAGCCGCTCCTTGAGCGACAGGGCGCTGTCATAGGCGGCGAGATCGTCGGCCAGATCCGTGACCAGTCCCTGCACGTCCGACTGGCCCAGCATCGCGGGGACGGCGCGGACCAGCATGGCCGAGGGACCGAACCGCTCAAGATCAAGGCCGAAATCCTTGAGTTCGGCGGCGCGCGCCTCCAACCGGTCGCAGGCCGGCTCATCCAGTTCCACCACTTCGGGCAGCAGCAGCGCCTGGGACGCGACGCGATTGCCATTCTCCTGGCCCTCCATCGCACGGCGCATCCGTTCGAGCGTCAGCCGCTCATGCGCGGCGTGCTGGTCGACGATCACCAGGCCGTCCTCCGCCTCCGCGACGATATAGGTGCGCGCCACCTGACCGCGCGCAACCCCCAGCGGGAAGCTATGGCCTTCGGGTGCGGGCGCGGCGGCAGGCTCGGCGCGCGCCTGGGGCGGCGGCGCGAGAAAGGACGGGCGGCGGTCAGCGAAGGAGGCCGGCGCGAACTGGCTGTAGCTTGCGGGCGAGGAGGCCGCCGCCTCGAAGATCGGCATGGCGCCGATCGGGGTGGGCGACATCGGCTCCGGCCGCCAGGCCGCCAGCCCCGCCGCATCCGCCTGCTGCACCGCGCGGAACCCTTCGGCATCGAGCGCCCGACGCAGGCCGGAGACGATCATGCCCCGGATCATCGCGGGGTCGCGGAAGCGCACCTCCGTCTTGGCGGGATGAACGTTGACGTCTACGTCGAGCGGCGGCACGTCCAGGAACAGCGCCACCACCGGATGCCGGTCGCGCGCCAGCATGTCGGCATAGGCGCCACGCAGCGCGCCGATCAGCAGCCGGTCCTTCACCGGACGGCCGTTGACGAACAGATATTGATGATCGCCCACGCCGCGATTGTAGGTGGGCAGCGATGCGACCCCGGACAGGCGCACCCCGTCCCGTTCCAGGCTCACGATTACATGATTGTCCGCCAGTTGCCTGTCGGTCAGCGCGGCGACCCGGTCCTCCCGCGCTTCGTCGCCCTGCACGCCCAGCACCCGGCGCCCATCATGTTCGACCGAAAAGGCAACCGACGGATGGGCCATGGCCAGCCGGCGGACGATGTCGAGGCAGGCGGCATATTCGGCCTTGGCCGAACGCAGGAATTTCCGCCGCGCGGGCACCTTCCCGAACAGTTCTTCCACCGTGACGCGGGTGCCGGGCGGCAGCGCGGCCGGCCCCTCCGCCACCAGCCGCCCATTGTCGACCGTGCGGTTCCAGCCATCGGCGCCGCGCGGGCGGCTGTCGATCGAAAGCCGGGCGACACTGGCGATCGACGGCAGCGCTTCGCCGCGAAAGCCCAGCGTCGCCACATTCTCGATCGCATCATCGGGCAGTTTCGATGTCGCATGGCGCTCCAGCGCGAGCGCCATGTCGGCCGAATCCATGCCGCAGCCATCGTCGCTGACCTCGATCCGGTCCAGCCCACCGTTGGACAATCGTATGGCAATGCGAGTCGCACCCGCGTCCAAAGCGTTTTCCACTATCTCCTTGAGCGCGCTGGCGGGTCTTTCGACCACTTCACCGGCAGCGATACGATTGACCAGATGTTCGGGCAGGCGGCGTATTGACATTGATTAGGGACTAGCCCAAGCGGGCGCTTTCCGCGAGCCGCGAACCCGATATTTTTTGCACTGCAAGGGGCAAGGAAGAAGGGAGCAACGGACGGGCAAAACAGCTTTCCGACGGTCCCCTTCGCGTCGCGGGGACGGCGGGCGAAACAGGATAAGGCATGTCGATCTTCTCGCGTCTCTTCAAATTCTCCTCGCAGGATATGGCCATCGATCTCGGCACCGCCAATACGGTGGTCTATGTACGTGGCCGGGGCATCGTCCTGAACGAGCCTTCGGTGGTGGCGGTGGAGACGCTGAACGGCGTCAAGCGCGTCAAGGCCGTCGGTGAAGACGCCAAGCTGATGATGGGCAAGACCCCGGATTCGATCGAGGCCATCCGGCCGCTGCGCGATGGCGTGATCGCCGACATCGACGTGGCCGAGCAGATGATCAAGCATTTCATCACCAAGGTGCATGGCGGCAAGCACAGCCCCTGGCGCGCGCCGGAGATCGTGATCTGCGTGCCCAGCGGATCGACCAGCGTCGAGCGCCGCGCCATTCGCGACGCCGCCAGCAACGCCGGCGCCAGCCAGGTCTTCCTGATCGAAGAGCCGATGGCCGCAGCGATCGGTGCCGACATGCCCGTGACCGAGCCGATCGGTTCGATGGTGGTGGACATCGGCGGTGGCACGACCGAAGTTGCCGTGCTCTCGCTGCGCGGCCTCGCCTATACCACCAGCGTCCGCGTGGGCGGCGACAAGATGGACGAGGCGATCGTCTCCTTCGTGCGTCGCCATCACAATCTGCTGATCGGCGAAGCCACGGCCGAGCGGATCAAGAAGCAATATGGCGTCGCCCAGCCGCCGGAAGATGGCGTCGGCGAGACGATCCATATCAAGGGCCGCGACCTGGTGAACGGCGTGCCGAAGGAAATTTCGATCAACCAGGGCCAGATCGCCGATGCGCTGGCCGAGCCGATCAGCACCATCGTCGAAGGCGTGCGGATCGCGCTGGAAAACACCGCACCCGAACTGGCCGCCGACATCGTCGACCAGGGCATCGTCCTGACCGGCGGCGGCGCGCTGCTCAAGGGGCTGGACGACGAACTGCGCGACGAGACGGGCCTGCCCGTCACCATCGCCGAAGATCCGCTGACCTGCGTCGCGATCGGCACTGGCCGCGCGATGGAGGATCCGATCTTCCGGGGTGTGCTGCAAACCGCCTGATCGGAAGGGACGATTGATGGCGCGGCCACCCAGCCGACGCCCCGGCATCAACCGGAAGGCGCAATATAGCCTGTTTGCGAGCTATGTGGTGGCGGTTGCCGGTGCGGCGGCCGGCCTGCTGCTGGTCGTGGTCGCGATGTTCGATCCGACCGGCTTCGCTGGCCTGCGCACGGTCACCGCCGAACTGACCCGCCCGGTTTCGGCCGGCCTCAAGAATATGGTCAGCGGCATCAGTTCGGTGGACGAGGTGCTGGCCGCCTATTGGCGGGCGGGCTCGCAGAATGTGGCGCTGCGCCGCCAGGTCGAGACGGATCGCAACCGCATCATCGAGGCGAAGGCGGTCAAGCAGGAAAATGCGCGGCTAAAGAAGCTGCTCAAGCTGGTCGACGAGGATCAGAGCGACCTGCTGACGGCGCGGCTCATCAGTTCCTCCTCCAGCAGCGCGCGCCGTTTCGCGCGGCTCAACGCGGGCCGCTGGCAGGGCGTGCGCCCCGGAATGCCGGTCCGCGCCGCCGAAGGGCTGATCGGCCGCATCCATAGCACGACGCCCAACACCGCCGAAGTGCTGCTACTGACGGACACCGGCAATATCGTGCCGATCCGTCGCGCCAATGACAGCGTTCCCGCCATTTCGACCGGAGCGGGCGACGGGTCGCTCGAAATCCGGGCGTTGTCCGCGGGCCGCAACCCCTTCAAGCCAGGCGACCTGCTGGTGACGTCGGGCATCGGCGGCATATACCAGCCCAATATCCCCGTCGCCGTAGTGGTCCGCGTCGAGGGCGAGATCGCCTGGGGCTTCCCCCTGGCCAACCCCTCGCGCGTCGATGCGGTCGTGGTGGAACGCGCCTTCGAGGAGGTGGTGACGCGCGGTGGAGCCGCCGAGACGGCGCAGGAGGCGGCGCCGGCCGCAAATGCGAGCGCGCCGTGATCGACCCGCATCTGCTGCACGTCCCGCGCCTGGGCCGGCATCCCGGCCGGTTCCGCCTCGCCGGGACGCCCGTCATCACCGTCATGCTGGGGTCGCTCGCGACCACGTTGCCGCTGATCGCCCAGTCGCCGATCATGCCGCCCTTCGGCCTGCTGCTGCTGCTGTCGTGGCGGCTGCTGCGGCCCGAATTGTGGCGGACCTGGATCGGCCTCCCGCTAGGCCTGTTCGATGACCTGGTGGGCGGCCAGCCGATCGGATCGGGGATGTTTTTGTGGACGGTCGCCCTGATCGGCGTCGACTTCATCGAACATCGACTGGTCTGGCGCAGCTACAAGCAGGACTGGCTAATCGCCGGCATCGCGATTATCTTCTGCCTGTCAGGGGGGCTTTTCTTCGCGCGGATCACCGGCGGAGGCGATATAAGGTTGCTGTTGGTCGCGCCGCAGATGGTCTGGACGGTCCTGCTCTTTCCCTTCATTGTCCGGCAATGCGCCCGGATCGACCGCTGGCGTGTGATGGCATGAAGTTTCCCGGTCCCAAGCGCAAGATCGTCACCGAAGCCACCCAGTCCTTCACCTTCAGCCGCCGCGCGATGGTGGTGGGGGGATTGCAAGGCGCGATCGGGGCGCTGCTGGTCGGTCGCATGGGCTGGATCAGCGTCGCTGAAAACGAGAAATACAGCCTGCTTTCCGAAAGTAACCGGGTCAACCTCACGCTCATTCCGCCGCGCCGGGGCTGGATCCTCGATCGCCATGGCAAGACGCTGGCGAACAACCGGACCGATTTTCGCGTCGACCTGATCCCGCAGCGCGTGGTGGACGGCGAGGCGACGATCCGGCACCTCGCCCAGTTGCTGAGCCTGGAATCGGACGAAGTCGATCGCATCCGCGAGGAACTGGACAAGTCGGCGGGATTTCGTCCGGTCCAGGTCGCCGACAAGCTGACCTATGACCAATATGCCGCCGTCAGCGTCCGCCTGCCCGACCTGCCCGGCGTCGCGCCCAGCCAGGGCTTTTCGCGCTATTATCCTGCGGGCGCCACGGTCGGGCACCTGCTCGGCTATGTCGGGGCCGCCACGGCGGAGGAATATAAGGAGCGCAAGGATCCGCTGCTCATCACGCCGGGATTCAAGGTCGGCAAGGATGGGCTGGAAAAGGCGTTCGACCGGCACCTGACCGGCAGGCCCGGCGCCAAGCGGGTCGAGGTAACGGCGCGCGGCAAGATCGTGCGCGAACTCACGACACGCCCCGACACGCCGGGCAAGCCCGTCAGCCTGACCATCGATGCCGGGCTTCAGGAATATGCGGGGCGGCGCCTTGCGACGCAAAGCGGTTCGGTCGTCGTGATCGATTGCGCCAACGGCGACGTACTCGCCATGGCCTCCATGCCCAGCTTCGATCCCAACAGCTTTTCCGACGGCATCAGCCATCTGGAATATGAGATGCTGTCGAAGGACGATCATATTCCGCTGCGCAACAAGACCTTGCAGGGGCTCTATCCGCCGGGCTCTACGGTGAAGCCAATGGTGGCGCTGGCGCTGCTGGAGGCTGGCGTCGGGCCGCAGGAGCGGATCAGTTGCGCCGGCGCGCTGCGCGTGGGCAACACCTTGTTCCACTGCCACAAGCGGCGCGGGCACGGCCCGCTCGACATGCGGGGCGCGATCGCCCAGAGCTGCGACATCTATTTCTACCAGATGGCGCAGCGCGTCGGAATGGACCGGATCGCCCAGATGGCGCGGCGGGTGGGCATGGGCCAGCGCTTCGACCTGCCCTTCCCCAGCCAGAGCTACGGCACCGTTCCCGATCCGGCCTGGAAGGAACGCAAATATGATCAGAGCTGGCAAGCCTATGATACGGTGAACGCCACCATCGGCCAGGGCTATATGCTCATCAATCCGCTCCAGATGGCGGTGATGGCCGCGCGCCTGGCGACCGGCCGGCAACTCATGCCCAATTTCCTTCTGGGTGCCAAGCGGCCGCCGCCCACGTCTGTCGGCGCCACCGAGGAGCATCTGGTCATCATTCGCGACGCGATGAGCGCCGTGGTCAATGGCGGCGGCACCGGCGGCGCCGCGCGGATGAACATTCCCGGCGTGCTCATCGCGGGCAAGACCGGCACCGCCCAGGTCCGGCGCATCACCATGGCCGAGCGCCGCGCGGGCGTGCGGCGGGACAGCTCATTGGCGTTCAAGCTGCGCGACCACGCCCTGTTCCAGGGCTTCGCCCCCTTCGACAATCCACGCTATGCGGTCGCCTGCATCATCGAGCATGGCGGACATATGATCCGCAACGAGGACGCGCCGATGATCGCCAGCGACACCCTGTCCTATCTGTTCGATCCCACCAAGGCGATGGAGAAGCTGGTCACGCTGGAAAAGGGTTGGGGCGGCACCCCCGCCGAACGGCAGGCGCGACAGATGGCCGCATTCCGCCTGGCCAAGGCGATCGAGAAAGGGGAAGCGCCGCCACCCGTCGCCGACAATGCGGCCAACGCCGCCGTCGCCAACGCAACGGCACCGTCTCCCGTTGCCGCCGAAGATGCGGCCAACGATGTTCCGCCACCGCCCGGCAGCAACGCGACGGACGCGCCATGAGCATCATCCCCCATTCCGTGACGCAATTTCCCTGGCGGGTGCTGCTGCTGCTGCTGGCCATCGCGACCTTCGGGACACTGGTCCTCTACAGCGCTGCGGGGGGCAGCATCTTTCCCTGGGCCGTCAACCAGGGCGTCCGCTTTTGCGTCTTTTCCGGCATGGCCCTGGCATTGAGCCGGGTGCCGCTCGAGCTGTTCTCGCGCTTCGCCTTTCCCGCCTATGGCGCGGTGCTGGCAGCGCTGGTGCTGGTGGAACTGATCGGCGGGGTCGCGGGCGGCAGCCAGCGCTGGATCAACCTGGGCTTCATGCAGTTGCAGCCGTCCGAGTTCATGAAGCCGATCATCGTGCTGGCGGTGGCCCGCTTCTACGCGATGCTGCCGGTGGGCGAGATCCGCCGCTGGAACGCGATCTGGCCCGCGCTGGTGCTGATCGGCCTGCCCTGGGCGCTGGTCCTGGTGCAGCCGGATCTGGGCACCGCGACGATGATCCTTGCCGGTGGCATCACCGTGATGTTCCTCGCCGGCCTGCCCTTGCGCCTGTTCGTCGGTTCGGGCCTGGCCGTGGCCGCCATCGTACCGATCGCCTTCAGCTTCCTGCATGACTATCAGAAGAACCGCGTCCTCATCTTCCTCGATCCGGAAAGCGACCCGCTGGGCGCCGGCTATCATATCAGCCAGTCCAAGATCGCGATCGGATCGGGCGGCATCTGGGGCAAGGGATTCCTTCAGGGTACGCAAAGCCATCTCGACTATCTGCCCGAAGGCCATACCGACTTCGTCTTCGCCACCATGGCGGAGGAATGGGGCCTGCTGGGCGGGGTGCTGCTGATCGGCGGCTTCATGCTGCTGTTCCGCTGGGGCATCCGGGTTTCCATGCGGACACAGGACAAGTTCGCACGGCTGGTGGCAGCGGGCCTGACCACCACCATCTTCTTCTATGTCGCGATCAACCTGATGATGGTCATGGGGCTGGCGCCGGTTGTCGGCATACCCCTGCCCTTCATGTCCTACGGCGGATCATCGATGCTGACGGTCATGCTATGCGTAGGGATCATCATGGCGATCGACCGGGCGGGCAAGCGTCGCGCGGGCGTCGGAAACTGGGCCTGACGCAAGCGCGAACGAAAATTTCCGCCGCAACGCGATTTAGTGTTTGCAGAATCGCGAGCGGCTGCTAACAGCCCGGCCACGCCGGAGCGACGACCCACAGGGTCACGCCAACGCCAGCGTGGACGCATAGCTCAGTTGGTAGAGCAGCTGACTCTTAATCAGCGGGTCCTAGGTTCGAGCCCTAGTGCGTCCACCAAAAATCTCAATAAAATCAGTGAGTTAAAGTAGGCTCGGCTACCGGCTGGCTTTGGCCTTTTATTTTTGGCCACACTTTTGGCCACAAATGCCCCCCCTGCGATAACCAGAGACGTACGGATACGGTGTGAGAGACCTGCACACAGCGAGAGGTAGCCAAGGCGTGGGGCAACCGCTTGGAGTTCCCTCGCCGCGCGAAGGATCAAGAATGTATTTCAAGCCTAGCACTACTTTGGCAGATTGATGTTGGGTGCCGTGATGAGGACGGCCCCGCAGCGAGCGCAGCAGGTTGGCGGCGGGCGTGAGAGGTGATCGAGGATCGCTTGCCGGATCGCTGGCAAGCTAGGCTGCGGCGGCGGACCGACGACTCTTTTTTTCCCGGCCCGCAGCGCGGAGGCGGCGGGTCTGGAGGAAGGCGTAGGCGATCATCGTCATGAGCGTGTGTCGATGCAGGCCAGTCCAGGAACGGCCTTCGAAGTGATCAAGGCCGAGCTCCTCCTTCAACTGCTGATGGGCCTGTTCGCAGATCCATCGCGCCTTGATGGCGCCGGCGAGCTTCCTGATCGGCGTGTCGGCGGGCAGGTTGGAAAGGTAGTATTTGCGTTCGCCGCTGGAGCGGTGTTCGCCGACAAGCCAGACCTCCTCGCCAGGCATGTGCTGGGCACCCATGGTGCCAATACGCTGTGGCGGACCGTCCGCCACCCGAACACGAATAGCGGCGAAGCGGGCGGAGAGGCGCCCTTTGGTGCCGCGCCGCCAGCTGACCTGACGCCACTTCGCGCTTTCGAGCATCGTCTGGGCGGCAATCGACCTGCTGTTGGGTACGTGGCGCTGACGAGGCCGTCCTCGACCTGCCACCGGGAAGACCAAGGCGACATCGGCAGGGTAGACCTTCTGACGTCCAGGGATACCCACAGCCCAGGCCAGCCCGCGGTCACTCAGCGCCTGCCGGAAGGGGCCGCTCAGGCCGTAACCCGCATCGGCAAGTACGCAGCCGAACCGCACGCCGGCGGCGTGCACGCGATCGACCTCCGCGATTGCCATCTCAGGCTTGGTTTTGGCAACGCGGTGCGCATCGGGCACGCCGGCACGGTCCATGCGCGCCGGATCACTGGTCCAACTCTCCGGCAGGAACAGGCGCAGGCCCAGCATCACCGGCACCTCACCACGCGCGAGCGTCACCGATACCATCGTCTGGCAGTTGGCGTTCTTGCCCAGCGCCGAGGCATATTGCGGTGCCACGCCGACCGAGCTCTGCCCCTTCTTCGGCAGCGCCGTATCATCGATGATCAGCCAGCTTTCTGCGCTACCGACCAACGCATCGGCTTGTCGCCAGAGCTCCGCTTCCAGCGGCGCGCTGTCCCAAATGCCTGCGCCGATGAAATGATGAAGTCGGTCATAGCTGATATCATCGGCTTTGGCGGCCATCGGCTGGATGCTCTTGCGGTCGCCCGGCCCAATCAGACCAGCGATATACGCCGGGCACATCTCGCGCCGCGCGCGATGGCCGAGGGCGTTCACAAAGGGCGCCAACCAGCGCTCAAGATCATTCCTCCAGTCCGTGTCCATGGCCGGCACTCCACTATAGCCGACCTCCTATGAATCACCGAAACCTCCCAAAGGGAATCCCCTCCGGTATCAATCTGCCAAAGTAGTGCTAGGTCGCGACCCGCTTTCATTGGGGCGTTAGCTTCCGCGTGCACTTCTGCGTACAATATTCGCTTAAACTGCGCTTTTGCAGAGCCCGACCCATTGCACACGCTCAGCGCCTGATTTTCGATCCCCAGTAGCAGACGTTCAGCTCTTCCGGTCGCTCTCGCCGCCGGCCAATGTCGACCAAATAACTCCGTCCCTCATCTGTCGATCAGGCGCATGGCGGCCTCAGGATAGCGAGCCCCCTGGACGGGGATATCCGCGAGTACTGCGGCGATGGCGTCCAGCTCTTCTTGCGTTAGCGCTACGTTGGCGCCGCCAACATTCTCCTCCAGGCGATAGAGCTTGGTGGTGCCAGGAATCGGCGCGATCCAGGGCTTCTGAGCGAGCAGCCACGCAAGTGCCGCCTGAGCAGGCGTCATGCCCTTGGCGGTCGCGATTTCACTGATGGCGATAGCCAGACGCTGATTTGCGATGCGTGCCTCACCCTGGAAACGCGGAAGGACATTACGGATGTCCCCGTCCGCGAAGGTGGTGGCCGTGTCAATCTTGCCGGTGAGAAAACCCTTGCCCAGCGGGCTGAACGGCACGAAGCCGATCCCCAGTTCCTCCAGCGTCGGCAGGATCTCGAATTCGACGTCGCGGGTGAAGAGCGAATATTCGCTCTGGAGTGCAGCGACAGGCTGGACCGCATCAGCGCGGCGGATGGTGGCGGGGCCAGCTTCCGACAGGCCAAAATGCTTGACCTTGCCTTCCCAGATCAACTCCTGAACCGCGCCCGCAACATCCTCGATCGGCACGTTCGGATCGACGCGGTGCTGGTAGAACAGATCGATGCGGTCGGTCTTGAGCCGTTTCAGCGACTGCTCTGCGACAAGCTTGATGCGTTCAGGCCGGCTGTCCGTTTCGCCGGTGCTCGCATTGCCGTCTTTCCACCCGAACTTGGTGGCATACACCACCTGATCGCGCACCGATGCAAGCGCTTCACCGAGCAGCTCTTCGTTCTCGGCGCCATAGGCCTCCGCCGTATCAAAGAAGGTCACACCAAGGTCGTAGGCCGCCCGTACCAGCTCTACCGCCTCGCCGCGGTCAGTAGGCGGGCCGTAGCCAAACGAAAGCCCCATGCAGCCGAAGCCGAGTTCGGAGACCTCCAGGCCACCTTTCCCAAGAATACGCGTTTTCATAACTGTCTCCTCTCATCTGTATCGGAGTTAGAAGCGCTCGCCCACGAGTTCCTCGCTCTTGGCCCACAGCGCATCGGCATGATCGGGATCGATCGCATAGGAGCGGACACCATCCATGGTCGGTCCATCGTTGATCAAAGCGACGTGGCAATCTTCGCAGTAGTGGCCACCGACTATGTCTGCCTCGGCCACGACACCTGCCCAGACCGAGGTCGCAGCGCCTTGAGGAACCGACTTATATCGGAAGAGCGGTTGCCCGGCAGCCGCCAGAGCCTCATTCATCTGGTCGGCAAGCGCCAGATCTGCTTCGAGGCCAATGTGCCGATTGAGTTCGGTCTGGATACCGCCCGGATGTACGCTGGTTGCGCGGACGCCGCGCCCACGATGCCGTTTGTCGAACGCCACAGCGAACAGGGCCGGCGCCGTCTTGGAGCGGCCGTAGGACACCCACGGATCGTAGTCCGTGTGCTCGAAATTCGGATCGACAAGGTCGACGTCCGAGATGTGATGCGCGGCCGATGACAGAGTGACCAGTCGGGCCCTATCACGCAGCAGCGAGGCAATATGGTTGACCAGCACGAAATGGCCAAGATGGTTGGTGGCAAACTGCATCTCGAAGCCATCGACGGTGCGGCCGAACGGGGCTGCCATCACGCCAGCATTGGCGATGATGAGATCGAACAGACGACCATCCGCCAACAGGCGATTGGCACAGTCACGCACATCCGCCAGGTCGGCGAGATCAAGCTCGATCAGTTGCAGACTGCCACCGCCGGTCTGCGCGGCGGACCTGACGACTTCTGTCGCCTGCTCGGCCTTAGCAAGATTGCGTGCCGCCCCGACCACATCAGCGCCATGGGCCACGAGCGTGCGCGCAGTCTCGACGCCGAGGCCTGCAGATACACCGGTTACGAGCACCCGCTTACCCCGAAGGTCAACGCCGGACAGCACGTCGTCGGTCGTAGAAGCCCATCCAAATTGGTCAGTCATGTGAATTCCTCAGCATAGCTATAAATGGTGTTTGAGACGTGGGGTGCAGGAATGAACCGGCTCTCTCATCGGAACGAGATAGCGGCTGTGGCAGCGATGAATTAGATGGAAAAACGCGCATATTCTGATGCACAGCATGCATAGATAGACCAACTCGTGAGTCTATCGGTCGCCAAGTTCGGGAGCCACCCATGATGCAGCGAGACGATCTCAACGACCTTCATGCCTTCTCCGCCATCGCAGAAGATGGGAACTTCACCCGCGCCGCTGCCCGACTCGGGATGTCCCAGTCGGCACTCAGCCACGCACTCAGGCGCCTTGAAACGCGCCTCGACATCCGTCTGCTGACCCGCACTACACGCAATGTTGCGCCGACCGAAGCCGGTAGCCGACTGCTAGGCCAGCTGACGCCTGCGCTTGAAATGATCGAAGAAGGGCTGCGTTCGATTGGCGACCTGCGCAAGACGCCCTCGGGCACGATCCGCATCACGGCGAGCGAGCATGCCTGTGACACGGTGCTGTGGCCGGCAGTGAAAGAATGGCTGCCGCATTATCCGGAGGTAATTGTAGAAATCAGTCTCGATTCCCGGATGACCGACATCGTTGGTGACAGGTTCGACGCCGGAATACGAATCGGTGAGTCAGTCGACAAAGACATGATCGCGGTGCGCATCGGGCCGGACCTACGCCTGATCGTTGTCGCATCGCCCGACTATCTTGATCGGGCCGGCACACCCGAAAGCCCCCACGACCTCGCGGATCACCGTGCCGTAAATCTGCGGATGCGCAGTGGCGGGGGAATCTATGTGTGGGAGTTGGAACGGGACGGGCATGGGGTACGCGTGCCGATGGAGGGAGCACTGATTTTCGATGATTCTCAGATGGTGCTTGAGGGCGCGATAGCCGGCTTTGGCTTGGCGATGGCGATGGAGGACGTCGCTGCGCCGTACCTTACAAATGGTGCCCTTAAACAGGTGCTCACCGAATGGACTCAGCCGTTCGCCGGCTATTTCCTCTATTATCCCAGTCGCCGGCAGCATTCAGCCGCCTTCAGCCTTCTTCTCGATCGGCTCCGGGAGCGTGGCCGCATTTAAGTCGCCGCAGCTCAGGCGATCGCTGGCCTTCGGGCGAGCTACTTATCCAGCGGAAACTGGCGCAGCCGCACCAAGTGCCGCAGCGTTCCGAGCCACTGATCCCGGCATATGCTGGAGTTCATAGGATATTTCAGGAACGGGGGCTTCGCCCCAGCTCCACAGTCGACCCTTTGCAGCTATTTAGCCGACGATATTTTGTTCCCAGACGCGGCCTGTCCGGTTTTGCCTGCGGGACCCCAGATTAAGCCGGATGCGAACTGACAGCTTTTGACAGGAGAACACATAAGCTGACGTTCTACCATTAAAGGCTCTTACTTGAGCAAACGAGCTTGGCAGGATTGTTTCGGGCTTGACCTATCGATTTAAGCGCTCAAGCATGGCGCTGGGGGTGTGCCATGTTTTTGTTCGACAACGAGACCAAGGTCGACCTGCTCAACAATGAGCCGATCGCCGCGTCTATCGTGGCGTTGCTGCGGGACAATCCATCAAAGCCAATGACGATCGGCGTCCACGGCGACTGGGGCGCTGGAAAGTCGAGCATTCTCGAGATGATCGAGACTCAGTTCGAGACCCATGCGAATTCTGTCTGCCTGAAGTTCAACGGCTGGCGGTTTCAAGGCTTCGAAGACGCAAAGATCGCCTTGATCGAGGGTATCGTTACCGCGCTCGTCGAAAAGCGCCCGATGCTGACCAAGGCCGGCGATACCGTGAAAGACATCTTCAGCCGGATCGATTGGCTGAAGGTCGCGAGGCATGCTGGGGGACTCGCATTGACCGCGACGACCGGTATTCCTTCTCCCGATCTGGTGGCCGGGCTTTTTGCCAAGCTCAAGGACCTCGCCGCCGATCCCGCAAAGCTTGCGACGAAGGAGAGCCTCGACGCGGCCGCCGAAGGGGCCAACGGCCTGTTGAAGCCCTCGTCGAAGAAAGTGCCGGAAGAGATTCAGGCCTTCCGGAAGGCCTTCGACGAGCTCTTGGAGAAGGCGGGAGTCGATCAGTTGGTTGTGCTGATCGATGATCTCGATCGGTGCCTTCCCGATACCGCGATCGAAACGCTCGAGGCCGTCCGACTCTTCCTGTTCACGGACAACACCGCGTTCGTCGTTGCCGCCGATGAGGCAATGATCGAGTACTCCGTTCGCAAGCACTTCCCCGACCTGCCCGACAGCACCGGTCCGCGCGACTATGCGCGCAACTATCTCGAGAAGCTGATCCAGGTGCCGTTCCGGATTCCGGCGCTCGGCGACGTTGAGACCCGATCGTACGTGACGCTGCTGCTCGTGGGTGCAGAGCTGGGCGAGGACCACGCCGGCTTCAAAGAGCTGATCGCCGAAGCACGGATAGCGTTACGAGAGCCCTGGAAGGGCGGCGGCGTCGATGCGGCTTTGCTACGCGACACGCTCGGCGACCTTGGCGACAAAGCTCACGAGGTAGTCGCGGCATTGACCCTGAGCGACCAGATTGGTCCGCTCCTCGCTCGCGGAACGTTCGGCAACCCTCGTCAGATCAAGCGGTTCCTGAATGCGCTGCTGTTGCGCGAACACACCGCCCGCAACCGACAGTTTGGTGACGACTTCAAGCGCACGGTCCTCGCCAAGCTGATGCTCGCCGAACGCTTTATCCCACGCCTGTTCGAGCAGGTCGCGAATGACGCTGCACAGGACCAGGGAGGTTTCTGCAGGAGGTTGGACAAGCTCGAGGCAGGCCCGGTTGCGGCGCCCATCGCCGAGGTTGCATCCGAATCGTCCACAGAAGAAGTTACATCCCGGCGCAAGCCGAAACCCGAGACGACTCCCGCACCCACTCCCGCGAGCGATCAGATCCTCGATGAATGGCGGGTCGACGACCGTGTGACAGAATGGGCCAAGCTCGAACCGAAACTGACGGGCGTCGATCTTCGCCCGTATTTGTTCATCGCCCGCGACCGGAAGGATTTCTTCGGCGCCGCGTCCACGCTGGGCCATCTCCAGGGCATCGTGGATATCCTGATGCTGCCCAAGGTCGCGATAGGCGCGCAGGGTGCGAAGCTCAACGAACTGGTGCCCGCCGAAGCGAGCAAGGTTTTCGAGGGCGTCCGGTCGCGGATCATGTCGAATGAGGACTTCAAGCAGAAGCCCAAGGGTATCGACGGCATCATCGCGCTCGTCACTGCGCAGCCTGCGCTACAGCCCAGCCTGCTCGATCTCATCGAGCAACTCCCTGCCGACCGCTGTGGTGCCTGGCTGGCGTCGGGCTGGAACGCGGCGCTGACCGCCTCACAATCTGGACAGCGTTTTGCTTTGATCGTGAAGCGGTGGAACGACCAGGACGACAATGCCGCTCTAAAGATGGCAGCGGGCGCCGCGATGTCGCTCAAGAGCAAGGCGAAAAGCTGATGGGAACCTCGACGCCGTTCGGCGGTCCAAAAGGCAATAACCCGCTCGTTCCCGACTTCGTCGATGACGGCGACGGAGGCGCTGCTCCTGGAGCGGCACCAGCTCCTCCGGACGAAGATGGAGCCCAGCCCGTTCCACCGGCGCCAGCGCCTCGGCCCGCACCCATACCGCCACCGATGCCGGACCGGTTCAGGAATGCGCGTCGGAACTTCACCAAGTTCGCGAGCTCTGGCGGGGGCGATCGGCGCGCGCTCGGACGCGCCGTATCCCAATATGTGTCCCAGGCGGCGGGCGGTTCCGGCTCGGCCGCGCGCAAGATGGGTTCGTCGCGCGGCGCCGCTGCGCGGATAGCCGGCTTCCTCGGCGACGTCAGCGTGAACGGCCTGCAAGCGGCTCTCGCGACTCTCAACATGGCCGGTTTGGCCGGACGACCAGCAGCCGACATCCTGTCCGCCCTCGTCGAGCACTTCTGCCCGGAAGGTGGATCGATCGACGAGGGTATCGCGCGCGATGCCTTCATGGAGACCGTCATCGATCTGGCCGACGCGGGTGTCACCGACATGGCCAACCTCACGCCTGAGCAGATGCAGACTGTGCTCGAGCTCTACATCGCCCACACGATCGAAGACCGGATCTACAATGACATCGGGGTGAAGGGAGTCGAGGTTCCCTCGGACATTAGCGCTGCGGAAGCGGTGCGGGATCAGCTCCATGACTTCATCCTGGGCGGTGTCGCCGATGTCTTCAGCGAAGCGGCCATCGACTTCGCGGCGATCGATTCGGCCGCACTCGCCCAGACGATCGACCGCATTTACGAGGCGGCCTTCGACATCCTCGAGGCGCTCGGCGAAGAGGAGGCGCAGAAGTGACCCGGCACCTCATCGTAGGTCGTCTCGGCCCAGGCGATCGCACCAGGATACCGAAGGCGGCCGACGAGCGGATGACGCAGCTAGCCTTCGGCCCCGCTGATGGTCTCGCATTCGGGATCGGCCACGCGCTGGACGATCTCCGGAAGCTCGGCCTCCATCCGAGCGAGATCGGCGCGGACCTCCTCGTCCTCGCCGCGCACGTCCATGCGGCGGACACGCGCATCTCGCGCGACAGCGAAGCGCAGGACGGATGGACTCGCGAGATCCGGCTGGTCGTTCCGGTGAGCGATCCAACCATCTGGCGGAGAACCGGGCACATCCTAAAACGTGCCCTCGATTTCCTGACGGGCGATCGTTGGCAGGTCGGGTTTAGGGGCCGCCCGCAAACCCACCGTGCCCTTGTCGTCGCACCCGACAATCGGCTCGGCGGCATCCCGTACGATGGTATCAGCTTGTTCTCGGGCGGGCTCGACAGCCTAATCGGAGCGATCGACCGGCTTAGCGCCGGGCATGCGCCACTGTTCGTGAGCCATGCAGGCGAGAGCGCCGTCAGCTCGTCGCAGGAGGTCTGTTTCGACGGTCTCAAGCACCATTTCCAACGGAATGACCTCGATCGCCTGCGCGTGTGGATGACCTTCGAGAATGGCCTCATCGAAGACGTCGCCTCGGAGTCGACGACGCGAGGACGCTCCTTCCTGTTCTTCGCGCTGGCTGCTACGGCCGGATCGGGATTGGGGCGCCCGTTCGAGATACAGGTTCCCGAGAATGGCTTGATCGCGCTCAACGTACCATTGGACCAACTCCGCCTCGGTGCCCCGAGCACCCGCACGACCCATCCATTTCATATCGCGCGTTGGAACGACCTGCTCGGCCAGCTCGGGATTTCGGGCTCGCTGGTTAATCCGTACTGGAACAAGACCAAGGGAGAGATGGCCTCTGAATGTGCGGAGCAGGCGTTGTTGATGAAGCTTGCTGCGAGTTCACTCTCGTGTTCGTCGCCCGCGAAGGCACGCTGGCGCGGTCTTCCACAAGGACATTGCGGACATTGCCTGCCCTGCCTGATACGACGCGCGTCGCTGCTCGGCCGCGATCCCACGCCCTATATTCTTGACGACCTCAAAGCCGTCACGCTCGACACGCGGAAGGCTGAGGGAATACAGGTCCGCTCGTTCCAGCTCGCGATCGAACGGCTGCGGAAGAAGCCAGACCTCGCGACAATGCTCGTTCACAAACCTGGAAGCCTCGCCGACGTGCCGCACCAGACCGCAGATCTCGCCGACGTCTATCGACGCGGCCTCGCCGAGGTCGGCCAGCTGTTGAAGGGCGTCCGGGCCGCGCCCGGATGACCGCGGCAGAAAAGGTCGGGGGGGCCGCGCTCGTCGATTTCCACTGCCATCTCGATCTCTATCCCGACCATCAGGCGGCCATCGACCGGTGCGAGCGCGAGGCCGTCTACACGTTAGCCGTCACGACGACCCCGAAGGCGTGGGAACGGAACCACAAGCTGGCATCTGCGACAAAATATGTCAGGGCGGCGCTCGGCCTTCACCCCCAACTCGTGGAATCGCGATCGCACGAACTCGCGCTCTGGAAGGAGTTGGTGGACGGGACGCGGTACGTCGGCGAGGTCGGCCTCGACTCGGGTCCGAAATATTTTCGCTCGCTCGATTTGCAGAAACAGGTGTTCGGCGAAATCCTCGATCGGTGCGCGGAACTCGGAGACCGTATCCTGACGATCCACAGCGTGCGCGCAGTGAGGCTCGTGCTCGACATGCTCGAGGCTCGCTTCCCGAGCGGACGCGGCAAGGTCGTCATGCACTGGTTTACCGGCACGCCTGCGGAACTGCGGCGCGCCATCGAAATGGGATGCTACTTCTCGGTGAACTTCGCCATGCTCGAGGGCGAGCGCCGCAGGGCGCTGGTCGCAGCAATACCGCTCGATCGATTGCTGACCGAAACAGATGGTCCGTTCACCCAGACGTTGGGACGACCTTCCCATCCGGTCGACGTATCCATGGCGGTCTTGGAACTCGCCCGCATGCACGACATCGATGGACTGGCGATGGCTCGCCGTATCATGAGGAACCTGAAATCGATGATTGGCTGACGATTGCTGCAGGAGATGCGGTCAACCCGCGATCTTCGCCATTCTCTTCTTCAGGTATTCGAATGACCTCTCGTCCACGCAGCTGTCGATCGGGTGTCTACCTCGCCATTCGGGGTGCGGCGTGGTCAGGAATACCGGCGCATGCTCAGGACGGCGTGTCTGCGCGGCGGCAGTCAACAGCTTGTCGCGCATCCGCGCGAGCGCACTCTTCCGTTCGATTACGTGCGCGTGCAGGCGTAGCGCGGTCCGCGATCGATCGAGACCGTCATACGACGCTGCGGCGGCGGTGCGCGGGGACTGGCCGAGGGCGGCGTCGAATGCGTCCGTCCAAGACCAGTCCTCGCGATTCTGCGACATGCGTACGTCGCGTTCCAGCGATGACACCCGCCCATCAACCTCGCGCTTGGCCGCTTGTCGCGAGACTATAACATCACGGTCCCGGAGGATTTGCTTGGGCCTGCTTGATGCCTATCGCGAGCAACCGACGGATCAAGCATTCGCCCAATCACGCGAAGCATGGGTTGCGGCAGCGTTCCACAGCTTCGAATCTCAGCGGGAACCTGACACTGGTGGCTCTCGAAATATTTCGGAACCGAAACGGTTTCGGAGATGGTCCGCTACGCTCGCAGCATAGCGTCGCTGTCTCCACTCGGTCGGACTGTGGTAGATGCCGACGGCGCTCCAATAGTCGCGGGTCGCAGCCAGGCCAGAAAGGAATATCCAGCGGGCGGCACTGACATTGAAGCACGCGTCATGGGTGAGCCACCATCGTACATGCGTGGGCGGCCGCCTCATAGCGGTGGCAATTTTCGAGACCCACCAACTGTTCACCTGCAACGGGCCGAGATCATGTGAGCCGTTGGTGTTCCGGATCTCAGCGCCGACCCAGCCGCCCTCCTGATCGCGCAAGCCCCAGAGCGTTTTCTCAAGCCAAGGCCTGCCTGCTGCTGCCTCGCGGATGCACCTTGCCACCTCCCGCTCGTTCACTGATCGCGTGGTCTGGTTCGCGAGAGCTGCCGAGACGCCGCACTGCATGGTCGCGGAGAACAGGATCACAGTGTGCAGGCACGGCCGCAGATATCTGCGAGCAGCCTTTTGCAAGCCGCTCATATGCCAATCCCCTTTAACATGAGTGAGCCTCCGGTGAGGAGGGTGAGCAAGCGTTCGCCCGAGACGAGTTCGACGTTCTTGTGACGGTCAAGGAGGCTGCGGCTCATCCCTCCTGTTCGACCGGTGTGGATGAAGAGCCCTGGCTTCCCTTGTCGCCTGCAGAGCAGCGCAAAGGCTTCCACATGCTCCGGCCGGATGGCGCTGGCGTAGCGCTTGGCCTGGATGAGCCAATTCTGGCCACCAATCACGACCTGTCCGTCAATTCCGCCATCACCAGTGTAGCGGGGGTTACGGATCACCCTGTGGCCTCGCATTGCGAAGCTTTCGAGAAGCAGTTCCTCGAATGCTAGGGCATCCATAGCCCGTAGCCGCGCATAAATGCGGGCGGGCGGCTGGGTCCGGTCCGGACCACGAAAAGCAACGCACATGGTTCGGGCCTGTCGTCGTCGCCAACGATGACGCAGCGGAATTTGTACGAGGCGCGCGACCAGCGCGGCAACGACCAGCAAAATGATGAGTACGAGAAGCGACATCGCCGAAAGTCCTGTCAGTGTTCAGGTCCTTGGGAAGGCTCGGGCTGATGGTCGGGGCCCGACGCGGCGTGATCCTCACGGTGGGGGGCTTGCGGGTTGCCCCGCGCATCGGCGGGATTTGTCCGATCGAGAACAGACTGAAGAAAGCGGTCCAGTACTTCAGCGATGCTCCGCGCACCGTCGGCGAGTTGCTGGCCCAGACCCCTCGTCGATCGATCGCGCCGATCGAGCTGACGCTCAAGCTCAGCATCACGTCGCCGCTGCCTGTCCCGCTCCTGCTCGTCGCGCCCTTGTCCGATGCGATCGGGATGGCGGTCTGCGAAAGCGGCATTGCTGTCCCGATCCAGGCGTCCGAGACCCTCCAGCGACGATGTTTTCTCCCCCGACCGTTCAGCGAGCCTTTGGGCCAGCTTTTTGGTGTCCTCGGTCCAGAGCTTCACGCCATATTGGGCGCGCGTGATCGCGGTGTAATAGTTCTGGCCGTTGACCAGCCCGGAGTTGACGGGCGCCAGAACATAGACCCGGTCATAGGTCTTCGACTGCGCGGAGTATACGGTTTCCGCATAGCCATGGTCCCAGGTCTTGTGGATCGAAAGATCGATGTCCTGGACACGATTGTCACGGTCCCACCGGATGGTCGCTATCGGGCCATCCAGCTTTTCCACGGTCCCGCGCTCGGCGTTCTTGAGCTGCAGGTCCTTGTTAGCCAGTCGCCACTGGATGCGGTCGCCTTGCGCGAGGTCGCGCTCCTCGCGATTGAAGACATTGATCTGGCGGGCGTTGCCGAGGCGGGGATCCCAACGAATAATGCGGCCATTCTCATCCACGAGCCGGACGATCTGCCGTCCGTTCGCATCCCGTCCGAGCCCAAGAACGCGATATTCGGTCTCGCGCGCGATGCCCGACGCGGCGATGTCGCGACCGAAGGAGACGACCTGGCCGCCGGAATAGAAGCGGGCATTGTGCTTCTCGACATCGGTCATGCCCGATGAGGAGAGAACGGAGAGCCGGGCGTCTTCAGCCGCGACCACCCCTTCCCGCTTCAGGGTCTCGCGGATCTGGGTGTTCACGATCAGACGGGTCGCGTTGTCGAGCACGAGGATGTTGGTATTGGCGCGGTTCTCGGGTCTGAGGCGCGTCCATTCCTGGACAAGTCCCTTGGCGAGCTTGTCAGCGCTCTCACCGCTTACGACCTTGTCGAGGCTGGCGAGTGAGCCCGCATAGTCGCCGGCGCGCGCCTGGGCGACGGCCGTTTTCATGACCTTGGTCTCCTGACGGATCGCCTCGGTCAACTGGGTTGTCGGCATGCCCAGCTTCTGGAGCAGCCAGAAAGCCTTGCCCTGCTCGATCGCCCCGGTCTGCTTGTTGTCGCCGAGCAGAAGCACCCGCGCGCCCGTGGCCCGGCTGATCTCCAGCACGCGAAGTGCTTGCCGGTTGCCGAGCTGGCCGGCCTCGTCGAGCACCAGGACATGGCGGTCGGTGAGCCTGTGACCGCCCCCGGCCAGCAAGCTCGCGACCGTACGCGATTCGATATTCGCCTTCCGCCCGAGTTCGGCGGCCGCAGACGATGTCGGGGCGAGCGCCAGCAGGGTCGTCCCCGGTTCGGCGGCTTCCTCGAGCGTTCTGACCAGCGTCGATTTGCCCGATCCGGCGACGCCGTGGATCGCCGTGACGCGATCACGCGACGTGGCGATATCGACCAGCGCGCGCTCCTGCGCCGAGGTCAGGCCGGCGCTTTCGAGAGCGACCAGGAGACGATCCGATGAAGCGATCGGTCGCGCGTCGTCGAGCGACAGGGCCAGGTGCTGCGTCATCGCGAGTTCCAGCCGCGCGGTCCGCCGCGTGGTGCGTCCCCGCGTCAGGGTCTGATCCCCGGTCTGGGTATGGGTGGCGAGAAGCTTGCGCCGCTCTTCGTGGACTTCAAGCCGTGGTTGCAGGTCCGATAACCGGACCTCCCCGACATGGCTTGCCAGACCAAGCCGCAATATCCTGCCCCGGTTGTTGACCGCTTCGCGGGTCTCCGCCTGCCGGATGCCGAACAGAGCGGCACGTCCGGCCGCCGCCGGGTCAAGCTCTGGCGGGGCATCTTTCTGCTCTGCTTTCGTTGCGACGGATTCCAGAAATTGACGGAATGGCTGAGACCGATCGGTCCAATGCCGATGCAGATCGTCGAGGCCGATCTTCACCTTGGGGGGCCGGGTCGCATAGAAGGACCGTTGCCGGTCGGCCTGCCCCGAGAAGCCATTTTCCTTCGCGTGTTCGTTGATCTGTTCGCCGCGCTGGGAAAATTCCAGGAGGAGCTCCTTGGGGAAATCGGCCAGTTCGAACAGCCCTGTGCGGGGATCGAATACGATCTCGTGCCCCTGCTCGAGAACATCCCGAGCCAATTCGTTTCGATAGATCTGTCCGGCTACCATCTGCTCGGCGAACATGGCCCGGGTTTCGAGGCTGGCCATCGGGCTCCCGTCCTCGCGATTGGTGATGTTCATGACCACGGCATGGGTATGGAGATGGGGATCGCGCTCCCGCGACGCGTGCTCCGTGAAGCGGGCAATGATGAGGCGGCCGGTGGTCTCGTGCAGGATCTCGCCGTCTTCGCGTCGACGGAGCGTGGCATGTTCTTCGAGATAGTCGAGAGCGGCAGTGACGGCGCGTTCATGAGCGGCGAGGATGCGCTCGTCGCCCATGACCAGTGCCATGATCGAGATCGACTTAGGGGCATTGACCGCGAAGTCCCAGCCTGGATGATGCTCGATCTCGCCGTTCTGACGGTGGCGGCCAAGCTGCTGATCTCCGACCTTACCGGTGAGCAGCTCTTTGAAGATCGCGGGATCGACCTTGCCCTTGAGGGCTAGTTCCTCAGCGATTCTGCCATCCCATTCGGAATGCTCTTCGGCGCCCTTGGTGTAATAATCGCCGACCGTATAATAGCGGGCGATGTTGCCGGGTTTGCCCTTGAGGCGGACAGGATTGATCATGCCGGCCTCGCCGGCTCACGAGGCCCATTGGCCTGCCCGTGCTGGACCAGATCCGACTTGATGTCGCCTTGTCGAGCGGCAAGGATGTCCCAGGCGACGCTGACCGGTACGGGCAATTCCCCCTCGCCTGCCGAGAGGATGGCATCGACCTGTTCTTCTGCGTTTGGCGGTGGTGCGGGTTTGAAGAGGTCTCGCTGATTGTCGGGGTCGTCAGCGGGCTTGCGTTCCGTTCGCGCCTTCTCCTGTGGGGCAGTTTTCCCCAGTTTCTGCTCCCGCTCCATCTGATCGCGGACACGGGCCTCGGCATGGGCCAGTTTGACAAGCTTATCCGCCTGCGAGAGGCGCACCGGCGGCGTAGTGCGCTCGACGAACGCCTCGGCGATCGAAGGAACCTGATTATATTGGTCGGCAAACCGGACCACCGGAAGGTTGCGTCCGAACCGCAGGAAGCCGGAGAGGTTGGGAAGATTGGTGACCTCGGTATGCATGACCAGCGGCCGGGTCACCTGCATGCGTGAGAGGTTCACGCCGTCACGCATGTCGTTGACGCCGTAGGACATACCCTCGTTGGCCTCGACCTGTTCGACCTGGCCGAGATTCTCGGAAACATGCTTGGCGGTGGGGGAGTCGTTGGCGCGCAGCGCCACCCAGGTGGAGCAATAGCCGGTGATCGCCGCGGCGTCCTGAATGCCGTAAGTGGCTTCCAACTGGGGATAGGACTGAAACCCCAGGATGCCGCATCCGCCATATTTGCGGGCACGCGCCAGGAAGTCGGAAAGGCTGGGGAGCTTCTGGAGAGTGGGGAGTTCGTCGACGACGCAATAGAGACGCCGGTCCCGGTCCGGCACGAGGCTCATGATCGCCGAGATGGCGATATCGAGCCAGACGGTGATGAGGGGACGAAGCGAGGGAAGCTGGTCCGCTTTGACGGTGATGAACAGCCAGCTCCCGTCCGCTCCGGTCTCCACCCAGTCGCGGATCGAGAAACCGTCCTCGGTGTCGTCGAGATAGGCGAAGCTGCGCATGACCGAGGCGAGTTCGGCCTGAATGCCGGCGGAGGTTCGCTCTCCCTCGGTGGAGATGAAGGCGGCCGCGTCGGTCCCTGCAGCGAAGGCGGCGAGATCCCTCAGCTTGGAGCGCAGCAGCCGGTCCAGCAGCAGCGAGATGAAGGTATGCTTCTGTTTGGCGAGCTTGCGCATCACCGCGACCAGGGTGCCGCGCCCGGCCTTTGCCCAGAACGGATCGCCTGTCTTGTCGGGGATCGTCGACTCGGCGATCTGGTCGTAATGATAGTCCCTCGGAACATCGACCCAAGGGGACCAGCGTGCGGTCCGCTGATCGAGCGGGTTGAGCAAAGTGTCGATCTCGGGCCGGTAGAATTTCTCTACAAACGTGCCAGCTGTGTCATAGACGATGGCGCGCTTTCCCGCCTTGCGGATGCCATCGAGCATCTTGATGATGAGGTTGGTCTTGCCCGTGCCGGGCGCCCCACACAGGAGAATATGCTCGGGCTCGAAGGCTTCCGGGACGGGGACACCACCGATGGTGAGCACCCCCTTTTTCTGCCAGCGCAACGCCCGCTTCACTTGGCGGAAGGTGCCGAAGCGCGCACCGCGTAGATATTGGTTGGAGCCGAGGCCCTTTCCCGTCCGGGTGAAGTAAAACCATGCCCAGGCGAGCGCACCGAGGGCGAAGATCCCTGAGACCAGGGCGCCATGGATCAGGTACAACTCGAAACTGTGGAGCGTCTTCTTGGCGAGCGCGGACTCCATCAGCCAGTCGGCCGACGTCCAATATTGTTTCCCCGCTGGGGTCTTGAACAGAACGGGATCGTTGGTACCGGCAGCGGCATCGACCTTGAAGCTCGCCTCGGCGAGCTTCATCAGGACGAAGCGCTCATACTCGCTGGACTTCTCGAGCGCGTACCAGACGATACCCATCACCCAGATTACGAGGCCAGCGATCATGGTCTGGAAGAAGACCTGGGTGGTCATACGGACATTGTGGACGATGGCCTGACCACCCCGGGTCCAGGAGCCCAATGTGTCGTTGCGGAAGATGCTCACCGGACACCGTCCCGGCCGAGCAGGCCCCTCTTGAGGAGCATTTCGCGCGCATCCGCCTTCGCCTGTTCGAGAGCCTTCGGCGACTGCTGGCCGGTCGCGGTGGCGACGATCGAAAGGATCTGGATACAGGTCGCCAGGATCTCGTCCTGGGAGGAGTAGATATAGCGCCCGCCGGGATCGGCGGCCTGCTCGAGCACCGATCGGACGAATGTCGAGAAGGAAAGATCGGCGCCCGTGGCGCGCCTGTTCAGGCGCTCATAGAGGGCGTCGTCGATACGAACACTGATACGAACCACGTCGATACTCCACTTGGGAGCTCGACCGGAATGTCTTGAAGCAGTGTCAAACTACTCGAAATCGTCCCGTCCCTCAACGATTTAGTGATGTCGGACATGTCCGACAGAAAATGTTGCGACATTTCAAAGCATTGATGGCTGTGAATTTCAGACGGGATGACATGTCGGACAAGCCACGTGACCGATGGCAGACATGTCTGACACCATTAACTATCTGATACAGCTCGATAATCGTGCCGCAGCACCCGTGCGTGGGGTGCATTACAAACGCCTCTGGCGTGCGTCGTTCCTTGCGCAGCGACAGCGTCGCTGCGAAGCCTCGTGCCGGGAGGCGCGGGGGCTCTCTGAAAGGGGATCAGCAACCTCGCCATGAGGGATCCTGTGTTGGAGTGAGATGGGGGAGCGAACCTCCTCACCGACTGCGCCAGCCTTCGCCGGTCTCCTTAGGGAAACAGGTCGCTTTGGGATGACAGTGGGCGAGGTTGTGTTGGCGCGGCAGCAGCCTGACGGCGCCCTCGATGGGCGCCGTCAGGCTTTTGATCGCGCACCTCGATTTCGGTGTCGGGACAGAAAAAAGGGAGAGGCGTTGCCGCCCCTCCCCCGTCGGTCTCAATATTCGTCGACCAGCCCGCCCGGCACGCTGTGGACGATCCGGTCGATGATCGTCATCGGTAGCGCGGCGCAATCGCCCTCATCAATGGTGATGTAGCCCGCCTCGTCGTCCGCCACGACATGCTGGTTGAAGTAGCTGTGAAGCGCGCGGCGTTCGGCATTCGCGACGGCGGCGAAAAGGACGGCGTTGTCGGCGGCGGTGCTGGTCGAGATGATCTGCATGATGGGCTCCTGTCTGTCTTGAATGACAGGAGCGGCGCGTCGGACGGCCGAGGCCGGGTCAAGGATCGCGAAGCGACCGCTTTAGCGGCGGTGGGGGTCACGATTTTCTTCGGTGGCCAGGGGCGCCGAAGGAGGAGCGCTTCGCTCGATCCGCCGAAGAAAATGGTGGGGCCCCGCCGTCCTTGATGCGGTCTCGGGCGTCCGACATGATGGGAAGACTGTGAGAGATATTCCCTCTCGTCAGGAGACCCCGGCAAGGCGTAGCGGCATGCGGACCGAAGGGTCCGCGCGGCACGCGAGCGAGACCGAACTCGATGCCGCCGAAAAGGAAATTGGACCGAGCACGAGGCCCGGTCCCGATGCCGTCAGGGGTGATGGCCGCAGGGGCAGCAATGTTCCTCGATAACAGCAAAGCTCCACCTCGGAGGTGACGCGCGCCATTCAATGTCTAGGGCTTGCAAGCAACGCATCGTTGAGCGATGTCACGGACTGGCGGGCAGACCATCGTAAGGAAGATGGAAATGCCGAAGATGACAGAACGCGAAAAGCTGGCCGATCTGGTCGAGCGTCAGAAGCGCATGGATACGGAAATAGAGGCGACGCGGCAGAAGCTGCGCGAACGTTATGCCCGGATCGTTGGTGAGTTGCCCGTCGAGGGACTGAGCGAGCGCGAGTTTCGCGACGTGCTGGGACAGGTAATCCGGGTCGGAGGTGCCGCCGCATTTTCTGCGCTCAAGCCCCTACCCAACGTAGCGTGAGCGCTCCATATCCGTTTCATCGATAGCGGAAAGGGGAGCGACGTTGCCAGGCCGCAGGCCCAGGCAAAAGGAGCGGCGTGGGGGAAACCGTTCGGGTTTCCCCCACCCGACATGACGACACGGCAAAGGCCGACGCGGAAGGTTCCGCGCCGGTCATGCCGGGATCATATTATGAGCGGGTGCAATGGCCGGGGAAGACAGTTGTAGCCGCGCTATGCCCGCAATGACTGCAATCGACGGTGTGCTAGGCGTCGATGCAACCGCCTTAGACTCCGATCATTGGATAAACTCCGGTAGGAGGATGGCCCGCCCCGAAGGGCGGGCCGGATTTCAGGCCGCGAGGCGCGCTTTGCGCTCGCGCTTGGCGGCGCGGATCGCGTCGATCCCTTCCGCATCGGGCCGCTGGCTATCGACCTTGAAAGCGTGGGTCGGGATGTCCGCATCCTTGAGAAGGTCGAGGAGGTTCGCCTGTATGCCGGAACCTTGGCAGACAAGCGCCTCGACGGGACGGGGGCGAAGGTTGACCATCTTCTCGTTGCGGACGAACCCGGCGCGGCGACCAAGGCGGCCTTCGGGGGTGAAGGCGACAAGCGGGACGCCTGCCTCTGCGGCCCACGCGGCGGCGATGGCGTCGGCTCCCTTGCGCTGCGCCGTGGTCACAAGCGTCATATGCGGCACGCGCGCCTTGATCTGGTCGAGCTTGTCCCAGATCATCCGCCAGTCGTGCCATTCCTGTCCGCCGGAAAAGACGACAACGGGGCCTTGCGGTTTCAGGCGTTCGCGCGCTTCAAGGGCACGTTCGCGCAGGAAGTCGGCGGCTGCGATCTGGCTTGCGGTGGTGACGCTGGATGCTCGGGAACCGCGCGCGGCGCTCCACGGAAAGCCGGTTTCGGCGCGATAGACGGCGGCGCCGTAATCGCGCATCGCCTCTATGGCGGCGCGCTGTTCCGCGACCGTGCGGCAACGGGTTTGCAGTTCCTCGACATTGCTGTTCCAGACTTCGCCCGCTTCGGGATCGCGGATCATCTCGCCCAGCTTGAGGGCTAGGCTATCCTCGATGCCCGCCAGCTTCTGCGCCTCATGGTGGAAGCTGTTGACGAAACCCCATGCGAGCGGCTGGGCTGTCGGCTCCATCCTCGTATCCCGGAACAGGTCGAAGATGGTTGCGATGATCGCCCCGCAATCTTGCTGCGCCTGCATCGGGTGCGGCATGTCGAGTTCCTGCGGGTCGCGCGCGCCTTCGATGATCGCGAGCGGCTGGACGTCGCCGAACGCGGCTTCGATTTCCGGGATCGCGGTTTCCTCGGCATAGAGTTCGGCAAGCTCCCGGTCGCGCGGGCTCATGGCGTCCGGTTCGAGGTCGTCGTCGACATCGCCGGGCGGGATCGGAGTCAGCTTGCAATCGAAGCGCTCTTCGATCTTGCCCAAAACGGACTGAAACTCATCGCCTTCGATGATCTCTTTATAGGCCGCATCAAACTTGCCCGGTGTCGGCCCGGTGGCATCCTGTCCGATGGCTTGGGCCATATCGGCAAAACTGCTATAGCGGCGGGAGGTCGTTTCCTTACTCATGGTCTCATCACCTGTCGGGAGGGTTTTCGGCTCAGGGTCGGGGGGAGCGCGGCTAACGCTTCCCCCGCCCGTCGGACGGTCGATCAGAACGGGTTGTGTTCGTCGGCGTTCTGCCGCTCGGTGAGATTGCCGCTATCGTCGGCGTTCCCCTCGAAGCTGTCCGCCCTGCGGCTGCGGCGAGCACGGCGGGGAGCCGGATCGCTGCCGGGTTCCGGGCCGAACGGGCTGCCTTCGCTTTCCTCGGGCGCGCCTTCGGCGTCGTTGAAGGTGTCGTCCTGACGCTTGCGGCGACGGTTCCAAGCGACGTTGAAACCTTCCTCGCCGTCCCCGAAAAGCGCGATCGGCAACGGGGCGTTGAAGCTCGGGTCGTCAATCTGTCCTTGATAGAAGGTTTCGCCGGTGGAGTTGGCCGTCGCCTCCCAAAGCGCGCCGATCTGCACCCAGCGCCGCGCCGGATTGAGCGCCATCACTTCATAAGCCGGGGCGCGTTCATGATTGCTCTGAACGGGCTTGAGGCCAAGGCGCGGAAGGTGAAGATTGGCGGTCGAAATGGAGCCGAACAGCGTGCCGTTGTTAGGCTTGAAAGAACCGATCTGCATAACAATTACTCCAAGATGCCGGGTGTATTACCCTGTCTTTGGGTCAATCCCCGCCGACACCTTCTTTATACTCCCTCCCCTCCTTTCATTATAGGTCATTGATTTCTTGACAGAAATCCATCGTACTTGGTGAGTCCGAGCAGAAATCTCCGCGAAGCGGAATAAAACGAAGACGCATTGTCCGCGTCAGCGGGCAATTCTTGTGCTCAACTGTGTCGTGGAGCGAAGCGTGCCCTTGATCCCATCGCACCCGGAGCCGTCCTCGCAGGGTCCCCAGTGGCGCGCGGATTTCTTGTCGGCAAGAAGCACGGGAGGGGGGATGTTAGCGCAGCTTCGCAAAATGGGGCCGGCGCTGCCTTTGGAACGGACAAAGCGCCGCCGGCCCCATTTTGCCTAGCGGAGCTTCCCCCCCGACGCAATTCTTGGCGACGAAAATCCGTGTGGTACGCCCGGGACACTGGGAGGCGGCGAAGGCTGCGGTGGGATCTTGGGCTACAAAGACGCTATCGCGCGTCAGCGCGATTCCTTAGGCGAAGCCTGCCTTGCGGTGCCGGCGCCGCCAGGATGAGGTTCGGGACAAGGGATGCCCTCGCCGCTCGGACCGCGGAAGGGATCGTTACCGAAGGACGGGACCGCGGAACGCGGGCCCGGTCGGAGCGAGCGCAGCTCGCGGAGATAGAGCCCATTCCCGGCTTGCCGGGATCCGCCCGCCCCTTCTTTCCTTCCCCCGCCCTGCCACACCCCGCCCGGCTCGACGCAGCGGCCCATCCCAATCCGCGCCATGTCCTTGCCGATCGCCAAGCCAAGCCCGTCAACGTCCTCGATGTTGCGCTCCCCTTTCACGGGGGAGCGGATCGCTTGCGCAAATTCGGCCGTCATGATGATGTCGGCCTCATAGAAACGCGATCGGAACGAATGATGACTGACCTGAGCATGAAGGCTCTGCTGGAGACCTACGACATCAATCTGCCCTTGCGGGACGCGCTGAATGACCCGGCGCTTTCGCCCGACCGTCGTGCGCTCGCCGCGGCGGCGTTCCGGCAGGACGTCGATGATGCCTTCTACAGCGCGATGGAGCTGCTGGACGCCCTTCAGGCCGTTGAAGCGGATATGGGGGCCGTGCCGTCGGGAGTCGAAAGCGAGGGACAGGCCCGGCTGCGGCACATCCTGAACGGCGAAGGCGACGACTATCAGCGGCGGCTCTACTACATCCTCTCGGAGCGGCCGGTAAGCCCAGCGATCCGGGATCTCGAATGGCTGACGGACCTGCTTCATGGACGGTCGCGAATGGTGCGGACGCTCCGCGAAGCGGGCGCACCGGTCCCGCGCATGCCGGGAGCCGACCGTCATAGGCAGGAGCTGTCATCCGGACCGATCGGCTGCCGCCCCTTCGGGTGCTGACCTTGGCAGCATAAAAAAATGGCCTCCCGACAAGCGCCGGGAGGCCATTTTCAAATCCACAATCCGCGAGACGGCGATCCGGCCAAGGCGACGGATATGAGCGTTTCATGCGCCCTTGCGGCTCGGTGCTTCGGGGGCGGTCATCGGATCGCGAGGAGCAAGCTCTCGGCTCGCAACACTATAGTCGATCCTTCCGGTGGCGTCGGCACTCTTCGCGGTCACCCTGCACCGACATCGGGCGGTAGCAACCGGCCATTGCGGACTTCCGCCCAGCGGGTGTTCTTGCCGAACAGCCCAAGCGCACCTCCGGTCCTCAAGATCGTCATCGTTTCACTGGGCTCGTAGACGGTGATGGTTCCAGCGTTGGCGGGGCGCAGGGCGAGGCCGCCCTCGCCTTCGCCCTCCGGGTCATGCCGGGCTGTTCCGTCGTCGACAATCACGAAGGAACCGAAGGCGATCTGCTCCCCGGCGGTCGCCTCTATCGTCTCGCGCATGGGCCGGACGCCACGATGGTTTGCGGAAGGCTCATGTCCCGGCGACCGTCATGCAGATCGGAGAAGCAGGGGTCGAGCTGATACGACCCGCCTCGGCCGGCGACAGCGATGGGCCATTCGCGCAAGGCCTTGCGATAGACAACCCATCGGATCTTGCCTTGGAGCAGCAGGCGTGTCGCCCTTGCGGCGTAGCGGAGTTTCCACATGGACCGTTCCTTGCTGGGCCGGAATCGATGCGTGCGGACGCTGCTATGCACGGCCCGCCATGTCGGACAGCGGCGGGATGGTCCGTATCTCCGCGAGGTCTCCGAACAGGGCGACATGTGCCCGCAGCGCCGCGCGCAGGGTATCCCGGCTGTGGAAAGCTTCCATCGTATACGCGCCGCGTGCAAGAGCTTCGGGATCGGCAACGAACATCCGGGCAAGGTGCCGTGGCCAGTGACACAGCAGGATCCACGGCCAATCCGAGGCTGGCGGCGCAAACTCGAAGAAGCTAATCGCGCCGGCTTCGCGGCAGCTTGGCCTTCTATCTAGAAGATCGGGCGACCGTGCGAACGCACGGTCTTCGGCGAGAAAAGCTTCGAACTCGGCCAGTTCCTCGTCGGTCTCGATCATGACGATGTAATAGCGATCGAGCGCGAGGCCGGATCCCGCCTGGTGCGGAGGGATGTCGATGACCATGACCGTCGGGGCGAAGATCATGGGGGCCGCATAAAGGCGACGGCTCGCTGCAAGGTCATCAGACAGGCGCATGGTAAGGCTCCCGATTATGCGGCATGCGGCGCGCGATCGGAAACGAAAGCGACCTGCCGGACGCCTCCCTCGCCCCCCTCTCCTCCCAAACCGGCCGATCCTGTCGGGCGGCGATCTTCACGATGCGTGCTTCGCGCCTTCTGGTGCCCGCTGAGAGGACCGGACGTCGGAGGAGCGACGGACCGTGCTGAGCACCCAATGGAACCACCTTCAGAAAGCGGTGCTGCCATCCTTCGTCAGGTTGAGAGTGTCGGCGCGGTCGGGCAGGACCGGCCCAACGGCAACCACACGGGATCGTCAGCGGGCAGCTCGATCGTGGACCCGTTCATCCCTTCCTTCAGGAAAGGGACAGCGTCGCGGGATCATCGTCCCATGGATTGAAGATCGCTGCGCCACTGTGGCGCACGTCCTTGACGTTGCGGGTTACGAGATAGAGCCGGTGTTCGATCGCGGTAGCGGCCAGCATCGTGTCGACGACGCTCGGAGTGTGGCCGGTGCGCAGCTTGACGTCGCCCGAGATTTCGCCCCAGCGGCGTACGATCTGGTCGTCGAGCGATAGGATACGGCCTCTGAACCGCGCTTCGAGCGCGTCTCGTGCGCCCATATAGCGGGACCGCTCGGCGTGCTCGACGGGTATGCCGTGGATACCCTTGTCATACTCCCCAAGGGTGAGAATGCTGAGGAAGAAGCGGTCTTCGGCCTGTTCCGAAGCCCATGCCTTCACGCTGGGCGCGCCGTTAGGATTGATCAGCGTGGCAATGACGTTGGTGTCGAGCAGCCAGCCGATCACAGGCTGATGTCCCGGCCGGTATCCTGCTCGCGCGTGAGATCGACGCCGTCGAGATGAAGCCCCTCAAGAAAGGCGACCAACGGCTTCTTGCGCTCAGGCGGCAGCAATCGCTCGAGTTCATCGGCGCTGATCACGACGACGGCATCTTTGCCGCGGACAGTCACGCGCTGCGGCCCTTCGCTGCGCGCAAGGCGGACCAACTCGCTGAAGCGTGCCTTGGCGTCTTCGAGCTTCCATCCCCGTGCCGGCGGGGGAAGCCGGGAGGCCGCCTTGCGGGTGCGGGGGGTATCGACATCTTTGGAGGTCGTCATGACCATCCTCCTTCTGACTAGCTAGTCAGATATAAGGGAGTCGCCGGTTCCGCGCAATGTCTGTGCGCAATGCGAGACGCTAGGAGCGCCGCTCGCCGGGCCGGTCATCGCCTCGGATGGCGAGGCAGACATCCCGGGATAGGAATTGTCATCGTTGATGGTCGGCGATGATCCGGCGAGCAAGCTGATCGATTTCGTAACGGTCGGCCGTCGTCGTGCAATCGCCGGGAAGGACAACCAGGTCGTCCAGCGCGGCGCTGCCCTTGCTGAGGAATATGCGCCAGACGTTCCGCCGTATCTCGCCCTGCGGGCGGGGCTCGGTGTCGGGGTGGAACATATCCGCCCATTGGTGACGATCGGGATCGTCGGACAGATCGGTCCAGTCTCCAAGCATACCGAGGACGGAGAAGCCCTCGATAAGGGCATGATGCTCGCGGGCCGCGCGGCGCTCCGCATCGCGCTTCGGCTGTTCGCGCCGATCCTTGGCCTCGGCCTGCTTGCCTCGCACCGCTCGCAGTCCGGATTCGAGCGCATGGACGACGTCGGGCGCCACGCCCTCCTCTCGCCTGGACAGGACATAGGAACGCGGATTTGCGGCGAGCTGGTCGCGCCCATGGCGGGCAAGGGCCAGCAGAGCCTGCAGTTCGGTCTTGGTCAGCGTCACCCGCAGCCCGCTGGTCATCGCGTGGGTTTTCATGAGCGGTGCTCCTGTTGCCATGGCTTGAGACCCGCCAGCGGAAGCTTGTATTCGCGGGCCTTGTGGTGCCTCGTTTCGGAAAAGAAGCCCCAATGGCTGGTGGACGAATGGCGTAGAAAGAAGAGGCGTTCGTCCTCCTCGGTCCTGATCCACATACCGGGCGCAATGGGATATTGATCGGCGGTGTTCATTGGTGGTCTCCACAGCCATCTGGACAGCCGAGCGCCAGCACCGGTGATTACCGGGTGGGGGAATGGGTTCCATTCGCGCATGGGCGGCTCGGCTTGGCCCGCGCGCGGCCGGTCCCGATAGGGCAAGCACGCGATCACATGCGCTGGCTGTTCACAGTGATGGCGCACGACGCGTGGCCGGGGCGCCTTGACGAACTATGGGAAGGATACCGCGAGGTCGGGCGACACGAGCGCCTCGCGGACGATATCCAAGTCGGGATCGGAGCATTCAGACAGCAATCGCGTGGCGGTAGGATCGACGCGCAGACGTGCCGCCATGTCGGCCCAATAGGTGGTGAAATCGAGCCCGGCATCGAACGGTGCCTCGTGCGTGACCCACAAAGCGGCGTGCAATTCGGAAATCCCCGACCATGCGCGTGCCTCCTTGGCCTCGTCGAGAACGACACGACGCTGCAGGAGCATATCAGCGCCCCAGTGGGTTTCGCCCGGACGGATCATTTCCTCGGCAACGGATTGGAGCGCCGCCTGAGAGAAGTGATCGGGCTCCACGAAAAACCAGGGGCCATCGCCGCCTTTGAGGGCCTCGAGCGTGTGGATGCGCGCGGCGATGGCGTTGCGATCGCGAAGAGCGTCCGGATGCTCTGTCCTGAGACCAGCGGCAAGTTCGAACGGGTCAAGGCGGAAGAAGCGCGCCGGCGGTTCGGTAGGTGGCACGATCCGTGCCGAGTAGATCTCGTCCACTGGCAGAGGGTCGGCAACGGCCGGCAGGTCGAGCGTGGTTGAGGCCACCGCACGCCATGCGGCTTCGGGATAGCCGGCGATCGGCACGACATGCCGGAGCATGCCGCTATCGTCCCCGTCGATGAAATTGACCCATGCGCCCTGCCGCACGGCGGGCTCGGCTTCCGGATCCGAGGTCACCAGTGTCAATAACGAAAGCTCGATGCTGCTGAGAGCGACGTGGACGGTCGGTGGCCTGGATGAGGCTACATTCGCGTGGTCGAGGAACAGGCGGGCCATGGGGATTTCCTGAGATGGAGGTTGGGCGGGCTGGCGGTCATGCTCACCAAACCCGATCCATTCGCCCCCTTCCCCTCTCTCCAAGCATCAGGCGGACCCATGTGGCCGCGAGATCGCGTGTGCGGCGGGTCATACTCTGTGAAGCGACCGAGCTGAGTAAAAGGGCCTGGGCGTCGGCCCCAGCCGGGGCTGCTCCGAGCCAGACGGACATCCGTCATGACGGATTGCATAAAGCCCCAAAAGCTGAGGCTGGACGCGGAGGATACGGAACTTGATCACGCGACGTGCAGAACGAGATCTTCGTTCCTTGCCGGTCGCGCCTCGGTCACGCGAAACGGCTGGATTGGATCGCGCGTGCGCAGGACGAACTGGTGACGCCCGGTTGTCTCGCGTCTGCAAATTGCGAGGCGGTACGAGTGGTCAAAGCCAGCCAAAACGCCCCGGAGTGGGGACAGATGGGCCATGATATGCTCCATGTGCTGAGAGGAGAACCCGTTATGCCCGCCGGGCCATTCGTGCCCGAACGTGCTCGATCCATTTCTCCGGGTTGTTGTGGTGGTCGAGGAACTCCCCGGACCATTGGAACACAGTCTCGGTGTCGGCCGCGATCGTATCGAGCGCATCGCCATAGTCGGGATGGTTCGCAGCTTTGCAGCTGTTGCGCATGAAAATGAGCGCGCCTGCGCACATCGAACGGGCATCGGTGCCGTCCCCGGGGATTGTCTTGTGACACTGTAGCGGCGGTCCGTCGAACTGGACCTGGCTGGTGAAGTCCTCGGGACGATAGCCGCCGAGCCACCCGGCCGGATGATTGCGGCGCCAGGGGCATTCGTTGCACGGGCGCTTGAGCAATGGTTTCATACCGCAGCCACCCGCAAGGTTTGCAGCATATCATCCATGAGCGACCGGGTCGGGCCGCCGAATATATCGGCATCGGAGATGACATAGTACCCGCCGCCAAAGGCGGTGGAGTAGTCGTCGTCCTCATAACTTTCAGCCCATTGAAAACCAAACGGCAGCGCGGATTTGCAGACCTTCTGGATCAGGGAGGCGATCGAGTGAACATCCACATCATCACCGCTGATGAACGCGAACTGTGGCTTGCCTTCGGGATCGCGCCGGATGCTGAGGTCGGCGTCGAACCCGAGAAAGCCGTCACCGGACCAAAGATCGAAGAATCCGGCGAAAGGGTCATCCTCTTCCGGCTTTTTCGGGAAGGTGATCCTGAACGGTTCGCTGCGCGAGGCGTAGTAGGATTTCAGCGTCTGCATGCCGTCGGTCGAAATCTCCGCGAAATCGCTGGAAAGTTCAGCAGCCACGGTGAAGCATTCTTCGAGCAGCACCGCTTCGTCAGGCGTCAGCGGGATCGCGAACGCAGTCTGCAGAAATGGATTGGGCATCTTTCGGCTCCTTGGTGGGAATGACGAAAGTCTGGTCGATCGGCTCAAGCCCCGCCCGGTCACCGATCGTCTTCCCGGAGGCGGCTGCCGGCGACCTCGAGGGTGGAAAGCCGAGCGGACGCGACCTATATCGTCGGTCCGTGCTGCAGCCGATCCGCGATCTCGTCGTCGGTAAGATTTTCCAATAGCTTCAGGACCGTCCCGACGCCGGGTTCATAGACGAGGATAGTCCGCTTTCCGTGATGCTCGGCGGGCCAAGCATCGGGATTAAATTGGCCGGCCAAGCCGCGAAAATCGTCGCCCTCGCGTTCCCAGATCACGTCCAGGGCATCGCCCCGCGACAAGTTTGCGACGGCTGCTCTTTCATGTTCGATAATTGCGGTTCGCATCGCGTCGGGGCTGCTGCGAGCGCCAAGGTCGCAATATCCGGTGAACCAGCGGCTGCGTCCGTAGATGGTAATGTCGAAGAAAACCAAGCCGATGGATCCGGCCTTGAGTTCGGACATGGCGAACATGCCGGCTCGCAAGAAAAGCGGCGGCAGGCGATCAAACATCAATTCGAACTCACTCTCGCGAATCTCGAACCATTGGTTTGCGTAGGCCTTGCCCGACGCGATTTCCTCGGCCGGGCCGTCCGGCACGAGATTGAACAGCTCGAACATTTGCTCGCGCGTGACGACGCCATCAAAGATCTTCCGAAATGGCGGATCCTGAGTCATGGGATAGTTCCTCGTGAAGATACCGACTGGCAACCGCGCAGATGCGCCGGCCAGGCTGCGAGAATGAGGGCGCTATTCGGCAGCGCTGGGGGCGGACATTTCGTCATCGTCTGCGAAGGCAGCCTCGACCCGATAGTCGATGGCGCGTACGGCGATCGCCCGGTTCTTCGGGATGAGCCACGAAACATGCTCACGCACTGCCTCGCGGACCCGCTCGATGATCGCGGTATCTTCGCCTAGCAGGAGCATGTTGGCGGCAAAACGCGCATTCATATCGAACGTCGCCTGCTGGGTGTGATAGCTGTCTGCCTCGCAATCCTCGCTGGCGAAGAAGCATGCCGCTCCGAGCATCGAAGCAAGCTCGCCGGGTTCGATCGTACAGTCATTGGCGAGCAGAATGACCGCCTCGTCGAGGTCGGCCGAATAGTCGGCGGGGACGATCAGAAGATCAGCGGGAACGCCGAGGATTTCGGGCGGGTCATCGCAGACGTGGTCCGTCTGGATGGCCAGTTCAACGATGATGGCGTCGACCCGCCCGGTGACAAGTTCGGGCGGCAACTGCGAGCCGGCGGCATAGTCGATTGGATCGCTTTCGCCTCGCTCGATCCGAAAGGACCATCCGAGCACGCGCGGAAGGCGGTCATACCATCCATAGCCGGCGAACTCGGCGACGGGATCGACCGGCGTTGCGCCGAGAAGGCGATTGCAAGAAATCGCGCGCCCGACACATTGCTCGATATGGGCCTCGTCCGACGGCATGAGGATCATCGGCTCGCCCGCGATCCGGTCAACGGTAAGAACGTTGCCTGTCTCGGCAGTTCGTGGTGTCCAGGCCGGAAGCCAGGGTGCTGCCTCCGGCAGGTATACGCCGAGTTCATTCGCGCGAAGCCAGTGGGCGTAGGCAAGGCGGTGATGGCCCTCGCGGGCTATGGTACGAAAGATCGCCGCCTCGCAGGCTTCGCGCAGCGCATCGAGCGCGGTGCCCAGCACAACCTCCTTGCGGGCAGGCAACACGAGCTCGAGGTCGGGGAAATCATCGATGTCCACCTTGGCATACCAGCCACGGCCGCCATCGGCATCGTGGATGTGCGGTAGTTGGCACGGAACGGTGAGACCGTGAAAGTTGATGCGGACCAGCGCACGCGGAAGATGCGATGTGTCTGCGAAGATGCCGATCCGGCAGCCGTTCCATGTCTCGATGCGACTTGCTTCGCGGAGGAAACTCTCCTGAGGCAGCCTTTTCTCGTTGAACCAGACCGGTACGGGCAAGAAGCGTGCGGCATCCTTTACGGCCTGTTCGATGCCATTCGCCCAGTTTTCGGGAAGCGATATTTCGAGGTCGGTGCCCTTTTCCAGGGTGGACGGGATGACGTCGAGCGGCTTGCCGGTTTCCCAGGCATCGGGCGTGATGGTCACCTGCCAGGCCGCGTCGAGTTCGGCGGAGTAGGAGCGTACGGTCACATGGCGACCGGCGAGGCTGAACACGCCCATGCCGGCGGGATCCTCCGATCGGGCAATGTGCTCATCCCATCCGGAGTCGCCGAGCGCCAGAAACTTGGCCGGATCGGCGATGCCGCAACCGTCGTCGTGGACATGCAGGACAGGGCCACGATCCGTCTCCCGTAGTCCGATATCGATCCGGGTCGCGCCAGCTCGGCGTCCGTTTTGCAGAAGCTCGCCGAGCACATCCAGGGGGCCGCCATTATGGAAGCGTCCGATTCTGGTGATCAGCGACGGGCTGACCGAGGTGTGGATCGTGGTGGGAAAGGGCATAGGAGCCTCCGGCATTATTGCGACCTCATCGTCGCCCCCACCGTTCGCCTCCTCCACTCCATGTCCGCCCGGATCGTTCGGCTCGCGAACCGCCTTGGATCTGATCACGGGATTACCGGGCTCGGACCAGTCGATGTGGGCGTCGATCCAGGCGGGCACGAAATCCCAGTCGAAGCTCAGAGCGTAGTCATCGGCGACTTTGCCCCAGGCCTGCTCGACGGCAGGCGCCCAACCGATGACGGTCATGCGCAGGACGGAAGTGCCGATCGCTTCGAAGGAGGATCGGATCTGCAAGGCAAGCTCGATAGCATCAGGATGGGAGACGGGGCGATCGCGCAGGCTCAGCACGGCTTCCCAGAGGCAGGCGGCGGTTTCGAGCGCGGAGAGGGGTTCCTGCATGATGCGGTCCTTTTCGTCTGTCGGGCGATGTCAGGCGGCGCGGCGCGCACAATCCTCGCGAAGGCCGAGATCGCTGGTGGTGAGGACATCGTGGCGGGCCGCGAGGCGGTCATAGGCACCGGTCAAATCGGCGATGTCCGTCCGGACGCAGGCATCGCCTGGATCATCGTCGATCGTGATGATGGGGCGGAGCTGCTGAGCGGTCACTTCCGGGAAGAGGAACCGCACAATCAGCGCATCTATCTGCCGTGCCAGCGCGCTGATGCGCGATCCAAGGATTTCGCGTGCTGCCGCATCCAGCTCGAAATAGCGTTCTGGCGCGATGACCGGCCCCGTGCGCAGGCATCGAACGAACCCGGCAACCTTCGGAGCCTTGACGAGACAAGCGCGCCGACGCCGCGTTTCAGCGACAGCATCGGCGGAGATGAGCGCACGATACTCATAATGGGGCAGCGTCCCCGCGATGCGGGAACGGGTTACGATGATTTCCATGGCGCGTTTCCTTGGGAGGAAGGGTCGAACCGGTGGTGGGTCTGGCAAGGGACAGCCCAGGGCTGCTCCACCAAATTCGGGTGCCCCCCCATCTCCCTCCCATGTCGCCACAGGGCCGTCAGTCGTTCGGCGCGGGCTCGACCAGTTCGTTTTCGAGGGTCCAGCTGGCTCGCCAGCGGGGATCGTCGAAGGCGGGTGCATCGCCCTCGCTCTGCCAGTCGATCGCCGTCTGCTCGTCCGGCGCTTCGACCGTAACTACGATGGTGCGCTCGACGCGAAACACCTGAACGATCTGGAGGCTGTACGCGGTCATGCCCCATCTCCTTCCGGTTCGTGGTCCGGGCCGTATGAGCGGGATCGAACGAACTCGTCGTCGCCGGCTTCGTCGACCAGATACCCGGTGACCTCCTCGGCATATTCAGCCTCGAGAACGGTCTGCGCCGCGGGCACGAGGCGAACGGCGAGCCCGTTTGCGAACAGAAGGTCATCCGCCGTCTTCATCGCCGAATGATGGTCCCGGGCGTCGACCGCCACCTTGACGCGGATGACGGCATAGACATGGACGAAGTGGCGGCGGCTCGCGCCGTCCGCTACCGCATCGGATGCCTGCCCATCGGGAGCGATCGCGGTCACGCCGCCTGGGCGTCAGGCAACGCGACCGAATCTGCATCGGTCACGACCTCCACCCGCATGTCGGAGTAATGATTTTCCGCCATCCAGCGTTCGGCGCTCGCTTTATCGGGAGCGAGGAAACGCAGCTCCTCGCGGTTGCCATGGCCGGTCAGCACCCGGACCATGCCGGGTTTCGGCACCTCGATGATCTCGAACGGCTTGGTGCTCTCGGCGCTGAACAGGCGGCGGACCACCAGAACGATGGTGCCCTCGCTCCCGAAGTCACCGAGATGCAGGGTGAACGTCGCGGGATGACTGCCCGACCCCGGCTGGCGCTCGACCAGGCGGCCGGTGCCGTTTTCATTCTCCCACCTGCGGAGCTTTCTCGTGAACCTTTCCGGCGGCCGGGGTTCCCCGCTGCTGTACGCGATGCGCGATCCGAGGGGCGCATTCTCATAGATGTGACGGGCGGTGTGCATGAAATATGTCCTCAAAATGCACGAAGCCCGGCGTTGCGGCCGGGCCTCGTGAGGGGATGGAACGGGTGAGAGAAGATCAGTCGCGGAGACCTCCGGCGGCTATATCTTCGATCCACGAAGCGCCCTCGTCGAAGTCGGCGTCGTCGTCGCCGACCAGTGGGGCGACCGCGACCGCGCCTTCGCGGCCCAACTGGCCGAGGCGCTGGACGGCGGCATAGAGAACCGGAGCGAGCTGCTCGGGCGTCGCATTGTCGATGTCGGCAGTGGTCATAAGGGTGCTCCTGATTGTCGAGGATGTCGGTCGGGAAGCAGCCCGCAGGGCAGGCTTTGCACTCCGGCGCGTTCGACCAGTCGCGCCGGAATTCATACAAAACGGGACTTCACGCCGCCTCGGCAGGTAGCCACTGATAAAGCAGGTGAGCGCCGGGCTCGTGTTCGGTGCCGATCGCGATGCGCACCATCTTGCCGTCGCAGGCGAATTGCGCGGCGCGCGGGAGCGTGAGATAGCTCGGGCCCTCAAGGATGATATCCTTGGAGCGCACGGCCTTCACCATCCGGACCGTTCCGATCGAACGATGCCAGCTAGGCGCGCTGATCAGCTTCAGACGGTCGCCCGGCTTGACTCGCTTTTTGAACGCCGAGAGCGGGACCAGGGCGTCGACAGTGTTAGCGAGACCGCGCCGTGCCGCCAGCGCCGTCCAATAGGGCGGCCCGATCCGCACCTCGCAGAAGAAGGCGCAGCTGTGATAGTCCTGATAGATGTTGGAGCGCGAGAAACCGAACCGCTCGATCTGATCCTTGACCTTGACGGTGAACGCGTCCTGCGCATCTCTGCCGGTGAGATCCTCGGGCGCATCAAGAAGCTCGGCGATGATCTTGCGGCCGCCGGTGAATTTCTGGGTGATCATGGTGAACCGCATGTCCGGGAAGCGGTCGCGCAGGTGGCGCTCGATACGCCCGGCGACCGTGGACAGGTTCTCGCCCGCATTGTGGAGATCGCCCGTGTAGTGGAAATTGCCGCGGTCGTCGAATGGGACCTGGCTGTAGAGAAGCGCTGCAGTGCTGGGCTTGCTGTCGTCGGAATGCATGGAGTGATCCTCCCAGATGCACGAAACCCGGCGCGACGGCCGGGTCTCGAGGAAATAGAATGTGAGGTGAAAGGGACGCGTCAGGCGGTGTCAGCGGGGTTGTCGAGCAGCAGCACGACGATCGAGGGCTTCTGTGAGACGTCGACCTTGCGGCTGTCATAGGGATGGCGACCACCTTCGGCGATGGTGAGCATGTCAAACACCGGTGTCGGCGAACCGCCGGCATCCGGCACGGTTATGGTCGCGTCGTGGTACTGTATATCGATGAAGCGCGGCGGTCCTCCGGTCAGATAAGGCCCGAAATAGAAGGTGACGCGCCGCCCCTCGCTGGTCTTCGCGGTGATTGTGAAGCCGCCGTCTGGAATCTCGATCGGCAGCGTCGGCACATGATTGAAGATCGCAAAGCCGATACTCGCGGCATCCGCGCTGGTCATGACGGGCAGTTGGCAAATGCCTGTCGTGAAGATGGCTGGTCCATCGAACATCTCTTTGAAGGAGGGAAAGGTGTGACGGCGGGTAGCCGGCGGCGGCGATTAGCGGACCTGCTCGAGCAGCAGGCGCGCCTTGCCTTCGAGATCGAGACGCGCATCCTGGTGCGGCCTGGCCCGTGCGAGCGCGGTGATGCCATTCACGAAGTCGAAGACGCTCTCGGGCGGCCTTCCTTCTTCGGCCAGGACCGCTTCGATCACCTTGGAGGTATCCGCCTTGGAGAAGCCGCGCCTCCGCAGGAACTCCGTGCGGTCCTCGTCCTTGCGCGCGACGATCCGTTCGCGGGCGGTCCTGATCCCGTCGATGAAGGTTCGCGGCGAAGCGTCGGCATAATGTGCGAGCGCTGGTTCGGCCTGATGGGCGAAACGACCGGCGGCGAATTTCGAATGCCGGATCTTGATTTCCTCGAAATTCTCGACCCCCCACAGTATCCGGTTGGCGCAGACGGCGCGCAAGTAGAAGGTCGCGATGCCGAGGGTTTTGGCGCCGACCTCGCTGTTCCACGCGTAGAAACCGCGGAAGAACAGATCCGGTTCGCCGTTGGGCAATTTGCCCGCCTCGATCGGGTGGGTGTCGTCGACCAAGAATACGAACACGTCGCGATCGGACGCATAGAAGGTCGTCGTGTCCTTGGTGACGTCGACATGAGGGTTATAGTGCATCGTCCGCCAGTCCAGCACGCCCGGTATCTTCCAGCGGGTGTCGCCGGTGCCGTTGCCGGCGAAGCGCATGATCGCCTCGACGAGCTGGTGATCCCAGATGCGCCCGTAGGATTCACTGGTGACGGAGCGCAGTTCCGTACGCCCGGTGTCGGACTGCAGAAGCTTCACATGTTCGCCCCGATGATTCTGCAGGCCATATTGGAGATTGATGCCGGCGAGTGGCGCGGGCAAAACGCGGGCGCACCGACCAGGCTGCACAATTGGCCGAAGGACCAGTTGGTGGGCGCGACGGGCGTGTCGTTTTCGGGCAGGATCAGCGCGAGACGTTCGGGCTCGTCGCGGCGGGCCTCGACCCTGATCGCGCGGCTCTCGATGATGCGCGTATGCGAATGCTCAGCGCGATTCCGCACGCTGTCGTAAAGATCGCCCAGCGAGAGGAAGCGCTCGTCGTCCGGCCGGGAGAACCATTCGGAGGAGACGCGACTGTTCGACGTGCCGCGCGAGACGTCGACGCGATAGGGGCTGGAAACGGGGCGCGGGGAATGCGCGGGCGCGGGAGCTAGGGATGCCATGGGATTTCTCCGCAATAGTTGGATGACAGGATTGGCCGGTTCGTGCCCTTCCGCACCATCCAGCCGTCCCCCTCCCTCCCCCTTTTCTCCAATCGCTGAGGAACCGGGGGCGCCATTGGCGCGGCTCGGCATCGAGACCATCGGCGCGCGAGATCGGCTTCGCCAACAAGGTGAGCATCGCGCTTCCTCCTTTGGCGCGCGAGCGGACATTCGATCGGGGTGAGGAATGAAGGTGCGCTGCGCGCCCGGCGAGTGCAGCGTAGCTCTATGCGTTAAGCAGCTTCCGACAATGGGTCGCCATCGACGTCTTCGGGCATGTCCAAAGGCGGCTCGCTTTCATTACCCGGTTCGAATTCGCCTTTTGTGTTCGCCAACTCAGCCTCGAGGTCGGCGAGTTCGCGCAGCTTGTCCTCAAGAATTTCCGCGTCTGCGAATTCCTGGCCCAGGCGGGCCTCGAAGGCTGGCAGCCGCCGCTCATTGGCTTCGAGACTGGCCCTGGCGTCGGCGAGATCGGTATCGAGATTGCGGATGGATGACTCGATCCGGCCAACCACGGTGCTCGGGCGCGTCTTCTCCGAGATTTCGAACCTGCGGTTCTCGCCATGGTGCTGCATCGCGATCACGGTGCAGAGATAGGGCCTCCCATCGGTATTCAGGGCCTCATAACTCGAGATTTCGAGATCGATGCCGTTGAAGGCGCCCAGCATCCAGCGCGCCTCCGTGTCGTCCACCCGCATCCGATGCGCGTAGCCAAGGATCCGTTCGCCAGCTGCCTTTCGATCGGTGATCAGCGTGCCGTCGCAGTCGAAGAGAATGTCATCGCCGTCGGTCGAAATGCGTCGGGCAAGGTCGGCCTCCAGCCTGGCGATCTTCCTGCGACAATCCTCGATGCTGTCGGTCGTTCGTCTGATCGTCCTGCGGATGTTATACTGGTCGTCGGTATGGGCATCGCGCAGGCGCAGGAGCCGTGCAACCTCGGCGTCGAGGCCTGCCTTCTTCATCAGGCGGTCGTCGCCGGACGCGAGCGCCTTCGCGAGGGCGAACTGGTTGACGTTCGACCCGACATCCTCGATCCGGCGGATCGAACGATCGCCCGACATCGCCATGTTGATGAAGCGAGCCTTGCGCTCAAGCATCTGCCAGTTGGTGGCGTCCATCGAGCCGCTCGTGGCGTAGCCGTAGAGTTCGATCTCGTCATTCTGGTTGCCCTGCCGCTCGATCCGGCCTTCCCGCTGTTCGATATCGGACGGCAACCAGGGAACGTCGAGATGATGGAGCGCTTTGAGGCGCTGCTGCGCGTTGACCCCGGTGCCCATGGTGGCCGTCGATCCGAGGACGAATCGCTTGCGCCCCTGGTTGAGATCGTTGAACAGCCGCTGCTTCGCGCTGTTCTTCTTGTAGTGCTGCATGAAGGCGATCTGGTCGGGCGGTACGCCCATCGCGACAAGCCGGTCGCGGATCCAGACATAGGCGGAGAAGCCCCGTGTCTCCAGCGCGGCTTCAGTGCCGAGATCGGAGAAGATCATCTGCACCGCGCCCGGCAGCGGATAGGGCTTCCCGGTCTCCGGATCGATATAGCAATGCTCGGCCGTCTGCTGCCAGATACGGAAGGCATTCTCGATAAGGAGATTGAGCTTGTTGCCCTCCTCGTTGCCGACGCCGGTATCGACGAAACGGAGGTCGATCGCGGAATGGCGCCCGTCTGTGATGACCGACAGGAGGATGTCGTCGCCCTTCTGGGGACGCCCGCCGCGGTTCTCGATCGCCTTGATGCGCTGGGCCAGCACGCGCTGATAGGCTTTGAAGGGCGCGCCGGACTTGGCGACGATGATCTGCCGCTTGCCGCCCCTGATGGTGGGCAGTTGGACATATTGGCGCAGATCGTCCTTCAGAACGACATCCGCGACGCTTCGATACATCGCCATCAGGTCGGCGACGTTGACGAACTCGCAGAAGCGGGTGACGGGCTTGTAGCTGCCGCTGGGCTGAAGCTCGAGTTCGGTGCGCGTATCCCCGAAATTCGCTGCCCAGGCGTCGAACTCGTGCAGGCCTTTGGCATGGAGTTCGTCGGGCTGCATGAAGCGTTGCAGCGTATACATCTCGCCCAGCGTGTTGGTGATCGGCGTGCCCGACGACAGGATCAGTTCGCGCCCAGGATTGGTGCCGGCGAGGTATCGGCCCTTCACGAAGAGGTCCCAGGCGCGCTGCGATCCGACCGGGTCGACGCCCTTCAAGTCGCCGAGATTGGTAGCGAAGGTGAGCTTACGGAACTGCTGGGCCTCGTCGACGACGATCTGGTCGATGCCGATCTCGCCGATATGGACGAGGTCGTCCTTGCGGGCCTGCAGATTCTCCAGTCTTTGTTTCAGCCCCTCCTTGAGGCGTTCGACCCGCTTGCGCGAGACACGGTCTTCGCTGTCGATGCCCGTGATCAGCACTTCGTAGCTGTCGAGCTGATCTTCGATCAGACGCTTCTCGAACGCCGACGGCGTGGGTATGAACTTGAAGGCATCATGGGTGATGATGATCGCGTCCCAGTTGCCGGTGGTCGCGCGTGCGAGGAACCGCTGGCGCTTTTCCTTCACGAAGTTCGCATCGTCAGCGACAAGGATCTGCGCCGTGGGATAGAGCATCAGGAACTCACGCGCGATCTGCGCCAGGCAGTGGTTGGGCACCGTGATCATCGGCTTGTTGGCAAGGCCGAGGCGGCGCTGCTCCATCACCGCAGCGCACAGACTGAATGTTTTGCCCGCGCCGACACTATGGGCAACGTAAGTCGAACCGGAGGCGATGATCCGCCAGACGACGCGCTTCTGGTGATCGCGCATCCGGATCGTGGTCGATGCGCCCGGCAGCTTCAGATGCTGGCCATTGAAGCTCCGAGGGACGAGGTTGTTATAGGCGTCGTTGTAGATGCGGACCAGCCGGTCGGCGCGTTCGCTGTCCTGCCAGACCCAGGTCTCGAAAGTCGACTTGATCGCCGCCAGCTTCTCTTTTGCGGCCTCGGTGTCGGTGACGTTGAGTTCGCGGCGCTCGGAGCCGTTCTCGTCCCGATACGTATCGTAGATCTTGGGGACATGGGAATTGAGCGCGTCTTCGAGCAGGTCGGCGGCACCGCGGCGTGCCGTTCCCCATGTAGAGGTCGAGCTGACGTGGCCAAGAAACGGGGCCTTGTCGATCGTCCAGCTGGCAAGTTCGACGGTATGATGGATCCGCGTCTCGACCTCCATGATCTCGGCGACGAACACCTCGATGACGTCCACCGGGATCCACGGTGCGCCGAGGCGCGCAGTGATCTCACTGGGCTTGAGATCGATCGGCTGGACCGCTTCCAGCGCGGTGACAACGGCAAGGAAGCGTGGATCGGCATCCGCCTTCTCGCGCGCAAGGGCGAGCTTGGTGCGGACCGGCCCCGAGAGAGCTTCGTCGGCCGTGACCCAGTGGTCGAAATGAGCGGTGGTACGGAGGGGATCGAGGTAGATGTCGCCGGCGAGATCGGCGAGAACCTCGGCTTCGCCGACGCCGAGCAGACCGGCGATCAGGGACACGTCGACGCGACCGCGCTCGTGGAGTGACACCGCCAGGGCGTCCTGCGCCGAGTGGATGTCATGGGTGACCGGCGGCTTGACGACACGCTCGGTAAAGATGGGGCCAGGCGTGCCGGTGTCGCTCGCTTCGGCATAGGCCTCGATCGAAGCGACCAGCCAAACGTCTGGGTCGTCGAGGAAGGGCTGCAGATTGGGACGCCGCTGATATTCCTTCTCGGCGCCGGTATCCGGATCGCTGCGGATGCTGGTGATCGTGTGGTTGATCGGCCCATATTTCTTGGTGAACTGGCGGTAGTGGCCGAGCAGCCTGTCCTGGAGGTCGGCATAGGGCCGGTCATTGAGCTGCGCGCGCAGGATCGTGCGAACCGTGTCGCGGATCGGGATGAGGGCCTTGATGATCGCGGCGTGCTTGGGGAACAGGCCGCTGCCGCCGCGTCCGGACTTCACGCCAACGACGGTCGGGATGCCATCGATGATCTGGTGCAGGACGCCGCCCGAGACTAGATAGCTGCCTTCCTTGAACTCGGCTTCGTCGGCGGCTGTGCCGGTTTCGACGTCCAGAGTGACGGTGAGCGTGTCGCGCAAAGATGCCGTGCGTTCGGTGGCGCGGTAGGCGTTTGCGTGCTCCGTTGCGATTGCCGACAGCTTGGCGGCAAGCGCGATCGGCAGCTCCACGCCGGGCTCGGCCGAGCAATGATAGTCCATGCCGAACTGGCCACTTCGCCATTCATGGCGCCCCAGCACATGATCGGGATGGTCGAGGAAATAGCGGTTGATGCGGAGCGGTCCGTCACCTTCGTCGCTGTCCGGAACTTCGCCGAGGTCGATCCAGTTCGACGGGCGATAGGGCGTCTCGGCCGCGTGCTTCTGGAAGAGCAGGATGTCGACGACGACATCGGTGCCGGCCTCTTGCCGCATGGCCTTGCCCGGAAGGCGCACCGCGCCGAGGAAATCGGCGATGCCGTCGATATGGCGGCGGGCCCTGGGGTCGCTCTTGTCCAGCGAATAGCGAGAGGTGACGAACAGGGCGATGCCGCCCGGGCGAAGGTGCTCAATCGATTTGGCGATGAAGAAATCGTGCAGCGACAGGCCGAGCCGGCCGATCTCGGTCTTGTTCTGGATGGTGAGGTTCGAGAAGGGCGGGTTGCCGATCGCGAGATCGAAGTCGCCGGGCAGTGACGCCTTGTCGAAATCGACGCAACGGATGACCTGATTGGGATAAAGCGCGGTTGCGACCCGCGCGGTGACGGGATCATTCTCGATGCCGACGAACAGCGTGTCCTGGGATAGCCCATCCGGCCGGAGCCCGATGAAGAGGCCGCTACCGCAGCCCGGTTCGAGAATCTGCCCCCCGGCGAAGCCGAGGATCCGGGCGGCGTCCCACATCGCGCGGACGATGTATTCGGGCGTATAATGGGCATATTGCGTCGCGCGCTTGAGCGACTGGAGTTCGACATCGGTCGTCTCGGCCACCAGGGCTTGGCCCAGCTCCTCCCAGCCGTCGCGGAACCGTTGCTCGCGACGGGCGAAGATGTTGTTGGCAAGTTCCGACGCGCCGAAGCCGACGAATTTGGCGATGGCTTCCTGTTCGGCCGGCGAGGCGGGTCGCCCGTCGCGATCGAGAAGGTTCAGCAGCCTGATCGCTTCGACATTGTCATGGGCGCGGCTTCTCCACGAAGGTCCGAGGTTTCGCCCCGCGGCGAAGGAGAAATCAATGAGATCGACGGGCGGTGATGAAGCGACGACCCTCGTCTGTGGCGAGAGGAGCGGCAATTCCAGGGTGTCGGGAGACGAACGGACTTCGACGGGCGCGAGCGGCTGATGGAAGTCGAGGCACAGCTGGAGAGCCAGCGCGGACGCACTGTTTCGCATGAGGGCTTCCTTTTTGGGCGGTCTCAAGGGCGCAGCAGGGCGACCCGGTTGGATGTTCAGGGCGTTGGCAAGGCGCCGGACGATGGTGGGCGCGCGCTATTCAGCGTCGCTCATTGGCGAGATCGAACGTGGCGATTGTCGCCGTCTCCGACGTCTCGGCTCAGCGGCTGGCGAGAAGCACATCGAGGGCGCGCACGAACAGTTTGTCGCCAGCGTCGTTGACAATTACGGCCAATGGATTGGTCGCGCGCACGGCCCGTGCGACGATCGCGAGCGGTCGCTTGCGCAGGGGATATTGCAGGATCTGATCATTTTCGATCGTGATCAGATTGGTACGCAGCAGGCGCCTCAGGCGACGGCCTTCGACAGCGCGCGTGAGAAGATCGCTCACCTCGATCTCGAGATCATGATCGCACGAGATGTCGCCAAGGCAGCGTGGTGGCCGGTTGGCCTTGAGCCAGGCGTCGACTTGCCGCTGGGTCCATCGTCCGACCTGATGATAGAAGTCCGCCCCGCCCGTTCCTTGGTTGCGTGCGTGGAAGGCCAGTTCGCCATTTATCCAGATTTCGGCCGTGAAGGCGGCAGTTTCCTGGGATAGCGCGGCACTATGGGAGATGCGGCGTAGTTCGATTTTCATGGCAAGCGCTCCTGTCTGCTCCAGCAAGCGGAGCGCCTGTCCCCTCCCTCTCTCCCTCCAGCCGGACCGTTGTGAGCACGGTGGCTTGGCTCGCCGCTTCGGTGGCGGTTCTTGCCCTGATCTCGCGGATGCGGGCGATGAGCCACTCCTCCTGCCAGCGGGTCATCATGACGGAGCCTCCGGATCGACCTGATATCTAGCCATTGCTTGTCGCCTTGCCCCAGCGCTGTACTGCCACGGTCGCGACCTGTTCGACCTGCACGATCCGGCCGCGGTTCATCGCGGCATCGACGGGCGCACAGAGCACGAAATCGATCTCGAAGGCGGGCTCCCGATCTTGCCAGGGGCCGAAGCCGGGCTCGGTCTCTCCGGGTAGCGGCTGCTGGCGTCGCAGCGTCTCGCGCGCCTGGGTTTCGATCTGGGCGAGGTCGGCTTCGACCCTGGGGTTCATCGCATCGCCGATGACGTTCACCGTCGCAGTGACCTCGACCAATTCGGTGTGGAGATGGCTCGAGCGCATCACGACCAGCACCTTGCGTTGGATTGTCATGATGTTTTCTCTCCCGAAGGTAAGGCGTCGACGGGGTCACCGTCGACGATCAGCGGCGGCACGCGGAAATCCGCCGCATCGAACCAGGCGATGATCGCTTCGAAGGAGCCGAGCTTCTCGGCGGCTTCCCGGCCGATGACCACGGAGCCAGCTTCGTCAGCGGGATAAGAAGTCGGTTCGCCCTCGCCGGTGAAGACGACGCGTTCCGGGCTCCACTCGCCGGGATAGCCATCGCACAGGCGCACGAAGGGCAGATTCAATGCAACGCACCGCTCTTCGAGTTCATCGAACTGCCCGCCCACGACCTCATGGGCACACAGCGCGAGCGGCTTGCCGAGCGGCCGATGTGAAGGGTCGAAGGCTTCGCCGTCCCACTCGATGGACAGCCGTTCGGCGAGAATAATATCCGCTAGTTCCTCATAGGCGACAGCGGAGAGCGTTCCACCCACCTGGATGGACGCGGAGACACGATTAGCCACGAAAACCTCCGTAATTGCAGGTCCGCTCGCCTCGGACAGGAATGGATCGGGCAGCTGCGGATCGGGATATTTCGAGCGCAGTGCCCAATCGCGGCGAGGACAGGCGGGATTGATTGTCAGGGACCGGATGGATGCCTGATGTGATCGGGTCATTCGAAGCGGAGCGCGGCCGCATATTGGCGCAGCAGGCTGGCCATTGTGCTTCGGGCATGGCTCTTGTTCCCGATCACTATCTCGGGATGGAGTTCCTGTCCGTGCGCGGTGCGGTAGCCCCGTGCCAGATCGCCGCTTGCATCCTCAACCACGATGCGGTGGCCGCGTGGCTCCGCTCGCCCCGCATGGCGCGCGGTGAAATCGCCGAGCCGTCCCGACAGCCCGGCTGCCATCTTGCTCCAGCGAATGTGGCCTCCGGCGAATTGAACGCCCGGCGCGCGGCCGCGTGCGAGCCAATGGCGGAATTGCGCTCGTTGCTGGATCACGGAATTGCGGGTCCGCTCCATCGTTCGGGTAAGCGGCAGCACATCCGCATCCGCATCGATCCGGCTCAGTTCGGCGTCGTCGGCAACGATCAGAATGTCGGCATAATCGCGCTGATGCAGCAGATGGCGAAGGTTGCCGTCATCGGCGGGCGCCGAGCCCGCCCCGGTCGACAGCGCGCGAATGCCTGATTCCGCATCGATGAGAAGAAGCGTGGCGGCTTCGTGCCCGGGTCGCTCGCCGAACATCGCGAGAATGCCGATCGTGCCAGTTGCAAATTCGGAGGAGCCGAAGAGGAGGAGCCGCCGATGCCATGATGCGGGCGCCGGCGCGTCGGTCGGGCTTGGCCACTGGCTGGGTCGGGGCCGCGTGGCTGGCCGCGCCATGTCAACCGCGGGCTGCGGCGAGGTAGCCGCGAAGGACCGGCGAGCGACATCGAAAATGTCGTCCGGTTGGCCGCCGCCGTCGAGAAATCCCCGATCATAGCCAAGCCGTCGTTCATCAGCTTGATCGCGATGGGACGATGATGGCGGGCGCGCTACCCATCCGGCGCGTGCGGCGTAAAACCCGTCGGCATAGGAGAAGGCGGCATCCCAATCGTAGCCGTGGACATCTCGGGCTCGCAGGATCGCGGCATGACGGCTGTCGGTGCTGCCCTGTGCGATCTGGCGCTCAATCGAAGCGAAGTTCGCGGCCCTGCGCTGCAGCTCGGTTTCCAGGCGCATCGCCTCGTTGAGCGGGCGAAGCACCTGGATGCGTTCTCGGCTTCGCGCCATGCGGGCGTCCAGCGGGGCGCCGTTGGGTAGATCGGGGAAGCGGCGCCAGGCCTCGGCTAGCGCCTGGGCGTGATGGGCTGGACGGCCATGCGCCATCCAGCAGCCCGCATCGGCGGGATCGAAAGCGTCGGTCATATGGGAAATCTCTCGGTGGCCAGAGCGGCGATCGCCTGAAACTGCCTACAGACGCCCCCCTCTCTCGTGGGCTGGAGGTTAGACAGATGGCCCGTCGTTTGGTGCGGCTCGCGGGTGATTCCGAAAACGATGCGGACTCGATCGGCCACGTCATGTCGGATCTGTGATTGTCGGGCCGCGGCAGGCGTGGAACAGCTGCGTCGCGCGATCACCCGGTCGCGGAAAGTTCCCACGGGCTGGCGGCGTCGGGAGCCAGCTCCACTTCGAACGGTCCGGACCATTCGCGGATCCATCGCGGCGCCCGCCCCTCGAACCGCATGTCGTCGCGGGCGCCATAATCCTCATGCCAGTCGTCTTCGGTTGGGAACCGGTTCAGCAGGATCGCGACGGGGATATCCCAGGTGTCGGGCTGTTCGGGATCGACATCGAATGCGTTGTCACGGATCCATGCCTGCGGCCTGAACCGGAGCGTGACGGTGGGGCCGCTGTCTATACAGTCGGCGCCGGCTTCGTCGGGGGAGAGTTCATCGTAGGAGCGTCGAAGATCCTCGTCGCTCATAGCGCTCCAATATTCGCGAAGAATGGAGCGGAGATATCCGGGATCGGTGCTGCATGTATCAGCCGTGTCGTCGACCAGCCAGTCGACCATCTGGTCGCGGGTCGTGGGCATGCGGATTCCCTTTCGTGAGAAGGCGGCGCGGGCAGCAGCTGGGGATAGCGGCGCCGAAGAGACAGACCGGCGGATGGCACGTGCCATGAAGATTTGGTGGACGATGCCCGGATGTCGGCCGGTAAGGTTTGAGGATCAGGCGGGCTATCCGCCTGCAGCGCGCAAGGGCCTGCCGAAGGAATCGTAATGCGCCGGATCGGCACCCGGTACGTCCCAGCCGAAAAGGCAACCGATCTCCCTCGCCGCTATGTGGGCGGGTGATGCGGCGAAGATCTCGTTGATCCGCTCGGCGGTGGCGCCTTCCGGGAGTGGCCAATAGGCGCGCTCGCCACGCTTGATCACGACGGGCTCGAGCGTGCTTGGTAGCAATGTCGCGCACATGGCAGGCAGGGTGGCCTCGAGCCGCAGTCGCATCGTATGGGCGTCAAGTTCGGCTTCGGCGAGGTCGCACACCCAGGACGGCCCGAACCGGTTTCGAATATGGCGTAGTTCGGAGCCGCGGGGCTCGGAAGCATCGCTACCATTCATCCAGGCGATCGAAAGCTTCTCCCGCCAGTCCTTTCCGTGCCGCGCACGGAAGTCGAGCAAGGCGCGCCAGACGGCATCGTCGGGTTCGGTCATCGGATCTCCCCAGAGCAGACAGCGTGGGCGAGGCGCGATCAGCACCAAGGCCACGCCTGCCCCCTTCCCCCCTCACCTCCAGCATTCGAGGCAGAATCAGCGCTTGGGATCTGTGGGGCATTGCCGACCGGGTTGGTTGGTCGCCCCACAGGATGGCGAGCTGACCCGCGATCGGATTGCGGGATAGGCGCCGTCCGAGAACCAAATTGCCGAGCCGGGATAGGCTGACGGATGTGGGCTGTATTTCACTATGAGGCGGCAGGTGTTCGGACGTTCCCGAGCATTGCCAGCTTCACGGCTGGAGAACGTGTCCGCTCATGCGGCGAGGACTTGGAAGGCAATCGCGACCGCAGCGGCGTAGCGCTTGAGGGCGTAGCCTCTCGCCCTGCCGATCGCTTCGCAAATCCCGTCAACGTCGATGCCGGGATTGTCCATGCGGGCCAGCGTCGCGCTGGCGCTCATGTCGCGCTCGACGCCGATCGCAGCCAAGCGTGAAGGCTCGCAGCTTCTCGCGCTGACCGGCGCGGCGCCGACACGATGCTCGTTGAGGAAGGCAAGCAACCCGGGCTTGCAAACCGGAACCTCGACGAGGAGCCATGTGGTGCTCGTGGCCTTCGCGAGGGCCCTGGCGTCCTCCTGCGTGCCGGCCCATTCACCGGCAGGGGTCCGATACAGTCGCATATTGCGTCCTCTGCTAGGGATGGCGGGAGATCTTCGAGGAGTGCCTTGCGCGGCACGGCTCGGCTTATGTGGGGACCTCGGACCATCCGCCGGCGGTGCTGATCCAGACCATCCCCAGCGCGCCGGGGCGTGCCGTAGATTCATCGAGCCCTGGTGTGCTCGGATCCCGAACGATTACGCTGCCGAGGTCGTTGATGCGCCGCGGGGCTCGCCCGCCCACGACGATCAAGTCGTCGCCGCCGCCCGGCATATGAACAAGGTCGCCAGAGCTGACTGTGGCAGCGAGTTCCCGGCCGATCGTATAATGGAGCGTCCACTGATTGTCGGTAATGGGCGTCATGGAGAATGTCCCGTGAGAGGTTGCGCCGCTTTGCAGGCCAGAAGACGCGACCGGTTCACAAAGCAGGAGCTTCCGTGCGCGCCGAGGGCGGCTCGGCGGACATGATGTCCGCGCGTCTCCCTACCCCCTCTCCTTCGAACGGCAGGGGAACGATGGCTGCCCGAAGCGGAAGGCTGCACCTGATGGCGGGACCGCCGCTCGATATGAGAGCGCCCGGTGATCTACGGATGGCTCGCCGGTCAGGCGATCAGGCTCGCCCGTTTTCGAGCTTGAGGCCGCGACTCTGCTGAATTCGGCGGCATTTCCCGTAACGAGGACGGCGGGGAACACATGTCCAAAGGTCTCAGCAATCAATGCGGGATGCCCGGATTTCGCGGCAGCGGGATCGGAACGGCCTGGCCGTTGAACAGATTGATGAAGGCGCCAGCATAGCCGATGGAGCCGCGTCCCAGCAGATCGAACAACAGCGCCAGCGCATGGCTCGCCATCACGCGATTGACGAACAGCGATTGGCGCTCGAGCGCCTCGGCGACCGAACAGGATGGAGCGTCGTTATCGGCCAAGCTCTCGTCGGCCAGTTCCGGGAAGGCTTCGAGGACGGTTGGAAGGCGTCCCTGACGCTCATCTCCGGCACGCGCCGGACAGCCGATCAGATATTGTCCGTCGGTGGCGCGATTGCCCAGGTCCATCCAGTATGCGGCCGGGGCATTTGCGTTGGCCAGCTCTATGCCTAGCGCTCGGCGGGCCGAGGCCGTGTCGACGCAGCTGATGAGGATATCTGCGCCTTTGAGCCCGATCGCGCCGGGCGCGCGGCCGTGGACTGCCGTCCAGGACAGGCCGTGCGCGAGATTGATCCGTTCCGTCAGCGTGCGGGCTTTCGAATGGCCGATGTCGCACCGATAGAATGGCTGGCGACCGAGATTCGCCTCGGTGACGATATCGTCGTCGACGACGGTTACGTCGAGTGAGCGGGAGGATATCGCGCGGAGCGCCGTGTCGAGCGAGGCAAGGCCCATCAGCATCTGCGCGCCATTTCCTCCACATCCGACAAGCATGATGGTAATCGGGCGGTTGTCGAAATCAGCGGGAAGATAGTGGCGCTCTCGGGTGTCAGTCTGCATCGATACCTCCTGCGAAGGGAAGGCGCGGCAGGGGCAGAAACATGCCACCGGCGCACAGGCGTGAAGCTATCGCGGGACCATCCGGCTGATCCAAACGGCCGAAAACGATCGATATCTTGGTCGAATGGGCATCGTCGGCATCGTCGGTGGCGCTGAAAAAGGCCGTCCCGCGTCCATGGCTGTGAATGTCACAGATCATGTGCCATTCGGGCGGCAGGGCCGGCGGCCGGTAGACGAGGCGCGAGGGCGTGGCCTCGTCGATGACGGGGAAGTCCACCGAGAATTGCCCGGTGGCCTCGTTCCATAGAATGAACGCGGCTGCCTCGTTCGGAAGCGCGGCGCGAAACGAGGCCAGTATCTCCTCGATGTGAACCCTGGGTATTAGGCCACACCGAAGCTCAGCGCTTCGCGAGCCGGCATTACCATAAGGAATATAAGCTTCCATCGGCGACGTGATGGGCACATCGAGAGCAAGCCACGGTCGACGCAGGATAAGCATTACCCCGTCGGCGCCCACCGCCAGTCCGTGCCCCGAGCGCGCTTCACGAAGGGCGTCGAGGACGGGTGATCGGCCGTTCGGCGGGACCGGATAGCAGGGCACGGCGGCAAGCACGGCAGCCGCGGTCGGGTCTTGGGCGAGCGTCGTCATGCGCCTGCGCTCATAGAGATGAGGCTACCCACCGTGACGTTGTCGGAGGCCGTCACTCCCGCTCCTTGCCGCTTCTGCCGTCCACCGCGCGAACCGAAGGGCTTGAGACGGCTGACCGGGAATTGGGTCGCCCGGCGCGCCGCAAGATCGTCCCATAGACGGACGAGGCCGCCCTTCCCGTCGACCGTCAGCTCCTGTCCCGGATTGGGGTGGGTCGACCAGGAGTCGAACACGGCGCTCTCAAAGGCCGGGATGGAAGCAACGCTGAGCGTTTTCGGCTTCGGGATGTTGCCCCAGCAAAGTCGCCCGTTGACGAAGACGTTGAGGACCGGCGAGTACAGGACTTCGGTTGCGACGGTGGGACGCTCGCTTGCCGGCAGCGCATAGACCCCGAGACCTGACCTGGTAGCGATGAACAGATGCGCGGGATAAGGCACCGGCACCGTCGTTCGTTCGGAAAGCGCCCGGAGATTGGCAGGAGGAGCAGACAGAGCGAAATAGGCTGGGCGCACTTGTGCCGGAACCCACCAGGCCAGCATGTCAGGATGGGCGACCAGAATGTTATCGGGAAGGATCTCCGGGGCGACGGTGCGGCCAAGCCTCTCGGTCCATTGACGCAGGTGCGCGCGAGACAGCGGCGCGCCCGCAGCGATCGTCGGCTGGCCCTCGTCATCGAGTTCGACTGCGTGCATGCTGGCAAATGCCGGCCCCTCTCTGCACGAGGAACCATAAGGCTTGAGATTGCGGGGCGCCTGGCTCCTGTAGAGCAGGATGGCGTTGCTCAGTATAAGACCGCCGCCGCTGGCTTCGAATTGAACGCTATGGTCAGTCATGTGAGCCTCGGGGTTTTGGTGGGACGAACTGGACAATGTCCTGAGCGGCTTTCAGGAAGGCGGCGCCACAGCGCAGCGAAGCGAACCACTCGTCGATGCGATTTGCTTCCGGCAGAGGGCAGATGCCGGCGATGTCCATGAAGCCCATTTCCATGCCGGATTGTGCGGCGGTATCTAGTTCGCGCGTGAATTGCTCAAAGGGCACGAGCGTCAACGGCGGCAGTGAGGCGCATTCCTCGATGCCGGGGAGATATTCGTAGGCAACCTGGAAGTCCAAGTGCCACGCATTGCGCTCCGGCGTCAGGGATCCGAGGGCCTTGTACGCCTTTCGAAGATCGGCAAGCTTTCTGCGGAGCCGCTTGGGCAGCCGTGCTGATGGCGCCGCATTTGCCGCGATCATCCATTCCGGCCGACGCTCATTCATCTCGGAAGGCAACGTCATCCCGTCGAGAGTCTCTTCGTCCACCCCATGATACGCGATCAGGCACTCCCGGGCGGCTTCATCGTCGGTGGCGCCTTCCCAATAATACATCGAGATTTCATCGAAGAGATCCTGGTAGCCGAAGACGGGAAGTGCTCGGCCGAGGGTATGTTCGAGCGCATGGTAGGCTGCGGCACGCCAGGCGATGGGGGCATCGCTGGTCTCGATCCAGCCAAGATCGAGCTGGCCCATGCTTTCGCAGACGATGGCAATCGCCGGAGGTCCGTCTTCCTCGCTGAGAAGAACGGCGACGCGCAGATCGACAAGCTCGAGCGGCGCCAGCACATCGAGCACCGCCGCCTCGAAGGTGCGTTCGACGTGTCGGCGAGCCGCAAAGCGAGTGCAGGCTCGGGTCGGGTTCTCCTGCGATAGCACCCAGTGGCCGACCAGTTTATGGTGCGCGGCCAGCGGGGCGTCGAAGACGGCGGGGATATCGGGCGAGAGCGCGACGGCGCGTCCCGCAAGGTCAGCCGAGGGGCGGAAGCCGCAGTCCTGCGGGGGGCTGTAGCGGCTCGCGGGCTTCGGCCTCGCTGTCGTGCGGGTCGAACGCGATCCGCGCATGGAGAGCCTGTGCTTGGGCGCCGCAGGCAGGCGGGGTGAAGCTGGTCGTGTCGCCATCGTCGGGCTCGATCCATTGAAGGAGGGTCTTGCGCGGAGCGGCCGGAATGGCCGCGCTCGTCGGGGCCGGCACTGTCAGCCCTTGGTGCCGACGGCGCGGCGATATTCGGTGACATGAGCGGTGCCCGACACACCGGCATCGACCATCTCGGCATTGAGAATCGCCGGATACAGCGTGGCGTGGTAGGCGCGCAGGGCTTCCGGGTTGCCCGCGAGATGCGGTGGAACCGGCAGGTCGATGCCGTCGTATCGATACGCGGGGGTTAGGTGATTGATCTGCATGGGGTGACTCCGGGCTAATAGGCAAACAGAGAAGATCCTGACCGCCGTCAGAATAGGGTGGCTGGTTCTTCGGGCCTGGCGTCGGCAGGCGGCCTCGTCGGCGTCTGGATCTTCGGGGGGATGGTTGGCGCTGGTGGTTTGGCCGCTGTGGTCTTGGCGGCTTTTGCCTTCGCAGCCTCCGCCGCGGCCACCTTGGCGTCCTCGTCCGCCTGCCGCTGCGCCGCGATCTGGTCGGCCAGCGTCTTGCGCGTGGCGATGAGCTGGCCCAGCGCGCCCTCGACACCCCTGCCGAGTTCCGCATCGATCTCCGCGGCGCTGGCCGTGATCGAGATCGGCCGGGCCTCGCCGGAATCGAGCGCGGGCGACTTGGGGTCCGCCTTCCGCGGAATGATGGTCAGGGTGACGGTCTCGTCGGGTCCGGCTACCAGATCGAACCCGAGCGAATAGCGGGCGAGTAGCGGAAGCAGGCTGGTAATCAACATGATGTCGATCCTTCTCTGGATAAGCGGGGAAAGTGGTCAGGCAGCGAGTTCGACAAGCGGAGCTTCGACTCTGGAAGCAGAGCGATCCGGGGGCGCGGCATATGATCCATCGAGCGTCATTGCGCTCGGCAATCGCCCAGCCCAGTCGAAGCCAGGTCGATTAAGCATGCCTGCGATCAGTTCGGACTTCTTCGATGCGAGCATCTTGGCGAATCGCTTCTCGCCGACATGGGCGATCAGGCCGCATTCCTGGGCGATGAACTTCAGCTCGTCCTTGGTGTAACGCTCAAGGAAGGGTTGATCGACTTTCCAGCTGTCGCGGAGGTCGACTCCGAATACCTGCGCAAGGTCGGCGACATGGCCGAAGCTGAGCACGTCCTTCGCGTAGGCGGCGCCGATGACGGAGAGCACATTGCCAGCTTGCGGATCGGGCAGCGCGCGGATCGCAGCGATCTTCGCACCGTAATCGAGAGCCGGAAACGCGGCGCCGACCAGCAAACCGGCGCGCGACGTAAGCGTATCGGCCTTGATCTGGGAGAGCGTCCCGGACATCGCGGCTACAAGAATTGTCGTACGGGCGTGCTCGGCATTGGCGGCAAGGGCTCGGGCAAGTGCGGTTCGCCATGACGCCTCGCGAAGCTCGGTGGTGCGTGTCGCGATCGATTTGCTGGTGACGGCCGGTTTGTGCGCGGCATGGGCGCTGACTGCGGTCTTGACCGGAACTGCGGGCGTCGGCGTGTGCGCTGCGACGCTGCCTGAGACGGCGTCGTCGTCTTCCGACCGAGACTCCGTGTCAGTTGAAGACGCGGGTGCCTCGGCGAGATCATTGCGCCCATCTACGTCGGCATCATCGAGCGCCGGTGGCACCGCGGCTCTGGCGGCCTTCGCGGCGCGCTCCTCCGCTTCGAAACGGATCACTTCAGCGGCTTCAGTCTTGAGCTGGAAGCACGCTGCGTTGGTACAGTAGCCATCCTCGACATGGGTTTCGAAAAGGGCGCGTTGGGTGCCGGAGTTGAACGGGCAGATGGTGCATTCGCTCTTGTCGAAACAGGCGCCGCCAAGATGCTGCGTAACCCGCATCAGCAGTTCGCGCGTCTTGTTGACGTCGAGAGTGGCGTTCAGGATCGTCTCGAGCGCCTTTTCCTGCTTGTCGGGGGGAACCGCCGCCAGCAGTTCAGCGTGCCCGAGCTTGATCCGGCGCTCGTCGAGCGCGGTCTTGACCATCTCGGAGAGATTGGCGAGCGCCAGGCGACGATCGAACTTGTCACGGGACTAGGCGAGCCGCCTTATGGCTTCGGCCCGGTCGCCTTGGCAGGCCGCGAGGTAGCGCACGGCAGCGTCCGCCTGCTCGGTCTCCGATGGGTCGTCGCGGTCGTCATTTTCCGCGATCGCGGCTTCGAGCGCTTCCTGGTCGGTCATCTCGCGGATGAGGACGGGCACTTCGCCATCGGGGCCATAGACTTCCAGCCCTGCGCGGTAGCGGCGCTCACCCGCGACGATGGCGAAAACATCGCCCTTGGGACGCAGCAATATGGGCTGGATTATGCCGCGCAGCCTGATCGAGGCCACCATTTCGTCATGCTTTTTCCGGTCGAAATATCGGCGAGGATTATCGCCTTTCACCATTCTGGAGAGGGCGAGTGTGGGGGGATAGCTCTGTTGTGGAATGACCAAGGCTGATCTCCTCGTGGAAGATGGCACGCTCGCCTACGAGGCCGCATGCATGATTGAGCCCGTTGCTCACCCTTCCCTTCCCCCTCATCTCCAGGGCGGCTTGCCGCCAGCACCGGCCGCGTCGGACCCATGAAAATTGAGGGATAGGCTGATGGGCTTCCAGCGACGGGTGCGCGCGCCCGGCGGCGGGCGGCGTCGATGCGGACGTCGCGCGTGTCGATGCGGACGTCGCGCGTGAAGATGGCGGTTGGGGAATTGACGGCGTAGCGGAGTGCTCACGCCAGCGCGGGGGGCGGGTCGCTTATATCGAGCTGTCCGCCGGGCAAACCAGGCTCCGGCTTCTTGTCACCAACATAGATCGAGAGGGGTAGCGCTCATGCCTCGCCACGGATGACGGCGTAGACAGCCTCATCGAAAATGCGTGCAACCGCTGTTTCGGCATCCCAGAAATGTGTGCCGGCGCGCAGGCGGCTGGCGACCCACAGGCCCGTATCGAGAGTGCGCCAGTCACCGATCGCGGTCCAAAGCCCGTGCGAAAATTCGAACCAAAGGCGATGCCCGAGACGATTGGCTTTCATCTGAAAAGCCCAGAGACCTTTCGTACGCTCGGCGCGGACTTGTTCGCCGGAATAGAGGCCGGGGAAAAGGCGTTTCATCGTCTCGCCGTGTCGGTACATGCCGAGCTTCTCCTGAAGAAGGGACCGATCCAAAAGTAGTTGCCAAGGCCGGAAGCGCCATGATCGGCGTGGCCAGGAGCAGTGCCGTCAGGCGGCCGTGCGCCACCACGCGATGCGCTCTGCGCGTGTCGCATTCGCGAGCCGCAGGAGGAGATCGCCGTGACACGCCCGCGGCGCGCAGAAGCAGACCAGATCGCGCCCGCGCAGTTCGTCCAGCGCGCGGAGAAGATGATGCTGCGTTCGCAGCCACCGTTCATATTTCGCGATCACCGTTGCCCGGTCGCCGTCGCGTCCAATGACGAACGGGTTGCCCCATTTCGAACCGCGGCCGATGTACACCGCATCGCGCGGCAGCCCAACTTGGTGGCGATTGAGGACATGGCACATGTCATGCTCCGCAGAGACTGCGTCGATGCAGACGCACTTTCCGCTCCCCCCTCACTCTTCGATGGCCTGAAGCTGGTCGGATATGCTGGCGGATTCACTCCGGGATATCCGATGTCATGCAGCTCTAGATTGCGAGAGCAGCCGAAGCCCAAAAGGCTCGTCGCCGCCCTGACAGGATGGCCTCAAACTAGCTCGCCTGCGGAGCGCCGGCTGTCACCGGGAGACTTTTGATCGCATTTCTGCCGAAGCGCAGAACAGCCCGATCGTTGGGAGCGGCCTCGAGCATCCGGGCGATATGGAATGCGTCGCCTGGATGGAGATCGCCGGTCAGCGGATAGGCGCGGTAGTGGTTCAACTCGGTGGCAACACCGTATTCGTTCAGCGCATAGTCGAGGAGCGCGCCGCAAATCATGCAGTTTTTAGGCGTGTCCTCATGGTTGAGTTCGGTCGCTGAGACGCGGTGATCGTCTCTTTCGTCTTCCGGAAGAAGCGGAAGTACCTTTGCCAGCAGGGCGTCTGCGCAAGCTCTGCAATATTCGTGGGCCTCGTCGCTGTAGAGGCTCTTGCCATTCAACTCGATTCTGAATTCCCCCCAGATATAATAGGGAGGGACTGGAACGATGCCGGCATCCTTGGCGAAGATGTCGAGGCGGGTCTCGATTTGGCGGGCGTCCATGACGTTTCTCCCAGCTTGAGGCAGTTGTGATGCTATGGTGGCGCGAGGCCGACTCGGCTCGTGCGCGGCCACGTGCGGCGCGTGGCTTCCGTGCCCGAACAACCAGGTGGTGTGATGATGCGCGAACTCGACGAGGAAGAGCGTCAGGTACTTCGTGATCTCGATGCCGGGGTCTCAACTCCCGATCTTATCGTCATGGTTCGCGATCTCGCCGAGATATTGCGCGGTCGTGGCCATGTGGTTCAAGCCAGCGTCGCCGAGATAGCGGCGGATCGGCTGAGCCTGTTGAGCACGGGCATTCGGGCCTGATGGCGAGGCCGGAAGAGCGCTGAGGTTCTTCTACCAGGCGAACCGTGGAAGGTCATCGGTGGTGCCGGCATCGCGGTCGACCAGGACGTGCTCGAAGCCGCGTTCAAGGCCGAATTGCATCACTCCCAACAGGTCCGCCGGTATTTCGGCGCGGTACACTTCATCGACCTCGCGCGTGGGAATGAACCACCCATAGGGCGTATCTGCCAGCGGCAGCGGACGATCGTTCGACTTTTCGGAACACCATTGATCGAGCAGATCCGCTGTTTCCATGGACAGGTGTTCGATGCCGAGTACGCAATATTGTCCTGTCTCGATCGGAAAGCTCGACGCACAGGGCCATGCCGAAGCCGACGCGCATTGGAATACGGTCACCACGGTACGGAGGAGCGGTCATAGTCCTCTAGTAGGACATCCAACGCCGCAGCTTGGTCGTAGCTGAGGTTGCGGTGGTCGTCGCTGTCAGGGCCGCCCGCCATCTCGATGATCGGATGGATCGAGATGATCTGGCCGCCAGGCAGACGGATCAGATTCTCGGAATCGGGAAGGAAGGCGGAGCCGTCGGGTACGGAAAAGGTTCCGTGAATGCTGTTAGTGAACGCGCATAGCGTATCTCCCGCATTTGCAACGGCCGGCCTTCGGCCGTCGAGTGTTCGTGAAAGACCGGAAATCTCCAGCTCGGGCCTCTTTCCCGCGCTGATCGCCGGAACAGACGTCGGTCGCCCGGTCATCGGTCGATCAATCGTGATTGTGGGCAACGAGGTCGATGAACCAGAATTTATCGACCTTGCGGATGTCGACGACGGCTGCATTGTCGATGATGAAGCTGCGGACGTCGCGCAAATGTATCCAGTGCTGGTCGCCGCCCTGTGCCACGGTGCGTTCGGTGCCACGGCGGCGCGCCCTGAGGAGCCCTCGTGTGATCCAGCCCGTGACGGTTTTTGCACCGACACCCATCAGCGTCGCAAGGCCGTGCGCCGTCACGTGATGGGGATCCTCGCGGGTCGCGCCCAGACGTTTGCCCATGACGGTGATAGCGGTTTCGGTGCGGACAAATCCGGCGCGCTTGAGGATCCGCTGAACAGTTTTCGCAGAACGGTGGAAATTATCGTGAAGGATATCGCGTTCGGCCTCGGTCCAGGCGGGCTCCTTAAAGCGCGGCGTAACCAGTCCGAGCTTGCTAGCGCGTTTGGTCACCCACCAGCGCGGCCGATTGACCGCGACCGCGAGGGCATCGATCTCGCCTTTGGCGGGCGTGCGCTGATATGTCCGCCGGATCACGGAATCGATATGATCGGAGCTGGTCCAGCGCTGGCGGCGGAAGTCATGCTTCTGCGTGGCGGGCGCCTGAATGCCGAGCGAACTGGCATGGTTGTAAATGGCTACCGCGCTGCGCCCCGGCAAAAGGGCAAGGCATGCTTCGACGCCGCCGCTCGGATAATGCTGATTGAGAAGCTTCTCCTCGCGGGTCGTCCAGAAGCGGCGGGAGCCTCGTCGGGCCTCGCCAATGACCGGGTTGCGGTCGAGGAGCGCGCGGAGGTCTTGGGCGGGGGCGGGCTGGAGTTGCGGCTGCATCGGGTGTCTCCTTCAAGATCAGCCGTCGCTCCCCCTCTCATCTCCTGGCCGCGGACGTCTTCGGCCGGGCCTAGTTCGCTGACATCACGCTTGCCGCCGGTTTGTCTCGCTCTCCGAATACCGAACCACTGAAGGGGCAGACGCACAGGCCGTGCTCGGTACTCACTCGGCTTCGTCGGCAGGCTACGGAGATTGCGCACTTGTTCGCTGGCCGCCTCGCTCAGCTCTCGCACCTCATCATCGGTGCGGGTAGGACACATCGGCGCGGACGATGAAACGCTGAAACAGGACGCCTCCAGCATCCCGTCCCTCGGCTGCGCCGTCGTCGTTTCTTCAAATCAGGGGGAAGGCGGCTCGCCGATCCACTCTACGTCGATGCGATCGAAACCCACTCGAACGCCTTCGACGATGATAATCTTCCCCGGAGCCGTAGGGCAATCTTCGTCAAAATTCAGGGTCCATAACGGCACGCCTGCTGCGTCCATCACGACCGGGCCGCGCGTTGATTGCCCAAGCCTTCCCTGCACGCGAATCCGGCCTCCGACCGGAACTTCCGAATAGTTCTTCGCCATCACAGTCAGCGTAGCAGCGTAATTTTCAGTCCGGCCGCGTCAGCAATCTGCTGCCAGGGGCGGTCGGCGGTCAGCACTCCAGAGCCGCGCATCTTCGCCAGTGCAAGGCAGGATCGATCGCCAAGCGAAAGGCCAGCCTTACGCGTGACGCTCGCAAGCTGCCCAGCCGTCACCGCCTGCCGCTGGTCGAACGGTGCCACTTCGATGCCGGTGTCCGCAAAGAATGCGTCGATCGCGTCGGTGGGCAAGCCGTTGAGCGCAGCGTAGGTATAGACCTCCGCCACGTTGACCGCGCTGACCGCCGCATCGTCAAGCATATCGAAGACCGCATCGCCACCCTTCTCATCCAGGATAGCCGCGAGGATGGGCGACCTGTCGATGATGATTGCGCTCACCGCTTGCCAGCCGCTTTCGCTTCGCTGGAACGCTCGGTTTCTCGCCAGCCTAGAAAATCGGCCACACTCGCCTTGTCGGTAAGGCCGCTCTCGCGAGCCAGGGCGCGGATGCGGTCCTTGACCTCCTTCATGGTCCTGATCCGGATTGCGCCATCGACAAGTTCGATCCGCACCGGACCGCCACGCTCAAGTCCGACCGCGCGTCGGAGTTCGACCGGCAGGCTCAATCGGCCGGCCTCGCTGACGTGCCCCCGCAAACTCGCGGGCGGATTGGTGGTCGCATCATGTGCCCGCTTGCGTCGTGCAGCCATTGCAGATCCTTCCGGCATCATTGCCTTGAAAGCCATATAGGGCAAATCTTCTCCATGCGCCACATTCCCTCATTGTGCTCATAAATCGCAGACTGTCATGCGGCGGCTTCTGCCGATCGGAAAGGAGGTTAGTTGTGCGGCTTTTTTGAATAAGCGAGCCAGCGACGGCAGTGACCTGCTGGCCGCCCCCGCATCGCGGGGCAAAGCCATACAGCCACGCGGTGGAGGCTGTGCTTTTCGTCTCCGCTCGGGAGCGGCGGCTTTCAAAGGCCTTCCACCGCAAGGTGGCTTAACCAGACATCATTCCAGTCGCCCCGCCCTCGCGGTGGCCAAAGAGTCTCGATGACGCGCCCCGGCCTTGCATGGGCTTCGCGTGCAAGTGCCTCGGCGCGTCGTCCGGCCTTTCCTGGATCAGGCAGCAGGATCAACTGCGTGATGTGGTCGGGGACGGCGACGTGCCCGAACCGCTCGCTGCCGAGTGCGGCCCAGACGGGTATGCCGAGCAAGAGCGACGCCGACCAACTGGTTTCGATGCCTTCAGCAATCCCGAGCGTATCGCGCACTGGCATGAGCCGCACCGCGCCGGCGCCCGGCATTCCGAGCGCCATCTTAGGATTTTCGAGATCGCGTGCCTTCGCGGGGATCGTGATGTCGAGAAAATTGCGCTGGATAGCGACGAGTTCGCGGTCGTCCCGAACCGCAGCGATCAAGGCCGGCCGGTAGCGCAATCCTCGCTCGGTCCCGATTGGCGTGCGGGCAAGATAGCGAAGCTCGGGATTATAGCCGGGCAGGCCTCGCGTCTGCAGATAGTGCTGTGCGGGCGTCCCTGGGAGCGGCCGCGCCCGATCCCAAATCTCTTGCGCCCGCTGGCGTCGCCAGAGTGCAGAGCTATCGGGCACATAATCATCGGTCCCTCTCGCTTCGACAGTCGGCACATAGTCGGTATCGAGGATGCGCGCGTTGCGGATCGCTCTGAGAATATCGACGCGGTCACAGCCGGCGAAGCAGGTGAACAGGAGGCTCGTTCGCCCGACGCGGACAGATAGGCTGGGATCGTGATCGGCGTGCGCGGGGCATCGACACATGCCGCCGCTCTTTCGCCAATGCCCTTTTAAGGCTTCGACGATACGGCGGCCCGCGGTCTGGAGTTTTACGGTGGGTGTCATGGGGGTAGATCCAGCCTGAAGATACGATCGACCCCTTCCCCCTCTCCTGGCTTTTGGTGTCGCAGATTAGCCGGTGTATCAGTCATTCCGAACAGATTAGCCGCATCGCCGGCGGCGCATCAGAAAGACGATAGGCCTCCGCCAAGTTGAACGCTGAACACTGGATCGTACCTCTCAAAATGAGCCAGGCAGATGCGATGAGCGAGATCGCACCCGCAATGTTCGAGTGCCCAACGACCTCATCATGAGTTCGTACAGCTTAATCGTGGTTGAATATCTGCAATCTGGATCCGACACTTCGAAGTGCGTGCAAGAGGTGGTGCGCATTTGCTACGGCTACGTCGTGATCATGCGGACCTTCGGTGCGACGCGGCTTGCCACATGGCCACGAGCTTGGGCGGGCTTTGACATCTGTTTCGTAACACGGCAGGAAGTTTACCTGTTCGAAAACTGAGCCGCGTATCGATTTGAGCCCGCGCACTCGTCGCGCAATCCAGGAGATTTTTTCATGTCCGAGGCGGAAAAGCCCGATCTCACCTCCCTGACGGTTCAATTGCTGAGCGCTTATGTTTCAAACAATATGGTTGAAAGCAGTGAGTTGGCCGGGCTGATACAGTCGACACGCGCCGCGTTGTCGGAGGAAAAGGCGCCTGACGCTCCTGCGGCGCCCGAGTTTGTCCCAGCAACTACGGCGCGCAAAAGCCTCGCTTCGCGCGATCACATCATCAGCATGATCGATGGAAAACCGTATAAGACGCTCAAGCGCCATCTCTCGACGAATGGCCTGACACCATCGGAATATCGTGAACGTTATGGTCTGCCGCGCGATTATCCAATGGTCGCCCCTGGCTATTCGGAACAACGGCGCGAAGTTGCACAACGACTGGGGCTTGGCAGGAAGCCGGCGGTCGCGAAGCAGGATGGTGCAAGCGAGGCTATGGATGCCGCTCCCGCGACTTCGGCGGAAGCGCCCGCACCGAACAATGTCGCCGCCTCGATAGCAGCGCCTGCCCCGAGCGAGGCGCCTGCCAAACCGGCGCGCAAGCCCAGGAAAACCGCGAACGCTCCAGTCAAGAAGGCGCGTACCGCGAAGAAGTCAGCGACATCTGACCCCGAACTGGCGACATCGGAAGCGGTCGCAGCGGATGATGTTACCGTGCCGGAGGCCGCACCTGTCGTTGCCGAAACCCCCGCAAAGCCGGCTCGGAAGGCTGGGAATAGCGCAAGCGCCGCGCCGAAGGACGCCGGTCCGGCGAAGAAATCCCCCGATGAGGGCGAGACGAGGCCGGCCCGCGGACGTCGGAGCAAGCCGAGCGAAGCGGCATCCCCGGTCGAAGCCAAGACTCCGCGGCGCCGGAAGGCGCCTGCACAGCCTGTCGTTGAGGCGGGTTGAGATCGACTGAACGGGGGGTCGCCTTCGGGCGCCCCCTCGCATTCCGCGGCAAAGAGGAACCACGAGTTCTGCGGTGCCAACGACCTGATTGTTCTTTGGCATCGCGGTTTCTAAAGCTGGCCCATGAGCGGCGCGAGACCAACCCTGCGACTTAAGCTTCCCGAGAAGGGAAAGGATCCACTGCTAGCGGATTTGATCATTCAGACGATCCGCGAGCAACTCTGTATCAGGGCTACATATAATCGCCGGCTCGTACGAATGGCACCGCCATTCTGTATAAGCGCCATGATGCTGTTTCGTTGATGCCGTTGTGACGAAGCGCGACGGCGTCGCACCCGCGGAAGCCAAGCTGGGTTGGTTCCGATTGACCGGCCTTAGCGGCGGCGCGGTGACCCTGGAGCCTTTCTTGCGGAGTGCGTTGTTCGATCCGACCGACGAACGGTATGCCGGTAAGACCATTGCGGCTGTCGAGGAAAGCCAGGGGTAAGACGCGTTGACGCGACATGTCATTCGGCAATCAGCTTCAGTTGCGCGGTTATGTCCACATCAAAAAGAGTAAACAGGAAAATCAGTCATTCGACGCGCGCCCATCAGCGCCATTCGTCGTGGTGGCGTGTAAATAGTTCGCGAAATAGGCGTTCACCCTCGGTGATTCCCTCCGGGGTAAGAAAGACGGACTTGGATTTTCGGACCGGGTCCGTGATCAAGTCGCGACCATGAAGCCGCTCCATGGCAGACCAGTCGAAACCTTTCCATGCGGTGCCTGCCGTATCAAGGTTGAACCAGAGCAACGCAAGGACTGCCTCGTCGAGGCGCTTAGTGTTGAAATCCATTTGCCTATCCTCCGAAATGGCTTGATGCGTTACGGCAGACTGATATCGAAACGGTTCGACGACCGAGGCGTCTTTGAAGGACGCTCGTATATGCCGCAATTCCAGAGCAGCGCTTTGCGACAGAGGGGTCCAACCTCTCTATCAGCTTCCAGCCTCCCAAATCGGAAAAGAATCTTCCTCCGAAATGGATGTTCCGGCAATGAAAGCCGCCGTATGACGATACGGGGATTCGACAGCGCATGATAAAAGTGAACGGGTTCCCATTGAGAGAATCCGTGAACGAGAGTGGAAGGTGTCGATAATGCCCCATCTGTCCTGCCCGAAAACGCGCCATGGGGTGAAAGGGGACGATCCTATGGTCGCCGAAGCGATCCGTTCCATGGAGAAGGCGCTCGATATGTTCGATCGGGCGGGCTTAGGAACGACCGCGTTTGCCTGCCACCTGTCGATGGCCATAGATTGTGCTCAGTCATCGTTCGATGATGCAGCGGCGAGCCTACTCAGGTTATTGAAAAGCGATAAAGGGCTGTTGGAGAGCGAGAGCCTTCACTAAGCGGTCGACCTAGCGTTTTCATGGCGCGGTTGCGTGTCCAGAGACGCGATTGCCTGCAGCAGGTACCGGCGCGTCTTGCGGCGGCTGATGCCGAGCAGGCGGCCGATATCGGCTACGGTCAGCCCGTAGCCTGTCGCGAGGTAAAAGATTTGCCGGGCTGGAGGTGGTACCATGCCGAGCTTTCGGCCGGCGTGTATCGCGGCGGTCAAAATGTCGACTGGCACTTCTTCGCGGTCGATAATGAGCCAGGCTCGGATCGCAAGCCCCGAAGGCCGCACATCGAATTCGGTTTCGAGGGCATCGATTTCGATATCCGGACGCTCGCCGAAGTGGGCGCGCGCGAAGGCGATAACGGGCGGCGCCGAGCGTCGGACGGGATCGATCGTCTGTCGAGACAGGCTATTTCTAGGAGAGCGGCGAAAACGCTGGATGATGGCGCGGACCAAGGTCGCGGTTGTGAGCCATGACATGAGCTTTTCCTAAGCGAAGTCGAACAGCCGGCGGTCGGCGCAGAATGTTCGAATGGGGAAACCATTCCTCCCCCACCCTCTTCTCTCTCAACCCGCTGTTCTTCCCGATCATCCTCAGGCTGGCATTCACTTCAGCTGAAAATCTCGATTCGACTCGGCCAAATGCTCACGAAACCCTCTTTGTAGCGGGATGCTCGGCGACGATTTCCCGGCGACGGTCCCTGTCCTCTGAACAGGGAGTGCCAAAGCATGATCCAGATTTTCCAAGGTTCGCTCGCGCTGGGGACCAACGCGCTGCTCGACGCCATGCATAGCGACCGCAAGCGTATATTTGTTGATTTGCTAAAGTGGGACGTGCCCGTTGTCGAGGGGCGATACGAGGTTGACCAATTCGATGACGAGCGGGCGGTCTATTTGGTCGCGACCGACGCCCACGGTGGCCATCGAGGATCAATCAGGTTGCTGCCTAGCGACGGCCCGCACATTCTCGGCTCCGTTTTCCCCAGGCTTTGCGAAGGCGATGTGCCCCGATCGCGGCACGTGTTCGAGATTAGCCGCGGATGTCTGTCGCCCCGATTGAGAGCCGCGGAGCGACTGCAAGTCCGAAACGCGCTTACGACCGCCGCCGTGGAATATGCCCTGCTCTACGACATCGAAAGCTTCACCTGCATCGCCGATTCGGGCTGGTTGAGCCAGATCCTTTCGCTGGGATGGGACTGCTGGCCCCTTGGCTTGCCGCAGAAGATAGGCCGGGCTCTGACCGGCGCTCTCAAGATCGACATCGATGCAGACACGCTGCGGAAGCTGCGCGAGGCGGGCACCTATGTGCCAGCTCAGCTCATGTTCGGAGCGCAGGCCGAGGGAGTTGCGGCATGAACATCATGTCATTCGATGCCGGGCGTCGCCGCGAGCATAGTGACACGGATATCGTCACCCGGCTGCTATCTCACGGATATTGCGTCGTCGAGGACGCTGTCGGACAGGACGATGTTGGTGCCCTACGTCGCGACCTCGAGCCATTGTTCGAACAGACACAGCGTTCGGTGGGGCCGTTCTACGGCGATGCCACGAGACGGTTCCATGGGCTGCTTAGCCGCAGCCGGCACATGGAGGCATTCGTGCTTCAGCACGATATCCTCCGCGCTATCGAATTGGTCCTGGGAAGCCATTGCGACTCGATCCAGCTCAATCTCACCCAAGCAATCGAAATCCTGCCAGGGGGTGAGATGCAACCACCCCATCGGGATCAGGAGATGTGGCCTCTTCGCGCGCCAGGTGTCGAATATCTGGTCAATGTGATGTGGCCCTTCACGCCGTACTCGGCTGAAAATGGCGCTACGGTCATATGGCCAGGAAGCCATCGTCGGCAGGACGAAATCGTCATCGACGAAAGCGAGGCGATCTCGATCGAAATGGCGCCTGGTTCGGCCCTACTGTTCCTTGGATCGACGCTGCATGCAGGCGGTGCCAACACAACCTCCGCTCCAAGGCGCGGTATGATAGTGAGTTACAGCCTGGGTTGGCTCAAACCGTATGAATTGCCATGGCTGGCCTATCCACCCGAGATCGCCCGCACCTTGCCTCGGCAGTTGGCTGAACTGGCCGGCTATCGGGCGCATAGGCCTAATCTGGGAACCCACGAGGGGCGCTGCCCATCCCACCTGCTGTCCTGCACACGTGCAGACCTCGGAGCGATCGACGCTTTGCTACCGGAGCAAGAGGACCTCATCGCGTTGTATCGTTCGGGCAACTTGTTGCCGTCCGGCGGCCACGCGGCTCCTTGAGCGCGTAAGCAGCGAGTTTGAATCATGAACATAGCAACAAGAAGCGGGGGTTACCCCGCGCTTTCGCGGGTCGAGGCCTGCCGCCTGCTCGTTGCCGAGCGCAATCAGATCGGATCTTATCTGGGTTTCGATCTCTGCCCTGTTCCGGCGTGGGATATATTGCTGGACCTGTACATCGCCTTTCATGAAGGCCGGGAGACGCACATCTCTTCTCTCTGCCTGGCGGCTAATATCCCTTTGTCGACGGCGCACCGAAAAATCGGCGAGATGGTGGATAATGGCATCTTGCAGCGCGGCTTTGCCGGCGGGCGGGTGACCGTTGACCTTACTGGAGAATATATGAAAAAGCTTGACCGCCTTTTCGACGATTTGATCAGGGCAGTGTTCGCCGAGGGGACGCACTTACAGACCCTGCCGGGTGAAGTTCTCGAGGGCAAGTCCTCGCACGATAACCAGGATAGCATGTGAGGCGCAGTTAGATGAATGATGCACAGTATCAATGTCTTCCGGGTCGATTGCCGCGCCGATGTCAGCATCGACCCAGATAGTCTATATGGCGCTTACAGCACTTGATCTCTTCCTGCGGATTCCGATAGCAATGGCGCCAAGGCTCGCGTCAGGCGCCCGCCTTCCGAGACCACATTGACGTGTTAAAAGGAATATAGACGGATGAACAATAGCGATCTGGCCGAGGCCGTTGCGAACGCGCATGGCTTAAGCAAGGCAGACGCCAAAAAGGTGGTGGACACTGTCTTCTCGGCAATCGGCGAGGCTGCCGCGAAAGGCGATGAAGTATCGCTCAATGGGTTCGGAAAATTCAAGGTAAAAACTTCTTCCGAACGCCAAGGTCGCAATCCCGCGACGGGCGAGACGATCACTATCAAGGCGTCCAAGAAGCTTGGATTTACCCCTGCCAAGAATATCAAGGACAAGCTTAACGGATGATCTAATAATTGATGGCGTCTCCTGTACGGCTGAGACGCCATCACTCGATCGTTGTTACGCATTTCATAGCAGCTGCCCCCTTCCGCGGGCGGCCGCCTCTAGGCCGTGGTTTTGATCTTCTCACCCCGCATCGGAAGCGGCCGGAACCGATGCCGTTGGAGGTCTCTCGCCGCTGCGCTTACGGCCCAGCCCGATCTTGAGGGCCAACGCCTTGCGCCTTTCGGCATAATCGGGCGCGACCATCGGATAATCGGCGGGCAGATTCCACTTGGCGCGATATTGATCGGGAGTGAGCTGATAATGGGTCATCAGATGGCGCTTCATCATTTTCAGCTTCTTCCCATCCTCGAGGCAGACGATGTGGTCCGCCTTCACCGAAGCGCGCACGGAGACGGCGGGCTTTTGGAGCGGTTCCTCCACCGGTGCTTCCTAGCCGAGGCTCGCCAATGCACCATGCACGCGCACGATAAGGCCTGATATCTCGCCTACCGGCACAACATTGTTTGAGACGTGAGCCGTCACGATGTCGGTCGTCAGCGCCAATAGGGTTTCGTCCTGCCCGTCGGCCATTATCGCCTCCTGCCTGGGTTGATCCAAGGTTAGCAGTGCCCCAAAAGACCGCGATTATCGACCCCGAACGAACAGGACGTCGAGATCGGACGCCTGCGCAGCGTTGAACGGAGTGCCGATGGCCGATGATCTGCCATATTCTTGGACCGGCCGCTTCACGGACCTCGAACCGAAGGACCAGCGGGCGGTCGCAACGCTCGTTAAGGAGGGCGGGGCTATCCCGGACAGCACCGAACAGATCCTGCCGCGGCTCGGCAGGAGCCACCGCGTGGAGCTGCTTCGTGAACCCGGGACCAACCGCATCGTCGGCGCTGGTATGCTCAAGGCCCCTTCGGCAAATTACCGCTATAACAAGTTCACCGAAGCCGGCGTGACGATCGATGGCTATGAGAATGCGTCGGAGCTCGGCTATGTTGTCGTGGCGAACGACATGAGGGGCCAAGGCCTCGGGGAGCGCCTCGTTCGCGCTGTCGCCGACCCGCTCACCGAAAGTTGCTTCGCTACGACCGACGACCCCAGAATGCACGGAAAGCTGACCCGCGCCGGCTTCTCACGCCAAGGCCATGAGTGGGAAGGGGCCAGAGGCAAACTCTCGCTCTGGACGAGGCCGGCACGATGATCGTCGGTCGCCGCCCTTGATATATCCCCCGAAACTCCGTATATTCCGGAGAGGAGAATAGCCATGCCGCAGACCGCCAGTTCCGTCGAAGTGTCGAAGTCCTTCGGCCGCTTTAGCCGCCAGGCCCTGGAAAGCCCACTCACCATCACCCATCATGGGCATGAGAGCCTCGTGCTCTTGTCCCACGCCGAGTATCTGCGGCTCAAGAGTCGCGATCGCCAAGTCTACGCGATCGACGAGGTTCCCGACGAGATTGCCGAGGGCGTGCGCGCCGCACGGGCGCCCGCCGAAGCGGCGGCGTTCGACAATGAGGTCGAGTCCTGACCCGTGAACATTCCTGATCCGGTTCCAGGCCTCGTCATCCGCTATGCATATCTCTGGAGCCATGAAGCGAAGGCTGGCCACGAAGAGGGCAGCAAGGATCGTCCATGCGCCATCCTGCTGACCACGACGACGAAATCCGGGGCCAAGATGGTGACGGTCCTCCCTGTGACCCACACCCCGCCCTCGGACGAGAAGCTGGCGGTTGAGATCCCGACCGGTACCAAGGCGCGCCTCGGTCTTGACGATGAACGATCCTGGGTGATCCTCGCCGAACTCAACCATTTCCAGTGGCCCGGGCCCGATTTGCGACCTGCAACTGGCGATCGGACGGGAGATGTCGCCTATGGGCTGCTGCCTGCGAGTCTGTACGAGACCATTCGCGTCAAATGGCTAGCCGCCTACGACGCCGGGAAAGTCGCCCAGGTCCGACGCACGTCCTGACCTCGCGTTGGCCCGCGGACGGCATCCGATCGAATGAAACGACGGCGCACGCTCGACTGATTTCGCGATCGGCAGGGCTTCCAGGCTGCTGGCCCATCCTCATCAATGCCTGCGACCTTCCGTCGCCTGTGCCTGACACCTGCCCACCGGAAGAGACGCTCCACGAAGTCACGGCACGAGGAAGTCGGCGTGCAGGTGTTAAATACACCAAAAGCTTGACGGTGTGATCCACATTCGGCTTGCGTCGCCAAGCCGATCGCGCCAACTAGAGACCGTTCCCGTGAACATGACGGGAATGGGGCCTGGAAAACCCCAAAAATGCAAGCGGCTCGGTCACAGCAATGCGGCCGGGTGGCATGCGCGCATGTCCAGCCGGCTTGCCGGTAAAGGCGCATGCGCTCTGCGCTTGCCAGGGTTTTCCACATCCGGCTTTGGCCGTCGCCCCGAGTGGACATAGGGCGCGACGAAAATGGGCCAAAGCACGGAACGAACATCGTTAAATCAGCGCAGACATCGGCACTGGCCGAGGGCTCGTGCGTGATGGCGTCCCGGTTGAACGGGCACCCGCCGCCGAACGGCATCGCCTCTGAACAGACCGACACCGACCCAATTTCCGCCGATTTCCGCGAAATTTATAGGGAGGAATCGCCTGCCTTGGTGCGCTTCTTCCGCAAGCGGCTGCGGTCGCCTGACGAAGCTGAGGATCTTGCGCAGGAGACGCTCACTCGCTTCCTGCGGGCCTCCCCTGTGACCCAGATCCTCACGCCGCAAGCCTATCTCAAGCGCATCGCTGGCAACCTTCTACGCGATCGGGCCGAAAGTGCATCGAGCCGTTTAGCGGATTTGTCAGTTCCTTTGGACGAGAGTATGGAGCCGCAAACGCCCTATGATCAGCATCGCGAACTTGTCGGCCGCGAGGAGCTTGAACATTTCAATGTAGTCCTTCAGCAATTGAAGCCGCGTACGTTGGAGATCTTTTTGATGTGCCGCGTCGATGGCTACACATATAAAGAAGCAGCAAAGAAATTGGGAATGACCCTTTTTGGCATTAAGTGGCACATGCTGAAAGCAATCGAGCATATCGATCGTCATCGGAGGGGCCGGTGATCGATCTGTCTTACTTCTCGAAGACGCGCCGCATCGACCGCCAAGCCCACAAATGGGTAATGCGGATGCTCGATGATCCGCAATCTCATACCGAGAAACTACAGCGTTGGATGGCTATCAGCCCGGATCATCAGGCCGCCTACAAAAGGGTCGTGACCGAGGTGGGCTACGCCAGCGATGCCGCCACGCTCCTACCGTCTCTTCGCGTCAGCGCAAGCTCTGCATCTAGCCAATGGAACTGGCAAAGGCCGACCTATTTCGCCGCAGCCGCTGCGGTCGCCGGCGGTGTTCTCGTCGCCGTTGGTTGGCATTTCTATTCTCCCAGCAGGACGAACCTTCCCGGGATAGCCAGCCAGGTTCAAACGGTGTCGATAGCCGACGGTGAAAAGGAAATAAGGCTCGCCGACGGCTCGACCGTTCTCATGCGTGGCGCAACCACAATCCACGTCCGCTTCGGCTCCACAGAACGCGCCATCGACCTTTTGAGCGGCCGTGCGCGCTTTAACGTGAAGCATGACTTGGCGCGTCCCTTTGTCGTGTACGCGAAAGGTGGCAGCGTTACCGCTGTCGGCACGATCTTCGAGGTAAGCGTCGTACGAGACGTCCGGGTGCAGCTGATCGAGGGGCATGTACGGGTTGCGATGCCACCCAGGAAGGATGAGCCGAAAGGACGGCAAATTCTCCTCTCCCCTGGAGAGAAAGCAGTCTTTTCGCAAGAACAGGCGCCCGCGCCACAGCCGTCTGTCAGTGAGAGGCAATCAGCACCGCGAAACCTGACCACATTCGATGACGTTCCCGTCGCGGTCATCGTCGCAGAGGTCAACAGGCGTTCCGCGATAAAGATCGAGTTGGTCGATGAGACCGCCGGCCAGCAAAGAATTTTTGCTGAGCTGAACCTTGATGATGCCGATGCCGTAGCCCGGAAAATCGCGACCGGGCTCGGATTGGCGATCGACCGTAACACCCCTGGTTTGATTAGGCTTTTGAAAAGTCACTAACCGCTTTCGAGCACATTCCGTCTCCCCCAATACAGCCGCCCCACGAAAGGGCTGGCCTCAAATGGGGGCACGAAATGAGACACTATCGAAGCTTCATTCTGTGCGGCGCCGCCGCCCTTGCATTGGCGATCAGCAATGCGAGCTGCGCTCAGGAGCCTGGCGAGCGCGATTACAACGTCGCGGCGCAAGATCTCAAATATGCGCTGCGTGATTTAGCACGCCAATCCGGGCTCGAACTGGTGGCGCAAAGTGACGCACTTGTGGGCAGGAAGGCGCCGGCGCTGCGGGGGCACTATTCCACGATACAAGCACTGAATCTGCTCCTCGAAGGCACCGGTCTGACAGCCGAAATCAGCGATGGAACGATCTTCATCCGGGGGCGATCGGAGCCGCCAAGGGCGGCAGATGCGGCGTCGGATAGCTCCACAGACATCATCGTGACCGGTTCCCAAATCCGGGGTCTTGAGCCAGGCTCGCCTGTGAGGCGGGATTCCCGGGAAGCGATTGAGCGAGCAGGCTATACCGATTTGGGCTCCTATGCCCGAAGTGTCGCGCAGAACTACGCGGGCGGACAGAATCCCGGGGTCATCTCAAGCGTGCAGGCCGGCTCGGAGAACGTCAACGCGTCCTCCACGCTAAATCTGCGCGGCTTGGGAGCAGACGCTACGCTGACGCTGCTCAACGGCCACAGGCTTGCCTATGACGCCGCCCATCAAGGCATCGATATTTCCGCCATTCCCTTGATTGCCGTTGACCGCATTGAAATTGTGACGGACGGCGCGTCGGCGCTCTACGGTTCAGACGCGGTCGGAGGCGTTGCGAACATCATTCTTCGAAAGGACTATCAGGGAATTCTCGCGAGTGCACGCGTCGGCGGGGCTACCGAAGGTGGCAATATGCAGCAACAGTATAGCGCGATTGCCGGACGGCGATGGGATTCGGGAGGTTTCGCCCTTTCGGCGGAATACAGCAAGAGTAGTGACATCACGGCTGGGCAACGATCCTATACGAAAAATCTCCAGCCCAACATGACGATCTTCCCTTGGCAACGGTCGTTCAGTGGAGTCCTATCCGCGCATCAGACAATCAAGGATGGAGTTGAGCTGTCCCTTGACGCGCATCTCAACGATCACCGGTCGCGCGCTGCGCTTCCCTTCACGACGACTCTCGATGCGGATCAATCGGGAGTAATCACGACGCCCAAAGTTTTCAGCTACTCAGTTAGCCCAACTATCAAAATAAATCTGCCTTCAGATTGGCAACTCACCGTCCGTGGAACACGCGCAAGCAGCGACAGTAAGGTGCAAGCCGCCATTTATTTCGGCGGTGCACTCTTCGCGCGGAACAAGGTTCGGTACGACAACGGCTTCTGGTCAGGTGAAGGCAATGTCGAGGGGCCCTTGATCTCCTTGCCCGGCGGAGTCGCTCGACTTGCGCTCGGCGTTGGCGTCCGCGTCATCCAGCTGGATGCATCGATCCAGCAGGTGACGTCTGCTGCGACTACCGCACTGGTCGATTATCACGATCGCCGCACTGTCAGTTTCGGTTATGGCGAGCTATCGGTTCCTGTGGTCGGATCGGCCAATGCCATGTCTCTGGTCCGGCGCCTTATCCTTTCGGCGGCCGTGAGATATGAGCACTATAGCCAGATCGGCGGGCTTGCGACGCCAAAAATGGGGATCATCTATGCCCCGGTTGAGGATCTGACGCTGAAGGCGAGTTGGGGTCGCTCCTTTAAGGCACCGACGCTTGCCCAGATTAACCAGGCCCAGAGCGGAACCCTCGTTCCCTCAACCGATTTCTTTCCACTTCCGCCTGATAGTCGAAATATCCTTCTGTTGACCGGTGGTGGTGGCCGACTGAAGCCGGAAAAAGCCTCTGCTTGGACAATATCGGCTGAGTTCAAGCCGAAAGCAGTCCCCGGCCTATCGCTGGGCATCAGCCGTTTCGATGTCCACTACCGAGACCGCGTTGTCGTGCCGATTCTGAACTACACCCAAGCTTTCAGCGGCTCTATTTATCGTAATCTCATCGCCATCAATCCTACCGTCTCTCAGGTGCTGCAGGCCACATCAAACTTGCCGCTCGGCGTCGATAATCAGACGAGCGATCCCTATGATCCTGCACTCGTCGGAGCGATCATCGGCAACCAGTATCAGAATGCCGCACAACAGCACATCAAAGGCTTTGATGTTGTCGCAGCATATGACTTCACGATTGGACGCGACCAGTTCAATCTTAACGCCAATGCGAGCTATCTCCAGAGCAATCAGAAGTTGAGCGCCGACCAGCCAATCCAGCAAAGTGCTGGCCTAATATTCAATCCCCCGCACTGGCGCGCGCGGGCAAGCGCTGGATGGACGCGCGATATCATCGAGCTCACGGCGGGGGCGAACTATATTGGGGGAACACAGGATAGCCGAACCACACCTACGGTAAAGGTTGGAGACTTCGTATCCTTCGATGCAACGATCAGGATACGCCCAAAGGCGTCCGGTGCCCTGAATGGATTTGAGCTGTTGGCGTCGGCGTCCAATATCTTTGATGAAAAGCCATCGCTGATCCGGACATCGGGCGGAAATAGCCCGCCTTATGATGCGACGAACTACTCGAGCGTTGGTCGGGTCCTCAGTCTCACTCTGATCAAGCGCTTCTGACAATGGCCAAAGTGGTGGCGTTCTTCGTCTTCGCCTGGGCCTTGCTTGTTTGGGCGATCCCCTCCCCGGCCTCGGCACGTGTCGATTGCGCTTCGACGCTGGCGATAAATCAACACGCCGACGCCCGACCTCTCCAAGCTGAGGATCTCGTTGGGTTAATTGACATTGGCTCGCTAGCCGATTTGTACGATGATCGGATGTTTACCGTCTCTCCCAAAGGGGGGCTTATAGCGGTCGGTGTTCGCCGCGCCATGACTGCGACCAATTCCTATTGCACGGGAATGTATGTAGTTGGGCGCAATTCCGCCCCGCGATTGGTCGATAGCGGCGAGGGCACGATCTTCTGGAAGTTTCCAAATGTGCTGGGAAAAGCGAACTTCCCAACCGGTTTCCCTTTAGTGATTACACCGCGTTGGGCGCCGGATGGGAAGTCGGTGGCTTATTTGAAGCTGATCAACGGCGTGGCCCAGGTCTGGAGGGTCGATATCGATGGATCAAACGGGAACGCGCTCACACGGAGCATACGGGATGTGGATGACTTTCGGCTGACCGCGAATGGACAGGCAGTCGTAGTGAAGTTGACAGATGATGCCGCAGCGCTGGAGCAACGCGCTACCGAAGGGCTTGCTGGCTACCACTATGACGACCGCTTTTCGCCGGTCGCGACCAACAAGCCTTTCCTGCGTGGCCCCCTGCCCTCGATCTTTCGCACTTGGGACATCGACAACGGAGCTGAGCGAGTGGCGACTGAGGCTGAGATTGCCTTGTTCCGGGAATCTGGCTCGGCCCCGTCTTGGGTGGCGGGGACCAAGGAGAATGCTCAAGGTGTTCGCTATATTGTCGCTACGCGCCACGGTAAGGAGAGCGGCTGCTCAAGCCCACTTTGCACGCGTGTCGTCGGCCTCCCCTGGAGTAGCGGACCAAACCATATTGGCTTTCTGCGGCGCGAAGGTTTGGCCGACAGCAAAACCGCAATTTTCGATTGGCAAGTCGGAACGGGCGCACCGCGCAAACTTTATTCGACGGAGGATTTGCTTCTAGACTGCACCTCGTCCGATGGAAGCTTAATATGTGCCCGCGAGACTTCCAAAGAACCGCGCCATCTCATCCGGATCGATCCGCGAAATGGAAGCGTTACGGTCTTGTTCGATCCGAATATCGGCTTTGGGAAACTTTCCCTCGGACGCACTGAGCGCGTCTGGTGGCACAATGCCGAAGGCATCGCCTGCTTCGGAGATCTTATTTATCCTGTCGGATACAGCAAGGGCAAACGCTACCCGCTGATCGTCGTCCAATATACCAGCCGTGGGTTTCTCCGCGGGGGAACAGGTGACGAATACCCTATCCAGCTTTTTGCGAACCGCGGCTACCTCGTGCTCAGTGTCCAGCGGCCGCAGTCACCTCTCGCCGGCCAGGAGTATTTGCCGTCCAATGCTAGGTTGAAAGCGGAAATGGAGGGGTTTCGCGAACGTCGCAGCATCCTCTCGGCGATAGAGACAGAGGTGAGCCAACTCGTTGCCGACGGTGTGGCAGATCCGAACCGGATTGGGATTACGGGACTCAGCGACGGTGCGACGACCGTCCAGTTTGCGCTTGTGAACAGCAAGCTATTCAGCGCCGCTGCCGTCAGTAGCTGCTGCTGGGAGCCGTCGCAAGCTTGGACGCTAGGGCCCGCAATACAAGCCTATTATCGAGACATCGGCTGGCCAGCGCTCACGGAGGATCGCCCCGAGTTCTGGCGTCCGATCTCGCTGGCTCGCGCCGCCCACCATATCGATACCCCCTTGCTGCTCCAGGTTTCGGATGACGAATATCTCGCGACCCTGGAGAGCGTCACCGCCTTGCGCGAGAGGAATAAGCCGGTGGATCTCTATGTTTTCCCCGAGGAACATCATGTGAAGCGAGAGCCCGCGCATCGTCTCGCCATCTACTTGCGGAACATTGATTGGTTTGATTTTTGGCTTCGCGGCCATGCTCCGACGCTCGCGCCCGACGATGTCGCAGCCGGCGAGCGTTGGCAGGCTTTGTGCCGCTCATTGGTTTCTTCCGGGCCAAAGCCGTGTGCGACGCCATCACCCTAAGAGCCCGATTCGAAATTATCGGCCGCGATATCAGAGTTTTGCGATACGCCGCGTGAGCAGCTGGACTGAGGCGATGAACAGCCAGGCGGTGGCCGAAGCAATAGTGTTTTCAAAGTCTTTGGCGAGACGGCGATTGCGGTTGAGCCATGCGAGTGTTCGTTCGACGACCCACCGGCGTGGTAGGATCTCGAAGCCTTTGGCGATGTCGGATCGCTTGACGATCTCGATGGTCCATCTGCTCATGGCGCGCAGTGCATCCTTGAGCTTGTCGCCTGCGTAGCCGCCATCGGCGAAGACGTGCCGGAGCCAGGGGAAGCGCTGGATGATGGCTGATAGCACCAGCGGAGCACCGTCGCGGTCCTGAATATCGGCCCCGTGGATGACGGCATGGACGAGGTAACCTTGGGTATCGGTGAGGATGTGGCGCTTGCGTCCCTTGATCTTCTTGCCCGCATCGTAGCCGCGTGGACCGCCGGATTCCGTGGTTTTCACGCTTTGACTATCGATGACACCCGCGCTGGGCGAGGGCTCGCGACCCTGGAGTTCGCGCGCGATCATGAGCAGCATGTGGTTGATCGTCAGCCACAGGCCGTTGTCGCGCCACAGATAGAACCAGCGCCGAACGGTGGACACCGGAGGGAAGCAGGGTGGTAGCATCCGCCATGGAAGCCCGCCCCGCAGCAGATAAAGGATCGCCTCGACGATCCGGCGCATCGGCCATTTACGGGGGCGGCCCACCAGCGAAGGCGGAGGGAAGAACGGTTCCAGCACCCGCCACTCCGCATTCGTCAAATCCGTTGGCAAAGCCAACTCGCTTCGCGCATGCTGCGCGCGAGTGATATCGGTCCACATCGCTGTTCCTCGGAAGTTCTTCGCAAAACTCCAGAATCAGCGACCGCCTTAGACGTCAAGCTAAGGCGCTGATATCACTCACCTTAATTTCGGATCGGCCTCTAAGGTGCCGGGATCTCGCAGGTCCGCATATCCTCGGGATGCAACTCCCTGCCATTGCTCTATCCAGGCCTGAAGATCGAGGAATGCGAGCAGCCGCATGTAGCCAAACCCCATGCCAGGCCCCTTTGCCAGCGCATCTCGGACGGCGTCCCTGTCAATAAAGCCGCGTGTTGCCAACTGCCCCTCCATAAGCCTTTCTGCTACTTCGCTGGCCTTTTTCTCCAGGATTGCCATCGCAAATCCGCCCGGGCTGCCCTTGTGACGTCGCGCTAATATGGATTCCGGGAGCCGACCAGCGAAAGCGCGGCGAACAATCGAGCGATTGACGCCACCTTCGAGCTGTCGCCATGTCGGAATATGCAAGGCTAGTTCGAGAACAGGCTGGGAAGTGAGCGGATTGATCATCGCCAATCCGGCCGGCCTTAGATATCCCTCGATATGGTTCTGCATTCGAAGTAACAGGGCGATGTGACCTTGTTTGCCGCTCGCGGAGCCACGAGGGCTACGGAGCCAGGGATGGTCGAGCGGCAAGTTGCGCGCGATCTCCGCAGTCTCGCGAGTGAGGAAATCAACTTCTCTCGGCCACTCGTAACGCCGGTGCAACTTCGGCCAAAATCGAACAATGGCCCGTGCAGCGGCCGCCGGCCTCACGCCGGTAACCCGGCTGATATCCCGAGCCGTGCGGACAGCGCCGAACCAACCGTCACCGTATCTTGCCCGGTCGAAAAACGGTCGCACCGAGCTACTGTTATAGAATACATTGTCCCCGCCATTTCCAGTGAACACGGCGCCGGCGCCCGTCACGGCGCATTGCCTGACAACCGCCGCAAAGAGCGCGCGCTCGTGAGCGGAGCCAATCGGCTTCGGAACGTGTCCGGCCACAGAGCGTGAAAGATCGATGTCGGTCATGACATAGCGATCTTCCGCCAAGTCCGCCTTAATCGAACTCGCCATTGTCTGCGCATATTCACGCTCGTCGCCGTATCCGTCGCCACTGATCATCGTCATGCAACGGAGGCGAGTGCTGGTTCGCGCGAGACAGGAAGCGACCACGGAGGAATCGAGACCTCCTGACAGCATGAGGAGACTCGCCTCGGCCTGCGACGCCCAAGCGCCAACGCAATTCTCTACTGTTCGGCGAAGTCTCTCGGAGAGCTCCTCGGCCGTCGATCCGATATCGTTGCCAATGTGGTCCCACGGCGACCAGGCCTTGGCTGGCTCCAAATGGCCCTCGCGATAGGTGAGCGCTTCACCGGCGAGAATTTCCCGAACGCCCTGCAGGGCGGTATCCGTGTAGGGAAGGTCTTTGGCGCACAGATAACGTGGTATGTGATCCCACGCGATCGCGGGTTTTAACAGCCCCGACCGAACGAATAATTCTATGTCCGACGCGAGAGCATAGCCGCCCGCAATCGAGACATAATAGCATGGCAGCGATGCGCCAGGATCGCGCATGATCGTCAGAGTGGAATCGTGAGAGCCGCAGTAGATGTAAGATCCCCAATAGCGCTCAAGTAGGCATCGTAAGTCGGCGGCTCCGAGCCGTTCAAGTTCAGCCAGATCATTTTGAGCGATGGACCGGTTCGGGCCAAAGCGGGCGAACAGGGTCCCAATGACAACGCCCCGGTTACCCGGCAAAGCTGTAGCGGAGCCCTCGCATCCGACAAGGACACGTATCCTCGCACTGCGATAGCCTATCTGAAGTCCCGTCAATTGCGTCGTCCGCTGGGCCACTGCGTCAATCGCCTCGTCGGTCTCGCCGATCAGGAGCAGATAGCGGGTGATCATCAGATCGCCAGAATCGGTGTAAAAGTCCTCACATTCTCGATGCGATCATTAAGAACGGTGTCGCCTGCCTGTACCCAACAATGCGCAGAGAAGGGGCATGAATAGACGCCGAAAACGAGCTGCGCATCGAGATCGCGAGAGAAGCCAACATCAAGGAAAGCGATCGAACTGCTCAGACAACGGTCCGACCGCGGCCGGATAGAAACGGTCGCGGCGAAGGCGTCGGTCACAACCTGCCAGGCAGTTTCAGGTGATCGCCTTTCGCTCGATATGCGCCTCCGCTCTCTTACCCACTGTGGAAGCCATGCAAGAGATCTCCTGCGCAATCTGATCGAGGCTCGCGCCTGCGCAAAAACGCAGTTCGCGAGCAATATCGTGCTCGTTGCCGTGTCAATGTGTCGAAGTTCCCTCAGCGGCGGCTCTATCGCTCGAGACGAATGATTGAAAAGCTGATGATCCTGGCTGTCCACGATGTTCGCGCGAACCAATCGTGCCAGTTCAGCCGGCTTGACCTGCTCGGAAGGTTCCTCAAAGATAACGCGCCGGAAAATCTCGTCGAGCGCTGGGGATAAACTGAAATATCGGTTAGCAAGAATGTCGAGGAAGATCGTTCGATCGTTGGATACGCAATAGGCGAGGCCCTCACGAACGCGATAGCTACCGGCAGCGCTAGAAAGCATGTTCGAAGCCTCATTCGGGAGGGGCAACCGGCGCGCACCGCAGCACGGTGCGCGCCGCACGGCATTCAGTCGTCCATGATTCCCGTCTGATTCAGCGGCAGACCGATGAAGTCGGGGCCGCCGCGGACGGCACCCTTCGTCTCTTCGACCACCGAACCGAGGTCGATCAGCTCATCGCGCTGTTCATTTTCTCGTTCCATCTCGCATCTCCTTCAATCGCCACAGCATTGCGGCGGGCGGAGACTATCGCTGAAAGAGCATATATCTGAGCTTATATTCTCCCAGATTGGCAGGATATTTGAACGCCGAGTGCTCTGAACCAGCGTTTGTGACTGATTAATAGTTCAAGTGCTCGATATATGGATATTTCTGCTGGGCTTACCCTGATATCAGAGCCGCGGCTATTCGATCAGTCCGGCGCAGGCGGCGCCGATGATATTCCCAAACTGCGCGCCGAATGGCGCTGGCAGAGCCGTCTTTGGCCACAGCAACCATTGACTCGGCTTCGCCGGACATTGATTTGAGAAGTGCCGGTTCCTTTAATCGAGCAAGAAGCAGCCGGTCCGAAACGTTCTCGATGGCATGAACGAATTCAGCGTTGCAGGAGTGGAAGGCGACCAGCGAAAAGAAGGTCGAAGCCCAGCAAGCAAGCTGCCTGGGGTCGTTGTGCTCGACTTTGAATTCAGCCAGCGTCACGATCGCCTCTTCAGGTAGCGGCCGGCGAAGTGCCTGACGAACAAGCTGATCGTTCCATTCATACAGGTCGTGAAGCCATTCGGCCGTGGGAACGGGAAGGTGGAAACCACCCCCCGGGTGGAGTTCGAGAAATCGTTCTCCGACCATGCGATGGACGGCATCGCGCACGGGCGTGACGCTGGTGCCGAAGCGATCCGCAAGGCGTTGGAGATTCAATTGGATGCCCGGCTTGTGATCGCCAACGACGATCTCTTGCTTGAGCTGCTGGTATGTGCGTTCCGCGGTGATGGGTTCGGGCGACATGGTTGGTCTTCACGAGGTGGCGGTAGGATGGCCAGACTCGTTGGCGGGCTTAAACTGCCGCGCCACGACCTCCATATAGTAGTCGCCGATGCACTCGATGCATCGCCGTTCGACTCCGGCTGGATCGTCGAGAAGGAGTTCAAGAGGGAATTTCATACCTTTCTCCATAAAGATCACCGGAAGGACGAGATGCGAAGAGCCCATCCCGAGCGCGAAAGCGCAGCGAAAGTGGTTTTCGATCGTTGATTTGGGGTTTCCTGACTCAATCTCACGAAGCCAGCGCACACCGATGCCGACCTTTGCCGCGAGTTGACCTTGCGTCATCCGTACATGTTTACGCCGCTCCTCGATGATCTTGCCGGATATCAGCTTGATCTGGCCGAGACGTTCGGACTCTGCTACATGGATTGAACTTCGAAGCGGCATGTCCAGGTACTCCCTGAAACTTGCCCGATGATCCCATGCGCAGTCCGAGATTTGACGATGGGTGTTATTCACGCCCCGCGTCAAACGGTTTCTTTCCCAATTTGGAAGAGGAAGTTACTGAACTTCCTTGAAAATCTTATCTTGCGGAGTAAACAGGCTGTTAGCCTTGTCGGCTCCGCCGCCGCGGCGGCGCTACACGCTCAAACGCCTCGACAAGCTGTCGATCGTCTGCGGATGCTAGCGTGAAGAGTGCAACGATATAGAGATGCCCCGTTTGTGGGGTGGTCGAAGTTTCTTGTTGCATCAATAGCTTATCGGACACGCGCCTCGCAGCATCGATAAGTGCGGTCGACGATCCGACGAACCGGATATTATCGCCCACACAATGGTGCAAACGCTGAGCATCCAATTCCGCAGCGACCTCACAGACCTCTTGGCACTCCAGTAACGCAACAGCCACCATCAGGGTCACGCCGTAAGGAATAAAGTCCTGCAGCAAATGCGCGAGGCGGCAGTGGCATTGAAGGAAAAGGTCGATGCCCTCTCTCGAAAGTCGTAATTTGTAGGTCCGCGACTGCGCCATGGCTGCCCTTCCTTCGAGTCTCCGACTCGTCGTCCTTCTCCTTCGCTAGACGAAGATTGCGCCCAAATGGCCAGCGCATGAAGCACAAGACACTTGCTAAACCGGCATTACAGTGCCGGTTGCGGCTCCAGTAGAGCCGGTTCCGGCGCTCCGAGTGCCTTGACCGGCTGCTGGAATGCCCTCGCTCTTGCGCACCGTTTGGTCGTTCGATCATGAGTTCGCCATCCCGACAGGGGAACGGCGAGCGCAATCCGAGAAGCCCAAGCTCCCAGCCAGAACCCGGAGAACATGAAGACGGAAGATCGGAATGCCCGATTTTCCGAACAGGAGGTGCTGTGTCCAATGTACCAACATTCGCTTCGAATGGCAGCGCTGATCTGCGCCGCGGCGTTCAGTTCATTCGTCGAAGCTCGGGAGCCGCGCCCGATCACGGCCACGTCGGTGATCGGGAACCGAGCGGAGATCCGCTCAACCGAAACCGGGTTCAAAATCTATACACTGTCCCGGTCTCCAGACGTCCTGCCCCCTCCGATGGCGGTCTCGGTCGGAAGCTCGGTCAGGATCGACAAGGCGCTCCTCATGCGACCGCAGCTGCCTGTCAGGAACGCAGGGCAGTGACGGCCGCCAGGCGAGCGGCTCTGGGGGCGGGCGCTGCGCTCGCGCTCATCAGCCTTTCCGCTGGTCCCACTTTCGCGCAGTCCGCATCGGCGGCGGATAAGGATCTCGCAAAAGCTGAAGCGGAGGCTGAGCAGCAACTGCATCAAACCTTCACGAACCTCAAGTTCGATGACTTTGGTCCCGCGCCTGTCAAAGGTCCGATCTATCAGGCGATCGCTGGCGGCAAGATCATCTACTACGCGCCCGAAAGCGAACACATCCTGTTTGCCGCAGTCTATGACAAGAACGGGGTCAATGTGACGGCGCTCGCGCAGGATGCGAGCACCAGGCGCAAGCTGGGCGCGGTCGACCCCGCAAAGGCGTTGGTCATCGGCCCCCCGGGCGCGCCGACGGTCATCGAGTTCACCGACCCGGATTGTCCCTATTGCCGCGCGCTCGAGAAATTCTGGGCGGTCAAGGAAGCGGAAGGCAAGCCCGTCCGGCGCCTGGTCTATTTCGTGAGCGGCATCCACCCGGAGGCCGCGGGCAAAGCCGAGCATATCCTATGCTCCCCGGACAAGGCAGCCGAGTTCAAGGCCATCTATGCTGGTGCCACGCCCAAGGAGCTCCACAAGTGTCTCCCGGGACGGTCGAAGGTCGAAGCTGACGCCGAAATCGTCCGCCAGATCGGGATTAGTGGGACGCCCACGCTGATCGTCGACGGGCGCGTGATTTCCGGGTTCCAGCAGGGCGAGCTCGAGGAATTTCTGCAGCAGCAGAAGGTACCGGCCAAGCCGTCGCCTTGAGCGGGTGGCCGGGCAAGGAAGCAGTTTCTGGCGGCCGTTGGACGGGATGCTCGTAGTAAGCGGCGCTCCAACGGACCGGAATGCCGAGGGCAGCGAGCTCCCCGGGGGGGCCGTCCAACGCCGCCATCGGCGCCACCGAGATTTGGCTCGAGCGGCAAATGTCCGGACGGCTCCCCGAGAAGCGGAGTAAGTGGAATGATCAAGAAAATCGGCAAGCATGCGGTGTCGTTCGCGAATGTCGGCGTCCCTTTGGCGCTGTTCGCGGCGATGAGCGGTGGCGCGCACGCCTTCACGGCGCCCGCTGCCGGCGACCTCGGTTACGACATCTACGACATCGTCGTAAACAAAGGCGTGAAGGGGCCGCTGGGTTTCGTCGGCGGCGTCGCAGCCTTCCTCTTCGGCGTGTCGCGGCTGTTCTCGAACGTAATGGTCGGCATCCCGACGATCGTCGCCGCGGTCTGCCTGATCAAATCGGACACGATCCTCCAGACCTTCGGAATGGTGATCTGAACGATCCGTGGCTGCGCCGCATCGAAGGCGCCGCCGCCACCAAGTTGGGTCCGTTCCGGGCCCGAACGAGGACAACCGGCTTGGCCGGTTTGTCTTGAAGCAGGAGGAGAAGAGCGTTGGACGAACGTCTGCCCCAATATCTCCATCGGCCCGTCCAGATCCTCTGGTTTGGTTCGGACGAGTTCATATTGGTCTTGTCGACCATCTTCGTCGCCGTCATCGTCGGCGGAGTGATCGGCTGGACGCTGATCGGCGCTCTTCTCCTTTTCATTCCCTGGAAACGCACCAAGCCGAGGGGGTTCATCCCGCATCTCGCCTGGCGCTGGGGCCTGCTCCGTTTCCGCCATTATCCGGGTCCGACCCAGACCCGCTTCTACGAGTGAGGCGAGCCATGCCATTTCTCAAGTCATGGGCCAGATCGCAGGCCGATCCGCTGCTCGGCAAGCCGGCGAGCTGGGGCATCCATCGCTACCTGCAGGGCTCATCCAACCTGTTCGAGGAGAACCGCCTCCTGAAGTTCGCGATCGTCGGCCTTTTCGGCGTGACGGCGGTGCTGGGCGCGCTCATTTATACCTCGAACCAGAACCAGCGGACCGTGGTCGTGCCATTCGGCGCGGGTGGGGATCTTTACGTCACCGGGAACACGCCATCGCCCGGATATCTGCGGATGATGACCCGCAACATCGTCACCCTGTCGGGGACCTATTCAGCCTATTCGGCGGATCGCCAGTTCCAGGAACTGCTCGGGATCGCGCACCCCTCGGCTTATAATGGCCTGCGCGATAGCCTGAACGGCATCCTCGACGAGCTTTCCGACAATCCGACGCTCTCGATCGCAACCTACATCCGGCCTGACCAGCCCGTCCTGACGACCAACACCGAGATATTGGTGCCGGTCGAGAAGGTGCGCGTGATCGGCGGCGTGATCCGCAAGTTCCGCGGCAATCTACGGATCGGCTACGCGCTTGAGAATGGCCGCTTCTGGCTAACGTCCCTTCACGAGGAGAACTTCGATGCCGATCGCTGATCGGGTCGGCTCTTCGCGCCCCTGCGCGCAGGCTGCCGCCCTCCTCGCCTTTGCTGCCGCGATGGCCGGCCCGGCCGAGGCGCAATCCATCACGGCGCTGCCTGATCAGACGAGCAGCATCCGCCTCTCGAACCACGATATCAACCATGTCGTCTGCGAAGGCGGCGAGATCGAAGACGTCAAATTCTCGCAGGAGAAGGGCATCGCCGTCGAGCGCGCGGGTTCAGACGCCTGGATCAAGTTCCTGGTGAAGGAGGTCGAGAGCGAGGGTGCGCCGACCCGCACCTATGCGACGGCCGCTTCCGAATTCTTCATCACCTGCAATGGCGCGGTCTATCCGCTTTATGCTGAGCCTTCTGAAATCCCCGCGCAGACAGTGATCCTCACGCCTGGCGCCGCCCAGCGCGCGCGTGCCAATGCCGACTTGCTCGGGCCTCTGGTCGAGGAAGAGCGCGCGGTTTCGATCACGCTCTCGCTGCTGCAGGATCGCGTGCCGGCAAGCTTCTCGGAGGTTGCGCCCGCTGCCCAGGATTTCGCCCTGCCCTCCTTGCCGGCGGCGTCTCTGCACGAGCGGCGTCGGTTATCGATCGACGGGGTCGGCCTTTCCGCGAGCGAATATCTCGTCCGCGTCTCGACCGCCCAGCGTATCGATGAGCGAGCCTTCCTCATCTCGACGCTGGGCGCCAACATCTTCGCGGTCACGCTCGATCGTACGGATCTCCGCGCTGGTGACACCGCCCGGCTGATCGTGGTGCGCCGGGGAGCCGTCCAATGAGCGGCGAACGCGAGGAAATCGCGCCTGAAGATGGCGCGCCGATCGAACAGAGCGGGCAGAGCCCATATCAGCAGCGCCTTGCAGAGCAGGCCGCCATCGATCTCGAAGTGCCGCCGCCCGGTTCCAGCTGGGATGGCATGCGGGCACGTTGGGACAATCTCAGCTCGCAGCAGAAACTGCGTGCCAAGCAGCTGGGTGTCGCTGCTGCCATCGGCGTGCTGGGCTATGGTCTTTATTCGGCGAGCGGTTCGAATGAGCCCGTCGCGACCGCGCCGGTGGCATCCAAGCTCGACATGGGCGCTGGCCTGCGCGGAGACAGCCTTGAGGTCAAGCTGCGCGGGGATCTGAAGAAGGTGCTCGACGGCCAAAGTCTCCTTGGCGACCGGATCACAGCGATCGAGGAGGGAAAGACACCGATCGCGCCTCATGCTGCTCCGGGCAGTGACGCAGATGGCGGGCCATTGCCACCCGCGCTTCCTGGCAGCGCCCCCGATTTGCCTTCACCGCCCTCCCCATCCGAAATCGGCAGCGCGGACGGTCGCCTTCCCGCCCCTCCGGTGCCACCGTCGGCGCCCTCAGCGCCACCCGCGCCACCGGTCGAAAAAGTCGTGGGTGCCATTGGCCAGGCCACGACACCCGTCGTCCCCAAGGACGCCTCCGCGAGCGGCGGCGCGGGGGATTCGAAAAAAAAGAATCGGACGATCTATTTGCCGCCTGGTTTCATGAAGGCGAGGCTGCTGACGGGGATCGACGCGTTGGCGAGCCGCGACGCGACTTCCAACCCGGAACCGATCATCGCGCGCGTTCAGGCACCCGCCGTGCTTCCCAATGACGTCAAAGCCAACCTGTCAGGCTGCTTTGTCATCGGCAACGCCACCGGCAGCCTCGCCAAAGAACGCGTCGAGATCCAGCTCGTCTCACTCTCCTGTGTCGACTTCGATGAGCATTCAGTGGTCGACCAGCCTGTGAAGGGCTTTTTCGTCGACGCGGATGGGAAGAAAGGTCTTTCTGGCAAGGTGGTGACGCGCGCAGGGGCAGCTTTGGCGCGCACCTTCATCGCCGGCACCATCAGCGGCATCGCCCAGACCGTCGAGAACACGTTCGGCGAAACATCGACCTCGGCGCTTGGTACGGTTCGCACGCTCGACGCCGGCGATGCCGCCAAGTCCGGCATCGCCGGCGGACTTTCTAAGTCCTCGGACAAGCTCACCGACTTCTATCTCGACCTCGCGCGTCAGGCCGGACCCATCGTCGAGGTCGGCGCGGCGAAGGACGTGGTCGTCGTCATCCAAGAGGGTGTGTCCCTCGAAATCAAGCCAACAGCGGGGAGCAAATTCTGATGCATGCCCAACCTTTCATCTGTCGGCCGACGTCCGCGCGCGTTCGCCTGGCCCTCCTCCCTGCCCTCGCGCTTCTCTCGTCCTGCGCGACCGTCGGTTCGGTGATGTCGCCCTATTCCGAAAAGTTCAGCTGCAAGAACAGCGATCATGGCCAATGCATCCATCCCGAGAAGGCGTATGAAGATGCCGTCGCGGGACGCGCCTCGCGCTCAGATCCCACTGTCACGGCCGATCGCAAGCTGCTGAAGGGCGTCCCAGCGGATAATGGAGCTCCCCCTGCGCCGGCCAGTGGGCGCGCAGGTCGTCAACAGGCGCCCGCACCAGGCGCCTTCGCGGGCTACCGGGACAGCGTCTATCGCGAGCTTCAGGGCCTGATCGATGATCCGGTGACACCAATGCTCAAATCGCCGCGGACGGTGCGGACGCTGATCCTGCCCTATGCCGACCGCCAGCGGCCCGACAGGCTGTACATGCCGCGCTACGTCTATTCGATCCTCGAGGCGCCGAGCTGGGTCGTCGGTGATTATCTGGTGAACCCCGTGTCGCCCGCAGCGCAGGCCCCGGTGCTCGGCCAGGTCCGCGACAAACCCTCGGACGATGGCGCTCCTGCATCCGCTCCGGAGCCGCGCCCGTGAGGGCGCCGGGAACCCGACATGGCGGCGGGCTGACCTTCACCCGCTTGCGTCAAAGCGTTGCGCGGGATCGGTTCTCCGATTTCTTGCCGCTGGTCGCCTGGGATGAGAGCGAGGAAGCGTTCCTCTGCATCGATGACGGCTTTGGCTACGCGTGGGAGTTGGTGCCTTCAGCTTATATGTTCGCCCACGTTCACCAGGCGCTGCTCGGGTTGCTCAATATTCATTTCGACCCGGGCACGGTACTCCAGCTGCACAGCTTTGCGGATCCACTGATTGACAGTGCACTGGACGGTTTCCTTGATCTCAAGACCCGGCCTGATCCGCTGATCCAGGCGTCCGCCCGGCGAACGGCTGACTACCTCGGGATGGGTCGCCACGGCCTTCGCGCGCTGCACGGCATTCCTCTGCGCGATTTCCGCACCATTCTGTCTGTGAAGACGCGTCGGCCGATGGCGAGCGATATGAAGCGCCAGATCGAGGAGCAGCTCGACAAGCTTGGCATAACGCGCCTTGCGCCGGAAGAGACCGTGTCTTTTTATCGCCGGATATTCAACGGCGTCTACACTGGCGCTCCAGGCGTCTTCACGAGCGAGGCCAACGCGCAAGGGTCGGCCCCACCGATCCGCAAGCAGATCATCGATGCGGGTCCCGATTTGCTGTTCGATGGTCCCGAGGTCTTCCTCGGGAACCAGGTCGCGCGATGCCTGACGCCCAAATCGCCGGCGCGGCGGATTTCCGCCGAACGCGCCAACCGATTGACCGGCGGCATGCGCGGGTCGGCGGAAGACAGCGACCAGATCGGCGGCCCCTTCCTCTACACGCTCAACGTTCTGTTCGATCACTCAGCGTTCGAGATCCACAAGCGCGCTCAGGTCCTTTCCGCGCAAAAGGCAGCGGGCAGTTTCGCGGTCGAGGTCGGTAAGCAGATCGAGGAGATCGGCTGGGTTCTGGACGAGGCCGGCAATTCGAAATTCGTCCGCGTCATCCCGACCGTCTGGGTGTTCGGCCGCGACAGCGCCCATGCCCGCGAAATGGCCGCGCGCGCCAAGCGGCTGTGGGAGAGCGAACCCCTTCCCTTCATGATGCAGGAGGAGAGCTATCTTAATCCCGTCCTGTTGCCACTGAGCCTGCCGTTCGGGCTCTATCCGGACAACCGTACGATGCGGATGCTGGAACGCGATTTCCGCATGCCGGTGAAGGCGGCGGTGCTGCTCTCGCCGATCCAGACCGATTTCCGCGGTGGTGGACGCCCTGCCCTGCTCTACACGGGCCGCAAGGGTCAGCTCATCACGCTCGATCTCTTCGACCCGCGCATCAACAATTACAATTTCATCGTCAGTGCTGAATCCGGCGCGGGCAAGAGCTTCCTGCTGAACAATCTCTGCCAGCAATATTATGCGCAAGGCGCGCTCATCCGCATCATCGACATCGGCGGCAGCTATCGGAAGCTCTGCACGCTCTGCTCGGGACGCTACATCGACATCGGCGAGGAGCAGCTCGTTCTTAATCCGTTCGATATGGGTTTTGCCCTCGACGGGGAAGACAAGCAGTCCGCGATCTCGATGGCGGTCGCGATCGTGGCCGAAATGGCGAACGCCGCGACCCGAAAGGGCGTCACAACATCGGAGTGGAACCTCTTGAAATCGGCCGTCCAGTGGACGATCGACGAAGGCCATGCCGAGGAAGGGATCGATGCCGTTCGCGCCTGGCTTGGCGCCTATCCGGAATTTGCCGCGTCGGATCTCGACCGGGTCGATCATCTGGTTCCCGTCGCGCGCGAGCTCGCCTTCAACCTGCGCGATTTCGCGAGCGAAGGCGCTTACGGCCATTTCTTCAACGGCCCATCGACCTTCGATATCGCCAGTGACGAGTTCGTCGTTCTCGAGCTCGAGCGCCTGAAGGCGATGCCGGACCTGTTCAATGTCATCGTCATGGTGGTGGTGAACGCCGTCACCCAGGAACTCTATCTGTCGGCGCGCGACCGTCCGCGCTTCGTGCTGTGCGACGAAGCCGCACAATTCATGACCAAGACCGAGGGACAAGACCTTTCCCGCCTCGCCGAGGCGTTCGGTCAGGGTTACAGGCGCGCGCGCAAATATCAAGGCAGCTTTGGCATCGTTCTGCAGTCGATGAACGACCTGTTGCTGTTCGGCGGAACCGGTCAGGTCATCCTGGAAAACGCTGCTACGCGCTTCCTGCTGCAGGGATCGACCTACGACAAGGCGGTCGAAAACAAGATCCTCGATTATTCAGGCTTCGTTCTCGAACTTCTGAAATCGGTCCGCAATTCCAAGCCGCACTATTCGGAAGTCTTCATTGACTCGCCGCTGGGGCTTGGGATCGCGCGGCTGGTCGTGGATCCATTTTCGTATTGGATCAACACCTCCGCACCCCAGGAAGTCGCCGCCTTCGAGGCGAAGCTGCGCTTGGGCAAGTCGCCGCTCGAGGCCGTGTGCGAACTCGCGGGCGTCGATGCGGCAGAGATTCTCGGGCCGCGTGCCGAGGCAGCGGAGTGAGATCGATGCTGAAACGCAAGCCCCATCCCGACCAATTTGCCTTCGACCTGTCGAAGGACGCTGCGCTGGAGCGAATGATCGAGGCGCGTGTGGCGATCCGGTGCGAGAATGACGCCATCCGCTGGCGTTTTCGGCTGGTCCTCATTGAGACTTGCATGATTGCTAGCCTGGTGCTGATCGCGGGACTCGCGCTCAAGCAACCGACGGCGCTTGTGGTCCGTGGATCACTCATCGTCGGCGCCGGCTGTTTCGCAAGCGGCGTGATGCTGATCGGGTTGTCATGCCTCACCGGTCACCTGCTGTCGGTCTATCGGCGATGGAGGGGGAGATGAGAGGCATCCTTTCCGCTAGCCCGGCGCCTTCTGCAATCCGCCTGCTCGTCGGCAGCCATCTACTACTGCTGATCCAGGCCGGGCTGGTCCTGCGGAGCCGGCAGCCACTCGATACGATGCTCGCGGCTCTCGTATTCATGCTCGCCATCATCGGTGCGGCCGCGCTGATCGCCGCCATCATTGGCGAGCCCCGCGAGCGGATCGGTAATCCGCATCGGAGATATCGCCATGCCCGCTGATTCCCGGATGCTATCCGCACGCGTCGCGTGGTTTCAGGCGAGCACCGTCGCAGCCCTCCTGATCGCGTCTCTACTCGTCGCTGGCGCCGCCCATGGCGAGACGTCGACGATTGGACGCACCTTTCCGATCGTCGAGACCGATGCGTTGGCAGAGATTGAGGCCAAGGCCGCGACGCTTTCCAAGGATCTCGGACCCAAATTTGGACCGCGCTCGCGCTGGACGGCGATGAAGTCGGCGAGCCTCGCGCCCGCGATGGCGACCCGACGACGTTCGGTGGTTCCCTTCTACACGCTCGACATGGACGTGACACTGCCCGACGGCCGGGTGCTTTACCCGAAGGGCTTCACTTTCAATCCGCTCACCTATGTGTCGCTGCCGCAGCGGCTCGTGATCGTGCATGCCGGCGAGCTCGAGTGGGCGTTGAAGACCGCGACCCCAACCGACTGGATTCTCTTAGCTGCGGGCTCTGGCGCGGCGGCGGATCCGATCGCGCTGGGCGAAAAGGTCGGTCGCCCGCTCTTCATCCTCGAGGGGCGCGTGAAAGAGAGGCTCGGTCTGACGGTCGCCCCGGTGATCGTGAGGCAGGTGGGCCAGAAGCTCGAGTTGACCGAAATCCGCCTGTCCACGCCAGGGAGTGCATCGCGATGAGCCGCTACAAACGTCTCCTCGCCGCCGGCGCCGCGATGCTGCTGGCCGGATTGTTGCCGTCCGCGCCCGCGCACGCCTCTTCCTGCCCTGCGGGCGCCGTGTTCAACCCCATCACGAAGGTGCGCTGGACCTGCATCTTCCCGATCACGATCGGCGGCGTCCGGATCGGCACGTTCGACAAGCTCTCGAAGGAGCTGGACGCGCAATCCTCCTCAAAGCCGCTCTGCGCCTGCCGAAAGGGCGCGACCTTCTGGTTCGGCGTGAAGGTCAGCTTCTGGTCGCCGAACCGCATGATCGATGTGGTGACCGAGCCCGGCTGCATGATGGCGCTCGGCGCCGATCTGATGCCGACACACGGCAAGCTGCAGGGCAGCCAGTCGTCGATCTCGGATGGGACGAACACGCGGAAGATGTTCGCTCAGATGCACTATTACATCTCGCCGGTCTGGGCGATGCTCGACATGTTCAACGATCTCCCGTGCCTGGAAGACAACGGGTTCGACGTCGCCCTCATCACCGAAGTTTTACCAACCTGGCAGTCGGGAACGCTCGGCGCGATCATCCAACCCGAAGGCATCTTGTTCGGCAATCCTGCTGCGGGCCTCGCTTGCATGGCCGATAGCGCAGCGGCTGCGGCCGGCAAGGTCATCGATCCGCTCTTCTGGTGCATGGGGTCGTGGGGAGCGACCTACCCGATCGCCGGCGACATCCATTTCGATGACTCCGTCGAGGCCTGGGCCGGGCTCGCCGCACGCGGCACCTTCATGATGGGGCGGCTTGGTGCGGCCACAATCAGTTCCTCCGACGGCTGCTCATTCAAGGCAGCGCCGATCTGGACGAAATCGCGCTACAAATATCAGCTCATGGAGCCCGTCAAAGGCGGTTCCTGCGTCAATGTCGGTCGTCCCGGCGCGCTCTGGTCGTCGGCCAAGCATGCCCCCGGCAAGGACAATGCCCAATTCATGGTCTTCGAAAAGGTCATCTGCTGCGCGGGGGTTTCCACGCCATGAGCAGGTCGCCTTCCCCCCGTTCCACGCCAGCGCGGCCCTGTGCCCGGTCTGTCCGCCACAGCCAGGATGGCAGCCGCGAGCGGCGTGGGATCGGGATGGTGTCCCCAGGCCCCCTGGACACTGTCCCGCCCCCGGTCAGCGCGGTCGATCCTCTCCCGCCGCGGCAAGGGCACGCCCCCCTCGCCCGCGTCGTGGCGGCGGCCGCGCTGACCACCCTGGACGGACAGGCCGTGTTCCGTTTGATATCGCCCGGAGCAACGGCTTGTCGCGTCGGAACACTGTTCCGCCTTCGCCGCCGCTCGCGTATCGTCGAGGTTCGCGAACCATGAAGGGCGAACTCCTCCTTCTGGCATCGGCGATGTTTCTGACGACGCCCGCCATTGCGCAGAGCGTTGAGGACCGCGCGCGCGCCGCGGCCGAAGCCTCTCGCGCCAAAACCTCTGATAGCGACACGCTGCAACAGAATTATCTGACCCCAGGTCTTGCCGGACAGCCGATCGCGACCATCGACAACAGCAAGACGTTCAACCCCAGCATCGCCTGCCAGAAAACCGCGACGTTGCTCGAGTTGCTCGCGCAGCCGGCAAGCAGCGGCGATATCGGCACGTTGCGCGTCTCGCGCGACAAGGATCTCGATGGCACAGTCGACCAGACGCTGACGTTGCCCATGCCCGTCTCGGGTATCTGTGCCAATGGTGTGATCGGCTGTCAGCCAGGCACGTGGAACCAGTGCCACTCCTACAAATGGGACACGAACGCCTCGGGCGATCTCAAGCTGTCGGAGGTCGACCTCACCGAGCTTGCCGGCTGCTACTGCGTCAATAACAGCTGCGGCGCGAACCTTATCTGGGGCAATCTCGCATCGGTGCTCAAGGACCTTGGCGGCGGTGTAATCGGCGCGCTCACCACTGCCGATCCACGCATCGGGGTTGCGCAGGCCCTGATCGACGGCCCGGTCATCCGCTACATCGGCGCGCAGAGTACGGCCTGCACCACTAACCCGTCGCTGCCGCAGACCGCCTATCGCTCCAACCCTACCGCACTCCAGAACGACGCTGCCGTCGCTTCATCGTCGAACAGCATGTTCCAAACCCTCAAGGGGTCCACCGCCGGCATTGGTCAGGCGGTTCAGGACCGAGCATGCACGATAACACGCGAAGTGTCGCTCAATGCGGTCAAGGCCGAGGATATCATCGCCCGAACGGCCGGCGGCTACGACACCTACGATTATGGCGACGGCTCCCTGGCTTTCGTCATGGGCTCACCGTCCGACAATAGCCTCAGCGGCAGTTGCAGCTTTTACGATTTTCGCATGACCCTCCATGTTGCCGACCCCGACCGGCTTCAGGATGTGCGCCTGCTTTACTGGTTCGCCGACGACTGGGGGCAGGTGCGCGTTGACGGCCAGCTCGTCTTCTCTGGTCCGTCGGCGTGGACCGACATGGGCTATCCCCCGGGAAAGTGCGAGCGCAAGAGCACTTTCTATTCCTATCCGAACCTCGACCTCAAGCCATGGCTCGGCAAAGGTGACCATGAGATTTGGCTACGCGTCGCGGTTTCGGGCGGCGGCGAGGCCTTCGCGATGGTGCACGCCAACGTCGATCTCTCTTGCCAGCCTACAGAGAAGCTGGTCGACCTCTGCGCCGGCAACGCCACCGATAGTAAGTGCCAACTCTTTGACGAAACCGTCGACGGCGTCGACACCGTCAAATCGGGCGTGGCGACAGGGCTCACGCCGCTCGCGCAGACGCGGCTGTTCGAAAGCGGCGCCTGTTCGCTCAGCCTGACTCGGCCCTGGTTCGAACGGAAACGCCGCTATCGTTGCACGTTCGACAATGGTTCGCTGCCGCAGCCCGATCTGAGCCGCGGCGCCTATATCATCGACCATTCAACCGAGACGCTGCTTGCCGACCGGGTGAAGGCCAAGGACGGCAGCTATTCGACCTCGAGCAGTGCGTTTGGGCTACCCGATCGCGGTTCGGTTCCGGCATGCGAAGCCATCTGCAAGACCCGCGCGCCCAAGGCTAACAGCGATGTCGCCGTGGATGGCGTCGTAGGCGCCAAGCAGAACGCCCCCGTCGGTTACGACACCTTCTATCATAGCTGCACCACCAGCGCGGGCGTCAGCCAATGTCCACTGGGTGCCGGTGAGGAAATGGTCTCGGATTGCGGCTGCCTCGACGATTTTCCCGAGGCGGTGGTGATGATGCAGACCGTGCGACTCGGTGGCGCCGACATGATCTGCACCTCGGAGGCGCGCTGATGTCCGCCAATTCCATTCTGCCGCGCGGAGTCCGCAACTTTGCGATCGCCGCGTTCGCCTGGGCTGCGTTCAATGCGCCCGTCCATGCGCAGTCGATGTGTGCGGCCGATCTCAATGGCAATGGCGATGCCTCGGATCCCGGCGAGGTTGCGAGTTGCACGCTGGCGGTCGACGCGACCTGGCAATGCCCGCTGCAATCCGTCACCTGCACCGGCGACGCGACCGCGGGCTATGCATGTCCGCTCGGGCCATCCTATGCCTGCAAGGCTCCGGCGATCGGCGGTACGCCGACCTGCTCCCCCAATGCGTGCACCGATCCTGTGTCGGCGCCCATCGCCGATGAACCGGTCACGGATGATCCCGGGGTACCCGCTGATGGCGAGCTAGATGCCACGGGCGCGTGCCTCGGCAATATCGAAATCTTCTCTGGGCGCGCGATGCGCTGTCGGCCGCCCGGGCTCAAGACGACCTTTTCCAATTGCTGCAAGGATAAGGGAAAGATCGTCAAGGATGGCATGGGCGGGTCGATTTCTTCGATCGGGACCAAGATCGCTGTCGCGAAGGGCGTGTTCACCGGGATGAAGGCTGCCTACACAGCGTTCAAGGCTGGCGCGACGGCAAGCCAAGCCGCGAGCGCCGGGGCCAACGCCATCATCGTCGGCATCGATCCGACGTCCATCGCGATCAGTCTTGCTATAAACTTCATGGTGGATTTCCTGCTTTCGGGTTGCGATCAGCAGGACATGGAAGTGGGCATGCTGCGCGGGTCGGGTATGTGCCACGAAGTCGGCAGCTATTGCAGCTCCAAGATCCTCGGCATTTGCATCCAGAAGTCGCGTGGTCACTGCTGCTTCAACACGAAGCTGGGCCGCATCATCCAGGAACAGGGCCGGCCACAGCTCAAGAGCTTCAACGGCATTGGCTGGGGCACGCCGAAGAACCCGATGTGCCGCGGCTTCACGCCGGAGGAGTTCCAGGCGCTGGATTTCAGCAAGATGGACCTCTCCGAATATTATTCCGACATCGAGGCCCGGACTCAGGGCGAAATCCAAGTCGACATGAAGGACAAGATCGATGCCTATATGCAGACGGTCGGGCACTGACGTGCGCCTCAGACCCATGGTCATCATGACCTTTTGGGGTCTGGCGGTTCCCGTAATGGTTCAGGCCCAAACGCGGCCTGATGGCGCAAAAGCGAAGATCGAAGAACAGGGGGACGCAGCTGTCGATCGGTTGAAGGGTGCGATCGCGAAACAGAAGCCCCATGTCGGCGCCCCTACGCCAGGTACTCCCAGCGAGGCCAGCCCGGAAATCCGCAGGCGAGCCTTTGAAGCGATGCGACGCCCTGCCCCGGCGCCGGCAATGGACGCGCGCGCTCGCGCGGCGCTGGAAGCCGGCCGCGCGGACATCGCGCGTGAACGCGAGGCGATGGCGAAACGCCTCGACCAGGCGCTGGGACTCGACGCCCCGGACACGGCCGCACTAGCGAAAGCGACGGCGCCACCTGCTAAAGCAAGCTGGGTTCCGGTCCTATTCGTGTCGTCTTCGATGCCGGTAGCGACCTTGCGGACCTACGCAGGGCAGCTTGAGAAAGCCCACGGCGTGCTAGCGTTTCGGGGCATGCCCGGCGGCCTAACCAAGGTCGCGCCGATGGCGAAGCTGTCCGCCGAGATCCTGCGGCTCGATCCCGGATGCCAAGGCCCTGCCTGTGCGATGCGCAACGTCCAGCTGATCGTGGATCCGATAGTATTTCGGCAACATGGCATCGTGCGCGTCCCGGCGCTGGCGATGATCCCGGGCGATCCCACACAGCCATATTGCGAACGCGAAGACGATAGCCCGCGCGCCGCGCACATCGTCTACGGCGATGCCGCGCTCTCGGGACTGCTGGAAGAATATGGCCGCCTTGGCGGCAAAGAGGAGGTGCGCGATGCTCAGGCTCGCCTGGAATCTCGGTAAGAGGGCCTGGCAGGAGATCAAGCTCCTGCCGCTGCGTGCAGCAGTGACGCTGGGAGCCTCCGGTCTTGGACAGCCGCCACGCCCCGAGCAGCTGTTCAAGGTCTATTGCATCGTCCTGCCCATCGGACTGCTCACTTGGTGGGCCATTCCCCAGGTCACCTGGGTGATGAGCCCTTCCATCGATGCCTGGGCTGTGCGCGCCGAGCCGGGCTCGATCCACAAAGGCGACCTCGTCTCTTTCGTCCTCTCGCATCCGCTCGCCGGTCCGAAGCCCGTTGCCGTCACTAAGTATGCGCTCTGCATGCCCGGCGATCGGCTCGACATGATCGAGAAGCCTTCGATGACGCATGGGCAATGGGATGGCTGGTATTACTGCAACGATCGCCTGCTGGGCGTGAGCAAGCCTATAGGCCGCAACGGACAGCGCATCGAGCATTATCGACCCACTGAGCGGCTGATCCCGGCCGGGTTCATATTCGTCGGCTCACGGCATCCGAATGGCTTCGACAGCCGCTATTATGGCCCGGTCTCGATCGGACGGCTGACCAGGATGGAGCGCGTGCTATGAAGGGGATCACCTTCATCTCCGCCGCAGCGGTCGGACTTGCGCCACTATCGGCATCCGCGCAAATGCGGACCGAACCGGCGCGGCAGGGCTACTGGTGGTACGCTCCAAAACCCGAGCCGGCCAAGCCGAAGCCTGCCGACGAGGATGCTCTGGTCAAGCCCGCCATCCCCCCGATGGCGGAGCTCGCGACTTGGACGCCGCCCAAAATCCGAAAGCTCATCGAGCAGCAGCGCGACTATGCCGCAACCGTGCTCACAGTGGATGCCGTAGCCGACTTCTGGCGGCTCGAGGATTTCGCGCGGCGCAAGGCTCGCGCGTTCGCCGGCGTGACGCAGCTTGCGATGCTCCAGCATCCCGAATTGAACTCCAAGTCCGCCAATCCGATGGTCGGTGATGCACGCGATGAGCTGCTCGCCTACAAAGATGACACGCGTCGCCAATATCTGCGTGCACATGCTGGAGAGTTCGCGCTGGTCATGTTCAGCCGAACCTCGTGTGGCTATTGCCGTGTTCAGTGGCCCATTGTTCAACGTTTCCAGGATGAAATGGGCTGGCAGGTGACGCTCATGGACATCGATCGCCGCCCGGAGCTCGGGCAGCGCTTTGGGGTTGAGGTGACCCCAACCACGATGATCATTCGCCGTAACAGCCAACAGCGCATGATCATCGCGAGCGGGGTGGAAGCTTATCCGAACCTTGCGCAGATGGCCTATCAGGCCGTGCGCCTTTTGACTGGTGACATCCGGCCGGAGCAGTTCATGACCGGCGCAGGAGAGGAAGGCGGCTTCTTCGACGCACTGGGTCTGGGGCCAGTCTCGGCCAGTGATCCGCGTGCCGCCGCGGGAGACATGGTCGGTGGCAATCTCGTCGATCCTCGGGGGCCACGGCCATGAGAGCACCGCTCATTTTTCTTCTCGGCATACCGGGCATCGTGATTGGCGGGATGACTGCCGAAATGGCGACCGCTCAACCTATTTCCCAGGATGCGGCCCGGCGTGCCGCGATCCATCCGGTAGCCGATCCATCCACTATGCAAGCCTGGCTGTCGCGCGTCCCCCTCACCCGCGATTTCCCTCCGGATTTCGGTGCGACGCTGAAAGGCGATGCGCCCGCCTTCGTCGTGGAGATGACGACAGCGCCGGGATGTGCGCCGTGCGCGGATCTGTGGACCAAGCTCCAGACCTTGCGCCGTCAGTATGACGTGAATGTCGATGTCCTCTCGCGTGAGGAGGCGATGGTACGATCGGGCAGGCTGGGGCTGCCTTGGGTCGGACATCCAGTGGCGTGGGCGCGGGCCACGAACGATCCCAATCGCGTTATCCCGATCGCGATTGGGACCGATCATAGCGTGAACCTCGCCCGAAACATCTACCTGGCTTTCAAGATGATGACCGGTGTGAGGCCGGACGTCGGCGTGCGGGCGATGGCCAAGTTCACCGGCATCGTCGGTGTCGCAGCATCACCGCCGCTCCATTCGAAGAGGAACTGAGCATGGCGGGCTCATTCCTCCCGGTCACAGCTCCAATCCGAGGACATCCGCCATGTCTCGCTTCTTGTCGCGTCTGAGTGTTTCCCTGATCGCCGTTGTGACCGCCTGCGGCGCAACCGCTCCCGCGCATGCCCAGAGTTGGGCCGAGAGCTGGTTCGATAATGTGACCTATACCAGCCCGGGGAGCTTCGAGGATCAGACGCGGGGATATCTGACCGCCGGCGGAATGTCGGGCCGCGTCGACGTGCACAATGATTATCTCATGTCGCTGAGTCTGCCCAAGGTGAAGGCCGGCTGTGGCGGCATCGACATGTTCCTTGGCGGCATGAGCTTTCTGGACCCGGACTACCTTGTCCAGAAGCTCGAAAGCATCCTCCAGGCCGCGCCTGCGGTCGCGTTCCAGTATCTGCTCGAGACCCTCGACGAGAAGATGGGGAACATCATTTCGAAGATGGAAGCTGCCACCAACTTCCTAAACTCCATCCAGGTCAATGATTGCCGCCTCGCCAATCGCATGGTCCAGATCGCCAAGGGCGACGATAACATGAGCGGCATCATCGAGGAGATGACCGGCTATCGCTCCGTCAAGCAGGGCTTTGCCAAAAGCTACCAGCAGAGCCGCGAGAAGATCCAGGCGAACAACAACAATCCGACCGAAGATCTGAAGGATGCGCTGGAAAACTGCCCGGCAGAGGTCACCGACATCTTCCGAACCGGATCGCTGCTCGCCCATGCGGCCTCGCGCGTTGGCGCCGGCGACTGGGCGGAGGTGATGCGGGCACGTGTGGGCGATGTCTACATGCGCTGGGATCCGAACGACAAGGTTCCGCTGTTCTCAGCGATCCCCGCCTGTCCGCGTCAGGATACCGAGTCCCCGGATGATTTCCTGAGCGGCCGCGTCCAGCGCCGCGCGCTCAACATCCCCGCGACGGCCGCCGACTGCTCGAATGATGGTGGCAAGGGTGCGTTGGAACTGGCGCGCACCCGCATGGATTCCATCGCCACCAAAATCCGCACGCGCGCGGCGCTGACGGCCGAGGAAAGGCAGTTCGTCGCCAATGTCAGCACTCTGCCGGTTTACCGCATGCTCGAATGGGGTGTGCGTCAAGGAGTGGCAGGTTCCGTGATCGGCGACACCGACGAACTGGTCGCCCTGACGCTCGCCTACCAGATGCTGAACGATCTCACCCGTTCGATCGACTTTGCTCTCAGCAATGCTGAACGCGGCACGACGGCTGCAGGTGCGGCCGACGCGGCCAATACCAGTATTTGCCAGACGCGCATCCTTACCAAGGGGATCGAGCAGTTGCGCGATCTTCGGGAAGAGGTCCTGCGGCAGCGCGCGCAAATGCGGCAATCCTATCTGGCCGCGTTGGGCGCCGCGAACCTGTCGGCCAACTATGCCGGATTGATGCGACAGCGCGATCGCGATGCGCGCGACGCTGCGGGCGCCGCCGCCGCTCGGGAGCAGTAAAATGACGTTCCGCCACCTGATCCGCCTGACACTTGCCCTCGCAACGCTTGGCGCCGCGACACCTGCGTTCGCGATTGACGCCAGCTTCTACACCTATGACGGCTTTGCCGAGACGGTGGATGCCTTCCGCCTAGTCGCAATGATTTTCGCTGATCCGCGATACGAAACGCTTGTGATCGTGATCGCAACCGTCGGCATTTCGCTTGGCGCGCTGCTGGCAAGCGTTCGCGGACAAGGGATGAGTCTCGTAGCCTTTGGCTTCCAGATGCTGATCGGCATCGGTCTGTTTGTGGGCATGATCGCCACTACCGGGACGGTCCACATCTATGACAAGGTACGCAACGCCTATCAGCCCGTCGGCGACGTGCCCAATCTCCTGGTCCTCGTTGCGGGCACCACCAATCTCATCGAACGCGCGCTGGTCGAGACGATCGACGACAATACACTCGATCCCAACAGCAAGATCGAGTTCGGCGCCGGCGGGCACACATTCGACCTCTTCTTCAATGCTGTATCGCCGCGTGGCCCAATGACCGACACCTTCCTCGACGCGACGATCAAAGATTATGTCCGCCAATGTTATCCCGTCGCGCGGGTCTCTGCCGCCTATGGTATCGACGATGATCGGCTGTTCCGAACCGCGACCGATCTGCCCGCGGCGTTCGCGGCGATGGCAGGTCCGGCGACATTCTCTACCGTCTACACCGCCGCCGACAAAGGCGGCACGACCGTGAGTTGCGACGAGGCCTGGCAGCATATTTCGACCGCTCTCTCTGATCCGGCACTGTTCGAGGATTATAGCAAGCAAGTCTGCACACGGACCGGCTTCGATGTGACAAAGCCCGACCAGCTCAACCGATGCCGCAGCCAGCTGGGCGAGATGGGCGACATGATGATGGGGACGCCTCTGTCACTGCAGGCGTTCATGACCAATATTCTACTGGGAAACAGTGTCGGAGACGTGCTTTTCGAAGACAGTCCGGCTTCGGCCGCGAGAGTCATGGCCAATCGTGCCGTGATATCGAACGGCCTCGCGACCATGTCGGTGGCTAACGAATGGATGCCGACCATCCGCGCCGTCGTGTTCGGCATCATGCTGTTCATGATCCCGATCGCGCTCCTGTTCATCCTGACGCCGATCAACCTTCGCGTGGCGAGCTTTGCGCTCGGTCTCTTCGTGTTCGTGGCGCTCTGGGGCGTGATCGACGCTGGCATCTATCAGCTGACATTGGGACGCGCCATGGATGCGCTCGCCGAGATGCGATCTAATGCCGTAGCCACCAATGCCTGGCTCTTGGCGCCATCCTCGGCTCAGAAGGCGCTCGCCATCTTCGGCAGCTTCCGAACGGCTGCGGCCGGCCTCGCTGGCGCATTTGTCTTCACGGTATTCCGCTTCTCAGGCAACGTGTTCACGTCATTTACCAGTGGGACGCTCGGCGTTCACGGCCAGGCAAGCGCCGCAGCTGCACCTCTGGCCACCGGCGAAGGCTATGCCTCGGCGCTCGAGGCGCAAGCGTCAGCTGCGGGCACGATGGCGCGCCGAAACGCCTCTTCGAACTTTGGTGATTTCGGCGAACGCTCGACGTTCGGCGCGAACCGGAGCTTCGGCGCTGCCGGTGGTTTCCTCGGAGAGCGGGCATCAGGTGTACCTGGCGTTCCGGCGTTCGGCATGGGCGGTATCGACGCTGCGCGGGAACTGGGTGGCTTGGCCCCTGCCCTCGTCAATGGCAACCTGTCGAATCCAGCGGTTCAACGCGCGGTGCGCGCAAACGCGACGACTGCGGCAATCCATCAGTTCGCCGAAAAGGATGCGCTCAGATCGCTTGGAAATCGCTATTTTGGGCAGGGTCAAACAGGGGAGCGCGCCTTTGCATCATTCGCGCAGAACATGGTGCAATGGCGGGCTTTCGGCGACCAACGCGCGTATGACATGATGCTGCAAGGCGCGACGCGGCACTTTGCGCGCAGCGGCTACGGCCCTGATGATGCGCAGTTGAAGGCGGCGAGCGTCATCGGCGAGGCATCTGCGGACCCAACCTTCGCCAAGCTCATCGCCAACACCTTCGATCAAGAGGCGATGCTGCAAAATGATCTCACCTCTGCGCAAGTGCAGGTTGGAGCAATGGAGGGTCGTCGGGACTATGCGGGCGACCGGGTTGCGCAAGTCGAGCGCGGCAATGTGGCGACCGAGCAAGCGCACCGGACCGGCAGCAATGAGGGCCAGCGCAACGCTGCCGCTATGCTCGGGCTCTCGGTCGACGAAACCAGCCGTCGCATCTCCTTCATCAATGCGCTGTCGGGTGAAGCGCGCTCCTCTGCCATCAGCCAACTCTCCCGCGCTACAGGCCGGAACGAGGCCCAGGTCATGCATGCATTGGAAAGCTACAATGCTGCGGTCCAGGTCGGCACAGCTGACGGCTCCACGGCTGAAGCGGCGCGTGAAGGGACGAGTGTTTATGGTCGGACCCGAGAAGCCGCGGGCTATGATTTTGCGGAGCGCGCCGGCAAACTCGATGCTCAACGTGAGGTTGGTCATGATGGAACGCGCGGCGCTGCACGCATTGGCGAGCAACGTCGCCAGTCGGAGAATTTCGGTTTCGCGGAAGGTGCTGAAGCCGCCGGTGTTTCCACAAGAGAAGCCGCCCGCCTCGATAGCTTCATCCAGGCGCTATCGAGAACTGCGGGCAATCAGGTCGATATGGCCGAGGGCGGATCTGCCGGGGTAGCAGATCGGGCACGCAACGAGCGGCTCACGCGTATCGTTGACAACGAACGCCTAACAAGGGCTCAAGGACTGCTGCGAAGCCATGGTATCGATCTGACGAAGCGGCAGATCGCCATGGATCAGAACGGAGACTTCAGCCTCAACCTAACGCCCGAAACAGCCGCACAGATGTGGCGGGCCGGGCTCATCAACCAGGACCAGCTCGGCGCGGTAGCCAATGGCGGCACCGCGCGGTTCAACTTTGCGCATAATGATCTGCTGGTATCGAGCAGCACGGGGTTCCAGCGGTCGGCGCGGAGCGACACCAGCACACGGTTCGAGGCCGGCAAGCAAGCCGGCCCAGACACTATCGAGCATTTTCTGGGCAGTGGCGCGGAGGGCCAGGCGGCAATGGCTAGTTGGCTCAAGGGCGGATTCGAAATGGATCGCAGCGGCAACTGGCGCCTCAAGCCACAGGTCGCGGACACGTTGGAACGCGACGTAACGGCTATCATGGTTCAAACAGGGTGGCAGCGAACACTTGGTCGCAGCGCAGCTCACCAAGTGTCGAATGGTGATGTCGAAACGCTGGGGATCAGCGGAGACGTCGGCGGAGGCGGCGTCGGCAAGAAGGGAGGAAAGAATACTTCCGCCTCAGGAGGAAGCGGCGCTACTGGCAGTATCGGCTTGCAGACGTCAGATGTCGGAACCGTTAACTCAACCGCGCAATCGACGATCGACATCGTCAATTACGATGTGCGCAACGCACTTGCCAACGCCGAGCGCGCTGCGTCTAAGTCGTCATCGCCCGAACGATCGTTTACCGACGCATTGAGAAATGAGGTGCTCGGCCCTGCCGGGTTGCGTAACCGCTACCTTGAACAAGCTGATGCAGGTCGTGGTCCCTGGGACGCCAGCGCACCCTTCACGTCAATCGAGCAAAGCAAAATCCTCCGGAGCGGTCGGTTCACTGGCGATCGTGAACAGGGTTGGGAGGACGGTGATCCGGCGTTCAAGAAACGTTAGTGACGGCCAAACACATGCGTGTCACGCCAAGCTTGGCTCTGGGGATTTGCAGGGTGCCAGATATACCGAGGATCAGCTGGATTCGTGGGATCCGTATTTCGCCCATTAAACCCAAATTCGGTCGTCCGATCATAAATATGGCCTCCCGACTCACCACGCGGTTGCCCGGACATTGCCCAGAGCCAGCCGATGCTGAGGACCGGCAGGATCAGGAACGGGTGGAAAAGGATCAGTACCGTGACAAGCCAGCCTTCAAATTGCTCGAAAAGTGCCTGAGACAAGGAACGTGGCACGAAAACCTCTTCAAGGATGAAAGCCACCCAAAAGAGAGCCGCAGCCTTCCACCACAGCTTGGCGTACCAAGGGCGCCACAGCCAATGCGACAGGCGCGGCGCCTCGGGCTGTTCGTCGGTGGACCAATCGTCCGTCTCAGGTGTAGTGCTTTCCGGATCCATCGCCGGCTCCTTTCCAGCGGCAATCATATCATTGGCGCTCAAAAAAGGGAATCCGCGATGATTTCCATTTTGGGAGAGCCGATTCTCGATGCGCTTGGCCAAGCGGCTCTCGAATATCGACACCTTTAGTTCCCGGGCAGGCTCAATGCCGTTCTGCCTCATCAAAGGTGACAGGATTGCTGCGGGGATTGCAGCTGCACGAATCGTTTTTTCGGATTGGTTTGGAGTTCGACGAAAAAATCAGGATCGCTTGGCATCACCCTGCTTTACCGTCTCAAGAGATCGGCAAATGTGATCTGTCCATCGAACAGCGCGCGCACTATCATAAAGGCACGCTGCGCATTACCATAGGCCCGTCTCGCTCCTTCGACATGTTCATGCGCTGTTGCTCGCGATATGCGAAGTATTTGACCGATCTCGCTATCGGTCTTCCCCCGGCCGACAAGGATCAGAGCCTCCAATTCGCGCGGCCGTAGATTGGGCATGTCCATTTCTCCAAGTTTGAGGGTACGACGCATGATCCGGCGAGCCGCTTCGAAAGCGAACGTCCCGCATAGTTGAGCGATTGGAAGTGCATTCGTGCGGAGGTCATCCATCGATCGGGCGGCAAATGAGCATGTCCCGTGGTACTCACCCGGCAGGTGCACAGGGACCGTAAAACCCGCCCCTAAGCCAAAGGCACCGGCTTCGGCGAGAATCTGCTTGTGGCGAGAAGTCAGCTGGATGATTTCGCCGAGCTCGTGCCAAGCAAATCCCCGGACTGTCTTCATGCTCGCGAGATGGATCGGATCTTCAGCAAAATAGCCGCGCTCCAGACCATAGCTGACCCAACTGCGATCGTAGGTGTCTAGCCGTATCGCACCTTGCGGCGGGCAGCTCAGATCGACATGATGCCCTAGCGCGAATTGCTTAAATCCTAGCATGGCAGTAGCTCTCGCCAATGCTTCGTGAAGTTTACTCTCTGTATCTGCCGCTCGAAAGCCTTGCAGGAGAATTTCCAAGTTCTGGTAAGCGATCATAAATATAAGTCCTTCTAATAAAAGGACCGAACGGTCTTATCGCCACCAAATTAATTAAATTCAATTATCAACAAATTTTCCGAAAAAATCTGAGTTCTTTCTTTCGGCTGTGCTATCGCGATTTATACTGGTGGCTTAGATACAAGTCATATTTCCATCATGTCCCACGAAACAGTGGTGTGCGCTTTTCTCCAAAAGCATTAAGAGCTTCGGTGAAATCATCCGTTTGAAACAACTGCCCTTGCAAGTCAGCCTCGGCATCCAGGCACGAATCCAGACGGTCGCTCCGGCCATCCGCCATCGCAGCTTTAATCAAATGGACGGCAAGAGGAGCATGGGCGCTAAACTCAGCCGCAGTCTGCAAAGCAGTTTCAAGCGCTTCGGTTACCGGAACCAACTGGTCGATCAGACCAGCTTGTAATGCCTCCTCAGCGCTAACAACACACGCAGTCATCATCATTCGGCGGGCAATACCGTCGCCGACCCGCCTGGGAAGAGTGTGCATCATACCGTAATCCGGAACCAGGCCCGCGCGGACAAAGACGGAGCAGAACTTGGCAGACTGCGATGCAACGATCTGATCGCATGCCAAGGGGATAGACAGACCTGCCCCGAACGCACTGCCCTCGATTGCCGCGATATACGGTTTGGGAGATCGCCGGATAAGGCGTGTGACTTGTGCGGCCATGTTCATCCGCTCATGGACCGAGCGGATATCCCGGTCAGTCATGCCTTTCAGGTCGCCACCACCGCTAAAGTGGCCTTCTGCGCCGGTGACGACGACCGCCCGGCTGTCGCGATCGGCATTTGCGGCGGAGAAGGCTTCGACCATCGCCACACGCAAGGCGTGGTTGATCGTATTGCGGCTCTCTGGCCGATTTAACGTTATGATGTTGATGCCATCGCGGCGCTCGGAGGTAACGAGCCCATCGCCATGCGCCACAATATCACCCATGATTTGTTTCCTTGGTTGTTTCAGTCGTTCAAGCCCATTGGCAATAATGCAGACTGCTCGGGCGGCTGCACAGATGACCTGCTCAGCGTCCAGCCCAGTTTGGCGGACGCTTTTCAGCGAAGGCAGTGGCTCCTTCCCTGGCGTCTTCCGAGGCGAACACCGGATCGACAATCTCTGCCTGGCGTTCCCACATGTCCGAATTATTCCACAAGCGTGATTCCAGGACGACACGCTTTGAAGCCATCACAGCAAGCGGGCCATTGGCGGCGATCGCTTCGGCCAGCGTCAAGGCGGAATCGATCGCTGGCCCATCGGCAAGCACATTGATCAGACCAAGGTCATAAGCCCGTCCGGCGGAAAGGAAATTGCCAGTCAGTGCCAACTCCATCGCGACTCGTTGCGGGAGTTGGCGCGGCAGCCGCATCAAACCGCCAGCGCGCGCAGCGAGTCCTCGTTTTACCTCCGGGATTCCAAACTGGGCGTTCTTCGCGGCCACGATCAGGTCGCATGAAAGAGCGATTTCCATTCCTCCTGCCAGGGCATAGCCTTCAACCGCCGCGATGAGCGGCTTGTTTGGAGGGGCCATTGTCAGGCCGGCAAACCCTCGTCCGGGAATCGACGGAGATTCACCACGCAGAAAACCCTTAAGATCCATGCCGGCGCAAAACGATCCGCCCGCACCGGTGATGATCCCGACGAAGAGGGACGAATCGCTGTCCAGGCGATCCAGAGCTTTTGCGACATCTTGAGCGACAGCCTGCGTGACGGCGTTGCGCGATTCCGGGCGATTGATCGTAATGACGAGAACCTTGCCCCGCACTTCGGTTAGAACACAGCTATCAATAGGCTCATTCACAATACGTCTCCGATGACGGGGGCCTCGATATTCAAGAGGGGTTGCTGACGCGTTCGATGATGATCGCCGGCGCCATCCCGCCGAATGCGCACATCGTGATCAGCGCGTACCGGCCGCCCGAGCGCTCCAGTTCATCGAGGGCCGTGCCGATGAGAATCGACCCCGTCGCGCCAATCGGGTGGCCCAATGCTATCGACCCGCCATTGATGTTGACTTTGCTCCGCTCGATACCGAGGTCCCGAATGACTTTTTCCGTCACCACGGCGAAAGCCTCGTTAATCTCCCACACATCTATGTCGGCGACCGACAATCCTGCGCGGTCGAGTGCTTTCCTTGCCGCTGGAGCCGGCGCATTGAGGATCAGCGTGGGGCAATCGCCCATGTTGACCGCAGTCACGACCCGAGCGCGCGGTTTCCAGCCATTGGCCTTGAGGCCCGCGTCGGATGCCAGCAACAATGCCGCTGAGCCGTCGACCACGCCTGAAGATGTGCCGGCATGGTGGACCGCTTCCCAGACAAGAGCAGGATATTTGCGTTCGACCATTTGCCGCATCGTCGTCCCATCGGGCGCGGCCGTGACATTCTCGATCGCGGTAAAGGCCGGCTTGAGCGCGGCAAGACCCTCCAGCGTCGTCTCCGGACGCGGATATTCCTCATGGTTGAGCGCCACGCTTCCATCGTCGTTGAGCACCGGAATCAGACTCTTGTCGAAACGGCCTGCTGCGATCGCAGCCTGCGCCTTGCGCTGACTCTCGACGCCGAACGCTTCGAGTTCTGCACGAGAAATACCCTCCAGCGCGGCTATCGCGTCGGCGGCCACACCGACATGTCCGATCGGGTTGGCGTCATAGAGCTTGTAATTCCCCTTGGCGCGGCCCAGCGGCTGATAGGGCGTACCGATTTCCCAGGCATCCGCCTCGGCGTGATGACTCATCATCTCGGTCCCGCCGGCGACAAGGACGTCTTCAAACCCGGCGATAATCTGGCCCGCCGCGAAGGCAACGCTTGAAATGCCGCCTCCGCAATAGCGGTCCATCGTCACACCTGACGCCTTGACGTCCCAGCCGGCATAAAGCGCGGAAAGTCGCCCCAAATCACCGCCCTGCTTGCCGCGCTGCTGGCTGGTCGACCAAATGATGTCGTCCACCCTGCTCGTCTCGATGGCATTGCGATCTCTCAGCGCATTCAGGACCGTCGCGCCCAGATGTTGCGGATGCAGATGTGCAAGCGCGCCCTTTCCCATTTTTCCAATTCCGCGTGGTGTGCGCACAGCATCCACGATCCAGGCATTGCTCACCGGCACTTCTCCTGACAAGGCGATAGTTTAACGAGGGGGCATACGGATCGCTCCGTCGAGACGAATGGATTGCCCGTTGAAGTAGGTGTTGCGCACAAGCTCCATCGCCAGCGACGCAAACTCCTCAGGCTTTCCCAGTCGCTTCGGGAAGGGCACGGAAGCGTTGAGCCCGTCGAGCACCTGTTGCGAATTGCGCGCGAGGAGCGGCGTATTGAAGATGCCCGGCATGATCGCGTTGACGCGGATGCCCAGGTTCATCATATCCCGCGCCATCGGCAGGACGAGGCCGTTCACGCCTGCCTTCCCGGCCCCATAGGCAACTTGCCCTATCTGCGCATCCTGAGCCGCGACCGACGCGGTCAGTACGATTGTGCCGCGTTCGTTATCCTCGACCGGCTCCAGGCCCGCCATTCCCTGAGCGGACAGCGACGCGACCCGATAGCTGGCGATCAGGATGCCCTGTATGGCGAAAGCGAAATCGTCGGTCGAGAAACGCGTTGGCTCGCCGGTTTCGCGGTCAATCGAGACCGTTTTGCCCTTGCGGTTGGCCATCGCACAATGGACGAGAATGCGCTCCTGCCCGTTCGCGGCTCGGGCCTGCTCGAATCCGGCAACGACGGATTCCTCGCTTGTTATGTCCACGTGGCAGAACGTGCCGCCGATCGCTTTGGCAACTTGCTCGCCAGCGTCTCTGTTAAGATCGAAAATAGCAACGCGCGCGCCAGCCTCCGCGAGCGCCTCGGCCGTGGCCTGCCCAAGACCAGATGCGCCGCCTGTCACGACCGCAGCCGTATCCTTGCTAATTTTCAAATTGCCTACTCCCAACTCAAACAACGAAATTCCCGCCCGACCGTAGGCGATTACCTCTGAGATCCCGTGGCAATGCGGCGCAATGCTTGCAGTATGCCATCGTGGCTCGATAACTGCCTCCTACGCTGTGTCGTCCGACGGTGTCAATCAACCAGTCGGTATCACCTATGACGTAGCGGCTTGCTACCATGCCTGCGGGGGCGAGGAGCAGGCATTCGGATCCATGTCTCCAGCCGACGGCCGATAACTGGGCAGCGAGCGAAATTTGATTTGCATCAAAGAAAATTTGCGCAGATAGCGCTAAAGGCACCGTTCAACTGACTGGTCGGTTGAAGGAAAGGATAAAGTGAAGATGGCTAATCTCATTACGGCTGCGTTCCCTCAATCCCCTTATCCCAAGGGGTGGTTCATAGTCGCTGATTCGGCTGACATCGACTCGGGAGATGTTAAGCCATTGAAGTATTTCGGGAGGAATCTGGTGGCATGGCGTGGTGAGTCAGGCGCGGCCTATGTGATGGACGCCCATTGCCGCCACCTTGGAGCACACATGGGGTACCGGGGCGACGAGGAACAGCGCAAATTGGTCCCCGCAGTGGTCGGTGAAGATATTGCCTGTCCCTGGCATGGTTGGCGCTGGAACAGCGAAGGTCGCAACACGTGCATCCCATACAAGAATGAGAAACCCAAGGCCGCTGCGCGCATCCGCACATATCCGACGCGCGAATGGCATGGAATGATTCTCCTCTGGTATGCGTGGGACGAGAGCGAGCCCGAATGGGAAGTACCAGAATTCGACGAATTCAATGATCCCAGCTTCTACCCGCTCACTTCGTCGGGCATCTGCCGCTGGACGCGCCCGGGTCATTGCCAGCAGCCTATGGAAAATTCGGCCGATTTTTCCCATATCCATTTCGTGCATGGCTCGGGCGGCATGGCCGAACCCTTGGCCATGACGTGCGAAAAGCACAGGATGGTCGCGCAAGTCGAGGTTCTCTACGGGCGGCCTGATAAGGCGACGTCCATCACCCCGAAGGGTGGGAAAAAGGCCATCGTGCGGCTCGATCACTATGGCATTGGCATTTCCGTTCACCGTTGGGGTACCCAAATGTGGCCCACCTGCCTGGTGACGGGATTTACGCCTATCGATGAAAACAACTACGAAGTGAGCTACCATTTCGTTTCGAAACGGGGTCCTGGAGAGGTCGGCGAAGAACTCCAGGGCAAAGCGGCCCGTATCTTCAAGATGCAGACGCATGTCATCGAACAGGACTTCTTCATTTGGGATCACATGGAATTTCTACCCAACGCGCTTTACGCAGCGTCTGAAGCGCCACTGTATGGAAAGCTGCGGCATTGGGCTTCGCAATTCTATCCGGAAACCGCTGATGCTTATGTCGACCCGAGCGACGATATGAGCACACTTCTCAGCCTGGACGATCCTGAGCCGGTAACCGCTTAATGGACCAACGCGGGCAGGCATAAAATGCCTGCCCGCGGCACCCTCGTTTTCAGATTGGCAGCAATGAAAATCCAGCACCTTATAGATCCGGACGCCTGCATCCGCTGTGAGATTTGTTACCAGGTCTGCCCCGCCTCAGCAGTGGTTTACTTGCATGATCGCTTTACGATCGATCCGGACCTGTGCAACAATTCTCAACAGTGCCTTCGCACTTGTCCGACCGGGGCAATTGCAAACTGGATCCAGCTCGACGATGCCGATCCTTTTTACGGCGTAGACCAGCAAGCTCAATGGGACGCATTGCCGTCCGTACCATCATGCGAGGCGCCGTCGGAGGGCTCGCGGAAGCCCATCCTGGTATGTTGACCCTCCCATTTAGATGATAGTCTCAGTTGCCCGGTCCCCTGATCGGAATTCCATCGAGCGTTCGAAACTGGAACCGGCCGCTGATGAACCTCAAGGCGCGTGACAATGGGCAGCGACGGCTATTGAGGCGGCCATCACTTCCCCGAGCAGGAATAATTGGCACCAGACCCGCGCATTGGTATCGCGGGGCATGGCACGGCGCCCCGATATCCTGGTCCACTTCTATCGCGAACCGATCGTGCTGCAACCGCAGTGCTTGTCGGATTCGTTCGGTGCCGCCACATAACAGTGTGCGTTTCTGGCGGCCGTCCTCGCAAACATCCGAATATTCGCTCCCGATGATCTGCTTTGCACCATCTGGCGAGCGTGCTTGCCACGTGGCCCGGCCTCGAGCGTCCTTGAACGTCAATCCCTCCAGACTTTAGCCTTGTCGATTCTTGGCGCGCCCGTGCAGGTAGCCTCAATCAAGCGTCGTGCAGCCCGACAATCGCAATCGCGCTGACATTCTGATTCGGCATTCCGCCTAGGTTGTGCGAAAGGCCGAACACGGGATTGTCTTGCCGCTGGCGCTCGCCGGCGCGACCCAGGAGTTGAAGATAGTTCTCGTATACCATCCGCAATCCCGACGCGCCGATCGGATGCCCGAAGCACTTCAAGCCACCGTCGATCTGGCACGGGATTTTCCCGTCGGCGTCGAAGAAACCTTCCATCACGTCCCTGACGGCAGTGCCAGGCTTGCTGATGTGCAGATCCTCCATCGTGACCAGTTCCGTGATCGAGAAGCAATCATGAACTTCCATCAGGCTGATCTGGTCGCGCGGATTGGTGATTCCGGCCTCGTCATAGGCCTTGGTCGCGGCGACCCGCGTGGTGTGAAAATAGCTTCCATCCCATCCCGCTCCCTGAAGCTCCCACCCATTTGAGGATGAGATCTGCAGGGCCTTGACCGTCACCAGGTCCTTCTTGCCGAGTGCGCGAGCGATCTCCGGTGTGGTGACGATTGCACAGGCGGCACCGTCGGAAACCCCGCAGCAATCGAACAGGCCAAGCGGTTCAGCGATCATCGGGGCGTTGAGCACGGTGTCCATGTCGATCGCCTTGCGCAGGTGCGCCTTAGGGTTTTTCACCCCATTGGCATGACTCTTCACCGAAACATGCGCCATGGCTCGTTTCAGATCCTGGGGATCAACACCGTGCGTAGCGCTATAGGCCGATGCCAGCTGCGCGAAGTTTCCCGGCGCGGAGCCCACGATCCCGATCATGTCGAAGGTGGTTCCGCGGGTGCGGACGGGCAGGCCACCATAGCCCGTATCCTTGAGCTTTTCGCACCCGAGCGCCAGCGCAATGTCGGCGGCACCCGAAGCGACGGCATAAACCGCGCCACGCAGGGCGTCCGTCCCACTAGCACAGTAATTTTCCACCTTGGTAACGCCCACATCGTTGAGCCGCAGAGCCATCGACAGGGGAATACCGGAAGGTCCGACGTTGACCGCGTCATAAGCGACCGCGAGCCATGCCGAATCGATCTGGCTTGTGTCGATGCCAGCATCGGCCAGAGCCTCTTGATAAGCCTCGACCATCAGCGTGTCGGCACTGTCGTTCCAGCGCTCGCCGAATTTGGCGCAGCCCATTCCGAGGATGGCGACTTTATCCTTGATACCACTTGGCATGATGCAACCTTTCGATCCGTCAGGCGGCCGGAACCGCTTTCCAGAAATATTTGGTGAAACCCCGCATTTCGTCGCGCGCCTTGATCCGGAACATCATGCGCAGCGGTGCGCCGACCGCGACGTCCCCCTCGTCACAGTCGACGATCTCGGCCATCATACGGCCGCCTCCCTCGAATTCGATCATGCCGTAATATTGCGGCGGATCGGGAGAAAATGTCAGGCTGTCCGCGGTGTAGGTCAACACCTTGGCGCGTCGCTCGGCGAAGGGATAGTCTTCCTGCGTTCCGACGGAATGATCATTGGGATTCACCGAGATGTCAGATTTGGGATATTGAACGGTGCCCGTCTTGGTGCAACGCCCGCCAACCAGTCCCAATACCGCTTTGCGGCTGCGATACAGCGCCGTAAGCGGGACCTTCTGGTCGAACTCGGCGCGCGCGCCGGTATCGAGCCCGATCAGATCACGGAAGAAGAGGAACTTGATATAATTGCTCTCTTCCTTCCGTCGGGCGAGCCATGCCGAGACGCCCCCCTCCTTCCGTCGGGCGAGAATGGCGTCGGTCACTTCGAACAACAACACATCGCAGCCTTGTCCGAAGCCCGCGACAAGAAGAATCTCACCAGGCTGTGCTTGCTCCAACGCGTAGGCGAGCAGCAACATGGGATGCGCTGCGCCGGCGCTACCAACAGTGGCCTGCATCGGGTCGACCAGCGCCTCGGGGCGAATACCCGCGCGCTTGGCCAGCTGGTCGGCGACTCCCTTTTCCACGAAGGGCAAGATGGCCCTGTCAATCCGGTCCGCTTTGAGTGAAAGCTTGTCGAGCGCAGCCCCTATCGCCGCGACGACGAGCTTGGAATATCCCTCATCGCGGATCCAGCGCGCTTCCCAGAAATAGTCGAAGTCCCGGCCGTTCTCGCGGAAATGATCTACGAAATCGGCAGTTAGGCTCGTTCCGCCAAGGTAGCGGGCGACCGGTTCACCCCGCCCAACCAGAATTGCCGCCGAAGCGTCACCATGCAGCAATTCACTTTCGCTTCCGGGCGCTGCCTTGCGCCGCTCAGCCGATAGACAAAGGACGTTGCCGGCACTGCCCCCGACAGCATCGAGCGCCAACATCAGAGCAGAGGTCCCTGCGCGCAGACTGCCTGCCGCATCCGAGGCTGCAACATCATCGCCCAGGTTCAGCGCTTCCTTCACGATACCGGCATTCAAGCGATCGGCATTGGGCAGAGTGGTCGATGCCAGGGAAAGGCGGGCGATCTCCGACCGATCGCGATCACCGAGGCAATCCCGTGCCGCCTCAACCGCCATAGTGATCGGATCTTCATCCCAGCTACTGGCCGCGCGCTCTCCCCGTGCGAGCCCCTTGAGACCAGGGTTGAACCAGCCGACGCTGGCGAAAACGCTGGATCGCTGCAGCCGAAGGCGCGGCACATAGCCTCCAAATGCCAGAATTCCGGTTTCGTCCGTCACTTCCCTCTCCAGGCCCGGTTCAATCATCAACTAAATGGCCGGTAGATTACGGAGCATGCGCAAGTCAAGTGTTCGCTCGTAAACTTCATGGCATGCGAGGTTAAATGAGCACTACGATGCGGCTATAGCGCGAACTGGTTGACGGAGTGGATAGGGATAGATTACCCGCAACCATCCATTTGGTTGAACAGGGAAGGGTCCAGACGTGCCAGCCGTAAGCCGTCATGCTATCGATGATATCGCAATCATCACCGTCGACAATCCGCCGGTCAACGCTCTGAGTGGCGAGGTTCGTGGGGGTATTTTGAATGCCATTGAAGAGGCGGTGGCTGATCCGTCCATTGCCGCCCTCGTCCTGATCTGCGCCGGCGACACCTTCATCGCGGGGGCCGATATCAGCGAATTTGGCAAGCCGGCGAAATCGCCGAGATTGGCAGAAGTACATCAAGCGATGGACGCTTCAACAAAGCCGATCATCGCGGCGATGCACGGCACCGTATATGGCGGGGGACTCGAAACAGCCCTCGCCTGCACCGGACGCGTCGCCCTTCCCGGTACCAAATTTGCGCTTCCCGAAGTCAAGCTCGGAATTCTCCCGGGCGCTGGCGGTACGCAGCGCCTGCCCCGCGTGGTAGGCCCCGAACGTGCGCTCGACATGATCCTCTCCGGCGATCCGATCGATGCGAAAACCGCTCAGGATGTGGGCCTAGTCGATGAAATCGTTTCGGGCGATCTGCAGGACGCGGCCATTGCCTTTGCGCGCCGCGCCGTTGGCCAGCCGATTTCCCGGGTAAAGGACCGTGGCGACAAAATCGCACAGGCCGATCCCCAGCTTTTCGCCGACGCGCGCGCCAAGGTGGCGAAGTCGGCCCGCGGGGTTCTCGCTCCAGTGAAGATCATCGAATGCGTCGAAGCGGCATGCAGCTTGCCGTTCGATGAAGGCATGAAGGCTGAAGCTGCCGCGTTGCAAGAATGCATGGAGAGTCCCCAGCGCGCGGCCCTCGTGCATCTGTTTTTCGCCGAGCGGGCAGCCAGGAAGATTCCGGAGCTGGGCATGGCGAAGCCGCGGGACATTCGGTCAGGTGCGATCGTCGGCGCAGGAACCATGGGCGGCGGCATCGCCATGTGTTTTGCCAATGCCGGAATTCCAGTCACGGTTCTTGATGTCAGCATGGATGCCCTCGATCGCGGGCGCAGCGTAATCGAGAAAAACTATGCGGTATCGGTCAAACGCGGCAGCTTCAGCGAAGAAGCTGCGGCTTCTTCGCTCTCGCGCATAAGCTACTCAACCGAATATGCGGATATTGCCGACTGCGACATCGTGATTGAAGCCGTCTTCGAAGATCTGGATATCAAGCGCAACCTCTTCGCAAAGCTCGATGCCACAATGAAGTCCGGCGCCATTTTGGCGACCAACACATCGACGCTCGACATTGACGAGATTGCGGCCGCCACGAGCAGACCGGAAGCGGTGTGTGGGACACATTTCTTCAGTCCGGCCAACGTCATGCGGCTGCTCGAAAACGTCCGCGGCGCCAAGTCTTCTCCCGAGACGTTGGCTACGGCTATGGATTTAGGCAGACGACTGGGGAAGGTCACGGTACTGGCGGGCAACTGCGATGGCTTCATCGCCAACCGTATGCAGGCTCCTTATGGCAACGAGACCGACAGGCTGATCGAAGAGGGAGCTTCGCTCGAGCAGATAGATCGCGTGATGACCTCCTTTGGTTTCGCCATGGGACCTGTGGCGGTCAGGGATCTCGTGGGGATCGACACCAGCTGGCGCATCCGCGACCAGCGACGGCAACTGCGTCCCGGATCGCAGCCGCCGACGCCCCTCCTCGATCGCATCTATGCCGCTGGGCGCATGGGTCAGAAAACAGGAGAGGGATACTATCGTTATGAGGGACGAAAGGCTCTTTCCGATCCGGCCGTGGAAAAAATGATTGCCGACATCGCGTTGGACATGGGCGTCGCCCGCAAGCCGGTCAGCGATGACGAAATCCGCGACCGTTTGATGTGCGCACTGGTCAACGAAGCTGCAAAAATCCTTGAGGAAGGCATAGCCCTGAGGGCTGGAGACGTCGACCTCGCCTATGTCTACGGATACGGTTTCCCTGCCTGGCGGGGCGGCCCGCTACATTGGGCGCAAAGCGAAGGCCTCCAGTCCGTTTATGACCGTATCTCTGCCTTCGACGCTCGCTTCAATGGCTCCTGGCGGCCTTCGCTGCTCCTGAAGGAGGCCGCCGAGAAGGGCGTGTGGCCGAGGTGATCCTCGGCCATAGGCCCGCGAGATGATCTACGAAGATAGGTAGGCGCCGGTCATCGCAACGGTTTGTTATCGGAGCGTGAGCTTTTGCTATCAGTCACCGCCAACGCCTTGCGATGATATCGCCAAGGCGTTGGTCGGTCAGATACCCGTTGCCAATATTGTTGCGTTGGCGGGCCACGATGCGGTGGCCGCCAAGGTAATTGGATTGGGCTTCGGATGGAAGAACAGCCCGAAGGGCGTCAACGTGCAGTAGTGACATCATCGGCAGGTATGACTACGCCGACCACGAGGTGTGCCGTCGGACATACCGGCATAGCACAGCTGCGGTGCGCTCCCCCTCCCCACGACCGGCTGCGCAGTCGCAGTCACATGCCCTTAGCTCTACTCATCCCACTGGAGCCGAAGACCGACTTATGCCTTATCCCCCCGGCTCCGGATCGGTCACCTGACGCTTCTTGCCGAAAACCGGGAAGGCGTTAGCTTCTCCATAATCCGTGCTGCTTTCCGCACGCTTGAGGGTGCTCATGTCGGCATCGGAGATGACGAAATCGACTGAGGCATTGTCACGCATATGTGTCGCATTGGCCGTTTTTGGCAGCGGGAGCACACCCAGTTGGAGACAGTAACGGATGCAGAGCTGTGCGATGCTGACCCCATAGCTTTCGGCCATCGCGCCGAGTCGAGCATCCTTTAATGCAGCGCCATGGGCTACGGGGGAGTACGCTTCGACCAGCATGCCAATCGATCGTGAATAGTCGATGAGATCGAATGGCGTGTTGCCGACATGAGCCAGGACCTGGTTGACCATCGGCGCGACGCTGCCATTGTCGAACAGGTTCTCTATATCCGCTCGCTCGAAATTCGAGACGCCGATCGCTCGAACCTTGCCGGTTGCGAGGGCTTCTTCAAGCGCGCGCCAAGCTTCGAGGTTGCCTTCAAAGAAATGCTTGCCCTCCCGGAACTCCGCCCACGGCTGTGGGCTGTGGATCAGCATCAGGTCGATATGATCCATACCGAGCGCCCTAAGTGACCACTCAATGCTATCTCCCGCCGCGGCAAACGTCTTGCACTCGGCCGCAAGCTTGGTCGTTATAAAAATCTCGTCCCGGGATACGCCGCTTGCGCGAACGCCTTCACCGACGCCATGCTCATTCTCATAAGCCTGCGCCGTATCGATGTGGCGATATCCGACCCTGATGGCGTCGCGCACCACGCTTGCCGTATCGGCATCGGGAATCCGCCACGTGCCTAACCCCAACTTTGGGATTTGCACGCCGTTAGCGAGTGTGAACTTCTCTTCCACCATCATGGCATCGACCTTCAAATTGCTGGTTTCGGGCCCGGGCCGTAGCCCGGTGACTTGGTGAGCATGCTCCATTTTGCCTGGATATCGGGCTCATAGACCTGGGCGCTCCAGTCTTCGGGCTGCACTTCCTCGAAACCGACCGACACCGCCTCATCGCCACAGTTCAGGATGCGGCTCATTTCGCGAACGATGACGTCGGTCAGCTCGCCTTTCCGCGCTTCGGAATTACCAGGCCAGAGTTTTACGATGACATGCGGCATGTCTCAGTCTTCGCCCAGTGGTGCATGATATTGCTCGTCGGTAACCTTCTCCATCCAGACGACATTTTTTCCGTCGACCGAATCCTGGATAGCGATGTGAGTCATACCATCATGCGGCGTGGCTCCATGCCAGTGCTTGTGATCAGCCGGGCACCACAAGATGTCGCCCGCGTGGAACTCCAGCTTGGGTCCGCCCTCGATCTGGGTCCAGCCAACCCCCTCCGTCACGATCAGTGTCTGGCCAGCGGGATGTGTGTGCCAAGCGGTACGCGCGCCCGGCTCGAAATGAACGATCGCGCCGCCCACGCGTGATGGTTTGGGGCGCTGAAACTGGCCAGTAATGGTGACCTTGCCGGTGAAATATTCGGCGGGTCCGTCGACGGTCGCCAGATCCGCCTTGCGGGTGATATCCATGGTCGTTGTTCCTTTCTGCGCGGCGGCGCCGCCTGGGGTCGAAATGAGAGCGGCAGCTGCGATTGCGACCTTGATCATGATGAGTGGGTTCCAATTCGAGATTGCCCGATCGAGCGATGGGGGCAACATTCATTTACTCGCTTCGAGCGATCTGGATTAGCGCTCTCGCACGCAATGAACTGATGAGCATAGCTCAACACCATGCTAGGGTGACTCTATGCAATTGAGTCGAAGCGACATCGCCGATTTTCTTTATTTCCTCGCTATCGCCAGGCACTCCAACTTTCGGCGCGCGGCGCTGGAGATGGGCGTTACGACCTCGGCCCTCAGCCATGCCATCACCGCGCTGGAAGCACGACGCGGGGTCCGATTATTGAACAGAACCACGAGAAGCGTCACGCTTACCGCCGCAGGAGAAGAGCTTCGGACGTCGATCGAGGGCCCCTTACAGACCGTCGCCGAGGCGGCAGAGAACCTCAACAGATATCGCGATGCACCGACGGGGCGAGTCAGGATCAACGTGCTCGAGGATGCGGTTCCCCTTTTGCTCGACCCTGTCATGCCGACTTTTGTCGAACGCTATCCCGACGTCGAGGTCGATATCAGCGTCAGCAATCGCCTGATTGATGTCATCGCCGGCGGATTCGACGCCGGTATCCGCTATGGCGGCACAGTCCCTGAAGACATGATCGCGCAGCGACTCTCGCCGGATGTGCGGTGGGTCGCAGCCGCGTCGCCCGTCTATCTCGCACGCTATGGCATGCCTGCAACTCCGCATGATTTGCGGGACCATCGCTGCGTGCGCATCCGACTCGGTAATGATCAGATGTACGAGTGGGAGTTTGAGCAAGGTGACGAGTCTATCGCTATCGCCACGCCAGGACCGCTAACCGTGGATGAAAGCCATGCGGCCGTCGGCTTCGGGCTTAGCGGCGTAGGCATAATATATGGCGCCGAACCGTTGCTTCGGCCTCATCTGGATCGTGGCAGCCTGCAAATTGTTCTGAGCGACTGGGCCTCGATGGGAGGCGGGTTCCACGCCTATTATTCGGGCCGTCGGCAGGTTCCGACGGCCTTGCGTCTCCTCATTGATCTCATCAAGGAGCTACGTCCGCTCGAAAGTGATGACTAAGGGCAAGTCGCGATTCCCGCAGCTGGTGGCCCAAAGACGGGGTGGCTCATAGGGGCAGCATTCGCGTTATCGACCTGGTCGCCTTTTGTTATCCTTCCTGTAGTGACGCGAGGAAGTACCGGGGCGCCAGCTTTTCAATGATCGGCTGTTTGGAGATCGCCAGGCCTTTGCAACGTGGTGCCAGCGCTGATCGGCATGTGCGGCCTGAATCGAGGGAATACGAGCAACCGGTTTGCTCGCGTGTCAGATCGACGCGCGAGTTCGTCAACCGCTCAACGCGCAAAACCTGTACGCCGTCAGCGAGGAACGATTGGAACCAGGTGCCGGCCGACAGCGAGAGGCCGTATCGGCTCACCCGTTGGGGTGATTGCCCCGCTTGACCGACCAGGCCCACCGCCCTACCTATTTACTGACCAGTTGACTGAATCGTCGGCGGTGGTGGGGAACCGCAACTTGGGGGGTGTCGAGGAGATGGGCCGATTGAACGACCACGTGTGCAGGTCGCGCCCTCGATTTTCGTTGTGAATCTGATCCGCGAGGGGCGACCGGCGGTCATCCATCCCACCAAGTAAATGATCAAAGCCGCCTTTCCTTGGAAGGGCCGCCGGAGCGGGACCCCACAGGCCGAGGACAGATATTACGGTGAAATGAAAAGACGACGCGATGGGGATCAACTGGGATGAGATCAACGACACAGGAGGGGCATATGAAACTTTCAACGATCTGCATAACACTCGCCGGAACTTGCCTGAGCACAACCGCTTGGGCGCAATCCACCGGCGGTGACGGCCAAGCTGTCGATACTGGCGTTGAAGATATTGTCGTTACTGCCCAGCGCCGCGAGGAACGCTTGCAGGATGTTCCCGTCGCGGTGACCGCATTATCCGCGGGCGCACTCGAAAAGAAGGGAATCCTGGCAACCGCGGATCTCGGTCAAGCGGTCCCTGGATTGCTCCTTGCAAAGTCGAATGTCTCGGTCACGCCGTTTATGCGCGGAATTGGTAACTCCAACGTCTCCCCTGGCAGCGATCCGGCAATTTCCACTTATGTCGATGGCGTTCTGCAGCAGGTTCCGACGGGACTCATTTTCGGCCTGAACAACATCGAGCGGATCGAAGTGCTAAAGGGCCCGCAGGGCACGCTCTTTGGAAGAAATGCGACCGGCGGGGCGATCCAAATCATCACGCGCGACCCCACAAATCACCCGCGCGCCGACTTTTCCGTGAGCTATGCAAACTTCGATACCCTTCGCACGACCGGCTACATTGCCGGCGGTGCGGGGATCGTCGCAGCTGATGTCGCGGTTCTGTACAGCCGACAGACCGAGGGCTGGGGCCGAAACTATTTTACACCGGATCAAGCCGGGAGCGTGCTCGTGAACGGCCGTCCTGTCGCGACGGCGCCCGTACCGAGCGATGTCGGCACGGCAAAGGAATTCGCAATCCGGTCCAAGATCATCGTTCGACCTGACGACAATCTGACGATAAAGCTGGTAGGTAACTACTCATACGTCAATAGCGACCAGGGATTCTACCTTGACCATTTATATGGCGACAAGGCCTTGATCACCCAGCCAGGAATCACGGAACCATACACAAAGACCACTGGCTTTTACGACGTCAATCAGAATTTTCAATCGGTCGTTCGCAGTCGTCAACTCTCATTTAGCGCGGAGGTAGCGTACGAGACGAACTTCGCTACTTTACGATCCATCAGCGCCTATACCGACAGTAAGAATAACAGTCGCTTTCAATCCGCGGCCCAGCCTATGGTCGAGCCCACACCTCAAAATGCGGTTTCATCTGTCCCCAATGAGAGCTTCACGCAGGAATTACAGCTCCTGTCCAAGGCTGGGAGCCCGTTCGACTGGATTGTGGGTGCATATTATCTGAACTGGAAGACGGGGTACCTTCCTTTGCTTTTTGTACGAGGCAACGAGATAGATTACGGCGTGCAGCGGCAAGCCCCGATAAGGGCCATCTCCTATTCCGTATATGGCCAAGGAACCGTGAATCTTGGAGCCAAAACGCGCATCACCGCCGGCTTGCGCTATAATTTCGATGAATCGATCGCAAGTCAGGTGTTCACCGGCCAGTCGCTGACGACCCTGCCGTCCCCGGCTGCCGTAAACGTCTATGGTGTGCAGTCCAATGTCGTGCCGGAACAGCGCGCACATTTCCGCAGTCCCTCTTATCGGATCGCCATAGATCATCATTTCAATGATGACGTGATGATCTATGCAAGTTTCAACCGTGGGTATAAGAGCGGCACCTACAATGGCGGCTCCCTATGTACCGCCACGGTTGTCGGCTTGTGCCCCGCCGCGAACATTGCACCGCCGGTAGAACCTGAAATACTGAAGGCTTACGAGGCTGGCTTTAAGTCTGACCTCTTTGACCGGAAACTTCGGTTGAATGCATCTGGTTTTTACTATGACTATTCTAATCTTCAGGTCCAGACAATCACGGGGACACCACCAGTATCCCTCCTCCAAAATGCCGCCCAAGCGAGGATGTACGGTGTTGATGTCGATTTCGAAGCCCGCCCAATTCCATTCCTGACTTTGAGTGGCGGCTTCGAATGGCTACACGCAGAATATGGCGACTTTATCAACGCCTCGACCTCCACCCCGCGAACTACTTCGCCTTACGGAGGGGCGACGCTGATCATCCCCAATGCAAAAGGCAACCGGCTGATCCGGGCGCCTAAATTCACTGGGAACATTGCAGCCAATCTGTCAGTGCCCGCCGGCCCAGGCACGGTCCGAGCCAATATAAGCTATTATCACAATAGCGGTTTCTTTTGGGAGGTTGCCAATCGTCTGCGTCAGGAGTCCTATGGCATCTTAAATGGGGACATCGGATACGACTTCGAGAATGGAGTTTCCTTCCGCCTGTGGGGCAGGAACCTTGGGAGCACGAAATATTATAGCTATGTGACCGCGAGCAGCTATGGTGATCGGGCGGCCCCAGCTGCACCGCGAACGTTTGGAATCACTTTGCAGTGGTCTTACAAATAGTCCTGTTTACGCACGGCCAGCTAGGCTTTTGGGAGGCCATTGATTTGCATTGGATGGCGCGTAGGCGACGTATGTCAGCTACGCGCCATTTTAAAGAGAATGCACGCTGGCTGGCGCGCCAATGGGCGAGCGATCTGCCCTTGCCGGAGCGAAACATTCAGCACCGCTCTTTGGCGTCACAGATCGCAAATGGCACCCAATTAGGCCGCAGAAGCGGTATGGAACAAAGCCTTCATTGCGAGAGCTGATAGCACCACGCAATCATCGGCGGAAATGCGGCGCCAGGGCGTGGGCCGCCATTCCAGACAAGACCGGCCCCGGCTTTCCGCTCGATTTGTACCTATCAGACCCGTTCGATGATGATCGCAGGAGCCATCCCACCGGCAGCGCACATCGTGACGAGTCCGCGGCGCAGATCACGACGTTCCAGTTCATCGAGAACGGTGCCGATCAGGATCGCTCCAGTCGCACCAATAGGGTGCCCCAGGGCGCACGCGCCGCCGTTCACGTTGACCTTGTCACGATCCAGCTTGAGATCGCGAACGAACTTCTCGGCCACGACGGCGAAAGCCTCATTGATCTCGAACAGGTCAATATCATCGACCGTAAGCCCCGCCTTGGCGAGCACTTTTCTTGCTGCGGGAACGGGTGCGTTGAGCATGAGCGTGGGACAATCACCGATATTCGCATAGGCAACGATCTTGGCTCGGGGCTTGAGGCCATTGCTTTGCGCGAACTCGGGCGAAGCAAGGAGGATAGCAGCGGCGCCATCGACCACACCGGACGAATTGCCGGCGTGATGGATAGCCTCGAACGCGAGCCCGGGATATTTACTTTGGATGATCTGACGATAAGTCTGTCCGTCCGGTCCTGCGACGCGGTCGGCCCATTCTTGGAAGCTCGGCTTGAGCGCGGCGAGCCCTTCGGCGGTCGTTTGCGGCCGTGGAAACTCATCGCGCGCCAGCGCAACAGAGCCATCTTCATTGTAAACCGTGACCAAACTCTTGTCGAAACGGCCTTCACGGATGGCAATGTCCGCGCGCTTTTGGCTTTCCAGACCAACGGCGTCGGCATCCTCGCGCGTAATGCCTTCGATCGCGGCGATCGCATCGGCGCAAACGCCCTGCTGAGCCTGGGGCCGCAGGGCCTGTAGTGCCGCGTTGCCCGCGCTCATACCCAGTCGCGGAATCCCCTTCTCCGCCTCGATCGCCCCGATTTCAAGGTGGTAGGACATCATCTCCACGCCACCCGCGATCAGGCAATCTTCCATCCCCGACATGATCGACGCTGAGGCGAGCGCGGTAGACGTAATCCCGGCTCCGCAGAACCGGTCAAGCGTGACTCCGCTCACCGTATCGGGCAAGCCGGCGAAAAGTGCCGACATTCGGGCGATGTCACTGCCCTGCTTCCACTTCTGGATTGCAGTCCCGAAGATGACGTCGTCGATCTTTGCTGGATCGACAGGGTTGCGCGCGACCAATTCCTTGAGGACAGTTGCACCCAACACCTGAGGGTGGAGGTGCGAAAGTGCCCCCTTACCGGGTTTTCCAATTCCGCGAGGCGTACGAACGGCGTCAATGATGAGGGCTTCAGGCATAGCTTTCGTTCCGGTTCTGTCTTTACTAAGGCAGCGTTTAAGTCAGCCGGCCAAAAAGGGCAACCATCTAGTCGGTTGAACACGCTTCGCGCTGCAACCTATCATCCTCGCGAGAATGTCGAGCACTAGGGCCGAGACTCAATCACAGCCAGAACGCGAGGGCTGTGACGAGCGCCACGCCTGACAGGAAGTTGGCAGCCAGCTTGTCGTAACGGGTGGCGACGCGGCGGAAGTCCTTGATGCGGCAGAAGACGTTCTCGATGAGGTGGCGCCCTCGGTAACGCTGCTGATCATAGCGGATGGCCCGCTTTCGGTTGCGCCTGCCGGGTATGACGGGGCTGGTGCCGTTCTCGCGCAGGGTTTTGCGCAAGCTGTTGGCATCGTAGCCTTTGTCGCCAAGCAGGTAGCGCATGTGGCCCGCACGTTCGAGCAGCGCCGGTGCAGCCCTCACGTCGCTGACATTACCGGCGGTCAGCATCAGCGCGTAGGGGCGACCCAGCACATCGGTCAGGGCATGGACCTTGGTTGTCCAGCCGCCGCGAGAACGGCCGATCGCCTGCGTCTGGCGCCCCCTTTTCCGCCAAACGCCGAGCGCTGGGCTTTGATGTAGGTGCTGTCGATCGCGGTGCTCTTCGTGACTGCGCCTGCTTCCGCCAAGGCATCGAGCATCTTCGTCCACACCCCCCGCCGCGACCAGCGATTGAAGCGGTTGTAGATCGTCGTGGAGGGCCCGTAATCCGCCGGGCAGTCGCACCAGCGGCAGCCGGACTTGAGCACATGCAGGATGCCCGAGATCACCCGGCGATCGTCGACCCGCCGCGCTCCAGGCTGGTTCTTCGGCAGGTGGGGTTCGATCGCCTGCCACGCAGCATCCGATAACCAGAACAACGAGCGCGACATCGAGCAGAGCCTCCATCCACCTTGGAGACCCTTTGAATCAAGCTACGCGCGCATTTTCAAGAGGCTGATTGGGTTTCGACCCTAGCTATTTCCAGCGCTTTTTACGCCTTCACATAGCCAAAATAAGATTGCCTTCAGGGTTGACTCGGTCACCGTCCGCACCGAAAATAACCAACCAGTCAGATCGAGATTTGTCGGTGGAGAGTATCGGTGCCTGAAGAAGTAATAACCCAGAGTTCGGTGACGTTTGCCGATCCTACCGTCCAGCGCTGCCCCTTTGACGCATATGCCCAATTGCGTGAAACAGGACCAGTCTATAAAGATCCCAAGACGGGATATTATGTCGTTCTCGGCTACGATCTTCTTCGAGAAGTCCTGATGGACACGGATCGTTTTTCGAGCAATGTGGGGATCATACAGGTTCGCCCTGGCGAGCTCGGCAGGAAAATGCAGGCGATACAAAAGGAGTTCGGCGTTCCGGCGGTTCCGGTTCTGCTCACCACCGATCCGCCGGAACATACATTCTATCGTTCGCTGGTCGGGCAGGCGTTTTCCCCGAACCGCGTCAAGAAGCTCGAGGAGTTCCTGACGAAGACAGTTTCAGAGCATATCGATAGCGTGACCGTTCGTAGTCCGATCGAATTCGTCAGCGAAATTTGCGTCATGATCCCCGTTTTTGTCCTCCTCGAGCTGCTGGGGGTAGATCGCTCCTACGCTCAACAGATCAAGACATGGTCGGACACCGCCGCGGCCACCGGCGATCCGACCCTCCCGGAAGAGAGAATTCTTGAGTTGACCCGCATTGCTTGCGACTATCAGCGGTTCATTGCAGAGCAGACTGACCGGTACCGGAGCGAGCCAAACGACAGCCTGTTGAGCGCCATCACGAACGCAGATGTCAATGGCCGGCAGCTTACCCGGAACGAGCTTGTCGCCCTGTCACGTCAGATCATGACCGCAGGTCATGAAACCACCACGAACACGATGGCTTCCGGAATGCTGTGGCTGATCGAGCGCCCTGAACTCCAGGACCAATTGCGCGCTGATCCGTCGCTTATGACGACATTCATTGAAGAGCTCTTGCGACTTGAGTCACCCTTGCAAGCCCAATTCCGCAAGACCATGGATGATGTTGTTCTGGGCGGGGTTCCCATCCCCAAGGGAGCGGTGTTGGACGTGCGGTTTGGCGCGGGCAACTGCGACCCTGAGCAGTTCCCGAATCCTCGCGAGCTGGATTTAAAGCGGGGTAATCTGCGGACCCACTTGGCTTTTGGTGCGGGCCCTCACTTCTGTATCGGCAACCAGCTGGCGCGGGCGGAACTCCGCATCGCTTTCACTCACCTCCTTAGCCGCCTGAAAAACTTTAGATTTGCCGATGTCGAAGAGCCTGTCAAACGGGTCCAGCATTACTTTATTCACGGCGTGAAGGAGCTTCATCTGGCATATGATCTCATCGATCAATAAAGCGGAGGTAGGGTGTCCATACAGGGTTCCCCACCTGTCACCTGCCAGAGGGAAGACTTATCCGGTACCAGTGTTGTCGCCTTTCGATGCCACCGGTAGCCGTCTCTCTTTCAAGCCGGATTTCCCGGTATCGCCTCACCGAGCTTTTGCTGAGCAAACTCCCAAAACTCACCGGCCACGCGCTTGCTCGCTGGAAGTGGTTCGATCACGCACAAGTCCGAACGGAAAGGATCGTTTTTGATTCTCCAGATCCCATAGCCGGAAATTTTATTTAGATAATCTGCAAAGCTGTTCGACGTGATTGCTCCGATGCCCTGGCTCATCGCAAAATTCTGCAGGGCCAGGGGACTATTGTCCGGCATTTCATGTAACACGATCCCGGATTGACGCAGCTTTTCATAGACCGGGCCGCATAATTCAGGATGAAGCCCAGCGGGCATCGCTGCAAATTCGCGTCCGCTCAGTTCCGGCAAACCGACTAGAGTTCCTTCGCGATATCCCCACTCTTTCGGCATGAAAAGTGCCGCATATTGGGTCTTGACGGGGACTGAAGCAGACACATGCATTGCCTTGGGGAATGGCGAATGCATGAACGCAATGTCCAGTCTTCCTGTCGCAAGACTTTCCAGAATCTCCGGCGCCGTAAGCAAATGAATTCGCGCGGTTACGTCAGGGAATCGTCGCTGGAATGCTTCTATTAGCTGGTCGCGTTCGACTACGCCCGAAGCCGAAGGCAAGCAGCCGATTTCGATCGTCGTTTGATGGGACGTGGCTCGAATCGCATGGACGGCCGCGGTGAGGCGGTCGGCCGCGTTCAGGAATACCCTCGCGGCTTCCACGAATTGGGTGCCCTCTGCAGTCAACGAAATCCGTCGTCGCGAACGATCGAACAGGTCGAACCCAAGTTCACGTTCGTAGTCGCGCAGCCGGGTCGACAGCCAAGGCTGCGCGACATTGAGAGCCTCAGCAGCCCGGCTAACCGACTGTAGCTCACCGATCTTCAAACATTGTCTGAGAACCTTGCTATCGGTGATGTGCATTTTTCGCGGCCTCTCCCGTTCGTCAACCTATAAGGAAATTCATATATGATGTCCAATGTTCGTTATGGATGCCCGCCAAGCCATCCCCTAGCCTCTCGCCTTGACAAGCAAAAAAGGAAGTTTGTGATGGCAGAGGATTTGACGCTTACCGCCGACGCCGTTTTGCGGAACCCGTTTCCTGCATATAAATGGCTTCGCGACGAGGCTCCCGTTTACAAGGATCCTGTTTCCGGGGTCTACGTGATCACCCGTTATGATGACATTGAGGCGATCGCGGGCGACCCTGAAACCTTTTCAAGCAGCGCCCAGATGCAGGTCGACGGGGCTTTCCTGGCGGATGACGAAGCTGGACGGATTTTGCGTGAGCATGCCGCCCCTCATGTTGACACACTGCAATCTGCGGATCCGCCGGCGCACACCAAGTACCGGTCCATCGTTCAAGGTGCATTTCATCCTCGCCGGATCAACAAAATGAGCGAGTACATGAATGCGATTTGCGCGGAATTGATCGAGAAGTTTGAAAATAACGGAAAGTGTGAGATATTAGCTGATCTGGCAATTCCTCTTCCGATGTACATTATTAGTGACCAACTTGGCGTGCCCCGCCAAGATTATAAGATGTTTAAAAGATGGTCGGATTCACGGGTGCTGCTCAGCGACCTGCGGCTACCCATCGACGTCCGCGTCGATTGCGCCAAGGCCACCCTGGAAATGCAGGCTTATCTCAAGAATGTGGCTGCGCAATATCGACAGAATCCCGGCGATAATATTCTCACTGATATCGTTAACAGTGAAATCGACGGGCGCTTACTGAACGATGAGGAAATGCTCGGTATCGCCACGCAACTTATAGTGGCAGGTAATGAAACCACGACAAATACGATAGCCTTGGGCTTGCGTTTGATGTGTGATCAGGGCCTTGAACAGGAACTTCGTGAGGATTTCTCGAAAATCCCTGTTTTTGTCGAGGAGGTTCTTCGGCTCACTTCGGTTCTACAGGGCCTTTATCGCAAGGCCACTCGAGAGGTGGCAATACGCGGGGTCACTATTCCTGAGGGTGCAACTGTGATGCTGCGTTGGGCAGCGGCGAACCGTGACGAACGAAAATTTGCCGACCCCGATGTCCTGCGTCTCGACAGGAAAAACGCCAATCAGCACCTGACATTTGGCAGCGGGATTCACTATTGTCTCGGGAACGCACTTGCGCGCAGCGAACTCAAGATCGTCTTTACCAACCTCTTGTCACGCCTTAAAAATTTCCGCGTCGCAGCAGAGCCTGACAGCGAGCGTTGGATTGTTCATGCCTTTGCCAGCGGGATGAGCAGACTGGTCATGGAATTCGATCATGTCTGATCCGACGGAATCCTGGATGTGCGGTGTTTGCGGGTTCGAATATCAGGAAAGCGAGGGATGGGCCGATTCCGACATACCCCCGCACACCAGATGGGTCGATGTTCCCGACGATTGGCGTTGTCCACAATGCGGCGCGGAAAAGGACAAGTTCGAACCGAACGAGTCAGAGTAAAATCTAGAGCAAACGAGACTCGCCCATGTATCAATCTGCCGAAATTATCACGAACTATGCGCCGACTTCTAGCCTCTCTGTCGAGGAGGTTAGGGCAGTTCGGCATTGGAACGATCGCCTTTTCAGCTTCACCATCACACGCCCGCCAAGCTTCCGTTTCAGATCTGGCGAGTTCGTCATGGTCGGTCTTTCAGAAGAGGATCGCCCCTTGCTGCGTGCTTACTCGATCGCGAGTCCCGCATGGGCCGAAGAACTGGAGTTCCTGTCGATTAAGATCGATGATGGCCCATTGACATCGAGGCTTCAAAATATTGGGCCCGGCGATTCCCTCTACTTGGGTCGAAAGCCGACGGGAACTCTCGTAGCGGATGCGCTGCGTCCGGGAAAGCGGCTATTTCTGTTCGGCTCGGGAACCGGGCTGGCGCCGTTCATGTCGCTAGTCCGCGATCCTGACATCTATGATCGGTTTGAACAGATAGTCCTGGTTCATTGCGTACGGAATATTAGCGACCTCGCCTACCGGGCAGACTTGGAAAATCGCCTGCTCGACGACCCCTTGGTGCACGGGCAAGCGAACGTCCAACTCCATTATGTCCCGACCGTTACGAGGGAGGCATTCCACACCATGGGACGAATCGGTACCCTTGTCGAAAAAGGCGTGCTGTTTGATTTGATCCCCGGAGCAAGATCACTTGATCCCGCTCTGGATCGCATCATGCTTTGCGGGAGCATGGCAATGATCCGGGACCTCTCTCAGATGCTACTATCGCAAGGTTTTGAGGAGGGATCGAACGCCAGGCCAGCCGATTTCGTTATTGAACGGGCGTTTGTTGGGTAACGCTCTGAGCGACGGAAGCATTCCTATGCCATTCGCTCCAGTGTAACGGGAATGGCGTCAAGGATACTGGCGCCCGAAACCTGCTCGATTTGCTCGGGCCGGTCGGGCACCAGGAGATTGATGTTGACCATGGTTTCATCGTCCAGGTGCCCCCATCCATGGGGGTAGGAGAGCGTACCGCGGATCATCTCGTCGGAACATTCGACGAGAACCTCCACCGATCCAGTTCGCGATGATAGACGGACGCGGTCTCCGGTGGAGAGACCGCGTTCCGCCGCGTCTTCCGGATGAACGAGCAGGGTCGGCGTCTGGGATCGAACAAGCTTATCGACGCGGTGCATCCAACTGTTCAGAGACTTCAGGTGCCGCCTTCCGATGAGCTTCAGGCCAGCGTCGTATTTATGGTTGCGCAGCCGCTCCATCTCTTGCGCGATCTCCGCGTTCCACAACCGGATGAAGCCATCGCGATGTGCGATTTTTTTCCGCCAATTCTCCTGGACCGCGGTGTCGTCCAGAAGGATTCCGTGGGGATGCTTCTTGAGCGCCGAGATGGAGAGGCCTCGCTTCGTCAGCCCGAAACGGTCACCGGCCGGACCGGTGCGAAGCGCCAGATCGAACAAGGCCATGGGATCGACGTTGACGCCTAGCCAGCCCATCATCCTCAAAATGCGACTGGGATAAGGGGCGCTTATGCCCATCCGGGCTGCTATGTCGCGGTAGATCTCATGTTCTTCCCTGGCCTCGCCCTGAGGGCGGACAAGAGCCGGCGTATATTGCGCATATGCGCGTACCATGTGACTGAAGCCCAGCATGGGAATATCTTCGCGTTCGATGAAGGTCGTCGTCGGGAGAATATAATGAGCAAAGCGATTGGTTTCGTTGACAAACAGGTCGAGCGAGAAAAACAGTTCGAGGTCACGCACGGCCTCAACCAGCCGAGGGGCAGCCGGCGCTGAAAGCACGGGGTTGCCGGCCGTGACCATCAAGGCCCGTACGCGCCCCCTGCCCTTTTCCAGAATGTCGTCTGGCAGCGCGATGCAGGGAAGGAAACCCGCCGCGCCCGGGAGGTCGCCGATACGCGATCGGGGAATGCCGGTCGTCGGCGCCCTCCCCCCGGAGAGCGGATTGAAGCCGAACATCACCCCACCCCGGCGCCCGAGCTTGCCGCACGCGATGTTGAGCGCGTCAATCAAGAGATTGGTGATCGTACCGAAGGTCGTGCGGCAGATGCCGACGCGGCTGTAGATCGCCGCCCGTTCCGTCCGGCCGAAGGCGAGCGCCATTTCGGTGATCTTCAACGCGTCAATGCCGCATATCGCCGCCGCCCGCTCGACATTGAAATCGCCCAGCGCTTCAGTCAGGGAATCCCAGCCTTTGACATAGTGGGCCAAAAAATCTGTGTCGGCCAGCCCCGCCTCAAGGATCAGGCGGAGCATCGCGGCCAGGAGCCAGGCGTCAGTACCGGCTTTGACGGGCACATGCTCGAAAACGCGGGCGGTCTCGGTGCGCCGCGGATCGATGACGACGACCTTTCCGCGGCTGGAGATTTCGTTAAGGTGATGCCGCATTCTAGGGGCCGTCAGCAGACCGCCATGGGAAATCAGCGGATTGGACCCAAGGATGATGAGGAAGTCCGTTGCTTCAAGGTCTGGGATCGGCGACAGGAAATCGGACCCGAAAACCCATCGGCTCGCGACATGGCGCGGTGCCGTGTCCTGAGAGCAGGGCGAGTAACGCTTGCCGCTTCCCAGCGCGCCTGTGAAATTTTCCGCAGCGAGCCATCCCCTGGCCGAAAAGACAGCGGGATTGCCCACGTAGGACGCAAACGCATCGCCGCCCCCTTCGGTGATGATCGCGCGAAGACGCCGGGCTATATCATCCAGCGCCTCGTCCCAGCTCACCGGGCTAAACTCTCCCGGCTTTCCCGTCCGCTTGAGTGGCTTGGTAACCCGGGATTCACTATAGGTGATGTCCATGATCGCGGGCGCTTTGACGCACATATGACCCTGCGACGAGGGATTTTCGGGATCGGGCTTGACGGAAACCACTCGCCCATCCTTCACTTGGCCGATGAGGCCGCAGAATGCCTCGCACAATCTACAGAATGTCGGATGATTACCATCCTCGCCTGGCAGGAGGGGATGAGGCACGATTCATTCTCCTTCGCTGTCGTCCCTTGTCCGGGCAGATCTGTTAGAAAGTACGGTCTCCTGGAACGAATACCGGGCCGCACGCCCCAGGATCTCAGAGGGCGACGTTGATGATCTTGCCCTGCGTGAGTTCCTTCAGGCCCTCTATCCCGTTCTCGCGGCCAATGCCCGACTGCTTGGTTCCGCCGAACGGGAGGTCGAAGGAAAGGTCCAGATGCTTATTGACCCAGACCACGCCACTGTCGACACGGCGCGCGACATCGATGCCCCGTTCGGGATCGGCCGTCCACACGGTGCCGGCAAGCCCGAATTCGCTGTCGTTGACCCGCTCCAGCACTTCGTCGATGCTGTCATAGGCAAGCACCGGAACCACAGGTCCGAACTGCTCTTCCCGAACCAGTCGGGCATGATCAGGAAGATTACGGATGATCGTCGGCGCGACGAAATAGCCTTCCCTATCCAAGGCTCTCCCCCCGGCTACGACTGTCCCCTCTCGCGCCGCGTCGTCGATCAGGCCAAGGACACGCGAATATTGCTGCGTATTCTGAAGCGGCCCCATCTGCGTGCCCTGCTTGAGCCCGTCGTCGACGATCACGCCGACTGCAAGGTGCCCCAGGGCCTCGCAAAGGGAATCATACATGGCGCGGGGTGCATAAATGCGCTTGGTGGCAACGCACACCTGACCGGCATTGACCATCGCCGCAGCAAAGACCTTCGCAGCCGCGTCTTCGACATCCATGTCGTCCAGAATGATCGCCGCGTCGTTGCCTCCCAACTCAAGGGTAAGACGCTTGAGCGTTGGCGCGGCGCTCTCCATCACGCGCTTGCCGGTGCCTGTGGAGCCGGTGAAGCTGATTTTTGCGACGTCAGGATGGGAACTCAGCCGCTGGCCCAGGTCGTTCGCATCGACAATGATGTTGAGGACGCCGGGCGGCAGCACGTCCGCCGCAATGCCGCCGAAGAACAGGACTGTCAAAGGAGTTGAGGGGGCAGGCTTGGCGACCACGGTATTGCCCACGCACAAAGCCGATGCGATCTTGGACATGGTGATCATCAACGGATAGTTCCAGGGGGCAATTGCGGCGACGACGCCGAGCGGACGGCGCTGCTCATAGACCCTGTCACTCTCGGTTTCCCTTATGCATGTCATGGGAAGATCGAGCGAGGCGTAATAGCGCAGCAGCATGGCCGCGCCCTGGACCTCCATCGTCGCCTCGGCGAGCGGCTTGCCCTGCTCTCTCGTCAGCAGATGCGCCATGTCGCTTGCATGGCGCTCGATCCCCTCGGCGAGTCGAATGAGATAGGCGCCTCGTTCAATGCTATGCAGCCCAGCCCAGGCAGAGCCGGCGCGCTTGGCGGCCGCGACAGCTTGGTCGACTTGATGCGCGTCGGCCCGCGCGCAAGTCGCGAAAACCTTGCCTGTCGCGGGATTGATGACATCGAGGGTCGCCGAGCCATTCACTCTCATGCCGTCGATCAGCAAATCATAGCCCATCCATTCGCTCCTGACGATTGTTCTCATTGTTCCACAGACGTCATGACCCGGCTCCATCAGTTCCGCGGACTCGGTCCTGGTGACATCTCTTCCCCTGCTATCAACTCTGTCTTTCGCCGTTTGACGACAGGTGTACGATAAATCCTGCATGAAAGTTGAGCTGTCAAGCCTGACCCGACCATATGGTGGAGCTTGAACGATAGCCGGCGGGGCCTATCGAGCGGCTTAAGGACTTCCATTTCAACCATATGTTTGACTGACTTGCATGGCGAACGGGATGAGGTTATCGAACAGGTGTCGGATTCGTGTAAACAGGCCTGTCAGAACGGCCATATCCGGGGAGAGAGATAAATGAACCAAAGCGTTCTGCCCGATTTTGCTGATCCCGCTGTTCAGGCGAATCCGTTCGAAGCTTATGAAAAACTGCGCGACGCGCATCCCGTATACAAAGACCCAACCACCGGCTTCTACGTGGTGCTTGATTACGATCTCTTGCGCGAAGTCGCTGGTGATTCGTTGACCTATTCCAGCGATACCGGCGTGCTTCAGGTCAGATCCGGAGAAATTGGGGAAGAGATCAGGCGCATTCAAGCCGATCACGGCATCCATCTGGAGCCAGCTCTGCTCGTCACCGACCCTCCCCGGCATACATTTCATCGCAGGTTCGTGGAGAAAGCCTTCTCCCCCTCGCGTGTACGAAAGCTCGAAGGCTATCTGACGGAGGTGGTCGCCGATCTTGCGACGAGCCTGGCGGACCAGCCCAGCGTGGAGTTCGTATCCCAATTCGCTGTCATGGTTCCAGTATTCGTTGTCGCCGACTTAATCGGCGCTAGCAGGGACATGGTGCAGGATATCAAGCGCTGGTCCGATGCTTCGGCGGCCGGCGTCGACCCCAGTCTGGACCAGAATACAATCCTCGATGCTGTGACGGAGGCTTGCCAGCTCCAGCAGTTCATTCTCGAGCAAGCCCGGCGCTTCCGGATCGAGCCGGCCGACAATTTGCTGAGCGATGTGGCAAATGCCGAGGTCAACGGCTTGAGGCTCAGCGACCCCGAACTTGTCTCCCTGATGGAGCAGATATTCGTTGCCGGGCATGAGACGACAACGAACACGATGGCGCACGCAATGCTCCGCCTGATTCAGACGCCGGGCCTTGAAGGCCAACTCCGGGAGGAGCCCGGCCTGATCAGTTCTTATATCGAGGAGGTATTGCGGCTCGATTCGCCCCTTCAGGGCATGTTCCGGATGACGACCAAGGACGTGACGCTGAGTGGTGTGCCCATTCCCGCGCGTTCCGTGGTTGTCCTGCGCTGGGGGGCGGGCAATCGGGACGCAAAGCGCTTCGCCTTCCCCGCCGAGGTTGATCTCCATCGTCCCAATATCAGAAACCATCTGGCTTTCGGCACCGGCATCCACTTTTGCATCGGCAACCAGCTTGGACGTGCCGAGTTGCGGATCGCCTTCGAGCAACTTCTGCGCAAATATTGCAATTTTCGCCTGGCGAACGGACCGTCCTCCGCATCGCGGGCGGAACATTATTTTATCTACCGATTGCAAAAGCTCGAAATTGCCTTCGACGCGGTGGCGTGACCGATATGACAGCACTGGATCCTGCCTCTCGCCGGCGAAAGGCTGCGGCCTTTGCCCGACTGAGGCGTCCTGCGACTGCAATGCAAGCGGCTTCCAAATCACCGAAGGCCAAATCGCCAAAGGATTACCATGAAGATTTCTGACACCTTGTTCGCCGATGCGGATGATCAAGACGTCCGCGTGAAGCGGACACTTGCCAACCTGAAGCAAAGTGTTCTGGCGTTCGCCGCCGAACATGACATCGGCAAGGCATCGGTAGCGGAGATCGCGCGGCGTGCAGGGATCAGCCGCTCCACTTTCTACCAATATGCCCAGTCGCCCGTCGATTTGCTGACCAGGATATTGTGCGTCGAACTCGATACCGCCCGCATCAACAAATTGCGGGAAATCGAGAAGAACCCTGACCGATTCCACGATGTACGCCGTGCGGGCATGAGCGAGGTGATCGAGCATGTTCTTCGCTACGAGCGGGTATACAAAAATGGGCAAGCATCCTCGCGTCTAGCCCTGCGCATCGTTGCCGAACATATCGAGCAGTCGACTCTCTGGTTGATCCGCATGGGTGTCCTGAACCTGCAGTTCGAGAACGAAGCGATCATCCCGATCTATGCCGCCTTCCGCGGCCATGGCGTGGCCGCCGCCATCGAAGCCTGGCTGCGTACTCCCGCTCCACGCAATGTCGATCTGCTCCTCGATACCATCGAGATCGACTTCGCAATCTAAAAGAAGGCCATAACTCAAGAGGTTAAAAGTCAATGAAAGCAGCGGTTGTCAACGCCCTTACCGGCCGTTTCGCCATCGAGGAAGTCGAGATAGACGAGCCGATCGGTCATGAAGTGCTCGTGGACGTCAGAGCCTCCGGACTGTGCCACTCGGACCTACATCTCGCCAATCATGACTTCGGTGTCCCACTTCCCGCTGTGTTGGGACACGAAGTGGCCGGCGTTGTGCGAGCCGTAGGACCGTTGGTGACAGAGTTCGGGGTCGGCGATCATGTTGTGGGATCGTTGGTCCAGTTCTGCGGGGTTTGCGATACCTGCCGGAGCGGGCAGACATTTCGCTGCGGTCATCCCGAAGCGACTTTGCGCGACCCGGCCGACGCGCCGCGCCTCAGCCGAAATGGCTCTCCCTTGACGCAAGCTTTCGGGATGGGCGGGTTCGCCGAAAAGGTGCTCATCCATGAGCATCAACTGGCCGCAATTCCCAGTGAACTCCCCTTCCCCCAGGCCGCTATCCTCGGCTGCGGATGCATAACCGGCGCGGGCGCTGTCATTAACAGCGCCCGCGTTCGTCCAGGTGACACGGTCGCAATCATAGGGGTTGGCGGCGTGGGACTCAATGCCATCACAGGCGCGCGTCTGTCGGGCGCACGGGTGATCATCGCGATCGACATCCACCCCTCCAAGGAAGCGCTTTCGCGCAAGTTCGGCGCCACGCATTTCATCGATGGCGCCACGCCGGATTTAATGGACTCAATATCCGACATCGTTCCCGGCGGCGTAGACCATGCCTTCGAGATGGTCGGACAAGCGGACACCACGCTCCAGGCGGTCCGCATTTCCCGGGTTGGCGGTTCGGTCTACCTGATCGGCGCGCATAGGCCCGGCAGCACCGTGAACATCGATGTCTTAACCGACATCATCGGTCCCCAACGCACGATCAAAGGCGTATTCATGGGAGGGGCGAACATCAAGCGCGATATACCCGCCTACGCCGATCTCTACCTGCAAGGCCGGTTCAACCTGGATGACCTTGTGTCCCAGACCATCTCCCTGGATGAGATCAACGACGCTTATGAATTGATAGAAAGCGGTGCCATTGCGCGATCCGTAATAACGAATTTCTAGAACACATTTACTACAGAGTACCTATTCCTAGCATATCAACATTAATTGCCTGCAATCTATAGATAAAATATCACTTGATTTGGAGAGTGGAGGTCTGAAATGGATAAAAGAATAAGATATACATTGTCATGCGCAGCTGTTCTCTCCGTCACGACCGGTATCTCACCGGCCCTTGCAGCCGAACAGGCACCGAACGCCGCGAGCCAAGCGGTCGACGAAATCATCGTCACCGCCCAGAAGCGATCGGAAAATATCAATAAGGTTCCGATGTCGATTACGGCCGCGACCGGCGATCAACTTCAAGCAGCCGGAATATCGAGCACGGCTGAGCTCGGAAAGATCGTTCCCAGTTTCTCGGTGTCGCAGAATTTCACCGGCGCGCCGGTCTACACTCTTCGGGGCATCGGATTCTTCGATGGTGCGATGGGCGCACGGCCAACAATTGGAATTTACCAGGACCAGGTCGAATTGCCGTTCGCGATCATGGCGCGCGGCATCGCATTCGATCTTGAACGAGTGGAGGTGTTGAAAGGGCCGCAGGGGACACTGTTTGGCCAAAACGCCACTGGAGGCCTTGTCAACTACATTGCCGCCAAGCCGACCGATCAACTGCAATGGGGCGGTCATATGACCTTCGGACGTTTCGCGCAGGGCGAGGCCGAAGCCTATGTCGGCGGTCCGTTATCCGATACGCTGCGCATTCGCCTGGCGGGGCGCCATCAGTTCGGCGGGGACTGGCAGAAGAGCACCTCGCGGGACGATGAGATTGGGGAGACGAACCGGACAAGTCTGCGTTTGATTACGGACTGGAATCCGGCGCCAGGATTTAAGGTAGAACTCAATCTTAACGGCTGGAACGACAGGTCCGAAGCGCAAATGGCGCAGATCGTAGCTGTTGTGCCCCGGATTCCCGACGGGGCGCCCCTGTTCCCCCTTCTGAGCGCATTGACGCCGACATCGAGGAACAACCGCTTAGCGGATTGGACACCGATCCCGTCCCAGTTTTCTACCACCCCAAGCGCACCCGCTTCGCCGCGTCACGACTACCGAGCCGATCTGCGATTCCGCCAAGCGTCTCTTCGGCTGGATTTCGATGTAGGGGCCAACACTACCCTTACATCTCTCACGGCGTATACCAGGCTGCGGGGGAGCTCCACGATCGATCCCGACGGCACCGTTCTTCGCAACACCGACGCGGACGTGATGGTTTTCCAGGAAAATATATCTCAGGAGATGCGCCTTAGCGGCAAATTGGCAAATCGCCTATCTTATATCCTTGGCGGATCTTACGCATGGTATCGCGCCGATGAAAGGCAGATTAGCACGTTTCCCTACGGCACCGCTGCCAGCATCACTCTGCCGTTCATAGGGGCTGGCTATGAAGGAAACGGCCTTTTCTATAATGCCCGGTATCGGACGATCTCCGCATTCGCGAATATTGACTATGAGCTGACCGACACCCTGACGGCGCATGCCGGCATCCGCTATTCCCGGACGAAAGCGCATGACGAAGGCTGCAGCTATGACATTCCAGGAGGCAACGGCGCCGCAGGTTTCGGAGCGCTCAATTCCTACCTGCGCGGCCTGGTCCTGGGCCTCGGTCCGGTCACGATCCCGCCGGGCGGCTGCATCAACGTCAATGCGCTGTTCGAACCCGGGATTGCCCGAAATAGTTTCAAGGAGAAGGGAGTGCCATTCCGCGTCGGTCTCGACTGGGAGGTAACACCCAATACGTTGCTATACGCAAATATCAGCCGAGGCTTCAAGGGCGGCAGCTTCCCTGTCATAAATTCATCGACGATGCTCCAGACCGAGGCGGCAAAACAGGAAGAATTGCTTGCTTATGAAGGTGGCTTCAAGACCGGGTTGTTCAACCGATCATTGCAGCTGAACGGTGCTGTGTTTTATTATGATTATAAGGACAAGCAGATTACTGGTTATTTCCAAGATCCCATTTACGGAGCGCTTCAGAAGACGCTAAATATTCCGAAATCGCACGTTCTTGGAGCTGAACTACAAATGAATTGGCGCCCGACCGAGCGTATGGTGATCAACGGCGGAGTCACCTATCTCAAAACGAGAATCGATGAGTGTTCCAACCCTCTCCAGGGAGCCACTGTAGGCTGTTTGCCGGACGGATTCTATAATTTCGACAGCTTTGGGCAGGTTGTGCGACTGACGGGAGACGTGTTTCCCAATGCCCCTCAATGGTCAGGGGTCGTCGACGCTCTCTACACACTTCCTCTATCGGACCGGCTGGAGGTCTTTTGGGGCGGTACCGTCAACGCACGCTCCTCTACGCCATCGCAATTGGGCTCCCGGCCAGCACTGGGAACCAACGATCCAAACAGAATATACCGGATTGATGGCTACGCGACTTTGGATCTGCGCCTAGGCATTCAAGCGCCATCGGGGCAGTGGCGCGTTGACATTTGGGGACGAAATGTCACCAATAAATATTACCGGCAGTCCATCCAAGCGGCAAATGACACTGTTGTCGCCTGGACCGGTCTGCCCGCAACCTATGGCCTGACGCTTTCGATTCGGCAGTAGATAGAGAGATATAGCCGGTTGATCCGGCGATCAGGGACTTCCTCGCCGACGGTTTCGCACCTGCCGGCGAATCTTTTCGAACTTGCTGTGGGACATGTCAAGACCTGTGATCGCGAACACTTTAAAGGTTCAACTCTTAGGATGAACATGGGAAGCATCAATATTGACGTCAACCACATTATTCCACTTCAGGATCAGGCATCTAATCCGATACTGTCGGATTTTGCCGGCAACAGCCAAATTCACCGGAGTTGTTTTCAATGCATCCCAGTTGCCATGCCGAGACTCGACCTGATGCGATTGCCGTCAGGTTTGAACCTTCTGGCAGATCGCTGACCTATCGCGACCTGGACAGCAGGTCGGCCCAGCTTGCGCATTTTTTTCGTAGCCTCGGGCTGGGAAAAGGGGATGTCGTTGCATTGCTGCTTGAAAATGAACCCGCTCTTTTCGAACTGACATGGGCAGCGCAACGCATCGGCGTTTATTATGTCTGCGTACCAACACGCCTCACATCGTCAGAGATCACCTATATGCTCGCGGACAGCGGCGCCGTCCTGCTGTTCGCATCTTCGTCCCTTTGCGAAGTGGCGGTATCCGCCATCACCCCCCTTCCCTCCTTAGCATTATGGTCGACGGGGCCGAATGCTCATGGCGTTCCTCCTTACATGCCCAAACTTGATGACATGCCTGAAGGCCGGCCTGCGAACGAATGCGCGGGCTCGGACCTACTCTATTCGTCAGGTACGACGGGCAGGCCAAAGGGGGTCAAGCCCCCTCTTGATTATGCCTCGATATTTGCACCGACACGTCATAGCGAACTCGGCGGCAGTTTGTATGGAATGAACGAAGCCACCGTTTTCCTCAGTCCCGCGCCACTTTACCATGCAGCGCCACTGCGTTGGTGCATGGGGGTTATGCGAATTGGTGGAACCTGCATTGCGATGGAGCATTTCGACGCCGAATTGGCGCTTGGCTTGATCGATCGGCATCGCGTCACCCATGCACAATGGGTTCCGACCCATTTCGTCCGGCTATTGCGTCTGCCAGAAGCGACGAGGTCGCGCTACGCGCACGATTCCCTGCGTGCGGTATTTCATGCGGCAGCTCCCTGCCCGGTCGAGATAAAGCGGCAAATGCTCGACTGGTGGGGACCCATCATACACGAATATTATTCGGGCACGGAGGCGTTCGGCATGACAGCGATCAGCCCGGAAGAGTGGCTGGCGAAACCGGGGAGCGTCGGCAGGAGCATCCTCGGGGAGATTCGGATTTGCGATGAAAATGACAATCCCCTGCCGTCGGGATCCGAGGGCGTCGTTTATTTCGAAGGCGGACCAGCCACGGTGTATCACAATGCGCCCGAAAAGGACGCGGAAGTTACCAACACCCACGGCTGGCGGACCTACGGTGACGTCGGTTGGACCGATGAAGAGGGCTTTCTTTACCTGACCGATCGCCGCAGCTTCATGATCGTCACGGGTGGCGTGAATGTCTATCCGCAGGAGACGGAAAACGTTCTGGCCACCCACCCTAGCGTGGCGGACGTGGCGGTCATAGGGGTGCCGAACACTGATCTGGGCGAGGAGGTCAAGGCAGTTGTGCTGCCGGTCGATCCTGCGATAGCAACATCGGAGTTTGCCGAAGAGTTGATCGCGTGGACGCGCGAACGTATCAGCCCCATCAAGGCACCGCGATCCGTTGATTTTGTAACCGAAATGCCTCGCCAACCGACGGGTAAGCTGCACAAACGTCTGCTGCGGGATCGATATCTGCAACAGTGATCAGCGAGCGGTACGGATACCCTCCCCTCGCTGGCAGTGCCACAAAGATGGATTCGGTGTTGCGACTTATTTCAGCAACTCGACGAGCGTTTCGCCGAGCAGCGAGGGGGAAGGCGAGACACGGATGCCGGCTTCTTCCATCGCCGCGATCTTGCCCTCGGCACCTCCCTGGCCGCCCGAGACGATCGCACCGGCGTGCCCCATACGACGTCCCGGCGGGGCCGTGCGCCCGGCAATGAAGCCGGCCATCGGCTTCTTGCGCCCGCGCTTGGCCTCGTCCTTCAGGAACTGGGCGGCTTCTTCCTCGGCGGAGCCGCCGATTTCGCCGATCATGATGATCGACTTGGTGGCATCGTCCGCCAGGAACAGTTCCAGCACATCGATGAAATTGGTGCCGTTCACTGGATCGCCACCGATGCCGACCGCAGTGGTCTGACCGAGGCCGGCGTTGGTCGTCTGGAACACCGCCTCATAAGTGAGCGTGCCCGAACGGCTGACGACGCCGACGGAACCGTTGGAGAAGATGTTGCCGGGCATGATGCCGATCTTGCATTCGCCGGGCGTCAGCACGCCGGGGCAGTTCGGTCCGATCAGACGCGACTTCGAGCCTTGCAGAGCGCGTTTCACGCGAACCATGTCGAGCACCGGGATCCCTTCGGTGATGCAGATGATAAGCTGGATCTCGGCGTCGATCGCCTCGAGGATAGCATCTGCGGCACCCGCCGGCGGGACATAGATACAGGAAGCCGTCGCGCCTGTTGTAGCCTTGGCTTCATGCACAGTGTTGAACTGGGGCAGGCCCAGATGGTCGCTGCCGCCCTTGCCGGGAGTGACACCTGCAACCATCTGCGTGCCATAATCGAGCGCGGCCTGCGTATGAAAGCTGCCGGTCGCGCCAGTCATCCCCTGGGTGATGACCTTGGTGCTTTTATCGACGAGAATGGACATTAGATTAGCCTTGCTGAATTTATATCCAGTGGGGAATAGCCCCAGTCACGCGACCTTCTGGACTTCGGCGACAATTTTCTGAGCGGCGTCGCCGAGATCATCGGCGGGAACGATGGCGAGCCCCGAGCCGGCGAGGATCGCCTTTCCCTGATCAACGTTAGTGCCTTCCAGGCGGACGACCAGCGGCACCTGCTGGTTCACTTCCCTCGCGGCCGCGACCACCCCCTCAGCAATCGTGTCGCACTTCATGATGCCGCCGAAGATATTGACGAGGATGCCCTTCACCCCGGGATCGGCGAGGATGATCTTGAACGCCGCTGTCACCTTCTCCTTCGAGGCGCCGCCGCCCACATCGAGGAAGTTGGCGGGGAACATGCCATTGAGGTTGATGATGTCCATCGTCGCCATGGCGAGGCCGGCGCCGTTGACCATGCAGCCGATGTCGCCGTCCAGCTTGATGTACGCGAGGTCGTACTTGCTCGCCTCGACCTCGGCCGAATCTTCCTCGCTCTCGTCACGCAGCGCGGCGATATCCGGGTGGCGGAACAGCGCATTCGAATCGAAGCTCACCTTGGCGTCGAGCACCTGAATGTCACCGGCGGTGGTTTCGATCAGCGGGTTAATTTCAAGCATCGCCATATCGGTGGCCACAAAGGCTTGGTAGAGTTGGGCCGCGACTTTCTGCGCCTGCTTGTTGGTGTCGCCCGACAGCTTCAGAGCATAGGCAACCGCGCGCCCATGGTGCGGCTGGAAGCCTTCGGCAGGATCGATGACGATGGTCTGGATCTTCTCGGGGGTCGAGTGGGCAACCTCCTCGATGTCCATGCCGCCTTCGGTCGAGACAATCATGGCGATACGGCCCGTGGCACGATCGACCAGCATCGATAGATAGTATTCCTTGGCGATGTCGGCGCCATCGGTGATGTAGAGGCGGTTGACCTGCTTGCCGGCTTCGCCGGTCTGGACCGTCACCAAGATGTTGCCGAGCATGTCGCTGGCGTTCGCGCGGACTTCGTTGAGCGTCTTCGACAGGCGGACGCCGCCCTTGGCGTCGGGCCCGAGTTCCTTGAATTTGCCCTTGCCGCGGCCGCCCGCGTGAATCTGGGCCTTCACGACATAGAGCGGTCCAGGGAGCTTGCCGGCGGCAGCAATCGCCTGCTCGACGGACAGAGCGGGATACCCCGCCGGCACAGCGACGCCGAATTTGGCAAGCAGTTCCTTCGCCTGGTATTCATGAATGTTCATCAGAGTTTGCCAGTCAGCTCGGGGACCGCCGTGAACAGGTCGGCGACGAGGCCGATGTCCGCAACCTGAAAGATCGGCGCGTCCTCGTCCTTGTTGATGGCGATGATGGTCTTCGAATCCTTCATGCCGGCGAGATGCTGGATCGCGCCCGAGATGCCGACCGCGATGTAGACTTCGGGAGCGACGATCTTGCCGGTCTGGCCGACCTGATAGTCGTTGGGCACATAGCCGGCGTCGACCGCGGCGCGGCTGGCACCTACGGCAGCGCCAAGTTTGTCGGCGAGCGGGAAGATGACCTGCTCGAAAGTCGAGCCATCCTTGAGCGCGCGACCGCCTGAGATGATGATCTTCGCGCTGGTCAGCTCGGGGCGATCCAGCTTGGCGATCTCGGCGCCGGCGAAGCTCGAGATGCCGGCGTCACCCACACCCGAAACCGTCTCGACGGTGGCCGAACCGCCATTGGCGTCTGCCTTGGCGAAGGCCGTGCCGCGCACGGTGATGACTTTCTTGGCATCGACCGACTGGACTGTGGCGATGGCATTGCCCGCATAGATCGGGCGCGTAAAGGTATCGGCGCTCTCGACCGAGAGGATGTCGCTGATCTGCATCACGTCGAGCGTCGCGGCGACGCGTGGGGCAATGTTCTTGCCGTGCGCCGTGGCGGGCGCGAGGAAGGCGTCGTAGCCGACCATCAGCCCGGCCACCAGCGGCGCGACGTTCTCGGCCAGCTGGTTGGCATAGGCGGCGTCATCGGCCAGCAGCACCTTGGCGACGCCGGCGATCTTGGCCGCCGGGTCGGCCACGGCGGCAGCGCCGCTGCCCGCGACGAGGACATGCACGTCGCCCAGCTGGGCGGCGGCGGTGACGACGGCAAGCGTGGCGTCCTTCAGTGAAGCGTTGTCATGCTCTGCGTAGACGAGAACGGTCATGCGGCGATTCCCATTTCCTTGAGTTTGCCGACCAGCGCGTCGACATCGGCTACCTTGATGCCGGCACTTCGCACGGGCGGTTCGGAAACCTTGAGCGTCTTGAGGCGCGGGGCTGTATCGACGCCGTAGTCGGTCGGCGTCTTGGACGCGAGCGGCTTGGACTTCGCCTTCATGATGTTGGGCAGCGAAGCATAGCGCGGCTCGTTGAGTCTGAGGTCGGTGGTGATGATCGCAGGCAGGGCCAACTTCACGGTTTCGAGACCGCCGTCGACTTCGCGCTTGACCGTGACCGTCGCGCCGTCGAGGGCGACTTCCGAAGCGAAAGTGCCCTGCGGACGTCCCGTCAGCGCGGCGAGCATCTGGCCAGTCTGGTTGCAGTCGTCGTCGATCGCCTGCTTACCGAGAATGACGAGACCGGGGGTCTCTTCGGCCATGATGGCCTTAAGAATCTTGGCGACGGCCAGCGGCTCGATGTCTTCCTCAACGGTGACAAGGATCGCGCGGTCGGCGCCCATGGCGAGCGCGGTGCGCAGTGTTTCCTGGGCCTTGGCAGGACCAACGGAGACCGCGACGATTTCAGTCGCGACGCCCTTTTCCTTGAGCCGGATCGCTTCTTCGACGGCAATTTCGTCGAAAGGGTTCATGCTCATCTTGACGTTGGCCAAGTCCACGCCCGTGCCGTCCGACTTCACCCGCGGCTTGACATTATAGTCGATCACCCGCTTGACGGGCACCATAATTCTCATCGTAAAATCCTCATCTATTACGCAATTCGATGGACGCCTATCGTTGCGAAGAAGGAATATGCACCACAAGCCCATCGTAACTCGGCGCAACCTTTATAAAGCAGGCTAGACGCGAGTTGACCTGAGGGTCCTTGGCCATATCCAGCAAGTCCACTTCCGCCGCTGTTGGAGGCGGCAAGAGCGACGCACAGCGATTATCGACCACAACCTGGCATGTGGCGCAAATTCCTGCGCCACCGCAATCGGCATCAATGCCGTTTATCCCGGCAAGGACGGCCCCCTCCATGAGGGTCGTCTCTTCGGCAATCGAGACGGTCCTACTTTCGCCAGCGGCGTCCACAAAGGTGATGTTTGCCATAATCGATGATATGACCGTCGCTTTCAGCGCCCCTTGAACACAGGCTCCCGCTTTTCTTTAAACGCATTAATCGCCTCGATAAGATCTTCGCTTTGTGACGTAATGCCTTCCATCTCAAATGAATAATCTAGTACCTCATAAACCCGCGCCCGCATCAGGCGGCTGAGGGATCGCTTCGTGCCTTGCACGGCAAGAGGCGCGAGTTTCGCAATCTTTTGGGCAAGAGCCCTTGCCGCCGGCAGCGTATCTTCTGGCGCCTCGACCAGATCCGTCACCAGCCCGAACGTGTAGGCATCTTCCGCGGGTACAGGATCACCCGTCAGAAGATAGCGCCTCGCCTTGAGAATACCCGCGGCCGCCGGCCAAGCCACACAGCCGCCATCTCCCGCCACATGGCCGATCTTCACATGCGGATCGGAAATACGCGCGTTCTTCGAAGCAACAACAAGATCGCAGCACAGGACAATCGTCGAACCGACTCCGATAACATCCGCATGCAGGGCAACGACGATCGGCGCCGGCAGATCGAGGATGCTGTTGACGAGCTCCTTCCCGCGCGCGAAAGAGTCCATGCGCGCAATGAAGTCCTCGTGAGATTTCTTCATCAACTCGAAATCGCCGCCCGCCGAAAAAACCTTCCCCGTCGAGGCAAGGACCACCGCGCGGATCTCACGGTTGGTGGCAAGCGAGCGGAATACGCCGGAGAGTTCTTTGAGTTGCGGATCGTCGGCACGATTAAGCAGTTCAGGCCGGTTGAGGACGATCTCCGCAACGTGGCCGTCAATCTTCAAATCGAACGTGGTATAGGTTTCCGGTTTCCATTCGGCGGCCGTAGTCATAGGGCATCCTCATCTTATCCAAGCAACATGTCCAAGCAACATGCCGCCAGGCTGGCGGCATGTGAAAATTGCGAGCTAGCAGTCCGCATCGCCGCTGGGCGCGACGATGGGGATCTTCAAAAGTTCATGCAATTTTATTATGCTGCATTTTTTTCCCGGAGCGCGATCCTGCCGGTATTCTCATCACCCTCTCCTTCCTGGAGAGCGTTGTTCGGATCCGGCACATAACTCGCCGCGGTCGACGGATAGAATTGCGACGCCCAATGCCGCAGATCGGTATATGGCCCGGTCTCCGTCATCTCGTAGGCCGGCGCATCCATGGTCTTCATATTTTCCCAGATGAAGAAATCCTCCTCAGCCACCTTCAGCTGAAGCTGCAACATACGCGCGGCACGTCCCTGCCATGCATCGCCAACCTCGCCCTCGCCACGCTTGGACATGAGCTGGAAGAAATAGCGGATGCGCTTGTCGTCGATCGGCGTGAAGCAAGTGATCAGAGCGGTCGGCCACAGCCCGTCGTCCCACCGGATGATAGCGATCGGAAGGCCGGCATGGACTGTCCGGAAACTCGCGATCTTCCCTCCAGCCGGAGTGAGGAAGTTAGCGTCCTTACCCCCACCGTAAAGTACATCAATCTTGGAGAAGAACAGGTGCTTGAATGTACGGAAGTAATCCTGGCGGGCCGGTTCCGAGGAGCCATGGATATAATGAATGTGCGCAAAATCACAAGCATTCTCAACAGGATGCTGCGGATGGCACTTGACATCCCATGTCCGCATCTCGGGCGAATACCACCCTTCGCGGCCATATTCGGAAACCTCGGGCAGTTGCCAGGCCGGTTCGCCCTCTTCGGGCGCATACCAGACCATGATATTGCCGCACCATTCCACCACCGGATAGGTGCGGATCTTGACGCCCTTCTTGGCCTGCTTCGAGCCGTAAGGAATGCAGCTGTTCCGGCCCTCACCGTCCCATTCCCATCCATGCCATGGGCATGCCAGATCGTCCCCCGTGACCCATCCGCGGACGCCGCGATGGGCTCCCATATGGAGGCAGAACGCATCCTGGCAATAGACCTTTCCCGACTTCTTGCCGCGCCAGATCACCAGTTTCTCGCCGAAATACTCGACGGCCTGAACGTTGCCGGCCACAAGTTCATGCGAACGGCCAATAATGAACCACCCGGTGGGGTATGGATCTTTCGGAAATGTTGAGACCAGTTTCATTCTTGCTTCTCCCCAGAGGATGTATCAGCCAACTGGTTGTTTGATAAACGATGCCAACCAGATATGTCAATCCGTCGACCATGCGGCTCGTCTAGAGTCCGAGCAAATGCTTGGCCAGATTATTGCGATGAATTTCCGGCGTTCCGCCCGCGATCGTCGCCGCCCGCTGCGCCATGTAGAAGCCGGTCGGCATACGGTGGTGTTCGGCCCCGATCGCGGGAGTCGATGACAACGCATTCCTGGCCTCGCCCTGCTCGGCCAAGCCATAGGGACCGACAGCATCCAGTATCATTTCAGTGAGACGCATGCTTACCTCTCGCAGGCGAATATTGCGCAGTTCGGGTAGAGCGCCGGGCGCGCCGCCGCTTCGAGCCGTATCGATCGTCCGCTTGGCGGCCGCAAGCACAGCTTCTGCGTCCACGGCCACTTCTGCAAAGCGAAGTTCGAAATCCGAGTCGTCCAGCAGCGAAGCGCCACGTCCATCGCTTTCAGCGCGTCCGACGGCCTCAAGACGCGCCACCCGGCTCTCCAACTCGAACACGACGTTCATATTGCCGCCATGTTCAAATTTAAGAAGGTGCCTCGCGACAGTCCAGCCTTCTCCCTCCTCCCCAAGCCGGCGCGACTTGGGAACCCTGACATCATCGAAGAACACCTGATTGAAATCATGCTCTCCCGCCAGGTTCAAAATTGGCCTGACGGTGATGCCCGGGGTGTCGCGATCCACAAGCAGGAACGTGATCCCCTGCTGCTTTCGCGCTTCGGTTGATGTGCGTACCAAGCAAAATATTCTATTCGCGTTATGTGCCTGGGTCGTCCAGATTTTCGATCCGTTGAGGATGTAATCATCGCCGTCGGCGACGGCCCGCAACTGCAAATTCGCCAAATCAGATCCCGCGCCTGGCTCGGAATAGCCTTGAGCCCAGCAATCTTCTCCATCGCGAATGCGCGGCAGGAACTCATCTTTCTGAGCATCGCTGCCGAACGCCATAATGCAGGGTGCACACAGAGTCTGCCCCATGTTCACCCAAAGCGGAGCCTTGGCGCGAGCACTCTCCAGCGACCATATCAGATGCTGGTTCGTCGACCAGCCTGTACCACCATACTCAGTCGGCCAGTTGGGAACGGCCCAGCCCCGCTTGGCCAGCTTTTTCTGCCATGCCCGGGAAAGCTCAAATTCCGAGAAGGCCCACATCGTCCGTTCCCGGGCGATTTTCATTTCGGGGGTAACCGCTTCGGTGAGGAACGCCCGAACTTCGTCCCGAAAAGCCAGATCCTCTCCGGTCAATTCATCAAGCTGGAACATCGCTCGACCATCTTCACCCGCCGATTTACGAAGATGAGCATATCTGCGGAGGTGATAGTCGCGGTTGCCGAACTGGATATCGAACTGGGTAAGGCGACGGAAATAATGCCCGATATCAAGCTCATCGGTGTAACCGATCGCTCCGTGCAACTGGACGGCCCACTGCGCGACCGACCGGCTCTCCCGACCCACAAGCGCCTTGGCCGCAGCCACCAGCAGCCGACCCCGCGGGCTGCCGTGGATCAATGCTTTTGCCGCCGCTTCGGAGATTGCAGCCGCGTGTTCAATCTCGACCGCCATATCGACCAGCCGATGTCGAATAATCTGCTGTTGAGAGAGCGATACACCGAAGGCGATTCGCGTCTTGGCATACTCTATCGTCTTTTCGAGCATCGCCTGCATGGCGCCTACAGCGTCACCGCACAACGCCAGAATTGCATAATCGAGGGCACGCTCAACACCATCAAGCGCTTTGCCGCGCTCACCAAGCAAGGCGGCAGCCGGGATGTCGACATCGCACAAAGTGATGTCGGATGCCGACGCGCCGTCAATCGTGTAGTAATCCCGCCGAGTGATTCCAGGAGTGTCGGTATCAACCAGGAAAAGGGAGATGCCATCCCGGTCGCATTGTCCGCCGTCGGTGCGAACTGTCAGCAGAAGAGAATCCGCTCCCTGCGCGCCCGTGACGAGCGCCTTGCTCCCGTTGAGTCGCCACCCCCCATCGCGGGGCTCGGCACGCATTCCGACATTCGCGTGATTCCAGCGGCTACGCCCCTCCTGATATCCAAACGACAAGCGACGTTCGCCGCTGGCGATTGCAGGGATAATCTCACGTTGCTGCTCGGGATTAGCGACCTCGACCACCACGCGGCCGGACAAGACTGTAGAGGCCAGCCACGGCTCCCTGACAAGAGACCGCCCCAACGCCTGCGTGACGATTTGGACGTCTAGCAGACTGCCAGAGAACCCGCCAAGATCCTCCGGAAACGGGAGACCCATAAGGCCCATTTCCACCATGGAATTCCAGACGGCCGGATCGAATGCCTGGCGCTCCGAATCCATAGTGCGCCGTTCATCAAAAACGTAATTATCAGAAAAAAAGCGCGATACCGTATCCTGGAGTAACCGCTGCTCATCTGTCTGATTTTCACTCATTGACCGCATTTCCCTAGTCGAATGTCAAAGCCCTTACCGCTTCGGGCCTTCATTCCACTTCGCCAAACTTTGCGATTTGTCAACCAACCATATGGCTACTCGTGGCTGGGAACATGCTCACCCGGCGCATCAGGGCCTGAGCGCGGCCGCATTCCGCGAATCTAACGAAACAAGAATTTCCCAGGCACCCAAGGTACAAAGCCACGTTCCAGAATAGAACATCTAATTTGACACCGAAAAGCTGATCGCATTACGCATGTTCGACCCGACGTTCTCGGATAGAGAAATGTGAATGCCTGGGAAATTTCTCTTTTGATTCGAGAACTTCTATCCAGATCAGCTTCCAACCCAATTTCTGGGACGCTCCCCGGAGGGAAGGATAAGCCCAATCTTGCGGCCTCGCCCCGAAGAGCAATTGCCTTAAACAAGTTGCAGTGAGTTTCGGCGCGCCGTTTTGCGCGAGCATCGCCATAGGTGCCAATGGGATTTGGCACTTGGGCGCGTCGGAGACTGGCGGCCTGTGAAAGGCGGAGGCTGGCTGGGTCAGCGCGGACGATCAGGCTATGCAACCGATTTCCTAGCAGCCTTGACAGACTATTCGTCCCCTGCGTATTGCGGTTTTAACTGACCGGGCGGTTGAACGCGCGGCGTGGTCTTGCGGCAACTGTTGCCGCCTCTACAAAGGGAGTGGATTATGAGGGGATATTCGCGGCGGTTGCTATTGGCGTGCTCAACGGCTCTGGCGAGCCTGTCTGCGCCCGCTGTTGCCGCGGAAGCGGATCAGGCGGCCGCGAATTCAGGACAAGCCGAATCCGAACAGGGAGTGGGCGATATCGTCGTGACCGCTCGCCGTTCAACTGAACGGTTGCTGGACGTGCCAGTTCAGGTCAACGTCGTCAGCGGAGAATCGCTCGCGCGGGCAAACGCGACCGATATTTCCAAGATCTCCGAGAACATCCCGTTCGTGACGGTGAACCAGTCCTCGAGCGGCAACGGCGGCGGCTTCGTCATCCGCGGTATCGGAACCACGGCAACTGACGTCGGCATCAAGCAGACCGTGCTGATGAACATGGACAACGTGTTCCTCGCGCGCGGCCGTATGATCCCGCTCGGGATGTTCGACATCAGCCAGGTCGAGGTGCTCAAGGGACCCCAGGCCCTGTTCTACGGCAAGAATAGCCCGGCTGGCGTGGTTTCGATCAGCACGGTGGATCCGGGTTCGGCGCTGACCGGATTCGTGCGCGGCTCCTATGAGTTCAACGCGCGCGAGCGGACCGTGGAAGGCGCTGTTTCGATACCGTTGACCGATAACCTCTCGGTTCGGCTGGCGGGCCGCATCAACAAGATGGATGGCTATCTGGTCAACGATGCCGTCGGCTATGCGGTGAACCCCTATTTCGGCACCAATGCCAATGGAACCGGCGCCCCGGGCACTGGCTATACCAACGCTTTCGGAAACCTCAACCTCCCCGTCCCGGGCGCCATCCACCCCCGCGGCCCGGTTGACAGCAATCAGGGCGGCCGCATCACGGTGGTGTGGAAGCCCACCCCGGAATTGAGCTTCAAAGGCAAATATTCGCGGCTGCACTATCACCGCGACGGAGGCAGCGACACGGGCATCTCTGAAAGCGTCTGCGTGAACGGCGCGACCACACCGGTCAGCATCGGCGTTCCCATGACTCACACCAACTGCAAGGGCGACCAGCACAATCTGCTTTCGGGCGTGCCGCCGCTGCTCGCGACCAACATGCCGGGCGCCAATGGCGGCATCCCTTACATCACTACGGACGCACAGATCGCCTCACTGGAGATCGGCTACACAACCGATCATCTGGATGTCAGCCTGATCAGCGGCTATTATGATCTCAATTATGCGGGTTCGGGCAACTCCTACTTTAACGATCTCGGCGCGAACCTGACCAGCAACTCCGAAGACGCCTGGGGGTTCTCGCAGGAAGCGCGAATCACCACCAAGTTCGACATGCCAATCAACTTCGTTGTCGGCGGATACTATTCCAAGCAGCACCAGACCAACATCTCGAACTCGCTGCAGACCTTCCAGGCGCAGGATCCTGCGACGGGCCGCTATTACAATTACACCCGCGACATCAACCAAGGTACCGAGACCTTCTCGCTGTTCGGTCAGGCTCGCTGGAAAATCCTGGATACTCTCGAGTTCGATGCCGGCGCGCGTTGGACGGCCGAGAATAATAGCGACCACTCGGGCAACTCCTGGCGCCACCCGCTGGTGACGAGCGTCTACCCCGCGGGGCAGTATTTCGATCGTTCGAAATACTACTACAACGTATCGCCTGAAGCGACGCTGACCTGGCATCCGAGCCAGAATCAGACAATTTACGGCGCTTACAAGACCGGCTATAAGTCGGGCGGCTTCTCGGCACCGCCGGTGTTCAGTTCGATCTTTACACCGGAGAATACCGAGTTCGCTCCGGAAAAGACCCGCGGCTTCGAGATCGGCTACAAGGCCCAGTTGCTGGACCGCAAGCTGCGTGTGGAAGCGACGGCCTATCGCTACAAGATCACGAACCAGCAGGTGTCCGCGCTGGTTGAGGTCAATGGCGTATTCACCTTCCTCGTTGCCAACGCGGCTTCTTCGCTCCAGCAGGGCGTGGAAGGCAGCCTTTCCTACCAGGTCACCCCTGACCTCAGCTTTGATGCGGCAATTGGCTACAACGATACGCATTATAAGAGCTTCCCCAATGCAACCTGCTATACCGGACAGGCCACGATCGGCACCGGCTGCGTTACGCCGGTTGGTTCTGCTGCCGGTGTGCAGGACCTCAGCGGTAAGACTTTGCCCCGCTCGCCCAAATGGGCCGGCTCCTTTGGTTTCACGTACGAGAAGGAACTCGGTTCCTCGTTCAAGGGACGGCTTGGCGCAAATGCGATCTACACGGGCGGACAGAATGTCACCGACGGTCTCGACCCGCGTATGTTTGTAAAGGGATACTGGCGGGTCAACACGTCAGTCGCGGTTTCCACTTCGGATGATAAGTACGAACTGGCGTTGAACGTGCGAAATCTTACCGATGCATACAAGGCTTGGTACGCCCTGGATTTCCCACGGCAGCCTTCGGAAGGCCAGTATAACGCATACTTCAACCGTCCTCGGGAAATCAGCCTTCAGCTAACCGCCCGGTTCTAATACCAAGAAGGCCGGCGCGATCTCGCATCGCGCCGGCCTTCGTCCGTTTTAACGATAGCGGATCGCCGTCACCCATGGCTCTCCATCGATCATTGGCACAGCATAATAAAATGTGACCGCGGCCTTTGAATCAGCATTGCCCTGATCCGAGCGCCACGGCCGCCCGCTTGAGAGTAAAGCCCATCACCGCCTCGATAGGATGAAATTATGGATGTTAGCAGTCTTTTCGGCATAAGCGACAAGATGGCGCTGGTGACGGGCGGAACGGCCGGTATCGGTGAAATGATTGCGGAGGGCCTTGCCAGCGCCGGTGCGAAGGTCTGGATATGCGGGCGCAAGCAGGAACAACTCGATGCCGCGACGAGGGCGTTGAGCAAATTCGGGGAAGTCCACGCAATTCGCGCCGACGTCAGCACGGATGAGGGAATAGCCGAACTCGTCGCACAGCTCGCCCCCCTTGGCAAGCTCGACATTCTCGTAAACAATGCGGGAACTTCCGTGGAGCATCCGCTCGGTTCATTTCCCCGGTCGTCGTTCGAAAGTGTGGTGGATCTTAACCTGACCGCACCATTTATGCTCACACAGGCCCTGCTGCCGCTCCTGAAAGCCTCGGCAACACCGGAAGATCCCGCACGCGTCGTCAACATCGCATCGCTCGTCGGAATGCGCGCCGGAAGCATCCCGCATTTCTCCTATAGCTCGAGCAAGGCAGGACTGCTCATGTTGACCGAGCACCTCGCCCGCGCCCTAGCGCAGGACAACATTTCGGTGAACGCTGTCTCGCCCGGATATTTCCCTTCGAAACTCACGGCCGACTCGCTGTCGGACCCCGATTTTCTGGCTGCTGTAGCGTCCCCCTTCCTTGCGCGCGTCGGCACGCCGGAAGACATTGCCGGCGCCGTGATTTTCTTCTGCTCACGCGCTGGCGCGTGGAACACGGGGATCAACATTCCCGTGAGTGGCGGACGCAAGGTGATCGACTCGTAACAGCATATGCCGGCTCGATCGGGGTCCGAAAGGCAAATTCGATCCGAAACGTCTTGGGGGTGGCGCGTTGCCTGCACATCACTCAGGCAGACGTTGAGGTCGTTCGATAGATCTGGAGGACGCCGCCTGCCGGGGAAACGCGACAATCCAAACTTGCAGGCACGCGTCGTAATGAGCTTTCAAGGAGGCAGGATCGCGTAATGGCCCAGACAAGAAAAGCGTTGATCGTTGGCTGCGGCGGCATGGTGGGTCGCGCGGCGATAGATCATTTTGCCGCGAGCCCGGACTGGCTGGCGCTGGGGATGGCGCGACGCCCACTTGAGCAGCCTACAGAGAACATGCGGTTCCTGCGCGGCGATCTCCTGGATCGCGATAGTCTGATCGAAGCGCTCAAGGGCCATGACCGGATCGAGCAGATTGTCTACGCAGCTCTCTTTGAGGAACCGGACATTGTCGCGGGCTGGTCGTCCAAGCACCAGATCGAAACGAACCTCCTGATGCTGACCAACCTGCTGGATGCGCTCGACATCGTCGGCGTTGAATTTGGCCATCTCTCGCTTATCCAGGGCGGCAAGGCCTACGGCATTCAGTTCAGTCCGCCAAAGATGCCTGCCCGAGAATCCGATCCACCGTTCTTCGCCCCGAACTTCTATTTCGAGCAGGAGAATCTTGTCCGCGCGAGAAGTAGCGAGCGGGATTGGGAGTTCACTGTTCTGCGGCCCCAATTGCTATGCGGCATCGGCATCGGCAACGCGATGAATTGCGTCGCAGGACTGGGCGTCTATGCCGCGATTTGCCAGGAATTGGGTCAGCCCCTTCGTTTCCCCGGCGGCGTCCCCTGTTTTCAGCAGGCCACGGACGCACGCCTGCTTGCCCGGGCGATCTATTGGGCTGGCCACGAACCGCGCTGTGCCGGGGAGACCTACAACATCGCCAACGGCGACATTTTCTCCTGGCCATTCATCTGGCCCCTGCTTGCGAAGGAGTTTGACGTCGAAGTCGGGATCCACCAGCCCTTCCCGCTGGCGAGCGTGATGCCGGATCATGCCGACGCGTGGGACCGGATCGTTCGGAAACACGGGTTGGCGGACATCGCATACGAACAGATCGTCCCATCCTGGCAGTTCATCGATTTCGCGCTTCGGCACGGCAGCGTCACGCCGCAACATTCGATCCTGTCGACGATCAAGGCCCGAACGCATGGGTTCCAGGACTGTATCGATACCGAGGAAATGTTGCGTGCGCAGTTTGCGGAGATGAGGGCCCGCAAGTGGCTCCCTCATTAGAAATGTCTTTTGCGCCCCAAGGTCCGGCCGACAATCATCACAATAATGGAGAGTCCCGAGCCATGTCGAATGATATCGCAGTGCTGCTTGCGAAAGACGCGATTGGCCAAAGGCTACGTGACTACTGCCGAGGCATGGACCGCATTGATGACGATCTTGCCCGGGCTCTTTGGCACCCTGGTGGGGAAGCACTGTATGAGGGCATTTTCGAAGGGACCGGCGAAGGCTTTTGCGAATGGGTGGCCGAGTTCCACCGGGGGCTTGTTGTGACCAGCCATGAGATTTTCAACGTCTCAATCCGTGTGGCAGGCCAGGTTGCCACGAGCGAAACCTATGTCGAAGTCAACCTCATGCGACGTGAAGGCGACAAACACATTCTGACCACCAGTCACGGCCGCTATCTCGACCGATGGTCGGAACGCGGGGGACGTTGGGCGGTCGATCGGCGGCGCTATGTACGAAGTTTCAGCATTGTCCGCGAAGTTGATGTCGTCCTCGGAACATCGCAGCCAAACCGCGACGATGCGTCGTACGACATCAATCTGGATAGCTGAGGCGCTTGGATCCGGTTCAACCGGCATGGCCAATGTTCGACCATTTATGTGATTGATACATTTCGAAGGGATGATCAAAAAGTGGATGCGATAGCAAGCATGTATGGAGAGCGATCCGGCAAGCCGGTCCCTGTTCCCGACAGCCTCTCGGCAGAGTTCTGGCGGCGTCATCCGGACGGCAAACTCCATGTCCAGCGTTGTTGCCATTGCCGGGCATGGCAACATCCGCCGGCGCCGCTATGCCAGCGCTGCCTCGCCACCGATCTGGCGTTTGAAGCCGTGTCAGGACGGGGCCGGATCTACAGCTACACGCAGACGGTGACGGGCGCCCGTCATCCTGCTTTCGCCAAGGTGACCCCCTATCTTGTGGGCCTGGTCGAACTGGTCGAACAAGACGAGTTGTTCCTCTACACCAATTTTCCGGGCGCGACGATCGAGGATCTGCGGGTCGGCAAGGCGGTCGAAGTCGTTTTCGAGAAGGGCCCCGACGATCTCGCCATGCCGCAATTCCGCCTTGTCGCGGAGGATCCATCGTGAGCGCCCGTGCGAACAGGGCGGCCTTTGCGGGCGTGGGTCATTCGCGCATCTTCCGGCACGATGACGTGCCGCTGGCCGTCCTGGGCATGGAGGCGGTCAGGCTCGCGATCGCCGATGCGGGCCTTGCGGAATCCGATATCGACGGGATCTGCTGCGTCGATGGCCAGCCCTTCGATACCGAAGGCACGCAATGGAACGGTATCGACTATCTCTCCGCCGATTTCGTGATGGAAAGACTGGGGGTGATGCCCACCTACTGCGTCAACACCGCGAACATGCTGAGCCGTTCGGTGGCGGAAGCGATCAGCGCAGTGGAATCGGGACGGTGCCGGCATGTCGTGGTTTTCCGGGCGCTGCATTCCCCTCGTGCACGCTATGGCGTGATCCAATCTTCGGATGCGACCGGCATCGATCAGTATAGCCTGCCCTACGGACTCTTCACCCCGGCTGTCTTCGCCCAGTTATGGACGCGCTATCGCGACAGATATGGCAGCGGTAGCCGGGAGGAGATGGCCCGACTGGTCCTGCAGTTGCGCGAGAACGGATTTCGCGCTCCACACTCCTACTGGCGACAGTCCGGCACGAAGCCACCCGATCTTGACGAATATCTCAACGCCCGCCCGGTGAGCCTTCCCCTGTCGATCTACGATTGCGATATTCCGGTTCAGGGCGCGGCGGCGTTCATTATCACGACGGCCGAGCGGGCACGTGATCTTCGCCAGCCGCCTGCCTATGTTGCAGGCAATGTCTATCCGCTCGCCACGCGCTTCAGCCGTGTCGAGGACATCGTGCTCGATCGCGAGGAGACATGGGGACGCCATGTCGCCTCCACTCTCTGGACGCAGTCGGGCATGCGGCCAGCCGATGTCGACATTGCAAATCTCTACGACGGCTTCTCGATCATCGCGATTCTCTGGCTCGAAGCATTGGGCTTTTGTGGCGCCGGGGAGGGTTTTTCCTTCATTGCCGATGACAGGATCGCGCCCTCAGGCTCGCTGCCGATCAATCCGACAGGCGGCAATCTTGGCTGCGGCCGAATGCACGGCGTGCCCCAGTTGATGGACTCGATCCTGCAGGTGGCAGGGCGCGCCGGCCCCTGCCAGATCGAAGGCGCACGCAGCGCCGTCGCGACGCTGGGGCCGCTTTGGGGAGGCTCCGCGCTGCTGCTGACCCGCGAGCAGCATTGAGCCGCTCGCGGGCCGTCAGCGCCTGTCTCACGGGACCACGATATTCACTTTGCCGGTCGTGCAGAGCTGGTCTTCCCCGACGATCTTGATGGACACCTCAATTTCCGTACCGGGTCCGGCGATGTTCGATCCGGCGAACGGCGAGACCCCGGTTACCTCGCCCTGAACGGTAACCGCCATGCCCGCATAGGCGGGTTTGCGCATCACCAGTTCATGGGACTTCACCCGCCCCTCCGGTGCCCAGTCAAGAACGAAACGATCCATCAGGCTCAGCAAGGTCATGGTGTTCATAAAAACCGTCTTGTGACCGACCTTGCGAGCATAATCGGGATCGATCAGCCCCGGAAAGAAATCCACCGTCGCAACATTCGCGGCAATGACGGCCAGACTATTGGGCTCAAACGGGACATCTGGCAAAGTCTGCCCTATTGCATAACTGGTCATGATGCGCGGTACCTGAAAAGATTATTGACAACGGATGCCACGATCGTGCCGTCCTCACGCGAAATATCCGCGCGGGTCACCACGAAGTGCCCCCTTCCAAGCGGCGTGCTTTTCTCTTCGCTGATCGATTCCAACGTCTCGACGATAGACAAAGTATCGCCGACCCGGATCGTTTCGTGAAATTCGACTTTCTGCCCGGCGTTCACGACCTGATTTCCCGGCAGTGGGATTGTCACAGCCATGACTCGTCCGCGCACGGCCTGCCCAGGCGCCCAGGGCATTTCCTGGATCCAGGTATAAAGCATTCCCGGCGGACACTCTCCACCGCCCCAATAGCGCGGATTTCCATCTTCAACGGATGAGCACAGCAGTCGTATCATGCCATCATTGACGGCCACCCCGCCCTTGCGGGGCGGCGTGGACGTGCCAATGAGTCTACGGCCCTCCTCTTCGGTGCCAACCGTGATCGTATATTCTGCTTCGGCCATTTCAAGCAATCTCCGGCCGGCCGGCGTACGCGGCCGGCCCAATCGACCTGTCTTCAGGGTTGCGGATAGATTCCATTCTCGGAATAGGCGTTGACCAGCGTTTTGAACCAGCCAGTCCCCCCGCGCGGATTCTCGCTCACCTCAAGTATGCCGAAACCGGTCTGGGTGCCATTGGCGACACGACATAGCGTGTCCTGGCAGCTGCTGCCGCGCTTTCCGCCCATGAAGCCGCGCCCAGTGGGCGTCAGGTCAAAACGGAAGGTCCGCCCATCGGTCAGCGTAGCTTGAACGACGCCGCCACGGTGGGTGGCCCCGTCGCATTCCATCAGCGGCAAGATATCGACCTGCCGCGTATAATGCATGATGTTACCCTCGCGAATGAAGCCGCGCTTGTTGATCTCCGCGCCTTCAACCATGTAATTTGAGAATCCGAAACCGAAATCCTCCCCGATCAGGCCATTGGTCCAGCGGTGTACCTTGAGGTTGCCCCAATTTCGGGGACCCCAGCTATGGTCGCGATAGGCGTAGCCCTTGATTTCGAACCGCTCGCCCTTCAGCGTGAGTACCCCCTCGACCCGGTCGGCCAGCTCAAAGTGCTTGGCACCAATGTTCTTGGCATACTCCGCATGAATTACGGGCCATAGGCCGATCGGCTGATGCAGGGGATCAAGCTTCAGCTCGAGACTCGCATCGGGGAGGTCCACGCCCCAATATGTATTTTTACCGTCATAGCGGTACGTGCCCTTGCCACCGCCAGCTATCATCGCGTCCGGCGTAATGCAGCCCGGCTGCTTGGGAAATTGCTCCATGTGCTGTGAGGCCCATGACGGCGTCCGGATGAACGACCACAACGTCATGTTTCCGTCTTCCAGGACGGGCTCATGACCTATCCGCATGAACCCAGTGCATTGCGAAACCGGATCCCACCACCACATAGCGACACTTTCCTGCCAGTTTTCTTCCGGTCCTGGCTCGTGTGTATGCTCGTCCTCGAAGGAATAATTTGTAATCGGCGTCCCATCGGGAAACGTCAACGTGCGCGACATCCATCTCTCCTGCAGCTTGCCATTTGAACTCGAAAACACGCTCCCTTGAGCGCATGCCGTGGCGTACCCCTGCAGGCGTAGTTGAGTGCATCCAACCAGTCAACCGACTACCCGGTCGATACCTCCTGCTGCCATGGCCTGTCGCGAAATCGATGAACGAAGACGGCGGCGGGATCGGCCATAATAGAGAGCCAGCGTGACATCATCTCAGAGGATTTGTGATCCTTTGGATTCAAACGAAACCGCTGACAAAAGCGACGCGCGTTTGGAAGATGGTTTTAATGGGACTATTTGATTGCTCAGGACCAGCATCTATCAGCGGACCGCCTCATCACCGATGCCCTGCAACGGCGGCTTGCTGACCGCCCCGTGATCGACGGCATGGCGCTATCCAACCTGCCGCTGGCCACTGAACCATTCTACTCTCCCCAGCGTCATGAAATTCGGCCGCCGTTTCGACCGTTTGCCGAAAATGGGTGGGATTGGAGGATGTTCACGCCCTCACTAATCTTTCCGGTGTCCCAGCGTAAAGGCCATTGCAGCCAAAGGCGCGCATGGCGTCGCCGATCGCGCTGTCACGCGGGACCCGCCAACCTGTTGAACTGGCGATGGAAGTGCTGGACGGGATATTCGTTACGACCAAGCACCATGTCGGGTAGATCGCCGCCCTTGAGCGCAGACCAGATGCTCTCCGACACGGCGAAATCCTCGGCCTTGATGACCTCCTCCCAGATGTAGTTGGCGCGGGCAATGTAATCCATCTGCTCCTCTGCGGTTGCCCGATCCGAAACCAGAATTGTCTGGCTGACCAGTGTGCGGTCGATCGCACCGTCCGGCCAGATAGATATGGCGTGCCAACCACCCGAATGAAGCGCGATCAAGATGAGGTTAGGGCATATCAAGTAAATCAGCGCCACATCACCGCCCATGCTGATCGGCCGCCCGCCGCCTCGGGCGGTGAATTCCTGCAGCCCCTTATTAGCGAACAGCTCACGCGCATGCAGACCGAAAATATCCACTACGTGGGTGTTCGGCACCACCACGGCGCCTAACGTGTTCGGGTGGATCGTATTGAAATGATATCCTTCGCAGAAGCCGTCCATGAACAGCTTCCAGTTGACGTTGGCACGATGCTCGTTACGCCCGCCGAGGCGCCAGTTCTGAAATCCTGGCTCCGAAAGGTCTTTTTCCAGTCCGCCCAGATGCGCGTCGATATCGATCGGCCCATCGCCTTCGATCTGCAGGAACATGAGTCCGTATTTTTCGGCGACGGCGATCGGTGACAATCCGTAATCCTTCTTGTCCACGCCAGGAAAATGCTGTGCCTGCGCAATGCCTATCAGGCTGCCATCATTGCCGAAAGTCCAGCCGTGGAATGGGCAGGTGAAACGCTTTGCGCATCCTTCGGACTTTTCCGTCACGGCCATGCCGCGATGGCGGCACGAATTGCGAAACGCTCGTAATGTTCCCGCTTTATCGCGGGTCAACAGGATACGAACACTGTCGATGGTCATGGTGCGGAAGCTGTTGGGCTCCGGGAGTTCCGCCGAGAAACCCACGAATAGCGGCAATTGCCGGAACAACGCCTTGCGCTCGCGCTGGAACCTGTCTTCCGAGGTGTAAACTGCCGATGGAAGATGCATGACTGCTTCGGCACAATCGGGCATCTGGCTAGTCAGTTGCTCCTGCAGTCGGCTTACGAGTTCAGGAAGGTTGGTCATGTGCGGCTCATCCTCTCAGTTTTGCCTTCAATCGCCTCGTGGCCGGAACATTGGTTCGTTCAGACGCATGCGACAGAAGTTTGATCCTGCGGTAGTTACGCCTCGAATCGGCTGGCATCTCCCATCTCACATACAGCATGTATGTGATCATCGGCAAATATCTGTTGCAAAAGACGGCACCGCCTCCGGACCACTTCACGCAGTAACGTACGCGATCGGACGGCCGTTGCGGGAACTGTCGTCACACGCCACAATTCGGCGGATTTCAGGGAGCGCGCATCGACGCCTTGCCGGTCACAGGGTCTTGTTCCCCTGTTGGAGGTGGAGAGAGCAGAAGCCCATCGATCAGCAGCATAACCGAGTCTGTCACTCCGATGCGAACCGCGTCGCGCTCGGCCGGCTGGGCGTGGGCGATGGCCAACGCCGCTTCGTTCAAAGCTGCGATGAGCAGCCTCGAGACAAACTGTGGTTCGGCCGGTCGCATTTCCCCCGAATCCATCAGTGAGCGGATATTGCGCTCGTGTAGATCCCGAAAGCTGGCGGATTGCATGTAGCGCCACTTCTCCCAGCCGAGCACGGCTGGGCCATCGATGAGCATGATCCTCTGCCTGGCGGCCGAGCCCGCCACAGCCGTGAGATAGGCTCTCGAACCGTCGCGCAGCCGCGTCCTGTGCGTAATCCAGCTTGGCTCGAACAAACTCAGCGCTTCCTCGAAGAGTTCCTGCTCGACGATAAGAAAAACTTCCTTGAATATTTCAAACTTGTTCCCGAAATGATGATACAGTGCTCCTCGCGTGACACCCGCCGCGACGACTAATTCTGGCGTGCCGATCTCGAAATAACCCCGTTCCTCGAACAGGGTTCTTGCTACTCGTAACAGCGAATCCCGCGTCGCGGCTGCTCTGGCCGCTCGGGACCTTCCGCTCTCTTCTAACAAACCACTCATTCTATGACCTTGTTGCCGATCATCCGCTTGCAAACTCTTACGATGCCGAATCGAGAGATAGGTGGCAAGAGAACGGACCGATCTTGCGCGGGCTGAAACGACATGCGCCATTGGTGCAATGCGTGCCTCGCGGTCAAGGCAGGTGTAGGTCCGGTGAACCGGTTCTTTCGGTGATCGCCCGATCCTCACCTTCTAACGAAGTAAACGGCTTCGAAGCTCAGAAAGAGCCTAATCTGCCGAGTGTGAGAATTGAGCCGAACCGCGATCTTGATCTGCTGCCCGGCTTACATCCAGAGCCGCGATGAGGAACCAGGCGCGAGAAATATGAGAACGCCAGGCGGCACGCACGTCTAGGCAGCTGCGGGCTATGAAAAGATCAAGAACGAACCTGGCCCACTTCACGCATAAATCTCCACGGAACATGCCCGCCAGAGCAGCTTATCGCGGCCCGCCAATTTTCTTCCGCCGGGCCCGGATCAGATCTGCCTGTCCGCTATTCCCGTCCCCTGAAACGAGGCGCTTTCAGAGTCTGCCCCGGTACCTCGATCAAAAAAAGGCCAGCCCGTCAGGCTGGCCATATTAGTTGGGAGAGGATGCCTGAAAGGCATCTCCCGTATCGCAGCGCAGCAATCATTTTGCAATGCAAAAGTACGCGCTGAGCATTTTATCTGACCGTTGGGTTGAATCGTTATATAAGCAGTGTCGTGTGGAGCAGTCAGGAAGGCAAGGCATCGCGATTGATTTGGGCAGCGAAGGTGCGTGCTTTCCTTCCGGTCGATTCCATCAGCTTACCCAAGGTGCACGCCACGCCTGTCCGGGCTCGTGGAATGCCGGCGTCTCAAGGGAGAAAAGGTGTGGACAAAGCCTCGCGAGGCTTTTGCGTCTCCTATCCATACGGTCGGTTGACTACAGTGACAGCGAGTCTTACGAATGCCATCGAGCAGAAGCGCTAACTTCTCCCGCCAGCCCCCGCGTCGGTCAACGAGAAACCTGACCCATGGCCGGGCGATCAGGAAAGAGGCCGCTCACGCTGACCGGATTTTGTCCGGATTCAAAGGATCAGCTTCTGCGAGCTGATCAGACAAGGGAGAGAAGGCGATGAGTGTGGTGCTGGTCACCGGCTGCAGTTCCGGATTTGGGCAGGCAATAGCGCTAGGCTTCGCCAGCCGCGGTGACACCGTTATCGCGACAATGAGGCGGCCGGAGCAGGCACGTGCAGAACTGACCGGGTTCGGGCCAAATCTCATAGTCGAACCTCTCGATGTCGCAGACGCCAGGTCGCGCGAAGCCATTATCGAATTGGTTCTGGCACGCTTTGGGCAACTCGATGTGCTCGTGAACAATGCCGGTGTCAGCGGGACAGCGCCCCTCGAGGAACTTCCCGAAGATGTTCATCGATCCATCTTCGAGACAAACTATTTTGGACCTGTTGCCCTGATGCAACTCGCGCTGCCGGTCATGCGAACGCAACGCGCCGGAAGAATGATCACCGTCAGTTCCGTTGCATCCGTTTCCACTCCCGCGCTGCGCGGCGCCTATAGTGCATCGAAACATGCCATCGATGCCGCCGCCGCGGTCTTCGACATTGAAGGGCGTGCGTTCGGTATCCGTGCCCCAACGGTGTTGCCAGGCTTCTTCGTAACCGCGATCCGTGACAACGCACTCATCAAGCAGGTTTCCGCAGCCTATGCAGCGATCGAGGCCGGCTTCGCCGCGAATAGCGGTCATGCCGCCGCCGCGGAGACGGATCTTACATCGGTGGTGAATGCCGTCCTTGCGGCAGCATTGGACCCGGACCCGCCGCAGCGGATCGTCGTTGGCCGGGGCTTCGCTGAGAAAATCGAACCAATCGTACTCGCCATGAATGCAAACCATGCCTGGGAGTTGCAACGTAGCGGAATCGACGTTTGAAGAATTCGGGCTTTCTGCTGTGCAGGCACCAATCGACCTTATCTGTCGGCCCTATGGTCGCTGTTCTGTCCCTGGAGGCCAACGCCCTCCTTCGCAGTCCGCGACGCTCGGGATCGAATGCCTGCGCAAGCGGGAAAGCCACTTCTGGATCCCAGAATTTGGGGGTTGCACTTGACTGGCCATCTCAAACCATCCAGTTGGTTGGCTAGAAGACGGAGAATGAGACAATGTCTGAAACGAATTGGCCCGCAAGCACACGAAAAACTGGCGGCGGAGGATTAGATGGTGTTCGCGTGCTTGACTTGTGCGTCGCCGGGCCAGGTCCGTTTTGTACCCTCATTCTTGCGGGTTTCGGTGCTGATGTAATTCATGTTTCGCGAACCGGACGACCGGATCTCACTACAGAGAGTTCGCATCATAACTGCGGAAAGAGATCGGTTCGAATCAATCTCAAATCGGACGAAGGCAAGGCTCTTGTGCGTCGTCTTTCTGCGGGTGCCGACGTGATTATGGAGGGCTTCCGGCCTGGCGTCATGGAGAGGCTCGGCCTGGGTCCGGACGAGCTGATGAAGGCGAACCCCGGCCTCATCTATGTGCGAATGACCGGCTGGGGACAAACCGGACCATATGCGGGCGAACCCGGTCATGACATTAATTATATCGGGGTCGGAGGTGCCTTATCGCAGATCGGTATCGATCAGCCGATACCGCCCTTGGCGCTCCTGGGCGATTTTTCGGCGGGCTCTCTTGTCGCAGCGATCAACATTTTGTCCGCCCTCCGGGAACGTGATCGGACCGGCGCTGGCGCGGTAATCGACACTAACATCGCCGATGGCGCCGCAATGCTCGTGCACTCTCTCGTCGCAGCGAAGCCACGCGAATCAGGCATCCACATGCGAGAACTGCTAAATGGCACGGCGCCTTTCTACAGGACATATCAATGCGCTGATGACAAATGGATCAGCGTGGGCTGCATAGAACCTAAATTCTATACAAATATGCTGCATCGGCTGGGACTCGCCGATCACTCCGCTCTTCAAAACCAATACGACCGAAGTCATTGGCCTGATATGAAGATCGTACTGAGCGAAACATTTCGGAGCAGAACCCGGGACGACTGGACTCAATTGCTTTCCCTGCATGAGACGTGCGTTTTCCCGGTTCTTGAGCCCACGGAGTTGGCCGGTAACGAGCATCTGGCGAATAGGAAGACAGCGGTCGAGATCGATGGGCGCGTCCACGTCGCTCGCGCAGGGCGGCATATCGGTCAGGACCCGGTTATTTTCAAAGATCCGTGTGTCATGGGCGAACACACTGACGATGTGCTAAGGGAGATGGGCTACTCGAGCCACGAAATAGCTGCCTTGCACGAGCATGGCGCTATTGACGGACCTTGGCAGGTCTGAGCACGCCATGCCCTTAATCGAGGACATAGCCGAAATCCGCAACCTTCCCGGATTGATCTACAACCACGCATCCACGCGAGGATCTGCGCCAGCTCTTTCTTTCGAAGGCACTACGTGGACCTATCTCGATTTCGCCACGGCAATGGAAGAGGTCGCCAGCGCGCTTCGCCAGTCGGGTATATCGAGCGGTGATCGGGTCGCCTACCTTGGGAAGAACGCTGCGGATTTCGCCTTCCTGTGGGCCGGCGCGTCGCTCGTTGGAGCTGTGGTGGTCCCGTTGAATTGGCGTCTAACGATCGAAGAGGCGATTGACATCATTCACGATGCGGAAGCCAAATGCCTCTTCCTCGACCCGGACTATGTTGTTGCCGAAGACCAATTGCTCGGAGCGTTGCCACAAATTGAGTGGACAGTGCACTGCAGTTCGGCCGGCCCCCGCGGGTTCGCGCATTGGCGTTCCAGTGCCGCCGATGTCGCGAAACTGCCCCTTCCCGGTAATGAGGCTATCGCCATCCAGCTCTACACTTCAGGGACAACAGGTCGTCCCAAGGGCGTTCTCCTCAGTCACGACAGCATTTTCTGGCAACGTGCCGCCAGCGAGACAGCTCAGGTGGAATGCGACTGTCAGGTGCCGGACGACGTACTGCTCGTGTCATTGACGATCAGCCATGTGGGCGGCCTGGTCACTTTTGCACGTGCGTTTTTTTCGGGCGCCCATGCGGTCATCCTTCGCGAGTTCAAGCCGATGGACGTATTAGAGGCTGTCTCGAAATATCGCGTCAGCAGATTGACGGTCGTCCCCAGCACGTTGCAGCAGCTTGTGGAAGCGCCGCAGATACAAGAGATTGACACCAGTTCGGTCAAGATCATTCAATATGGCGCAGCACCTATCCCGCTCGAACTACTTCAACGAGGGCTGGATGTTTTCGGCTGTGATTTCGTCCAGGTTTACGGAATGACAGAAGCAGGCGGTACGGTTGCGACATTGCCCCCGGAGGATCATTCCAGGATCCACATCAGCCGAATGAAGTCGGTGGGCAAACCATTGCCGGGCGTGGGCGTGCGCATCGTTTCTTCTGAAGGAGAATCGTGTGAACCAGGCATCGTAGGGGAAATCCAGGTCAGGACCCGGGCGATAATGCATGGCTACTGGAACCTGCCGGCAGAGACGGCAGCCGCATTCTCCGACGAGGGATACTATCGGACCGGCGATGCCGGCTATCTGGATGAAGATGGCTATCTGTTCCTGTGCGATCGCATCAAAGACATGATCGTGACAGGAGCGGAGAACGTCTATCCCGCCGAAGTCGAGAATGCTCTTTTCGCACATCCGGACGTGCAGGAGGTGGCTGTCATTGGCATCCCCGACGAGCGCTGGGGCGAGGCGGTGACAGCTATCGTCGTACTCAAGCCGGGCAGTAGCGCCACCGAGGCAGATTTGATCCGCTTTGCCAAATCCAAAATTGCTGGCTTCAAGGCGCCAAAGTCGGTCATATTTCGTGAGACACTTCCTCGAAACGCCGCGGGCAAAGTGCTGCGCCGGGTCCTTTCCGACCCCTATTGGGCAGGCCGAGAGCGCCGAATAAACTAAAATGGAATTCGTCTGACAAACCCCTTCGTGCTTTATCAGAAATATTCAATATTACGGAGAGTGACATGGTAATTCTTACTCGTGACTATTCGGCGCTTCCGAAAGGCGAGTTGCTGATCGGTGGAAGACGGGTTTCGACCGGCTCGCTTGGAGAGGTGACGCACATCGACCCGACCACTGGAGCCACCACAGGAACGTTCCCGGTCGCCGGCAAGGATGAAGTCGATGCAGCCGTCGGGGCAGCTCGAGCGGCATTCCCTGCCTGGCGCAAGCTCCCGGCGGTCGAACGCCGAGCCATGCTGCTTCGACTTGCCGATCTCATCGAGGAAAATGGCGAACGCCTCGCGCAAACCGGAGCGATTGAAAATGGTGGCCCGATCGCGTTCAACCGACGCGGCTGCGTAGCCGGACCCGCCGGCTGGTTCCGCTACTATGCGGGTTGGTGCGACAAGATCGAGGGTCGACAGATTCCGATCGGAGAGGGCACGCTCGACTACACCATCGTCGAGCCGATGGGCGTGATCGCCCTGCTCCTCGCGTTCAATGGCCCAATGAGCTTCCTCGGGTTCAAAGCAGCGCCAGCCTTGGCTGCGGGCAACACATTGGTCATAAAGCCCTCCGAGCTCGCGTCATGGAACGTGCTTTTGTTCGGCGAGCTTTGCGAAGCCGCCGGAATCCCCGCTGGCGTGATCAACATTGTGACGGGTGACGGCAGGACCGGGGCCCTGCTCGCAGGACAGCCGGGCATTGCGAAGATATCCTTCACTGGCGGTGGCGGAACGGCGCGGGCGATTCTTGAGATCGCGGCGAAGAACCTCACCCCCACGGCGATGGAACTGGGAGGGAAATCTGCGACGATCCTGTTTGACGATTGCGACCTCAACACAGCCGTTCCAACCGCGGTGCTCCCGGCGCTTTCGCTCATGAGCGGCCAGGTCTGCCTTTCCGGCACACGCCTGCTGGTCCAGCGCGGGATTTATGATGAGGTGCTCGAGCGCGCGGTGGCGGCGACCGGATCGATCCGGCAGGGTGACCCCATGCTCGACGATACCCAGATGGGTCCGGTTATCAGCAAGTTCCACCAGCAGCGGGTGCTCGATGTGGTTACTGCGGCGGGCGCGCGTGGCGACGGCCGGAAGCTCGTGGGGGGAACGCCGCTCGAGGGTGAATTCGCCGCTGGCGCGTTCGTCACCCCGACCCTGTTCGCCGACGTAGCGCCTCATAGCGAACTCGCGCAAAAGGAGATTTTCGGTCCTGTCCTTTCGATAATTCCGTTCGAAGATGAAGACGAGGCCGTGGCGATCGCCAACAACACCAATCTCGGGCTCGCGGGCTATGTGTTTACAGAGAATTTCGGGCGCGCGCACCGGATGGCATCCCGGGTCGAAACCGGGTTTCTCTCGATCAACACCTATGGCCTGCTCCATCCGGCCGTTCCATTCGGCGGGATCAAGGAAAGCGGCTTCGGACGCGAAGGCGGGCATGAAGGCCTGCTCGAGTTCGTGCACGTCAAGAACGTGCAGGCAAAGATCAACTAGGGATGTCCGACGACCTACTGCGCGGGATTCGAGTGATCGAAGCCTGTTCGAACCTCGCAGGGCCCGTTGCGGGGACCATCCTGGCTGACCTCGGTGCCGAGGTTATCAAGGTCGAACGCCCCGAGGGCGACGATGCCAGGCGCTTTGCTCCGCCGTTCCTCGGTGAGCATGGCGCGACGTTCACGGCGGTCAACCGCAACAAGTCATCGATCGTGCTCGATCTCAAGCAGGCCGATCAATTGGCTCAGCTTCGGGACCTCGTCGCGGATGCCGACGTGTTCCTCCACAACATGCGTCCCGGAGTAGTCGAGGGCTACGGACTGGGTCCAGATCAAGCACGCGCTCTCAATCCGCGCCTGATCTATGGGGTCATATCAGGGTATGGAGCGCGCGGTCCGCTGCGCGACTTGCCTGGATATGATGGCATGGCTCAAGGCCTGGCAGGCCTCGCATCGATCAACGGCGAGCCTGATAGCAAGCCGTCAGTCGCCGCGGGTGGAGTGGTCGACAAGGGCGCCGCGATGTGGCTCGCCATGGCGGTCAACGCTGCCCTGTTCCGGCGTGAGCGGACAGGGCAAGGCTCGCTCATCGAAACCTCGCTGCTTGAAACGGCGCTGTTCTTCGTTAATACGCAGGCCGCGCAATTCGAAGCGTCTGGCGATGCGCCACAGAGGCATGGGAGCCGCGCGCCATCCATCGTTCCGGCGGACTGTTTCGAGACCGTCGACGGCTATATTCTTCTCATGTGTGGCAATGATCGCTTGTTCCAGTCCTTGTCGCTGGCGCTAGGGCGGCCAGACTGGGCAGAAGATCCCCTCTTTCGCCGCAACCGCGACAGGGTCGCCAATCGCGCCCTGCTCGAACCCCAGATCAGCGCCATGCTGAAGACCCGAGGCCGCGACGAAATCATCGCCCTGCTGACGCAGGCCGGAGTGCCCTGCTCCGCCGTTCTCCCGGTCAACGAAGCTCGCCATCACCCCCAGGTCGAAGCCTTGGGCATCTTTCAGGAGTCCCCGGGCAGCGGAGGCAAGATTGTTGGCGCTCCGTTCTCAATCGATGGCAAACGTCCACCGATCTTTCGGGGTGCGCCGGCGCTAGGCGAAGATACCGACCGGATCTGCGGCGAAGGCCGGATCAGGCGGACTTAAGGTCCGAAGCTACCCGTCCCGTGAGCGCCTCCGGACGGAGACTCAGGATCATCAACGCACTGACCACGAAAATCAGGCCTGCCCCGTAAAGATAGAAGGAGTATTCGTGCCAACGGTCGAATACTTCCCCGGCGACAACAGGTCCGATACCAGAGGCGATCGACATCAGCGAGATCAGGACGCCCCAGACGCTTCCGAACCGCGCGACTCCGAAAATTCGGCCCGTCACGAAGGCCACCAGCATTGCCTGACCGCCAAGCCCCGCGCCGATTAACAGCGCCACAAAGATATTCACGATAGAGGACACGCCGGCGGTATAGGCGAGAAGGAACACGCCCAGCGCGGGGGCCAGGAAAACCGCTGCTCCGACAGGCCGATAGTCCTTGCGATCGATGATAAGACCTATCACGAGGCGCGAAACGATCGCGCCGATCCCGAGCAGGGACGCGACCTGCGCCGACGCCGCCGAATTACTGCCCATGGACATCAGGGCGGGTGCGAAATGAACTTGGAGACCTACCAAGGCCGAGGTCAGAACCAGCGCGATGAAAGCCAGCTTGGCGAAAGCTAAAGTCTTGAAAACGCTTCCGGATGAGGCCGTTACCATTTGCCCCAACGGTGCGGGACTGCTCGTGGCGTCCTCATGAACCCACAGGAAGAAAGCGGGAAGCGTCGCAACCGCCGCGAACATGCCGAGCACCACATAGACATGTCGCCAGCTCATGATGGAGAGCAGGGCACTGGCCGCCACTGGATAAATAAAGCCCGCGACGCCGGCCCCACACATCACGATCGCCAGCGAAAGCCCACGGCTGGCCACGAACCGCCGGGTAATCTGCGCAGTCCACACTGTGATCGTGAAGGCCGACGCACCGGTCGCGACCAGCACCCAGACGCCCATCCAGACCAAATAGGGCAAAGGCACCAGACCAAGCATGATCAGCGCAATGCTATACAAGGTCGCTCCGGCGAGGACGCAGACGCGCGAGCGCCCTTTGTCGACGAGGCGTCCGACAATGGGCGAGAACACTGCCACGACGATCGCCACCACGAGCAGGCTCGCACTGACCGCCGAGCGGGACCAGCCAGTATCCCGCTCGATCATGGGCATGAGGATACCCAGGCTGAAAATGTGTCCTACTGATATTATAGCACCCACCAAGGAGGTGATCCCGATGCCCCAGTTCACCCGCCATTCGCGAAGCGCCTCACCCATGCTTGGTCCTTATATTATCCATTGCCTGACAACATTAATGTCGGATTTTCTGAAATGTCTTGCGACGCCGACAACGCGATGCGCAGATCGGCTGGACGAGAGTCATCACTCCAGGCCGATCAGCTTAGCCAGTCGTTTCATTTCCAAGGGTCGGCGGTAGAGAACCGCCGCGGCCGTCGCCAGCTGTTGTTGCGGTAAGCCACTGTAGCCTCCGCGGATTTCCGTGAGCACGACCAGAGTGAAGACGGTCGCGTAGACGCCGTAGAAATGAAGAATCTCATCGTCCGGGACAATGCCGCCAGCATCGACATAGCCTTCAACGAACATCTTCCAGCTTCCCAGCGCATCGGGAAAATCGCCAAGATAGCCAAAATCGTGAGCAGGATTGGCGATCCGGGCGTGCTCCCAATCTAGGATGGCGGTGATAACCCCCTCCTTCTGTAGGATGTTGTGACCGCGATAATCGCCATGCACGACCGAGCGTGGCCCGTCGGACAGCGCAATGCGCTGCCGCAACCAGTTCAGGCCATAGGCGATGATCGCATCGGTGCCACCGGAGTCTCGCCACTTCTTTTCGCGAATCTCGATGTCGAGAAGCAACTGCTCCGACGTCTTGCTGTTGGCACCCGGCACATGGGGAAACTGCTCGACCGGAATCCCATGAACGAGTCCGAGCTGATAGCCGCATTCGCGGCAGAGAACCTCGTCGCGGAACGTCGGAGTCCATCCCATCATTGCGCCATCGGCCCAGTGCATGACCATGAACTGTGGTTGGCCATCTCGCGGCGGCACATAAACGATCGGCTGCGGAACCTTTACGCCGTTGCGGAAGAGGGCGTTCGCCGTGTCGAACTCGTCAGCGATGGAAGCCCCCACGTAGCTCGCCCCCATGTCCGCGCGAACCACGAAGCGCTGGCCAAAGGACGCTGGCTTCTCCAAATTGCAGACGAGGGTCTGTTTGGAAAAGCCGCCGAGAACGACCTCGATATTCTCAATCGTGGCGCCATCAACCGGAGCCCCGCCAGCGGCCATGCCGGACAGGATCGCGTCCGCGCCGATGACTGCGCGAGACCTAACTGCGGCGGGCGAAGCACTGTCCTCGGATGCGGTTTCCTCTTCGAAGCAGGACCAGAAATCTTCGTTGTATTTTGCCTCGGCCACGGCGATCTGCTTCAGAAAGGGCTCAGCCCGAGGATTGCCGCAGAGCGTCCCGATCAGCGTTGCCGCAATCGCCTCGATCCGGCTCTCGTCGACCTTCTCAGCGACAAGGAGCTCCCCAAGCTCCTCGAGAACCAACTGCTCGTCGGAAGACAGAGGACTGCCCGCCAGCTCGCCGTGGAGAGCCTTCAGGCCGGCCAACCTGGCTTTAGCCGCACGCTCCCGTAGCGGAGCCGCCTTCCCCGCTTCCACAATCAACGACGATATAATCGCCCGCGCCGCATGCTCGCGATTGCGCGGCTGGAACCATGTTGATTGATCGACCTCAAAGAGATTCTTGATGCCTTTCAAATAAGCTATAGTATCCGCCAAAACAGCGCCTCCACCAAATTTCGGGCTTCAAACGTCCCTGCAACCTTCCAGGACAAACTCCGCCGCCCAGCTGACTGCACCCCGCGCATGCCCGCTCCTACGCCTCACATCGAGGGTCATTTTTCACGCTATCACGCAGTAAATCCCCTGTCATCCATACGGATGGTTTATTTGCATTCCAACAGCGCCACCCCGCTTCCGGGCCGGGATTGCGGCGAACTGAAGAATCCTTGGAGCCTGTTCGAGACTTGTCGCAGCTGACCTTCCATTTGGTGCCGATGGCCATCTGAATACGCTAGCAACGACAGGAAATGACAATGCCAAAGACAGATCCACGGCTCAGTCGAGACGAATTGCCACGGATTTTGTTTCCGTGTAATGGTTAAGGACTTCGCTGCCGCGTTCGCGCCCCCAGCCCGACTCCTTATATCCCCCAAACGGCAATTCGACGTCCGCGATCGCATGAGAGTTAACCGCTACATTGCCAGAACGAATACGGTTAGACAATCGATGGGCGGCGCTCAAATTTTGGGTCCATATGCTTGCCGCAAGGCCGTACGAAGTATGATTAGCAGCTTTGGCGATCGCATCTATATCCTCGTCGCCAAACGGTATCGCGCAAACCACCGGCCCGAATATCTCATCTCTTATGACAGACATATCGGGGTTAGTGTCTGCAAGCACATGCGGCGCCACAAAATAGCCTTTGCCATCGGGGATCGGTGCCGTTTCACCGACGATGGTGGCACCCTCGGCCAGTCCCTGCTCGATCATGGATTGAACCCGGGCGCGTTGTCGCGCAGAAATCAGGGGGCCGACCCTCGAGCTTTCATCAAGGCCATGCCCCATTTTCATTTTCGCACCCTGCACCGCGACATCGGCTACAAAATTGTCAAAAACCTTCCTGTGGACAAACAGACGCGACCCTGCGGCGCAGACCTGACCGGAGTTGAAAAAGATCGCGTTGGCAGCACCGGGTACGGCTCTTTCCATATCGGCGTCAGGCAGAACAATCACCGGGCTCTTCCCACCTAGCTCGAGTGTTACCCGCTTGAGATTCCCAAGCGCCGCCTGCACGATCGACCGGCCCGTTTCTGCCGAACCGGTAAAGGCGATCTTGTCCACGTCCGGATGGGCCGCAAGGCGAGCGCCAGCATCTCCTCCATAGCCGGGCACTACATTCAGGACACCTGCCGGAACGCCAGCTTCCTCGAACAACGCCGCTAACCGGAGCGCGCCGAGTGGCGTCTGTTCAGCCGGCTTTAGCACAGATGTGCAGCCAGTTGCCAGGACGGGCGCGATCTTCCAGACGGCCATACTGAGAGGAAAGTTCCAAGGGATCACCTGCCCGACCACGCCTACCGGCTCGCGCCTTGTATATGCGTGCCATTCGCCAGCTGAAGAGAGGGGAACCTCGCGCCCTCCCAGATTGGATGCCCACCCGGCATAATAGCGCAGCATATTGGCAGCGCTTCGGACCGAACCAAGGGCAAATGCCAGCGGCTTGCCTGTCTCCATTGTCTCAATTTCTGCCAAGACTTGCGCCTGTCGATCAATCAGGTCGGCGAGCGCAAGCATGATCGACGCGCGTCCGGAAGGCTTCATGGCGTGCCAAGGTCCATTCTCAAACGCTCGACGCGCCGCGATTACAGCGCGATCGATATCTGCCGCCCGCCCCTCGGCAACACGACTGATTTCACTACCCTTTGCCGGATCCTGGACATGGAGAACGCCTTCCTTCATCGGCTCGACCCAGCATCCGTCAATGTACAAACGGTGCTCGCCGGATAGAAAGGCCGAAGCTTCGGCGCTTAACGATGCATGGTACTCGACCAACCGGGACCTCCTAGCAATCCACTTGCTCACCCAGGTCGCCGGTGCTTCCTGGCTCGAGATAATCAGAAGTACAGACTTGGCTCGCCCTCGCCCAAGCCGGGGGGCAAAAAGTGCACGGCGCGCGTTTCGGCAGTAAGCGCCGGCTTGTCCTGGCCGCGGACCTCGACAACCGCTTCGACCACACGCATCCACTGACCAGGAGCGCGCTCAAAGTAATCGAGCAGCTTGAACCGACCGCGCAACTCGCTGCCGCAGAGCACGGGCCGGATCAGGCGGACATTGTCAAACCCGTAATAATAGCCGCTGGTCATCTCCTTTGGCACAGGCACGATTGTCGATGCCATGCGCGTGACGAGGGCCATTGTCAGCAGCCCATGCGCTATGGTCGTACCGAACGGCCCCGCCCGGCCAACCTCGGGATCCACATGAACGTCGTTGAAATCATCTGTCGCAGCAGCAAATCGATCGATTCGTTCCTGATCAATGAGAATCCAGTCCGAGGCTCCGAGGTCCTCCCCGATCATGGCACGAATTTCGGCGAACGGGCGATAGTTGACGTATAGCATGATGCAATCAGGACTTATATGTCACGGAATAGTAGGAAAGATCATCCTGCTTGTCAGGCGTGGCCCTGTCGCAAAAAGCCGAAAGGACAAGATCAAATCGTTCCTCAACCAACGGCTTGTACTCGGGGTGGCTGAAAATATAGAAGTCGTTGTTGGAAATGCCTTTGACGACTTGATTGCCAACATCCACTGCGTCCGCGCCGGCCTCCAAAAAGGCGACCGTTTCAACGTTTCGATCATTTCCGCGTTGGGAGGGCATGTTTTTTTGGACGTTCGACAAAAGCGATGTGTTGACGACACCCGGGCACAAGATAGATACACCGATATTGGTGTTTTTCAGCTCAAGGAAAAGAACCTCCCCAAGCCCGGCCGCAGCGTATTTGGACATCACATAGAGCGATGTTCCCGGTGAAGCGAACAACCCCATCATCGAGGAGGTGATCACAATATGACCGCCTTCTCCATGTCGACGAATGCGCGGCAAAACTTCCTTTACGCCAATGAACATCCCCCTTGCGTTGACCGACCAAACCCAATCGAGATCTTCCAATGTTCGATCTTCGACATTGCCCCGACCAGCGGCCACCCCCGCATTTGAGCAAAGGATATGAATCTTGCCGAATGCCTCTTCTGCCCGATCAGCCACTTGCTTCCAGGATTCGGCATCACGCGCGTCAAGGTGCACCGCGATCGCCTTGTCCCCACTGGAGCCGTTGATTTCCTCGGCAACCTGCTGAGCTCCGGCGAGGTCGATATCGGCGACAACCAACCGGGCGCCTTGCTCCGCCAGGGCCAGGGCCATTCCCCGACCGATTCCGCTTGCGCCTCCAGTGACGATTGCCGTTGAATGATTGATCTGCATAGCTTGCCTCCCCTCGCGTGACCGGCCAGTTTGCCGCGGGGAATCAAGTCCCGTGAATGCAGAATGGCGACTGCCTCCAGCTCGGTCAACCGATTAGTTGGTTTCACGTTTCGCAATCTCTTGCCCTTCGGGAACTGGCCGAATATAAGGCATGTTGCGCGCAATGCTTCGGGCCGTATCAACCATCCATTCGGTTGGATCAATCGCTTTTCGAATCCCGTCTTGTTGGTTTGTGAGCGACCGCCGGGTCCGACAGGATGCGATTGCGCCCAGGAGAGGTGACTTGAAAGACTTGATCGACACGATGGACGCTAACCCGGAAACAGTGCGCGGATTGCTTGTATCCGGCGCCAGGGATTGGCCCGATCGTCCCTTCGTCCTTTTCGAAGACTGGGGGGTTTGGTCGCGCCGGGACGCGCTCGAGGTCGCGCTGAGCGCTGCCGCCGCGATGCAACGTGAGGGGGTTCGCGCTGGCGACCGGGTTTGCGTAATTCTCCCGAACGGGCCGGATTGGCTACGCGCCTGGTGGGGGGCGGCTTTGCTCGGAGCCATTGTTGTTCCGTTCAACCCGAGCTTCGTTGGCCGGATTCTGGAGGAACTGCTGGAAACCACAGACCCAAGCTTTGTGATCGCAAGCAGCCCCGTCTCGGAAGCCCCTGCAAAGTCGCGGTATATCTCTCCCGCGTCCCTCGCGGTGCCGTCCGATACGCCCCCGATCCTGAGTGAGATCAATGGCGACAGCCCGCATGTGATCATCTTTACATCCGGCACCACAGGGCGATCCAAGGGTTCGCTTACATCGAACTTTCACGTCATCAACCAAAGCTTCTGGATGGCGGAAAGCGGAGATGTCGGGGAATCGGACCGGTTCATGGGCGACCTGCCGTTGTTCCACATGGCGGCGCTCGGGAATTTCACGCTCATGATGCGCGTCGGTGGCAGCATCGCCCTGCGTACCCGGCCTTCCTTGTCCCGATACTGGGAAATTGCGCGGGACTGCGAAACCACCTTCGGTGTACTGGTTTCCTCGATGGCCGCGAAGCTGATGCAGGATCCGCCCTCTCCGGCAGACCGCGATCACAAGATGCGCTTTTTCCTCTCTTCGCCTCTTCCGCCCGATCCAGCCAAGTTCGTGGAGCGATTTGGACTCGAGGGTCTTTGCACGGGGTTTGGGTCCACTGAAACTTCGACCGCGCTGTGCAAGCCGCTTGGCCAGCCGGTTGTGACCGGCAGCTGCGGCCAACAGCGCAAAGGCTATGAGTTGAGAATCGTCGATGAAGATTTCAACGATGTGGCCGACGGCGAGCGCGGCGAATTGCTGATCCGTACCACCCGCCGTACACAGATGTCGCTCGGATATTTCAATAATCCAGAAGCGACGGCAGAGGCGTGGCATGATGGTTGGTACCGGACTGGCGACCTTTTCGAGCGCGATGCAGAGGGCAACTTCTTCTGGCGAGACCGGCTCAAGGACAGCATCAGACGCCGGGGGGAAAACGTATCTAGCCAGGAAGTCGAACGCGAAATCAACCTGTACCCGGGGGTCCTCGAGTCAGCATGCGTGGCCGTCCAGGGCGCATTTCAGGGGGATGAGGAGATCAAGGCTTTCCTGGTCATTGCCGGCGAGATCGATTTCGGAGATCTGGTGCGTCACCTCGATGGGCGACTGCCATATTTCATGATCCCAAGATTTTTCGAGCGAATCGATGAGCTGCCGCGGACTCCAACGATGAAAGTGCAGAAGTTCCTTCTCAAGGAACGGCCTGCAGGTCCGGCCCACTGGGACAGGGAAGCTGTCGGCATCACGTTGAATCGGTCCAGTGCTGTCGCAAATAGCGGTTGATCAGCCATGAATTCCTTATGGAATATCTTGTCGCTATGTGCCGGGGCCTCGGCGCGCTAACCTCAGCATTGCAATCATCATGAAGCATAAGCCGGGAAACGTCATGGACTATCAGGACATCTTGTACGAACGTATCGGCCCAGTGGCGCGCATTTCGCATAATCGGCCGCAAAAACGCAATGCGCAAGGCCGGCAATTACTGGAAGAGCTCGATCACGCAGTCGTTCACGCCGATCGCGACCCGGAGATAAGGGTCATTGTCCTCGCCGGCGTGGGCGATCATTTTTCAGCCGGTCACGACCTTAAGGAAGGGGTCGTTGCTCGGCCCAATCCTACCGTCGAGGAACGATTCGACTACGAGCTCGAGCATTTCTACGACTACTGTCTGCGCATCTACGACACGTCCAAGCCGACGATCGCTCAGGTCCAGGGCGCATGCATCGCCGCCGGATTCATGGTTGCGAACATGTGCGATCTCATGGTCGCTGCGGACGACGCCTCCTTCTCCGATCCCACGGCCCATACGCTTGGCGCAGCCGCGGTCGAAATGTTGATCCATCCCTATGTCCTTGGTCTGCGAAAGGCCAAGGAATTCCTGTTCACGGGTCAACGCCTGTCGGCAATGGATGGTCTGGAACTGGGAATGGTCAACCGCGTCGTTCCGCGCGCGCAACTTGAAGCCGAAACGCTGCAACTGGCTGAACGAATTGCCGCCGCGCCTCCGTTCGCGCTGCGCATCCTTAAGCGCTCATTGAACAGAACCCGCGAAGCCCAGGGCTTTCGCACCGCCCTTCAGGCGCATTTCGACACTCATCAACTTTCGCATACCAGTTTCGAATACAACAAGGTACGCGAGGAGCGCAAAAAAGCTCAGGCGTCCGGAAAGACGTCTTTCGGTCGCAGCGATCCGTCCGGCTAAGCACCGATCCAGTTCTCCATCCGATACTGACCGCATATTGGCGAGAGCGCTGGACTCGACGTGGTAATTGCAAAAAAATTCCGGTCCAACCTCCCGCCTTACCCATGCGCTAGTCAAGCGCCATCGCGCGAACTTCAGCCGCAAGCGCCTCACTTAGGGGCTCACCATGTTCGTTGAGCCAATCCAACGAGGCACCTGCACCGATCGCGATACTCGGTTGCCCAGCAATCTCGGCAAGAGGCATCGCGATCACTCCCGTGTTTGGGACGACCTCCCCATTGCTCCTCGCAAATCCCCGCTCACGGCTGTGTCCGACGTCGGCCAGCAACTCCGTCAAATTGATCCGACTACGCGGATCTGGCTGTTCCGCATTAATACGCCGAACAATAAGGCCGATCTCCTGGTCCGTTTTGAGCATCAACAGAGCCTTGCCCACCGCCGCGCGGCACAGTGGGCGCAGCGCGCCAGAGCCCAGTGGAGGCCGTGGCGCACGCAGCGCTGGAAGAGCCAGAATATAGAGGACATGCATGTCGTTCTGCACGCCCAGCAATACGCTCGTTTCCCAGCGGTCGCGAAAGGCCTCCATTCTGGCAAGCAAACTGCCACGACCGAACGACTTGTCCTGTAGCCAACTCCCAAGCAACGACACGCGCAATGTTGGAAAGTAGGTCCGGTCTTCCGGACTATAGTGCAGATAGCCAATGTCGGCGAGACAGCGAAGCAACTTCGACATACTCGACTGCGGTATACCGAGCGCGCCTTGCAATTCCGAGACCCGAACCGGCCGCTGAAAATCCGACAGCGCCTCCAAAATCGATAGCGCGCGCCTCGCTGACTTAATCTCGGTCATTCCACACTAAATACCTTCTTTGCGATTCTAGCCAAATCCCCGCTCCTGCCGCTTTGCAATGATGCGCTCATGCCGTCTGATGAGTTGGCGCGCTCGTTCCGCCACCGGCAGATCGACCATTGCGCCTCCGTTCCCGGCCACGGCAAAGCCGGCAGACTGCGATTGCTCGAAGGCGTTCACAATAGCGATGGCCTCTTCGCACTCTGCCTGGCTAGGCGTGAACACCTCATTCAGGATAGCAACCTGGGTCGGGTGTATGCATGTCGATCCCTGAAACCCCAGGGAACGGGATCGATGCACCATCGTCCGGAAAGCGTCCAGATCGCGAAAGTTGGCGAAGCTGCCGACCAGTCCCAGCGGGACAATGCGCGCGGCCGCCGACGCCATGATCATGGTCTGCTTAAGCGACAGAAGGTTCTCGGCGCTGGGCTCCATTCCCACTTGGGAAGCCAGATCCTCACCGCCGAGCAGCATGGCCGAGACGCGCGCATCCGCCGTCGCGATCGCGCGCATCCCGAACCAAGCGTCAGCCGTTTCGACGAGGGTGATAATCCTCGTCCGACCGGACGGCAGGCCCAATCCCGCTTCCGTCTCTGTGATAACTTCTGCGAGCAGCCGGACCTGCTCGGCAGACTCGACCTTCGGTAGCGCCAGCGCGGCGACGAACCGTCCGACGCTCCGCTCGATGTCGCGCACGGCTAGGCCGAGCGGCCGGTTGATCCGCACAACCACATCGATTCCCGCTCTCGCCACCTTCTCAGCCGCATCCCTGATGCCCGCACGTGCGTCTTGCTTCGCGCCTGACGGTACGCCGTCTTCCAGGTCGAGGACGACGGCGTCGGCGCCAGACCGTATCGCGCTGTCGACATATTTGCTGACATGCGCCGGGACGTAGAGCAGCGATCTCCAAGACGACACCGGATTGTCGAACATCATGCCCGGCCTCTCCTCACGACAAACCATGCTCTGGCGTCACAAGTTCTCTGGCCGCCACCATCGCGTCGATCTCTTCGGGACGAAGTCCGGCGTCGGACAGGATTTCGCGACCATGCTCCCCCAGCAATGGGGGGGGCAGATAATCGGATCTTGCGAGGTCCGCTGCACGGCCGGGCAGGGCAATATTGCGGATCATACCCTCGTACGGATGCTCCCGCAACTCGAAGAGCGACACGTCCGAAAGGTGCGGATCATCGAGAAGCGACATCAGGCTATGGCTTGGGCCGGCCGGCACATCGGCGGCACCCAGAATATCCAGCCACTCCTGTGTCGTTCGCTCACCGAGCGCCGCATTGCGCAGGCTGAAATATTGCGACACGTTCGCATAGCGTGCCTGAACGGTTGCAAAGCGGGGATCCTCGCACAGCTCGGGCCTTCCGATCGCACGAAAAAGGGCGTGCGCCTGATGATCGGTGTTCGCGGAAATGCAAATGTAGCCATCTTTGGTGGGGATCGGCTGCGTTCCGGGATCAAGCACCCGCCTGTCACCCGGTTCGCCCCTCTTCGGTTCGAACGTGAGCTGGCCCATGTGCTCCGACATGACGAACGCAGCCAGGTTCTCGAACATCGGCACGCTCAGCGTGCCCCCCTTTCCAGTCCGCTCGCGCCGATAGAGTTGATAGAGGATCTGCTGCACGGCGACTAACCCAACGACGTGGTCGGCGATTGTCATCGGCACGAAACGCGGTCGACCGTCCGCCTCCTCGAATATCGCCGTCATTCCTCCCATGCCTTGAATAATTCCGTCATAGGCCGGGCGTGCCGCATATCGACCTCCATCACCAAATCCCACGAGGCGGCAGTGAATGAGCCGGGGATAAGCGGCTTCGAGAGCATCCCTCCCCAACCCCAGCCGCTCCATGGCCGCCTCCCGCATATTGCTGACGCAGATGTCGGCGCTGGCGATCAACCGTTCCAAAGCCTGTCGTGCACGCGGTCGTTTGAGATCGAGGGCAATCGAACGTTTGTTTCGGTTCATGTGCAGGAATTTCGGGGAGAGTTGCCCGCACCGCGACATTCCGCCCAGACGACGCAGCAGGTCGCCATCGGGACTTTCGACCTTGATCACATCGGCGCCGTGATCGCCGAGATTCATGGTGGCCACGGGACCGACCACCACGCTCGTCAAATCGACAACGCGCACACCCTCGAGTACACCGCCGCTCATCCTGCGACCTTCACGCGAACTGAGAACGCCAGGCCCCCGTGTTCCGCGAACGCGTCGAACTCGCCGCCCTCTACTGTAGAGCGCCCTCTAAGAGATATATTCTGTCCGGCATATAGCGGGCCAACGGCACGCATTTCATATTCAAGAGCAGGAGCGGAGAGGACTTCGCGCGAGAATTGCGCCAACAGCAGCGCCGTAAGCCCCCCGTTCACGACCAAACCCGGATATCCCTCAACCGCGGTGGCATAGGGCAAATCATAGTGGATGCGATGGGAATTGAACGTCAACGCAGAGTACCGGAACAACATCGTCTCATCGATCCGTATCTCCCGAGACCAGCAACTCGGAGCTATGCCTGCGTCAGATCCTTCCGCCTGCCCGCCCGCGACCACGCCATCATGATAAATGATCTTCTGAATTTCTTCGTAGCCTGGACCAGCAGGGCTCGAAACCTCATGCCGCAGGGTGACAAGTTCAAAAGGCCCGCGCCTGCCTTGCTTGTGCTCGACCTTAGCTATTGCCGAACTCCTCTCCACGGTGTCCCCGATCCGCAAAGGGCCGAGCCGCGTCAATGTTCGCCCAGCGAATACGCGCCGGGGAGACAAACCGGCTGGAATGAAGCTTCCACGGTTCGCATGGCCATCCCGACCAAGATCGGATTGGACAACAACTGTCGGGAAAAGGATTGACGTCCAAGCCAGCGGCAATTCCTGCCCTTCGACCAAACTCGCAGGATCGACGTCCAGCAGCGCGGCCAAGCGCTGACAAAGCTGCAGGCAAATCCTGTCGGTCTCAGTCCGTCGAACAACGGCCGGATCATTTCTCCTGTCTCCACCATCCACCTGATACATTCCGCCTTCCAGCATATGGGTCTGGGCAAACCGGTAGTATCGGAAACGTCAAAACGACAGAAAATCTTAAGACATTCGAATTTCAATTCCATATGGAATTGTTGTCGTGCAAACGTCCGTTTGGTTGACGCTGAGCGCCCACCCACATAGTATGGATGTACAATAGGTGGAGATCGAGATGAATGTCCTGAAGCGATATGCGCAATATCTCGATAGCGAGCCCGAGAGGATATCCGAACTTTTCGCTGTAGACGGCTATTTTTTTGATGGTGGAATGAAGCTTGTCGGGCGAGACAAGTGCCATTTCGTTGGCCGCGAGGAAATCCACGCCAACTTTACCAGACCCAATCGTCCCCGTACACCGGTGGCGGGCGTCCTGATCAACGGCAACGCTATGCGTTATAACGTGAAGGCAGGAGACAGTTGGATCGAAGCCGTCGCAATCGTGCTTTTGAACGAGGACGGCTTTATCCAGAGCTACGTCACGCAATGTCGGCCGGCAAATCCCGGATGACGCGCGCGTCCTCCTCTCTCCTGCCGGCATGCTAGGTCGGTGTCAAAACGGACTCCGGCTTGCCTTGGGCCGCTATCCTAGGTCTTTGCTGAAAACATCCGCGCGAGCCCGGCGCTCTTGCGCTTTGTCCCGCGCTCGCGGCTTTTTCGGAGCCTTGTTCACCGCAGCCACAGGCCCCTCCCCATTGAGCGCACGCTTCGCCCTCGTTTTGATCGCAGGGGGAACGGACACCGGTTTCCCTCCCATCACGCCGTTGAGCATAAGATTTGCCAAATCTCGGGCGACCTCTTCCGGTCCAAGCGGGCCTTTGCTGCGAAACCAGCGGGGCAGCGCACTCAGCGCGCCGGTAATGCCCTGAGCGGCCACGCGCGGATCGACGCCAGAAAAAAGCCCCTCCGCGATGCCCCGTTCGAGTTGCGACAGCATGTAGCCTTGAAATTCCTCATGGCAATCATTGAGGATCTTCAACTGCTCGTCGGTCAGCCACATATCGATGAAAGGAGATTCCTGCATTGAAATCCTTGAGCTCACCGGATTCTCAAGGATATAGATTGCGGTCTCCTCGATGAACTGCCGCAACGCATCGCTTGGATTTGCGTCAGCGGCCCTATCGCTCGCCACGCGTGCCATTGCGAGACGCCCCTCCTCGCCCCTATAGATAATGTCAAACAGGATTGCAGACTTGCTTTCATAATAATAGTAAAGTGTGCCCTTGTTGAGTGAAACAGTCGCCGCGATATCATCCATTGTTGTGGACATATAGCCATTTGCTACAAACAAGTGAGATGCGGCATTCAACACCGCTTCTTTTCTATCAATTTTTTCCAAAGGCTCAGCCATCAATTCAATTCCTTAACGTAGAAGTTATAGGTTTAGTCGGTCCAGTCTCGCAATGTCACCCGTTTGACACCAGACCATCTGCCGAATCCGCCATCGCAGCGCTGCCGACATGGGCACAGCCACCAAAATGAAAATATTACGGCATAGGCTACGACACTCCTGGAACAACGAAACGTGCGGAATTCTCACTCTGTATGTCCGCATGTTAGCCAATGCGAGGAATGATGACAATGTCCCCGTATCGGCTGGACATTTGAAGGAGAACCGACTGGTGAAGGCGGCCGGATCAACCTGTGCTGCTCGGCCAGTCAAACGGTTAACCGAATGGTCGGTTGACTAGGGCTGCGGGACGACTTAGCGTGATGCTGGTTTGTAGGCGTCCGACCTACGGAAAAAAGGGAGTGGAGGGTTGGATTTCCGCCTGGAAGCGAAGCATAGGGCGACACTTCGTCGTATCAGTGACTATCTGAACAAGCTTTCGGAAAGGGGCGAGATCGATCTTGAGTCGCTTGCGCAATCCCATGGCGGTCGGTTCGGAGATTACGGGCCTGCTGAACGGGCATTTATCCGCCGTCTAGGTACCGATGGGTGGCTGGGACTGGCTACTCCGCGTGAATATGGCGGCCAAGGCCTCAGCTTCGTCGAACAGTGGCTGTTCCACGAAGAATTGATGTTTCGGCGCCTTCCGACGGGCTCCATGCTCACCCAAGCGGTGATTCCGAGCCTTACTTTGTTCGCTTCCGAGGAGCTCAAGGCAAAGTTCCTTCCGCGATGCCTTTCGGGCGAGGTGCTTATGGCGATCGGATATTCCGAGCCGGGCGCAGGCACTGACTTGGCTGCGCTATCGACGCGGGCCGCACCGGTGGCCGGTGGCTATCGCCTGAACGGGCACAAGACCTGGTGCTCCCATGCACACACGGCAACCCACATTTGGCTTGCCGCGAGAACCGGCACACCGGAATCCCGACACAAGGGTATTTCGATGTTCATCGTCCCGGCCGATCTCAAAGGGATCACGATCCGTCCAATCATCACCCAGCTGAACGAACGGACCAACGATGTCTTCTTCGACGATGTGTTCCTCCCCGAAGAGATGCGCCTGGGCGAGGAGAACGAAGGCTGGAAATATATAACCGGACAGCTCAACTTCGAGCGCGTGTTCTGCCATGCTGAAATGTTATATGAACATTATCGGCTGGTCGATTGGTGGCGAAAGCAAGAAGGGGTGAGCGAAGGCGAGCGCGAATTCCAGCGCCGCGAACTTGCGAAGCTAGCAGCTGATATTCATGTCAGCCGGCTAATGGCCATGAGAGCTGCCTGGATGATGGATTCCGGCTTCACCGGTTCCCAGCTCGAAGCCAGCATTTCCAAGATCATCAACACCGAAACGCACCAGCGACTGGGGATCGAGGCCTTCAAACTGATGGGTTCGCAAGGTCAGCTCGCCCATCGCGATCCAGAAGCGCTGGCTGGAGGCAGGCCGGCAAGGGCCTATCTGTCGACCCCGGCGGTAAAGTTCGGAGGCGGAACCAACGAATTGCAGCGCGACCTGATAGCCGGATTCGGCTTGGGCCTACCGCGGACACGCTAAGGAGCACATTGATGGATTTGCGATATTCATCCGAGCAGGAGCAGGTTCGCGAAGCGGCCAAAGTCGTCTTTTCGGACCACGTCTCCCATGAGGCCCGTCTGACGGCCGAACAATCCGATGACGGATTTGACAAGGCCCTTTGGCAGGAAATCATAAAGCTCGAATGGCTTTCGGCGGCATCGAACGAAGACGACTTGGAAACCCTCGCCATTCTTGCGGAGGAAGCGGGGCGATCGGCCGTCGCCCTGCCCCTTCTCGCAACCGTGGCTGCGATACTGCTGCTGCAGGACGCAGCGGATGGCGAGGCCCTGGAAGAAATTCGGCGCAGCATCGAAACCGGCGAGCGGATCGTCGTGCCATTGCCAAATTGCCGCTCTAGGCAATCGGGCGAAAATCTGTCCCTGACATCGCCGGACCAATTGGTGCTCTGGGGAGCTCAGACCGATGCATTCCTTGTTCCAGCCATCTCGGAAGCCGGTGTCATCACTATCTCACTGGTCGAAGCCGGAACTCCGGGTGCCCACATCCGCGAAGCCAGCCTGATCGACAATCTGCGCGGTGCCTGGATTTCACTCGAAGATGTTGTCCCGACGAAACTGATCAGCACCGCCATGACAGAAGAGGTTCTGGAGCGGTGGCGAGAAAAATGCCTCCTGCTGGGTGCGGCCGAAGCATATGGGGCCGCCGAAGGCGCGATTGCCCTAACCACGAATTACGTGAAGGAACGATTCCAGTTCGGACGTGCGATCGGCAGTTTCCAAGCCGTGCAGCACGGCTTGGCCAATGCCAAGGCTTACAGCGAATCGGCCTGGCTCGCAGTGTGGGAGGGCGTCTCCGGGATCGCACATGGCGAACAGATTCCTTCAGCCGGCGCCCTGGCGGCTTGGCTTGCTGAGCGAGCCCTGCAGGAGGCGGCGGTCGCAGGCAGCCAGTTCCACGGCGGCATGGGTATTACCCGCGAATATCCCATGCAGCACTATTACCGCCGTGCAGCTGCCGCCCACGGCCGCTTGGGCTCGCAATACGACTTGCTCGGTAAAATAGCAGACCGTTTCGTCGATCACGCGCCTACCGATGCAAGATCAGCCTTTTCGGGGGACATGTGAAAGCGCGTCAACGCCGACCGGCAGCCGACTGAGGGAGAGAGAAGATGCTCGATATCGTCATACGCGGTGGGACCGTATTTGACGGATGCGGAACATCCGGCCGGCGCGCAGATGTCGGGATACTGAACGGAAAGATTGCTGCAATCGGCGATGTGCCCGGCCCGGCGCGCCAGACCATTGATGCGGGTGACTGCATCGTTACCCCCGGATTCGTCGATCCCCATACGCATTACGATGGGCAGGCGATCTGGTCGTCCCGGATGAAGCCGTCCTCTTCCCACGGGGTCACGACTGTGGTCGCGGGAAATTGCGGCGTAGGATTTGCTCCCTGCCGCCACGCCGATCATGACGCCCTTGTTTCCGCCATGGAAGGCGTTGAGGACATCCCCGGCGCCGTCATGGCCGCCGGTCTCGATTGGAACTGGGAGAGCTTCCCCGAATTTCTTGACTGCGTCGAACGTCAACCTCGCGACATCGACGTCGCGTTCTTTCTTCCGCATAGTCCACTTCGCCTATACGTGATGGGCGAGCGAGCCCTTGCGTTGGAGCCGGCCAATTCGGAGGATCTCGAACGAATGGCGGACATTGCCTGCGAAGCCGTTAGAGCCGGTGCGCTCGGTTTCGCGACTTCCCGCCTGAACTCGCATCGCGACTCCCACGGAAACTATATCCCGAGCTACAATTCTGCATCTGACGAACTTTTGGCGATTATGTGCGGCGCGCGGCGAGGGGGAAATGCTCTTTTCCAGATGGTGCCTGACGTGCGCCCCCCCGTATCGGCCGGAGAGGACACCGAGGTCGATCTTCTTACCAGGATTTCAAAGAACGCCGACTGTACCGCGACGTTTACCCTCGTCCAGAATTCGCTCGCGCCCAACCATTGGAAACAAGTTCTAGGGTTGGTGGAACAGGCTAACAGATTGCCGGGCGTATCCATCCGCCCCCAGGTGTTCCCCCGCCCGGTCGGAATGCTCTTCTCGCTGAGCGCCTCGCTCCACCCGTTTGCCCTGTGTCCCTCGTTTCAAGCGATAGCACATCTGCCGCTTGCCGAGCGGGTGGACCGTATGCGGGAACCGGCGACCCGGGAACGCCTGGTTTCCGAACTACCGACACAACCGACATCCCCTATCGCCCGTTTTACCCGAATGTGGGACCGGATCTATCGGTTCGACGGCCGCAACTATTCGCCGGACGCCGCAGACAGCCTGGCGGCCATCGCCTCGCAGACCGGGAAGACACCGCAACAAGTAGCCTATGATCTGCTGCTGGAGAATGATGGGCGCGCCTTGATGTTGGCCACAATTGCTAATTTCGAGGACCAGAATCTAAACGCCGCGCTGGAAATGATGCGCCATCCAGCAGCAATAGTCGGTCTAGGCGATGGAGGCGCGCATTACGGCATGATCTGTGATGCGAGTTACCCTACATATCTTCTCTCATACTGGACACGAGATCGAGACGGCCAAAAGATTGCGCTTGCCGACGCAGTGCGATTGCTGACAAGTGAACCGGCAGCCTTGGCGGGTCTGCATGACCGCGGTCGAATTGCGCCGGGCTATCGCGCGGACATCAACGTCATTGACTATGATGCACTCTCCCTTGATCCCCCGACAATTGTGGACGATCTCCCGGCGGGAGGGCATCGTTTCCTTCAAGGCGCTAAAGGCTACCGCACCACAATGGTGGGGGGTATAATCATCGAACAAGATGGAAAGCCCACAGGCGCCCTCCCCGGGAAACTGATCAGAGGCTCTCAACGGGCGCCAGAAGCTGCCATTCTAGAAACTTAGAGACGAATTGTGGGATACCCTGACCAAGTGCTGTGCAAATCAAAGGCAAGCCCTCAGATATTCGGGAGTCACTCAAATGACACTCATTCACCGCCAACCCAATATGCAATTTGAAGGCGTTCCCGGTCACTGGTGCAACAATATAGAGTTCGGCGCCTTCTTCCTGGCGGGAAGCACGGGGACCCCTGCTGTCGAACCGTTCCTGAATCAGGTTCTGGCGCAAGCCAAGGCCAAGTTGCCCCCGCAGCACCGCCATCTGGAAGATGACATCGACAATTTCGTCAAGCAGGAAACCGAGCATTACAAGATTCACAACGCTTATAACGCTGAAATTTTCAAATCCTACCCGTTCCTGCGGGAGGGTTACGAGGCGAAACGGGCCGATTATCGACAGTTCCTTGCCTCGAAGTCACACAAGTTTAATTGCGCATACAGCGCCGCCTTCGAGACACTCGCACTGAGTCTGGCGGTTTTCCTTTTCGAAGAAACGGATGAATATCTCGAAGGAGCCGACGAGCGCACTTTGAATATGTGGAAATGGCACTTGGCCGAGGAATATGAGCATCGCAGCGTCTGCCACAAAGTTTATCAGGCTATATATGGCGACTATTTTTATCGCGTAAAATCAATCATTTTTGCTTATCGGCACTTGGGTGGACATAATAAAAGAATTTATCAGCAGATCATGGAGCATGAGCGAGCGGACATGACTCCCGCAGAAAGAAAGCTTTCGCTGGAGCGCGAACGCAAATTCCGCAGGAAACTGATCGCATTCCAGCTTCCAAAGGTCCTCAAGCTTTTCACGCCAAGGTACGATCCATCGCCGGCCAAGGTCCCTGCGGGAGCTCAGGCCATACTTGATCACTATGCGCTGGCATCCATGTGATGGCGCCTCATCGTTGATCCAGGATTGCTGAAATGGATTCCGGGCCACGAGGCCGAAGATCGCTCGGTCCCGCCCTGCTTGCTGATCTGTCGCCCCAGCAGGTCGAGCTTCAAAGGCCGCACTCACTATCGGCATGGCTCTCGACGGCGCTAGCGTGGAACCGAGCATCAATCGTGGCGCGATAACTCGGCTAATGCACGTCCGACACTGATGGATATGTAGGACATTCAGGTCGGCGATGACGACCTCCGTTGAAACCTGAAAGGGATGGATATGCCGTTCGAGAGCTTGATGGGACTGTCGCATCGCATTCACAGCGGCACGTGCACCTCGCGCGAGGCTGTTGAGGCCACACTTGCCGCAATCGATAGGGCACAGCCCCGTCTGCGCGCCTACGCAACGGTGTTTCACGATGCTGCGCGCGAACGGGCAGACAGAGCCGACGCCGAACTGCACATGGGCTTGGACCGCGGACCGTTGCATGGCGTGCCGATCGCGATCAAGGATCTCGTGTCGATAAAAGGGGAAGCTACTGCTGCAGGCACAACCGTGCTAGCTAATCAAATATCCAAAGAGGACGCAACGATTGTCACCCGACTGAAACGGGCCGGGGCGGTCATCGTCGGCAAAACCCAGATGACCGAAGCTGCAACCATTGCCCACCATCCCAGCGTCCCGCCCCCGACAAACCCCTGGAACGAAGGATATTGTTCGGGCTTCTCGTCGAGCGGGTCGGGCGTAGCCGCTGCGTCCGGTCTTTGTCAGGCCGCCATCGGCTCCGACACCGGTGGCTCCATCCGCATCCCGGCCAATATGAACGGATTGACCGGTCTGAAGCCGAGTTGGGGTCGCGTCTCACGCCATGGGGTATTTCCCTTGGTCGAACGTCTCGATACCTTGGGCCCCCTAGCCCGTTCTGTAGCCGATTGTGCTGCGGTCCTGGCAGCGATTGCCGGTCCCGATCCGGCTGATCCAACCACACATCCCCGGGCTGCTCCTAATTACCTGCTCTCCTTGGAGGCCGGCATTGGGGACGCAATCATCGGATATGACCGCGCCCTGATCGAAGAGATTTGCGATGACGAAACAATCGCGACAATGGAAATGGCTGCGCAAATACTTGCCGAATTGGGCGGCCGGTTGGTCAATATCACCTTTCCGCGCCCAGACATGTCCCAAATGATGACTTTGGTCACAACGGGCATGGCGCAGGCGCACCGCGCACTCTACCCTAAGAGGCCGATCCGAAATTAAGGTGAGTGATATCAGCGCCTTAGCTTGACGTCTAAGGCGGTCGCTGATTCTGGAGTTTTGCGAAGAACTTCCGAGGAACAGCGATGTGGACCGATATCACTCGCGCGCAGCATGCGCGAAGCGAGTTGGCTTTGCCAACGGATTTGACGAATGCGGAGTGGCGGGTGCTGGAACCGTTCTTCCCTCCGCCTTCGCTGGTGGGCCGCCCCCGTAAATGGCCGATGCGCCGGATCGTCGAGGCGATCCTTTATCTGCTGCGGGGCGGGCTTCCATGGCGGATGCTACCACCCTGCTTCCCTCCGGTGTCCACCGTTCGGCGCTGGTTCTATCTGTGGCGCGACAACGGCCTGTGGCTGACGATCAACCACATGCTGCTCATGATCGCGCGCGAACTCCAGGGTCGCGAGCCCTCGCCCAGCGCGGGTGTCATCGATAGTCAAAGCGTGAAAACCACGGAATCCGGCGGTCCACGCGGCTACGATGCGGGCAAGAAGATCAAGGGACGCAAGCGCCACATCCTCACCGATACCCAAGGTTACCTCGTCCATGCCGTCATCCACGGGGCCGATATTCAGGACCGCGACGGTGCTCCGCTGGTGCTATCAGCCATCATCCAGCGCTTCCCCTGGCTCCGGCACGTCTTCGCCGATGGCGGCTACGCAGGCGACAAGCTCAAGGATGCACTGCGCGCCATGAGCAGATGGACCATCGAGATCGTCAAGCGATCCGACATCGCCAAAGGCTTCGAGATCCTACCACGCCGGTGGGTCGTCGAACGAACACTCGCATGGCTCAACCGCAATCGCCGTCTCGCCAAAGACTTTGAAAACACTATTGCTTCGGCCACCGCCTGGCTGTTCATCGCCTCAGTCCAGCTGCTCACGCGGCGTATCGCAAAACTCTGATATCGCGGCCGATAATTTCGAATCGGGCTCTAAGAAAGTCGAGGAATATGGACCGGGCGCGATTATGATGCTCGATCACGGACGTGACTTGAGTGCCATGGACTTGGTTGCTGCGATGAACCATGCCGATGTTCTCAGCGGGATTATTGACGCCTGTTTCGAGCAGGTCGATGTGCTGTTGCTGCCCGTACTGCCGTTCATCACTCCCAAAGTTGGTGAACTTGAAAAACGCGGCAGTGGAAGGTTGAGCGAATCCGGCACCTTCACACTACCTATAAACATTTCGGGATGCCCAGCCATTGCACTGCCAGGTGGCTTGGATAGTCGAGGATTGCCGGTCGGCTTTCAACTAGTGGCACGGCGGTTCAATGAAGCGACATTGATTGCCATCGGCCATACCGTTCAGCGCGTGACAAACTGGCATCTCCACACCCCGGCGCTCAGGTGAAAGTGCCAAAGTTTTCCTGAAGTAGGCATCATTTCTCCGAACGGCCGGCGGACGATGCTGAGGCGCACCGCTGACAGGAAGCGCAAATGGCCAAGAAGCGGTCCGAGCAACAGACGATATGGCTAATCCTGGACCTTCAGCAAACCCAGGCGAAGTCAACCCGCGCCAAGCCCCCAGCAGGGTTCTAACCGCACCAAACACGGCTTGGCGAAACTTTTCAACCTAATCGCCGTGAGAAAGCGCTTCATAATAATGTAAGCGCCGAGAACGCTGCGTAAGCGTCCGGTGGCGGGTTTCGTTCAGGCGGGACGATAGTTCCAGGGCAGCAGCTCGTCGATACGGCGGGCCGGGTGGTCTGCGATACGGGCGATGGTGTCGCTCAGCCAAGCCTCAGGATCGATGCTGTTCAGCTTCGCCGTTCGATGAGGCTGTAGATGGTGGCGGCACGCTCACCGCCTTTGTCGGAGCCTGCAAACAGCCAGTTCTTGCTGCCTGATTCATGTGTGGACGCCCCCTATGGCAAGGGCTTTTTGTCGGGATGGATTTGATCGGTTGCTTTCATGTGTCCGGCCTGTTTGCGCGGCGCCGTGTTTGCCGCTGGCCCTGATGGAAATCCGCCGATGAGGTCCCTGATCAACGTGACGCGCTTGTAAGGCGCAGTGAATCAGACGGGTTGGCCTCACCATTGGCTCGATCGTTACTCATCATCGACTGCCACTGCCAATTCGGGTGTTGGGTGTCTTATCAGACCGCGAGTTGCTGATACGGTCTGTAGGCTTCCTTTCGGGTCAGCACGACCCAAGCGATCCGGGCCAGCTTGTTGGCGAGGGCGACGGAGACGAGCCGGAAGGGTTTCTTCTCCGACAGTTTCCTGATCCAGTCGGCCATGGGCGTTGGCTTGTCCTTGGCGTGCCGCATGACGGCAGTCGGGCCGACAACGAGCAGTCGGCGCAAGTATCGATCTCCCTGCTTGGAGATGCCGCCGAGCCGGGCCTTGCCGCCGGTGGAATGCTGCTGAGGTGTCAGGCCGAGCCAAGCGGCGAACTGACGGCCGGAACGGAACTGTTCGGGATCGGTGACGGTGGCAGCGATCGCTGTGGCCGTGACTATACCCAGGCCCGGTATCGCGGCTAGCCTGCGACTGGCCTCGCTGTCGGCATGCCAAGCGGCCAACTGCTGGTCGAGCGCCGTGATCTCGCCGCTGATTGTCATGACCTGCCGGACCAGTACCTCCAGTGCCGTTCGGGCATAGGCTGGCAAAGCGTTCCTGTCGGTAAGTGCCTGCTCGGCCAGCTTCACGAGGTTGGCGATGCCGGGATTCGCAACAAAGCCCAATTCCGCCAGATGCGCGCGCACGGCATTGGCCAGCATGGTGCGTTGGCGCACAAGCAGTGAACGGGCGCGATGGGCCATGAGAATGCCCTGCTGTTCGATCGACTTGACCGGCACGAACCGCATGGTTGGCCGGGTAACGGCCTCGCAGATCGCTTCGGCATCAAGCGCATCGCTCTTGCCGCGTTTCACATAGCCCTTCACATAGGACGGCGGAATCAGGCGCACCTCGTGTCCCATCGCAGCGAGCGTACGCGCCCAATAATGCGCTGTTCCGCATGCCTCCACACCGATCAGGCATGGCGACAGCTTTGAGAAGAAAGGCAGCATCTGCTTGCGGTGCAGCTTTTTTACCAGCACCGTGGCACCGCTCTCGTCGATGCCGTGTGCCTGAAAAACGCTCTTCGCCAGATCGAGCCCAATCGTCGTGATCGCCATCGTAAACGCTCCTCTTCCTCTTGGTTGACCAACCGACAGCATAGCAATTGCCGGTCAGTGCGGGGGCGTCCACATCATCATTGTGCTGCTCCTTTTCAAATGGCGGAAAACAGGGATTCCTGGTTTTGGTCGTGAGCGCGACACGGACCTTTTCGCGAGATCGCGGCGCGGATTTCGGGCTTTTCGAGGTCAACAGCGCGGATTTGATGAGGTGCTCCGGGCATGATCTGCTCGGTCGGAAGCAACCCAGCTTCGACAGCACACCGAATTTTGTGGCTGGTAACGCCCAGTTTTGTAGCGGCTTCCAACATTGTGAGCCATTCGCCGCGGGTTGTACCGGCTGATTTATAGCCCTCGATTTTGTGGACACGGCGCAGCGAGTTGACGCGGTGGCCGGTCCAGCTCTTGCCTTGGCCAGTGCGCATGCCCATGCGGTTGAGCGTGGCAGCGACGTCAGCGTCGGACCAGCGTGTGGCCATCGAGCGGATGATGGCCATGGCCTCTTCCGGCGTGCTCTTGGTGTGCTCTACAGACTTGGGCTTGCGGATGCGGACCTGCGAATGCTGCCCGCCCTGCCAATGGATGGTGAGCTCAACTTCCTGCGCATCTTTGTCGGTGGTTGCGACGATATCTTTGACCAGCGCGCGCAAAAGCCGTTGCCGGAAGCGCATGTCGACATCGGGATCGGCCCACGCTGCCTTGAGATCATGGGCCAGGCCCGCGAAGTCAGGCATATCGCCCTGATCGGCTTGTCGATCGTTGAGCCGCGCCTCGCAGGCCTCGACGCGGCGAAGCGTCGCTTCCCAGCTCTTCTCGAGCTGCGCGGCAATCAATCTGTTATCGGGATCACAGGCAGCATAGCGCCGTTCGGCCAGCGAGGCTTCGTAGCGGGCCTGCTGGAGGTCCAGTTCGACCATCTGTCGCCTTTGCGCTTCGCCCTCGAGATGCATGCGCTCCGCCTCCAAAGCCGCTTCGATCGCCATGGGGGCCACAGCGCGAAGCACTTCCTCCGAAATCGCTGCATCGGTTCGATCGCCATTGGTGGTCATACATCGTGGCCGGGCCAGCATGAGGTTCGAACGGTCGCAGCGGTAGACATGATAGCCTCTGCGCCGACCGACATAAACGACGCAAAGGCGGCGACCACAATGACCGCAGGTAAGCATGCCAGCAAGGAGCGCCTTGCCGCCGCGGCCGGATTTTACGCCGCCGGCCTTGCCATAGGCGTTGGTCGCGAGGATCTTCTGGTTCCGCTCGAACTCGTCCCAGCCGACATAGCCGGCATGATGGTCCCTGAGCATGACGCCCCAGTCGTCATAAGACTTGCGGTGGCCATAGCTCTTGCGGACCCGGCCAGCGATGATCTCGGTGCGCTTCTCGGTCTTCCCGTACACATAGACGCCGGCGTAGAACGGGTTCTTGAGTACGCTGATGACGTTGCGGTAGCGTATCGGCACCCAGTCAAAAGAGATCATCATCTTGCCGTCGGACGGCCGCGGGAAATGCATCCCTTCCGCAGTGAGCGCGAGTCAGCACCTGCCGGGCGCTGCCAATCTCGCGGAAGCGCGCAAAGATGTGCCTGATGGCCTCCTGCACCCGAATATCCGGATCGAAGCTGAGGCCGTAATCGCGATGCCAGATGTAGCCGATCGGGACGCTGATGCGCAGCTCGCCGCGCTGGGCTTTCTGCCGCGCAGCTTCGTACATGCGCGCGCGAATGACCGAAAGCTCGAACTCGCTGATGTTGCCCTTCATGCCGAGCAAGAGCCGGTCGTTCGGCTTGGCAGGGTCATAGATGCCATCGATATCGATGACGCGGGCGTCGACCTGGCCGCACAGCTCCAGAAGCCGGTGCCAGTCTGGTCCGTTGCGGGAGAGGCGCGAGGCCTCCAGGCACAGGACGGCGCCGACATGACCGGTGCACAGATCTTCGACAAGACGCTCAAACCCGGGACGCTCGACTGCACCGCTGGCGCTGCGGCCGAGATCTTCGTCGATGACCTCGACATCACGGAATCCCCAACGGCGAGCGACATCGATCAGCTCGTACTGCCGGCGCTGGCTCTCAAGGTTGGCGTTCACTTGTTGGGGCGTCGACTGTCGGACGTAGACGACGGCCTTGCGCCGCAGCAGGGCCAGGGGAAGAAGATTACCGGCGGTCATCGGTCATCTCCTCGTCCGAGACGCCTGCGGCCGCCATCAGCAGCTTGGCGAGGCTTGCCACCGCAACGTCGCGCTGGGCCCTCGTCAGACCGTCCAGGCTTCTGGAGTCGAGTGGCATGATCAGTTGGCGTGGCGCCGGCAGCCGCGTCGGTGGGGGCAAGAGCTTCATCGATGTCCTCCTGAGCGTTCGATCCGCTCAGCAGCGCATGTCGAAGACCGGCTTCGATCAAGAGATTATGGAGATCGGTGAGCGCACCCACGGTGACACGAGGGCTGCCCAGGCTGAACGCCTCGCAAACGCCGCGATCCAGCATCCACGCCGGAACGACAATCACCTCGCCGTGGCGCACGACGATATGAGCGACTCTGCCGGTCGCCCGATCCTCCGTATACTCGCATCGAACCGTGCGCTCGAAATACGGATGCCACCGATACCACATAACGACGTCGCGCCCGACATGGGCAGAATGTCTGCGAGATGGCGACGCCGCGAAGCGCGCGCTCGGCGGCGTTATTGTCGATCTCGAGGCGACCATCGTCGACGTAATGGCCGAGTGCCTGCCAACGCGACAGGGCGTAGCGGACGGCGACCGCCAGGTCGGACTTGCGCGAGAGCTTTGGCAGCATCGCTTCCAGCCACGCACGCAGGTCTTGGTGGAGCGGCCCGGCGCGTGCCTGCCGCTCGCTCCGACGCTGGTCTGGAGGCGCGCCGCGGATGGCGTCCTCGACGCCATAAAGAGCGGCGATCCGTTCGAGCGCCTCACGGGCGACTGCCGAGCCATTGGCGGCATGGATGTCGAAGAACTTGCGCCGGACGTGCGTCATGCAGGCCACCTCGGCGATACGGTTGCCGTAGAGCTTGTTGAACCCGGCATAGCCGTCGGCATGCATGTGACCTGAGAAGCCGCCGAGGTGGGCTGCGGGGCGCTCGCCCTTGCGGTCCGGCGCATAGCGGAACAGCGCGGCAGGCGGCGCTTCGCCACCGTGGCCGCGCTCATCGCGCACATAGACCCAGAGCCGACCCGTCCTGGTCCGCCCCGCACCGGGTGCGAGCACGGGCACAGGCGTGTCGTCGGCGTGCAGCGTGCTGCCGGCCATGACGTGACGAGCGAGCGCATCGACCAGCGGCTCAAGCAGCGCCGCCGAGCGGCCAACCCAGTCCGCCATGATGGAACGGGCGAGATCGACACCTTCGCGTGCGTATATCTCCGACTGGCGATAGAGTGGCAGGTGGTCGGCGTACTTGGCGACGAGCACATGAGCGAGCAGGCCAGCGCCTGGCCTGCCGCGCTCGATCGGCATGCTGGGGAGCGACGCCTGAACGATCCTGTCGCAGGTCCGACAGCCGAGCTTGGGGCGCAGGTGGCGGATGACGCGGAACGAGGCGGGCACATAATCCAGCTGCTCAGTGACATCCTCGCCGATGCGACGCATCGGACCGCCGCAGTCGGGGCAGATGCAGGCGGGCTCATGCGCGACCTCGTCGCGCGAAAGGTGCTCGGGCAGCGGCTGGCGGAAGGGCTTCACGACATCGGCTCGCACGGGTGAGACGACGGTCGCAGCGGCCTCCGCCTCGACCTCTTCAAGCGCCAGCTCCAGCTGCTCGATCTCGCGCTCGATCTTCTCCGACGAGGTGCCAAACTGCATCCGGCGGAGCCGCGCCAGCTGGATCTTGAGCCGCTCGGCGATCAGCTTGTGCGCGTTGCGATCGGCATCAACCTCTACCAGCAGCGCCTTCAGAAAGGCGGCATCGTCGGGCAGAGATGCAACGTCGAGCGACATGCCCGAGCATAGCACCAGGCCACTAACAAAGCACGCAAAACCGCCATAAAGTGCCGCTTCTTACCACGCGAACTCCGGCTCGGCGCTCCGCTTCGGCACCCGCCAGTCCGCCCCCTCCAGGAGCATCGAAAGTTGCGCCGGCGTCAGCACCGCAACGCCGGTGGCGGTGGTTGGCCAGGTGAACCGACCCCGCTCTAGCCGCTTGGCGTGCAGCACCATGCCTTGGCCGTCCCACCACAGGAGTTGATCAGATCGCCCCGCTTGCCGCGAAACGCAAACACCGCGCCGGAGAACGGGTCTTTGCCGAGCACGCTCTGCGCCATAGCGGCCAAACCGTCGAACCCTTTGCGCATATCCGTGGCGCCCGCAGCTAGAAACACCCGCACGCCCACGGGAGGACCGATCATCGGCCGAGCGCGTCCAACACCAGCCGTAGCGTAGCACGATCTACCGGCGGTATGATCCGCACCCGGTGACCGCCGGCGGTCAGTACCTCGATCGAGCCCGCAGGGAGCGATAGCGGCTGCCCTGCCGGTGCCGGCAGTGCCAGCTGCACTGGCACGAACCCATCCGCCTGGGCTGGCGTCGCCGTCAGACGATCAGCGAGGAAGGCGCGCCGCCAGCGGTAAAGCAGTGATGGATCAACGCCATGGCGGCGCGCCACCGATCGCACCGTCGCCCGCGGCTCCAACGTCGCCGTCACCAGTCGCGCCTTCTCCTCATTCGGCCATGAGCGGCGCGGGCGCTTCCCGAACTCCGAAACGTCGATAATCCGCGTAGCCATAGGTGCCGCACCGGTGCAAACCACAGTGCCGCACCTGTGGCTTGCCGCTCACCTACCCCGCAAGGCGCCCCAGACCGGCTTTCAATTACCCACAAGTGGTTCGGCGGCGAGCTCGACCCCAAGTCGGATGTCCATGAGTCGGGTCCAACCTCGCCACATGATCATGTTGCCGGGCGGCGGATCGTGTCGTCGACCGAGATAGCCGCCCAAGCGCGCGATCTCAGTCAGGTACGATGAAATCGGCGGCGCGCTTGCAGTCATTCTCCCGGCGCGGGCGGCAATTCGGTCAATGAGCGCGATCTCGGTGGCTGTCAGTGCGGACCCGGGATCATCATTGGGGCGCGCTCTGTTCAGCATCGTGAGCCAGAAGATTCGCCAGCCCAGAATGCAGAATATGGCTATCAGGTTGACCAGTCGCTCGGCTGCGCGCAGCTTGAGTTTCTCGGCGTTGAAGCCTGACTTGAGGATCTTGAAGAACAGCTCGATCTTCCATCTCATCGAGTACCAGGCCATTTTCTCGATCGCCTCCGCGGCCGTTCCGACAGGAAGATCGGTGAGCAGCTTCCAGTCAATCGGTTTGCGCCCTTCGGGAGGGTCGACTTCCACGGCGTGGATCACGGTCAAGCTGAGTGGTGGGTAGCGCCGCGCTTTGCCAATGGGCGGCAGAACGCCGATGCGCTTGTACTTCAGGGCCAGTTTTACGCGGCTACCGTCGGCGATCTCGAACTGGTGATGTCCCTCGACAGCGACCTCGGCCATCTCGGCCGACACGGTGTGCTTGCCGTCGCCGGCCAGACGATCAACGCAAGTGCGGACGACAAAATGGGTCCCGAGCTCCTGCGTCGCGCAGTAGAATTCATAGATGTCGTTCTCGCGATCGCCGACGTGAACGATGCGGGCGGGATCCCCTCCGAGCAATGCCGTCGAGCCGCGCATATTCTCGAGCCAGCGAATGCTTTCTTTTGTCTCGATCGGCACGCGGGTCTGGTTGACCTTGCGTTTGAGCGCCAGCAGCCCTTTGAATTGTGCACGGCTCCAGAAGCGGGCAGCCGTCAAGCCGAGGGGAAGCCCTTCAAGCGTGATGGCCAGACTGGCATGCATCATCACGCCGCACAGCTTGTGCTGACGCCAGCGGCCTTCCTTGTCGCGCCCGCTGTTCACATGCTTGGTGTAGCCGATGCTATCTGGTGCTGATCGCTGGTAGACGAATTCTGTGGTGTCCTGCAGCACCAGCAGGGTGCCATCGCAGCTGGCTGCACGACGCGCTGTCGCTTGGAAATGGCCAGCCAGAATGTGCTCTTCGGTGACCGAGCTGTTCGACAAGAAGCGGTACGCCGCTTTGGTGTTTGCCCAGTCTTCGCACGCCAACGGCAGCGGCTGACCTGTTGCGCTGTCCAAGCAGCACATCAGTTTGCGCAGCCGATTACCAAGCCGAGCATCGCCGAACCCGGTGTTGTCTATTTCTCCGTCGATCCAGGTCTCACCTTCATCTCCGTCGTTCGCCATAGCACGCACCCCGCAGGTTCCGTGCCTGAGCAGGAATCACAGCCGAGTCAGGGGCTTCAAACGTAATGCGCTCACGGGAATCACGCGTGCGACCACTTGTGGGTAATTGAAAGCCAGACCGGACGCTTACAGCGCTGCAGACGATAATCACGTTAAATTCGTCCTTATGTCGGTTGGCGAAAGGCTCTGGACCTATTCGTGAAATGTAACAGCTTCGAGAAGCGAAACACGCTCGGTAACAGCAGCGTTCGCTGGATGCTCCTCATCAGGATAGCCGAATGCAATGCCAACAAGCAGGCGATGTTCATCCGGAACGTTCAACTCCCGATGAACGATGTCAGCATAGTGACTGAGGGCGCCCTGTGCACAGGAAGCTAGACCGTTTGCGGTGAAAGCAAGAAGCAGAGTCTGGATGTAGATCCCGCAATCGGACGCCTCGTGAATGTCAGCATGGGGGGGAATAAAAATGAAAACGGCATGCGGCGCGTCAAAAAAACGGAAATTTCGCAAGAATGATTGATTGCGAGCCACGACATCATTCCGCGCAATCCCTTGCGCTCCGAACAAAGCGACAGCAGCACCAATTTGTCTTGCCCGATATTCCCCCGTGTAGGCATCCGGGATAGGAATGTCGGGGGTTGGACGTACTCTGTTGACTGCAGCCTCATGCATTAAGGTCCGCACGCGCTCGGCAGAGCCCCCCGAAACGACATGAGCAATCCACGGCTGCGTATTGCAGTTTGAGGGCGCTTGTTGAGCCGTTGTGAATATCTTCTCAAGCAGAGGCTTTGGTACAGGATCTGTCCGAAATCCGCGTACGGAACGACGATCGCGCACCAGCTTTTCAAAAAATACGGCGGACTGCGAGGTCCCCTCAGGCTGTTCTTTCATCAAATGAAACTCACGATGGATGGGATGCGTTCAGGGCAAGTTCGGCAGCTATGGCGTAACCTTTAAACCTCTATCGAACGCTTTCTTGTGCGTGGTTCGGATTGGCGTGCAATAGTCCGACTGGTATAAAATGCTGCGATTTCTTCCGCCGAATATCCCAGTTCGGCAAGGACTTCGTCGTTGTCCATACCGAAGAGCGGTGCAGCGCGCCAGTGTCGCCCAGGATTGTTTCGGAACTTCGGCACGGGGCCTACAGACTTGATTTTCTCTCCGTTGAAGGCTTCCCATTCATCAAGGGTCTCGCGAGCAAGAACGTGTGGATCATGCTCTATGTCCGCCAGCGTATTGACTTTGGACACAGGAAGGCCTGCGGTGATCATTTCTTTCTCCGCCTCATCGACAGTCTTAGTAAGAAGGTAAGCTGCGATCGCGTCGGAGAATTTCCTTCCATTGGGCTTGGCAATCTGCATACCGGAGATGCCCTCTGGGAACTCTGCCGAACCATATTCGAGGCCGAAGAACGGAATGGCCTTCTTCAGAACACCGGTGCCGGTAAGGCACAGTTGGATATATTCACCATCCTTGCAAGGCAGGCAAGTCCAGCCAGCCACCCAATAGGGATAACCGACCCTGGCCACAGGCTCTTTGTCGGTAAAGTAATTGCCCTGATCGCACTGCACCTTCATAATGCACTCGTACATAGCGACGTCGACGCTTTCGCCCACTCCAGATTGCTTGACGCGATGCAGCGCAGCCAGAATGCCCACTACTTGGAAAAGTCCGGCAACATAGTCGGCGGTCGCCGGTGCGGCATATGGCGCGGTAACTCCGTTGGAGTTCAGGTCGATATATCCACCGAAGGCTTGGGCGATCGCATCATAAGAGGGCCGTTCAACATACTCCTTCAATCCTGTTTCGCCAAAGCCACTTAAGTGGGCAATGATGAGCCTCGGATTGATCTGCCAGAGGACCTCATCGGTGAGACCCCATTTCTCATATTGTCCGCCCTTACTGTTCTCGATGAAAATATCAGCTTCTCGGATGATGCGGGCAAAGATTTCCCGGCCCTGCTCACTCGGAAGATCGAGCGCCATGGTCCGCTGATTTTGCCGCTCGGTCTGGAAAAACCGGCGGCCACTGAGCCGCGATGGATCAGGTGAGCGCGCATTTTCGAGCCACAAAACATCAGCGCCGTGCTCCGCAAGCAACTCCGCACCGAAAGGACCGGCGATATTGGAGGTTGCATGGACTACTTTCACGCCGCGAAGGCAGCCAAAGTCCGGTAAAGCCTTGTTTCCGAGCATTTAAATCCTTTCCGGTCATTCGTGCAACTTTGGTCCGCCCTGCCGCCGCGGAACGCCTTAGAAGGTATCGGCTACTACAAAAGCGCCAATCAATCAACCGTTCAGTTGGGAGAAAATATCGTCTCAAGCCCAATACGATAGCGAGGTTATTGCTGCCAATGATCTCGCCAGAAGCAATTGCCGATGTGGTCAATACAGCCCAGTCACCTGTTCCCGATTGACAGGACTATGGAAACAGTCGCCACCTGGAGAATGCCAATAAGATTTCAAGTATATTCTATCGTTAGAATCGTGAATAGTGGCTGGCCGCTGGCCGCACCCCATCTTTTGTTGAAATCTGCCGATATTTCAACTTTGCCGAACTTCCAGACCTGCCCAAAGAGATTCGAAATTTCGAGGCTCCCGATTGTCAAAGCGAAACGATGCGGATTGGCAAGGCACCCATTCGCGGAATACCTGTTATCGGATCGGGTCTATCCTCAACGCTAATCAACCTGCCGACGTTGGCACCTTCCGTTGATGGGTCTTCATCATCGCCCGGATTTCCACCAAAGCAATGGCTCATCGAAACAACACCCGGCCGTATTTCCTTGTCCTCCTCGACGATGGCGCGCACCTCCCCGAACCGTGATTGAACGAGCACTTGATCACCGCTGGAGATCGCAAAGCGTGAAGCATCAGCTGGGTTGATCGACAGCGGATTATATGGCTTCTTGCTGTTAAGGCTCGGACTTGCGCGCCCATAGGAATTGACGAGGTGATTCACGCGCCTTGGTACGAGTAGGAGAGGATAATCCTCTGCGTCGACACCACCAGAACTTTCGACGGCAATCTGCTCGAGTTCGCCCATCATGGTGCTGTTTCCGAGATCCAATCGCGCCATACACGCGGGATCGCGTTCACGGACTCGCTCTTTGACTTCCGCGAAGATATGGCCATGTGGATAGTTCTTCACCTCCGCCAACGGAATTCGTGACGTTTGAAGCAATAATTCGATCAGTTCGTCAGTCGAAGGACGGTCAGTCATATCGAGCTCCACGCTGTGACACGGCGCTTCCCTATGCGGCCCAATGCCGTAATGGCTATGGATCGTAAGCGGCAAACCCATATGCTTTGCCAACTCATAAAAGAACTCCCAGTCTCCCATCAGGTCTGATCCCGCCGGGGGATCGACAATCGCCGGCGCGTACCGCGCATAGGGCTGGTCGAGGCCCCGCGAATGGGCGTTGTATTTTATCGCCTCCATTAAGAGGCTGGTACCCGGCGTCTCCAAAATTAAAGAAGGTGGCAGGACATAGTCGGCCAGCCTCGCGGTCGCGTTCATTTCCGGATCCAATACCACAAGAAGGTCGAGCTTCCGCAACGCCTCATGGGTTCGCCTTTGATCGGGGAAAGCCATCATCGGATTCCCGCCTAGGCAGAAGAGCGCCTTGATCTGACCCTCACCCTCCAGCAGTATCTCATCAGCAAGCGCGGCCACCGGGAGACCACTCGCATTTCCACGCAATCCCCGCACGCGAAGTTGCGCGCCGCTGGCTTCCGGATAAGGTGCGATCGGTTGAGCCCGAGCGGACCATGCAGGAAGAAGAACGTTGGGCTTCTGGAGAACGTCGCCCGCCCGTGCCCAGTGACCACACAAAGTCGTCAGGCAGTTAGCGAGATATTCGGTGAGCGTCCCATATGTCGCGAAACTCGGTCCAGTCCCACAGAAAATGCCGCTGCTACGTGCCCGAGCCAGCACATGGGCCGCCTCGATGAGGTCGGCCTCTTCCACCCCGGCTCTAGCCGCAACTGCTGCGGGCTTGAAGGACGCGACAGCGCTTTCTAGTGCCTCCAACCCATCCGCGTTTGCGTCCACGAAATCGGCGTCGAACAGGCGCTCAGCAATGATGACATGGACGATCGCCGCAAGCACCGCGGGATCATTGCCTGGTAGGCATTGCAGGTGAATATGGGCACGCCGCGCAACCTCGCTGCGCCGTGGATCGATGACGATCAGCTTAAGGCCCCGATTGACTGCTTCCTTAAGCCGCATACCCGGGTTGTTTTGAGGAAAACCGCCCGTCTTGCTGATGATGGGATTGCTCCCTACAAGAATCCAAGCCTCCGCATCTTCAAAAGAGGGATGGCCCGCTTCCCAAAGCCCGTGACGTGCCTGCGCAATCTGCATGCCTGGCTTATCGATCGTGTTGACCGAGAAAAACATGGTGGAGCCGAGCGCGTCCAACCAAGCCTTTGCGACGGTAAGCGGAAGAGAGGAACTAGTGCTGCCAGTGCCGTAATATACCGCAATTGCCTGCGGTCCATGTCGATCAATGATCGAGCGAACGCGATCTGAGATTTCCTCTACGACTGCTGCGCTTGGAACCGGCACAAAGCCTCGGTCGACGTGACGGCGCAGGCACTGCAGCAATCGTTGTGGACCGTAATGCAGGTCAGGAAGGGCCCTTCCCTTCGGGCAGGTGTAGCCATCAAACAACGGTGCGTCCGGATCGCCGGCTACTTTAACAGCTCGACCGTTCTCAACTGTAACCATAATCGGGCAGTAGCCGACGCAAAGCCGGCACAGACCAGGGTATATGCCGTCAGGCCGCCCTCTAGACGTCCGGTGTTTGGACTGAATATCTACCATTCTTCAAGCCTTCCCCGGCATACACCATTTAGGTATGGAAAAATCCTGCTTTTGCGCACGGGGGGCGATCACCCGCTTCGCCCTCGCCACTACCGCCGATCATCCCTAGCAAACGGCGATCTACCATATAGACAGTTGATAGTCTCACGTTAATCGGTGATGACATAAAAATCGCAGCGTCGAACCATTTCCATCCATCCATTCCATATCGAATATTGCTTTGTCTTCCGCGGCTACGATATCCGAGCGAGCCGTTAAAACCTCGCTTTGACTCAGGTTGGCATCGATCGATCGCGCTCAAGGTCGGCCTGCGTCTTTCCCGCAACGTCCGCTCGGAATCGGATGTCGGCGCTTGCCCTCTTGCCATTCCTCCGCATAAAAGCTACCGACTGACTAGTTGACCGACGCAGCGGCTAATGAACCGTAGCATGTAAGGGGAGGAAATAATGAAATTTCGATCAGTTCGCCGCGCATTGGCGATCGGCGCGAGCATTGCCGCCCTGGCAGTGAATGGTTCCGCGTGGGCGCAGAGCCAGACCGTTCCGCAAGACACGCAGCAACCGATTTCAGGCGCCTCCGTTACTGCGGCACCAACTACAGAGCAATATCAGGGCGGGCAAGACCGAGGATCCCCAGTCACCGGATCGACGGGCGGTCTGGAAGATATCATCGTAACCGCGCGTCGCAGTTCAGAATCCTTGCTCAAAGTGCCAGTCGCGGTGACAGCGCTGTCATCGGACGCGCTTGTCCGTAATAATGTTACCACGCTAGAATCGGCTGCCCAATTGGTTCCGTTCGTGACACTTGCCCGCTTCGCTGCGGGGAACGGAGCTCTTCTCTCTATCCGTGGCATTGGGTCGACCCCAACCGATGCGGGGGTTCAGCAGAGCGTACTTGTAAACTTTGACAATGTGCTCGTCGGGCGAGGCCGCCTGATACAACAAGGCCTTTATGACCTTGCGCAGATGGAAGTACTAAAGGGTCCGCAAGCACTCTTCTATGGAAAAAATTCACCTGCTGGGGTCATATCGATTACGACAGCTGATCCGGGCAATAAGCTTGAAGGGTATGCGCGTGCCGGCTACGAGTTCGTAGCTGATGAACGCTACTTCGAAGGCGCAATCGGCGGCCCGGTAACCGACACTCTAAAAGTTCGCTTGGCCGGTCGCTATGCAGCGATGGATGGATACATCCACAATTCGGCTCCCGCCCAGCCTTTCCCCAATACGCCCGCCTTTGCTCCCTGGATTGCGGCCGGCGCCACACTGCCAGGCGCCTCGGCGCGTCTTGGACCGAACACTGAAGATATTGGCGCGCGTTTGACGGTTGTCTGGGATGCAACGCCTTCGCTGAACATCAAGCTAAAATATAGCTATGGCCGGGCCAGGAATGCTGGCGACGATGAATTGTACATCCTTTATTGCGGGCGTGGCATAACGCATCCGTCCGCATATGGCTCGCTGGACCTGAACGGAGATTGTGCGTTCGACCGCCATACTTCCGTCAGCGACTTCCCCGCAGTGCTGACCGCCAACATGCCTGAGGCAAACGGAGGCGTGCCCTATGGGCGGCTAACCACGCACATCGCTTCGCTAAATGCGAACTGGGAGATTAACGATCAGCTCAAGTTAGCTGCAATCACAGGGTTCTATGATCTGCGAAACACATCTTCATTCGTTGCTAACCAGACGTCCTTTGCCGGTATCTACAACGTCGCCGAAGAGCACACTTGGTCGATTGCACAGGAGCTTAGGCTGTCGAGCGATTTCGATGCTCCGGTGAACTTTGTGATCGGTGGTTATATCGATCGAATTCATCAGTGGAACAATAATCACTCGGCGATTGCACCGCTGCCGGTCGACCCTGCTACGGGCAAATATTACACTTACGATCGGTTGATCGACTTCGTATCGACGTCTCAGTCCGTGTTCGGCCAAATCATTTGGGACATCACTCCCTCACTCGAACTAACCGCCGGCGCGCGGTATACTCGCGACAAACGTGATTCGCTGGACGGGCTCACCTATGTAAATCCCGCATTCGCGGCGAATCTGCGTGCGCAGGGTAATTATCTTGATCGCATTTACAGGGGCAGCAACTATTCGCCGGAAGCTACGCTAAGTTGGAGACCCGATGCGCGTCAGACGCTCTACATCGCTTATAAAACTGGCTACAAATCCGGCGGTTTTTCCTATCCCGCAATCTTGATCCCTTCGTTTACGGACGAGAACACGACGTTCAAGCCGGAAACCGCGAAGGGATTTGAACTGGGTTATAAGGCCCAGTTGCTAGACAATCGACTACGCTTGGAGATCGCGGCATACCGGACGAATTATAAGAACCAGCAACTCAGTTCGTTCGACGCCACACTCAACAGCTTCATCGTGAGCAACGCTGGGAGAACCCGCGTACAGGGCATCGAAATGCAGGTTGCCTATGTTCCGATAGAAGGTCTCAACCTGCGTGGCGCTTTGGGCTACAATGATGCGAAGTATCAGTCCTACGTGGGTGCAGCTTGCATCGCCGGATCGCCAGCGGGTTGCCTGGCAGATCTGAGCGGCAGGAGGCTGCCACGTGCACCTAAATGGTCGGGGAACTTCGGCGCCACCTATGACATGTCGCTTGGCAATGATCTCAAGCTTGGCTTCAACGGCGATGCGTTTTATTCCTCGTCATACAATACGCTGGATTCCTTGGATCCCGAGACAGTCCAGGCTTCTTTCTGGAAGTTGAACGCGGGCATTTCCATTGGCGCTGAGGACGATACGTGGAAACTGTCGTTCATCGGTCGCAATCTCACCAATGAGTTCATCAATCTGTTTGGAAACGATTCTTCACGGGGCTCGCCGGGCGACTATATCGGCGTTCCCGCTCGACCGCGCGAATTCGTGATCGAAGGAACATATCGCTTCTGACAGCGCGGCGGGCAGAGACGGAAGTCTGGGCGTTGAGCGGTCTGGAACCCAACCGGCCGCTCTGCCCTTGCTTCGTGTCAACGGGTCCCGAACTTTCCCCAGATGTGGGTTCTCCCGAACTTTCGGTGCAGGTCATGCCATGATCCGCGCCCGGAGTAGATCGATCCCGGCGCGACCATACATGGATCGCTTGATAAGCTTGAGCTTGTTGATCTTGCCTTCGACCGGACCGGTGCTCCAGGGCAACGTCAACGCGGCACGAAAGGCGTCGATATCGCGCCGGATGCCACGCGCGAATGAGCCGATCGCGCTCCCCAGCGCCTGCGTGAGCCACGGATCAAGGCCTGCGGCATTCCGTCCGACCAGGATGTCGTGGAACTGCCGGGCGAGATCCGCCGCTTGCGCGATCACTGGCGAGGCGGCGCGCACCGCCTCGACGAACCGGACGTCGTCTTCGCGGAGTATCCCGCCGGGTGCAGTGAAGAGTTTAGCCGCATGGCGCGACGATGGTGGCTTCCAGCGTGAGCACGCCAACGATGGCGCATCATGCCGTGACAGGCCGTCGCGCAACTTTGCGACTCGTTCGATGCGGCAAATGCACCCATCGAGGATTGGCTTGAGGCCTGGAGAGAGCAAGGAAATCCAGCCGGAACGAGGAACCGTGGCGGATGCCAATCCAGGAGCACAAAGGCGCACGAGGCCCCTCTGTCCTTATCCCCTTTGGGCGAAATACGTCGCCGGGAACCCCAATACTGCCGATAGCTTCAAGTGCGCCCCGTGACACCAGCGTATTCCAGTCAAGCAAATCCTTATCATGAATGCCGGTCGCCCACGTCTGAATGATGAGGTAGTGACGCAACGCGCCGTCTCATCTATCGTATTTTGAAGAAGCTGCCTTGAAAAGCAACGCGAAGTGTGCCCTTATATCTCTGATGAAGAGCGTTCAAAATCGATCCGATCCTAAGATAATATTGTACGCAAGGGTTAATAGATTTGACCGACTTGCCTTTACGCACTTCGGTTCAGAACATTGCCGTTCCATCCGCAATGAGTTAATCGCACACATCATGATGATACGAGAGAATTCAACTTCTCAACCGATTCAAGAAAATCTCTTTTGAAGTCCTGCACCACGCTGCCCGCCGATGAGATGCGCTCGATCAGTCCGACCCCCTGTCCAACGGCATGAGTAACAATCGCTCGAGCCTTTTCATTACCTGCCTGCGCCGCCTGATCGGCAGCTTTAAGAGCAGCCTCGCTTAGCAGCGACATCAGTGGCATCGGCAGGGGTCCAGGGCTTGCGGGATCGTTTTCCCAAGCATCAGTCCACGCTGACCGCAGATTGCGGCACGGTTTACCGGTGCGTGTACGTGTCCGAACGGTATCGCGGCTGGAAGCAGCAAGCATTTTATCCTTGAGAACCGGAGATGATTCACCTTCGCTCGTCGCGAGCCAGATCGAACCCGTCCACGCTCCCGCAGCCCCCATGGCCATCGCCGCGGCCATCTGCCTCCCCGTCGCAATGCCTCCCGCAGCCAAGACGGGAACATTCCCCAAGGAACGAACCGCCTCAATAACTTCCGGCACCAGCACCATCGTCGATACCTCCCCACAATGGCCCGCTGCCTCGGTTCCCTGTGCGATAAGGATGTCGACTCCTGCAGCGACCTGATTGACGGCATGCTCTTTCGAGCCAATTAACGCGCCGACCAGAACCCCTCTTGCGTGCGCGGCATCGATCATATCCTGAGGCGCCATGCCAAGTGCATTGACCACGAGCTTCACGGGATGGCGCAACGCGACTTCCAACGTGGCGCGACCGGATGCCGGATCGAATGGAGGACGGCGTTCGTCGGTTTCCGCCCGAGAAACAGGGGGAACATCCGCAGCCTCGAGAATATGGGCAGCGAACTCCTTGTGTGCCTGGGGTACGCGTTGGAGCAAATCGCTATACGTCAGCTCGGGCTCACCTTTCGTTGCGAGCTTTTGCGGGAAAACGAGGTCAACGCCATAGGGCCGGCCCTGGACGTGCGCATCGATCCAGTCCAATTCAATTTCGACCTCTTCAGGCGTCCGATTGACGATCCCGAGCACACCAAACCCGCCTGCCCGGCTGACAGCTGCCACAACGTCCCGGCAATGGCTAAATGCAAACAAGGGAAACTCAAGGTCCAGCCTATTGCACAGTTCGTTATTCATGGCTGCTCCCAGTGTATATTGCTCAAGGTTTAATTCCCTGGACGGCTGATGGGCACCGACCTTCCCGCCCGCTCTGCATGTCAATCAAAGGTAATGACGCTACGGATCACCTCACCGTTGCGCATTGCATCGAAGGCCTCATTTATGTCCTCCAGCCCGATCTTACGGCTCACCATGCTCGCTAGATCGAGTTTGCCGCTCTCAGCCAGCCCAATCAACATAGGCAAGTGATAGCGCGACTGCGCCGAGCCATAGAGCGAGCCGCGGACCTGCTTTTCCTCCGCGAAGAAGCCACGACCGGATAATATATAATCGGAACCTGCTGGCGGCATACCTACCGCCACCATGATTCCACGCCTACGCAGCGAAGCAAAAACCTGTTGCGCAACCGCGGGTATCCCTGTCACTTCGAAGGCGAAATCGACGCCGCGGGCGTCCGTAGCCTCCCGCAACGCCTCCACCGGATCCTGCGCGATGGGATCTATCAAATCGGTAGCGCCGAATTGCTGCGCCACCTGTCGTTTGAGTGGCGCAGGATCCACCGCGAAAATTCGCCCGGCTCCAGCCAGCCTTGCTCCCTGCACGACTGACTGTCCGACGCCCCCACAGCCAAATATAGCGACCGTCGATCCGGGCGTCACTTGCGCCGTCCAAAGGGCCGCACCCACGCCGGTCGTGACGCCGCATCCCACTAATGCGACTTGTTCCAGGGGAACGTCAGTCCGGATCGGCACTGCAAGTGTTTCACTGATCTGGAACTCTTCGGCAAAAGCACCGATTCCCGCCAGAGCCAAAGCTCGGGACCCGTCTTCGCGCAAAAAACCCTGGCTCGTCGCCACCAGCCCAAATGTTTCGCAATGCTGGCTTTCCCCACGTTGGCAGTGCCAACATTCCCCGCACACGGGAAAGAGGCTGACGACCACGATGTCGCCAACCTTGCATCGACTTACCGCAGAACCGGTTTCGACGACCTCGCCGACCGCCTCATGGCCATAGACCATGGGAAACATTTCGGCGGGTCCGTTCTTACCCTCATGGTAGGAAAGGTCGGAATGGCACACGCCGCAAGCGCGGGTGCGGATGCGAACTTCCCGGTCGCCCAGACCGCCGAAATTCACATCTTCGATAACGATCCGTTCGTTCGGTCGAACGGCAATGGCAGCTCGCATTGGGTCTCTCCTGCGATATCCAATCAATCTTTAGGTAATATCAACCATCAAAAGAGATGGCGCGCCGGAGCGCGCCATTCAGTTGGGAGAAACAAGCTGCGCTCAAAACCGGACGGTACCCTGAAGCGCGATTTCACGGGTTCTGCCGAAATATCCAATATACTCCCCGGGTAGACCGCGCGCCTTATCCTGCGAGAAAGTGAGCGTATATTGATTTGTGAGATTGCGGCCAATAAGGCTCAACTCATATTTGTCATCCTCGGACGCAATGCCGATCGATGCGTTTACCTTAAACCACTGATTCTGGGTTTCGAAGGGATCAAGATTGTCCGAGGCATTGTAACTGCTGGAGTAAATCCCGCCACCATATAGCTTCACCTTCAAGCCGTCACCGACGGCACCCTCATAATTGATGCCGATAGTTCCCGCCCATTTGGGCGCTCTCGGAGCCTGATGACCGCTCAAATCCTGAGCAGTAGCTGTCCCGACGCCAGTCGGGACACACCCCTGCGCCACAGTCTGGCCGGCCCAGCATCCTGCGCCTTCATACTTTATGTAGTGCGCATCATTGTAACCCAGCGAAGCATTCAGGCTGAGTCCGTTCGATACCCTCCAATTGAGTAAGCCTTCTATACCTTGCACCCGCGTTTCACCCGCGTTCCTGATCAGGAAACCCAGCGAATCCGGTACGAAGATCGAAACCTGCTGGCTCGAATAATTATAACGATAGCCGACCAATTCCACGCGCAAGCGTCGATCGAACAATTCTCCCTTATAGCCGACTTCAAACCCCCGCGCCTTTTCAGGATCGAACCGCGTGGAAGCGTCGGTGTAACCTCTCGAGAAAACAGGCGGCGCCGAAAACCCACCTGATTTATATCCCTGCTTGTAAGACAGATAGATCATTTGCCCATCAGCGGGCTTCCATCGCAGGGTCGCCTCCGGCGACCAATCTGTGAAGGTGGTCGACCGATCGAAGAAGGCAGGTTCTAGAAAAGAGGCCGCCAAAGGATGTATATAGGCATTGCCATTATAATCCGACTTCTTCTCTGAAGTGTAGCGCACGCCAGCGCTCAGCTCAAGCTGATCGGTCACATCATAGCGCAGCTGTCCGAAAGCGGACCATGTTGTTGTCTTCTGGTCCGTCAAGCGATCATATGTGAAATAGCTACCGCGTACGGGGTCCAATCCCAAGTTAAGAATGTATGAATAGGAATGGTTAAGTTGCTTCTGGTCGCCGTAGTAACCGCCTATCACGAAATTGACTGGAAATTCAAATTGCGAAGAAAGCCGCAGCTCTTGAGAAAACCCGGTCGCATTTTCGGACTGGGCAGCCAAATTATTGCCTAGGCCGTCATGATATGAGTTCTGTGCGCCACGGTACTTCAGATTATAATATCCCGTAATGGACGAAAGCGACAGGCCACCGAAATTATAATCCAGCTCAAGCCCTGCAAGGTGTGACTTGGTTGTCCCATAAGGCACACCCCCATTGGCAAGCGGGTAATTGACCGTAAGACCGACCGGGAAGCCACTGTGATTGACCCGTCCATTCGCACGACAGTCATTCTGCACGTCGGGAATGCCGAACGCGGTAGCATGGGTGGTGCGGCTGGGGTCGCAAAACGCTTCATTGGTTGCGTTATCGCCATCTGAATGACTTAGACCGTAAGTATACTTCAGTTTTGCAGTGAAATCACTGTTAGGCTGCCACTTCACAGTGATCCGCCCGCTCGTATCATCTGTCCGCGGCGCGCGGCGGGAAACGCCCGCCGGCACCGGAAAAGCAGCAAGAAACGGAGCAACAGGCGTGAGCGGATTGACCGCGTAGCCCGTGGCATCGTTCTTCAGCCAGCCGTCAGCAGCTCCGATCCGGCCCGCGAAGCGCACCCCCACAGTGTCGGATAGGGGCACGGAAATCCCGCCTTCCAGGATGCGCTCCCGCGCATTAAATTCGTAAGAGGCGCGTACATAGCCTTCCAGGTGGTCCTCCGGATCCTTGGTAGTGATCGAAATCACGCCGCCTGGAGTGTTCTTGCCATAGAATAAGGCTTGGGGCCCCTTCAATACTTCGACCTGCGCGATATCATATTGCGCTGCGGAAATGATGCGCGGCCGGCCGATAAAAACGTTGTCCATGTTCACGAGAACAGCCTGGGAAACCCCGACGTCAATCGCGAACGAGCCCACGCCGCGAATGACGAAGCCGCCGCCGCTTCCGCTGCTCGTTTTTGTGATCTGGACGAAGGGGATGTTCTCAGCGATCTTGGACAAGTCGTTCGCGTTGGTACGTGCCAGCGCTTCACCGGACTGGACGGCGACCTGCACCGGAACGTTGATGTATGATTCAGACGCTCGACGGGCGGTGACGATAATGTCCCCGGCCGAAGCATCCGTTGCTGAGCCACCTTGATCTGCCGACTGAGCCATCGCAGGCTGTGAAAATGCGATAAGGCCAAGCGCCGACGCCCCGCAAAACAGTGTCCGTTGGACGATGTTTTTCATGTTCCCCTCCTTGAGTGTCTAAATTGGCAGCAAGCTGCAGGACCTTCTTAGCCCACTCAACCAGCCAGTCAATATTGCGTCATCCAAACGGTTGACTTGGACATCCCGAGATCCCGGCCGCTGCCCACACTGTTTGCTGTCTTGCCCAAGGACAAGCTTCAGCAGTCCATAACCAAGACCGGTTTGATCACTTCGCCCAACTCCGCAGCGCGGCATGCCTCCTCTATCGCCGAAAATGGAAATGTCGTGACCAACTGATCTATTGGAAACGTGCCCTGGCGATAGAGTTCGATCAGTTCAGGGATGAAGACCGACGAAGAGATATGACCGCAGGAATGCGAGCTAACCGTGCGGCCGCCAGCCATCATCGGCGAAAGAGGGAGAGTTACAGTTGCGCCAGGCGCCAGAAGCAACAATGTCTTGAGAGGCGCTACCAAAGGGACCAGACGGGTAATCAACGCCTGGACCCCGGTCGTATCGATAACGGCATCGAAACCGTTCGGGGCAAGCGCCGAAAGTTCGTCAAACGCCGCCTCGCCTTGCTGCGCATCGACAACATGCGTGGCTCCGAATTTGCCGGCAGCGAGCAGACGCGCCGGGTGCTTCTCCATGACCGCAATGGTGCCGCAGCCCGCGATGCGCGCCGCCATGGCCGCCGCGATCCCGACCGGGCCAGCTCCGCAGATGAGGATGCTCGATCCCGGATCGGGCATCAGCCGCTTGAGAACCGCGCCGGCCCCCGTCTGAATCCCGCACCCCAACTGGCCCAAGATGGACATGTCGATATCTGCGGGAACCTTCACCGTGTTCCGGACGGTCGCCAACGCATAAGTGGCGAAGGAGGACTGGCCAAAGAAGGATCCGCGCAAACCCGCCTCATCGATGATCCTGCTGGTGCCATCCCCTCGAAGCCCCGTGATATTAAGTGGGCGCAACTGATCGCAATAGGGCTCATGGCCCGAATGGCACATCGGACAATGGCCACAGGAATCCGCGGTCAGCACGACATGATCGCCCGGAGCGATCTGCTGAACCTCGGATCCAACCTTCACAACCACGCCGGCGCCTTCGTGCCCGAGGATGACGGGCAACGGCAGCGGAAGGTGCTGATCGCGCACTGCGATGTCTGTGTGGCATATACCGGTCGCATGGATGCGTACCAGAACCTCGTCCGCGCGCGGATCCTCGAGCTCATGTTCTTCGAACAGGAAAGGCCCACCCGGTGAACGCACAACTGCAGCAAGTGTTTTCATAACAGGGCTTCCATTTCTGATCATGGGGTCTGTGGCGGGGCGCAGTCTGCGAAGAAGGCGCGCAAATCGGCTATCATTGCCTGCGGCTGTTCCATCGGCGCAAAATGACCGCCATTGCTCATTGAGGTCCAGCGTTTGAGATTATAATATTGCTGCGCCCATTTCCGGGGCATATGCATGACCTCTTTCGGAAACACGGGCACCGCGACGGGAGCCTCGACAACCGGCGAGCGATCATGGGAAGCTATCCACGGCCGGTTGGTTGTCTCATAATATAGCCTTGCCGCGGTACCGAAGCTCTGGGTTACCCAATAGATCATGGCGGTATCCAGAAGATCGTCCTTGCTGAAACGGCTCTCCACCTCGCCCGAACAGTCACTCCAGCTTCGGCGTTTCTCGACAATCCAGGCCAAGAGTCCGACAGGTGAATCATTGGCTGAGAAGGAATGCGTCCTCGGCCGGGTCTTCTGCAGCAAGGCATAGCCGTAACCGTCGGCCCTGAACCTCAGGTTCGCGGCCAACCACTCCTGTTCGGTATCGCTGTAAAGTGCGGGATCGACCCCGCCACCACCGCTGAGCGCGTCGAGCGGCAACATCAACGGAAAATGGACGCCGAAGACTCTATCGGCATATTTGTGCCCGAGCTGTGCCGTGACAAATGCGCCCCAGTCAGAACCGGCCGCGCCAAACGAAGCATAGCCCAGCGCCGTCATCAATTCCGCCCAGAGATCCGCGATTTCCCAGAACGCGATCCCGTTAGCGGCGGGACCTGAGAATCCGTAGCCGGGGAGCGAGGGAATAACGAGATCGAACGCGTCCCTCGGATCACCGCCATGCGCGGCGGGATCGCTGAGTGGGCCAATCAGCTTCCTGTAATCCCAAAAGGTCCAGGGCCAACCATGGGTCAATATCAGCGGCTTTGGAGAAGGCCCCTTCCCTTTGATCCACATAAAATGGATGGGGATATCCCGTATTTCCATGCGAAAATTAGGATATGCGTTGATGGCCGCTTCTGTTTTGCGCCAGTCATAGCCGTACAGCCAGTAGTCGGCCAACTCGCGCAAATAGACGCCATTGGTTCCAAATGACCAGTCGTCGCCTCCGAAATCTCCGCCCCATCGCGTTCGGTGGATCCTGTCTTCCAGTTCGGCGAGTTCCGCATCGGAAACCGCCACTTCGAATGGTTGGAGCTCTTTTAACATCAGCTGTCGATAACCTTCCGTCCGCCACCGAGGGGAATATTCCAGCCGGTCAGCCAACTTGACGCTTTCGATGCCAGGTAGATGACCGTACCGGCGATGTCCTCGCTCGCGCCGATCCGGCCACCAAGGGGCGACGCGACACTTGCTCTGAACTCGGGATCATCAAGCATATGAGCCGTCAGTCTTGACGGAAAGAAGCCCGGAGAAATCGCATTGACCGTGATATTCTCTCCGGCCAGTTCCCTCGCCAGATGCTCGTTGAGCATCAACATCGCGGCTTTGCTCGTGGAATAGGGAAAATTCGACCGGTCCGCGGCCCGCATACCATTTAGCGAAGCGATATTGATGATCCGCGCTGGATCTTCGACGGTAGCCACTCTTCGCAAAAGGGGCAGCAATGCCTGCACGAGCATCAATGTCGATGCGACATTCAGATCGTAGACCTTCATCATCGACGATTTCTCGACGGAGCCCAGGGGAGCTTCCCATGTGCGCCCCGCATTATTGACGAGAATATCCAGTCTTTGCATCGGCGTGATGGCGGCCAAAATGGCGGCGAGCCCCTCATCCGACTGAATGTCGGCCACGACACCCCGGCAACGACCGAGAGCGGCAAGCTCAGCTTCCGTCGTGGCGACCTGATCCACCTTGCGCGCGCAAATGAAGACATCCGCGCCCGCACGGACCAGCCCCTCGGCTATCATGCGCCCGATACCAGCCGTTCCGCCCGTCACGAGCGCGACCTTACCCCGAATATCGAACAAACCGCTGATATCCACCGCCTCTCCTCCCGATCGCAACATTCCAATTGTTACGAAATGAATTCCGCCACTTGCTCTAGCGGGGCACGGCCTGTCCTGAAATTGTTGACGGGCTGAGACTGGTCGGCATAGCCGAAAGAAATGCCGCACAGCAGCAGGCGCCCGGGTGGAATATTGAAGTAACTGCGGACGAAGTCACTATGCATTGCAATGGCCGCCTGAGCTGCCGTCGCCAGTCCGGCCGCTTGCGCCGCAAGGAGAAACTGCCCCATGTAAAACCCGCAATCCAGGATGCCATACGGCCCCAACGCTTGTTCGCTGGTGACAAGCGCCACATGGGGTGCCCCGAATAGGCGAAAATTCTCCAGGGTCTGCCGACGGGAAGCCTCGCGGTCTCCCTTCTCTATCCCCAGGGCACCATAGAGTTGCTTGCCAACCTGCTTGCGCCTCTCATCGAACCGACCAACATAGGGGCCCGGAAACGGCACGTCCGAATGCGGCGGGGCGCCACTCAGAGCATGGGCATAAAGTGCGTCTGCGAATCGCCGCGTGGCATCCCCCTCGGTAACAACAACCTGCCACGGCTGAGTGTTACACCAGGTGGCGGTTCGCTGAGCTACCTGCAGCAAGCGCTCAATGAGCGGACGCGGAACCTGAGCCGAGTCGAACGCCCGGCAGGTAAAGCGAGATAAAGCGAGCGCTTCGAACTCTTCAAGTGATTGCTCGTGCTTGTGAGCAAGGCCATCACCACCCAACGGTTCCAATTGCATACCCCTCCAATTCGCGCGATCATCACGCCCCTGCCCCCTCCATCATCGGATAAACCTGCCGCGAGGAGAGCATTTTTTCAACCATATGGTTGGTAATCCCGCAGCCATTCGCAGTCAAGCTCAGCATCCGGGCGCGCGCTTGCGATGACCGGCAGGGGCGTTCCACGCCGACGATCAGGGCAGATATCGTCGGGCCAAGCTCATGGTGTCGCGATATCGGCGCGAACACAAAGATTTGCGGCCGACCACCCCCCATCGACCATCAGATTCTGGCCCGTGATATAGCTGGCCATATTCGAGGATAAGAATAAAATGGCTTTGGCAACCTCATCCGCTTCCCCGCGGCGAGCAAGGGGCACGCCATTCTTGCGCATGAAGTTGTCCCGCGCCTCGGTCCGCGGCAACCGCGGTGTCACGATCGAACCGGGTCCAACGGAGTTCACGCGAATGCCGTGGTCAGCCCATTCCACCGCCATGCTGCGCACAAGTTGCACAAGGCCTGCCTTGGCGGCGCCATAAGCGGCATGATTGGGCGCCGCCTGTATTCCGCTGACCGAAGTGACGCAGGTCATCACGCCGGGCCGACGTCGGGAAACCATCAGCTTGGCGACCTCGCGGCTAATCAGGAACACTTGCCGAAGGTTGAGTTCATGATCGAGATTCCAGGTCTCGAGGGGCATCTCGATCAGCGACGCCCAATGTGAAACACCTACGATGTTCACAAGGACGTCGATCCCGCCCAGTTCGCCTTCAGCCGCCGCAACCAACGAGGGGACGTCTTCGTGGCGCAGAACATCCCCGACGACCGGGACGCCCTCTACGCCAAGCGCCCTGACCTGTTCGGTCACCGCTGCGGCATTATCGGCTACGAAGTCGCACACCGCTACATCACAGCCAGCCTCAGCCAGGCGAAGCGAAATGCACGCTCCAATTCCCGCTCCGCCACCGATAACGAGGGCGCGCTTGCCCTGCAGCCCCAGCATTTCCCGCAATTCAGCCATCCCTTCCAGATCATAAGATCAGCGCCTTGCCACAACCGAACATCCTGGGACGATTGGCGGCGAGACCGACAGTTGATAGGAGAAGATCCTCCCCCTTGCCAACCGTTGAGTTGAAAGTTAGCCTTCTATTCCACTTGGAATTGGTTTTCCCGGCCATAACGACGGCATAGAAAAAATACGCGGGTTCGTCATTCAGGAGCGAAGCCCAGGCATTGACTGGAGTCGGTCCAGCAGCAGGAGAGGAAATGGTGATCAAGATGGATGGCAATCTTCCGCAGCACCTCATATTCGATTTCGACCTCTTCAACGATGACCGGCTCAAGCGAGAGGATATCCATCTAGGCTATCGCGACCTGCTGGCTGAGGCCCCGCCGGTGTTCTTTACACCCCGAAACGGTGGCCATTGGGTCGTCCAGAGCTATGATCTGGTGACCGAGCTGCTCAAGGATCATAACCGTTTTTCGGCCGCCGAACGTTCCATTCCCAAGGCCCAGACGGCGTTCCCGATGATCCCTCTGTACCTCGATCCACCTGAGCACGGTCCCTATCGCAGCGAGCTGATGCGGTATTTCTCACCCGCAGTGGTACGCAAACTCAATGACCAGATTCGAACCTGGGCGAGGCGCCTCATCGCAGACGTAGCGGACAAGGGAGGTTGCGAGTTTACCGAAGCGATCGGCGCGCGGTTCCCGGTATCGGTCTTCATGGAAATCATGGGAATGCCGCTCGAGCGGTTCCCCGAATTCCGCCAGATCGTCGGAGAATATTTCGCACATTGGAGCGATCCGGTGAAGCGCGACGCAATGCGCGAGTTTGTCACCGGCCAGATGCGCGAGATTACGGCGCAGCGGCGCGTAGAACCTCGAGATGACTTTTTTTCGCACCTCGTCACCATGTCGATCCGCGGCCGTGACCTGACCGATCAGGAAATTGAATCGATTACACTGATGATGTTCGTCGCAGGTCTGGATACCGTCGCCGGAACCTTGGGTTTCACCTATCGTAATCTCGCCGAGCGACCCGATATTCAGCAGCAACTTCGTGAAAATCCCGAGCGCATCGGCGCCTTTGTCGAGGAGTCGTTGCGGCGCTATTCGGTTGTGCTACCGCCCAGGGTCGCGACCCAGGATTGCCGGCTGGGTGAGGCCGACGTGCGCGCCGGCGATATGATCCTCGCTTCGCTGCCGGGTGCTGGCTTCGATCCCTCCATCTATGCCGCCCCCGAAAAGTTTGAACTCGACCGGACTCGGCCTACACTCGCCTTTGGCACCGGAGCGCATGTCTGCCTCGGTAACTTTCTTGCCCGCGCGGAAATGCGGATTCTGACCGAAGAGTGGGTGAAAGCGATCCCAACATTCCGGCGCAAACCCGGCAGCCCATCGCTTTCCCGTTTGGGTCCTATCCTGGCGCTCGACACTCTCGAACTTGAATGGGACCGCTGCTGAGCGACGCCCGTTCGCTCAGCTCCTTCTTTGTGACTTATCGACCATCAGGCCAATCGCCTCAAGGTCGATTGCGTCACCCACTCCCCGGTCGCGCAACAGCCGCTTCATCACGCGGCCCGTCGTTGGAGTGAGCGGAAACGCATCCATCACTTCGACGAACCGCGGGATGGCGAAATATGGCACATTGCGCCGAAGGAAATCAAAAAAGGCAGCCATGTCGAGATCCATGTCTGCCTTCAAGATCAGGCAGGCCTTGATGTCGTCTTCCCCAAGCGGCGATGGCACGGCGTGAACCGCCACCTGATGCACGGAATGGAATTTGCCGATCGCATCCTCGAGCTCAACGGCGGAAACATTCTCGCCACGCCGACGCATCGAATCAGTCTTGCGTCCCTGGAACAGGCAAAACCCGTCAGGATCGACCGAGGCAAGGTCGCCCGTATGATACCAAAGTCCCGCGAACGCCTCCAGCGTCTTCTCGGGCTTACCCCAATAGCCGGAAAACATCATCTCCGGTTCGAGAGGTCGGACGCAAAGCTCTCCGATCTCGCCGGTCGGCACGGGGAATCCGTCATCGTCAAGCAGGGCTATATCGAAATAATATCCGGCGTGCCCGATCGTACCTCGCTTACGCGCGGCATGATCAAGGTGCGCCTTCGTAAAAGCCATGCCTTCGGTCTGCCCAAATCCCAAGGTCGTTGCGACGAGCCCAAAGCGTTGCTCGAACTGTTCCTGATCTTCCGCGCGAACCGCATTGGCGGTGACATACCGCACCTTGTGGTCGGTGACATCCGTTTCCGGCGGCAGCGCGAGAACAGCCTTGACCATCGCTGCGACCATGCTGACCCAGGTTGCGCCCACTTCCCTCACCCGCGAGAAAAAGAGGCGCGCACTGAACTGGGCGTCAAAGCAGGTTGGCGCGCCGACAAGAAGCGCCTGGCCAAGTTGACGCACGCCGGCCGCAGCGTGGAACAGCGGCATGGCCGAGTAGAGCACATCGTCCGGCCGCAGCATCCCCGCGCGAATGTCAGACCAGGGCTGGCTCAGATAATAGCCGTGGCTCAGCATGCAGCCCTTAGGCAATCCGGTTGTGCCTGAAGTGTACATGATGAGCGCGATATCGTGCATCGTAAGCGCAACAACCGGACAAGGTTCAGCCGTCGCGGACAGTGTCGCGAACGCGTGGACGGCGACGCCGTCCGCCACGACAGGACTCTCTTGCCCCTCTTGGCCGTTGCCTTCATCGAGCAGCACGATAGCCCGCAAGTCCGGCAAGCCACCTGCAACATCCGCCAGCGCGCGGGATCCCGATGCATCCGTAACCAATATTCTCGAAGCACTATCCCGCAACTGATAGGCTAGGAATTCGCCCTTCAGGAAGATATTGAGCGGCACCATGATCGCCCCAAGCTTTGTTAAAGCCAGGAATATCAGCACCATTTCAACCCGGTTGGGAAGCAGCACCGCTACACGATCACCTTTCGCGATACCCAGCTGTCCGAAGCCCGCGGCGATCCTGTCCGAACGCTCATCGCACTCTTTGAATGTCAGCCATGGCGATTCACATTGGACGAAGCGCGCATCCGGCTTCAGCTTCGCCCAATGGCGAAGGCGGTCCGGTATTATCCGCCACGGCTTCAACTCATCAAGGAGTGCTTTAACATCATCCTCGCCAAGTGGCTCCGCCATAATTCCTCCCCATAATCCAAGATATCCCTGCCCCATCGGGCATGTGCCGCCGCGAAGCCCGCACCGCTCAAACGAGCCCGTTTAAGCGGACTGCTTGACCTTTCCGTCCCGGCCGATGATGATTCCCGCCGCTTCCCTGTCCCATGCGCTGGGTCCATTGCCCTTCTCCCGAAGCAGGTGCTTTTGAACCCGATTGGTCGGTGTCTTCGGCAAGTCATCGATCGGCTCAAAATAACGGGGCACCATGAAGTAGGGCATCCGGGCTGCAAGAAACTGGACCAGCTCCGGCCAATCGATGAATGCATCTTCCCGAAGCACGACGAACACCTTGACCTCGTCATCGCCCCCATATTCGCTCGGATATGCAACGCACGCGGCTTCCTGCACGTCAGGGTGGGACTGCACCTCACGCTCGACCTCGAAGCTCGAAATGTTCTCGCCGCGGCGCCGCAAGCTGTCTTTCGCACGGTCCTGGAAGTAGAAATAACCATCTTCATCCGTCGAAAGGATGTCGCCGGTATTGAGCCACCCATCCTGCAAGAGATTTCTCGTCGCCTCCTCGTTACCGAAATATCCTAGGGTCATGCGATTGGGTATGAGCGATCGAACCAGCAACACCCCCGGCTGCCCCAGCTCGACATCCTTGCCTTCAGCATCGACAAGCCGGAATTCATAACCTTCGCGGCCGCGACCCGCACTATTCGGCCGCATCGGCTCAAATGGCGACTGGACCACGACAATGCCGGCTTCGCTCATGCCATAACTGCTTCCAATCCCGCCGAGGTTGAAGCGTGCCTTAAAGGCCTCGATATCTGCGGGGAGCGGAGCTGCGAGCACAAAGCGCAGCGAATGCTCCTTCTCGGCGGGACGTTCCGGCTTTGACGTCAGAAAGCCGGACATGGTACCGACGATGTAACTCCAGGTCGCACCATGATCGCGAGCCGTTTCCCAATAGGTCGAAACCGCTGGCGCGACCCTCAGCACGAAACGACCGCCAGCGACCATCGTCGTCGAGATCGGCGAAAGACCGCTCAGATGGAAAAGGGGCATGTCCGCCATGAAGACGTCGTCCTCGCCTACCCCTGCCTTTTCGATCAACCACCCGGACTGGCGGGTCAGTTGGCGATTAGGCATAAGCGACCCCTTGGAGGGCCCTGTTGTCCCCGAAGTCATGATGATCGCCGCCGGGTCGGCGGGGTCGATCTCGGGCCAAGTCTCTAACGCGGGCGCCTTTTTCGCGACAATCTCGTCGACAAAGCGCGTCCGGCGAAGTTGCTCCTCATCGAACAAATCTTCAGCGCCGCGCTCGACAACGATCATCTTGGGATCGATGGTCTGGAAAATGCCCTTGAAGATATTGCCGCGAAGCGCCGGATTGAACGGGACGATGATGGCCCCGAGCATCGCCAGCCCCCACCAGCAGCGCAGCCAGTCAGCGCTATTGGGCAGCATCACCACAACGCGATCGTTGCGGCCAATGCCTAGCGAGCAAAAACTGGCGGCCGCGCTCTCCGCCTCCACAAGCGCCTGCTTCCGATTCCATTCCGAGCCATCGGGATTGGTTACAAACAGGCGTTCCGGCCAACGCTGCGCTCCCCAGCGTAGAAGACCCGGAATCGTCTCGGGGATTGCATCGACAAATTCATTCATAGCCATGGTCCCAATGCTTCTGATAGCTCACCGACCCCCGAACTGTGGCACTTCGCCTCGCTTTGCGTTCACACCAAGTTTGAAATCTTCCGTTTCGCGCAGAATATTCTGTTCACGAAGCTCGACTTTCACCGCCTCGCGCACTTCCTCGACAAGTCCCATTCGCATGGTCTTGCGGATTGCGCGCAGCGCCAGCGGTGCGGACAGCGCCAATTCGCTCGCCATTGCGATTGCGTCTTCCCGCAGCGCTTCGGGCTCAGCCAGTTTGTCAACCAGACCCAGACCAAGCGCCTCGTCACCGAGTACATCCCGTCCCGTGTACAGCAGTTCCTGCGCCTTCTGGGCACCCACAACGCGCGGCAGAGTGGCAGAGATGCCGAATCCATGGTGGAAACCAAGCCGCGCGAAATTGGCGGTCAGTCGTGCGCCTGCCGTGGCGATACGGAAATCCGCGCTCAGTGCCAGACCGAGGCCGCCGCCCACCACCGCACCCTGGAGGGCCGCGACGACCGGAAGTGGCTGCTCAAGCAGCATAAGCGCGATATCATATAGGTGGGGCAATTCCCTGGGCGGCGGAGCGGCCGGATCCGCGGGAGCCTTGCGGAAATTCGCCCCCGCGCAGAAATGCTTACCTTCGCTGGCCAGAACGATCGCACGCGTGTGGCCATCGTTGCCCAATTCCCTATAGGCTTCCTTGATGTCCCACAGCATGTCGGGATTGAAGAAATTGTGCGGAGGCTGGCTGAATTCAACTACCGCGACGTGGTCATCGATCTGATCAACCCTAATGTTCATTTCGTATCTCCCCGGATTATATTCAGTCAGTGACAAGTGAGCGCGCAACCAGCATTTTCATGACTTCATTGGACCCGCCATAAATCTTCGCGGCCCGGGCATCGCCGAACAACCGAGCGATCGGATATTCATCCATGAAGCCATAGCCGCCGTGTAGCTGCAGACACTGGTCAACAAGAGCGTTTAGCCGATCCGTGGCAAACAGCTTTGCGGAGGCGGCGAGCGCGGGGTCCAGCTTGCCGGCAAGCAGCGCATCGACAGCGCCGAAACAGAAGAACCGCATCGCCTCAAGATCGGTTTTGGCCTCCGCAAGTGTGAATTGGGTGTTCTGCAAGTCGAATAGCGTCCCACCGAACGCCTTGCGCGCCGTGACATGCTGCACGGTGTGGCGAAGGGCGTAATCGCCCAACCCGACACATCGCAGCGCGATGGACAACCGTTCCCAGCCCAGTTGGACCATCAGCTGGCGAAAGCCCTCGCCTTCGCGCCCGCCGAGCAGATTTTCCTTCGGAACCTCCATATCGTCGAAGAACAGTTCAGACGTATCGGCCGCGTGCAGCCCGATCTTGTGCAGCTTGCGCCCGCGGCGAAACCCGGGCGCGGCATCAGTTTCCACCATCAGCAACGAAACGCCCTTCGCCCCCGCAGCGGGATCGGTCTTGACCGCAACGCAAATAAGGTCGGCGGTCTGCCCGTTGGTGATGAAGGTCTTTTGTCCGTTTACGACATAACGTGCGCCCGCGTCGACGGCGGTCGTTCGAATAGATTTGAGGTCCGAGCCGGCGTCTGGCTCCGTGAGCGCAATGGCGGCCACCATTTCCCCCGAGATGAGCCGCGGCAACCAGCGCTTCTTCTGGTCGTCGGTGCCAAAGGCGAGGATATAGTGGCAAACATAATCATGTACGCTGATGCCCCAGGCGGCGTCGCCCGCCCGTCCCTGTTCCACAAGAGTGATGGCCATAAAGGCCTTGTTTCCCGCTCCCCCAACCTCTTCGGGAAGGGAACAGCCAAGCAATCCAGCGTCTCCTGCAGCCTTCCAGAGACTGCGGTCGATCACACCCTGCTCACGCCATCTATCGATGTTCGGGACAAATTCCTGGTTGAAGAAGCGCCGAGCCGTCTCACCTACCATCAGCACTTCGTCGGTCAGCCATTTCGCCTGGCAGGCATCGTCACGCATCGAAAATTCCTTTGCAAATGTCCGGGCGCGACGCATCAGTCATGCTCGGCGTACCCATTGTTGAGGACCACCTGGTCACGCTCGTGTGCGACGGCTCGCAGCGCGAGGCGTCCGGGTCCTTCGACCCAGATGTCGAAGCGGATCGATTCGCCTGGAAACACCGGTCCTGTAAACCGCAGATCCAGCCTCCGGAGGCTGCCGGGTCTATCGTCACAAAATGTCGCAATCACCGCGCGCGCCGCCATGCCGTAAGAGCACAATCCATGCAGGATGGGTCCCGGATATCCGGCCGTGCGGGCCGCCACAGGATCGATGTGCAGCGGATTAAAGTCACCCAGCAGGCGATAGAGCGCTGCTTGCTCGACCCGGGTCGGCAGCGTCAGAACGATATCGGGCTCGCGGTCTACCGGCACGGCATGGGGAAACCGCGCAGTATTGTCACCTGCGCTGCCATGGCCACCATCGCCACGCAGAAGATTCCCCTGGATCAGCGTCGCCAACAGCTCACCGTCGACGGCATCGAACAACTCGCGCCTTGTATAAATGAGTGCGCCTTTGCCAGCTCCCTTGTCATGAACGCTGATTACACTCTGGCGTGTCATAACGTCGCCCTCGAGCGGGAGGGCCCGGTGAAATATCGACGATTGCTCCCCGTGAACCACCATGCGCCAATTTATTCGATACAGGGGATCCCTGAGCCACGCCCCGGGATGAGCAAGGACGGTGGCCATTGTAGGGAGCGCGTTCAGATCCTTCTCATAGATATATTGCAGCTCGGGGAGGTCTGTAGCACCGGCCCCCACCCCGAGCGCATAAAGGATCGTATCACGCGTGCTGTAGCTTTGCTTCGTTTCGAGTGCCGGGCATGAGACAAGATGACCAGGGTCGAAAATGGCCTCACAGCTCATTGCCGGCGTTTCAAGCTGCTGGCGCAAGACTTGCCCGAACCTCCGGTTCTCTCAGCGCCAAGCCCGTCACCCTCTGGGACACAACTCCTTCGAAACATCTGTCGGTCCTCTCCTCTTTATCCCGCGCGTCGTTGTCCCACTCTATGGTTTGCAAGCCGGTTAAGCGGTCACACGCAATTCGACCGGAGCAGATCGAACGACACCCGCCGCATGCAACCGCTCGATTTCCGCTTCGTCATAGCCAAAGTCCCCAAGAATCTGCCTCGTGTGCTCTCCGCTGGCAGGCGGACTCCGGCGAATGGTGGGCGGCGTAGCGGACATTCGGAACGGCGGTCCGGCAATCGGCACCGGCTTTTCAAGACCGTGATATTCCACCGGCTGGAGAAACCCCATCGCCTGGATATGGGGATCGTCGAGCGCCTCCTGCGGCGAATAGACGGCATAGGCGGGAATTTTCATCGCTTCCAGGTCCGCTATGGCCTCCGCCTTGGTCCGCGAATCGCACCATTGCTGCATCCGGGCACTGATGATTTCACCATGCTCTCCGCGCAGGACATCCGTCGCGAATCGGGGATCGGTGCGCCAGCTGTCCTCGCCGATAAGCTTGCACCAGCGCTCGTACATGGGCTGACCGGCGACTTGGATCAGAAGCCATCCATCCTTCATCCGGAACATGTCCACCGGAGCGCCAAGCTGCCCGCGATTCAACGTGGCCTGCCGATTGACCTGAAGGGCCGCCTGTTCGATCAGGAACGAACTAGCGATCATCAAAGCCGTTCCGATCAGGCACGTCTCAACATGCTGCCCCTCCCCGGTGCGCTCGCGATGAAGAAGCGCGGCAAGCACCGCCATTGCCCCGCTCAGTGCAGTCGAGAAATCGACGTAAGGCACGGCGGCGCGCACCGGCTGCTCCGGCGTGCCGCTGCGATACACCGCACCGGACATCACCTGCCCAACGCCATCGAAGCCGATCCGCTTGCTATACGGCCCCCCCGACCCATACGCTGATGACGTCGACACGATGATCCGTGGATTTATCGCCCGCAGGGATTCATAGTCGAGGCCGAGTGACTTCAGTGTGCCTTCCGGCATGTTGGCGATTACGACGTCAGCGTCCTGCACCATCCTGCGCACGACGTCCCGCCCCTCCGGCGAAGCGATATCCATTTCAATCGATCGCTTGTTGCGGTTGTTTTGAAGAAACATCGTTCCTTCCCCAAACGCCGTCACCGGGGTCATCCCCCGATCCTCGCCGCCGCCAAGTTTGTCGATGCGAATTACATCAGCGCCAAGATCACCGAGAAAGGCAGCCGAAGCCGGTCCAGCGATGAAGCGGCCAAAATCCAAAACCTTTACACCGGACAGCACTCGGACAGGAGTAGCTTCTTCGTTCATTAGGCATCCTTTCTTCGCGGCCGCCCGGTTCGGCCGCCACCTCAACCATCCGGTCGTATTAATTGAGAGCGTCCATAGAGCGATCTCCTCCTAAAACTCAAGCGAAGAAGCGCCGCCAGCGATCAAAACCATATAGTTGGTTGACGGACGGCGGCAATGCGTCCAAATGGCCTGGAGTCTGAAATTCAAAGCTTGGTTGTGTCGAGCACTGCGAGGGGCTAGCGGACATGCGTTGGGAGAGATCAAGTGGCTGGCGAGATTCTCTTTGATCTGACCGACAAGATTGCCACCATCACACTGAACAGACCAGATAAACTGAATGCATGGACGCCTTCCATGGAAGAGCTGCTGCGCGAGTTCATCGATCTAGCAGCGCGCACCGCCGAAGCGCATGTGATCGTGCTGACCGGCGCCGGCAAGGCCTTTTGCGCTGGCGCGGATCTTTCGGGCCCACGCAGCAAGCGGGAGCCACCTCCTGCCGATGCACCGACCGGTGACTTCGAGCAACGATATTCCTATTTGCTGGGTGTGCCCAAGCCAATCATCGCCGCGATCAATGGGGCAGCCGCGGGGGTCGGGCTTGCCATTGCGCTCTACGCGGATTTGCGGTTCATTTGCGAAGGCAGCAAGATCAACACCGCGTTCGTGCGGCGCGGGTTGATTGCCGAACATGGCACGTCGTGGCTCCTGCCCCGGCTGGTCGGAACCATGAACGCGATGGATCTGCTACTCACCGGAAAGGCCATCGACGCCCAGAGGGCGTGTGAGATTGGACTCGGCTACCTCCTGCCTGCGGAGCGCTTTCAGGAAGCGGTTCGCGAGCGGGCCGAAGAGTTGGCGACGTGGTCATCGCCTCGTGCCATGGCGGTTATCAAACGCCAGATTTACGAGGATCTATCACGGCCGCTCGGTCAGGCCGTGGTCAACGCGGATCGCGAGCAGTTTAAGTGCTTCGGCAGTGACGACCTCCAGGAGGGCATCTCCTCCTTCCTGGAAAAGCGCCCGCCGCGGTTCAGGGGAATTGGCCAGTGAACGAAATATTCCAAAATGATCTTCTGCGCGGCAAGCGCATCCTCATTAGCGGGGGTGGTACAGGAATCGGCAAATCCATGGGCCGCCGCTTCGCCTCGCTCGGCGCGGACCTTGTGATCTGCGGCCGGCGCGCGGAAGTGCTCGAAGAAACCGCGAGCGAAATCCGGCAGGAGTTCGGTATCGATGTGACCTGTTACGTCTGCGATATTCGCGACGCGGAAGCGGTCGAAGGAATGTACGATCGAATTTTCGAGCAGCGCCCCGTTGACGTGCTCATCAACAATGCCGCCGCCAATTTCATAGCCCAGAGCCACAAATTATCGGCGCGCGCGGCCGACTCGGTACTCGGCATCACGCTGCACGGCTCGCTCTACATGACGCTTGCGGCGGGCAGGCGATGGATCGAAAGCGATCATGCCGGTGTCGTGCTGTCCATTCTCTCGACTTCCGTTATTACGGGCCGCGCGTTCACTACGCCGTCTGCCATGGCCAAGAGCGCGCTGCTTGCCATGACGCGCAGCCTGGCTGTGGAATGGGGGCCGCGCGGCATCCGGTGCGTGGCGATCGGGCCCGGGCGCTTCCCGACCGAGGGTGCTTATGAACGCCTCCGTCCGGCGGCGCGATTGGAAGGCTCCGGCGACGGATCGGATGACAACCCACTGGGGCGCGTTGGCCGACATGAAGAAATAGCAAACCTGGCCGCATTTCTGGCGTCGGATGCGGGCGGATACATCAATGGCGAAATGGTGGTGATCGATGGCGGTCACCACCTTCGCACGTCCGGGGCCGAAGATCTTCTGCAATGGACGGATGAACAATGGGACGAGCATCGAACGAAAAGGAAATGAAATGGCGTTGACCGAAGAACAGGAAATGATTGTGGATCTCGTCCGAAAATTTGTGGCGAGCGAACTTTTGCCGTTGGAACCCGCTGTCCTGGCGCGTGAAGCGGAAGGCAACCACTGGTCGCTATTGCCCGAGGAATCGGAACATCTGATTGCACGCGCCAAGGATCTGGGCCTGTGGGGCCTGGATGCGCCCGAAGAGTTCGGGGGCTATAATTTGCCGGCGACGGTCATGGCCCGCGTCCAGGAAGAACTGGGGCGGACGATGGTCCCATTCACCTTCCCGCCGGACTCGCCCAATTTGGTGATGCTGGCTCGTCACGGGACGGAGAAGCAGAAGCAGAAGTATCTGACGCCCTATATCGAGGGCAAAACCGTATCGGCAATCTGCATCTCGGAGCCCGGTGCGGGCGGCGACCCCGCCATGATGACCACGAAGGCCGTACAGGACGGTGACGACTTCGTTCTCAACGGTCGCAAAATCTGGATCAGCCGTGCGCCGATCGCCGATTTCACCATCGCCATGGCCCGCGTCGGTGACGGCAAGCGACATGAGGGCATCACCGCCTTCATCATCGACAAGGATACTCCGGGCTATATCGTCGAGCGCGAGATCAAGATGCTCGGCGGCTTTCGCACCTATGAGGTCGTGCTCGAGGACTGCCGGGTACCGGCCACGCAGGTACTCGGCTCGGTTGGCAAAGGATTTGCCGCGATGCAGGATCGCCTCGTTTCGCGCAGGATCGAAATGGTTGCGATCTCCATAGGCATGGCTGACCGGGCACTCAAGATGCTGATTGAGCATGCCAAGGAACGCATCACCTTTGGCCAAGCCCTTGCCGACCGGCAGGCAGTGCAGTGGTGGATCGCAGATGGGTATACCAAGATTCATGCCTGTCGGCTGATGCTGGAAGATGCAGCGGCAAAGGCCGATCGTGGCGAAGACGTCCGCACCGAAGCATCTATGCTTAAGATCGTCGCCACGGAGCTCGCCCAGGAAGTGATCGACAACGCGATTCAGGCGTTCGGCGCTCTCGGCCTCACCAAGGACCTTCCGCTGCAACTCATGTACCAGCGCGCTCGTGTTATGCGCATCTATGAGGGGCCGAGCGAAGTGCATCGCATGACGCTCGCCAAGCGTCTCCTTAAATAACCAGATCATGAGAACCAGGTACTGCCGGACGCTGTCATCGCGCCGCGGTACCTGGTTCTCACTGCTGGATGTGGTAGCTTGTGCAATACCGCTTATGCCTGCACCCGTCCGACGAGTCCCGCTTTGCGGGACCGGTGTCGCGAGGAAAATCCGCTACGGCTTCTTTTTCGCCAGCTTGTGTATAGTCAAGATCGCTCGGAACAGTCATCTCTCGACGGCGCTAATCCATATTCAGGGCTACTTTCGCACACCGTGCGGCATCCACCAACGATCGATCCGCAGGCATTAATCTGCCTTGAGAGTGTCTCAAACCGCATTAGAATCGACTGACTTGGCGGGCTCCACTGCGCGCAAACCAGAGCAAGCGCTCGATTATTGATCAGCGCGCACGGGATCAGCGGCCGACAAGCTTCATCCCAGACTCTGTATATCGCTGCCCCTCGACCGGGGTGCTGGCCAGCGCCGCCGCGATCTCAGCAAGTTCACTTCCGCTCAGCGACACCTCCATGGCGCCGACGTTTTCTTCGAGACGATGCAATTTGGTCGTGCCCGGGATCGGCACGATCCACGGCTTCTGAGCGAGGAGCCAAGCCAACGCGACCTGAGCGCATGTCACACCTTTTCGCGCAGCGATCTGCTCAATCGCTTCAGCGAGGCGTAGGTTTGCCTCGCGCGCATCGCCCTGAAAGCGTGGTAAGGTGTTGCGGATGTCACCTTCCGCAAAACGGGTGTGAGCGTCGACCTTGCCGGTCAAAAAGCCTTTCCCCAACGGGCTGAAGGGCACGAATCCAATACCGAGTTCCTCCAGCGTGGGCAAAATTTCGGCTTCGGGATCACGAGTGAACAGTGAGTACTCGCTTTGTAACGCCGTGACCGGCTGAACTGCATTGGCACGGCGAATGGTTTTGGCGCCGGCCTCTGAAAGCCCGAAATGCTTGACCTTGCCTTCGCCAATCAGATCCCGCACCGTACCGGCGACATCTTCGATTGGCACCTCTGGATCAACGCGATGCTGATAGAAAAGGTCGATCCGGTCGGTCTTCAACCGCGTAAGTGACTGTTCTGCGACGAGGCGGATGCGCTCGGGGCGGCTATCGAGCTCACGCGTCCTGGTATTGCCGTCCTTCCAACCGAACTTCGTCGCGAGAACGACGCTGTCCCGGAAAGGAGCAACCGCCTCGCCCAATAATTCCTCGTTTTCGGCACCGTAGGCTTCCGCTGTGTCGAAGAAGGTCACACCAAAATCATAGGCTGCGCGGATGATTTTGATTGCATCCTCAGGCTCGGTTGCCGGGCCGTAGCCGAACGACAGACCCATACAGCCCAAGCCGAGCTCGGAGACCCGAAGGCCACTGGCTCCTAGAGTGCGTGTTTTCATAGCTATTTCCTTTCAACTGAGTCTGGCGGTCGCGATACGTCGCGGCCGTCATCTTTGCTCTTAATAGTGTTCATTGAGGAGTTTCTCGGTCCTCGTCCACACGGCGCGGGCATGCTGCGAATCTAATGCGTAAGATTTGACCCCGCCATGGACACCCTCGCTGTCGTCGATCTCGGCTAGTTGGCAGTCCTCGCAGTAATGACCTCCGACGGCCTCAGCGTCGGCCCTTGCTGCTGCCCACACCGACGACGCAGCACCCTCAGGAACCGTCTTGTACCGGAACGGCGGTAGGCCCGCCGCGGCATTGGCGGCGTTGATTGAATCGATGATGCCCTGCTCTGCTGCGGGGTCCGTGAATTGCTGCAAGCCGGTCTGGATCGCGCCAGGATGAACAGCGACCGCCCGCACTCCTCGCTCTCGATGCCGCCGATCGAACTCGACCGCGAACAGTGCCGCTGCCGTCTTCGATCTCCCATAAGCAATCCACGGATCATACCCCGTGCGCTGAAAGTTTGGATCATCCATATCGACGTCGGCCAACTGGTGCGCCGCTGAGGAAAGGATTACGACGCGTGCGCCTTCTCTCAGCAAGGGGGCAACCCGGTTCACCAGGGCGAAGTGCCCCAGATAATTCGTGGCGAACTGCGATTCGAAGCCATCCACCGTGCGAACCAAGGGCGGCGCCATTACGCCGGCATTGGCAATGATGATGTCGAAGGGGAGACCGGTCGCGAGCAGCCCGCCAGCGCACGCGTGGACGCTTGAAAGGTCGGCCAAGTCCAGCGAGACCAGTTCGAACTTACCCCCGCTGGCATCCGCTGCAGATCGCACTGCGTCCGTGGCCTGCTTCGCTTTGGCGATGTCTCGTGCTGCACCAATCACGTCGGCGCCGTGCGCCACCAGGGAGCGGGCGGTTTCGACGCCAAGTCCCGAAGATACGCCGGTCACAAGGGCACGCTTGCCTCGCAAGTCGATGCCGGCGAGCACATCGTCGGTGGTGGAATTTGAACCATACTGCTCGGTCATATCACGCTCCTTTGTTCGGAGCGGATATATCACTTGTTGCTGTTGGGATTAGGCGGACACGCCCGCATGCTGTAATGCACAGCATTCATGAATGGTTAGCCTTTACCTCAAATCGTGCAAGAGTGAACGGACATCGGCCTACCACACAGACCGCCTGCGGAGACAATGATCAATGCATCGCGACGACCTTAACGATTTACACGTTTTCGCAGTTATCGCGGACGAACGCAATTTCACACGTGCCGCTGCTCGCCTAGGCATATCGCAGTCGGCTCTGAGCCACGCGCTTCGTCGCTTAGAGACGCGCTTAGGCATCCGGCTCCTGATCCGGACTACTCGCAAGGTGTCGCCGACCGAGGCGGGTGCCAGATTGCTCGACAGGCTGGGGCCAGCCTTGGCGAATATTGAAGAAGGCCTCCGATCAGTCGGGACGCTTCGCAAGACCCCGTCGGGCACCATTCGGCTCACCGCCAGCGAACATGCTTGTGAGTCGGTGCTCTGGCCCATGATCAAGGATTGGCTCCCGGAATATCCAGAGGTGCAGGTCGAACTGAGTGTGGATCCCGCCATGACCGACATTGTCGATGAGCGCTTCGACGCAGGCGTGCGCATCGGCGAAGCACTCGCCAAGGACATGATCGCCGTGCGGATCGGACCCGACCTGAGACTGGTTGTGGTAGGCGCGCCTTCCTATTTCGAGCGCTACGGCATTGCAGAAGCGCCGGAGGATGCCGCGCGACAATCAGGATGAGAGAGCAGCGTCAATCAAGATGAGAATCGCCACCTGCTGATCCGGCGTAGGGCGTAGCCCGGAGCCGGATCAGCAGGTGGCGATGGCGCCCTTTTTCGGGGGCGTTTCTGATGGTTGCGGCCGGTCAGGTACTTTGAGGCATAACTTCGCGAGAGGGGATGCCGCGGATGCCGGGCCGCCACGTCAACGATCATCAGATGAGGCTCTACATGAAGCTCCGACATACCCATGCCGTTCCGGTGGCTGCGGCCAAGGCCGGTATCAGCACGGCGACAGCATATCGCATCGAGGGAGACCCTCGGCTTCCATCGCAGAGGCAGGCGCAGCGAGAGCGGCGGCGACCAGACCCATTAGCCGGGATATTCGAGGAAGAGGTCGTGCCCTTGCTCCAGGCGGCGCCTGGTATCCGGGTGGTTGCCATTTTCGAAGAGATGCTGCGCCGACATCCCGATCTCGATGCGGGCATCCGGCGAACATTGGAACGACGTATCCGGGCGTGGCGAGCGATCCACGGCCCCGAACAGGAGGTAATCTTCCGACAGACGCATGAGCCAGGGCGGCTCGGCCTGTCGGACTTCACCGAGATGAAGGATGAGGAGGTGACGGTCGCTGGTGTGCCGCTCCATCACCGCCTCTACCATTTCCGACTGTTGTGGTCGGGCTTCGAACACGCCCATGTGATCCTGGGCGGCGAGAGCTATGTTGCCCTTGCCGAGGGGCTGCAAAATGCGCTGTGGGCGGTCGGTGGCGCCCCGACCGAGCATCGCAGCGACAGCCTGTCGGCCGCGTTCCGTAACCTGGACGCCGATGCCCGGCAGGATCTGACTTTGCGCTATGACGCCCTGTGTGAACATTATGGCATGACGCCGACGCGCAATAACCGCGGCGTTGCCCATGAGAATGGGGGGATCGAAAGTCCGCACGGGCATCTGAAGGCGGCGATAAAGGACGCGCTGCTGATGCGCGGATCGCGGGACTTCGATGATCTGGCGAGCTACCGGCACTTCATTGACGAGATCGTCAGCCGCAAGAACCGTCGCAACGGCCCGCGCATCGACGCCGAGCGCGCGGCACTGCAGCCGTTGCCTGACGCCCGCACCAGCGATTATGTGGAGAAAGTCGTCACGATCACCTCGTCCAGCAGCTTCACCCTTCGCAAGGTGTTCTACACCGTACCCTCACGGCTGATCGGGCACCGGATACGGGTTCGGCTTTACGACGATCGGCTCGACCTCTTCGTCGGCGGCACGCACCTGATGACGCTGCAGCGGGGACGATCCCTCAACAACGGCGCGCACGGCCATGTGGCCGATTATCGTCACGTCATCCATAGCCTGCGGCGCAAACCCATGGCGCTTCTCAAGCTGGTCTATCGTGACCAGTTGTTCCCACGAGAGGCCTATCGACAGACCTTCGATCGGCTCATCACCGCGTTGCCCGATCGGGTCGCTTGCCGGCAAATGGTCGAACTGCTGGCCATGGCGCATGAGCGGGCCTGCGAAGCCGAACTCGCAGAACTGCTGGCCGCCGACATAGCCGCCGACCGCCTGCCTGATATGGATGCCTTGCGGAAACGCTTTGCACCCGATCCAGCAGCGCTTCCCGATGTCGTTGTGGAACTGGTCCCCCTTGCCATCTACGATGATCTTCTGACGGGAGAAGCCGCATGAGCCGGAGTGCACCCGCTATCGACGCCCAGCGGCTCAGCCTTATCCTCAACGATCTGCGCCTGCCGGCGATTAAACTGATCTGGTCCGACTTCACCACGCGGGCCGACAAGGAAGGCTGGCCCGGCGCCCGGCTGCTTGCGGCGCTTGCCGAGCATGAGATCGCCGAACGGGATCGCCGCCGCGTCGAAAGGCATCTGGGCGAAGCCCGCCTGCCACCGGGCAAGACCCTCGACAGCTTCGCCTTCGATGCGGTGCCGATGATCTCGCGCGCGCAGGTCACGGCGCTGTGTTCGGGCGATGGCTGGCTGGAAAAAGGCGCTAATCTCATTCTCTTCGGTCCGCCGGGTGGCGGCAAAACTCATCTGGCGGCCGCAATCGGCCTGGCGTTGATCGAAAATGGCTGGCGCGTCCTGTTCGCCCGCACCTCCGATCTGGTCCAGAAACTCCAGGTCGCGCGCCGCGAACTCGCGTTGGAGGCCGCGATCGCCAAGCTCGACAAATATCATCTGCTGGTGCTCGATGATCTCGCATATGTGACCAAGGATCAGGCCGAAACATCCGTCCTGTTCGAGCTGATCAGCGCCCGGTACGAGCGCCGTTCCACGCTCATCACCGCCAACCAGCCTTTTGGCGAATGGAACCGGGTCTTCCCGGATCCCGCCATGACGCTCGCCGCTGTGGACCGCCTTGTTCACCATGCGACGATCTTCGAGATGAATGTCGAAAGCTATCGCCGCCGTTCCGCGATCCAGCGTCAATCACGCGCTGGCCGGCCACCGACCTTTGCGACAATCAAGTCGACCGAGGAAATGTCGCGCGCCGACAATCAGACCTCCGAGTAGCGCTTGCCAGCGTCAATCAAAGCAGGCACCACATGAACACCGCGACGATCAGTTCTCATCCTGATTGACGCAAGCTTCTCACCCAGATCGTCGCGCTATAGGAGGAGCTTACACGCCATCGTGCCGTCAATCTCCGCATGCGCAGCGCAGGAAGTCTCTATGCTTGGGAACTGGAGAAGGGCGGGGAGCAGCTCCGAATCAGAATGAATGGACCGCTGATCTTCGACAACGCAAAGATGGTCTTGGAAGCGGCTCTAGCCGGGTTTGGGTTGGCCTTTGTTCTGGAAGATCAGGTCGCACCATATCTCGCGAGTGGTGCGTTGAAGCAGATCCTTGCCGATTGGACGCAGCCGTTTCCCGGCTATCACCTGTACTATCCGAGCCGCCGCCAGCCATCGGCTGCATTCGCTTTGTTCGTCGATCGGTTAAGGTTACGGAACTGACGCCTCGAGCTTGAATACCGCACGCGCTTCGTCTTCCGTCCCGTACAGACTAACGCCTACCGCGCTAAGACCTGTTACGACACGCGCCTTGCGATCCTCCGCGGTCAGTGTAGGCAGCGGCCACCGTCCACTGCCATCGCGGTCCCGTTGACGTAAGATGATGCGTCACTCGCGAGAAACAACACAGCTTGCGCGATTTCCTCGGCGTCAGCTGCGCGCTGCATCGGATAGTGACGCAAAAAGGACCCTCCATCCGCTCCCGCCAGAATGCCTTCCGTCATCGCGGTGTGAGTTACCCCCGGACAGACGACGTTCACCCTCACATTGGGAGCCAGTTCAGTCGCAAGCGCCTTGCTCATAAGCACCAGGCCACCCTTCGAGGTCGAATAAAGCGTATTGTTTCTTACATGCGGGACAAGCCCCGCTCCGGACGCAATGTTCACAATGGTCGATCCCTTACGTTGCAGGAGGTAAGGGATGGCAGCACGGCAAAGGAAGAAAGGCGCAGTCAGATTGATCGTCATCAATCTCTTATATGTTGAACGATCAACATCGGAAATCGGGCCGATGTGCGAAATTCCGGCGCAGTTGACGACACAATCAATCCCACCCATCACCTTCGCAGCATCCTCTACCGCCAAATCTATCGCACTGATGTCTGCGAGATCGAGTACGAGAGCACTCGCCCCCGTCTCGCCTGCAACGGCATGCAGCGCATCGCCGTGGCGATCGAGGAGCACAAGCGCAGCTCCCTGCTCGGCGAAAAGGCGGGCCACGGCCCGGCCAATCCCGGAAGCTGCACCGGTGATCAGGGCTTTGCGTCCGTCCATTTCTATCTCCCTTTCCTCAATCGCAACCAGGGATCGCGAGTTTCGCTCGACATCGCCTTCGACAAGTCACTGAGCCCATTCCGATATCTTCCGGGCAGTCGATGGTCGCCTCGTCCGTCGCGCATCCGCTTCCCGAGCGCCGTCGCCCTCAGATACCCTCTAAATGTCAACCATATGATTGGTTGGAATAGTTGGCAAGAAGGGCGGCGCGTTGTGTCGGCATCCCTCGAGAGCGACGTGCAAGCAGGCAACCGCCCAAGGATTACCACTCCTGAATAGGCACAAAAAGCGCGCCGAACACCGTAGACTTGCGACCCCAACACTCCTTCAGCCCCAAACCAAGGCTTGCAGGACTCGTCGATATAGGGCAGTTTCCAAATGATCTACCGTCCATTTGACTGAACGTCGATTTTGACAGTGTCATACGTGTCGGGGAAGACAATCATGAGAGCCGATCGACGGGTCTGCTTCGCAAGACGATTGTCGATTAATAATTATAATGGCGAGGATGTTATGCTGCAACTCCAGATCCATGGCCGCAACGATCTTCGGCTGGATAACGTGCAAGAGCCGCTGGCGGGACCGAATGACATCATCGTACAGACGAAAGCGTGCGGAATCTGTGGAACGGATCTCATCTATAGGAGAAACGGCAGGCTCAGGTCAGAAGGGCAGCCACTGCCGATCGGGCATGAAGCGACGGGCATCGTCACAACGGTCGGCGAGCACGTAAAAGATATCCAGCCGGGTTTGGGAGTGATCATCAACCCGATGGCCAAATCAGCGGACCCAGCGAACAAGCTGGGCATCCTTGGTAATGGCGCGCCTGAGGGAGCCTTTGCTCATCGCTTTCTGGTTCGGGACGTGAAGCTCAACGAAGACGTGTTCGAAATTCCACCCGGCGTCACATACGAGCAAGCGGCGTTTACCGACCCGTTGGGGGTGGCCTTGCACGCGATCTATCAGGGAAAGTGCCAGCCCTCGGAAAAAGTCGTGATTTATGGCGCCGGTCCGATAGGACTGGCCGCCATTCTCTGGCTGAAGCGCATGGGAATCAATGATATTGTCACCATCGCACGCTCCTCCGCCCGCCTTGGCCGGGCACTTGCACTAGGCGCACGTTCTGTCATCGACGCGTCGCGCGAAGATGTGGCGGAGAGGCTGGCCCAGTTTCATGGGGTTGATCTGTACAAGAACAGCCCCGTGGTCGGCACCGATGTTTTCATTGATTTGGCTGGAGCAGCCGGCATCGTTCCGGCCATACTCGATATGGCCAAGTTTCGCGCGCGCGTGGTGCTGCCCGGCGTGCATGAAGAGCCGGAAACCGTTTCCCTGTTTACAGTCATGCGCAAGGAGATCACCATCGTCGGCGCCATCGGCTATCCTACCGAGATTCCCGAGGTGGTGGCGGCGCTCCCTGACCTCGCAGACGCCATCACCGATATCACCAGCCACTTGTTCGCATTCGATAATGTACTGGATGCATTCGCAATGGCCGGAGCACCCGAATGTTCGAAAATCATCGTGACATTCGACAGCTGAGCACGCCCCCTCTAGCGGGACGACGACCGACGTTCGACACGATAGCTGGATCATTACCCTAAAGCCTCAATCCATTGATGGGAGCCAATCAGAGGCGGTGCCGCCCTTGAATGTGCGGGTCAGCTCGGTGGGAGGCCGAGCAGCAAAATGCCCAAGAATACCAGCGGCGTTTGGATGTCGCGCAGCGAGGAGATCAATGTCAGCCTCCGCTTTTCGGTCGAGGTCACCTTTCATTCAGCCGGAGGATAAGATTCAAGCGGCATCACCTCCTTGAGTGGGATCGATGCATCGGCGAGGCGGGCCTTGTCAGGTTTGCCCCTCCCTCGACCAATTTCCGATCCTGAACATAGTCCTTGGTCGCGTTAACGCAGTCGAGCACGATAACCCGATAACCCGGCCGTCCTTCAAATAGACGACCGAAAAGCTGCGCGCGCCTGTATCGCCGCGAACGATCGCCTCATCGAAGCTGATCGACAGGTCCACCGCCTGCCGGCGCAAGTCATATAAGTTCGACCAAAACCAAGACACGGCATAGTAATCGACCGGCCGGCGGTGATCGCCTCGCGACGACATTTGCCTGGTCGTTGGCATTCTCAGCCAGATCGTAGCGCCGTCGGCAAAGGCGTGGCTGTGCGCAGCGCAATCGCCAATCGCGAAGATGTCAGGCAAGCCGGTGCGGCATTCCGCATCGAAGGCGACGTCATTGACGCTCTCAGCACCCGCCGCGATCAACGGCGGGACGGCAGGAATGATGCCGATGCCGACTATCACCATCTCGCACGCTAGATGTTTGGTCCCGGCGATTGATGGTGCAATATCCGCAAGCGAGTGGAAGGACGCACTATGGGACAGATTTTACACGGGAGCGCCCGCACGACAGAGGCAGTGCGTCGAGCAATACAGCATAGTCAAGAGAGCCTGAGAGTTCTGGCAAAGCGCCACGGGGTCAACCAGAAGACGGTCGCCAAATGGAAGAAGCGGTCGTCGACGGCGGATCTGCGTACTGGGCCGAAGGAAGCCAGGTCCACGACGCTGACGGTTGAGGAGGAGGCCGTGGTGGTGGCCTTTCGCCGTCACACATTGCTGCCGCTGGACGACTGCCTCTATGCGCTACAGGCGACGATCCCGCACCTGACGCGATCTTCGTTGCACCGCTGCCTCCAGCGCCATGGCATCAGCCGGTTGCCCGATGTTGATGGCGACAAGCCCGCACGCAAGAAGTTCAAGGCGTATCCGATCGGCTACTTCCACATCGATCTCGCCGAGGTGCGAACCGAGCAGGGCAAGCTCTATCTGCTGGTGGCCATCGACCGGACCTGCAAGTTCGCCTTTGTCGAACTGCATGAGAAGGCCACTCGCCGCGTCGCTGGCGACTTCCTGCGCCATCTCGCCGCAGCCGTGCCATACCGCATCCACACCGTGCTCACCGATAACGGGACGCATTTTACCGATCCGGCCGGAGATGGTTGGACGCCGGAGGACATCAAGGAAATGCGGGCGCAAAAACTGCCGTTTCGCTGCCACGCCTTCGAAGCGGCCTGCGCCGACCTCGACATCCAGCACCGTCTCACCAAACCACGTCATCCGTGGACCACGGATGGGATTGAATAGCCCCTTTCGCGCAGTGGTGCTATTTTCTCCGAGTCTGCGGGCGACCTCGTGGCGAAGAGTTGGGCTGGAGGTGAAGGCCCGACCACGTTGCCTTCATTGTCGTGCCTCCTCTGAGGCGCTCGCAGGCACCCTACTGCCTCGCTTCGTCCAACCCTCGGTTAGTCGCTTGTACGCGGCTTCGGCTCGTTCGCCGCGTTGCCGCTCCTCCTGCCGGGACTTGGTCAAGTTGTACTCGTACCCGGCGCCGCGCTGACCTCGGCGAGCGGGCTGGCCGGATCGCAGCTCGAGATCGCGCAGCTTCTTTGCGTGGAGCGCGGGACGGACCCACGCATAGTCCTGGCCGCGCGTGAGCAGATGCCAGACGATGACCGCAATCTTGCGAGCGACGGCGACCGCGGCGACGTGCGTGCCGCGCCGCCCGCGGACGCGTTCGTAGAACGCCCGAAGCGGGCCGGGTGCTCGAACCGCCTGCCATGCTGCCTCGACCAGCATTGTCCGGGCGTGGCAGGGACCCTGCTTGGTGATACGGCCATGCCTGGCCGGGCTGTTCCCCGATTGATGCACGCTGGGATTCAACCCAAGGAAGGCGACTAGACGCCCGGGGCTGGTGAAGCGGTCGACAGGCCCGATTGCCGCGAGCAGGCCGACCGCGACAACCATGTCGATGCCAGGGATCGTCATGAGCCGCTTCGTCTCGGCGCTCGCTAGCGCATCACGCGCGAGCTCGCGTTCGAGAACCCGAAGGTCCTCAGTCAGCCGATCATACTCGCGCAGATGCCGCTCGATCGCCGCGGTCTCGTCGTCGGGGAGCAGTTGCGCCAGGAGCCAGGCGCGACCCTTCGGACCCGCGATGTCGGCATGGGGGCATTGCGGCACAAGGTGAGCGTGCAGGATCGCCTGGATCATCGTCTTTAGTCGCACGCGTTGACGCACGACCTGATTGCGCCGTGTCACCTGCCGGCGAAGGCTCATCGTCTTCTGATCCGGCACCCACACCTCGGGCAAAAAGCCGCTCGCGTACAGACGAGCGAGCACCGTCGCGTCGATGACGTCGGTCTTGATCCGCGCTTTCGCGATCAGATGCACCTGCCGTGGGTTGGCAATGACCACCCGACCAACGAAGGGGGCGACGGCCTCCACCACCGCCTGAGCGTTGCCGGTTGCCTCCACGACGATATGATCCTCGTGCGTCAGCTTGGCGGCGAACGCGGCCAGGTGCTCGCGCGACATATTCACGCGACCCAGCCGGACCAGCCTGTCACCGTCGATCATCACCGCCTCGGCAAACGTGCGGTGGATATCCATTCCTATCACCCGCATGATCTTCCTCCTCGTTCAGATCGGAAGCGTGCGGGCAACACGGCAACTACGGATTCGCGCTCGCAGCGCATCCGGGCGGACCGCAGGGGCGGCCAAATAACGGCTCGGGCTCACAGCCCATGGTCTTAAGTCGGCCTGCCCGCACTCACGTGCTTCCAGCGCCCCAGAACCCGGATGGTCTCACCATAGCGCCGATCCGAAGATCAGCCGAGTCTTGAAGCGCCGCCGCCTTCATGCCGGATAATGGCCAGGTCGAACGGATGAACCGGACAATCAAGGAGGCGACCGTCAAGCGCTACCATTACGAGACGCACCATCAACTCCGGCTGCATCTTGGTGACTTTGTCGCAGCCTACAATTTTGCTCGTCGCCTGAAGACCCTGCGCGGCCTCACACCCTACGAATATATCTGCAAATGCTGGGAAAATGAACCAGGGCGATTTATATCAAACCCGCACCATCAATCGCCGGGACCAAACATCTAGGACCTCGCGGTCGTGCAGGCGGACGCCGATCGCCTTACCGTAGACGTCCTCGATGCAATCCACCTGCGCACCAAGGCACACCTCGACTCCATGCGCGCAATGCTCGGCCTCCTAGAAGCGCGCCAAAGGCTCGCCAGCAACGCGCGCGAGCACGACAACCTTCTTGCCAAACTTGGCGAGGACCGCGGCCGCCTCGAGCCCGATATATTCACCCCCGATCACCACCGCTCGGGTGACGTTCGGCATTTCGGCCAACATCCGGTCGCCGTCGGCCCGGGTCCGCACCATATGCGCGCCAGCCGAGTTATGGCCGGCGCAGGCCAGGCGCCGCGGCAAGCCGCCGGTCGCCCAGACCAGATATTTCTGGCCGATCGCGGCGCCGTCATCGGTCGTGACTGTGCACGCGACCGGATCAACCGAGACGACGCGGCAGCTGAGCAACATGTCGACATTGCGCTCGTCCCAAAAAGCGGCCGGGCGTTCATAGGGAGGCTGGGACTCATCGCCGATGATCGCGATCGAGCCTTCAAATTTAGCCTGGCACAACGCGATCGCCGCCTGGGCGCCACCATGTAATCAGGACATCAAAGCTTCTCATGCGACTGCCCTAAACATCTAAACATGAGGAAATGACGATCAGACCGACGAGGCTCATGCGACGTGTCGGAGCCCGTGCTGCTACACCGGGATAGGCGCATGACCTCAGTCTTCGGGTGCGATGCGAACCTTAAGCCCGTCGAGCATGTCGCTAAATGAAATTTGGCAGGCAAGCCGCGAATTACTCTGCCGATGGTCGGAGCTATCGAGCAGGTCGTTCTCATCATCGCTGATCGGCGGAAGCGCCTCCGTGAAATCATCATCGACGTAGACGTGACAGGTCGCGCATGAGCAGCAACCGCCGCACAGCGCCAAAAGTTCGTCAAAGTTCGCGTTCCTGATGATTTCCATCAAGGAGAGCCCGTTCGAACACTCGATAGTTCGTTCGATGCCTTCGCGATTTGTTACATTCAAAACTGGCATATCTTCAGTATCCGTGCCCTATTCGTTCAGCGTACCAACGTACGTAGCCCTCCATGAAAGTCGAGATAAAATGAAGTGCGATTGGTCGTCTATCCTCACGGTAATTCATCACTTCGCGAACCAAGGACGTTCTCGACGCTGCTTCCACATTCCCGAAGAGCTCATTCCATTCACAAGGCATGGCAAGCTCCGATAAAACTTTTAGATCGCGCCACTAACGTCGCGATGCGGAAAGCAGATCGCCAGAGCCGTCGACGCTGTAGCTTCGGCCAAAGCAGGCTGCACCGCAGATCACATGCCACGACCCGCAAAAGCCTCAGTCTGAAGCCGGTCAGCGAGCATTCCTGCTTCGGATAGCGAACGCACGGCATCGTTTAGGTGCGTGCATCCCAGCGGTCCGCGCAACTCGGCCAGCACGGTCTGCCGCAGTTCGGCGAGCGACGAACCCACAAGGGCCTTCAGATTGAGCGGTGCCCCGCGGCACTCGGTATAAGGAAGCGTTCCGGGTTCGGCGGATATAGACGAGAGCCGCCATCCGTCGTTCGCCCGCTCCGCACTTGCCTGCAAGCGATACTCGTGAATTGCGGAGCGATGGACCGGGTCATGCAAGACACCACTATCCTGGAACAACGCGTCCATCATCAACCGGCCATCGTCGAACCAGACATCAATACGCCGCAACCGCCTCACCGTACCGTCGACATCCGGGCCGAGCTCGTGGAACCCGAGCGGATCGTCATACGGCTCCATCGGCGGAACAATGTAGCTGAGCTTCAGATTGGTGAAATCATCAAAGGCCGTCGACCCAGCGGCATAGCCGACGCAGACATCCTCCATGTGGCCCCGGTTCCAGCCGCTATGCTGGCCCACCCACTTAACTTTGATCCAGCCTGATATGATGTTGGCCCCGACGAAATCGTCAAGCAAAAGCGCGAGAGGGCGGGCGCGATACGCCGGATCGCTCACCGCGGGCGCAATGGCGCGCCGGAAGCCCGATCGCGCATGCTGCCCAACCAAATCCAGGTCGGCAGGCAATGCGGGAACGGTTTCGATGCTGGCTATGACATTCGCCTGATCTATGACGGCGTGCACATTGTCGGCCATCAGTATCTCGACATCCGTCATACCCCGCCGCGTTAGCAGATCGCGTCCGTGGCCATGCAACTGCAGCGAACCCGCGCCGCCATCCGGCCAGGACAATTGGATCGATGTAGTCCGGCGAATCGACCAGGGCTTCCTTGCAGGCGCTGCCAGCAAGGAAAATCGCTCCGGGGAAGTCTCGATCAGCTTCATGTATTTCTGCAGTCCCTTTCAAGAAACCGTACTGCCCGCCGGAACACGCCTCTTTCGCCCTGATCGAGCGGCTCTCTCGGTGCGGATATTCGGAGGGCCAGAGAACACTATATGGCGGTATCGGATTTGTCCACCAACTGGATGTTTGAGGCCCGTTCGATAGCCACCAGGCGCATTCTCGAAGTGAGTCTTTCCAGTCTTATCGCCCGCCGATCAAGTAGCGTATGTGGTCCTGACCCGCACCCCTGTCGTTCACCCCTCTTGGATTTCAACCAAGGAACTCAAGAGGGCTGGCGCGGCCACCACAAACCTCACAATCTGAGCAAGATTGAGAATCCACGGCGCACATGATCGTGTATAAGAATGCGCCCCGGGGCACCCGCCTATCAGCCTGCTTTCGCCGCAAACGCCGCCGCCGCTTCGATAAGATAGACCGCGAATTCTTCGGGCGCCTGAACGAAGGGGGAATGCCCCGTGTCCATGGTGAACACGGGCCAGCAAGGCATGGCCGCCTGTTGTTTACGCTGAAGATGGAGCGGATGCGCGTTGTCCTGGAGGCATTCGACATAAGCACGCGGCACTGTTCCGTACCGTGCCTCGCTAATGGACAGGCAATCGCGCAAGGGACGCGTCGGCTGCGGCATCAGCCGCGCGACGGCGGAACGGACATCCTCCTTCGCGCAGCCATTATAGAATATTTCTGCAGCCGCCGCCGGATCCGCCATCAACGTGCCCCCGTCATCGCTCACGCGAAATCCCGGCGAGTGGCTGTTCCCACCATTGTGATTACCGAACGCCTGCCCTCCGTTCGGAAGCAGAATCGCTGCGACATATACCAACCCGAGCACCGCATGCGCCGCCCGCTCGGCGGCGTCACTTATGGTGATGCCGCCGAGGCTGTGACCAACCAAGACGGCCGGTTCGCCTACCCTATGAGCGAGATCAGCCACGAACCCGCCAGTCATCTCAAGCGTGACATGTTCCGGGGATATGTTGTCCATGCCAGATCCCGGCAGGTCGGGCGCAATCGCCTTGTGTCCCGCGCGTTCAAGATGGGGAACCACCTTCTCCCAACACCACCCTCCATGGAGCCCGCCGTGCACGAGAATGAACGTTGTCATCGCCTAGCTATCTCCGCTCATCTGGCATTTTCCTTACATCTCTCACCAGCGATGCCGGGATTCACAGAAGAACACAGACGGATCACGAACAATCCGCCAGGATTCGCGATAACGCCCTGCGCTGCAACGAATCCTGATAGCTCGCATAGGTGGCCCATCGCAGGTCAGGGTTTTCACCCGTGTAAAACGCATGCTTACAAAGCTGTGTGTAGATCACGTTTCGGACCGCCACCCAGACACGGTAATAACGTGCAGTCTCTTCCAGATAATCGCCGCCGCCATGGCGCTGGTATTCGGCCAAGAACTCGTCCCAAGGCATGATGGCCTCGATGGAATTGCGGGCGTAGGCAAGTTCTTCGACAGGGTCGCCGAGGTGGAACAACTCCCAATCTAGGATGGCGGCAATTCTGTTGCCCGAAATTAGCAGATTATGGACACCGATATCACCGTGTATCAGGGAGAGCCGCTCTGGTCTGGGCGGCAGATTTTCCTCCAGCCAGCACAGACAGCATTCGATGAGCCCATCTGGTTCGAGCTTGCTTTCCAGCCACAGGCGCCTCGCATTGTCGATCAGGGGTCTCATTGGGTGCTCGCCCGTATCTTCGGGGAGGCCGAATTCGGCCGGATTCATGGCGTGCAGCCGCGCCAGGATGCCGGCGATATGCATACCGATGGCAGGGCCGCAATCCGGCGCAACAGCGCCCTGCATCCCGCCAGCGGGTTCGGCATCGACTTTGCGCACCGCAATAAAGGCCAGCCCCACAGCGTCCGGGTCCGGTTCCACCCAAAGCAACTCGGCCACCGGAAAGCCGTGCCTATACGCAGCCGCAAGGACCGGCGCCTCATTTACCGCTTTCGTATCTGTGGAGCCTCCCTGTCGATCCATCCGCACCACGATCGACGTCACTTCCTCGCTTTCCAGGCCCTTTACATCAACCAGGAGCGTGGTCTTCGACGATCCGCCGGGCAGTTCCTTGAAAGATGTAACAGCCAGATTCTTGCGCTCAGGAAACCGATCGATGAGATACCGCTCGAAGCTTTCGCGGGTAACCCGGACATATTTCTCTGCTTCTGTCGCATAGTGATCGGCCCTCGTCTGCGAGGCATCGTCGAGTTTCTGCCGGGATTCGCCGTAAGCAGAGGCAAATGCGCTGAAAAGCGTGTCCGCTTCTCGATCTCCCGCCGCGCATGCACGCATCAACGGCGCGGCGATCCGCTCGAGCCAAGTATGAATGACCCGGTGAGCCTGTTCGAGCTCGGCAAGCGGTAGATGAGCTACATCGCCGCAGGCGTCGGCGTCGACGCTAATGGCGAGCGCCTCATCCTTCCCGATAGCCCCGTTGCCTGAAAGTAATGCAGCGGCTTTACCGAGGGCCCCGGCCTGTTCCTTGATCCTATCCGCCAAAATCGCGGGCCACGATTCATGACTGGCGATCAAGCGGTCGAGCGCCTCCACGCTAAAATTGCAAATGGTCCGAGCCATCGGTGACGCAAGTTCTTCAGCCACATGAGACCGTAGACCGTGCCGGATAGACGCAAGTACAAGCAGATCTGCGCGCGACAGCGATATCACGGCGGGGCCATGATCGAAATCATTTTCCGGCAGGACAGGCCTCACCGCTTTTGTCCGCTGCATGCATCACTCCTCGAAATCAACCTATGTCGTTGGTCCGTCATGTGCGTACGAAAAAACATATTTCGCGCCGCGCGATCATTGCCCCCGTCCCAGGCCTGCATCCGCGCGGCCGCTCATTGGCGGCAGTTCAGCCAGCGTGGCGAATCCTGGTGCGGCTTCGCATGTTTGTGGGACGGCGTTGACCAGGCAATTCGCTGTCGCGCGGACCACGGGCGGGTCCATCTGTCCCTGAAACGCCGCCTCGAAACCACGACATGACCATGTCAGCGTCGGATCTCCTTCGATTTCGACCTCCCAACCCCGCTCTATGGCGATCGAGCACTCAGTTGGCGCGCCGGAAGGCCAGTATTTCGTATAAGTGAAGACCGGCTGGCCACGCGCTGTCGCCTGCACTTCGAACAGTTGGGCTCCAGCGGTCCCCTTCTTGATGAAACCGATAGGCGTGTCGAAATCCTCGGTCGCGGCCCAGACCTGGTGACGGCTGCAGATCTCCTCATCGATCGCAAAACCCATTCTCCCGCAGATGAGTTGGAGGCTCTGGCTGTACCAGGGCAGAACCCAGCCGCGCAGGTTCGGATTGTCGTAAGCGTCTTCCAGCGAGCGGCCGAATTTCATCCGTTCTCCAACCAGTAATGGTGAGGGATATTCGGCCGGCTTGCCGCCTTCCTTCACATGAATGTGGCGGATATTCGTGCTGAGCGTGCTCATCAGCATGGGAAGGACGATGGTCAGCTGCCCCGGCGCGATCCCCCCGCCCAGCAACGTGGATCCCCCCTTTCGGCAAGCGCCGACAATCCGCTCGCGCTCGGGCCCGGAAGGGATAAAGTTATAGGGGCAGCCGGTCACCACATTCTTGCCAGATTCGAGCAAGGCGCAGATGTCATCGATGTCATGCAGAATCGGAACATAGATCACGCAGTCCGCCGGCATGGCGATTATCCCGGCCTTATCGGTCGTGGCAGTCACCCCGGTCAGCCCGGTGCCCGCGATTTCTCCCGCATCGCGCCCACTCTTCGCGTCACTCGTCACATAGCAACCCACCAGTTGCATATCGTCACGACCGACGATCGCCTTGATCGCACTCTGTCCAACCGTTCCGGTTGCCCATTGAATAACCCGAAACATCGCTCTCCTCCGTCGTCGCTTGGCGGTGCCCCCATGAAGCTCACCCTATGCAAGAGCCACTCTATTCAGGTTGGAAGTAGGGCGCCTTACGCAGCAGAATGATGGATTCAGAAATGATGCACTCATACAGCTTTTTGGAAATCCGAGGAAAATCCTCATGCTCACGCCATTTCTGAATACCATCCACCAACATGTTGGCGTCCTCGATCTCCCAGAGATGAATGAACGTGCCCACCCGGTCGGTAACGGTCGAAAAGGCGTGCATCATTTTGAAGCCGAAGCCTCCCATCAAGGGAATAAATTCTTCCATGACCTCGCTGAATTGCTGGCGCATAGGCGAATTGATAACGATCGTGGCCTGATAATAGGATGCCATCACTATCCTCCGTTATCGACATGCTTTTATCCGTTGATCATATTCTATGATTAAGCAAGCAACAGCCAAGCAGGATCGCGATCCAGCGCTCGTCCAAGGCCAGTATCACTTAAAATTTCCATCCGACTTCTAACGCGACTTCCCGGGGTCGCGTAAATATTCCAGAAAACTCGTTGCGGATTCCTGTTCCGGCCGCCGGCTTATCTTGGGTAAATAGTGCCTTGTACTGGTTTGTCAGATTGCGCACCAAAAGGGAAATCCGCCAACGCTCGCGTTCGTCTTCAACAGAAACTCCAGTGTTGATGCGTACAAAGCCCGTTTCCATGGAAGCCGGTGCCAGAGCGTCATTCGGATTCTGCTTGCTGGTATATGTTGCGTCAGCGTTCAGCGTCAGATTAAGCCCGTTAGAGACAGATACTGTGTAAACCGTTCCAAGCGTTGCAGCCCAATGGGGTGCGCGCGGCGCGGTTCTGCCGCTTAAGTCCTGAACGCCTCCGACGCAGCCTTCCGCCACAGTTTGAGCCGCAAAGCAGGCTGCACCGACAAATTCCTTAAAATGAGTGTCATTGTAGCCGACAGAGCTGTTGAAGGACAAATTACGCGAAGGACGATAAGTGCCCTCGAGCTCAATGCCCTGCACTAGCGACTTGCCGGCATTGTTCGTAAGGAAACTCAACTCGGACGCAATGAATGTGGTCACCTGCTGGTTCGTGTAGGTGTACCGGTATGCCGTCGCCTGCAACGTGGCCCGTCCGTCGAGCAATCGCGCCTTGTAGCCGATTTCGAAGCCTTCGTTCTTCTCCGGTTTGAAGCGCGTATTTGCATCTGTGTTGATCGGACGAAGAACGGCTGGAGCTGAGAAACCACCGGAACGATAACCAGTCTTGTACGTGAGATATATGTTCTGATCTTCATTAGGATGCCAGGTTAACGTAGCCTCTGGCGAGATATTATTCTCTGACTGACTACGGATGAACAGATCGCCTTCCGGTCGGAAACCAGCTGCGGCGGCGGGATTCACATAAACATTGCCATCCTCGCCCGCCTTTTTGGTCCGTGTGTACCGCGCACCACCCGATAGCTCTACATTGTCGAGAAGGGAGAGAGTGCCCTGTGCAAAGGCAGAATACGTGTCCGTATCATAGTCGAATATTCGAATATAAGTGAACCGACGACCGTTGACCACTCCTGGCCGGGGGTCCGGTCTGAGCGCGGTCTGTGCGGAGTCGCTTTCGTTGAACTGCTTTTCCTTTGAGTAGAACGTCCCGATGCTAAAATTGAATGGACCTTCCAATTGGCTTTGCAACCGGAACTCCTGACTGAAACCTGACGACTTTTCATACTGGTATGTGGCATTGACGCCATAACTGGTATTGACCAGATTACCCAAGCCCTCATATTTAAGCGCATAATATCCGGTGACGGACGTCAACAGAACTGCCCCGAAGTCGTAGGAAAGCTCAAGCACACCCAGATCGGACGTTGTCTCGATGAACGATCGCGAGTCCCGCGGATTGCGCATGCCGTAAGTGAGCGCGGGGATCGGATCCGCCAACGCTGTCACTCGGTCTGCGTTGCAGTCAGCATAAGGATCTATCAGACCGGAGGTATGAGGCCTGCTATCACTGGAGCCACGGCAATAAGCCTCGTAGGCGTTGTTTTGACCGTTGGAGATATAGTTCGAATGAGTGTATTTAAAACGCGCCGTGAAATCATCCGTCGGCTTCCATAGCGCCGTAAAGCGCGTTCCCCAATTGCGATCACGCGGTGTTCGCTTGCTCGAAGCGCCTGGGGATATCTCACCTGCCGTAGGTAGGCTCGGCGGCGAAAGCAGAGGTTGCGCATTATTGCGCATATAACCCTGCATTTTATCGTATCGACCGGCAATACGAATAGCGAATGTGTTCGTCAGCGGCGCCGACAATCCCGCTTCGATATAGTGTTGATCCGCACCGAACTCATATCCGGCGCGGCCCGCAAACTCGAGTTGGCTGCCGGGATCTGCCGTCTTGATTGAAATCACGCCTGCAGGACTATTTTTACCGAAATAGAGTGCCTGCGGCCCTTTTAAAACCTCCACTTGGCGGATATCGAACATCGACTGAGTGACAATACGGGGACGTCCTACAAAGATGTTATCCAAATTCAATGCGACCGCTTGACCCGTTCCAACGTCCACACCGAAGTTACCGATCCCGCGAACGGTCATGCCCCCGCCATTGCCGCTGGTGAGGCGAACAATCGAAACAAACGGGATCGTCTCAGCGATCTTTGCCAAGTCGTCGGCGCGGGCTTTAGCGAGTTGTGTGCCGGAGACGACACTAACCTGGACAGGAACCTTGAGCAAAGTCTCGTTACCCCGCCTTGCGGTCACCACTATGTCCGACGTACCGACAGTCGACCGGCGCTCTGCACTTTCATCGTCCAACGCATCTTGCGCCCATACCGGCGTGATGCCGAGCGCCGATGAAGAACCAAGAAAAGCAACGGAAGCCACGAGCTTACTTCTTTTCATTTTTTCCTCCCCTGTCTGATATACTTGCTTTTTTTCGAACCGGGCGTGCTTGTGCCCAGAAATTAATTGTCTTGAGCTAGAACAAATGGAATTACGTTATCACGGTCACTTACGGACCGGATAGCGCTGACGAATCAAGCGGCCAGAAGACCACCATCCACCGCCAGGACAACGCCCGTTATCCACCTCGCCCGATCCGATGCGAGAAAGGCCGCGGCCTCCGCAATATCGATCGGCTCGCCGACCTGACCCAGCGGAATGCGGGTCATTATGGGCGCCAACATCTCAGGCTTATCTCGCAAACGCGCACTCATCGGCGTCGCGATCAAACCGGGAGCAATAGCGTTGACGCGCACGCCGCTCGGCCCCAATTCGACCGCAAGGGAGCGAGTCATGGCAACCACTGCTCCCTTGGACGCACAATAGGCGGCAAAAACACCGGTCGTAAGAAGGGCTGCCGTTGATGCAATATTAACGATGGCACCCTTGGTTTCCCGCATCTGGTGCGTGAAGGCCAACACCATGTTGTAGACACCTGTCGCGTTGACATCCATGCAACGGTGCCATGCCTCTTCCGCTCCCGGATCGTCCACCGCCGCCCTGACACTGACACCTGCAGAGTTTACCAGGATGGACGCTTTTCGCTCAGCGCCCTTTACGCTCTCAGCCAAGCAACGGCACGCTGCCAGATCGGCAACATCAAGCGCCGCGTCATGACAAATTCCCCCTGCCCGCGTGATTCGCTCGGCGGTTTCGCGCGCGCCGTGACCGTTTGCATCTACCGCGTAGACCACCGCGCCTTGCGCGGCACACAACTCAGCCGTTGCGGCTCCGATCCCGCTGCCGGCACCGGTGACAATAGCCACTCTACCTTCGAGCATAGCTCTCCCTCATATGAAATAGGCAGGCTGCAAAACCAACCGGCCAGTTGATCAAAGCTTATTGCTATGGTCTATGTGCGTCAAGGGCGCGTGGTCAGCTTGGCATCACCGTCACGGCGAAACCATCTCGTGGAAAGGATGCTCAGAACCATGATCCATTTGATTCCGGAAGACGTCGTCTTTCCCTTATCCGACCAACAGACGCATTCGCCCGAAAAGGACGCCTACTGGCAAGAGAGCTTTGTTCTCCTCTGGGGCGACCCATCCGGTGATTACGGCGGATTTTTGCGACTTGGCTATGCCCCCAATCTGTTGGCGGGCGACACGACCCTCTGGTGTCACGCCTTCACGCCGAAGTGGGTTTATGGGTCCAGCCGGGATTTCGCGCTCCGCTCCGACGACGTCGGCAAGAGCCTGTTGAAAGCAGGGGAAGCCGCGCGCTACGAGTTTGACGGTGAAGACACCCGATGGGTGCATTCGGATGACGAAGTAACGATCGACCTGCAGAGCACCCTTCTGCATCCTCCCGTGGCACTGTGGCGACCGCAGGACAGCTTTCACCGCTACCCGCATTACGAAGCCGCGTGCCGAGTGAAGGGGAGGCTTTCAATTCGCGGAGACACAGTGGAGGTCGACGCGCTGGGCTATCGCGATCACAGTTGGGGCGTGCGCCATTGGTGGAAACGAAAGACACACCGCTGGCTGAACGGTGTGTTTGGACCTGACCTCAGCATGTGCCTGCTCACATTCCACTCTGACGGAGATAATATCCGTCGACTCGGATATGTGGTCCGTGACGGGGTCGTACATTATTCCCAAGAGATCGACATTGTTGCCCACATGGAGGCGGATGGCGCCACGCATCGAGGCGGAACAGCATCAATCGTACTTGAATCCGGCGAGTGTCTAAATTTTGAGATCGAACCGATGTGTGAGGGATTCTACGCGTATCGGAAGGGAAGTGGCCTTTTCGAGTCGATCTGTCGTATCCGCCACCAAGGGCGCGTCGGGATCGGTGATTTTGAGTTGAGCGAAAATTCGCGCATGGGGCAGTTGCCTGCCACGTCGCTCATTAACGGTATAGAGCAAGACGGAGTTCACCCACGACGGACGCCGTGAAGTCGAGCGTATCTTGCGCGGACATCGCCCGCCTCAGTCCGACATTATGGAAGGAGCGCGTCTTCTCGCAACCCATATAGTTGACGTGGCGGATCAGCGTGCTGGTCGCAGGGTCGCTCCCATGTCATATTTCACACCAAGGCAAATTGCTTGGCGATCACAATGATCATGAAACCGTTAGGGATCAACCAGGTCCCAAAGGAAATCAGGAACCACTGGCCAGCGTCCGCAGGTCGGACGCATAATGTGCCCAGACCTTTGGGTACACAAGTCCGGGCGCCGCGGCACACACAATCGGCGCTGCCTGAAGCATTGTGACCGCTGTTGCGTAGTAAGGTGGCTGCGTCGGATCGTTCGGCCAACGTTCAGTCCCATTTTCGATCGAAGCGCAATAGCCCAACTCCATCGATAAGGAACACGGCTCGCCCTCAATCTCTATCTTATAATAATTCGATGATTTGGCATCTGGGTATGGATTGCTGTTATACTCTCCAAGGTGCCAGCATTCTTCCATGGTCAGCTTTGGTTCGTCGCCAATATAACCGACGAAAATGTGCCGGAACTCTGCAATCGTGCCCTTCTTGTAAGAACGCTTAGGTAGTTCAAGGTCTTCCTTAGCTGGGATTGGCATCGGACGATATTCGATCCTGTCAAGTCGCTCCCCAAACAGCATGACAGCCGACAGCTGCAACGATTCCTCATAATATCGCCGGGTGTTTTCGTATGCCGTGTTGCCAGGTACGAAGTCTGCCGGATCCATGCCATAGCCAAGACTGCGACGAAGCGGTGAATCCGCGGCATCGGAATTGTTCACGATTTCGGCAAACTTCATGTGTTTGATACGCGTACAGATACCTGTCAGCGTAAGGCCGAGCCGCTCGATAAAGAAGTTGGGATGAATGCCGGTACCATGCAGGCTCGCATTCCCCTGCCGGCATGCGGCCTCAAGTTTCGCAACATAGTCCGCGCCCTTCAGCGGCGGATAATGGTATGACGTTGCCGACACGACGTTCTTGCCCGATCGGAGGAGTCGGACAACATCGCCGTCCATTTCGTCAGCCGGCGTCGTCATGGGCGTATGGAACACAACATCCGCATCCAATGCGATCACAGCATCGCGGTCATTAGTGACGATGACGCCTGTCGCTCCGGCCCCTGCAAGCTCACCAGCATCAAGACCCACCTTCGAATCCCCGAACGTCAGGACGCCAACGAGCTCATACTCCGGTAGCTTTAGAATCTCGCGCAGAACGCCGCCGCCAACATTACCAGGGCCCCAGACAATCGCTCTGATCGGGCGGTCGACAATGCCGTTCATATTCCTCATCCTCGTCCAGTTATGTTTACATTCCGCTGGTTACCGCCACCAACGCGATCAGGCACTCGATCCGGTCGCCCCACAGCACCGTTGCGCCTTCCCAGTAGATCCCGACCAAACCAGATACCGTGAAGAAAATCCGCAGCAGTCTTCCGATGCCGCTTCCCAATGCGGTTTGTTCAGTTCGGTCCGCTCATAAATGGATATTGGTCGCGCCTTGTGTTGTCAACCAACCAGTCGGCTTGGAAGGTAGCTGATCCCTGGCCAAGGTCCCTCGCGAACGCAACCCGCCACATGGAGCCAAACGTCGATGCGGCCGAACGTGACGTCGGCCTCGTCCACCACCACTCGAGGTCGGCCTTCTCCTCAATGTAGGTTGAGACGACAATCGGGGTGCCCGGGCGCCGGGTTGATCTTGGCCGCGGCCTCAGGAGGATGCCTCGGCCGGGCATGAGCACATCACGACCCGCGAGCCATATTCCGCCATTCATATGCGATGGCACAGCCGAGATTCTGTGACCATAGAGAGCTTGCGCTCCAGCTTGAAAAGCTCGTCCAGCCAATCGAGCCGTTGACTTTGTCGCTCCGGCAGGTTTGCGCCCTCATACCGCCCCACACCGCTGCCGAGAGTAGATTGCCCTTTCTACAACCAGAGTAGCCAGCCGTATCGGCAAGGCCGCGTTCCGACTTTTCACGAACCGAAGCAAGGCCCCCATTACGGCAATTTGGCACATCAGGCTGAGAGTGAACGCGCTGTGGTGCTCAATTCACGGTTGGACAAGGCAGCCCATTTACCGGATGTGGCTTCCCAAATCCTGTCCCTTCCACCGCAGTAGGCCAGAGCCAAAAAGCCCACGTTCGACATAGTCGATCAGATTGGTGCCGCGGCGCGGGTTCTCGCCTACTTCCAGAATTGCGTAACCTAGGCGTCCGTCAAGGCGGGCCTGGCAAGGTGTATCGATCATTGCGCTATCGCGCTTGAGTGATACGTTGCCCAACGAATCCTCGGCATAGAGATCAAGCTCGATCCGATGCGTGGTTCCGTCTTCGAGCGTCGCAATGATCAGGCCTCCCCGGTGCGAGAAGCCGTCGCCTTCCATGTAAGGAATCACATCGACCTTTTGGGTATAATGAACAACCGAACCCTTGCGGATATAGCCGCGGCGACTGATGCCTGATGACTGCGTCAGGAAATTGGAAAAAGCGAAACTGATATCGTCCTCAAACACTCCGCTGGTCCAACGGTGGCACCGAATGTCGGACCAGTTGCGCGGTCCCCAACTGTGATCGCGGTACGAGAAGCCCCTGATCTGTCGCGTCTCACCCTTAACTCTGATCGTGCCCTCCATGCGGTCAGCGGCCTCAAAGTGTGCGCTACCGACCGTACGGACGTAATCGGAGTTATGCGCTGGGAACAGCGGAATCGGCTGATGATAAGGCGTGAGCCACACGTCCCAGGAAACATCTTCATCCTTTACCCACCAGTGGGTCCCTTGCCCGTCGAATTCGTAGCCACCGACCCCCCCGGAAGTGATATGGGCATCCCCGATATCGCCCGGGCGCAACGGGAACTGCTCATTGCGAGCGTAGACGCAATCGGGTGTTTGCATAAACGCCCAAAGCGTGTTGTTGCCGCCATCCATATGCGGTTCACGGCCGACCCGCATGAACAGGTTGGCCTGACCGGCGAGATCGCTGCACCACATCGCAACGCTTTCCTGCCAGTTTTCCTCTGGACCTGGAATATGGAGAGCCTCGTCCGCAAGCACGAATTGGCAGATCGGATCGCCATTTGGCAGAGTAACAATCAAGCTCATCAAAAGCCTCGGAACAAAAGCACAGGAGTCCACTTGACACCATGACGCGACACAGCTTCAGGCCACCGCAGGCCAAACGCGCCCGAACCCAGCATTATCCGAAAAGTTTCTCGAGACGATGATGGTGAGGATTATTCTTGATGAACGCGCACTGCTCTTCCGTGACAAGCCCGTTGGCAATCATGCGGTTCGCCGTGGTCAACACCGCCATCAAGGTCTTAATGGCGGCCATCGTGGCCCAATATTCTAGATCACCCGGTCTATGCCCGGTGAGCGCCACATAATGGTCGAGCTGCTCCGACCGATCCGGCACGCCCGGCAGGCGCGGCGTCGATTCATACTCATGATTGCGCCAGTCATAATGGAGCCACCAGCCGACATCGGCAGCACTAGGCGCTATTGCCGCCCCTTCCCAATCGAGCACTGCGGCGGGATCCCCCGTCGTTTCGAAGATCATATTGCCAAGCCGGCAATCTCCCCAGATTATGGAATTTCGATCGTCAGCTGGGACGTTCGCAAGCAACCAATCCATGGCTCGCTCTACCACCGGAAGACTGCGCCCGTTGAGACGCACCACAAGATCGTCCGCGAAGCGCTGAACGTGGGCGTGCGTGTCAGGAGCGTCGGACGCGCCAGGAAGCAACATCGCCAATCCCGCCTTCTGCCAGTCCATAGCGTGAATAGCGGCGAGTTGCTCCACTCCACCCAACACCATTCTGCGCCGTTGAGCGGGAGAGAGATCCTTCATCACTTGTGATGCCATGGTCGAGAAAGTCGGCGGAACGAAGCCCGGCACGATTTCCGCAAGATAAAACGCACGGCCAAGGAAGCGCTCGTCCCGTTCGAGCGCCACCATGGGAGGAACCCGAGCGCTCGAATGCTCCCGAAGCGCGCGTTGCACAAGGAATTCCAACTCCATGCCAGTGGCGTACCCGTCCGACATCCGCGGGAAGACCACCGACCCCACAGCTTCGAGCCGCAACACCAGTCCCAAACTATGCGCCCGCCCCTCTTCCTGCCAATCGAGATCGAAGAGGAGCACCTGGCTGGAGGCACCATTGTCCGGCGCGCGCCAGTTACGAATGATGAAATCGCTGCGTTCCGGCCAATGCTGCCGCGCCCACGCGATGAACGATGGCCCGATATCTTCGACGCGCGCGCGATGGCCGATATTCTCCATTTCGGAGGTCGACTGAAGAACAACTGGAGTAGAATTCACGATCCACGCTCTCCCGGTCATTATAGTGCGGTAAAATATTCAATCCTAGAGAGGAGCTAATGCGATGCAAGTGTCAAATCGAAGGCAGCCTGGGGTGCGGGGAGTCTCCTCCCCGCACCCGGCGCTCCCCACTTGAACTTCCCAATCAGAACCGAACAGGAGCTTGAACGGAGACTTCGTGCTTTCTGTTTAAGTATCGTCCGCACCCCAAGTCGTCAACCAACCAGTTGGCATAAGGGGCAGTATGCTCCAGGATCCTCCGGCAAGTTCCCATCAGCTGCATCCCCTCCGCAGCAAGCGGCCCGGGCGGGCGCCCGTTGCTTGATCAAACTCCCTCGTGATGACACCCGAAACGATTGTCGCTCGGTAGCCGCTCACCCTGGCCATAATCCTGCTGGCGCCGCCGGGAAGGTCGTATTCGATCCGCGGCGGCAGAACGCGCAGATCGGCATGACTGAAAATATTGACGTCCGCCTTCATTCCCGGGGCGAGGACGCCGCGATCGTTCAGTCCTACAGAACGAGCGGCCTTAGCTGCCAGCCAGTGGACCACCTGCTCGATCGGAACCTTCGGACCCCTAGTCCGGTCCCTCGTCCAGTGCGAAATCATGAAGCTGTGGACCGAGCCATCACAAACGGCCTGGACATGGGCACCGGCATCCGATGAACTCAGGACTACGTTGGGAAGCGGAAGCGCGTGCCGCACCGCTTCTAGGTCACCAGCCGCATAATTTGTTACCGGCAGGTAGAGACGCGGGGGGTCGCTATGGTCGAGCAGAAAATCGAATATCGTCTCGTCCACAGCACGGTTTGCGGCTCGTGCATACGCCGTCATATTCCGATCCGGTCCAGGCTCGAAGTCGCAATCGGGACCCAGGTCGTACATATATTCCATTTTCGATTCGTAGAACGCTCCTGGCGTGCCCGGAATGTTGCTTTCCGCGAGGATGCGGGCACGAACGTCCGGTCGCGCCAGTTCACTGAGCCAGCACTCTCTCGGCTGTGCCGTAATCTCCACGAAGCTCGGTCGATGCGAGAAAGGGTTGCAGCCAAGAAAGCCCATGATCGAGCCCGTGCCCCTGCCACCGAACTGTGCGGTAACTCGCGCCCTGTCATTCATACGGTCGATCTGCGCAATCTGCGCCCGGTAAAAGTCGGGATCATTGCTGTTCTGGAACATGAGGATGTGACAGTCGACCCTCGTGCGGTCGACGATGCGCTCGAGCAAATTCATGTCCCGACGCAATTCGGCGGGCGCTTCGCCAATGATGCCTGCTGGCACCACCTGCAGCAGCCCATCCGAGTCCGCGACCACATTTGCCAGCGCGAGCAGTTCGGCTTCATCGACATCGAAGTCGGGGGTCATTTCCCCAGCCTTAGTGCGGTGCATCGGCGTCCTCGACGTGGACATGCCGAATGCACCCCTGTCCATCGCGCGGCGCAGCTCGTCACACATCCGCGCCAAATCCTCCCCACTGGCCGATTTGTCGGTTCCGACTTTCTCTCCCATTGCCCACAAGCGCAGGGGACCGTGGGGAACCAGACATCCGATGTCGAAGGTGCGCTCAACGCTCTCGAGAATGTCGAGGTATTCGGCGAAGGATTCCCATCCCCAGGTCATGCCAATATGGAGCGCCGTGCCAGGTATATCTTCGACGCCTTCCATCAACTCTATCAGCCGGGTTTCCATGCCAGGGCGGACCGGCGCGAACCCGACGCCGCAATTCCCCATCAAGGCTGTCGTGACTCCCGAACCAAAAGACGGCTCCAGTTCCGGATCCCAGCTTGCCTGCCCATCGTAATGCGTGTGGATATCAATCCACCCAGGAGCAACGATAAGCCCGGCGGCATCGATCACCCGCCGCGCAGGCTCGGCAAGGCGGCCGATCGCAGAAATGGTCGAGCCCGTTATGCCCACGTCGGCGGTGAACGGCTCCCCACCCCCGCCATCGACTACGGTTCCGCTGCGGATCAGAATGTCGAGCATGATCTCACTCTCCCAAAAGCGCCACGTCTGTGCCGCGGCCAACGCCCGCGAAATTCGCCTCAAGGCCTGCTCGCGGCCCCTGGGCCGTAGTCCACAGGCCATCAAGGACAGAGTCGGTGAGATCCCCTAGTGTCGCCCCCGCCAACCGGCGAAACTTGTCCGACAGCTGCTCGTCGGTCACCGGAAATTCGGGCGATCCCAGCCGGGTGGGCTGATCGTGACGCAACCTACGCCCGTCTGCAGTCTCGATCTCTATGGCGGCACCCCTCATCGCCGGAAATTCAGCCTCGAACCGCGACGACCTGGTCAGGGTCACCCTTCCCCGCAGGGCGCGCAATGCAGGATCTGCGAGCCGCTCGAAAGTGAACGCGGCAGGTCCTACTTCCCCGAACACAAGCGCGGTTGCGACACAAAAGCCGATGCTGAACTTCGCTTCGTAAGGAGTCGTTGGCCCCATGTTTCCCGCGACATCGACTGCGACCGGATAGGTTTCGATCCGGATGTTGCGAATGCCAGAAACAGGACCTGCAAGGCCTCGTAGCGCCAGCGCACCATCGATGGGGGCAAAGGCGTGGCCACAGCAGGCGTGGATTTTCTGCGTCATGCGACAAATTGTCCAAGGCGAGCCTAATGCAGCGATAGCGCCACCCCATTCCACATTCCGGCTGGTTGCTGCACCGAAACCCGCCGCCCCCTCGAATATGGCCGGCTCGCCGCTGAGGCCGTGACTGGCGGCCATTGCCGCAAACACACCAGCTTCAGCAGCGCGGCCCGCATGCAGGGGCTTCAACATTGCCTCACTGCGGAAAGCCTGCTGGAGGCCCGCAGCGAAGGTTGCCGATGCAGCAATGGCATGTCCACATTGGCCCTCGTCAAGTTTCAGCAACGCCGCTGCCGCCGCGCTGGCCCCCATACAACCGACTGTTCCGGTCGTGTGCCAGAAGCGATAATGTTCAGGCTGAATCGCTTCAGCAATGCGATTGCCAACCTCATAGCCGATGGCAATGGCGCGAAGCAGGTCCGCGCCTGTCGCCCCGACTGCCTCGGCAACCGCCAGTGCAGACGCGATCGTGGGAGACCCGGGATGGTACAGGCCCGGAGCATAAATGTCGTCCATTTCGATCGCATGTGAAGCCGAACCGTTCAACAGCGCCGCCGTGCGAGGCGGCGCACGTGTGCTGCCGCGGCCGAAAACGGTGCTCGCGCCTTGCCCCAGCTCGTCCGCCACAGCCGCCCTGATCGGTACCATCGCAGGTTCGGTCCAGCCGGCAATCATCGCGCCGCTCCAGTCCACCAGGGCGCGTGTCGAATACCGCACGACCTCGCCCGGCGCGGGGATATTTGCCGAACGAGCCACGAACCGGCCCAGGGCTGCCGCAACGCTCATGGCCGCCCCTCACCCGGGAGGGAGGAGCCGCGGCAGGTCACCGGGCCAAGTCATTCGGTGCGGAAGCGGTTCCCACGGTTATCACCGCATCGACCGCTTTCACGCCCCGCCCCTCCGGAAGGACCAGCAATGGATTGATCTCTGCCTCGACGATTTCGGGTGGAGCATGCGAGAGAGAGACGATCGCCTGGGCAAGCGCCGCCATGTCACCCCGCTGCGTGCCCCGGAACCCCTCCAGTTTGCGTAAAGCCCTTACCTCCGCCATCATTGCCCACGCCTCCTCGATATCCACGGGCGCCGGCCGGACCGTGCGGTCGGCATGAATCTCCGCGTCGGTTCCCCCGGCCGCGAGCATGACAAACGGACCGGCCTCGCGATCCACACGATAAGAGAGCAGCACCTCACCGAGCGCCGGGGTCATTCGCTGGACCAGCACGCTGTCGCAGGCCTCTTCGGGGTGAGCCTGCCGCACGCTGCGCACAATATCGGCAACTGCCGTTGCGAAAGCCCCATCACTGGCTATGGATAGTTTCACCCCCCCTATATCGCTCTTGTGAACGATATTGGCCGAGAGGAGCTTGACGGCGACGGGATAGAGCAGCGGAGATGCTTCGGTCGAGGTTGGAACCACCGTGTGTTCGGCAGCCGCAATGCCCATCGCTGCCAGGCGCTCATAGCCTCGCGCCTCGTCCAGACGGACCTGTCCAGCATGGGCTACGGCCGAAACTGGTGCGCGCGCCGGACGGCGCGCATAGGCAGCGGCAACGATGTCTGCGCAAGTTTCAGGACTGCCGGAACAGGGAACGCCCGCCAACGTAAGGGTGCGCAGGGCTTCTGGCGCATCGGGCGTCACAAAGGCAACGACCGGCTTGGCCGAGCCTGTCGCAGCCGCCTGGATTGACGGAACCAAAAGTTCAGGCTGATGCCGCGCCGATGATCCCGCGACTGCCAGGACCGTGTCGAACTCCGGAGCCGCCAGCAACAACTCCAGCGTCGTCGCCATCGCTTCGGGGCGGGTTCCCGCCAGGGTAAGATCGACAATCCGCCCCGGACTTACCGTCACGCCGCCCCTGGCAAGCTCGTCGAGGATTTCGGCCTGCGGGCCCACCACCTCGCCACCGCGCAGAGCCAACTGGTCCACCACCATGCTCCCGCCGGCGCCCGTCGTCGTAACCAGCGCGGCCTGCACGCTCCTCTCACGACGAACTGGGGGGCCAAGCTTGCGCAACAACGCCGGGGCCCGCAGCAGACCTTCGAGGGTCTCGACGCGGGCAATGCCGCAATCCTTGAGGAAGGCCTCGGCAACGACATTTTCGCTCGCAAGAACACCTGTGTGGGACTGGGCCAGTTCAGCAGCCTGCGGTGTCCTGCCTAACATATAGGCGACCACCGTGCGCCCCCTGCGCGCGGCCTCGAAGGCGAAGCGCCGCAAATCCTCTCCATGCTGGATCGATTCAAGGAACAAGGCATAGCAATCGATTCCAGGGTCATCGAGGGTCGCATGGCAGATCTCGCCAAGAGACAGGTCGATTTCCATGCCCGTGGAAATCGCGCCGGCAAATCCGACGCCAAGCGCTCGTCCGCGCGACATGACGGCGCCGATCATGCTTCCGGAGTGCGAAGCCAGAAATAGTCCTCCCACCGGCATGCCTGGCTCGGCGAAGGCAGCGTTCGCGGTCAGCATCAGCCCGGTGCGGGTATTGACCACGCCGATGGAGTTCGGTCCGATCAGCCGGGTCGCCCCATTGGCGAGGGACGCCTCCAGCCGCTGGCGAAGGATTTTACCCTCGTCGCCGGATTCCCCGAATCCGCCGGCGAGGACGGTGACCACCGGAACGCCGAGAGCCACGCATTCCGCGACAATATCCTGCACCGTTGCTGTCGGCGAGACCACGAACACGTGATCGGGCACTTCAGGTAGGACAGACAGCGATGACCACGCCTGTCGGCCCATAACCATCGAACTGCGCGCGTTGACCGGATAAATTCTCCCGGTAAAGCCGGCCATATCAAGAAAACGCATAGGCCGCGATCCGGTCTTGGCCGCATCATCAGACGCGCCGACGACGGCAATCGAGGCCGGGTGCATCAAACAGGTTCCCAGCTCCGTGGAGCCGCGCGCTTTGGGCCTGAGAAAACTGTCGGTATTGGTCACAATTGTCCTTCCGGCTGATTGGAAAACGCGGGCAAATGAGCAACCAGTGCTTCCGCCTCGGCCAGCGAGCGGGCCGCGTCGTTAAGGTGCGTACAGCCGACCGGCCCACGCAGCTGCGAGAGCACCGTTCGGCGGAATTCCGCGAGCGGGGTTCCTACCAGCCGCTGAAGCGAAGACTTTGCGCCGAGACATTCGGAATAAGGCAGGACCCCCGGGACGGCAGTAATTTCCGTAAGGATCAACCCGTTGTCGCTGACAGCCGCGCGTGCGATAAGGCGGTACTCGTGCAATGCCGCCCTCCGGGTACCCATGATGACGCCGCTGTCCTGAAACATCGCGTCGATTCCTACGATACCGTTTCCTTCGCGCCACAGATCGATCCGACGGACGCGCCGGAGCAGACGGTCGCGGTCAGGTCCCAGATCGTGGAACGCCAAAGCATCATCGTCGGGCTGGAGGCGCGGCACAAGACGCGGCACATCGACCTGGCTGCGGTCGAACAGCGCTACCGATCCCGTCGCATAGCCGCTGCAGACATTCTCCTGCGACGTCCGATCAACCTCGTGCGAATCGCGCGGCGGATCCCACTTGACGGCTATCCATGGCGAAATGACCGAACTGCCGACGATATCGTCAAGCAATACGGTAGCCGGCCGCCGAAACGCCGCCTCTTGTGTCACAATCGGCACCAGCGCACGTCGGAAGCCGACCGTGGCATGGCAACCCTTTAGGACCTCGACGCCCGGCAAGGGCGGCTGAAGAGACAGTTCCTCAATGATCTTGTCGTGCCCGATCCGAACCTGCAGGCGATCATCGTTCACGACCCGCGTTTCGGCGGGTGAATCGAGCGTGATCAAATCTCGCGCGCGGCCGTTCATGATAGCCGGGCCAGAGCCACCCTCCGGCCAGGACAATTCCATCGACGTCGTCCGTCGCACCGAGTGTGGCCGCCGCGACGGCGTCTCTCGGGCAAAGCCCTCCCCATATTCCTCAGTCACGCCAAGTATCCCCTGCCCGCTAGCGGGACTGCCCCTTGAGGCCGGAAAGCGGATCGTCCAGCACCAGGTCGTTCTGGGCATGGGCAAAATGGTGCATGTGGAATACGGCGTCCATGGCCGTACGATGTCCGCGAAGGTCTTCAACATGGTTGATTGCCTGCTTGGTCAGCCAATTGCCAAGGCGTGGCCTGGTTGCCAGCTCAGCCGCCATCGCAGCGACTTTCTCCCGCAGCGCTTCACGCGGAACAATCTCGTTGATCATGCCGAACTGATAGGCCCGCGCGGCAGGCATCCGCTCACCAAGCAACAGAAAGCCTTTGGCGATCCGCGGAGGCAGTTCGAAGCCGTGTGCGAAATATTCCACCCCCGGCACTCCCATGCGATTGACCGGATCCTGGAAGAAGGCGTCGTCCGAGGCGACGATCAGATCGCAAATCCATGCCAGCGCAAGACCGCCGGCAATGCAGGCCCCCTGGACCATCGCAATCGTGGGTTTGGGAATATCCCGCCATCGGCGACACATTCCGAGGTAAACCTCATGCTCCCGCGTGTACATGGCTTCCGCGCCGGGACGATTGGTGTGATTGGGCCAGAGTCCGGTCCGGTCGAAGGAAACCAGATTGTCGCGACCTGGCGTTCCCACGTCATGTCCCGCACTGAAGTGCTTGCCGTTGCCGCCAAGAACGATCACCCGCACCGAGTCGTCGTCCACCGCCTGCCTGAACGCCCCATCGAGCGCATAGGTCATCTGGGAATTTTGCGCATTGCTGTACTGGGGCCGGTTGAGCATGATCCAGGCGACAGGGCCTTCGACAGCATAAGTAACGGGATCGCCGGTTTCGTAATTCGGCTCCTGCTCGCGCGGTTCAATCAAGTCGCCGGACATGTGCTTGCTCCCATCCGAAATCTTGTCGCGGCATGAAGCAACTGGAATGCAGGCCCGGAATCGACCGAAACAAACCTCCCCAACCGACACTGCCGCGCGGGTTTCGACCACCTATATGGTTGAAATCCTCGCACGCAAGTCGGCTGTCGATAAAATATGAATGGAATATCGAACGGCTGCGGCGGCAAGCCTCCAGCCATCCGCTGGATCACGGAGCACCGTTCTCAGCCCGCTCAGTCGTGGGCCGGATCACGGAGACACGCGGCGCCTTTGTTTTACCCAGCTGCCTGGCCAAGCTCAAAAAGCGCCTGACGGCAGGGGTCTGCGGCATGCGTTGCCTCACGGCATGCCATGTCACTTCCAACTGCTTACCTTTGATGTACCGAAACGTCATATCGGCCGGGACTTCATGGAAAAGGGGTGAAAAATCCACCGTGACCAACGGCTTTCTGGTAAGCTGCGCATATCGCAGGACAGCGCCGTATCCCGGCTCGCGCGCCGATTTCAACGCTACGCCGAATTTATCGAAATGCCGCGCCAATTGTGCCATAAATTTGGGGCTATAGTCTTTGGCCACAGTGAGAACATAATCCCCCCTGAGCAACTCCAGATCGATAGCCTCATGTACAGCAAGCGGAGACTCGACTGGAACCAGCAATGAAATCTGATAGGTAAACAACGGGAAGGATTGAAACTTCGTCCGATCGGGCTCCGTCGCCACGATCAGATCGAGTTCACCAGTTTCAAGCAAACCGTAAAGCTCAACAGGCGCTGCACTGGTTATTTCAACGTGTACTTCCGGATTTGCGTCAATGTAACGGGCGAGCAGCAAATTTCTCTCTGGGGTATGCAAAGTGAAAGGGTCCGCACCGATCCTCAACTCGCCGCCGCGCGTCCTTGCGATTTCATGCGCCCCCTGTAGCAATTCGTCATACGCTTGACCCAGCTTTCGCGCATATACCAGAAACTGCCTGCCCTCCGCTGTCAAATCGACACCCCTTGACGGTGACCGCACAATCAAGGGGAAACCAATCGCCTTCTCGAGCTGCCGGATTTGCACGGAAAGCCAGGGTTGAGAGCGATGCTCCCGCCGCGCAGCGGCCTGAAAGCCGTTGGCATCGACCACTTGCAGGAAAGTCCGGATTCGTCCGAAATCGACCGTCAACGCCCTCACTCCAGCTAACCGGATTGTGATATGAATTTCGCATCAAAAGAATGCAAGTTCGGATTGGACATTGAGCCTCAATCCACGCAACCTAACGGTCAGTTGAGAAAATTGGCCGCCATTATCCGGCGGCGCGGGAAAGGAAGCTTTGCAAATGGCACACAGCTCGGCCGCTGCCGATCAGAACATGGTGCGTTCCTGCGACGTCGTTGTGGTGGGAGCCGGTGTCGGCGGCCTTTATACCCTGTTCCGCCTCCGGCAGCTCGGATTCACTGTCCAGGTCCTCGAGCAGGGAGGTGATGTGGGCGGCACCTGGTACTGGAACAAATATCCCGGGTGTCGCTGCGATGTCGAAAGCTACCAATATTCCTATTCCTTTTCCGAGGAACTCCAGCGCGAATGGACCTGGAGTGAGCGCTTCGCGCCCCAGCCGGAGATCCTCTCCTATCTTCAGCATGTCGCCGATCGGTTCGATCTTCGCCGCGACATAGCATTCAACACCACGGTATCGGCCGCGAACTGGGATGAAGCCAGGCAGGAATGGAAGATCGAAACCGAAGACGGCAACACTTGGGTGGCGCCGTACTGCATCATGGCGACCGGCTCGCTCTCCGTCCCGCGCACGTCGGTTCTGCCATCGCAGGACGCATTTGCGGGCGAAATATACTATACCGCGACCTGGCCAGCCGATGGCGTCGATGTCACCGGCAAACGTGTAGGCATTGTCGGCACGAGCGCATCAGGCACCCAGTCGATTCCCCATCTGGCGGCACAGGCGAGCCACCTCACCGTATTCCAGCGGACGGCCAATTTTTCGATCCCCTCGCGCAACGCACCGATGAACCCTGCGACCGATGCCGAGTGGAAAGCGAATTACACGCAGTTGCGCAAGGAGCAGTGGCAGCAGCGGGCTGCAATCATCTTTGAGACGCCCACCAGAAGCGCGCTGGAAGTCGATGCCGAAGAACTCGAACGCGAGCTGGAGCGGCGCTGGGAGGCCGGTGGACTGGGCTTCCTACGGGCATTCACCGATCTGTTCAGCGACCACGAGGCCAACGGCCTGGCGGCCGACTTCGTTCGGCGCAAGATCGGAGAAACCGTCCGCAACCCGGAAGTCGCTGGCAAGCTGATGCCAACCGATCATCCGATCGGCAGCCGGCGCATCTGCACCGACAATGGTTATTACGAGACCTTCAACCGCGACAACGTGACGTTGGTGGATGTGCGCAGCACGCCCATCGAGGAAGTCCTTCCCGGTGGCGTTCGGACCAGCGATGCAGTCTATCCACTCGACGTTCTGGTTCTCGCGACGGGGTTCGACGCGGTCATCGGCGCTCTGTGCCGGATCGACATCCGCGGCCGTGACGGGGCGTTGCTACGCGACAAGTGGGTGAACGGACCAGTGGCACATATGGGCCTTGCCGTGGCAGGCTATCCGAACCTGTTCTACCAGACCGGGCCGCTCAGCACCGGGACGCTGGCCAGCATGATCCAGGGCAACGAACTGCAGACCGACTGGCTTGCAACTCTGCTGGTCCACGCGCGCGAGAACGGCATAACGGAGATCGAGGCGACTGAAGAGGCAGCAATCGATTGGACGATCAAGTGCGACGAGCTCGCGAAGAGCCTCGTCCACTATTACGCGCCAGAATCCTCCTACATATTCAAGGCCCCGGACGGCAGCCGGAAGTTCATGATCTATACTGGCGGGTTCGACGGTTACCGTCAGGAACTCGAAGCCTGCGCGAAAGCCGGATACAGCGGCTTCGTCATGCAGAAGGGCGTGCACGCCGGCATCAGCGCGGCGGCACAGGCAGTGGGAGCCTGACATGTACGACACCATCATTCGCGGAGGCCACATCATTGACGGCACGGGCCGGCCCGCATTCACAGGCGACATCGCCATCGAAAACGGCCGCATCGCCAAGGTCGGAGGCACAATCAACACCGCCGCGCGCCAGGTCATCGACGCCGATGGCGCGATCGTCACGCCCGGCTTCATCGATCCACATACCCATTTTGACGGCCAATTCCTGTGGGACGATGTGCTCGAACCCGCATTCTCTCATGGAGTCACTACCGCTATCGGCGGCAATTGCGGTGTAGGCTTCGCGCCACTCCGCCACGACTGCCTCGAACCGCTTATCGAACTGATGGAAGGGGTGGAGGACATTCCCGGTATTGTCCTTACCGAGGGCCTTGACTGGCAATGGTCCACCTTCCCGGATTACCTCGACCGTCTGAAGGAGAGGGAATATACGATCGACGTAGCAGCCCAGGTGCCGCACGCCCCGCTCCGAGTCTACGTCATGGGCGAGCGCGCACTCTCCCATGAAGACGCGACCGCCGAGGATATCGCCCAAATGGCGCGTCTGATGGACGATGCCATGGCCGCTGGCGCCGCCGGCTTTTCCGCGGGCCGCATTCTCGAACATGTCTCCAGCAAAGGGGTGCGAGCGCCGGGCTACAAGGCGCGGGAAGAAGAGTTGATCGCGCTCGCCCAGGCGATGAGCCGCCATAACTGCGGCGTCTTCCAGATCATTCCCAAGGGCGATTCGGGCGATCTCATCAACGCTCCGCTAAGCCGCGACGAGCGCGAATTCGAGCATGGCCTGATGGAACGGATCGCGATGGCGGGGGGAAGGCCGGTCAACTACCTGCTGCACCAGATCCGCAACGACCCCGATGATTGGGTGTGGATGTGCGAAGCCAGCGCCCGCAAACGCGAGGAAGGGATACCGATCTATCCTCAAGTCGCGCCCCGCGGGATCGGCTTCCTGAGTTCTTTGGACGGGCATCATCCGTTTCTGCTGAAGCCCTCGTATCGGGAGATTGCCGGGCTTGCAATTCCTGAGCGTGCGGCAGCCATGCGTGACCCGGAACGCCGCGCGCGCATTCTGGCTGAGACGGATATCGAAGCGACCGGACCTAATGCATTGCGGATCAGCGGCGTGGTTTCGCGGCTGACCACTGGGGCGGGTCTGATGTATGCATTGGGCGATCCGCCGCAGTACGAACCCTCTTCTGCGGATTCGTTCCAGTCGCGGGCCGAAGCGTCCGGCGTGACGCCGCTGGAACTCTATTACGACCTTCTGGCGAGCGGCGACGGCGGCAATCTCGCCGTGTTCTTCATGCTGAACTACTGGGATCGCGATCTCGAAGCGGTGCGCGGCATGATGGACGCGCCGGGCAGCATCCTGGGTCTGGGCGACGGGGGGGCCCACCTGCTTGCCATCTGCGACGGCTCGTTTCCGACTTTCTGCCTCAGCTACTGGACACGCGACCGAACGCGCGGCGACCGCTTCCCGCTGGAGCGCATGGTCCACAAGCTGACCGGGGAAATCGCCGCTCTCTATGGCTTCAGCGATCGCGGGCGGATTGCCCCGGGCCTTCGCGCCGACATCAACGTCATCGATCACGCAAGACTTCAGATCGAGCGCCCGCGCATCGTGAACGACCTGCCCTCGGGAGGGAGACGGTATGTGCAAGGATCGCGCGGCTACCTTGCCACCCTGGTCAACGGCGTCGTCACACGCCGGTTTGATTCGGCTACGGGAGCGCGTCCGGGTCGTTTCGCACGGCCGAACTGAGCGGACGGGTGTCAGTGATCCGCCACGATTGCGCTCCCGTGTCGAGCCGCCTCGCCGCCATCGGGGAATCCCCGTTGTGGTCGGAACGCGAACAGGCGGTCTATTATATCGACTGCAATGCTCCGGCCCTCTATCGCCTCACGCCCGCGACCGGCGAGGAGCGGGCCTGGAAAATGCCATGCCGCATCGGCGGCGTGGTGTTGTCCGAGAGCGGTCCGGTGGTCGCGCTCAAGACCGGGATATTCGCTCTTGATCCAATCGACGGCTCCCTCACCGAGATCGCGCCGGCGCCGCTGAACGACACGGCGCTGGCGCTGCACGAGGCACGCTGCGACCCGGCGGGCAGACTGTGGGTCGGGGTGATTAACCTCGGTTATGTCAGCCATGGCAAGCGCGGCGGAGCCGAGCTTTTTCGTCTGGACGGGGGGCGACTGGTGTCCTGTGCGGAAGCGGCTGGCGGCACCGTCTCCAATGGTCTGGCCTGGAGCCGGGACGGATCGACCCTCTATTATGCGGATACCGCTGAGCGCATCATCTGGGCGTTCGATTACGATGTCGCGACCGGATCGGTCGGGCGTCGTCGCGAATTCCACCGCCTGCCCGAAGGAATGGGCGTTCCGGACGGGGCGACGGTCGATTCCGAAGACGGATACTGGTTCGCCTGCGCGGGCGCAGGACGTCTGCGCCGCCTCGCCGCCGACGGCACTCTGGAACACGAGTTTACGACCCCGTGCGACTGGCCGACCAAACCCGCCTTCGGAGGACCGCAACTCGAAACCGTTTTCGTCACCTCGCTTTCGATCCGCGGGGCGAAGCCGGGAAAAGAAGAACTGGAGGGGCGGCTTTTCGCCATGCCAGCACCAGTCCGCGGACTCACCGAAACACTGTTCAAGGCAATCGTCTGAACAAGCAAACAGGATGCCGACATGCACGCTGATCGCGAAGTACCCGCCGAGATTCCTTCACGCGAAGAATTGATCCGACGCTTGCAGGAGGCGGACGGCGCGACGCTGCTGATGTCGCTGATATGTCTCACCGGGGATTCCGCTTTCCTCGACGACACATTTCGTCCCGGTCCCCTGGCAATCGGCCAGTGGTATCAGGAACGCCTTGCCGCGGACGGGAAAGCAGCGGTGTGCGCACAGCTTGCCGATGCGCTCCTCAGGTTCTGGTCGGGGAATTTCCCCCCCGTGCCCGCGCCAGACAATGAGACTTTGATGCGGCTGACGCAGTTCTACACCGGAACGGATATCTCCGATGCCTATGCCGGGATGTTCAGCGAGGAGCTTGCCCTTGACGGCGCCGACAAACGGCGTTTCTCCTGGACGACCAATCCCCCGCCGGAGGAACGCGCGAAGTTCCACGTATTGGTAATCGGTGCGGGCATGTCCGGTCTGCTTGCGGCCAAGCGCCTCAGGGAAGCCGGCATTCCCTTCACCGTGATAGAGAAGAACGGGAAGCCCGGCGGGACCTGGCATGAAAATCGCTATCCCGGCTGCCGGGTCGACGTGGGCAATCACTTCTACTCCTACTCCTTCAGCCCCGGCCATCAATGGAACTCCTACTTCAGCCAGCGCGACGAACTCGCGGCCTTTTTCGAGGAGTTCGTTGGCGAAGAGGGTCTCCTCGACTCGATCCAGTTCTCTACGGAGGCACTCGCGGCGGAATTTCATCGCGACCGCTGGACGGTCGAGGTCCGGCGTCCCGATGGGTCCAGCGAACACATCGAAGCGAACGTCGTTATTTCAGCGGTCGGCCAGCTCAATCGGCCCAAATATCCTGATATCCCCGGCAGAGAAAGCTTTGCAGGGGTGTCGATGCACACCGCCCGATGGGACGACTCCGTCGATCTGGCGGGCAAGCGGATCGCGGTTGTCGGGACGGGGGCGAGCGCTTTCCAGGTGGTGCCGGAACTGGCGAAGATGGCCACCTCGCTGACCGTGTTCCAACGCCAGCCTCCCTGGATGAAATATAATCCGCGCTATCACGACGAAGTGAGCCCGGAGGTGCAGTGGGTCATGGCGCATGTCCCGACCTATTCTCGATGGTTCCGATTCCTGATGCTCTGGCATCTGGGCGATGCCACGCTTCCCGGGCTAATCGCTGATCCAGAATGGGCCGGCGCGCCCCGCTCTTTGAGCGCGTCAAACGAAGCTCTGCGGGAGCTTCTGACAGCACACATTACCGCGCAGGTCGGGGACGACCCTGAACTTTTACGCAAGGTCCTCCCAAGCTACCCGCCGGGTGGCAAGCGGATGCTCCAGGACAATGGCCTCTGGCTCCAGACCTTGCGTCAGGCGCATGTCGATCTGGTAGATACGCCCATCAGTCGAATCGAGGGCGACGCGATCATCGACGCGGAAGGTCGTGCCCACGAGGTCGACATCATCGTCTATGCGACCGGCTTCGACTCCATCAAGATGCTGGCTCCCATGGAGGTAAGCGGGCGCGACGGGCAGAAAATCCACGCGTCCTGGGCCGAAGGGCCTTCCGCCTACCTCACCGTGACATCGCCTGGCTTTCCCAATTTCTTCTTCCTATATGGCCCGGGCGCCAATCTCTCCCACGGCGGAAGCATCATCTTCGTGTCCGAGTGCCAGGTTCGCTACATCCTCGACGCCGTGCGCCTGATGATAGAAAAGGGCATCGCCAGCATGGAGGTGACCGAGGAGGCTTGCAGCACCTATCTCGAACGCTTCGACGAAGCTGCGAGCCGCCTGGTGATGGCCCATCCTTCGGTCAATAACTGGTACAAGACCACATCCGGCAGAATGGTCACCAACTGGCCATGGCGGCTGCTCGACATGTGGCAGATGATGCACCATGTCGACCTGGACGACTATCTGCTGGAGCGAACCAGCGTTCCGGAGGTAGCCGCATGAACACGGCAGCGAAGCTGGAGAGCAAAGTCGTTATCGTGACAGGAGCGGCAGGCGGGATCGGTACCGCCGTAGCTCGGGAACTCGTGGCGCGGGGAAGTCATGTACTCCTCACCGATCAGGACGAGGCACGCCTGGCGGAGGCGGCCGGCTCGCTTGGGGAGCGTGCAGCCTGGCAGGTTCACGATATCACCCGTGCCGAGGACTGGACCAGGACGGTGGACCGCGCATGCGCGATCTTCGGTAGGATCGACGGCCTGGTCAACAATGCCGGCGTGCTGTTGACGGGCTCAATCGCGCAAGCAGAGCTCGCTGATATGGAGCTAGCCTTCCGGGTTAACGTCACCGGAGCATTCCTCGGAATGCAGGCCGTATCGGCGCATATGACGCCGCGTCGCACAGGCGCGATCGTCAACATTTCCTCTGGCGCCGGACTTCGCGGGATGAAGGATCTGACCGCCTATGCCACCAGCAAATGGGCGGTGCGCGGGCTGTCCCGGTGCGCAGCGGCTGACCTGATTTCGCATGGCATCCGCGTCAATACTGTATTTCCCGGCGTCGTCGATACGCCGATGACCCGCGAAGATCCAAGCTTCTTCGAGCAAGCTGCCTCGTCGGTCCCGCTGGGCCATGCCGCAGTGCCCAGCGACATCGCGCCGCTGGTGGCTTTCCTGCTGTCCGACGAAGCCTCGTTCATCACTGGCGCCGAATTCGCTGTCGACGGCGGCCGCTCGATCTAACGAAAGGTTCCCCATGCACCCTCGCGATGAACTCGATACCCTGCTTACGGCGATCCGCGCCGCACCTGCCATGCCTGCTGGAACCACCCTGCTGGACAAGCGCGGCCTGGTCGAAGCGATGATGGATACCTATCCTATCGCCGCCGACCTCGCATTTGAAGAAACGACCCTCGGCGGCCGGCCCTGCATCCGGACATGGGCGCCCGGCAGCGTCCGTTCGCGCACGGTGCTGCTTCTACACGGCGGCGGTTACACGATGTGTTCTGCAAAAGGCTACCGTGCCCTTGCCGGCGAGATTGCGCGCGCCAGCAGGGCAACTGTGATGATCCTGGATTATCGTCTCGCGCCCGAGCATCCTTTCCCGGCGGCAGTCGATGATGCCCTGGCCGCCTATCGCGAACTTCTCGCCAACGGCACAGATCCGGCCCAACTGGCCTTGTGCGGAGACTCTGCGGGCGGCGGGCTGGTGGCGGCCACCCTGGTAGCGGCGCGCGATGCCGGTCTGGCGCTGCCGGTGGCGGCGGCGATGATTTCCCCCTGGGTCGATCTGGCTATGTCCGGAGATAGTGTCATCCGCAATGGCCCCCATGAACCCATCCTTACCAACGCCAGCTTGAACGAGATGGCAGCGGCCTATCTGGGCGAGCGAACGTCTCCCCGCACACCCCTCGCCTCGCCTCTCTACGCAGATCTTGGTGGCCTGCCGCCGCTGATGATCCAGGTCGGATCGCGCGAAACTTTGCTGGATGACGCTCTTGCCTTTACGGCCCGGGCCGCCGCGGCCGATGTGCGGGTGCGGCTCGAAGTCCGCCCGATGATGTTCCACGGTTTTCACAGCCGCGGAGCCGTGCTTGCCGAAGCTGTCGACACGATCACGTCGGTCGGCGCCTTTCTCGATGCGCGCTTCGACAAAGGACCGGCCTGGGAATGCGATCCGCACAGTAAACTGGGAGAAACCGTGTAATGGAAGAATCAGAGGCCAGCCTGTTCGGATTGCAGGGCAAGAATATCCTCGTGGTCGGCGGGGGAGCAGGCATAGGTGAGCGGACGGCGATCCGCCTTGCCCAGACCGGATGCAATATCTGTATTGTCGACGTATCCGCCGACAACGCCGACGCGATCGTCGCAAAGCTTCGCGCGAACAGGAGTAGAGCAGAGTATGTGGTGGGAGATGTCACGGATCCAGGCGCGATATCGGAGATCGTGACCGCGGCGTGGGACTTGCTGGGGGGCCTGGACGGCTGCGTCACCGTGGTGGGCGCATCACATCAGGTTCCGCTTGCAAAGATGTCGCTCGACTTCTGGCAGCGCGATATCGACCTCAACCTGCGCCACGTCTTTCTGTTGTTCCAGGAAGTCGCCAATCGGCTTATCTCTGCCCGGTGCCCCGGATCGCTCGTCTGCGTGACTTCCGTGAGCGGCTTGCAGGCGGCCCCTGACCATGCCGCATATGGCGCCGCCAAGGCGGCGCTGAAACATCTCGTGAAGTCCATGGCGATCGAGTGGGCGGAATTTGGGATTCGCGTGAACTCGGTAGCACCGGGAACAGTGATCACTCCGCGTGTACCCGACACCCCACAGCGAACTGAGGAGGTCGCGCAAAGCGGCGTCCCGATGCGACGCAGAGGTACCGCGGATGAGGTCGCCAAGGGTATCTTGTTCATGATGTCCGACCTGGCCAGCTATGTGACTGGCCATAACCTGCTGGTGGATGGTGGTTGGATGGCCGCCAATCTCAAGAATCGGCCTGGATGGCGAGGACCTTAAAGCGGACCGCCGCGGGCGGCCGGGGGCGAAGCTGTTGACCAAAGGTATCAAATGCCATGGAACTGGGAATTAGGGATAAAGTGGCAGTGGTAGCGGCTGGAAGCCGAGGCTCCGGCTTTGCCATTGCACGGGAACTCCTCAACGAAGGCGCTCAGGTCCTACTCACCGGAAGAAACGCCGATATAGTCGGCTCGGCGGTCGATGAACTCGCCCAAGTGGGCACCGTTGCGGGCAAAGTCGCCGACATGTCGACTGCGGAGGGCGTCGACGCAATCGTCGAGGAATGCCGTTCAAGGTTCGGGCCGCCCGAGATTCTCGTCGTCAATCCCCGGCGCGTGAGCCATGCGCGATCGCTCGATGACCTTTCAGATGAGGCGCTTCGCGATGCCTTTGAAACCTGGGTGATGAGCCTCGCCTGGTTTGGCCGCCTCGTCTTGCCCGACATGGTGAAAAGGGATTGGGGACGCATCGTGGTTCTCGGTTCTGTCAGCATGAAGGCGCCGCACCTCCACGATCCGATGTATGCGCAAAATTTGCGCAGCAGCGCGGCATCGTTCGTCAAAACACTCGCCCACGAATATGGCCGCTCGGGCATCACCGCCAACTGCATTGCGCTGGGTCCAATCCGGACCGCCGCTCAAAGCAGTTACATGGAAGGTGCGGGAGCCTATACCGAATCCAGCCTGCTCGACAGCACCGCGTTGAAGCGCTGGGGAACGCCGGAAGAAGTCGCCGCGCTGACAGCCTTCCTGTGTTCCGACCGGGCTGGCTATATTACCGGGGAAACAATCCGGATCGACGGCAATTACTCGCACAACCTGTTCTGACAGCCATTACGGAAACGCTGCGCGCTTGCACAACGCAGCGCTCCGGGGAGAGCGGAAAGCTTCTGATCGCCTGAATGCGCCCCACTAACGAGCGCGGCCCGGCGCAGGAATGGATGCATAGGGCCAACCAGTCCGCCATTTCCGCCCGGATGTCTGGAGAACAGGTCGGCCGAGCAGCCGCCGTGCATAGCGAAGCTGGCCTTCAGGGGAGGAGCATTACGAATGGCACATATCATATTGGAAAACAGCCTGATCGTCATTACGGGGGCCGGCAGCGGCATCGGACGCGGTATGGCGCTGGGTCTCGCGGCCTGCGGCGCGACGATCGTTGCAGCCGATATTTCCCTTGAAGGAGCCGAGGGCACGGCCGCGCAAATCGCTGCCGCCGGCGGGTCAGCTTTTCCCGTACGTCTCGATGTCACCGATCTCGCCGAGTGCCGTCACGCGGCCGCGCACATACAAGAGGCGATGGGCTCCTGCCGCGCCCTGATCAATTCCGCGGGCATCAGCCGCCGCGTGACAGTGGACGATCCGGAAGTGAGGACTGCCTGGGACGAATGTCTTGCGGTCAACGCAACGGGGAGCTTCAACATGGCTCTGGCCTTCCTAGATCAGCTGCGTATCACCAAGGGGAGCATCATCAATATCGCTTCGATAGCCGGAGTGGTCACGACGCGCACATTTCCGGGGTATAATGCCTCGAAGGCAGCGGTTATCGGGCTGACCCGTTCGCTGGCGCAGAAATTGGCGAAAGACGGTGTCCGGGTTGACGCGATCCTGCCCGGCGCGATTACCACGCCGATGACGACAGCCTTGCGCGCCGACCCCGAAGCGGTCGACTACTTCATACGCCGAACGCCGATGGGACGTTTCGGTAAACCCGAGGATCTTGTCGGGCCGGCTGCTTTCCTTGCGTCAGACCTGTCGGCCTACGTCACGGGAACCACATTGGCGGTCGATGGCGGGCTGCTGGCCGAATAATGAGCAGGAGGGGGCATCTTCCTCTCTTTCGCCGCGCCGCCTTTGAGCAGCGCGGCATGTTTTCCGTCCGAGCGGCCTATTTCGGGCGCGTGAGGTTCGCGACAGCCGACCTGCCCGCAATTACCGACAGACGGCGCTTGCCGAATTTCCATCGACCTGCATCCTTCACAACCTCATCGCAATACTCGCCGAGCATATAGGGAGCTTCCACTCCGCCATCAGTGATGTCGTAACAGCAGACATACGCCCTCAGCTGTGCCCTGTCGTCCTGCTCTACTTCGTCAACCACAATGTTGTTGAGCCAATGCTGTCGCTTCTGCGGCATGGTTTTCGCCTTTACGATGTACGCCAGGAGTTCGTCCTTGCCTTTGCACAGAAAGTTTCCGTTAACCTGGATGGACCCCTCTTCGGTAAACAAGTCGGCCCAAGCCTCTTCGTCCCGATGATCGGCCGCATGGTTGTAGCGCGACGCCAGTTCCAAAATTTCGATCCGGTCTTCGTGAGACAGCTTCATTTTTCTGCTCCTTTCATGCGATGATCGATTTGGCCACTCGCGCCCACCCTTGACAGATTGCTTGCCAGTCGATGGCACTCGCCACTTATACAGCACAAGATTTCGGTCCGAACTCCCCCGGATATCGACCAAGCGTTCCGACAAGCAGCGCGGAACCGACAAACATGAAAATCGTCAAAGAGAGAAACTCAACATAAGTGCCCGACAAATCGAACAGCAATCCCGCCAAGGTCGGGCCTATTCCTGCGGCAAGCGCGACCAACGCGATCAGTCCGCCAAAAAGCGTACCATAGTTCTTCAGCCCGAAGTATCGGCCAGTTAGATAGGCCAGGATGTCTAGCTCCGCTCCAAGGGCCACTCCGTAGACGAATGCTGAAGCAGTGGCGGTAAGGGACAGGTTCCCTTCGTGGAGCAACAAAATCAATGATGCTCCAACCGGCACGAGGAACGCGATGAACCCTACCTGCGGGCCATGAAACCTGTCCAGCAGGAAGCCCGTACCCAACCGACCGATAATCGAGCCAAGACCAATCATTCCTGCGGCCGCAGCCGCATCCACCTGCCGCATGCCGAGCGAGCCAAGCAGAGGAACAAAATGGACTTGCGTACCTGTCATGGCCGCCGTCATCAAAAACGCAATGACCGCGAGCTGGAGATAGCGCCGCGACATTATCGCCTGCCGCGCCTCCATTCCCGCAAGTCCGCCTGCCGCGTTGGTTCTGCTGGCAGAGGATGCCTTCTTGTCAAAGAACAGGAACAGAAGCGGGAGATTCAAGATCGCAAGGCCCACGCCAAGCGCGACATAGGCTCCACGCCAGCCAATGCCTTCGATCAGCATGGCCGTAACAATTGGCGTAATTGAAGCTGCAAGACCTCCTCCTGTCATAGTCAGTGCAAGAGCGATGCCGCGCTGGCTAATGAAGGACTTCGAGACAGCGGCTACCCAGACGGTCGGCTTGGTAAAGGCTGTACCACAAGCGATGACCAGCCAGAGCGCCCACCAATGGAAAATCCATGACGATACTGTCGCGAGCAACGCTAGTGCCACGCAGTAGATCGTGATGCCCGGAATTGCGATACGCCGAGATCCGAACACATCGATGAGGCGGCCGACGAAGGGGGCGGCGATCGCTGTCAGCACCGCGCTAAGCAGCATTCCGCCGCTGATTGAAGCTCGCGACCAGCCGAATTCTTCCTGAAGCGGAGAAATGAACAGGCCCAAGCTGAATGAGTAAACCGTTGCGGACGCGTACGCGATCATCGCCACCAGAACGAGGAGCCATCCCGTCCGCCACTCCCCTGCTCCGGATGGATGCCTGGAACTCTCGCCAGCCGGCGCCTCTACCGTCATCCCTGCTCCTCCCAGCTATTGTCACTGTCCGAGCGAGCGGTTTCTCAAAACGACCACTCAACCCACCAGTCATATGAATGAGACTTCACCCACTGTCCAACATTCAATTTTGTTGAGAACAGGTCCAACCCCCGCTTCAGCATCCCCGGTCTCGCACAGCGGGCACCGCGTTCGATTTCGAGTCCATATCAGCTTGGGAGTCGCCGCAAAAACCCGAGACCCTACTAAATTCTTCCTCCGGCCAACGGCATGAGCCACCCGGCATTTTCTGGCCTGCCATGGCCGATGCTCGTGCTAAACGGCATACTCTACTGGGCCACAGACGGGATCGCTCCGACAGACCGGCGCAAAGCAAAGGCCGCCACGATTAAGGCGGCGCCTGAAAGAGATAAGGTCAGCTCAAGTCCTATCCAGGTAGCAACCCAAGCCCAAAGAGCACTCCCAAGGGCCAATCCCGAGAAAGTTGCAAGATGGTATATTGAAAGTGCACGCCCAACAAATTGGGCCAACGAAGCCATCTGCAATGTATAATTCAACGTGCTTAGGGCAAGAACCCAACCAAACCCCGCAACAAATAGAGCTCCATATATAATTGGTGGGATCGCATGGAAGCTCAGCGGAACCGTACATAGTGCCATCGCCCCCATGCACCCGGCCAATAGCAATGCACCCGAGAAGACACCGCGCAAGCGCGTCCCCAAAAGGCCTCCCAGCACAGACCCCGAACCGAACAGGCTGAGAGCCAGCGCATAGCTGTCGAGATTGGTGCCGAGCAACGAGCGCGAAATTAAGGGAAGAAAGGACATATATACTGACACGTTGAACGAGAACACGAAGGCATGTGCCACAATCGATACGAGCGACCGATCGGAGCCGACGTAGCGTAGCCCCTCCTTGATGGACCTTAACAATGGGCTTCCTGCTGTTGCGGGACTGTTCCAAGGATGCGCTATCAAGACCACCGCAAGCAAAAAGTAACTTAGCGCATTAAAAAGGAACGCAGCCCGAACGCCACCTATGGCCATGAGCATCCCCCCCAATGCCGGGGCCACGCAGCGTGCCGCATTTACAATGATGGCATTAAGGCCGACGGCAGCCGCGAGATCTTCCTTTGGCAGTAATTCATGGATCGAGGTTTGCCAAGCTGGCAGAAATAACACGTTCGCAGCGCCAAGCAGGAATGTAAACGCGAGCAAGACAAACGGGTCGACGGCGCCGCGGGTGACAGCAAGAAGAAGGAGCATCGCGACGGTCAAGGCGAAGATCTGCGAAACCAGGATCAGCTTGCGCCGGCCCATCGAGTCGGTAAGCGCGCCGGCGAGCAGTCCGAAAGCCACTGCCGGCAGGTTCGCGGCGGTCTGGACAAATGGAACCATCACGGACGAGCCCATGTCCAGCATCATCCAACTGGCGGCCATGATCTGTACGATGTTGCCGAAACTCGACGACATTACAGCTATCCAGAGCCATCGATACGCGCGGTGCCGTAACGGCGAAAAGGTCGCCTGCAACGACATCAGGAAGGGCCCCCGCCCACTATTGGCGAACCAAATTTCACGCTCCTCGATCGCAGCACCCTCTCCCGTATGCCCAAGAGTCGGGCAACCACATCGATCTGCATATCCACTACAGCCCCCTTACGAACCAAATTCAGCCATACGGATGGTTGAATGGTTTCGCCAAGACAAATTATGAGGGTAGGATTACAATCGCGACCATAACTCGCAATCGCGCCTGAGTTCTCCATTCAGCCACCGACCGTCCGAAAGCCTCGTTTCGGTCGGCATCGTCGATCACCGCATAGATGATGCTGCTCCCGAGGGCACAAAACCCGACATGGACAGACCGGTGCTAGTCGCTTCTGTCGGCTCCCTTTCGGAACACCTGGCAGGCTACGTATATCTATTCGATCAGAAAGCGCTTGAGGGCGCCGACATTTTCAGCGCTTAGCCCCAGACGTCGTTTGGCGTAACTTCGGAGAGAACCGTAATTGGCATCGATCGCATTGAGGCATGTGAGGATGTAATCGGGTTCAGAGGCAAGAACGGCTTGCAGAGCATCGGGCTGCACTCTGCGCACCAGACCGAGATAGGGGCTGTCAAGGCGCCCCTCATTTTCGGCGCGCTCTGCCTCTTTGTGGAACAACCCAGGGAAGTCAAAGACCTTTGCTGACAGAGCAAAATTCTCGACGATAGTGTCTTGCGATGCGCCAATAAGGCCCATCACGATCGCGATCGCCGCGCCGGTGCGATCCTTCCCCGCTGTGCAGGCAAGAATTGCAGGCCCCTCCCCCGCCGCTAACGCCTTGATTGCTTGGGAGTAACGATCGGCATGCCGCTCAGCGATGTTACGGTAGAGATCAAACATAGCTTCACGGGCATCGCTGACCGTCGAATCAATACCCAGTCTAAGTGCAGTCACATCACCACTCGAAGACGCCCCCCAATCAGCAAGGCGCGCGCCTTGCGGCAACCACAGGTAAGGCTCCAATGTTTGCTCTGCCGGCCCCCTGAAATCACAAACCAACCGGATTCCAAGCCTGTCTACAGCGGCCCGGTCCTCGACGGTCAAATGGCTGAGGCGCCCGGACCGGAACACAATGCCACGGCGAATTACTCCTCCATTGACGGGTTGTCCTCCGATATCTCGGAAGTTTACGCCACCGGCAAGAGGGAGAACGCCTGTCATGATAAGCTCTGCGAACGAGGTCCGATCCGGCATGCGAACCAAACATGCCTCCCTTTCCAGGCCATTAGGGTGGACGCTTTATTTGTCATAACGTTGATATATCCAAGGCATTGCGTCGAGACGGTCGGCTCGATTGTAAACGATCATCGAGGCAAATCAACCATACCGTCAGTGGAATCGACTGCAGCGGTAGGAGACACAGCGGAAAGCAAACTGCCGACAAATTCCCAAACTTGGCTTTTTCAACCCTCCAAACTTGGGCTATCCCCCGGGCACTATCGCGTGTCTCCTGGTTTGCATTGAAATCCCCATGCTTGATCCGGCTAAGGGATTAAGCCAAACTCCCCATATAGTTGGTGGAGAAATGCATGACGGACGCTCAAAAAGCGCCATACGCTCTCAGGTTGGGACGTTACGACGAAGGCGCGGGAATGGTTGGCATCGAGCGTGAACGCAAAGCCGAAATTCCGGTTTCTGCGGAGCTAGGACGGCTCTTTTGCAGCAGCATCGAGGACGGCAACCCGAGTTATTGGGACGAAACCTTTGCAAAATCGACCTGGGGTTCTCTGATCGCCCCTCCCGCTATGCTTTTTGCCTTTGGTCAGCCCTTGGCATGGTCTCCCGGCACCCGGGAGCGGCTACCGCAGCTCGCCATTCTCGTCCCGTTACCTGGCAACCAGATCATCAATAGCCGGCATCAGGTCACATATCTTGCACCCCTTCGGGTCGGGAGCCGTCTCTCCATCTGGGAACGCCTCGATCAAATCAGCGAGGAGAAGCAATCACATCTCGGCAAGGGACATTTCGTCACCGTGAGATTGATCTTCTCTGACGAGAGTGGCGAGGCGATCGCGGAAATCTCCAACACCTCCTTCCGTTTCACAGCGGATCAGGAATCCGGTCCAGCGGCTGCTGCTGTGCAACGAATCGAAGTGCCCTCGTCGCCCGCTGAAGATAGGATATCGATACCCGACATCATGTTCAAAGTTTCCAAGTACAAGGCCGCACTGGGGTCCATGGTCTCATTGGATCAGTACCCAGCGCACTATGATCTCGAATACGCCCGCGCGATAGGCCTGCAGGCGATTTCTCTCAACACGATGCAGATCATGGGGCTTTTCGCCCGCTTCGCGACGGAATGGGCCGGCCCGGACTCGTTCCTGATAGAGAATGATCTCCATCTTGCGCGACCTGCATACGAAGGCCTCCTGCGGGTGTCCGGCGGAGTGATATCACCTGGCACGGTGAATAGCCGAGACAACGGAAAGCTAGTCAGGATACGCGCCCAAATTACCGACGCGCAGGGAGCCCGGGTCGCGAGCGCCAATCTCTTGATACGCGCCAAGCACTAAAAAAGAAGCGGCGATGCCGTTCGCAATGCTGGCTGCCCCCCGGCGCCAACGTCAGCCTCCTGCTTGCAAAAGGGCAATGTGACGATTGCATCGATGGAGAGAAACGTGGAGGCAACTCCCAGACAACCATCTGAGAATTGACGGGTATTGGCGTCTGTCACCTGCCTGGGTTCGCAAAACCTCTCGCACCGACAGGCTGATGATCTTGCCGAGGCTGAAACCAAGGGAAATTTCCCACAATTGGTCGCGCCCTGGCTCAATCCGTGACGGGGCTCCTTTGAGGGTGATCACCGGCTTGAGGTTGTATAGTCGATCTGCGCCACACGGGTTGCAAATTCGAGGTAGTTTCGGCAGAATAAGCCGGTGGCGGGCAGACCTCTTTAGGTCGTGCCAAATGCAAAGTGACGAGCGCATTCTTAGGATTGCCGAGGTCCTGCAAAGGACTGGGCTAAGCCGGGCCACTGTTTATCGGAAAATCGCGAAGGGTACCTTCCCAAAGCAGCTCCCCCTGAGCGACAACGCTTCAGGCTGGCATGCGTCGGAGGTATCTCGTTGGATTGCAAATCCGATGGCTTACAGAACAGTTGCAGAAGCCTCGGGGTGAAGGGGAGCGCCATTGAGCCGGGGAGCAGAGGACTGTTGCCGCTTCCGACTCCGCTTTGGCTTGGCTTTCAAAACCTCTGCATCCAGTAGATCGGCCCAAGCCGCCAGGGCCTGTTTCCGAGGCTCGTAAAGCTCGGACCGATTATAGATCCGCATTATTTTAGATCGAGTCGCTGTCGCCATGTGGTTGAGGATCCGATCGGCTACCGCCGCGTCGATTCCGAGCCGCTCGCACGCATGGGTGTTGAAGGTGGTTCTCAAGTCATGGAGCACCCAATGCGGCATATCCTCGGCATCCACGCCCTCCTCTATGGCTACCTTTTTCCTCGCTTGCGCGATAATGTCGTCCAGACGTTTACGCGCTTTGCTGAAGCCGGAGACCGAGGTTTCAGCTGTGGTCGTGAAAACGAAGGGCGAGTCCTTTGGGCGCTCCGGATCGTTGATCGCAGCTTTGATGATCGATCGAGAAAGGGCGGACAGAGGAACGCGCAGCGCATTCTTCTTCTTCGTGCGGTCACCAGGAAGAACCCACTCCGCACCTTGGGGTCGTTTGTCGTCGCCAAGCGTAAGCTCAGCAACCTTCATGGCCGCGACCTCCTCCCGCCGCATTGGAAGCGTGATCAGAAGCCGGATTAACGGTCCAAACGGATACTCTAACTTACCGCTCGCGGCCCAGATTTCCGTCAACTCTGGAAGCGAATGGTAGCGGTCCCTTTCATTCTCGGAAGATGGCTTCTTGATGGTCTCGGCAACGTTGCTATCCACTAGCTCCTCGTCGACGCACCAGCTGAGGAAGGTTTTCAAGTAGGACAACTGGCGATTGGCAGAGATCGGCGCGACCTTTGCCCTGTCGCGAATACGCTGAGCGAGATCCGCCCGCGTAAGCGAGCGGATGGGCTGATTCTTCAACTCCTTCAAAATGCCTTCTCGGCCGTCTAGAGCACGTCGTACCCCTGATCCGCGCTCCAGAAGCGCAAGCTTGTTCGTTTCGTAAAGATCGAGAGCATCAGTAACCGAGGTTGAAAGCGCAATGTCCTCGACAGCCGATTCGTTAGTGCTTGCCTCATCCCCCTCTGCAGCGGAGCCGGCCATGGGATCGATTCCCGCTCGAATTGCCTCCTTCCACGTTGCGGCCGTGGCTCGCGCCATTTGAAGCGTCATGCCCGCTTCAGCACGTTGATATTGTCCGATGACCCTGCGTGTGGGCTGCTTGGAAGGAGGAAAGCGCGCCGCGAGGATAAAGGAGATATTTGCAGCCCTGCCCTTGTACCGGCCGTCGGGGACGATTTTGCTGCCGACCCTCACCCGCAAACCGCCGACCAGCGTATCGGCCACCTCATATTGCGGGGCATCCGAGGCGGGCTTCAGATTGTCCAGCCACCGGGGGGTAAATTCGAAGCGTTCCATGAGTAAGAAGCTCGCATGGGGACGATTTTCGGGCAAGAGTTTTTGGCCACACTTTTGGCCACACATTCGCTGCGCTTGGGTGAGATGGCTGGCAATGGCATGATCCAACGCCTGGAACTTTCATGATGTTTTATAACGCTTTAGTGAGACACGGTGAGACGAGTGCCGTCAAACCGCAATAATCCGGTTTACACCCTCAAAACCAAGTGCTAGCAGGCCTTCAACGCACGCAAATCTGCGGATTTCGGTCGTTTTGGACACATAGCTCAGTTGGTAGAGCAGCTGACTCTTAATCAGCGGGTCCTAGGTTCGAGCCCTAGTGCGTCCACCAAATTTTCCTGTCATTTTCCTCCCATGCGGCGCAAAGCTCTCGCGTCGGGTGACAGCGCATTTCGGTGATCCGGCTATCGAAGGGGATGCCGCGATCCTGCACTGCTTTTTCCACGCTGCAATGACCGCCCTCCTTTACGTCTCCCTGCGGATCGGCCAGCCTCCGTTCGTCTTGCGCGGCGAAGGGAAAAGGCCATGCGGGTTGGCATAGCGGCAATCATCGGGGCGACGGCGTTGCTGGCGACCGGCGTGATGGCGACCGGGCCGGACTGGCAATGGCAGGACCTGCCCGCCGGCGTGGCTGCTCCCGTCCTCCCGGCCGACAACCCCATGAGCGCCGCCAAGGTCGCGCTGGGGCGCCGCCTCTTCTACGATCGCGCCCTGTCGCGAGACGGCAGCATGGCCTGCGCCGATTGCCACCAGCAGGCGCGCGGCTTCAGCGATGGCCTGCCCACCCATGCCGGGGTCACCGGCGACATGGGTGTCCGCAACGTGCCGGGCCTCGCCAATGTCGCCTGGCGCTCCGGCTTCACCTGGACCGAGGCCGGCATTACCACGCTGGAGGCGCAGGCGATGGTGCCGATGACCGGCACCAGGCCGGTCGAGATGGGCATGGCCGGCATCGACGCCGAACTGGGGCAGCGCCTTGACGCCGATCCCTGCTATCGCCGCCTGTTCGTCCGCGCCTTCCCCACTGCGCAGGGCGGCGCGACCTATGCGAAGGTGACGGCGGCGTTGGGCGCATTCCAGCGGACGATGATCTCCTTCGGCAGCGCGCATGACCGGGGCGCACTTTCACCGCTCGCCCGCAAGGGCGCCACGCAATTCGCGGCGTCCGGCTGCGCCTCCTGCCATGGCGGCGCAGATTTCACCGACGGCAAGGTTCATTATGTCGGCACGGCCGCGCCCGGTGAAATCGACAGCAGCGCTTATGGCGGCAAGCCTCCCCCGCCCGGCTTCGAGCCGCCGCCCGAACGCTTCCGCACGCCCTCGCTCCGCAACGTCGCGGTGACGGGGCCGTGGCTGCACGACGGCCAGAGCCGGAGCATCGAAGCGGCGATTCGGCGCCATGCCGCTGCCCAGCTGGTGGGCATCGACATGCCGGCGCTGCTCGCTTTCCTCGATTCGCTGACCGATCGCCCGTTCCTGGAGAATAGGGCGCTCGGGCGGCCGGCGGATGCCTGCCCGGCCGCGACCTGACCAAAAAAAAGGCCGATCCAAAAAGGACCGGCCTGGAAAGTTTTAGGAGAGGATGCCTGAAAGGCCCGCTCTCTATGAAATGTTAGCGCCACCATCGCAAGTGCGAAAACGCCGTTCGCGGTTGCAAAGATTGCAATCCGGTTACCCCGCCTGCAACGGATCGCGCCCCATCAACGCGTCAGCTTCTTGTAGGCGAGACGCGTCGGACGATCGGCCGCATCGCCCAGGCGGCGGCGCTTGTCTTCTTCATAGGCCTCGAAATTGCCCTCGAACCATTCGACATGGCTGTCGCCTTCGAAGGCGAGAATGTGGGTGGCCAGTCGATCGAGGAAGAAGCGGTCGTGGCTGATAACCACGGCGCAGCCCGCGAAATTCTCAATCGCTTCTTCCAGCGCGCCCAGCGTTTCGACGTCGAGGTCGTTGGTCGGTTCGTCGAGCAGCAGCACATTGCCGCCCCGCTTCAGCATCTTGGCGATGTGGACGCGGTTGCGTTCACCGCCCGACAGCTTGCCGACATTCTTCTGCTGATCCTGGCCCTTGAAGTTGAAGGCGCCGACATAGGCGCGGGTCGACATGTCATGGCCGTTGACCTTGACGTAATCGAGGCCGTCGGAGACTTCCTCCCAGACGTTCTTGGTCGGGTCGAGATGGTCGCGGCTTTGGTCGACATAGCCCAGGCGCACGGTGGACCCGATGTCGATCTCGCCCGAATCGGGAGTTTCCTGCCCGGTGATGATGCGGAACAGGGTCGACTTGCCCGCGCCGTTCGGCCCGATCACGCCGACGATGCCGCCCGGCGGCAGCAGGAAGGACAGGTTTTCGAACAGCAGCTTGTCGCCATAGGCCTTGCTGATATTCTTTGCCTCGATCACCTTTCCGCCCAGACGCTCGGGCACCTGGATGACGATCTGGGCCTTGCCGGGGGTGCGGTTGTTCTGGCTGGCGACCAGTTCCTCGAACTTCTTGATGCGCGCCTTGGACTTGGTCTGGCGGCCCTTGACGCCAGCCCTGATCCATTCCAGCTCATCGTTGATCGCCTTCTGGCGGCCGGTGGCTTCGCGGTCCTCCTGCTCCAGACGCTTGGACTTCTTCTCCAGATAGGTGGAGTAGTTGCCTTCATAGGGGAAATATTTGCCCCGATCGAGTTCCAGGATCCAGCCGACGACATTGTCGAGGAAATAGCGGTCGTGGGTGATCATCAGCACCGCGCCGGCATATTCCTTGAGGTGATTTTCCAGCCAGGTGACGCTTTCGGCGTCGAGATGGTTGGTCGGTTCGTCGAGCAGCAGGATGTCCGGCTTCTGGATCAGCAGGCGGGTGAGCGCGATACGACGCTTTTCACCACCCGACAGATTTTCCACCGACCAGTCCGACGGCGGGCAGCGCAGCGCCTCCATCGCGATTTCCAGCTGGTTGTCGAGCGTCCAGCCGTCGACCGCGTCGATCTGTTCCTGCAACGTGCCCATTTCCTCCATCAGGGCGTCGAAATCGACATCCTCCGGCGGATCGGCCATGATCATGCTGATCTCGTTGAAACGGTCCATCTTGTCCGCGATTTCGCGCGCGCCGTCCTTGACGTTTTCCAGGACATTCTTGGTCGGGTCGAGCTGCGGCTCCTGCGGCAGATAGCCGACTGTGATATTCTCGCCCGGCCAGGCTTCGCCCGAAAAATCGGTATCGATGCCGGCCATGATCTTCATCAGGGTCGATTTGCCCGCACCGTTGGGGCCGACGATGCCGATCTTGGCGCCGCGGTAGAATTGCAGGTTGATCTGGTTGAGCACCGGCTTCGCCGCACCGGCGAAGCTCTTGGTCATGCTCTTCATGACATAGGCATATTGCGAGGAAGCGGACATGGGTTCGCGCAGCTCCGAAAGAACAGATAGGGAAATCCGCGTCGGGTTAGCGGAGGCGGACCATATTGGCAAATGGCGGATGGCTCGTTACGCCTTCATCCATGCAGAAAATCCGATCGGGTCCGCTCGCCGCCCTCCTCCTTGGCAGCATCCTCACCCCCTCCCTCTCCTTCGCCGCTCCGGCCGCCAGCAGCGGCGCGATTCGGGAATCGGCGCTCAAGGACGATGTCGCCTGGGACTTTACCGAAGGGCTGACGACGGAAGTCGGCCCGCGCCCCGCCGGCACGCCGCAGGAAGCGCGCGCCCGCGACTGGGCCGTCGCGAAGCTCAAGGCGCTGGGCTTCTCGAACGTCCGGGCCGAATCCTACACCATGCCCGTCTGGGTGCGCGGGCGCGACGAAGCGCGCATCCTCTCCCCCTTCCCGCAGACACTGGTCCTGGCGGCGCTGGGCAACAGCGGATCGACCAGCGACAAGGGGCTTGAGGGCGAGGTCGTCTATTTCCAAAGCATCGCCGACCTGGAGGCCGCGCCGGATGCGAGCCTCAAGGGCAAGATCGCCTTTGTCGATCATGGCATGAAGGCGACGCAGGACGGTTCCTCCTACGGCTATTTCGGGGCCGCGCGGCGGCAGGGACCGAGCATCGCGTCGAAGAAGGGCGCAATCGCCATTTTGATCCGGTCGATCGGCACCGACCATCATCGCGTGCCGCATACCGGCGTCCAGATGTGGGCCGAAGGCGCGACGCCGATCCCGGCCGCCGCGCTCTCCGTACCCGACGCCGAGCAACTCGCGCGCGTCGTCAAGCGGGGCCAGCCGGTGACGCTCCATCTTACCCTGACGTCCAGGATGCTGAAGGACCAGCCATCGGGCAATGTCGTCGCCGAAATTCCGGGCAGCGACCCGTCGGCGGGTCTGGTCGTGGCGGCCTGCCATCTCGACAGCTGGGACCAGGGCACCGGCGCGATCGATGACGCGACGGGCTGCGCCATCGCTGCCGCCTCCGCGCTTCAGGTCGCCAAGGCCGGGCAACCCCGCCGCACCATCCGCGTGCTGATGGCCGGCGCGGAAGAAGTCGGCGGCGATGGCGCGCGCGCCTATTACAAGGCGCATGGGTCCGAGAAACATGCGCTGGCGATCGAATCGGATTTCGGTGCGGATCGAATCTGGCGGGTCGATTTCAAATTGCCCAAGGGCCATGAGGCCTTGTCCCGTCGGATCGCGCAGGCGCTCGCCCCGCTCGGCGTGGGCGCCGGCACGCAGGAAGCGGGCGGCGGCGCAGACATCGCGCCGCTGGTCAAGGCCGGGGTTCCGGTCATTGATCTGCAACAGGATGGCACCCGCTATTTCGACCTGCACCACACGCCGGACGATACGCTGGACAAGGTCGATCCCGAGCAGCTGCGCCAGAATGTCGCCGCGTGGTCGGTGACGCTGGACCTTGTCGCCAATGCCTCAGAAACATTGAGCGCTAACTGAACTTTTATAGTAGACAACACTCCGTCGCGTGATTCTGCCGCTTCACCGACGCAGAAAAGCATTGATTTGTGCAGCGCACACGTTAATGCGGGTCGCTCGCGTAGGGCCACATTTGTAACGTGCCAGACGCGGCATAATGCTATGGGAGCCGTACACAATGAAGAAGATCGCAGTTGTTTTCGCTTCGGCCAGCCTGATGGCCCTCGCCGCTTGCGGTGAGAAGCCGGCCAACGAGACCGCGAACGCTTCGAACGCTGTCGTCGAAAACGTCGTCGAAAACGCCGTCAACGCTGCTGACAACGCCGCGAACGCCGCTGAAAACGCCGCGAACGCGACGAACAACGTTGCGAACGCGATGTAATCTTCGCGCTAGCGAGATTTTCGAAGGGCGGGTCCGAAAGGGCCCGCCCTTTTCATTTGGACCGAATGTTTCGCATTTCGCCGGGAATGACGACCCTGTTGGGGTTTCCGGGCGTATCGATCCCGATAATTCTGCTTTTGTGGCAGTTGTTCCGCCGATCGCCGATTGACGGCACGCGCGCTTCCCCGCTAAGGCCGCCGCATTCGGGGAGTAGCGCAGTCTGGTAGCGCGCCTGCTTTGGGAGCAGGATGTCGCAGGTTCGAATCCTGTCTCCCCGACCACTCACATCATCAGGCGCGAAGCGACCAGCCAGCCGGGCAGCGCTGCGCCGGCCAGGAAAGTGCCGAGCGGTACGCGCGCCGTGGCCTGCCGCGCCCGCCCCGACACCAGCATGACCGCCAGTCCGACCGACGACGCGATCAGAAGGATGAAGGGCAGCGCCTGCCATCCGAACCAGGCGCCCAGCGCGCCCAGCAGCTTGGCGTCGCCCAGCCCCAGGCCGTCCCGCCCCCGCAGCGCCCGATAGCCGAGCGCGATGGCCAGCAACAGGCCATAGCCGATCGCCGCACCGATGATCCGGTCGGCCAGAATCACGTCGCTCGCCCAGAGTCCCAGCGTCAGCCCCATAAAGGCGAGCGGCAGCGTCAGCGCATCGGGGAGCCAGAAATGGCGCCAATCGAGAATCGCCAGGGTCAGCAGCACCCAGCCGCCGCACATCCAGCCGATCCCGCCCGGATCCGGCCTGAAACCCAATGCCAAAGCTCCGATGATCGCACAGCCGGCCTCCACCCGCCCATGCAGCGGATCGATCCGCGCGCCGCAGGTCCGGCAGCGGCCGCCGCTCAGCAGCGCACTGACCATCGGTACCAGATCGCTGGCAGTCAGCGTCCGGCCGCACCCGTCACAGGCGGAGCGCCCGCGCATGACGCTGCGCCCCTGCGGCCAGCGCAGGATCAGGGTCGCGAGGAAACTGCCGATGATCGCGCCGGCCAGCGCGCCGATCAACGCCGCTACCGGCTGGATCACAGCGTGCCTTCGACCTTCAGCACCTGGGCATTGCCGACGCTGGCGAAACCGGCCTGACCCAGCGCGCCGGTCAGGGCGGGATCGGCGGTTTCGACCCGCATTTCCGCAGTATATCGGCCTGATCGCCAGATACGCAGATTGATTTTCTCCAGGCCGGACTGGCTGACCAGCGCCAGGAGCAGCGCATCGCCGTCACACGCCACCGCGCCCGACAGCCCCTGGCTGAGGTTCAGCCCCGGAAACTGCCCGGCCATGCGCGCGCGGACCCGCCCTTCGGCATGGCCGCACCGGTCGCCGCGATAATAAGCGCTGACATCGTCCAGCATCAGGCCGCCGACCGGCAGCGGCGCAAAACTGCGGCCCAGGGGCACCGCGCCGGTCACGTCGTCCACGCCGACCCGGCCGAAGCCGACCGTCAACGCCCCCTTGATATCGTCGGCCAGCCCCTGGCTTCGGGCGATGTCGAAGCGGGCGCGGCCCACCAGCAGAGAGACGGGCGAAAGACCCGCCCGCACGCTGCCCATAGGCATATCGCCGAGCATCAGCTGCTCGATCCGCCCGTTCCACACCGTGCCCCGCACGTCCCGCGCGGCGACGCCCAGCCGCTCAAGCCCGGCAAGGCCGAGCGCGACGCGCATCGGCAGAAACAGCAGAAGTCCGACGAGCAGGACCAGGATCAGTGCAATCCGGCTGCGGCGTGACAGATGGAGGCCCATCATTGCCCCTCCCCCCGCACCAGCACCGCCTGCACCGACACGCTGCCAACCGTGGGCGACGGGCGCGCACTCATCGTTTCCACGCGCACGCCCTGCGCCTCGAGCTGCGACAGCCAGGAAAGAAGCGCAATCGGCCGGACCGATGCGATGGCGATGTCCATCCGGTCATTGCCCTGCGCCTGTGCACGCTCCAGCGTCAGCCCGGCCTCGCCGGCGCCCTGGCCGACAAACTGGTCTAGCGGGGTTGCCGGACCGCTGTTCACAGGCGTGCGGGGCAGCGCCTTCAACTGCTTCACCGCCGCACGGATGGCGGCATTGCGATCGGTCGCTTCGGCCATGGAGTCTCGCGCGCTCCTCTGCGCGCGATCGAGCGGCATGGCGACCCCGAACCACAGGATCACCCCGGCCAGCAGCACGAACATGACGCCCAGCAGATAGTGTTCGCGGGCGGAACGCTCCGCCCAGTAAGTGGCTATTCGTTCCATCATGACCGCACCGTGATGTCCGCCAGCGTCCGCCCGCCCGGATCCTGCGACGGGGTGGCCGTGATCGTGAAGCCGGACGCCTGCAACGCCAGCAAGACTATGTTGATGTCATCCGACCTGGCCGCCGCCAGCGTCGCGCGAACCATGCCGTCGGGGTCACGCGACAGGCTGGTCAGCGCGACGCCCGGCGCGTCCTGCATTGCGGCGAGAAGGCCCGAAACCGGCGCGGTGAAGGCGCGGCCGCCTGCACCGCGCGCCGCCAGCCTCGCTTCCATCTCGACCTGCGCCTGCGCGGCATCGGTGGCGTTGGGCAGTACCTGCTGCGCCAGGGCCAGGCTTTCCCCGTCGAGCCTGCTCGCTTCCATATGCTGGCGGGCGATCGTGACGAGCGCGATCAGCAGGCTGACCAGCAGGAGCAGCCCGCTCCACAGCGCGATGCGACCGATCGCCATGCGGTCGACCGCACGCCGCACCCGCTTGGCAAACTCGCCCTGTCGCAGATCGAGCGGCGGCGCATCGAGCGCGGCGATCGCGCGGCCCTCGATCGCCCCCGGATCGGCGTCTACGATGGGCGCATCGCCGATCAGTTCGGGCAAGGCCATGTCGGCGGGCAGCGCCATGTCCACGCCGCGCAGCATTGCGTTCCCGCCCACCACGCCACGGGTCAGCCCCTTGTCCGGCTCCGGCAACAGCAGTGGCGCAGGGACGATGATGTCCGGGTCCAGGCCATGATGCTGCGCCCAGAGCAACCAGTGCTGCATGTCGGCGCGGCTGGCGACCGCCACCACATACGGCCGCGCCGGATCGTCATTCTCGTCGGTAGCGGCGAACAGCTGGTCGGCCGGCAGCAGTCCTGCCGCCAGCGCGGTCAGTCGCGATGCCGCCCGCCCCTGCCGCGCGGGCAGGTCGGGATGGGCTATCCAGTGCAACGTCACCAGCGCGGCCGGCGGCACCAGCAGCACGCGAGCCTGCTCCGGCAGCGCGGCGATCCCGCACGCAGCGAGCCAGTTTGCGCCTTCGCCCGTCCGAACCGGCGCGCCATCCACCACCCGCGTCCAGCGCGCGGGCGCGGTTTCCGCCTCGGGCAGAAAGACGATCAGGGCATCGCGGCTGCTCATGCACCTGCCCCCCAACTGCGCCGCACCAATATCGCCGGGCTTTGCCGCGCGTCGATCAGCGCCCGCTCCACCAGTTGCGTTCCCCCGACATCCACAGAAACCTCTACTCCGAAAAATCCTGTCGTCATTTTGACCTGTTCCGACACTTCGGTCATCGGCGACAGGCCGGCGAGCGAAGGCAAGGCCCAGAATTGCACCGTCCCGCCGTAGCCGTCCGCAGGCCGCTGCGCCAGCAATTGCCGTGCCTGCGCGACGCTCATTTCCCCTGGCAACAGCATGGCGACGAGCGGCGCCTGATCGGGCAGCAGCGTATTGATGTTGATCGGCGACAAATCCGTGACCGGCAGCGCGCATATCCAGGGTTTGACCAGATCATAGATGGCCGGCGTGATCCCCGCCACCGCCCGCAACTCGCTGGGATCGACCATCATGCGGTTCGCCGCGCGATAGGGACGCTCGGCCTGCGCATAAAGATCATCCTCCGCTCCGCCCGGCTGCGGCACGGCATCGCTGTCAATCCAGTCGGCAAGACTGGCGGACGCCGCCTGCGCCTGCCGCGCGTCGACGCCCAGCGCCTGGAGCAGCGCCTGGAACTGGGTGACGCCGATGGGGCGGACCTGAAGCGCGGCCTCATTCTCGCCGCTAACCACGCTGTTGAGGTTGAAGCAGTTGCTGCCGTCGGTGACGCGCGCGGTCGCAACGCCGCCGGGCACCGGGATCGCCTGCGGCGCGCCCATCCATCCCCCCGCCAGCGTCATCTTCGTGGGATTGGACGCGACCAGATCGCCGATCCGCAGCCGGGCGATCTCGGTCCCCGCATCGGCATAGGCCCGCGCTTGGTCGACCGCGCCGCCATTGCCCGTCATGCGCGTGGCCAGCGCCAGCCGCTCCAGCGCGCCGGCGGCGACCACCGCCATCACCGCCACCAGCAGCAGCACGGTCAGCAGCGCTGCGCCCGCCTCGGCTTTCCTGCGGGGATCAGGCACCGCCCGCTCCTGCCGTTTCGGCGGGCTTTTCCGCCGGACCGGGCGCGACGAGGAACTGCAGCGTCACCGCCGGCTCGCCGGTGCGCGTCACGCTCATCTCCACCGCTTTCGGCAGCAGGTCGGGCTGAGTCGGCGTCCAGTCTTCGCGCCATTCGCCCTGGGCGTCGCGAAACCGCAGCGTCACCGCCTCGACATTCTCCAGCAGCGCGGCGGGATCATCGCCCGCCGCCCCATCCAGTTGCGCGTAGGTCCGCCGCTCCAGCCGCCCCTGGCGCACCCAATATTCGACCTTCTGCAAGGAAGGACGCGGCAGATCGCCCAGATTGTCCCAGCCGCCGCGAACGAACTGCATCACCGGCTGGCCTTCGCCACCGTCATGCGCCCAGAAAGCCGGCGCAAGCGTCCCCGCCTCGGTCCGGGTGATGCGTGGCACCGCCTGACCCAGATCGCCGGCCAGCGCCCCGCCGGCACGCTGCACCGCCGCCATGTCGTCCAACCGCGCCTTGACCTGCGCCTGCGCGGACACGCTGTTGCCCAGCAGCAGTACGCCCGCCGCCGCCAGCATGGCGAAGATCATGAGCGCGACGAGCAGTTCGATCAGCGTGAAGCCCTGTTGGGCGGAACGGGGGGAAGCCGTGAAGCCCTGTTGGGCGGAACGCGCGGAAGGCGTCTTTTCGTCGCCTCCGTTCGTTTCCAGCGAAGCCAACGGAACAGGTGACCGGTCGATGCCCATCACTCGACAACCCGGATGAAACTCAAGACCACGGGCGAGGCGCCCGGCTGGCCGTCGATGGTCAGGTCGACCTGCAACAGACGCTTGTCGTCCGTGGCCCTCACGCTGCGGCTCCAGTGCCAACGCCGACCGCCATTTTCGACCTCGCCATCCTGCTCGCCGATCGAAGGCGGCGCGGGGTCCGTCTGCGCCTCGACCATCAGGTTGCGCGCGACGATCTGGCCCAGCGCCTTGCTGTCGAGGTCCGCCGCCGTCCGCAGCGTCACGCCCTGCAAGCGTACCAGTGCCAGCGCGGCCAGGCTGAACACTGCCAGGGCGACCAGCATTTCGAGCAGCGTGAAGCCGTGTTCGGCGGAAGTCCGTAAGGGGGGCAAACCCGCGTCGCTCTTGTCGCCTCTAGCCACCGACCATGACCTTCCCCGCCATGTCGACGGTCACGGACACACGCTCGCCCTCGCGCGCCAGCGTCACGGTCAGCGGATCAGTGGGAAGGCCGGTGCCGTCAAACGCGATCTGCTGGCGTCCGTCCTTGCCCACCAGTGCGCGCGTGCCGCTTTTCCAGTTGGCGGTGCCAAAGGGCTTGTCCTCTATCTCCGCCCACTGGCCGCCCTCGCGGCGCTGGAAGCCATAGCCGGAGGCGGACACCCAAAGCCCCATGGGGCGTGCGGTGACGACCGCTTCGTCGCGCGCGGCGGCGACGCGCGCGGCGAAGCGGTCGGCATCCTCGATCACCCGGCCACGCGGGTCGGGGATGGCGAGTATGACGGCAGCCGAAATGAAGCCGATGATCGTCAGCACGACCATCAGTTCCAACAGCGTGAAGCCTTGTTGAGCGGAACGCACCGCAAGCGTGAAGCTCTGCTGGGCAGAACGTCCCAAAAGCGTGACGCCGCGCCCGCTGGCACGCGAGCGCGTCCCCGCGAAGGCAGCGCCCCGCCGCCCCATGCGTCGCCTCGCTTCAGAGTTCGCTGGAGAAGATGTCCGCATTCTCATTCTCGCCACCCGGCTGGCCATCGGCGCCCAGCGAGCTGATGTCGAACGCGCCCCGGCGCCCCGGCACGTTGTAGAGATAGGCGCGACCCCACGGATCGTCAGGCAGCTTCTTGATATAGCCGCCGCGCCGGTAGCGCTGGGGCTGGGCCAGCGATGCCGGCGGGTTGAGCAGCGCCTGCAAGCCGTCGCTCGCTGCCGGATAGGTCAGATTGTCGAGCCGATATTGCTCCAGCGCCTGCTCGATGGTCGAAATATCAGCCTTGGCCTTCTCGATCCGGGCGGTGTCGGTCGCGGGAATGACGTTGATCGCCACGATCGTCGCCAACAGGCCGATAATGACGATCACGACCATCAGTTCGACCAGAGTGAAGCCGTGTTCGGCGGAACGCTTCGAAAATGTGAAGCCGTGTTCGGCGGAACGCCTCGAAGACATGAGGCCGATTTCGGCGGAACGCCTCACGCGGGTGAAACCAGCTTCACCGGACCTCTTGTCACCGTTCGTCCTCAGGCTGTCGAAGGGCCTCACTTTCTTATCGAAGAAGGAAAGGGCTTCGGCAAGCTCGGCCCGAAGGGATTTTCGTTTGAACATATTCAACTCCTTCAAGCCCCGGTCAGGCTTTGCAGCTGCAAGATCGGCAGCAGGATGGACAGGATGATGACGGCGACGATGCCGCCCATCAGTATGATGATCACCGGCTCCAGCATCGCAAGCGCTGTGGAGGTGAAGCTGTCAAATTCGCGCTCCAGATAGTCGGCGGCGCGTTCCAGCATCGTATCGAGCCGCCCCGCGCTTTCGCCGCTCGCCGCCAGATAGACAAGCAGGGGCGGAAAGACGCCCGCCCGGCGCAGCGCCGCCGACAGACTGCCACCGCCCCGGATCGCCTCGACAATCTCGTCCGACGCCTTGCGCAGAACGCGATTATGCACGGTGTTGGCAGTCAGCGACAGGCCTTCCATCAACGGCAGGCGGCTCGCCACCATGGTAGAAAGCGTCCGCGCCATTCGCGCGGCATGTAAGTCGCGAATCAACCGCCCCAGCAGGGGCAGGCCCAGCAGCATCGCATCGAAACGATAGCGGAAACTCTCGACCTTCATCGCGCGCCAGAACCCGGCTCCGGCCAGCAGCAGCAGGATCAGCAGCAGCCACCAATAGCCGGCGAGGAAAGCCGACACGCCCATCACCAGCCGAGTCAGCAACGGCAGTTCCTGGCCGACAGTATCGAACTGCTCGACCACCTTGGGCACGACGAAGATCATCAGCGCGGCCACCACGCAGACGGCAAAGGCCGCCAGGACGGAGGGATAGGCGATGGCGGTCAGCACCTTGGACCGAATCACCGCCTGCCGTTCCATCAGGTCGGACAGGCGCTCCATGATCGTCGGCAGGCTGCCAGAGCTTTCGCCGGCCGAGATCATCGCCCGATAGAGGGGCGGAAAGCTCTTCGGCTCCGCGCCCAGCGCATCGGCCAGCCGCCGCCCCTCCAGCACGCCCGAATGCACCTTGCCCACGATCGCGCGGACATGGGCCTGTTCGCTCTGGCGGCCAATCGTCCGCAGCGATTCCTCCAGCGGGCTGACCTGGATCAGCGTCGACAGCTGGCGGGTGAAGAGAGTCAGTTCCTTGGCGCTGAGGCGCGGCGCCCGCAGCGACAGGCCCGCGCGCTTGCGCGCTGCCTCGACCGCGCCCGGCTCCAACCGCACGACGAACAGCTTGCGCGCGTCCAGCCTGGCGCGCGCATCGTCGATCGTCTCGGCCCTGATCGCGCCCTTGCGCTCCTTGCCCGCCGGGTCGATCGCTACATAGTCGAAATCAGCCATCGGTGATGGTTTCCACCTCGGTCGCGTCGCGGCGCGACACGCGGATGGCTTCTTCCGCCGTGGTCTGGCCGTCGCGCACCAGCGCGCGCGCCGCCGACCCCAGGTTCGGCGCATTCAGGAAGGCATGGCGCGCGATCAGCGATTCATCGCCACCGTCGTTGATCAGGCGGCGGATCGTGTCGTCGACGCGGATGGCCTCGAACACGCCGATCCGTCCCTTGTAGCCGGTGCCGCTGCACTGGTCGCAGCCACGCGCCTTGTAGATGATGGTGCCCGGATCGAAGCCCAGCAGCGCACTGGCCGACTTGTCCGCCTGCACCGGCTCGCGACAATGCTGGCAGAGGCGGCGCACCAGCCGCTGCGCGATCACCGCGCGCAAGGTGGACGCCAGCAGGAATGGCTCGACCCGCATGTCCCGCATCCGGGTAATCGCGCCGACGGCATCATTGGTATGCACGGTGGACAGCACCAGATGCCCCGTCAGCGACGCCTGCACCGCGATCTCGGCCGTCTCCCGGTCGCGGATTTCGCCGACCATCACCACGTCCGGGTCCTGGCGCAGGATGGCGCGGAGCCCCGCCGCGAAGGTCAGGCCGACCTTGGCGTTGACCTGCGTCTGGCCGACACCCTCGATCGCATATTCGACCGGGTCTTCCACCGTCAGGATATTGCGCGACCCATCGTTCAGCTGGCGCAGGCCCGCATAGAGCGTCGTCGTCTTGCCCGAACCGGTCGGACCGGTGACCAGGATGATGCCGTTCGGCTCGCTCAACCCTTCGCGGAAGATGCGATCGGGCGCGCCGGTCATGCCCAGCAGATCCAGGTTCATGCCCGCATTCTCCTTGTCGAGAATACGCAGCACCACCCGTTCGCCCGCCCGGCTCGGCAGGGTCGAAACACGCACGTCGAGCAGCTTCCCGCCCAGGGTCAGGCCGATGCGTCCGTCCTGCGGCACACGCCGCTCGGCAATGTCCAGCCGCGCCATCACCTTGATGCGGCTGACCACCACCGGCGCAACGTGCGGCGGCATCCGCAGCGTCTCGCGCAGCACGCCGTCGATCCGCATCCGCACGACCAGGCCCGTCTCATAGGGCTCGATATGAATGTCCGACACGCCCTGCCGCGCGGCCTCGGCGATGATGCCGTTGATCAGGCGGATGGCCGGGGCATCGTCCGCGCTGTCGAGCAGGTCGTCGGCGGTCGGAATATCGGCGGCCAATATGTCCAGTTCGTCCGCGCCGACCTCCAGCGATCCCGCCATCGCCGCCGCGCTGCCTTCCATCGCATAATGGTCGGACAGGTGGCGGTCGAACTGCGCAGCCTCGACGAAACGCACGTCGAAACTGCGCGCCAGATGCCGCCGCACTTCCAGCAGGACACGCGGGTCGCTGCCCTCGCGCACTGCGATGGTCAGCCGGTCGTCCTCGGGCGGCAGCAGCACGACGCCATGCTTGCGCGCGAAGCTGTAGGGAATGTCGATCGGACGCGGCGGGATGACCGGGGAAATAACTTCGCCCTGATCCGTGTCGCTCACTTCTTTTCTCCGCCTGGCGGTATCTCGACCGGCCGCACGACGCCGCTCGACTGGCGGACAGTCGGCTCGATGACCTGCGGCGCCGTGGCGGCCGGCTGCACCACCGCATCGCCCGGCAGTGGCGCGGCGATCGGCGGGGCGGCGCCCATATAGTCGCGCACCAGTTCGTCGATCGTCGGCTCCGCATCGGGATCGCGCTGCAACTGCATCCCGCGAATATAGCCATAGCGCTGCTGCGTCAGCTTCTGCGCATCCTCCTTGGACCGCAGTATCGTGGGCCGGATGAAGACCATGAGGTTGGTCTTGGTCCGGCTCTTGCTGCGCGACTTGAACAATTCGCCAAGGCCGGGAATGTCCGACAGCAGCGGGATGCGCTCGATCGTCTTGCGCTCATTATCGTCCAGCAGCCCGCCCAGCGCGAGGATTTCGCCATCGTCGACCGTCACGGTCGTCTCGATCTCGCGCTTGTTGATGATGAGGTCGCTGTTGCTGTTCGAAACCGGCCCGGCTACGCTCGAAACTTCCTGCTTCAGGAACAGCTTGATCGCGCCGCCCGTATTGATCTGCGGCTTCACCTCCAGCTTGATGCCGACATCCTGCCGCTGCACGGTCCGGAACTGATTGTCGAAATTCTGGCTCAGCGCCTCGCCGGTCGTGATCGGCACCTGCTGGCCCACCAGGATCGAAGCCTTCTGGTTATCCAGCGTCATGACGGACGGCGTGGACAGCAGGTTGCTTTCCGTGTCGGACTTTACCGCATTGATGATCGCGCCGAAAATGCCGTTGCCGCCGATGCTGCCGCCCAGCCCCGCGATCGCGCCGGTCGCGCTTTGCAGACTGCTGACCGCCGCCTGCTGGAGCGTGCTGGCGAGATCGCTGTTGGTCTGCGTCTCGGTCGTCGTGGTGGAGCCGTCGGCCGCCACCACTGTCGTCTTGGTCGTGCCCAGCCGGTCGGCCGCCACCGCCCCCGCCAGTGTCAGCAGATTGGGCGAGGCGTTGCTGTAATTGGTCGCGGCAAAGCCGGTCGACGTGCTGCCGATCAGGAACTGGACGCCCAGCTTCTTGGCGGCGGCGTCGCTGATCTCGACGATGATCGCTTCCACCAGCACCTGCTCGCGACGGGTGTCGATCTGGCGGATCGTCTCGCCCAGCATCCGCTGCACGTCGCTGTTGGCGGCGACGATGATGGCGTTGGCGCCTTCATAGCGGGTGACGATCGCCGGGCCACGCGTCGAAATGCCGCTGCCGGATGATGACGATGAGGAGGAGGATGGCGCCGCCACCGCGACCGCCGCCTGCGATGCGGGTGCAGCCCCCTGCCCGCCCGCCGCCGGGGTGGACGCCGTCACCGGCTGGCTGCTCGACTGGCCGATCAGTTGCTGCAACACCGGCAGCAGCTTTTCCGCGTCGGCATATTCCAGCCAGTAGACGCGGATTTCGGTTCCGCTCGCAGCCTGCCGGTCCAGTTCGCGCGCCATGTTGGCCAGCCGCGCGACGGTGTTGGCGTCACCCCGGATCGCCACCGCATTGCTGCTGTCGATCGGCACCACCGTCGCGGCGGCGGGCGCGGCATTCTCGCCGCTGCCGCCGCTGCCGACCAGCGCCTGGAGCGAGGTCGCGATCTCGCGCGCGCCGGCATTTCTGAGCGTCACCATCTGCGTCGCTGCCGTATCGCGATCGATCCGGGCGATCACCTGGCGGATGCGCGCGATATTGTCGGCATAGTCGGCCACGACCACGCTGTTTCCGGCCCGGTTGGCCGTGACCGACCCGTCCTTGCTGACCAGGGGGCGCAGCGTTTCCAGCGCGCTCGCCGCGTCGATCGAGCGCAGGCGGAAGACTTCGGTGACGAAGCTGTTGCGGTTCGCCGCCCTCCCTACGCCGCTCGGCTGGCCCGCCGCGCCGTCCGCCGGCTGGATGCGATAGGCGCCGCCCGGCGCCGGCACCGCGACCAGGCCATTGGCGCGCAGGGTCGACAGGAAAATCTCGAAATATTCGGATCGGCTCAACGGCCGGTCGGTCACGACCGACACCTTCCCCTGCACCCGATTGTCGATGATGAAGGTGCGGCCGGTGACGCGCGCCGCATCCTGGATGAAGGCTCGGATGTCGGCGTCACGCACGTTGAGCGTCTGTTGCGCCAGCACGGGCGTGGCGATGGGCGCAGCAAGTGCAAGGGCCATGGCGGCAGAGAGGAGGAGTTTTCGGGTCATTGGCCTTGCACTATGATGTTGACGGAGGCGACGGCGGCGCCGCGCTCGACGGTCAGGGCAAGCCGCGCGCCAGGCGCGATCCTGCTCTGGATATTCTGCATGGTGGCGACGGGCTGGCCATCGACCTGGGTCACGATGTCGCCCGGCTTGAAACCGGCATTGGCGAAGGCCGGTCCCCTGGACAGGACGGCCAGTCCGGTCACGCGGCCATTCTGCATCCGGGGGACAAAGCCGATGTCGCGCTTCAGGCTGTCGGCCGTGGGCGCATCCACGCCGGGAGGCGCGGGCGGTGGCGGCGCGGCGCTCTGCCAGCCTTCGCCCGATGCCGGGACAGGCGTCGCTGCGGAGGGCGCAGGGATCGACTGGTCGAGGAAGACCTGCTCCGCCGCGCCGCCCCGGTCGATCGTCACATGGTCGAAGGCAACCGCCTTCAACACCACGCCGGGCAATATCTCGTCGCCGACCGCAAAGCTGTTCTGCACACCGTCGGGTGTCGCGATGATCGCCGATCCCAGTCCCGATCCTTCATTGAGGCGGATGCCGTAGACGGTCAGCGCCAGCGAAGTGACGACGCCGCCCCCCGCCTGCTGCGGCGCATCGGACCGGAAAAAGGGATCGAAACTGGCGAACAGGGCCGTCCGCGCGCTGGACGAAAGAAGCTGTGCCTGCCGGCCTTCCCAAAGGCCGAAACTGCCGACCGGCGTCAACAGCACCCAGATGAACCGCACGACCTGCAACGCCAGCAGCGCCAGCAACGCGCGCTCTCCCAGCTTCAGCCAGTCGATCGACGGCACGCCTGTTTTCAGGCCCCGGACTTTGTCGCCAAACGGCACGCGCATGATATTGGATCGCCCCCTCGAAGTCCCGCCTGCCTGCTAGGCACATCTTCTTACTCTGAAATGACACTTATGTGACCATAATATGACAGGCAGGACGACAAGGAAGGATGCTTGCATTTCGTGCCGTCAACGATAGCTAGGCGGCGAATTGTGCCAGAGGCGCGCCGCATTCATGCGAGGTCCGTCATGTCCGATATTTCCGATCATCCCAGGGCCGCCGATGCCGATCCGGCGTGGATCGCGGGGCATACCCGCGTGCAGAAGCTGCCCAGCCGCGACCTCACCCTGTTCATCCAGCGCCAGTTCCTCTCGGCGGAGGAATGCGCCGCGCTGGTCGATCGGATCGAAGCGGACCGCCGTCCCTCGACGATCGCTGACGCCAATGGCGACGGCTATTTCCGCACGAGCGAAACCTGCGACCTCGACCCGGCCGATGCCTTCGTCGCCGCGATCGACGCCAAGCTGGCCGCGTTCGCCGGCGTAGACCCGATTTTCGGCGAACCGATCCAGGGCCAGCGCTACGCCGTCGGGCAGGAGTTCAAGGCCCATACGGACTATTTCGACCCCAAGGGCGCGGACTTCGCCAGATATTGCTCGGTGGCGGGCAATCGCACCTGGACGCTGATGGTCTATCTCAACCAACCGGCGGCCGGCGGCGCGACGCGCTTCCCCAAGGTCGGCAAGACGGTCCAGCCCGAAACCGGCAAGCTGCTCGCCTGGAACAACCGGATCGCGCCGGGCGAGCCCAATCCCGCCAGCCTGCACCACGGCATGAAGGTGCGCAGCGGCGTCAAGCATGTCATCACCAAATGGTATCGGGAAAAGCCCTGGGGCTGAATGGGATCAGGTCCAGAATTTGCGGACGTCGGCCAGTTCGGCATGGGCTTCGGCCGCGTCGGCCAGCAGCTTCTTCCTGTCCCGCAGACCCAGGGGGGTGGTCGGCGCGAGGCCGTGATGGGCCAGCAATGGCGGGGCCGTCGCCAGATCATTGAGATCGCCCAGATGCTTCTGCAACCGCTCCAGCGCGGTTACAAATTTGCGATGGCGCCGTTTTTGTCCACCCTTTGGAAATAGATCGGCCAGAAATTCCGTACCATAGCGAAGTTTCTTCGCATTTTTTCGAACTTCGTGCCGGGCGGCGTCCGGCAGATTTTCCATGTGCCGTCCGCCCTTCACCACCCGCTTGCGCAACCGCCGCAGCCGCGCTGCGGCCAGATCGGCTGCCGGTCTTTCCGCTTCCCCGCCACACCCCGCGCCCAGCGCCAGCCATTCGACCAGGTCGAGCAACAATATCCGCACCCGCGCGGAATGAAGCCATTGCCCGACACGGACATGCGCCGCCTGCCGCGCCACCTCCAGCATATTCCTCGCCGCCTCATCCTCGATCCGCTCGGCCAGCACGTCCAGATCGCGCGCTTCCCCCAGCATCCCCGCCAGCCAGCGCAATTCCCCCTGAAATCGGAGCAGGTCGGTTTCCAGCAGGACCGGCTTGAACAAGGCCAGCGCCGTGCGCAGGCGCCTGACCGCGACCCGCGCCTGATGCAGCGCCCGGGGATCATATTGCTCCAGCAGCAGCGTCTCGTTCAGGCGATAGTGGCGCAGGCACGCCTGAGCGATGTGCAGGAAGGCTTCGCCCGCCCGCATCATGGGGTCGAGCCGCACGGGTTCGGCCCGGTAGGCATCGGGTATCGCGTCGCGCAGCCGATAGCCGCGATCGGACTTGCTGAGTATACCGGGCCGCACCGGCACTTCGCCGTCGATCCGCCGGGCGATGCCGAACAGGACGGCGGGCGGCCCCGCCATCAGTTCCAGTTCGATCTCGCACAGCGCCGCCTCGCGCTCGCCCGCGCGCACGATGCCCCGGTCCAGCACCAGTTCGACCCGCGCCTCGCCTTCCGCCAGGATCCAGCGGGTCCGCTCGACATCCACCTCGAATGCGGGCGCGACCTGGCCCACGGCGTCGCCCAGCAGCACCGCCACCGGCGTGCGATCATCAAGCACGGGTACGCTGCCCCGCACCGGCATTTCCCATTCCCGCCGCGCGAAGAGGCCGGCAGCCGTCCCGCCATCGGCCTTCACCGTCTGGATGCGCCGCTTGCCATCTTTGCGGATACGCAGGCTCATGCCGCGCTCCGCCAGCTTGCCATCGGGCGTGTCGAAATAAACGGAGTGCAGCCGGGACACATCCTCCCGCTCCGGCAGGCCGTCCCAGCGGGACAAGGCTTCCGCCGACACCTCCGACAGGTCGAGCTTCAGTTCGATTTCGCGTCCCATGCGTCTCTCCGTCCATGACCGGGGCGAGCGCCGGGCTTGTAGCATGATGCGGGACGGAGGAACATCTATCCGGAATCGCAACGGCCGACCTGCCGAGGACAGGCCGGCCGCGGCTGGCAAGAGGGTGTCGCCACCCTCCTTATCGGGTCGTCAGAAGGCCACGGTCAGCGACGCCGCGATGGTCGTGCCGATCTTGTAGCGGTTATAGAAGACCTTGTTGCCGCCGGCTTCCTGGAACTCCTGGAACTTGCGGCCGGTGATGTTGCGGGCCTCGAACTTGAACTCGCTGTTGATGCCGCCCGGCAGGGTGACGCCCTGGCGCGCGACGAAATCCAGCGTCAGGCCCGGCTTTTCCTTGATGTCGGGCTGAAGGTTCGGACCGCGGCTGGTGACGCGCGGGCTGGCATAGGTCAGCAGCAGGGTCTGCTGCGACAGGCGATCGGTATCCTCCAGCCCCAGTTGCAGGTTGACCAGATGGTCCGACTGGCCCGTCAGCGGCACGCCGTCCAGGAAATAGTCTGAAGCGGCGGGCAGGTCGCCCGTGGTGTAGCTATAGGGGATGGTGGTGTCCCCGTCGCTCACCTTCAGCTTGGACTGGGTGTAGGTATAGTTGCCGATCAGCGCGATCCGGCGGCTCTGGAAGAAGGACGAGTCCGACCAGCCGTCGAGCGGGATATATTTCTGGGCCTCCAGTTCGAACCCGTAAAGTGTGGCTTCCGGTGCGTTGGCGAAGCTGGTCGTCACCGCATAGGTATCGGTGATGGTGGTGTAGGTTTCGATCGGGTTCTCGATCTTCTTGTAGAAGGCCGCCGCCGTCAGCCGCTCGTCACGCCCCATATACCATTCGGCGCGAATGTCCGCATTCCACAGTTGGCTATCCTGCAAATAGGGGTTGCCGCGGTAGAAACGGTTGGATTCGGTGTCGAGATAGGGCTGGGCGATGAGTTCGCGGAACTGTGGCCGGGCGATCGTCTTCGACCCGCTTGCCCGGAACTGCAACCCCTTCGCCGCCTCGACGGTCACCGTCACGGCCGGCAGCCAGTAATCTTTCCTGATCTCGTTGAACGGGGTGACGCCGGTGTTGTAGACGTCCACGCCAGTCACCGACTGTTCGCCCTTTTCGTAGCGGACGCCGGCATTGATGGTCACGCCCGGAATGACCTCCGCCTGGAACTGGCCATAGCCGGCATGGACGCGCAGCGCGGCGTCATAGACCGGATAATTGCCCGAAAATTCCAGAAGGCTGATGTCATAATATTGGATCGACACGTCCGACAGCAGATAGTCGGGACGCAGTTGCTGCACCGGGATCGGCAGGTTGGTCGCGTCATAGTGCAGTTCGTAGCGGGACGAGGTACGCTTGGTGTCGGTGAAGGCATAGCCCGCCGTCAGCGTCACGTCGGGCGAGACCTTGTAGCTGAGGTCAGCCCCGGCCGACCAAAGATCCTCGTTCAGGTCGCTGAAGGTGATCGACGCGTCACCGCGCTGGCGGTTGAGCGCATTGACGAAACGGTCGCCGACCGGATCGGTCGCCGTGTCGACATTGCTGCGGACATAGACGAACTCGCGCTCATAGGGCGCCTCGCGCTGCGAATTGGCATAGCCGCCACGCATGTCGAGGCTCAGCGCATCGCTCAGCTTGAACTCGCCGACCAGTTGGGTGTCGATCAGCTGACGCTCATACCAGGCGGTATTCTGGTTCAGATAATCGGCGCCCTGGATCTGGCCGTCATTCTGCCCGATCGCCAGCGCGCTGCGCTTCAGCGTGTCGCGGATATAGAGGTTGGTCCAGCGCAGCTTCTGGTCGCCCAGTTCCAGGCCCACGCCCAGCAGGCCGTTCACCGTCACCTCATTGTCGGTGCTCACCTGCTGGAAATTCTTGCCCGCTCCGGCCGCCACGTCGAGCGAAGCTTGCTGGAGCGTGTCGCGGGTGCGCCACTTGTTGCTGTAGGATGCGGTGGCGATGATGCCCATGCGCCCGTCGCTGCCGACGTCAAACGCCGTGCCGCCATTCAGCGACGCTGAGAAGTTGAAGGGCAGGCTGTTGGTCCGCTGCACCACCGACGTGTTGCTGTTCTGGAACGACATCGCGATCGCGCGCAGGTCCGCCCGTTCCATGTTGGAAAAGGCCATGCCGCTGCCGATGGCATTCTTCAGCAGGTTCGGAACGTCACGCGTGCCATCATCGAAGCCGGTCCAGTCGGACTTGCTGCCATAATGGGTGTAGCCCAGCTGGCCCGATGTCTCGGTGTTGGCCGAGCTGCCCATGCCGATTTCCAGATAGCTTTCCGTCGGGATCGCCTTGGTCGTCAGGTTGATGACGCCGCCGCCGAATTCGCCGGGGAAATTGGCCGAAAAGCTTTTCTGCACCAGGGTCGACGCGATGACGCTGGTCGGGAAGAGATCGAGCGGCACGACGCGCTTGAGCGGTTCGGGGCTGGGCAACGGCGAACCGTTGAGCAGCGCGAGCGAATAGCGATCGCCCAGGCCGCGGACATAGACATAGCCGCCCGACACGACCGACAGGCCGGTGACGCGCTGGAGCGAACCGGCGATGTCGCCCTCGCCCGTGCGCTTGATGTCGGCGGCCGACAGGACGTTCACCACCTGCGGCGCCGCCTGCGAGATGTTGGCGGTGCGACGGCCGGTGACGACGATGTCGGCGCCGGGGATCGACACATCGACATTGCCCGACTGGGCATCGGCTTCCTCGGCCGCGCTGGGCGTGCCGCTGGGCGTCGTGGGCGCGACGGCGCCGCCCGCCTGGCCGGCAGTCGTGTCGGTCTGCGCCATGGCGGCAGGCGCCGACAGGGCAGTGGAAATCAGGAGCAGGCGCGCCAGGGTCAGCGGCTTCGACATGCGATGGTCCCCCTTGGGATTATTCAGAGCAAAGAAGGCGGGGAAGCGTCGGTCAACGCTCCCCCGCCCCTGTTAAGGTCAGGTGCCGATCAGGTGGTCGGGATGGCGGTGCAGTTCTTGCTGCTCGTGCCGAAGCTCGCCGTCACGGAGTTGCAGGTCCAGCCGGCATACCAGGTGTCGCTGCTGTCCTTGACCGCGCCGACATAGGCCGTGGTGGCGAAGTTGCTGTCGACCGTCTTCGGATCGGTGGCCACCAGGGCGGTTTCGGTCGCGCCGTTGATGAACAGGCTGGTCAGCGACGGCGTGTAGCTGATCGTGCTGTTCGGGCCGGCTTCGAAGATCGACTTTACGACGTCGGCGGTCACGCCGTTATTGCCCTTGTACGGGGTCGCCGCCAGGCACTGCATCGCCACCGAGATGTAGCGCGGCTTGCCCGCATCCTGCAACGCGGTGTCGGCGTCACGCACGGTCGTGGCGCTGTCGATGCGCAGGCAGGTCTGGGTCGGGCTGACGATCAGGCCGTTGACCAGCGTCAGGTCGGCGCCGCCGCGCAGCAGCATGGCCGAACCGTTGCTGCCCGTGGTCGAGCGGTTGATCCAGGTGAAGTTGGCGACCTTCACATATTGGCGGGGCAGTGCGTCCTCGCCATTGTTCGACGCCGAACCACCGTTCGAGTCGGTTTCCATGAAGCTGTCGCCGATATTGTTGCCGTCGCGATGCGCGCCGATTACATATTGGATGGTGCCGCGATAGCCGACGTCGGTGTCGAGATTGTCATCCTCGTTGCCGGTCAGGACCAGGTAGCGCGGGTGGACGGAGCCGCCGAAAATCTCGATGCCATCGTCCGAGCTGTTGTGGACCTGGATATGGTCGAGCACGGTGCCGGTACCGACGCCCGAGGGGGTCAGGCCCTGCAACTCGCTCGAACCCGACAGGACGAAGCCCGAATAGCGGATCTGGACATAGGACATGCGGCCCGAGCTGTCGGCGTCGTTTGCGCCGCCATAGAGCGCGCCGCTGGCGCCTTCGGTGTCGCGTTCGCACGCCGTGGTGCCCGGCGCGGCCGCAGGCGCGGCGCAGTCGGTGATCTTGGCGCGGCCGAGCAGCACGACGCCGCCCCACTGGCCCGACGACTGGTCGGTCGAGGTTCCGAGCACATTTTCACGGCTGGTGAAGATGATCGGCTGGCTGGCGGTGCCTACGGCGTTGATCTTGTTGCCGCGGTTGACGGCAAGGAAGGTATTGCCGGTGCCGGCGAACACGACAACGCCCGGATCGATCGTCAGCGTGACGTTGGTATTGGTGCTCGCGGCACCCTGGTCGGTGCCGACATCGACGCGGCCGGGCATGGAATAGATTACGCCGGCAACCTTGGCGATCGCGGTCGAGCTGTTGAAGCGCGCCGGGAAGCCGCAATTGCGCCAGGTGTTGGAGCCATCCGAAATCGTACCGAGGTCGGTCAACTGGTCGCTGCCGGCAATGGTCGGGCAGCTGGCGGCCGGGGTCACGCTCGTGGGGGTCGGCGTCGGGGTCGGCGTTGGCGTGGGGGTCGGCGTCGGAGCGGGAATGACGATCGTGCCCTGACCAGGCGACGCGATGTCGTCCGCACCGCAGGCGCTCAGGCCCACGCAGGCGCAGCTCGCCATCAGGATCGTGTGGATACGGTTAATCTTGGCCATGTCGTCTCCGCTCCGGCTGTACCGGGTTGTTGAAGTGCGGAGCGCAGGGGAAACTCGAATCGGACAACGCCCCCTGTCGCCCTCTGCGGCGGCAGGTAAGGACGGCAGATGACATGATCATTCCGCTTCTGTGACACTGGAGAGACTTTGGAATGACAGTTTGATGAATTATCTTTCATTTTCATGACAGGCGTCCATGCAAAAGGGCGCCATCCGCGACGGATGACGCCCTCTGCTCCCTGCACCTATCCGGTGGAAATCAGCGCGATGCGTAACTCGGATTGAGGCGGCCCAGCGCGCGGGCGGCCACGTCGCGCGAGGATTCCTCGGACCCGTTCGCCAGCACCAGCGTCACTTCCGGCGAGAAGCGTGCGGCGCGATAGGCTTCGCGGGCCTGCGCCATCTTGCCCAGGCCGGCATAGGCGTTACCAAGATTGATGAGGCGAGCGGGATCATTCTCGCCGTACACCGGCATCGGGGCCAGCCTGTCGAGCGCATCGTCGAACCGTCCCGCGGTCAGCGCCTTGGCGGCCAGGCTGCCGTCGGTCACGCCGACGACGACCATCTCCTCGGGCGCTGCATGGGCCAGGCCCGGCACCATCCCGGCCAGCGCCAACGCCACCATTCCAGCGACCTTCTTCATGCCCGATCTCCTCAAAAAAAAACTTCCTAATATAGCCAGGAGTATTTCATTTAGATGACATCGGAGCAAGGCAGGTCACGACCCAGAAAATCGATTTTCTTTACAGTAAAATCAATGCTTTAATAATTTTACGCAAGACTGTCATAAAAGCGTAATCGAAATCGCGCGCACAAGGAACCCGATTCGCACGATCCGACGGCTATCGAGCCGACCTGCCGGTCGCGTCGGTCAGAATCTCACAATGTCGGTAAAGGGTCCGGAGGCTTCTGTTGCCCGGCGCCTCCGGAGGCCGCTGAATTCCCTTCTGTTGCCCGGTGGGTTCAACCGCGCTATTTTAGAGTAATGTCAGGCCGTGAGGCCCTCAATTACGCTGCAATGGCGAGTGCTTCGTTATCGTTGGCACTTGTGAGTTTTGCACAGTTTAACGGCTTACACGGGCCGGGTGAAAACATCGCCTTTGAACACACGTCGATCCTAGTTCGGCCCCGTCAGACACCCCGCCCGGCCTTGCGGACCGGAACGGGACATGTGGTGGAGCCGCCGGGTACTGCCCCCGGGTCCGCTGCGTCTATTACTCGACACAATTTATCACCATAGCCGAGCGAACCCGGCACTGCCCATATGGGCTCAAGCAGATGGTTTTTCAAGTCATCCTGGTGAAAGGCGTCAGGCCGCGATCAGGTTGACCGCGCTCGGCCTGGCGACCGGCAGCCCGCCCGCGCCTGCCTGCGCCAGCAATTCCTCCTTGCGGGCGGCCATCAAGTCGCGCAGCGCGACCAGGTCGACATCGGTCCTGCGGCACTGGGCGAACATGCCCTCCGACGGCATTTCCTCCTCATGGACATGATGCTTGATCTCCTCCGAAAGCACCTTGACCTTGGCGTCGTAGAAATCATCGTCCGGCGATCCCGCCTCGATGTCGTTAATCAGCACCTTCGCGCCATCATGCTCGACATAGGCTTCGTCCAGCGTGTCATCCTCGATCTTCCCGCGAAAGGCCGGATAGAAGATCTCCTCCTCGATCATCGTGTGGATTTTCAGTTCCAGGCAGATTTTGCGCGCGATCTCCTGCTTGCGCGCCGATGCGCTGGCTTTCTCGAATTTTCCGAACAGATCCTCGACCGTCCGGTGGTCGGCCTTCAACAGGGCAATGGCGTCGGTAAACTGGGCCTTGGGCATGACATCCTCCTCGTCCGTGGACGGAGGTGGAAGCCCTCAGCACTGGCAAGGTTCCCATGGCTGAAAATCGCGCGTCTATTCATAACCTACATCATGGGCGTGGGGCTTGGCATGGCCCCCGGTCCGCATGTAGCGCTTGTCGATCACACCGATCAGATGCTCGGCCCGGTCGCCGCCGACCATCTTCATCAGTTCGTCGACCTTGGCCTCCAGCCGGTCGTCATTCTCCTTGGAGGCCGGCGATCCGGCGTAGAGGAAATAGGCCAGACCGACGACCTGCCAGATCAGCTGGAGAAATTCCGACTGCCAGTTCTCGAACGTGTCCCGACCCATCTCGACCAGATAGGCGGCGAGTTCCGGGCCTTGGCCATGGCTGCGCGCTTCGTCGACATAGGCCCACCAGCCGAACAGCCAATGCCCCGCGATCGACACGAGGAAAAAGAAGGCCGTGATCCATCCATAGGCATAACGCTTCATGATCCTGCTCCTTCGTCTTGCTCCTGGACGCGAAGGCTGGAACAACGCGCGGACGAGAGGCGGGTTCAGGGAAGGACGGCGGCATGTGCATCATGGCCATGGCATGGAGGGCGCATCGGCGCTGGCAGCTGATCCTGATCGGCAACCGCGACGAATATCATGCCCGCCCGGCCGCGCCGATCGCCCGCTGGGCCGGCCGCCCCGGCCTGATCGCCGGGCGCGACCTGCAATCGGGCGGCACCTGGCTCGGCGTGTCAGAAGCGGGGCGCGCGGCGATCGTGACCAACTTGCGCGGCCATGGCGGCCCGCGATCCGACCGCGCGTCACGCGGGGCGCTGGTGACGGATCTGCTGGCGGGCGACGGTCGCTATGGCGATGCCGAACAGGCGGCGCTGGAGGATTTCAACCCCTTCAACCTGGTCCTGGTCGATGGCGCCAGCGCCCATTTCCTAACCAACCGCCCGGCCCCGATGCGGGCAGCACTGACGCCGGGCCTCTACGGCCTTTCCAATGGCGCGCTGGACGCGCCCTGGCCCAAGACGCTTGCGCTCAAGGAGGGGCTGCTCGGCTGGCTGACCGGCGGCGCGGAGCAGCCAGAGCGCCTGTTCGATATCCTGCGTCGGGAGGATCTTCCCGACGCGGGCATCGCCCCGACCGCTCCTTCCGACGCGCCCGACGAGGCCGCCGCGTCACCTATCTTCATCCGCAACGCCATCTACGGCACGCGATGCAGTACGATCGTCGCGATCGACGCCGAAGGCAGGGGAAGGATCATGGAGCGCCGCTTCGACCGACATGGCGCGCAGAACGGGGAGGACGGCATCGCCTTCCGCTGGCCGGACTGAGCGCCTGCCGCCTCAGCGCAGCGCGGACCGGGGCTGCCGCGCCAGATAGACCGACGAACGCACCACCGGCGTCAGGATCAGCTTGTTCTGCATCAACGCGCGTACCCGTTCCGCTCCGTCCGGGTTCAGCATGACGACGCGGGTGCCACCCGCAGGCAGCGCCTCGATCGTGGAAATGGCCAACGCATGGCGCGTGCAAAGCGCCTGCACATCCGCCGGTTCGGCCTTCAGATTGATCGCGCGGCTCATGGGCGGTTTCCTTTCGCGCCATAGGGGAAGGGATCGAAGGCCGTGCGCCCGGTCGCCATGGCAAGCGAACGATAGGGCAGCCGATGGTCGCGAATACGGTCGGCATAGCCGTTGGCGCGACGGCGAAGCGCAGCGCGCGCATCGGGACAGGCGCAATATTGCGCACGCAGCAGCGCTTCCTGCTCCGAATAGAGAAGATGATTGAGATCGCCCATGAGAGACGCTCCTTGCTGGCAAGCGGGAGCACGATGGTCTCTCGGTCACGCGAAGGCTTGCGGGCGGGGTTCGCGGCGATGCACCAGCCCTAGCAGAAGGGATCGCCATCTGTCGCGATAATTCTCGTCCTCATCGCAAAGCCACGCTTCCCCTCGCCGGCCCTCGCCATTATAGCCCTGATCCATGATCCTCGTCATCGACAATTATGACAGCTTCACCTGGAACCTGGTCCATTATCTGATGGAACTGGGAGCGAAGGTGGAGGTCGTCCGCAACGACGCCATTTCGGCGGGTCAGGCACTTTCGACCGGCGCAAAGGCCTTCCTGCTGTCGCCCGGCCCCTGCACGCCCAATGAAGCGGGCGTCAGCCTCGACCTGGTTGCTGCCTGCGCCGATGCGGGCGCGCCGCTGCTGGGCGTGTGCCTGGGCCATCAGGCGATCGGCCAGCATTTCGGCGGCAAGGTCGTGCGCGGCGGGCTGATGCACGGCAAGACGTCGCCCGTCAGCCATGACGGCACGGGCCTTTTCAAGGGACTTCCCTCGCCGTTCACGGCCACGCGCTACCATTCGCTGATTGTCGAGGACATACCCGAAACCTTGCGCGTCAACGCGACCAGCGAGGACGGATCGGTCATGGGCTTCCGCCACGCGACCCTGCCGATCCATTCAGTGCAGTTTCACCCGGAAAGCATCGCCACCGAACATGGGCATGAGATGCTGGCGAACTTCATGGCGATCGCCGGCCTGCCGGTGCGGGAGCGAGAAGCGGCCTGACCGCCGCCCTGTTACAGCCAGCCGGCCCGCCGATGAGGGCGCACATGCTTGTCGAATATGATCCAGACGGGACATCATATTTCGGGACGTGCAGGAAAAGTGCGGGCTCTCGCACGAACGCCCTCTCGACTCCGTCACCTCCCCCCGACTAAGGCTGCGCCGATGACCAGCCTGCCCGATCCTTCCGTGCCGCTCCCGCCCGAGGCCGCCGCAACGGCCTTCGACCTGCTGTTCGACGCCGACCTGCCCGAAGCGGAGATTGCCGCCTTCCTCGTCACCATGGCCAGGCGAGGCGAAACCGCGACCGAGATTGCCGCCGCCGCCCGCGCCATGCGCGCGCGCATGATCCCGGTCGGCGCCCCCGCAGGGGCGATCGATGTCTGTGGCACCGGAGGCGACGGGCACCATACGCTGAATGTTTCCACGGCTGTCTCGCTCGTCGTCGCCGCCGCCGGCGTGCCGGTCGCAAAGCATGGCAACCGCGCCGCCTCTTCCAAGGCCGGTGCCGCCGACACGCTCGAAGCCTTGGGCCTCAACCTCGACAGGGCGGCCGCGACCGCCGAGGCGACCCTTGCCGATCTCGGCATCTGCTTCCTTTTCGCGCAAAATTATCACCCCGCGCTCAAGCGCCTCGGTCCGATCCGCAAGGCGATTGGCGAACGCACCATCTTCAACCTGATGGGGCCGCTCGCCAATCCGGCCAATGTCCGCCGCCAGCTCGTCGGCATCGCCCGCCCCGCCTATGTCCCCATCTATGCCGAGGCGCTAGCTGAATTGGGCGTCGACCGGGCCATGGTGGTGTCAGGCGATGAAGGACTGGACGAACTCTCGCTGGCCGGCGGCAACGACATGGCGGAGGTCATGGGGCACGAACTGGTCGCCATGCGTCGCCTGGCCGCCGCCGAGCTTGGCCTCTCCACCCATCCGGTCGAGGCGATCCGCGGCGGTGACGCCCGCCACAATGCAGCGGCGCTCCGCGCGCTGCTCCAGGGCGAACCGGGGCCATATCGCGACGCCGTGCTGCTGAACGCGGCCGCCGCCCTTGTCGTGGCGGACGCCGTACCCGACCTTCGCGAAGGCGTGGAGGAAGCCGCCGAAACCATCGATCGCGGCCTTTCCAACGCGCTCCTCAATTGCTGGATTGCCTATTCATGACCAACAAGCTGATCGAAATCTGCGACTTCAAGCGGGAGGATGTCGCCCGCCGCAAGGCCGCGACCACCGTGGCCGGACTCCACGCTCGCGCCAGCGAGCAGACGCCGCCGCGCGGCTTTCGCAAGGCGCTGGACGATGCCGCGCGCTCGGGCTTCGGCCTGATCGCGGAGATCAAGAAGGCCAGCCCCTCCAAGGGGCTGATCCGCGCCGATTTCGACCCGCCAGCCCATGCCCAGGCCTATGCCGCCGGCGGCGCGGCCTGTCTGTCGGTGCTGACCGACGAACCCTATTTCCAGGGACATGACGATTATCTGATGGCCGCCCGTTCCGCCTGCGCGCTGCCAGTGCTGCGCAAGGATTTCATCGTCGATCCCTGGCAGGTGCTGGAAAGCCGCTCGCTCGGCGCCGACGCCATCCTCATCATCGTCGCCGCGCTGGACGACGGCCAGATGCGGGAGATAGAGGACGCCGCGCTGGGCCTCGGCATGGACGCGCTGATCGAGGTTCATGACGAAAGCGAGCTGGAACGCGCGCTCAATCTCCGCTCGCGCCTGATCGGCGTCAATAATCGCGACCTGCGCGATTTCAGCGTCGACTTCGCCCGCACCTATGAACTGGTGGGCAAGGCGCCCGCCGGCTGCACCTTCGTCGCCGAAAGCGGCCTGACCGGCCATGCCGATCTGGCCGCCATGTCCGACCATGGGGTGCGCTGCTTCCTGGTCGGCGAAACGCTGATGCGCCAGACCGACGTCGAGGCGGCGACCCGCAACCTGTTGACCGGCGCATGACCGGCCTGACGCATCTGGACGCGGATGGCGCGGCGCGCATGGTCGACGTCTCGGCCAAGGCCGTGACCGCGCGCGAGGCGGTCGCCTCCGGCCGGATCGAGATGAGCGGGGATGCCGCCGCCGCGATCGCGCAAGGCTTGGTCAAGAAGGGGGACGTGCTCGCCGTGGCCCGGGTGGCGGGCATCATGGCCGCCAAGCGGACGGCCGACCTCATCCCGCTCTGCCATCCGATCGCACTGAGCGCCGTGACGGTCGATTTCGATCTCGACGAGAGCGGCGTCACGGCCACCGCCACCGCCCGTACCGCCGGCCAGACCGGGGTGGAGATGGAAGCGCTGACCGCCGCTTCGATCGCCTTGCTCACCGTCTACGACATGGCCAAGGCGCTGGACAAGGCCATGGTCATCGGCAACGTCCGCCTGATCGCCAAGACCGGCGGCAAGTCCGGGGACTGGCACGCGGCATGAGTCTACTGCCCGTCGCCGACGCGCAGGCGCGCCTGTTCGCACTGGCGCGGCGCCTGCCGATCGAGATGGTTCCGGTCGGCCGGTCGGTCGGCCGCTGGCTGGCGCGGGACATCCTCGCCCTGCGCGATCAGCCCTGGGCCGACCTGTCGGCGATGGACGGCTATGCCGTGCGCGCGGCCGAATATCCCGGTCCCTGGCGCTTAGCCGGCGAAAGCGCGGCCGGTGCGGCTCACCTCCCCGCGCTCTCGCCCGGCGAAGCGGTCCGCATCTTCACGGGCGCGCCGCTGCCCCCTGGCGCCGACGCCATATTGATGCAGGAAAATGCGACCCGCGATGGCGACCTGCTGCGCGCCAACGCAGATCCGCTGCCCGCCGGCCGCCACGTTCGCCCCGCCGCTTCGGATTTCGCCCGCGACACTGTCCTGCTCCGGGCCGGAACGCGCATCGGTCCGGCCCAGATCGCCCTTGCGGTGCTGGCGGGCCATGGCGATCTGCCGGTCCATGCCAGGCCCAGGGTCGCGCTGCTGTCCACCGGCAACGAACTTGTGCCTCCCGGCGCGCCGACGCCGCCGGGCTTCCTGCCGTCCTCCAACGCGCCCATGCTGGCGGCGATGCTGGCGGACGTGCCTTGCGACGTGATCGACCTCGGCATCATAGCCGACGATCTCGACGCCATGGTGGCTGCGCTGGAACAGGCCCGCGAGGCCGACATCATCGTCTCGACCGGCGGCGCGTCGGTCGGCGACCATGATCTCGTCCGTCCCGCCTTCGCCAAGGCGGGCGGCACACTCGATTTCTGGAAGATCAGGATGCGTCCCGGCAAGCCGCTGATGGCCGGTCGGCTTGGCGGTTCGCTGTTCCTCGGCTTGCCCGGCAACCCCGTATCGGCTTTCGTCACCGGCACATTGTTCCTGCTGCCGCTGATCCGTCACCTCGGCGGGGCGGTCGATCCTCTGCCGCCCGTCGGCGAATCGCGGCTTGCATCCCCCCTGCCGGCCACGGGTGATCGCGACGACTATCTCCGCGCTTGGCGCAGCAGGGACGGAGCCGTATCCGTCACGTCGCAGGACAGCGCCGCCACCGCCGCCATGGCGCAGGCCGACTGCCTGATCCTGCGCCCGGCAGGATCGCCGCCAGCCCTGCCCGGCGACCGCATGACCGTGCTTCCACTCGCGTGACGGACAGAAAAAGGGGCCGCGGAACGGCCCCTTTCTGCTGATCTGTCGGCTTGGTCAGCGTTGCTGCTTGTTGCCCGGCGCCTTGTCCTGGCGGCGTTCGTCGCCCATCTGGTCCTGCCGGTTTTCCTGCTGATGCTGACGGTCGCTCTGACCACCGCCGCCTTGCTGGTCGCGGCGCTGGGACTTGTCCTGATCATTCTGGTTGGCCATTGTCACTCTCCTATACCCTCTGTGGAGGGTGGCATTGAAACCCCCGGACCACGACGCGCGTTCCGCGAAATGCGACCGGCCGTTCGGCGCTTGACTAATCCCCATGTGTTTCCTATGCGTTCCTCATACGTTCCACGGAGGACCGCAGCGATGTTGACGCCCAAGCAGCAGGAATTGCTGAGCTTCATTCAGACCCGGCTGGAGGAGGGCGGCGTGTCCCCCTCTTTCGAGGAGATGAAGGATGCGCTCGACCTGCGTTCCAAGTCCGGCATCCACCGCCTCATCAACGCGTTGGAAGAACGCGGCTTCATCCGTCGCCTGCCCAACCGCGCTCGCGCGCTGGAGGTCCTCAAGCTGCCCGACGCCATGCACCGCCCCCCCGCGCCGGTGATGGCGCCTGCGGTCGCGCCGCAGCCCAGGGTGGCGCCTGCCCTGCCAATCGCCGCCAATGACGTGATCGAAATCCCCCTGCACGGTCGCATCGCGGCCGGCGTTCCGATCGAGGCGATGGAGGGACAGGCCATGCTCTCCGTCCCTGCCGCGCTGCTCGGCGCGGGCGATCATTATGCGCTGGAAGTATCTGGCGATTCGATGGTCGAAGCCGGCATCCTCGACGGCGACTTCGCCCTGATCCAGCGCACGGATGTCGCGCGCGAGGGGCAGATCGTCGTCGCCCTGATCGACGATGCGGAAGCGACGCTCAAATATTTCCGGCGCGAAGGCAGCCGGGTCCGGCTCGACCCCGCCAACTCGGCATATGAACCGCAGATCTATGATCCGCGTCAGGTCCGTATCCAGGGCAAACTCGCCGGTCTGCTGCGCCGCTATAACTGAGATTTTCCGGACCTCGGGCGCACGATCCAGGGATGGGCGTCGCCCGGTCGATGGACGGTGTGAACTTCGCCATCTTGCAGGCTGATGGACAGGCCGCCGGTGCGCGCCAGCAACCGGCGGTCAATCTTCAACCAGCGCGGACGGCACCAGCGCGGCAGGCCCCGATCGCTGATGACGATATCCGCCGCCGCGCAATCCCGTGCAAAGTCGCGCCGCGCGATCAGCATGTCGCTGCGGGTCAGGAGCAACCGCCAGTCTCGACCCGTCCTGTCTCTCAACCCGACTGCGCAAAGGTCCGCTGAACAGCGCGCCTGCGGCAGCGCCGCGATGGCTTCCAGCTCACCGTCATGGCCCGCACTTTCCGACAGCACGTCGCGGACATAGTCTCCCGCCCCGGCGCGCAGGGTCGCCATGCCCTTCTCTATCCGCACCGCCACATGCCGTCCGTCGCCCGTGACCAGGACATCCGGCGGTGACGCCATCAGGGTCGCCGCCATGCCGATGCCCAGCGGCGCCAGCCCCAGCCACCTGATTCCCGTCCGCCACAACAGGCACCACAGCAACCCGACGACGGTCATGCCGAACAGGGTGGCGCCCATGGCCGGCGCCACCATGGTCGCCATCGGACTGGCGGCCACGCTGTGGGCCAGAAGCAGGAGCAGGTTGAGCGCTTGTTCCGTCACCCACCAGGCCGGAGCCCCCAGTCCCACCAGGTCGAGCGCCAGCGCCAAGGCCTCCAGCGGCATGACCAGGAAGGTGGTGAGCGGGATCGCGATCAGGTTGGCGAAGGCGCCCAGCAGGCCCGCCTTGTGGAAATGAAACAGCGCGATCGGCATCAGCACCAGTTCGACGGCGACGCCGGTCGCCAGCGTCACCGCCAGAAGACGGCCGCCTTTGCGAATCATCCCTTCATCACGCGCCGCGGCAAAGGCGCGAAAGCGCGGATGCTCGGCCAGCGCCACCAATGCCGTCACTGCGGCGAAACTCATCTGGAAACTCGGCCCGACCAGCGCCTCGGGCCAGAACAGAAGCACGACCAGCGCGCCGGCCGCCACCAGCCGCAAGGTGATCGCATCGCGCCCCATCGCCAGCCCGCCCAGAACCAGCAGTGCGGCGACACAGGATCTGACCGTCGGCACCTCGGCCCCTGTCAGCAAGGTGTAGCCGATCCCCGCCAGCGCCCCGCCGGTCGCCGCGATCAGCATCAGCGGCCAGCCCAGCACAGCGCGCCGGCTGAGCGCCATGACGCGCATCAGCAGGAAGATCACGGCGCCGATCAGCGCGGTGACGTGCAGCCCACTGATCGACAGCAGATGGGCCAGGCCGCTCCGCCGCATCGCCTCCGCATCGGCCTCACTGATGGCGCCCTGATCCCCGGTCGCCAGCGCAGCGGCGATCCCCTCGACCGGCCCGTCCACGCGCTCCACGATATGGCCGAACAATCGCGCCCTCAGCGACGGCGATGCAGTCGACGGACGCAAGACTTCCACAGGCTTGAGCGCCCTTCCGGTTGCGCCAATCCCCTGAAAATAGGCGCGTGCGGCAAAATCATAGCCGCCCGGCACGGATGGCGGCGCCGGCGGCATCAACCGCACGCGAAACCGGATGCGCGCGCCAGCGCCCAGGCCGGCAGGCACGTCCGCATCCGCGATGTTGACCCTGACCCTCGCGGGCAGGCCGGGCGCAGCGACCGGCCGGAGCATGACGCGCACGATAGCCTGCGACGGCACGCGGCGCTCGGACAGCACGTCCCCGGTCAGTTCGACGAATGTCGCCCGGCCGAGCGGCGGCTGCCCCAGCAGGCTCGCCTTCCCCCAGACCAGCAGACAGCCCATGCACGCCAGGATCGCGCCCGCCACGATCATCCGCCGCAACCGCCCTCCCGCCGGCAACATGGTCCCCGTACAGGCCATCGCCAGCGCCGCGCAGCAGAAGGCGAGCCAGCCCATCGCGTGCGGCAGCAGGAACCAGGCCGCAATGCCGCAGCCCGCCCCCACCGGCGCCCATAATCCGATCTGCTCGCGCTCGCACTCCAGCCGGCTTTCGACGGCTTCCAGCGCCGCCCGCGCCCACGCCCACGGCCCCGCACCAAGGGAGGTTTGTCGTGGCTCAAAAGCCGTGCTAGGGGGCGGCGCATTCATGGGTCAGCTAAGGCGAATGTCAAAGAATATGACGGCAAGTGCAACGGGAATGAACAAGCAGGTGGTGACCCGTTTCGCCCCGTCGCCCACGGGATACCTGCATATTGGCGGCGCCCGCACCGCGCTGTTCAACTGGCTGTTCGCGCGTCACCATGGCGGCAAGTTCCTGCTGCGCGTCGAGGATACCGATCGTGCGCGTTCGACCGAGGCGGCCGTGGCCGCGATCTTCGACGGCCTCGAATGGTTGGGCCTGGCCGGTGACGAGCCGGCCGTGTTCCAGTTCGAACGCACCCCCCGCCATGCCGAGGTCGCCAGCCAGCTGCTCGATGCCGGCCATGCCTATAAATGCTACGCGACGCCCGAGGAGCTGGCATCCTTGCGCGAACAGCAGCGCGCGGCCAGGCAGCCGATGCGCTATGACGGTCGCTGGCGCGATCGCGATCCGGCCGAAGCGCCCGAAGGCGCGCCCTTCGTCATCCGCATCAAGGCGCCGCGCGACGGCGAAACGGTGATCGAGGATGCGGTGCAGGGCCGCGTCGTCGTCCAGAATGCGGAACTGGACGACATGATCCTGCTGCGGTCGGATGGCACCCCCACCTATATGCTCGCCGTCGTGGTCGACGATCATGACATGGGCGTGACGCACGTCATCCGGGGCGACGACCATCTCAACAACGCCTTCCGCCAGTTGACGATCATCAAGGCCATGGGCTGGGACGAGCCGGTCTACGCCCATATCCCCCTGATCCACGGATCGGACGGTGCGAAACTGTCCAAGCGCCACGGCGCGCTGGGTGTCGATGCCTATCGCGACGAAATGGGGATGCTGCCCGAAGCGGTGCTGAACTATCTGCTGCGCTTGGGCTGGGGACATGGCGACGAGGAGATCATCTCGATCGCCCGCGCGATCGACCTGTTCGACATCGGCGGCGTCGGCCGATCGCCGTCGCGCTTTGACATCAAGAAGCTGGAAAATCTCAACGGCCATTATCTGCGCGAAGCGGATGATTCGCGGCTGGCCGGGCTGGTCGCGCCGCGGGTCGAGGCGCGGCTCGGAAAGGTTTTGAGCGAAAACCAGTTGGGCATTTTGACCCAGGCGATGCCTTCGCTGAAGCCGCGGGCCAAAACCCTTAATGAAATTGCGGAGGGAGCAGAATTTCTGTTCAAAAATTGCCCGCTCGATTTTGACGAAAAGGCAATTGCTCTGCTAGACGACTCCGCGCGCGCGCTGCTGACCAAGACAGCCGACGCTCTCCAGCCCGTCCAGTCCTGGACGGTTGAAGCGATCGAAGAAGCGATACGCCGCGTGGCGGAGGATGCTGGCCTGGGCCTCGGCAAGGTGGCGCAACCGCTGCGTGCGGCGCTCACCGGCCGCACGGTCTCGCCGGGTATTTTCGATGTCCTCTTCCTTCTGGGGAAAGAGGAGAGCTTGGAACGGCTGGCCGGTGCAGGGCACGCAACGGCTGGTTGATGGCACTCAAGGAGAAAAACATGTCGGATAATAAAGCCAATTTGACCATTGGGGGAGCGAGCAACGACTATGCCATCATGGATGGCACCGTTGGGCCGCAGGTCATCGACGTTCGCAAGCTCTACGCCCAGACCGGCATGTTCACCTATGACCCGGGCTTCACCTCGACCGCCAGCTGCGAATCCGGCCTGACCTATATCGACGGCGACGAAGGCGTCCTGCTGCATCGCGGCTATCCGATCGGCCAGCTCGCCGAACAGTCCAGCTTCATGGAAGTCAGCTACCTGCTGCTGAACGGCGAACTGCCCTCCAAGCAGGAACTGGACGACTTCACCCGCACGATCACGCGCCACACGATGGTGCATGAACAGCTGACCACCTTCTATCGCGGCTTCCGTCGCGACGCGCATCCGATGGCGATCATGTGCGGCGTCGTCGGCGCGCTGTCGGCCTTCTATCACGATTCCACCGACATCAACGATCCGTTGCAGCGCAAGATCGCCAGCCACCGCCTGATCGCCAAGATGCCGACCATTGCGGCGATGGCGTATAAATATTCGGTGGGTCAGCCCTTCGTCTATCCGCGCAACGACCTCAGCTACACCGCCAATTTCCTGCGCATGACTTTCTCGGTCCCCGCCGAGGAATATGAGCCCGATCCGGTGATCGTGGACGCGATGGACAAGATCTTCATCCTCCACGCGGACCATGAGCAGAACGCCTCGACCTCGACCGTCCGCCTTGCCGGTTCGTCGGGCGCCAATCCGTTCGCCTGCATCGCGGCCGGCATCGCTTGCCTCTGGGGTCCGGCCCATGGCGGCGCGAACGAAGCCGCGCTCAACATGCTGCGCGAAATCGGCACCGTCGATCGCATCCCGGAATATATCGCCCGCGCCAAGAACAAGGACGACCCGTTCCGCCTGATGGGCTTCGGGCACCGCGTCTACAAGAATTACGACCCGCGCGCGACCGTCATGCAGAAGACCGCGAAGGACGTTCTGGAAAAGCTCGGCGTCAACGATCCGATCTTCGATGTGGCGAAGGAACTGGAACAGATCGCGCTCAACGATCCCTATTTCGTCGAAAAGAAGCTCTACCCGAATGTCGACTTCTATTCGGGCGTGATCCTCTCGGCCATCGGCTTCCCGACCGAAATGTTCACCGTGCTTTTCGCCCTGGCCCGCACCGTGGGCTGGGTCGCGCAGTGGAACGAGATGATTTCGGATCCGGCGCAGAAGATTGGCCGTCCGCGTCAGCTCTACACCGGCCCGACGCAGCGCGACTATGTTTCGGTCGACAAGCGCTGATCTACGAGACCAGCATTGGAAAGAAGAGCGGCGCCCTCCCAAGGGGCGCCGTTTTCCGTTTCCGCTCCGTTAAGCGGGGCGTGACCGGCGAGCCGAAGGAAGGCTGCTATTCCATCGCCGGCAACGACAGGATGAAGCGCGCGCCTTCGCCCGGCTCGCCGTCGATGTGGATGTCGCCGCCCATCGCGCGCGCAAGCCGCCGCGAAATATAGAGGCCAAGCCCGCTACCGCCCGCATCATCGCGGCCGAGCCGCTCGAACTTGTCGAAAATGCGTTCGCGATCGGCCATGGCGATGCCCGGCCCCTGGTCGATCACCATGATGCACGCTTCGCCATGCTGCTGTTCGGTCACGATCCGCACCAGACTGCCCTCCGGCGCATAGCGCAGGGCGTTGCCGACCAGATTGACCAGTATCTGAAGTACGCGCCGAAATTCGCCGATCGCGTTGACGGCGCAGTCGGTCTCCGGCGCGACTATGGCGATCCCGCGGTCGAGCGCCTTGACCCCCAGCAACCCGGCGGCGCGACGGCCCAGATCGGCCAGGTCGACCTCTTCGGCGACGACGCTGAAATCGGGACGATCGATCGCCTGAAGGTCGGCCAGATCGTCGACCAGCGCCATCAGGTGACGCCCAGCCGAAGCGATGTCCTGCGCATAATCCGCATAATCCGGGCGCAGCGGCCCTTCCATCTGGGCGCCGATCGTGTCGGCATTGGCGATGATCCTGCCCAGCGGCTGACGCAGCGACCGGTCGAGCCGCTTGCTGAAATCGGCGGGATAGAGGCTGATGGCGGGGTCGGCCCGGAACGGCGCGACCACAATATGCTCCATCGGCAAGGCAGCGCCCCGATAGCCGATCAGTTGCCCCGCCATGTCGAACAGCGGAAACCCCGAAAGGCGGAACAATCGGTCGCCATTGCCGACCAGCGCGGCGATCTGGCCGCTAAAGGCGCGCCGCTGCGTCAGGCCGCGCAGCATCGCCATATCGCCTTCCTCGTCGGGCTTAAGGTCGAAATAGCCGGAAAAGCGCGTGCCGGGCACCGGCGCATCGGGCGGCAGCGCGCCTTGCCGGTCATCGCCGGCCAGCGTCATCTGAAAACGCAGTTGCGTGTCGATTTGCCAGATCCAGCCGTCGGCAAGAGCGGCAATGTCGGAATCGCGCGCCGCCAGATCGGGCGACAGCGTCGCGGCCGGACGCTCATGCCAGTCGATGATGGCCAGATGCACGGCCTCGCCCTCCGGCCGCGCGCGCACCCACATGTCGATGTCGCCCCGCTCCGCCGCTGCGACCACAGGCCGGGACACGGTCACGCCCAGCCGCCGCGACAGGCGCGCCACCGCCGCGATCTGGGGCAGCGCGATCGGCGTGCCGAGATCACCGCCCGCTTCGCGCTGCAACGCGAGCAGAGGTCCGTCCGCGCTCAACAGGCAACCGTCGGGGGCCAGCGCAGCCCGAAGCACGCCGGGATGGGCGGGACTGTTCACGCGGCCCTGACGCTGAGAAGATGGTCGAGCTTCGCCCGGAAGGATGCGGGCGTGCGCAGGGCGGCGACCATTGCGTCGGCCTGCGCTTCGTCCAATTTCTGATAGCGTTCGGCTTCCACGATCACCATCGTGTCGGTCAGCCAGGGACGCACCGGCCGCAGCGTCAGCAGCAGATGGCGATAGTCTCCGTCCGACCCACCCAAGGAGCGGCACAACGCCGCGAGTTGCGGCAAGGGCGCCATCACCAATATGTCCACCACCTGGATCATGGTCAGGCGCAGGCGTCGGGCGGCCAGCGCCGCAAACAGCAGAAAACGCCGTCCGCCCAGCGCCGTGCCCAGCAAGTCCGGCGCATCGGCCCGCTCCTCCATCCGCCGGACCAGGCGCTCCGCCTCCATCAGCGGGCTGACGCTTTCATCATGATCGGCCAGCACCGCCCATCCGGCGCGCTCGAACGCCGCCAACATCACGTCGGCGCGATCGGGCGCGGCGCGGCGCACCACCTCCGCCAGGCAGGCGGAACTGGTCCACACCATTTCCGTGAAAAATTCCCTGGGCACGTCCGGGCGCATCGGCCAGTCTTCGCCACCCCGCGTCATCCAACGGCTTTCCGCCAAGGCCAGAGCAGCCAGGGCGTCGCCGGGCGCCGGGTCTACCGCCTGACCATCCGCCTCGACCGGCTCGCCGATGTCCGCGTCTCTCTGTCCCAACTGCCGCAGCATCAGGCTGACCGCGCCGCGTAGCCGCATATGCGCCAGCAGCGCAGGGCTGAGCAGCGCCGGCTGGTCGCAGATCATCCGCCAGCAAAGCGGATCGGGTGAAAGCGCCAATATCCCGGCAATCTCGGGAAACTGATCGAGCGCGACACGCAGCGCGGTTTCGATCGCGGTCAGGCATCCGCCCAGATGCCGCCTTGTCTCGGCGATCAACGCATCATGATGCGGCTGCGCGGCGGGAAAGAGGAATGCAAGGTCGATGGCGTGCGCAACCGGCATGGCGGACATGCCCGCCATGACTCGCGCCATAGGCCAGCTGTCCGCCACGGTCGATCCGGCAAGGGACAAATGGGCGCTCATGCGGTGCAGCATAATCCCACGTCGTTAAAATGCACTAAACCTTGGGATCGAATTCGGACGATCGACGCAGCAGGATCATCGCACCCATGGACAGGATCGCGCCCAGCGTGGCGACCCGGAAACCATCGTCCAGCAGGCCGACGGCGCCGGTCAGGATCAGCAGCAGCAGGGCAGTACCGGGGGTCAGGATCATCCACGGCCTGGCATGGCCCGTCAGGCGCCACCGATCCGCGACCATGATGATGCCCAGCAGCAGGGCCAGGTCCATCGCTTCCGTGCTGCTGCCGGCCACGATCAACGCCGCCAGGGCCATCAGGGGCGTGACGAAGGCCAGCCATTTCCGTGGCGGCGCCCGCAGCGCGAGTTCATCGAGCCGATCGGCGGTTTCCGCCAGCAACAGCGCGACCAGCAGCAACGCGAAGCTCGTCAGGGTCCAGCCCAGTTCTACCGGCACCAGCGCGATCGCGCCCAGCGTCATGGCGCCGATCCGCACCTGCGTAGCGGGCACCTGCATCCGCATCAGCGCCGGGCCGACCATCCGTGCGAGCGGCGCCAGCAGGAAATGCTCGATGCCACCACGCGCCACACCCCTTGCCGCACCCGCCGATGTCACGGCCTGCGCGACCAGATCGGCCTGCTCCTGGCTTTCGACCAGCGCGACCCGCCCTTCCAGCAGATCATCCTGCGGCACGGTGACGCGACGGGCGCCATCCTGCACGGCGGCACGCACCAGCGTCAGCGCCAGATCCCAGTCGCCGATCATGTCGAGCGTGCCGAACAGCAAGGACGGGCTTAGGCGGGCGATGCCGGCCCAGCGCTGCCCCGCGTCGATTCGCTCGAACGGCGCGCTGGCCCGGCTGTCGTCCGTGACGAGCAGCATGTTGCCATCGGCCGCGCCAAGACTGTCGACATGGGCCTGCGCGATGATCGCCCCGTCGGCCATCAGCAACACGTCCGAATCACGGGGGGCGTCGCGGACCATCGTCACCATGTCGCGAATCAGGGAAACGGCGATGCCGTCGGCGCTCAGCCGGTCGACCGCCTGCGACAAGGCGGGCGTGATGACGCTGACCATGATCAAAATGCGGTCGGCGCCCGCCCGGATCGCCTGTCGCGCCTGATATTCGACCAGCGTCTGGCCCGCGAAATGCAGGCTCGCGCGGAGACCGGCCGGCAAATCGACCGTCATCCTGCTGGCGCTCAGAATAGCCGCAAAGCTCATATTGTTACGCGATCGACCCGTTCATGATGTGGCCGACCTTTTCGCAAGGTGGACGGCAGGACGCAAGCAGCCCGTGCGCCCTGGTGCTGCTAGTCCTGTTCCAGCGCAGCCAGCGCCGCGCTCAGCCGCCGCAACACCCTTGGATCGCCCGGCGCGGCATCGGCGGCTTCATCGGCCAGCGCCATCAGCGATGTCAGGCCAAAGCTGGCCGCCAGTCCCTTGAGCCGCCAGGCGGCAAGATGCCAGTTCGCATCACAGCGCGCCCGACCGAGCAGGTCGATCTGGCGTGCGGCGCTTTCCATGAAGGCGACACGCAGGTCGGCAATCAATATGTGATCGTCGCCGACGGCGGCGGCCAGGGCGGCGTCAAGGGCGCCAGGATCATAGGACATGGCGACCAACGCTATCGGGCTTGCGTTAAGTTTTGGTAACGAGGCATTTGCCTTCGCGGAAAAGATGCTAGGATGGCCGCATGACAGGGGGCAGCACAATCGTCGAGTTCTGGCGCGACGAACGCATCGCGACGAACAATCCAGCGCAGGCGGACGATATCTTGCATTTGAAACAACCCGTTCTCGACCTCGACGAGGATGATTCGAGCGCCGGCATCACGGAAAACTGGGTGAAGCGCATACGCATGGTCCTGGGTCTGGTCGCCCTTGCATGGATGGCGTTCACCCTCTGGGCCTTGATCGTTTCGGGCGACCTGCGTGACGGCCCGGCCGCCTGGCCCGGCGCGGTCGCAACCCTGGCCGTTCCCCTGATTCTGCTCGGCACCCTTTACCTGCTGCTGATGCGCAGCAGCCGGTCGGAATCGCGCCGCTATCTGGATACCGCCAGGGCGCTCAGGATTGAAGCCGACCTGCTGGAAATGCGCCTCAGCCGCATCACCGCGCAGTTGGAGGCGGCGCGCCAGACGATGCAGGACCAGGCCGAGTTGCTGGACAGTTATGGCGCGGCCGCCAGCAGTAATATGGAAGCGTCGGCGGAACTGATCGCCGGCCGCGCGCAGACGACTGCGGATCGCGCCGAAGCCGCCGAGCGGGCAGGTGTCGCACTGGTTTCGCGCATGGACGCGCTGATCGCCGCCATTCCCGAACTGGAAGACCGCACCGGCCGCATGGCTGCGCAGATCATGGACAATGGCCATGCCCTGGCCGAACGCATCGACACGCTGGAAGCGCGGCTGCACGCGCTTACCGAAGTATCGGACGAGGCGCGCGCGCGCACGCTGGCGGCAACCAAGAGCCTTGCCAGCCAGTTGGGCCACTTGCAGGAGGCGACCCGCGCTGCGTCCGACGAAGTCACTGGCATGGCGGACATCGCCGCCGGTCGGATAGAAGCCACCGCGCTCGGCGCACGGCAGGCTATGGATCGCAGCCGTCAGGATCTGGAAGCCCATTCCTCCGCGCTCGCCGCATTGATCGAGGCGGCCCAGGCCGGCGTGACCAGCACCAGCGACACGGTCCGCGCGGCGCTGCTCCGCGATCTGGATGCCGCGCAGGGTCAGATGGACGCGCGCCTGGACCGGTTGCTGGGGACGGTGCGGGAAACGATGGCCAGCACCGACGACGGCCTGTCGCGCCGTGCCGATACGCTCCAGGCGCTGGTCGCGGCGGCGCAGGCCGGGATCGGCCGGACCAGCGATGAACTGACCAGCCGGCTCGCGCAGGACATGGACGCAATCGAAGCCGATTTGCGCCGCCGTCTCGATGCGGCGCTGAACCAGGCGGAAGAAGCTCTTGCCCTGACCGACGGACGCCTCGGCAGCCAGTCCGAAGCGCTCGAACAGATTATCGCCCGCTCGCGCGCGCATCTGGACTCGATCGGGACCGATACGGTGGCCGGCCTGTCCGACACGATCGCCGACGTAGAAAGCCGCCTGCACCAGATCAATGATCTGATGGAGGGCCAGCGCGCCTTGATATCCGGCCTGCACGGCGGCCTGCTCGACACGGTGTCGGCGACCGAGGATCGCTTCGCCGCACTGGAAGACAGCGCCTTGGCGCGCAGCGAGCACCTGACCCAGGCGCTGTCGCGACTGGCGGCCGAAACGCAGCGCATCGACAATGCCTTGGCCGCCGGCGGCATGACGGCGGAAAAGCTGATCGGCAGCGCGGAAACATTGCTGGTCGCCCTGGATTCGAGCGTTCGCGAACTGGACGAGACCTATCCCGCCGCGCTCGATCGCTTCGACGGCCGTCTGGAGCAGAGCCGGGCCTTACTCGGCAGCGCCACGCCCGAAATGGAGCATCTCGAAGCGATTTCGCAGGCCCTGGTCGGCCGCGCCGAGGAAGCGGAATCCATGCTGCGCGGCCAGGGAAGCCGCCTGACCGAATGGCTCGAAAGCACGCAGGGCGGGCTGGAGGCCAATCGCGAACTGGTCGACCGGCTGCGCGCAGCGCTCGACGCCGCACATCAGGACGCGAGCCGCATCACGGAGGGCGCCGGCCCGCTGCTGGTGACAGCTCTGCTGCGCGTCAAGGACACCGCCGAACAGGCTGCTGAGCGGGCGCGCCAGGCACTGGGCCGCGCCATTCCCGACGCTGCCCGGCAACTGGCCGACGCCAGCGAACAGGCGATGCAGGCGGCGATCGGCGAGACGACGACGGCCCAGATCGAGCAGGTCGCCCGCGTGGCCGAGGAGGCGGTCAAGGCCGCCCATCAGGCTTCCGAACGGCTGACGCGCCAGTTGCTGACCATTGCCGATACCAGCGCGAGCCTGGAGCAGCGGATCGAGCAGGCGCAACAGGCATCGGAGGATCGCGATCGGGACCATTTCGCCCGCCGCTCCGCCCTGCTGATCGAATCGCTCAACAGCACCGCCATCGACGTCGCCAAGATCCTGTCCAACGACGTCACCGACTCGGCATGGTCCGCTTATCTCAAGGGCGACCGGGGCGTGTTCACCCGCCGCGCCGTCAAGCTGCTCGATGCCGGCGAATCACGGGAAATCGCGCTTCATTATGACAATGACGCCGAATTTCGCGATCATGTGAACCGCTATATCCATGATTTCGAGGCGATGTTGCGGATCATCCTGTCGGCGCGGGATGGCAATGCGCTGGGCGTTGCCATCCTCTCGTCCGACATGGGCAAGCTCTATGTCGCGCTGGCCCAGGCGATCGAGCGACTGCGGCAGTAACGCGCCCGTCGCTCAGCCGATAGCCTTGCGGAAAAAGACGACACGTTCGGTTTCAGCGAAGCCAAGTGCAGCATGGAAGGCGTGGCTGGATTCATGCGCGATGTCGGCGTCGGACGCCATTTCCGTGCAGCCATGCGTCTGTCCCCACGCCTTGGCGGCATCGGCCAGCGCACGGCCGATCCCGCCTCGACGCATCGACGGTTCGACGAAGATCCCCTCCAGGAAAAGGACCGGACTGCTTTCGCATCCGTTGACATAATCATGCCGCAGCGCTGCTTCGGCAAAACCGATGACGTCCCCTTGCTGGTCCAGTGCCAGGAACGCGGCCTGCGCGTCCTTGCCCTTCAACTGGGCGAGAATATCGTCGCGATGCTCGGAAAGTGATGCGTCAGGCCAAAGTTCGGCGCGCATCAACGCCCAGCGCTCGACATGGGACGGACCTGCAGGAACAATGCGGACCGTGGCGTCGCTCATCAGGATGCGCGATAGCCGGGTAGCATGTCGACGGTCAGCCAACCCTGGACATAATTGGCATAATAAAGCCCGAAAAGCAGCAATGACAGCAGGGTCGCGCGAAGGGCGACCCTGCCCGGCCGGAAATTGCTGGGCGCGCTGTCCGCCTGCCCCTTCAGCAGCACCTCCCCCGTTTCATCGGGCGTCCGAATGCCGAAAGGCAGCATGATGAAGGCGCTGACGACCCACATCAGGAAATAGATGGCAAAGATCGCGTACCAGTTCATGCCATCAGATTAAGCGCGGATCAGCAGAACGTCCACTACCGGTTTCTTGCCCGTCCAGCGGGTCGCGGTGCGACGCACGGCCAGGCGCACCCGCTCACGCAGCGCCTCCTCCTCCTGCGAGCCCTTCGGGACGACCGCCGCAGCTTCCTCCGCCGCCTCGGCCAGGAATGCCGCCTTGTCCTCCTCCACCGGAACGCCTTGCGTCCGCAGCGCGGGATCGCCGATCAGCTTGCCCTTGCGGTCGAGCGCCACAGCGACGCTGATCTGGCCATGGAGGCCCAGCTTGCGCCGCTCGTTCATGGTCGATCCGTCAGCGGGCAGGATGACGTCACCGTCCAGCACCAGCCGCCCGGTATCCTCGCGTCCGATAATCTCCGGCGCGCCGGGTGCAAGACGCAGCAGGTCGCCGTTGGACTGTACCGGCGCGTGGCGGATTCCGCTCGAAAGCCCCAGCCGCGCCTGTTCGGCCATATGGCGACGCTCGCCATGGACGGGCAACAGGATTTCGGGGCGAATCCAGCGATACATGGCTTCCAGTTCCGGTCGACCCGGATGGCCCGACACATGCACCTCCGCCTGGCGATCCGTCACCATCAGCACGCCGGCCGTCGCCAGCGCATTCTGGATGCGGCCGATCGCGATTTCGTTGCCGGGGATCTGCTTGGAGGAGAACACCACCAGGTCGCCCTCCGCCAGCTTGATCGGATGGCTGTCGAACGCGATGCGGGCCAAGGCCGCGCGCGCCTCGCCCTGCCCGCCCGTAGCGATGATCATCACCTCGTTGCGGGGCAGCGCCATCGCATCGTCCCAGTCGATCGTCGGCGGGAAATCCTTGAGATAGCCCGCGGCCTTCGCCGTGCTGATGATGCGGTCGAGCGAGCGCCCGGCGACGCACAGCTTGCGCCCGGTCGCCGCCGCGACCTCGCCCAGCGTCTGCACGCGCGCGGCGTTCGACGCAAAGGTCGTCACCAGCACACGGCCCTTGGCCCCGGTGATCGTCTGCATCAGCCCCTCGCGCACATCGCCTTCGGAACCGCTGGCCTTGTCATTGAAGACATTGGTGCTGTCGCATACCAGCGCCAGCACGCCAGCGTCGCCGATCTCGGTCAGTTCCTCCGGCGTCGACGGCTGCCCCAGCAAGGGCCGCTCATCCAGCTTCCAGTCTCCGGTATGGAAGATGCGGCCATAGGGCGTGTCGATCAGGACGGCATTGCCCTCCGGGATCGAGTGCGCCAGCGGCACGTAACGGAAACCGAACGGTCCGAGATGGAAGCTGCCCTCATTCTCGATGACGTTGAGCTGGACGTCCTTGGTCAGGCCTTCCTCTTCCAGCTTCAGCCGGATCAGCCCTGCAGTGAAGGGCGTCGCGTAAAGCGGCACGCCAAGGTCGGCGGCCAGATAGGGAATGGCGCCGATATGGTCTTCATGCCCGTGCGTCAGCACGATTCCGAGCAGGTCGTCGCGCCGCTCCTCGATGAAGCTGAGATCCGGCAGGATCAATTCCACGCCCGGATAGGCCGGGTCGGCAAAGGTCAGGCCAAGGTCGACCATCACCCATTTGCCCTGGCAACCGTAGAGATTCACGTTCATGCCGATCTCGCCCGACCCACCAAGGGCCAGGAAGAGCAGCTCATCCTTGGGTATCATTCTGTTTTCAAACTCCGTTCGTACAACAGCGCCAACCCCTGAATGGTCAGGTCCGGCGCGATCGCATCGAAAATATCGCTATTGTCATTGAAGAGGACCGCGAGGCCCCCCGTCGAAATCACCTTGGCAGGACGGCCGATCTCCGCGCGGATGCGCGCGACCAGACCTTCCATCATCGCCACATAGCCCCAGAAGACGCCGATTTGCATCGCATCGACGGTACTGCGCCCGATCACCGACCGGCTTTCGGGCGGCTCGATCGCGATCTTGGGCAGCTTCGCCGCAGCGGCGACCAGGGCGTCCAGCGACAGGTTGATGCCAGGCGCGATGATACCGCCCTTGTAGGCGCCGCTATAATCGACCACGTCGAATGTCGTCGCGGTGCCGAAATCGATGACGATCAGGTCATCCTGGTAGAGATGGTGGGCCGCGATGGCATTTACAACCCGGTCCGCCCCGACCGACGCCGGCTCGGCCACGTCCAGCTCGATGCCCCACTCCACCGGCGCCTGTCCGGCCACCAACGCCTCGGTCTTGAAATATTTGTCGGCCAGGACTTGGAGATTATGCAGCGCGCGCGGCACCACGGTCGCGATGATGACGGCATCGACATCCGTCATCGCATAGCCTTCCAGCTGAAGCAGTTGATGCAGCCAGACGGCATATTCGTCGGCGGTGCGGCGGGGATCCGTCGCGATGCGCCATCGCGCACGAATGTCCCGCCCTTCCAGCAAGGCGAAAACGACATTGGTATTGCCCGCGTCGATCGCGAGAAGCATTGGCTCCGCCCCTTCAGGTCAGAATGATGTCGCCGGCGTGAATGGCACGGCTCTGCCCATTCGCCAAGCGAAGGATCAGCATCCCCTGTCGATCAAGCGTGTCGAACGCCCCCTCCACGACCTCCCCGTCGGGCTGGATCACGCGCATCGGCGTGCCGCCTGGATGGGCATTGAGCAGCCAATGGGTCCGGACGGGTTCAAGCCCCTGCGCCCGCCAGATGGACAGCCAGTGGGCAAAAAGCTGCGCCAGCCGTTCGAGCAGCGGGCCGGCCTCCGCATCGACCGCGCCCTGATCGACCAGGCTGGTCACGGGACGGTCAAGCCCGGTCGGATAATGGGTGACGTTGATGCCGATGCCAATGACGATGGCGTCGCCGACCCTCTCCAGCAGGATGCCGGCGATCTTGGCGCCGTCGACCAATATGTCGTTAGGCCATTTGATCCGGGCCTGGCCCGCGCACAGCGGCGCGACCAGCGCATGGACGGCATTGGCGGCGACCAGCGCCAATGTGTGCGCCATCGGATCGCTCGCCACCGTCCGCACGAAGGTGGAGCAATAGAGATTGCCGGTCGGGCTTTCCCAGGCGCGGCCCATGCGCCCCCTGCCCCCGGTCTGGCGGCCGGCGCGCAGCCAGCCGCCTTCGGGCATTCCCTGCTCCGCCAACGCCAGCATGTCGGCGTTGGTGGAGCCGGTTTCCTCGACGAAGCGGAGGAAGGTCAGAAGAGCGACGCCGCAGCGGCGGCGCTCGCCTGATCCAATAGGGGGTTGAGCAGATAACCCAGCACGATCACGACGGCGCAGGCCGTCAGGATGACGTTCTCGACCGGGCCGCCCTTGGCTTCATACGGCGCCGCCGGCTCATCGAAATAGATCGTCTTGATGATCTTCAGATAATAGAAGGCGCCGATCACCGACATGGCGATACCGAACGCCGCCAGCAGCGTCAGGTTCGCTGCAACTGCGGCATCGAACACCAGGAACTTCGCCCAGAAGCCGAACAGCGGCGGGATACCGGCCATCGAGAACATGAAGATCGCGAAAGCGGCGGCGAGGCCCTTGCGCGAGCGCGACAGCCCCGCGAGGCTGGCGATCGTTTCGACCGGGCGTCCTTCGGCATCGCGCATCTGAAGGATGCAGGCGAAAGCGCCCACCGTCATCAGGACGTAGATCGCCATATAGCTCATGGTCGCAGCGACGCCGGCCGGCGTCCCGGCGGCCAGGCCGATCAGCGCGAAGCCGACATTGTTGATCGACGAATAGGCCATCAGCCGCTTGATATTGGTCTGGCCGATGGCCGCGACGGCACCGAACAGGATCGAAGCGAGCGCCACGAAGATCACGATCTGCTGCCAGTCCAGCCCCGCCGGACCCAGCGCCTCGATCGCGACGCGAACGGTCAGCGCAATGGCGGCCACCTTCGGCGCACTGCCGAAGAAGGCCGTGACCGGGGTCGGTGCGCCTTCATAGACGTCGGGCGTCCACATATGGAACGGCACCGCGCTGATCTTGAACGCCAGGCCGCAGAGCAGGAAGACCATGCCGAACAGCTCGCCATTCGACAGGCCGTCACCCATCGCGACCGCAATGCCGTCAAACGATGTCGTACCGGTGAAGCCGTAGAGCAGCGCCGAACCGTAGAGAAGAATGCCGCTCGCGAGCGAACCCAGCACGAAATATTTGAGGCCGGCTTCCGAAGAACGCTCGTCCTGCCGCATGAAGCTGGCCAGCACATAGGAGGCGAGGCTGTTCATCTCCAAGCCGACATAGAGGGTCAGCAGGTCGCCCGCCGACACCATCATGCCCATGCCGATAGCCGCGAAGAGGATCAGCACCGGATATTCGGGGCGCGGATGCCCCCCGACCGAGAAGAAGCGCGGCGCGAGCAGGATGGCTGCGGCCGCTGCGCCATAGATCAGAGCCTTGGCGAACACGGAAAAAGCGTCGGCGCGGACCAGCCCGTCAAAGGCATCCGGGCCATGCGCCAGCGAACAGGAGAGGCCCGCCCCTGCCGCGATCAGCGTCAGCACCGACAGCCAGTTGACGACACGGGCCGAGCCGTCGCCGGCATAGGCCGCGACGAGCATCAGGATGAGCCCGCCCGCCGTCAGGATGAGTTCCGGCAGGACTGCCAGAAGGGAAGCGGAATCAATCATCAGTGCGCCTCCCCCGACGCTTTTTCATGAGACATTGCAGGTGCTTCTTCATGGTGGGCCTCGCCTTGCGGCTTGGGCGCACCCATGGTGATCTTCGAATCTCCCGCAGGGGCCGCGGGAGCGAGGCGCGCTTCGAGCGCACGGATGTCGGATCGCATGGGCGCCAGGAAGCTCTCCGGATAGACGCCCATCCACAGGACTGCGGCGGCGATCGGCGCGAGCAGCCAGATTTCGCGAACCGACAGGTCAGGCATCGCGGCGGCATCGGCGTTGACCTGCGTGCCATAGCAGATGCGGCGGTAGAGGTAGAGCATATAGGCCGCGCCCAGGATGATGCCCGTCGTACAGACCAGCGCCACCCAGCTCGACGCCTGGTAGATGCCCATCAGCGCCAGGAATTCGCCGACGAAGTTGGAGGTGCCGGGCAGACCGACCGATGCCATGGTGAACAGCATGAACAGCACCGCATATTTGGGCATGTTGATGCTCAGGCCGCCATAGCGGGCGATTTCGCGCGTGTGGAGGCGATCATAGATCACGCCCACGCACAGGAAGAGCGCGCCCGAGACAAGGCCGTGGCCCAGCATGACCATCATCGCGCCCTCGATGCCCGCCTGGTTGAAAGCGAACAGGCCGACGGTGACGATCGCCATGTGCGCGACCGACGAATAGGCGATCAGCTTCTTCATGTCCGACTGAACGAGGGCAACGAGGCTGGTATAGACCACCGCGACCATCGACAGACCCCAGACCAGCGGCGCGAGCTGCGCCGAGGCTTCGGGGAACATCGGCAGCGAGAAGCGGATGAAGCCATAGCCGCCCATCTTCAGCAGCACGCCCGCCAGGATCACGGAACCCGCCGTCGGTGCCTGAACGTGCGCGTCGGGCAGCCAGGTGTGGACCGGCCACATCGGCATCTTCACCGCGAAGCTGGCGAAGAAGGCCAGCCACAGCCAGGTCTGGACATGCGGATCGAAATTATAGGCCATCAGCGCCGGAATTTCGGTCGTGCCCGCTTCATGCACCATCCACATCATCGCGATCAGCATCAGGACCGAGCCGAGCAGCGTGTAGAGGAAGAATTTGTAAGAAGCGTAGATGCGGTCCGCGCCACCCCAGATGCCGATGATCAGGTACATCGGGATCAGGCCGGCTTCGAACATAATGTAGAAGAGGTAGAGATCCTGCGCCGTGAAGACGCCGATCATCAGCACCTCCATGAACAGGAAGGCGGCCATATATTCGCCGACGCGCTTCTCGATCGCCTGCCAGCTGGCGCCGATGCAGATCGGCATCAGGAAGACGGTGAGCGCGATCAGCATCAGGGCGATGCCGTCGATGCCCAGCGCCCAGGCGAAACGGCCGAAGATCGGCGCATATTCCTGGAACTGCCACTGGGCCGCGCCGCCCGACTGATCGAAATTGACCCACAGGGCGATGCCCAGGACCAGATCGACCAGCGTCGCGGTCAGCGCGATCCAGCGCGCGCTGTTGGCGCTCGCGAACAGGCAGGCGATGGCGCCGGCCATCGGCACTGCCATCATCAGGGAAAGGATGGGGAAGCCGTCCATTATCGTGTCATCGCCCAGGTTGCAGCCGCGGCGAGCCCGATGAGCATCACCAGCGCATAGGTGTAGAGGTAGCCGGACTGAAGCCGACGGGTAACTTTGTTGCCCTGCACGACCAGAGCAGCCAGGCCATTCGGCCCGAAGCGGTCGATGAAGCCGACGTCACCGAACTTCCAGAAGAAGCGGCCGATGGCGAAGGCGGGCTTGACGAACAGGAAGTGATACAGCTCGTCGAAATACCACTTGTTCAGCAGGAACTGGTACAGCGCGCCGAAGGTGGCGACGAAGCGCTGCGGCCAGTCGGTGAACTTGATGTAGCTCAGCCAGGCAATGACCAGGCCGGTCAGCATCACCGTGAACGGACCGAACTTGACCCAGGTCGGCACTTCATGCGCGGCGTGCATCAGGTGGCTGTCGAACGCCAGGGCGTTCTTCCAGAATTCGATGCCCCCTTCCGAACCGATGAACTGGTCGTGGAAGAGGAAACCGGCGAAGACGGCACCCAGGCTCAGCACCACCAGCGGGGTGAGCATGACCCAGGGGCTTTCGTGCGGATGATAGCCCGCCGTGCCGGTCAGTTCCTGGCTGTGATGACCATGATCGTCATGCGCGTCAGCATGGACGTCATGGCCATGGCCGTCGCCTTCCTCGTCCGCCCCTTCATGATGGCCGTGGACGGCGTGCTGGATATGCTCCGAAGCGGCCCAGCGCGGCTTGCCGAAGAAGGTCAGGAAGACCAGGCGCCAGCTGTAGAAGCTGGTCAGCAGCGCGGCGAACACACCGACGAAGTATGCGCCGATGCCCGCACCGCCCGACGCATAGGCCGCTTCCAGGATGCCGTCCTTCGAGTAGAAGCCGGCGAAGCCGACGCCGACGAGCGGCAGGCCCACGCCGGTGATGGCCAGCGTGCCCAGGGTCATCGTCCAGAAGGTGATCGGGATCTCCTTCCGCAGCGCGCCATAGTAACGCATGTCCTGCTCATGGTGCATCGCATGGATGACCGAACCGGCGCCCAGGAACAGCAGCGCCTTGAAAAAGGCGTGGGTGAAGAGGTGGAACATCGCCGCGCCATAGGCGCCGACGCCGGCGGCAAAGAACATGTAGCCCAGCTGCGAGCAGGTCGAATAGGCAATGACGCGCTTGATGTCGTTCTGCACCGTGCCGACGGTCGCGGCGAACAGGCAGGTCGCGGCGCCGACATAGGTGACGACGGTCAGCGCCGTTTCCGACGTTTCGAACATGGGCGACAGGCGGCAGACCATGAACACGCCCGCGGTCACCATTGTGGCTGCATGGATCAGTGCCGACACCGGGGTCGGGCCTTCCATCGCATCCGGCAGCCAGGTGTGGAGGCCAAGCTGCGCCGACTTGCCCATCGCACCGATGAACAGCAGCAGGCAGAGCACGGTCATCGTGTCGAAGCGGTGGCCCAGGAAGCCGATGGTCGAACCGGCCATCGACGGCGCGGCGGCCAGGATTTCCGGAATCGAGATGGTGTTGAACACCAGATAGGTGCCGAAAATGCCCAGCATGAAGCCGAGGTCGCCGACGCGATTGACGACGAACGCCTTGATCGCGGCCGCGTTTGCGCTGGGCTTGCGGAACCAGAAGCCGATGAGCAGGTAGGACGCCAGGCCCACGCCTTCCCAGCCGAAGAACATCTGGAGCAGGTTGTTGGCCGTCACGAGCATCAGCATCGCGAAGGTGAAGAGCGACAGATAGGCGAAGAAGCGCGGCTGATCCGGCTCCTCGTCCATATAGCCCCAGCTATACAGGTGGACGAGGCTCGACACGCTGGTGATGACCACCAGCATGACGGCCGTCATCGTGTCGACGCGCAACGCCCACTGGGCATCAAAGCTGCCCGACTGGATCCAGGTGAAGACAGGCGCGACATAGGGTTCGGCGTGCCCGGTCAGGAAGCTGATGAAGATCGGCCAGCTCATTGCGCAGGAGGCAAAGAGCGCGCCGGTGGTGACGATCTTGGCCGGCAGCTTGCCAAGGGCCTTGTTGCCAAGGCCGGCGATGGCAGCAGCCAGCAGCGGGAGAAGGACGATAAGCTGGATCATGGGTAGCGGCTCAGCCCTTCATCCGGTTGACATCGTCGACGGCGATGGTGCCGCGACCACGGAAGTATATGACGAGGATGGCAAGACCGATGGCCGCCTCACCCGCCGCGACGGTCAGCACGAACATCGAGAAGACCTGCCCCACCAGATCGCCCAGGAAGGCGCTGAAGGCGACGAGGTTGATGTTCACGCTGAGCAGGATCAGTTCGATCGCCATCAGGATGATGATGACATTCTTGCGGTTGATGAAGATGCCCAGCACCCCCATCACGAAGAGGATGGCGCTGACCACCATATAATGTTGAAGGCCGATCACAGCTCCACCCCCTGCCCCACGGGCTGATTGATGTTGCGCACGGCGTCCTGCGGACGACGGCGGTTCTGTTTCGCGACATTCTGGCCACGGACGCCGCCACGGGCGCGGTGGGTCAGCACGATGGCGCCGATCATCGCGACCAGCAGGACGATGCCCGCCGCTTCGAACAGGAAGATGTAGCGGGTATAAAGAATGCCGCCGATCGCCTGAATGTTGCTGAGTTCGGGGTTTGCCGGCGCGGCGCGCTGCGCCAGCTCGATCGGACCCGCGCTCCACAGGCCGATGCCCAGCACGATTTCCGCCAGCAGCACCGCCGCGATCAGCAGGCCGAAGGGCAGGTAGCTGACGAAGCCCGCGCGCAGTTCGGCGAAGTCGATGTCGAGCATCATGACCACGAACAGGAACAGCACGGCGACCGCGCCGACATAGACGATGACGAGCAGCATCGCGATGAATTCGGCGCCGAGCAGGACCATCAGGCCGGCCGCGTTGAAGAAGGCCAGGATCAGCCAGAGAACCGAATGGACCGGGTTGCGCGACAATATCGTGAGCGCGCCGCTGCTCACCACCAGAATGGCGAACAGGTAGAAGGCGATAACGTGGATCACAGGATCATATTCCCCTTGATGCCGGCGGCTTAACGATAGGGTGCATCGGCGGCAAGGTTGGCAGCGATCGCACGCTCCCACTTGTCACCATTTTCCAGGAGCTTGACCTTGTCGTAGATCAGCTCCTCGCGGCTTTCGGTCGCGAATTCGAAATTCGGTCCCTCGACGATGGCATCGACCGGGCAGGCTTCCTGGCAGAAGCCGCAATAGATGCACTTGGTCATGTCGATGTCGTAGCGCGTCGTGCGGCGGCTGCCATCGTCGCGCGGCTGCGCCTCGATGGTGATCGCCTGCGCCGGACAGATGGCCTCGCACAGCTTGCACGCAATGCAGCGCTCTTCCCCGTTCGGGTAGCGACGCAATGCATGTTCGCCCCGGAACCGCGGCGAGATCGGGTTCTTCTCATAGGGATAATTGATGGTCGCCTTGGGCTTGAAAAAATATTTCAAGGTCAGCCAGTGCGCCTTCACGAACTCCCACAGGGTGAAGGATTTGACGTAGTAACCGAGGCTCATTGTGCGCCTCCATAGCGCGTCAGCATGAGGAAGCCCGAAACCAGGAAGACGAAGAAGAGCGAGGTCGGCAGGAAGATCTTCCAGCCCAACCGCATCAGCTGGTCATAACGGTAGCGGGGCACCGTCGCCTTCACCCATGAGAAGACGAAGAAGAAAAACAGGATCTTGGCGAACAGCCAGATGATGCCCGGCACATAATAGAGCGGCGCCCAGTCCAGCGGCGGCAGATAGCCACCCCAGAACAGGATCGCGTTCAGCGCGCACATCAGGATGACGTTGGCATATTCGCCCAGCCAGAAGAGCGCGAAGGCCATGGACGAATATTCGGTCTGGTAGCCAGCGACCAGTTCCGACTCCGCTTCGGTCAGGTCGAACGGCGCGCGCGCCGTTTCCGCCATCGCGGATATCAGGAACATGATCGCCATCGGGAAGAGCAGCGGGTTGAAGCCGTTGCCGTTCAGCAGGCCATAATAGCCCTTCTGGCTTTCCACGATCGCGGTCAGGTTGAAGCTGCCCGCCCACAGCACGACGCAGATCAGGATGAAGCCGATCGAGACTTCATAAGAGATCATCTGCGCCGACGCGCGGATCGCCGAGTAGAAGGGATATTTGGAGTTGGACGCCCATCCCGACAGCACGACGCCATAAACGCCGAGCGACGAGATGGCCAGGATGTAAAGCAGGCCGACGTTGATGTTGGCCAGCACCACGCCCACCTGGAACGGGATCACCGCCCAGGCCATCAGCGCCACCGTGAAGGTGATGATCGGCGCGATCAGGAACAGCGCCCGGTTCGCGGCCGACGGGACGATGGTTTCCTGGAGGAAGACCTTGAGCCCGTCCGCGAAGGACTGGAGCAGGCCGAAGGGGCCGACGACGTTGGGGCCACGACGCAGCGCCATCGCCGCCCAGATCTTGCGGTCGGCGTAGATGATCATGGCGACGGCCAGCATGACCGGCAGCGCGATCAGCAGAATGCCCACGACAGTGGAAAGCAGCCAGGCGCCTTCGAACGGCAGGCCCAGGCCTTGGAAGAAAGCGGTCACTCTGCGGCCTCCGCGAAGCTTTCACCATGGATCAGCTCGGCCGAGCATTGCTGCATCGTCGGGCTGGCGCGGCAGATCGCGTTGGTGAGGTAGAAATCCTTGATCGGCGAACCCAGTTCGCCGGTGGCGCCGGTCGGCAGCGACGGCAAGGACCAGCCATAATCGGCCAGCCCCTCCTGCGCGAGCGCCGGAACCGCCTTGCCCATTTCGGCCCGCAGTTGCTCGAAGTTGTCGAACGGCAGCTTGGCGCCCAGCGCTTCCGAAAGCGCGCGCAGGATCGACCAGTCCTCGCGGGCGTCGCCCGGCGCGAACACCGCCTTTTCGCCGCGCTGCACCCGGCCTTCCAGATTGACGTAGGTGCCCGCCTTTTCGGCATAGCTTGCCCCCGGCAGGATCACGTCCGCCGCGTGCGCGCCCTTGTCGCCATGATGGCCGACATAGACCTTGAAGCTGTCCTCGAACGCCGAATAATCCACTTCGTCGGCGCCCAGCGAGAAAAGCAGCCTGGGCTTGGCAGCCGCCACCGCCCTGATGCCGCCCTGCGTCGCATAGCCCAGCATCAGCCCGCCCATACGCGCGGCCGCGAAGTGGAGGACGTTATAGCCGTTCCAGCCATCCTTGATCAGGCCCAACGTCTCGACCAGCGCCAGCGTGTCGCCATGCGCGCCATCCTTGGCCAGCACGCCACCGCCCACGATCATCGCGGGCCGCGCGGCCTTGCCGAACGCCTCGACCACCGCTTGAGGCAGCTTGGCCAGCAGCGCGGCGTCATTGCCCAGCCATTCGACCTTGTAGGTGAGGTCGAATTCGGGACCGATGCCAAAGACCTTCGCGCCCTTCTTGATCGCCTTCCGGATGCGGGTGTTCACCAGCGGCGCTTCCCAGCGCAGGTTGGTGCCCACCAGCAGAATCACATCGGCGGTTTCCAGATCGGCCAGCGGGGTGTTGAACACCACCGAAGACAGGCTCGACACGTCATAGGACAGGCCGGTCTGGCGCCCTTCCAGCATCTTGCCGCCCAGCTTTTCGACCAGCGCCTTGCCGGCAAACATGGTTTCGCAATCGAGCAGGTCGCCCGCGATGGCCGCGACGCTGCCGCCATGCTGGACCGCCGCAACGGCGGCGAAGGCTTCCGCCCAGGTCGCCGGGACCAGCTTGCCATCCTTGCGGACATAGGGCTTGTCCAGGCGCTTGCGGACCAGACCGTCGACATTGTGCCGGGTCTTGTCTGACGCCCACTCCTCGTTCACGTCATCATTGATGCGCGGCACGGCGCGCAGCACCTGACGGCCACGGCTGTCGAGGCGGATGTTGGTGCCGACGGCGTCCATCACGTCGATCGCATGGGTCTTCTTGAGTTCCCACGGACGCGCTTCGAAGGCGTAGGGCTTCGACGTCAGCGCGCCGACCGGGCACAGGTCGACCACATTGCCCGACAGCTCGCTCTTGGCGGCATGTTCGAGATAGGTGGTGATCTGCATATTCTCGCCGCGATAGATGGCGCCGATTTCCGGCACGCCCGCAACTTCCTCGGCAAAGCGCACGCAACGCGTGCACTGGATGCAGCGGGTCATGACCGTCTTGACGATCGGACCCATATATTTCTCGGTGACGGCGCGCTTATTCTCCTCGAAGCGGCTGCCGCCCCGGCCATAGGCCATGGACTGGTCCTGCAAATCGCACTCGCCGCCCTGGTCGCAGATCGGGCAGTCCAGCGGGTGGTTGATGAGCAGGAACTCCATCACCCCCTCGCGGGCCTTCTTGACCATTTCGCTGTCGGTGCGGATTTCCTGGCCTTCGGTGGCCGGAAGCGCGCAGGACGCCTGCGGTTTGGGCGGTCCGGGCTTCACCTCGACCAGGCACATGCGGCAATTGCCGGCGATGGAAAGGCGCTCATGATAGCAGAAGCGGGGGATTTCCTTCCCCGCCTGCTCGCAAGCCTGGAGAACCGTCGCCCCGGCCGGGACTTCCAGTTCTACGCCGTCTACTTTGACCTTCGGCATGGTTACTCCGCTGCCTCCATGACGGGGGCGCTACCCTTGTTCTCGTTGATCCGACGCTCGATTTCCGGGCGGAAATGCTTGATCAGCCCCTGGATCGGCCAGGCCGCCGCGTCGCCGAGCGCGCAGATGGTGTGGCCTTCGACCTGCTTCGTGACCTGGAACAGCATGTCGATTTCGCTCTGGTCGGCATCGCCGGTGCGCAGACGCTCCATCACCCGCCACATCCAGCCGGTGCCTTCGCGGCATGGCGTGCACTGGCCGCAGCTCTCATGCTTGTAGAAGTAGGAGAGTCGCGAAATGGCGCGGACGATGTCGGTCGACTTGTCCATGACGATGACGGCGGCAGTGCCAAGGCCGGAGCCGAGCGCGCGCAGGCCGTCAAAATCCATCGGCGCGTCCATGATCTCCTTGGCGGGGACCAGAGGCACCGACGACCCGCCCGGAATGACCGCCAGCAGATTGTCCCAGCCACCGCGAATGCCGCCGCAATGGCGGTCGATCAGTTCGCGGAACGGGATCGACATCGATTCCTCGACGACGCAGGGCTTGTTCACATGACCGCTGATCTGGAACAGCTTGGTGCCGCGATTATTCTCGCGGCCGAAGCCGTTGAACCAGGCCGCGCCACGGCGCAGGATCGTTGGCGAAACCGCGATCGATTCCACATTGTTCACGGTGGTCGGGCAACCATAGAGGCCCGCCCCTGCCGGGAAAGGCGGCTTCAGGCGCGGCTGCCCCTTCTTGCCCTCGATGCTTTCGATCTGCGCGGTTTCCTCGCCGCAGATATAGGCGCCAGCGCCGCGATGGACGAAGACGTCGAAATCATAGCCCGAACCGCAGGCATTCTTGCCGATGAAGCCCTTTTCATAGGCCTGCTCGACAGCGGCGAAGAGTACCTTCGCCTCGTAGATGAACTCGCCGCGGATATAGATGTAGGCGGCGCGCGCGCGCATCGCGAAACCGGCGATCAGCGCGCCTTCGATCAGCTTGTGCGGATCGTGGCGGATGATTTCGCGGTCCTTGCACGAACCCGGTTCGGATTCGTCGGCGTTGATGACCAGGAAGCTGGGACGGCCATCCTTGCTTTCCTTGGGCATGAAGCTCCACTTCATGCCGGTCGGGAAGCCGGCGCCGCCACGGCCGCGCAGGTTCGACGCCTTGATGGTGTCTATGATCGCGTCCTGGCCGATTTCCATCAGCTTCTTCGTATTGTCCCAATCGCCGCGCTTCATGGCGGCGTCGATGCCCCAATCCTGGAAGCCGTGGACGTTGGTGAAGATGCGGTCCTTATCGGCCAGCGGGCCGACGAAAGGAGCCGGAGCGGGTGCGTCGGTCATGCCCAATCCCCCCGATAGTCGTGATTTTCCGTGACCATCTCCTTCAGAGTGGTCGGGCCGCCTTCGGGCGCGCTCGTCTGACGGTCGATCTGCGGGCCGATCTTGGGCTGGCCGCCAGCGGCCAGCGTCTCAAGGACAGCGCTCATGCTGTCATAGGTCAGATCTTCGTAATTATCGTCGTTGATCTGCACCATCGGCGCGTTGGCGCAGGCACCCAGGCATTCGACTTCGGTCAGCGTGAACAGGCCGTCCGGGGTCGTGCCGCCCTTCACCAGCCCCTTATTCTTGCACGCGGCGAACACGTCATCCGACCCGCGCAACATGCACGGCGTCGTGCCGCACACCTGCACATGGTAACGGCCAACCGGCGCCAGATTGTACATGGTGTAGAAGGTCGCGACCTCATAGACGCGCATGTAGGGCATATCGAGCTGACGCCCGATATATTCCATCACCGGCACGGGCAGCCAGCCCTGGGTCTGCGTCTCCGCACCGACCTGACGCTGGGCCAGGTCAAGCAGCGGCATCACCGCCGACTGCTGGCGACCGGCGGGATAGCGGGCGATCACTTTCTTGGCCTGTTCGGCATTTTCGGCGGTCCACTCGAACGCGCCCCAGCGCGCACGGGTTTCGGCCTCGTCCGGGATATGCACTGCGTCAGCCATTAGCGGTCACATTCTCCAAACACGATGTCCATGGCGCCCAGGACAGCGGTCGTATCGGCCAGCATGTGGCCCTTCATCATGAAGTCCATCGCCTGCAAGTGCGAAAAGGCGGTCGGGCGGATCTTGCAGCGATAAGGCTTGTTGCTGCCGTCGCTGACCAGATAGACGCCGAATTCGCCCTTAGGGCTCTCGGTCGCCACATAGACTTCGCCTGCCGGGACATGGAAGCCCTCGGTGTAGAGCTTGAAGTGATGGATCAGCGCTTCCATCGAGCGCTTCATCTCGCCGCGCTTGGGCGGCACAACCTTGCGGTCGAAGCTCGCGATCGGCCCTTCCGGCATTTCGTTGAGGCACTGTTTCATGATGCGCGCGGACTGGCGCACTTCCTCGACGCGGACCATGAACCGGTCATAGCAGTCATATTGCGTGCCGACCGGGACATCGAATTCCATCCGGTCATACACGTCATAGGGCTGCGCCTTGCGGATGTCCCAGGCGATGCCCGAACCGCGCAGCATGGGACCGGAAAAGCCCCATTTCAGCGCGTCTTCCTTGCTCACGACCGAAATATCGACATTGCGCTGCTTGAAGATGCGGTTGTCGACCACCAGGCTCATCGCATCCTCGAACAGGCGCGGCAGGCGGGTATCGAGCCACTCGGCAATGTCGGTCAGCAGCTTCAGGGGCACGTCCTGATGCACGCCGCCCGGCCGGAAATAGGCCGAGTGCATACGGGCGCCCGACGCGCGCTCGAAGAAGTTGAGGCAATCCTCGCGGATTTCGAACAGCCACAGGTTCGGCGTCATCGCGCCGACGTCCATGACGTGCGACCCCAGGTTCAGCATGTGATTGCAGATCCGGGTCAGCTCCGCGAAGAACACACGCAGATATTGCGCGCGCAGCGGCACTTCCAGGTTCAGCAGCTTTTCGACCGCCAGCACATAGCTATGCTCCATGCCGAGCGGCGAACAATAGTCCAGCCGGTCGAAATAGGGCAGCGCCTGCATATAGGTCTTGTACTCGATCAGCTTCTCGGTGCCGCGATGCAGCAGGCCGACATGCGGGTCGCAGCGCTCGACGATTTCGCCGTCCAGTTCCATGACCAGACGCAACACGCCGTGCGCAGCGGGGTGCTGTGGACCGAAGTTGATCGTGTAGTTCTGGATTTCCGTGTCACCATATGTCGGATCGGCCGCATCGGTGACATGGTCCAGCTTTTCCAGATAGTCGGACATCAGGCCTTACCTTCGGGCTTGGCAGCCCCCTTGCCTTCATCGGTATGGGCGGCCGGCTTGACCGGCGCGTCAGCGGATTTTTCCTCAGCCTGCTTGTTGGCGGCCTCACCCGCGCCGGTATCGGCCTTCTTCTCCGTCACCTTGGGCGTCGGAGCGGCAGGCGCAGCCGGAACCGCAGCCGCCTTCTCATCGCCCGGCAGCACATATTGCGCGCCTTCCCATGGGCTCATGAAATCGAAGCTGCGGAAGTCCTGGGCCAGCTTGACCGGTTCGTAGACGACGCGCTTGTCCTCCTCGGAATAGCGCAGCTCGACATAGCCCGTCAGCGGGAAGTCCTTGCGCTGCGGATGCCCCTTGAAACCATAGTCGGTCAGGATGCGGCGCAGGTCGGTATTGCCGTCGAACACGACGCCATACATGTCGAACACCTCGCGCTCCAGCCAGCCCGCGACCGGCCACAGGTGCGTGACGGTGGGTACCGGCGTGTCCTCGTCCGTGGACACTTTCACGCGGATGCGATGGTTCCGCGTGACGCTCAGCAGATGATAGCAGACCTCGAACCGCTCCGGACGATCCGGATAGTCGACGCCGGCGATTTCCATCAGCTGCTGATAATGGCCCATGTCTCGCAGCAGGGTCATGGCGTTGGCCAACTCCTCGCGCACGACGGTGAAGCTCAGCTCGTCGGCATGGTCGACGGTTTCGACCAGCATCGACCCCAGCAGCGCGCCGATTTCCTCGGCGATGCCTTCGGGGTTCACGATCTTGGGTGCAGAATGGCCCATATTAACGCTCAATCGTCCCGATCCGGCGGATCTTCCGCTGCAACTGCATGATACCGTAGAGCAGCGCCTCGGCGGTCGGCGGGCAACCCGGCACATAGATGTCGACCGGCACGATGCGGTCGCAGCCACGGACCACCGAATAGCTGTAGTGATAATAGCCGCCGCCATTGGCGCAGCTGCCCATCGAAATCACATATTTCGGGTTGGACATCTGGTCATAGACCTTGCGCAGCGCCGGAGCCATCTTGTTGCACAGCGTGCCCGCGACGATCATCACGTCCGACTGGCGCGGAGACGCGCGCGGCGCGGCGCCGAAGCGCTCCATGTCATAGCGCGGCATGTTGACGTGGATCATCTCCACCGCGCAGCAGGCGAGGCCGAAGGTCATCCACCAGAGCGAGCCGGTGCGCGCCCACTGGAACAGTTCCTCGGTCGAGGTGACCAGAAAACCCTTGTCGCTGACCTCATTGTTCAGCGCGTTGAAGAAGTCCTGGTCGGGCTGCGTCCCCACGGGCGGCATGGTGCCGGGCATGGGGCTGGTCAGTTCTACTCCCAATCGAGTGCTCCCTTCTTCCACGCATAGACGAGGCCGAGCACCAGCTCCGCTATGAAGATCATCATCGTCGCCCAGCCGGCCCAGCCGATCTGGTCGAGGCTTACCGCCCAGGGAAAGAGGAACGCCGCTTCAAGATCGAAGATGATGAAGAGGATCGCGACCAGATAGAAGCGCACGTCGAACTGGCTGCGCGGCTCCTCGAAGGCGGGGAAACCGCACTCATATTCGGAGAGCTTGGCAGGGTCCGGCTTGTGCGCACCGGTCAGGCGGCCCACCAGCATCGGCAGAAAGACGAATGCGGTGGAAAGCAGCATAGCGATCCCGAGAAAGATCAGGATCGGCAGATATTGGGCTAGATCGACCAACGGAATCCCCTGGGCGAATGAAATGTGAGGGCGCTTTAGGCCCGCTGCATATGCGAAGCAAGGGGCCAGGGGCGTGAGAATGAATCGCAAAAAGACCAAGTGACTGAGCCGCTTGGCGCAAGATGCGTCAGCGCAACGCTCCAGCAACCAACTTATGCAATTTGGAATGGATGGCGTCGTTCCCGGCGATCACTTCCTTGCGCTCGATCGGCTGGTCGCCGCCGCGGAAATCGCTGGCGAACCCCCCCGCCTCGCGAACCAGCAACAGGCCCGCCGCGACGTCCCAGGGCTGGAGGCCGCTTTCCCAATAGCCGTCGTACCGGCCCGACGCGACATGGGCGAGGTCGAGCGAGGCGGCGCCGAAACGGCGGATGCCCGCGACCGAGGGCGCGACCGCGCCGAAGATGCGCGTCCATTCCGCCATGTTGCCATGGCCCATGAACGGAATGCCGGTTGCGATCACGCAGTCGGCCAGGTCGCGGCGTGCCGACACGCGCAACCGCTGGTCATGGCGCCAGGCGCCCCGGCTCTTTTCCGCCCAATAGCTCTCGTCCGTGACGGGCTGGTAGATGAGGCCGGTCGTCACTTCGCGCTTCGATCCACCGAACAACGGCTCCTCGACCGCGATCGAGATGGCGAAATGCGGGATGCCGTGCAGGAAGTTGGTCGTGCCGTCGAGCGGATCGATGATCCAGCGCGGCTTGTTGGGATCGCCGGCGATCTCGCCGCCCTCCTCCAGCAGGAAACCCCAGTCGGGGCGTGCCTTCTGCAATTCCTCGACCAGCGTCCTTTCGGCCTGCTGGTCGGCCTTGGACACGAAGTCCGCCGGCCCCTTGCGGCTGACCTGGAGATGCTCGACCTCGCCGAAGTCGCGGCGCAGCTTGCTGCCCGCCTTGCGCGCGGCGCGTTCCATGACGGTTAGAAGGCCGGAGTGCGATACCATATATTTTCTCCGCCGCCCGGAATGGAGCGGCCTGCTGGATTATTTCTTGGGGGCGGGCCTGGCGGCCGGGCCGGCGGCGGGACGATAGCCGCAAGTGCCGGCGATCACCGCCAGCATCTGCGACGCGTCCTTGCGATCGACCTTGCCTGCATTGGCGGCGATCACCTTGTCCGTCGCCTCGCTGATCTTGCCGATCGAATTGGAATAGAGGCAGTCGAACAGCGCGTTCTTGACCGGCTGCTCGACCTCGCTCGACTGGAGCGCCGTCATGACCACGCGCAGCACATGGGCCGCGTTGTCGATCTGCGCTTTCGTCGGCGCGGTCGACTGGGCGTGGAGCGCAGCCGGCATGACGCCGATCGCCAGCGCCGTCGCGATGGCGGCGGCCAGTGTCACGCTGCGCCCCATCGGCATCAGTCCGCGCGCTTCACATATTCGCGCTCATACACGTCGACGACGATGCGCGTGCCGGTGACGATGTGCGGCGGCACCATGACGCGCACGCCATTGTCGAGGATGGCGGGCTTGTAGCTGGCCGATGCGGTCTGGCCCTTCACCACCGCGTCGGCCTCCACGACCGTCGCCTCGATGGTTTCGGGAAGCTGGACGCTGATCGGGCGCTCCTCATACATTTCAAGCACGACCATCATGCCGTCCTGAAGGAAGGCGGACGCGTCGCCGATCAGGTCCTGGGCCAGGTTGATCTGCTCATAGGTTTCGGTATCCATGAACACCAGCATGTCGCCTTCGGCGTAGAGATACTGGAAATCCTTGGTGTCGAGCCGAATGCGCTCGACGGTTTCGGCCGACCGGAAACGGACATTGTTCTTGCGGCCGTCGATCAGGTTCTTGAGTTCCACCTGCATATAGGCGCCGCCCTTGCCGGGCTGCGTGTGCTGGATCTTCACGGCGCGCCACAGGCTGCCGTCATACTCGATATTGTTGCCGGGACGAATCTCGACGCCGCTGATCTTCATGGGAAGAGCCTGCCTATATGTCTGAATGTGGAAAAGAGCCGGCCTCTGCGAGGCTGCGCGCGCCTTTACAGCGGGACGGGACGAAGGGCAAGGGGGCGAAGGTCAGCGTGTCGCCAGCAACGGATAGGGATTGATGGGCCTCCCGCCATACCATGGCTCGCCCGGTCGCACGGCATGGACCGCGAAGTGCAGATGCGGCGCCCCAGGGTCGGCATTGCCGGTGCTGCCCACCGTCGCGATCGACTGTCCCCGCCGGACTGCCTGCCCCTCGCGCAGGCCCGGCGCATAGCGGTCGAGATGCGCGTAATAATAGAGGCGCCGACCGTCGCCCGATCGCTGGTAAAGGGTGCGCCCGCCCTGGTCGCTCCAGAAGATTTTTTCGACCCTGCCGTCGGCGACCGCCAGCACCGCCCTGCCCCGCGCCGCCATGATGTCGATCGCGTCATGCGGCCGGGCGCCGCCGGCGCGGGCTTGCGTGAATGTGTCGGCCAGCGCCGACGGGGGCACGCCTTCCACCGGGATCAGCAGAGCGCCATTATCGACCGGCCCCTCACCGCCGGACGCCGTTGGCGCATCCGCCGGCACGATCCGCACGCAATAGCGGGCAAAGCCGACGCATAGCAGCGCCGCCACCGCCATGCCGGCCCACGACCTCGCCCTCATGCCTGGAACGTCGCCTTAACCCCGCTCTTCACCATCTGCGCCAGCCGGGCCGCGTCCCAGTTGGTCAGGCGGATGCAGCCATGACTTTCGGTGCGGCCGATCGTCTGCGGCTCGGGGGTGCCGTGGATGCCGTAATGATCCTTGGACAGATCGATCCACACCACGCCGACCGGGCCATTGGGGCCGGGCTTGAGCACCGCCTTCTCATCCTTCGCCGAAGCGTCCCAGAAGAGGGTGGGATTATAATGAAAATCCGGATTGCGGCTGACCCCCCTGACGGTCCATTCGCCCAGCGGCAGAGGATCATGCTGCGATCCCGTCGTCACCGGAAACTGCGCGATCAGGCGCTTGTCCGCACCATAAACCTTCAGCAGTCCTTCGGACTTGTCGACGACGATCCGGTCGGCCTGCGGCTGATCCTTTGCGACACCCAGGCTGGCGAGCGTTTCACCCCATCCACGCTCGTCCCCCTCAATGCGCGCGACGGGCTGGTTGTCGACCGCGGGCACCCGGATGGTGAGGCCGGGACCGACCCTGGTGCCCGGCGGGTTCAGCGCCGTCAGCGCCTCCGGCGTGGTATGGAACCGCTCGGCCAGTTTTTCGAGCAGGTTGCGATAGGTCAGCGCGGGCAGGCTCGCCTGTTCGTTCAGCCCCTTGGGAATGCCAAAGAAGGGACCGCGCGCGAAGCCCGGCGGGATCTTCACGAGCCAGCTTGTCGGCCGCTTCTCCCCCTCCATCAACGCGATCCCGGTCTTTTCGTCATAGGCGCCCGTCACCGGCAATCCCTGCGCCACCTGGAAGCCGCGCAACGCCGACTTGAAGCTCATGCCGTCCTTGCCGTCGATCACGCCGGGCGAAAAGCCGCGCCGATCGAGCGCCACCTGCGCCTGGAGAACGGGGTTCGCCTGCCACGCCTTCTGTTCCGGCACGATCTCGAACGCATAGTCGCCGTTCCGGTCCGCCGGTTCAGCGACCGCCTTGCCCGGCGGCACCGCCTTGTTCGCGGGCGCGCTTTCATTGGCGTCGGTGACGGACACATTGCAGGCGCCGCACAAAAGCACGGCAAGAAGCAGAGGATTTCGCAAGGCTATTCTCTCCTGTCAGACACGGAAAGAACGCACGAGCGGGCGGAAGGCTGCGCCCCTCCGGGCTGGCCTGTCAGGCGGCGCGCCAGATCGGCCACGCCTCGGCCACGACCCGCGCGGCCGACCGCAGGAACAGCAGCGCCATGGCAGAGCCGATCAGAATATCCGGCCAGGGCGAACCCAGCAGTGCGACCGCCCCGGCCGCGATCAGAACGCCGATATTGGAGATGACGTCGTTGCGCGAGCAAGCGAACGTGCTCGCCATGTTCACGTCCAGCCCGCGAAACCGCCACAGCAGGCGCAGGCAGACCAGGTTTGCGACGAGCGCGAGCGCTCCGAAGGCCAGCATCAGCGTCGATGCCGGCGGCACGCCGCTTTGCAGCCTGTCGATGACATTGGCGATGATGCCGACGCCCAGCAGCAGGATAAAACCGCCTTTCGCCAGCGCCGCCCCGGCCTTCCAGCGATCGGACCGGTCCAGCGCATAAAGGCTGAGCGCGTAGACCAGCGCATCGCCCAGCATGTCGGTCGCATCGGCCATCAGCGCCGTCGATCCCGCCCAGATGCCGGCCGCAAATTCCAGGACGAACATGATGGCGTTGATCGCCAGCACCGTCACCAGCACCCGGCGCTGATCCGCCCGCCGCGCCAGCCGCTCCAGTTCACCGGCCTTGGAAGAGCAACATTGGTCCGCCATTCCCGCCTCCCCAGTGCCCCTGCCGACCCGTCAGCCGCGACCCAGCAACGCGGCGAAGGCCGCCACACCCGCCTTGGGACCTTCGGGATGGTTCCAAACCGCCCCGCTCACCGCCAGGAAATCGGCGCCCGCGGCCACCAGCGGCGCGGCATTGTTGGCGGTGATGCCGCCGATCGCGACGCAGGGCAGTTCGAACAGGGTCGTCCACCAGCCCAGGATCGACGGGTCGGGGCGATGCGCCGTATCCTTGGTGGTGGTGGGGTAGAAGGCGCCGAACGCCACATAATCAGCGCCCGCCTCGCCCGCTTCCATCGCCAGATGGCGGCTGTCATGGCAGGTGACGCCGATCTGCACCCTGGGGCCAAGCAGCTTGCGCGCCGCCTTGGGATCGCCGTCGCCCTGCCCCAGATGGACGCCGTCCGCGCCCAACCGATGCGCTAGCTGCGCACTGTCGTTGATGATGAAGGCGACCTCCCGTTCCGCGCAAAGCCGCTGCAACGGTTCGGCAGCGCGGGCGATCGCGTCCTCGTCCAGCCCCTTGAGCCGCAACTGGAATGCAGCGACCCTACCCCCGTCGAAAGCAGCGGCAAGCTGGTCGACGAAGCCCTCGTCGATCGTCGGCGGGGAAATCAGGTAGAGCTGGCAGGCAGGGCGAAAGCCCTGCTCGAACTGGTCGGCGAAATGCGGGTCGAGCGCCAGTTCTTCATCGGTAAAATCGGTCATGCCCGCTTTATAGCCATTCAAGGCGATCCGCCAAGAGCGGCATGATCGGAACGGAGCGCATGGCCCTCATCCCGCTCGACCCGAGCGCCGATATGTCAGCGAAGTGACAATGCCGGGCGAGCATCCACCCGCCCGGCATGGCTCGGTCGGTTCAGGCCGCGACCGGCTGCTTGGCAACCGATGCGGCGTGGATTTCGTCGATCGCTTCGCCCAGCGACGCGTTGAATTCCTCGTCGCTCATCTGGTGGCGCAGATCGTTCAGCAGCGCCCGGCTGAAGCTCGCGATGATCCCGCGATTCTTCGCCAGTTCGACGCAGGCCTCGGTGCGGCTGAAGCCGCCCGACAGGGCGACGACGCGCAGCACCTTGGGATGGTCGACCAACGGATCGAACAGGCCGGCCTTGGCGGGCAGCGACAGCTTGAGCATCACCTGTTCGCCTTCGGGCAGCGCATCCAGATTCTTGAGGATTTCCTCCAGCAGGATCGCGTCGGCTTCGGCGCGTTCGGGCGACTTGATGTTCACCTCCGGCTCGATGATCGGCATCAGGCCGCCTGCCAGCACCTGCCTGCCGACCTCGAACTGCTGCGCGACGACGGCCGCGATGCCTTCGCGGTTGGCAAGGTTGACGACCGAGCGCTCCTTGGTCCCGAAAACGCCCAGCCCCTTGGCGCGCGCCAGCAGCGCGTCGAGGCCGGGATTGGGCTTCATCAGCTGGACGCCATTTTCCTCGTCCTCCAGCCCCTTGTCGATCTTGATGAAGGGCACGACGCCGCGCTCGATCAGGGCGGCGGGCGTCGGCTTGCCGTCGACCGTTCCGTCCATGGTGCGCTCGAACAGGATCGCGCCCAGCACCTTGTCGCCGGTGAAGGGCGGGGCGGTGATGACACGGCTGCGCATCGCATGGATCAGGCCGAACATTTCCTCGTCATTGGACCAGGCGCCTTCTTCGATCCCATAGCCCTTGAGCGCCTTGGGCGTCGATCCGCCGCTCTGGTCGAGCGCGGCGATGAAGCCGTTTCCGTCGGCGATCTTCTGCTTCATGGTCTGATCCAGCATCTGCACATACCTTCTCTTGGGGCACGCCCTCGCGGGGGCGTGCGAAAATGGATTTTCGGCAGACGCTCCATCATCTGCCGGCCGGGCGCGATGTTCGATCGATCACCCCCGCTCTTGGGGCTGGTAGCCAGTCCCATGGCGCACCGCAAGGGAACATCACCCGCAAATCGGCGCAACTGGACCGCCATCGCCGGCATGTCGGCGCAAAGCGCGCGCGGGCGGGCGGATCGGCACGACGTGCCGCTCGCGCGTCGATTGCGCGAAAAACCCGCCTGCCGGCCAAATGCGCCGCAATTCGACGAAACCGGCCGCCATGGGTTGAACGTCGGCCCATCGCGACCCATAGAGCCGCCATGAACAGCATTGCCATCCCCAAACCCGCAACTCTTTCGCGTTTTACCCTGCTGCTGATGGCCGTCGCCTGCGGTGCGATCGTCGCCAACCTCTATTATGCCCAGACGCTGATCGACGTGATCGGACCGGAAATCGGCCTTTCGCCGGGCGTGGCGGGGCTTGTCACCACTCTAACCCAACTGGGCTATGGCGCAGGCCTGTTCCTGGTGGTGCCGCTCGCGGATCTGTTCGAAAACCGGCGGATCGTGCTGACGTCGATCACCGCCACCATCATCGGCTGCATCGCCATCGCCCTCTCCGATGGACCGGCCAGCTTCCTCGTCGCGTCGATCCTCACCGGCGTCGGCGCGACCGGCGCGCAAGTGCTGGTGCCCCTCGCCTCCCATCTTGCCGCACCCGAAAAGCAGGGGCGGGTCGTCGGGACCGTGATGAGTGGGCTGCTGTTCGGCATCATGCTGTCGCGTCCCATCGCCAATTTCCTGGCCGGATCGGTCGGCTGGCGCGCGACCTTCATCCTGTCCGCGGTGGTGATGGCCATGATGGGCGTCGCGCTTCGCGTCGCCTGTCCTCAGCGCAAGCCCAGGGGCGGCATGGCCTATGGCCAGGTGCTGGCGTCGACCTTCGCCCAACTCGTCAGGCATCGCGTCGTTCGGATGCGCGCCTTCTACCAGGCGGCAATGTTCGCTGCCTTCAACCTGTTCTGGACCGCCGCGCCACTCGCTCTGATCCACGAATTCGATCTGGGTCGTGGCGGTATCGGGGCATTCGCGCTGGCGGGTGCGGGCGGTGCGCTGGTCGCGCCGGTGGCCGGATGGATGGCCGACCGCCGACTGACGCGGCCGGCGTCGCTGATCGGGATGATTGGCCTCTGCCTGGGATTCCTGCTGGCGGACTGGAGCGTGGCAGCGGGCAGCCTGATCGGTTTCACCATCATGGCCGTGCTGATCGACGGCGCCGTGCAGATGAGCCAGGTGACCGGCCAGAAGCTGATTTTCTCCCTGGATCCCCATGCGCGCGGGCGGATCAATGCGGCCTATGTGACCGTGATGTTCCTGGTGGGCGCCCTCGGGTCGGTGATCGGATCGGCGACCTATGAAGCTGGCGGCTGGTCCGCGAGCGCGCTTGCGGGCGCGGCCATCGGCGGGGTCGCCACGCTGGCATTCCTGCTATTCGACCGGGGCGCCAGCCTCGCACGCTGACGCCCGGACGTACCTTCCGCTCAGCCCATCAGCGCCTTGACGCCGGGCAGGTCCTTGCCTTCCATCCATTCCAGGAAGGCGCCCCCGGCGGTCGACACGAAACTGAAATCGGCGGCCACGCCGGCATGGTTGAGCGCCGCCACCGTGTCGCCGCCACCGGCGACCGATGTCAGCTGGCCTTCCTTGGTCAGCGCCGCCGCGGTCTTCGCCAGCGCCACCGTCGCCGTGTCGAACGGCGCGATTTCGAACGCGCCAAGCGGACCGTTCCACACCAGGGTGCGGCAATTTTTGAGCGCATCGCCCAGCGCCTCGACGGCGGCCGGTCCGACGTCCAGGATCATCTCGTCCTCGGCCACTTCATGCACGTTGCAGGTGCGGACCGACGGCGGATTGGCGGCAAATTCCTTTGCCACGACCACGTCATAGGGCAGGTGGATGATGCAGCCGGCCTCTTCGGCCTTGTCGAAGATCGCCTCGGCCGTCGCGCTCAGATCCTTTTCGCACAGCGACTTGCCGACATCGACGCCGCGCGCGTAGAGGAAGGTGTTGGCCATGCCGCCGCCGATGATCAGGTGATCGACCTTGGCGACCAGGTTGTTGAGCACGTCGAGCTTGGTCGAGACCTTGGCCCCGCCGACGACCGCCGCGACCGGCGTCACCGGCTCGCCCAGGGCCGCCTGCAACGCATCCAGTTCCTTCTCCATGGAGCGCCCGGCAAAGGCGGGCAGCTTGCGCGCCAGCCCCTCGGTCGAGGCATGGGCGCGGTGCGCCGCGGAGAAGGCGTCGTTGACATAGAGATCGCCGATCGCCGCCATTGCCTCGACCAGCGCCGGGTCGTTCTTTTCCTCGCCAGGGTGGAAACGGGTATTTTCCAGGATGGCGATGTCGCCGGGGCGCATCACCGCGATGCCGTCCGTCGCCGCCTCACCCTGGCAATCGGGAATGAACTGCACTTCGCGACCCAGCACGGCAGAGAGCGGTCGGGTGATCTTCGACAGCGAATATTCCGGGTTCTTCTGCCCCTTGGGACGGCCGAAATGGGCGAGGATCAGCACCTTGGCACCGCGATCGGCCAGTTCCAGCACGGTCGGCATCGCCGCGCGCAGGCGCGTGTCGTCGCTGACCGAGCCATCCTGCATCGGCACGTTCAGATCCTCGCGCACCAGCACCACCTTGCCGGTGATGTCGCCCATGTCGTCGAGTGTCTTGAACGGCTTGGCCATGATCGCTCCTGTCTTGGCAGATAAAGGTCGGTAGAAGAAAAACCCCGCCGGTTTGATCCGGCGGGGTCTCGAAAGGCTTAGAGGAACTTCGCCACGACACCCGTGGTGTCGATCATGCGGTTGGAGAAGCCCCATTCATTGTCGTACCAGCTCAGCACGCGGACCAGAGTGCCGTCGATCACGGCCGTTTCCAGGCTGTCGACGGTCGAGCTGCGCGGATCGCTGTTATAGTCGATCGACACCAAAGGCTCGTCCGAATAGCCCAGCACGCCCTTGAGCGGCCCGGATTCCGAAGCGGCCTTCAGCAGTTCGTTGACTTCCTGCACGCTCGTCGCGCGCTTGGCGTCGAACTTCAGGTCGACGACCGAGACGTTGGGGGTCGGCACGCGGACCGAAGACCCGTCCAGCTTGCCCTTCAGCGCGGGCAGAACCTCACCCACGGCGCGGGCGGCGCCCGTGGTGGTCGGGATCATCGACAGGGCTGCGGCGCGGGCGCGGCGCATGTCCTTGTGGATCTGGTCCAGCGTGTTCTGGTCGTTGGTATAGCTGTGGATGGTGGTCATGAAACCGCGTTCGATGCCGATCGCGTCATGCAGCACCTTCGCCAGCGGCGCGAGGCAATTGGTGGTGCAGCTCGCGTTGGAGATCACCACGTCGTCGGCGGTCAGCATGTCGTGGTTGACGCCGAACACGATGGTCTTGTCCACGCCGGTGGCGGGCGCGGAGATGACCACGCGCTTGGCGCCGGCGGTCAGGTGGGCGCTGGCCTTCGCCTTGTCGGCGAAGATGCCGGTGCATTCCAGGGCGATCTCCACGCCCTGCGCCGCGTGGGGCAGCTTGGCCGGGTCACGCTCGGCGGTCACGGCGATGCGCTTGCCGTCGATGACCAGGAAATCGCCATCGACGCTCACGTCGCCCGCCCAGTTGCCATGCACCGAGTCGCGCTTGAACAGCAGGGCGTTCGCCTTGGCGTCGCCCAGGTCGTTGATGCTGACCAGTTCCAGATCATGATCGGTGCGCGAGAGGATGGCGCGCGCCACCAGGCGCCCGATGCGTCCGAAACCGTTGATTGCTACCTTCGTTGCCACTGCACTTGTCTCCCGGTTTGCGTGTGATTTTGGTTCAGGCCTTCAGCGCGGCCGCGATCTGCGGCGCGATCTTGGCCGCGGTCAGGCCGAAATGGTCGTACAGCGCTTCCGCCGGGGCCGACGCGCCGAAGCTGTCGATGCCGAAGCGCAGGCCGGCGATCCCGGTATAGCGTTCCCAGCCAAAGGTCGTGCCCGCCTCGATCGACACGCGCAGCACATGATGGGGCAGCAGCTCGTCCTTGTATGACTGGGGCTGCGCCTCGAAATGCGCCCAGCTCGGCATCGACACGACATCGGTGCCGATGCCCTGTTCTTCCAGCGCCTTGGCGGTGGCGACCGCGATCTCGACTTCAGATCCGGTGGCGATCAGCACCACATGCCGCTCGGCGGTGGCCGCGACCAGGCGATAGGCGCCCTTCGCCGACAGGTTCTCGCTCTTTTCGGTGCGCAGCTGCGGCAGGTTCTGGCGGGTCAGCGCCAGCACCGACGGGCCGGTCGCATCCTTCAGCGCCAGTTCCCAGCACTCCGCCGTCTCGACGATATCTGCCGGGCGATAGACGTCCAGATTCGGGATCATCCGCATCGACATGACATGCTCGATCGGCTGGTGGGTCGGGCCGTCCTCACCCAGGCCGATGCTGTCATGGGTCAGGACATGGATCACGCGCTGCTGCTGGAGCGCGGCAAGCCGGATGCCGGCACGCATATAGTCGGAAAAGACCAGGAAGGTGCCGCCATAGGGGATGACGCCGCCATGCAGCGCCATGCCGTTCATGGCGCAGGCCATGCCGAATTCGCGGATGCCATAATAGACATAGCGGCCCGAATAATCGTTCTTCGTCAGCGGCCCGGTCGACTTGGTCTTGGTGTTGTTCGATCCGGTAAGGTCGGCCGAACCGCCAAGCGTTTCGGGCAGCAGGTCGTTGATCGCGCCCAGCGCCAGCTCGCTCGCCTTGCGGGTCGCGACCTTCTGCGGGTTGGCGATCAGGCTGTCGATATAGGCGGTCAGCGAGAAGTCGGCGGGCAGCTCGCCGGCCATGCGACGAGAAAATTCCGCGCCCTTCTCGTTGCTTGCAAGGCGATCCTCCCATGCGGAACGAGCATCTGCCCCCTTTGCGCCGATCGCCTTCCAGGCCGTGGCGATGTCGTCAGGGATGACGAAGGGTTCAGCGGTCCAGCCCAGAAACTCGCGGGCTGCGGCGACTTCGGCCTCGCCCAGCGCGGAGCCGTGGACACCCGACGTGCCGGCCTTGTTCGGCGCGCCATAGCCGATCTTGGTGGCGCAGGCGACGATCGAGGGGCGCGCATCGGCGACCGCTTCCGCCAGCGCGCGGCGCACGTCGGCGACGTCATGGCCGTCGCACGACACGACATGCCAGCCGGTGGCGGCATAGCGGGCCAGCACGTCCTCGCTGCTCGACAGGTCGACCGCACCGTCGATGGTGATCTTGTTGTCGTCCCACAGCACGATCAGGCGACCCAGGTTCAGGTGCCCCGCGAGGCCGATCGCCTCATGGTTGATGCCTTCCATCAGGCAGCCGTCGCCGGCGATCACCCAGGTGCGATGGTCGACCAGATCGTCGCCGAACTGCGCGTTCAGGTGTCGTTCCGCGATCGCCATGCCGACGGCGGTGGCCAGGCCCGATCCCAGCGGGCCGGTGGTCGCTTCCACGCCCGCCAGCTCGAAATTCTCCGGGTGGCCGGCGCAGGGGCTGTGCAACTGGCGGAAATTGGCGATGTCCTGGATCGTCGGCCGCGCATAGCCGGTCAGGTGCAGCAGCGAGTAGATCAGCATGGAGCCATGACCAGCCGACAGGACGAAACGGTCCCGGTCCGCCCATTTCGGCTGGGTCGGATCGAATTTCAGATACTCGCCGAACAGCACCGTGGCAACGTCGGCCATGCCCATCGGCATACCCGGATGGCCGCTGTTGGCGGCCTGCACGGCGTCCATGGACAGCGCCCGGATGGCGTTGGCGAGCGACTTTTCGGAAACGGTCATGGCGGGCGGGCGTCTTTCCTGAACAGGCATAGGGACGGCCCGCGCACCTGCGGGCGAGTCGAGTTGCGGCCTCCTTTGTCGCGTCAAGCCCCATGCGTCAACCATCGCAGGGGGCAAGGGCGCGCCGAACCGCCCTTTCCCGGCTTTCACGCGCGCCCGGCTTTCGCTATGGATGAGTCATGGCAAGCGAGCGCATGATGCAGGCGATCGGCACGCTGGAGCGTGCGGTCGGCCGGCTCGAACAGGATGTGGCCCGGATCGCGGCGGCTGCACGGTCCCCTTCCTCCCCCGATGTCGACGTGCCCGCCGCCCATGCGGCGCTGCGGTCGCTCGATGATCTGATCGCGGATCTGAAGGGGCGCACCGATGGCTGAAACCACGCTGCACATCGCCAGCCGCCAATATGACATAGGTTGCCGCGACGGGGACGAGCCGCACATGGCCTATCTGGCGCGGATGATCGAGGAAAAGGCGCGCCTTGCCCAGCAATCGACGCCGGGCCTTACCGAAATCCGCACCCTGCTCTTTGCCGCGCTCTTCCTGGCCGACGAACTCAACGACCTGCGGCGCGAACTGGCCGGGCGACAGGAACGGCTGGCGCTGGAGGCGGATGACGATGCGGCCGCCCGCGCGGTCGAGGCGCTGGCGCTCAGGATAGAAAAGCTGCGCGACGGGCTTGCCGCACCCGCCCCAAGCGCCTAGATTGACGGTGACGGGCACTGCGCGGCACGAGCTTTAGCGAACATCCCTGAGGCGATAATCACATCCTAGGGGGCTGTCCCTGGGCGGGCTCCGGCCCGATCTACATGGTCCCCACCTGACGTTGAGGCGTCAGAGGATCTTCCAGCAAACGACCGAGGCGGTCCCGTCACCCTTCCGCCTTCCCGCCACTTCACAAGGGCCATGATGAGCGACGAGACGCCTCCCGCCGACAAATCGACATTGCGGGGGATCGCCCGGGACCGGCGGCGCGCCTTCGTCGCCACGCTCGATCCGCTGGCGCACCGCCTCGCGTTCAAGGTTCTCCCCTCCCCCCTCGCCCGCCGCATGGCGGACGCGCGGGTGGTGGCGCTCTACATGGGGCTGGACGACGAAGCCCCCGCGCAGAGGCTGGCCGCGCAACTCCAGGTCATGGGCAAGATCGTGGCCCTTCCGCGCGTCCTCGATCGGCTGGGCAGCATGGACTTTCTCCCCTGGCGTCCCGAAGATCCGCTGCTTCCCGGTCTGTTCCGCACCAGCCACCCCGATCCGGGCGATGGCCCGGTGACGCCCGATGTCATCATCGCGCCGCTGGTCGGCTTCGACCGCGCGATGAACCGCCTTGGCCAGGGCGGCGGCTATTATGACCGCGCCTTCGCCCGCTTCGCCGATGCGCTGCGCGTGGGCATGGCCTGGTCCGCGCAGGAAATGGACGCAGTACCCGCCGATCCGTGGGATCTCCCGCTGCACGCCATCCTGACCGAGGTCGAACTGATCGAAGGACCGGACCTGTGAGCATCGACCCGCGCCATTATCATCAGCCCAGCTGGCGCAAGCCCGTCGGGATGCTCGCGATCCTCGGACTGATCGCGCTGTGGGCCGTCCTCGTCGCCAGCCTGTCCGGCCCGATCGGCGCGCTCCCGGTCTGGATGCAGACACCCCTCTACGTGGTCCTCGGCATCGTCTGGATCTGGATATTGCCGCTCCGGCGTCTGCTCGCCTGGATGGAAACGGGACGCTGGCGACGCGGATAGTTCATGCGCAGTTAGGCCGTGACAAGCGCGTTGCGAATCATTATCAACAATGTTGAGCTAGCGTAACGGAAGCCCGCATCTGTCCGGGCGCGCCGTCGCTGCCGGACGGAGTGCGTCGCCATGTCGATCAGGCCATCCCTGTCCCTGCCGGTTGAGCCGCTGCCAGCCCGCTTTCGCCATTCCCCATTCCTGCCGGGCGGCGCCACCCCGCCCCGGACGTCGACGCCGTTGGTGGCATGGACCCGCTGGCACAGGAGACGGTGATGGTTGCATTGAGCAAGAGGCTTTTCGCTGAGACATTGGGAACATTCTGGCTGGTGTTCGGCGGCTGCGGCAGCGCGGTGCTGGCCGCCGCCTTCCCGGATGTCGGCATCGGCCTGCTGGGCGTCAGCCTGGCGTTCGGGCTGACAGTCCTGACCATGGCCTATTCGATCGGCCATATTTCGGGTTGCCACCTCAATCCGGCGGTCACGATCGGCCTGTGGGCGGGCGGCCGCTTCCCGGTGCGCGACATCGCCCCCTATATCGTGGCACAACTGGTCGGCGCCGTGCTCGCGGCCGCGCTGCTGCTGTTCATCGCCAGCGGCCAGCCCGATTTCGCGCTTGCGGACAATGGGTTGGCGGTAAACGGCTTTGGCGCACTGTCGCCCGGCGGCTACAGCCTCGCTTCGGGTCTCGCGATCGAACTGGTGCTGACCTTCGGCTTCCTGTCGGTGATCCTGGGCGCGACCGACAGCCGTGCGCCGGCGGGCTTTGCGCCGATCGCCATCGGCCTGGCGCTGACGCTCATCCACCTCATCAGCATCCCCGTCACCAACACCTCGGTCAATCCGGCGCGCAGCACCGGCCCCGCCCTGCTGGTCGGCGGACTGGCGCTTCACCAGCTCTGGCTGTTCTGGCTCGCACCTGCCCTGGGCGCGCTCGCAGCGGGCGGCGTCTATCGCTGGCTCGCGACCGAACCACTGCCCCCGGCAGTAACGGGCGGCGATCTCTAGGGCACATGCCGGGCGGGCTGGCGCCATGCGTGGCGCTGGCCCTGCCATCTATCCTTGCATGGGGGAATGGCGCGAGTGACGGGGCTCGAACCCGCGACCTCCGGCGTGACAGGCCGGCGCTCTGACCAACTGAGCTACACCCGCGCAGGGCGTGCATCGCTTACCGGCCGGACGGCCGCCAGAGTCTGCAAATCTGGGAAAATCACCTCCCCTGGAAGGAAGGTGGCGCGAGTGACGGGGCTCGAACCCGCGACCTCCGGCGTGACAGGCCGGCACTCTAACCAACTGAGCTACACCCGCGCAGGGTGGCATCCATTCGCAACCTTTCGGCCGCCAGACGATGCGGATCTTCTACACCATTTCCACCTTCCGGTCAGGGAAAGTGGCGCGAGTGACGGGGCTCGAACCCGCGACCTCCGGCGTGACAGGCCGGCACTCTAACCAACTGAGCTACACCCGCGTTTGGTGTGGAAGCGCCGTCTATGAGCGTCCGCCGATGCTGTCAACCGTCCGCAACGTCAGTTTCCTCTTTCTCGTCATTTTCTTTCCGGCGTGGAACCGTCAACGTTCCCTGTTCGAACAGGAATCCCGCAATGTCGGGCGTTCCCGCCGCCGATACCACCGTCTGGAGGATGATGAGCAGCGGCACCGCCAGCAACGCGCCGGGCGTCCCCCACACCCAGCCCCAGAAGGTCAGCGACACGAGAATCAGCAGCGGATTCATCGTCAGCCGCCGGCCCAGCAGCAGCGGCGTGACGACATTGGCCTCCACCAGGTGGAAACCCACCTGCAACGCCGCGGGCAGCAGCGCCATCCACACATCGTCGAACACCATCAGCCCGCCCAGCGCCAGCAGCACCGCCGCCAGCATCGGCCCGAAATAGGGGACGAAGTTCAGCAAGGCGACGATGCCGCCCCACATCAGGGGCGACGGCATTCCGATCACCCACAGCGCCACCGCGACCGCCAGCCCCAGGCACAGGTTGATGGTGGCGATGGTGATGACATAGGCCGATGTCGCGTCGACCACATTCTGGATCACACGCGCCACCGCCATCGCGCCGTCGAAACTGCCCCGGCTGTTGATGGTCCGTCGCCGCAGCTTGGTCCAGCCGGCAAGGAAGAAATAGATAATGAGCAGCGCGAACACCATCTGGATGATCGCCGATGGGGCCGATGTGGCGGCGAATTGCAGCAGCGACCGGGGCGCCTCCACTGCCGCCGTCTGCGCCGCCGCGACCGGGCCGGTGGCCAGCATCTGCACGGTTTCGTCGACGAAGCGCTGGAGATTGGCGTAAAAGTCGATCAGCGGGGCAAGGTTCGCCTGTATCTTGGGCAGGCGCTCCGGCAGGATGCGGAACCAGTCGGTCGCCGGCACGACGATCAGCACCAGCGCGGTATTGGCGACCAGCAGGAAACCGACCATCGCGATCAGCGCCGCCAGCCCCGAAGGCAGGCCGCGCCGCTCCATCCATTCGAGCAGCGGCACCAGCGCGATCGCGATCACCAGCGCGGCGGCCAGCGGCAGGAAAAATTCCGCGCCCGCGCGCAGGGCAAAGGGCAACGCCAGGATCAGGCCGATTCCCGATGTCAGCGCGATCGACGCGAGCAGGCGGTCGCGCCGCCGATTCATTTCCTGCTGGTCCGCCGGTGTCACCTGATTCTCTCGCCCTTCGCCGACATTGGATGTGCGCCGCGCGCTGCCCCGCGTCAATTTCCAAACCATCCGCCCGCGCGGAAGGAAAACAGCGGCTTAACCAAATTTTGGGGCTTGGCGGGTTAAGCGGGCGGGCGGAACGGACGACGGGGCGGACCATGAAGGCAGGGACATTGGCGGGACCGAAGGCTTGGCTGGGGGCGCTGGCCTTGCTCGGCGCGGCGATGCCGGCGATGGCGCAGCCGCCGTTGCGGCTCGACACCCAGATGTTCGTCGAGCGCGTCACGACCGATCTCAACGGCCGCCCGCGCCGCATCCTCGCCAGCGCGAACCGCCTGACGCCGGGCGACCAGCTGATCGTCCTCCTCTACTGGCGCAACGAAGGCAGCGCGCCGCTGCGCGCCGCCGCCGTCACCCGCGCCCTGCCGCGAGGAGTGGAACTCGACCTCAGCGACCCGGCCATGCAACTGTCGGTCGATGGCGGCGTGCATTGGGGGCGGCTGGACCAGCTCTGGCTACCCACGCCGCTCGGCGGCACGCGCCGCGCCGTCGCGGCGGACATCACCCATGTCCGCTGGACCCTCCCCCCCGCCCCGGCGGGCCATGCGGGACGGCTGAGCTATCGCGCGACCATCCGCTGACCGGCAGCCAGGCTGGTCCGGGACGACCTCAAGCAGGACGGCGTCAGTCCACGAACAGGAAGGCGGGCGCTTCCAGCAGCTTCCTGACCGCCTGGACGAAGCTGGCCGCATCCCAGCCGTCGACCACGCGATGGTCGCAACTGATCGACAGGTTCATCAGCTTCGCCGCGACGATCTCCTTCCCCTTGAATACCGGGCGCTCGATCACCCGGTTGGGACCGATGATCGCCACTTCCGGCCGGTTGATGACCGGCGTCGTGGCGATTCCGCCCAGAGGCCCAAGCGACGTCAGCGTCAGGGTGGAGCCGCTCAGTTCCTCCGACTTCGCCTTGCCGCTGCGCGCCGCGTCCGCCAGGCGACGGATCTCGTTCGCAAGCTGCCAGACATTGCGGTCCTGCGCGTCGCGTATCACCGGCACCATCAGCCCCGCATCGGTCTGCGTCGCCAGCCCCAGATGCACCGAACCATGGCGCGTCACCACGCCCGCCTCGTCATCATAGCGGGCGTTGAGCATGGGAAAGTCGGGCAGCGCCTTGCAGAGGGCGACGATCAGCAGCGGCAGCATGGTCAGCTTGGGCCGGTCCCCCCGCCCGTCATTCAACTGCTCGCGCAGCGCTTCCAGCGCGGTGACGTCGATCTCCTCGACATAGGTGAAATGCGGAATATGCCGCTTGGACGCCGCCATATTCTCCGCGATGCGCCGGCGCATCCCGATGACCTTGACCACCTCGTCCGCGCGTTTCGCGCTGCGCCCGGCAGGACGATAGCCCTGGCCGGACCCATAGAGCAGATACGCGTCCAGGTCCGCGTGACGGATGCGATCCCCAGTCGGCCTCACCTGCGCCAGGTCGACGCCCAGTTCCTTCGCCCGCATACGCACGGCGGGGGAGGCGAGGATGGGTTCGGCCTTGTCCACGCTCTCCTCCCCAACCCCGTTCGGGCTGAGCCTGTCGAAGCTCGTCCCTTCCTCTCTTGCGCCTTGCCCGGAAGAAAAGGTCGGGCGTTCGACCAGCTCAGGGCGAACGGGCTTTGCCGGCGGCGTATCGACCGCCCCATCTCTCGCCATTGCAGCCTCGACGACCGCTTCGCTCGGCGGAACGACATCAGGCGTACCATCGCCCGCATCCTCGACCTCGATCTCCACCAGCATCGACCCGATCGGCACCTGGTCGCCTGCCTCGCCGGCCAGGCGCACCACCGTGCCGGCCACCGGGCTTTCCATCTCCACCGTCGCCTTGTCGGTCATCATGTCGGCGATCGGCTGGTCCTCCTCGACCCGGTCGCCGACCTTGACGTGCCAGCCGACGATCTCGGCTTCCGAAATGCCTTCGCCGATGTCCGGCAGCTTGAACGTGAACAGCGCCATGACGGTTAGTCCCTCAAAATCTTGTTGATGGCTTCGCGGATGCGAACGGGTCCGGGGAAATAGGCCCATTCCAGGCTGTGCGGATAGGGCGTGTCGAAGCCGGTGACGCGCTCGATCGGCGCCTCCAGATGGTAGAAGCAGCGCTCCTGCACCAGCGACAGCAGTTCCGCGCCGAAACCGCTGGTCCGCGTCGCTTCATGCACGATCAGGCAGCGGCCGGTCTTCTTCACCGACGCCTCGATCGCGCCGATGTCGAGCGGCACCAGCGTGCGCAGGTCGATGATCTCCGCGTCCACGCCCAGCGAGGTTACGCTATTCTCGACTACATGGACCATCGTGCCATAGCAGAGGATGGTCAGCGCCTCGCCCGCCCGCGCGATCCGCGCCTGGCCCAGCGGCACCCGATAATAGCCGGCCGGCACCTGCGCGTCCGGATGCCCGGCCCAGCTCTTGGCCGGCGTGTCATAATGGCCGTCGAACGGGCCGTTATAGATGCGCTTCGGCTCGAAGAAGATGGTTGGGTCATTATCCTCGATAGCCGCGATCAACAGCCCCTTGGCGTCATAGGGCGTGGACGGGATCACCGTCTTGACCCCCGACACATGGGTGAAGATGCCCTCGGGCGACTGGCTGTGGGTCTGCCCGCCGAAGATGCCGCCGCCGAAGGGGGACCGCACCGTCATCGGCGCGATGAACTCGCCCGCCGACCGATAGCGCAGCCGCGCCGCCTCGCTCACCAGCTGGTCGAGCGCGGGATAGATATAGTCGGCGAACTGGATTTCCGGCACCGGCCGCAGCCCGTAGGCGCCCATGCCCACCGCCACGCCGATGATCCCGCATTCGGTGATCGGCGTGTCGAACACCCGGTTCTTGCCATATTTCTGCTGGAGGCCCGCGGTCGCGCGGAACACGCCTCCGAAATAGCCCACATCCTCGCCCATCACGACCACGTCGGGATCGCGCTCCATCATCACGTCCAGCGCGCTGTTGATCGCCTGGATCATGGTCATCTGTTGCATATCAGTCATGACGCCATCCTTTCCGCGCCCCTGCGGGGGAGAGGATACGGAGCCTTGCCAGCTTGCTGGCTAGGCGAAGTTGGAGAGGGGGATTGGCGAAACGGCGCGCCTTGGACGCCCCCTCTCCAACCAGCGCTGGGCGGCACGCCGCCAAGCTCCGGTATCCTCTCCCCGTCGGGGAGAGGATATGGTCCCACCCCCTCACAGCCCGGCCGCCTTCCATTCATCCAGCATCTGCTGCTGCTGTTCCTTGAGGTGCCAGGGCATCTCCTCGAACACATCCTCGAACATGCTCTCCATCGGATGGTGCAGGCCGTGGCCCAATATGCCGTTCTTCTCCGCCTCCCGCGCGGCGTCGCGGACCATTTCGGCCAGTTCCCGGTCCATCGCCGCGTGGCGCTCCTCGTCCCAGATGCCAAGGCCGATGACATGCTGCTTCAGCCGCGCGATCGGATCGCCCAGCGGCCAGAGGCTGCTCTCCTCGGCCGAGCGATAGGCGGTCGGATCGTCGGAGGTGCTGTGCCCTTCGACACGATAGGTGAAATGCTCGATCAGCGTCGGCCCGGCGTTGGAGCGCGCCCGGTCGGCCGCCCAGCGCGTCGCGGCATGGACAGCCAGCACGTCATTGCCGTCGACCCGCAGGCCGGCAATGCCATAGCCGATCGCCCGCGCCGCGAAGGTCGTGGATTCGGCTCCAGCAAAACCTGAAAAACTACTGATAGCCCACTGATTATTAACGACATTCATGATAACAGGCGCGCGATAGACGCTGGCGAAGGTGCAGGCCGAATGAAAGTCGCCCTCCGCCGTCGATCCCTCGCCGCACCAGGTCGCGGCGATGCGCGTGTCGCCCATCGCCGCGCTCGCCATCGCCCAGCCGACCGCCTGCGGATATTGGGTGGTGAGGTTGCCGGAGATGGAGAAGAAGCCCGCCTCCCGCGCCGAATACATGATCGGCAGCTGGCGGCCCTTCAGCCTGTCGCCCTTGTTGGAATAAATCTGGTTCATCATGTCGACGATGGGCCAGTCGCGCGCGATCAATATGCCTTGCTGGCGATAGCTGGGAAAGCACATGTCGTCGCGCGACAGCGCCAGCGCCGCGCCGATCGACACCGCCTCCTCGCCGGTCGACTTCATGTAGAAACTGGTCTTGCCCTGCCGCTGCGCCCGGAACATCCGCGCATCGAACGCGCGGGTCAGCGCCATGGCGCGCAACATCCTCAGCAGGGTTTCGGGTGGCAGCTTGGGGTTCCACGGGCCGACCGCCTGCCCCTGCTCGTCCAGCACGCGGATCAGGCCATAGGCCATGTCCCGCATGTCGGCGGGCTGGGCCGCCTCGTCCGGGCGCGGCTGCGCGCCGGCCGCCGGAATCTCGAAATGGGTGAAGTCCGCGCTCTCGCCGGGCCGCGCGGGCGGCTCGGGCACATGCAGGCGCAGACGCGGCAGGTTGCGCCCCGCCTGCCCTTCAGTGCCCGCGATTCCATCGGGATCGCTCATCCTGCCTCCTATGGTGCATTGCAATAATATTGCTTGATGCAGATATTATATTTCAACGCCGCAAAAGGCAAGCCTTCCTGTCCCAATTTTCCTTTTCAGCTGTCCGGGTCGCTGTCGGGATCAGACGGCGACCGGCGCTGAAATATGGGCCTGCGGCGCATAATCGAGCACGTCGAAATCCTCGATTCGATAATCGAAAATACCCGAAGGCCGCCGATTGATCCGCAATTTCGGCGCGCCCGACGGAACCCGGTCCATCTGTTCCTCCACCAGACCGGCATGGTTCAGGTAGAGATGCACGTCGCCGCCCTGCCAGACGACCTCGCCCGGCTCCAGATCGCATTGCTGCGCCAGCATCCGGGTGATCATCGACAGGCCGAAGATATTGAAGGCAAAGCCCAATCCAAGGTCGCAGCTGCGCTGGAACAGCAGGCCGTTGAGCTTCCCGTTCGATACCTGGAACTGATAGGTCATGTGACAGGGCGGCAACGCCATCCGCGCCACCTCGGCCACATTCCATCCGGTGAAGAGCAGGCGGCGCGACCCCGGCGTCGTGCGAATCGCCTCGACCAGGTCGGCGATCTGGTTGTGCCCCTTCTCCGCCCGGCGATAGAGCCCATCGCCCGCCGGCTCGTAGCGCGGCCAGTTCACCCATTGCGCGCCATAGACCGGGCCAAGGTCGCCCCACTGCCGCGCAAAATCCTCGTCCGCGATGATTCGCGCCTCGAACGCATCGCGATCGATCGCCTCGCCCGTCGCCCGGCGATAGGCGTCGAGCGGCCAGTCGGTCCAGATATGCACCCCCTGCCGCACCAGGTCGCGAATATTGGTGTCGCCGCTCAGGAACCACAGCATCTCGCGCGCCGCGACCTTCCAGTAGACCCGCTTGGTCGTCAGCAGCGGCACCGCATCGTCCGCCAGCGAGAATCGCATCGTCGCCCCCAGCACGGACCGGGTACCCACACCGGTCCGGTCCACCCGCTCGTCGCCATGGCGCCAGACATGCCGCATCAGATCCAGATATTGCTGCTCATAATGGGGCGCGGCGACGGAAGGCATGTCGGTCAAGGCAAAGTCCTGCGGAAATGAGTCTGGTCGCCCCGGCTGTAACCCAGCCAGTGGGGGGACGCCAATCTCGTCGTCATAATGGAGCGATCAGCTCGCACTTCGCACCGGAACGGACGGGCTTGCCCCTCCCCGGCGGCCGGAGGGTCGCGCAGGATCGGCCCATGGGTGCCGACGCCGGATTGATGCTCGCGATTCTCGATCAGGACTGGCGGCCGCGCCGCCTCCTCCCATTGCGCGCGGACTGGAGCTTGCTCGTCCGGCATGTCCTCGCCGAAGATGGCAAATGGCTCGCCGTGCTCCAGCAGCGTCCACCGCATGACACGCCGCTGCCGCGCGCGACCGACATCCGCCTGACCCGCGCGCTCGCCCGCAGTCTCCGGCCGCTCGACCTGCGTCTCGCCGACCATGTCATCCGCGCCGGCCCCACCCGTTTCAGCTTCCGCGGCGCGGGCCTGCTCTGACCTGTGCAAAAAAAGCGTCATTGCCGCTTGCCAGCCCGGAAAGCCCTCTCTATAGGCGCACTCCTGCCTTACGGGGCCGCCCACAAAGCGGTCTCGGCATCGGTCGGGGAATAGCTCAGCCTGGTAGAGCACTGTCTTCGGGAGGCAGGGGCCGGAGGTTCGAATCCTCTTTCCCCGACCACATTTATTAAGCATTTCGTCCTCCATGGATGATTTTAAGTCCGGTGATGCTCCGGCGAAAGGCGCCGGGAGCCTTCACCTCAATCTCGTCGATAATCTGCTCTGTCACAGCCAGGGCATTGGTCAGGTAACCCGCCTCGAACGCCGCATAGATGTCGGACGTTTTCGAGTGGACCCGGTGGCCCAGCATCATCTGCCCTTCCACCCAAAGCGCCTCACCCAGGCGACTGCGCGCAAGCTTCGCGATCGACCGGCGAATCAGCTTCTGCCCGGTCTCGCCGTCGCGCGGCAGGCGCAGTTCCTCCTGCATCCCCTCGAACGCCGTGCGAATCGATAGCGGCCCGACATAGAAGCCGATGGGCGCAGCCTTGAGGTGCTCGACCAGCTGGTGAGCCACCGGCACGACCGGGCGATACTTCTTCGTCTGCGGCCGGCCACGCGGGTTGAGCGCAAGGGCGCGGATATCGGGATACCACTGCCGGCGCTCGGGATCGGTCGACACATCATAGGCGGCGTCCGGCCGGCACCAGGTCGCGACGCTCACGCGCAGGAAGCGCAGCAGTGCCTCCCGGTAGGCAAGCTGGCGGTCATAGGCCTTGTCGCTCATGCCGGCGGCGCGCGGAGGCCGGAGGCAATAGTTGAACATCTCGGCGAGCTTGGTAATGTCGGCGCGATATGCCGGCGTCTCGCTCACCTCGTCCGGCTTCTTCGCCTGGAACGCGGCGGCATAGGGCGTATCGCCGCGGCCGTTGGCATGGTTGATCGCGGCACTCAGCGCGCGGACCGACCCTTCCACAGTGCCGGCGGTGCGATCGCCCAGCACCTTGCCCGCCGTCGATACGACCGGCACCTCGAAAGCCCAGTCGCGGAAATCGTCGATCCACTCCTCGTTGACCTGGTCGCAGGTCGTATCCAGCCGCTCGGTCTCGATCAGATAATTGGACACATGCGCCAGCCGCGCCTTGATCGAGGTGAGCGACGGCTTCTTGCGCACCGAGATCAGATAGTTGGACATGGCGTCGACCAGCGGATGCGGCGGCGCGCCGACCACGAGCTGGCCGCATGCCGCGCAGATGAGTTGCCCGCGTTCCCGCTCTACGTAGAGGGCGTCGAGCTTTTCCTCGGCCTGCCCGACATCCGCTGTGCCCGTCGATCGCGACCGGACGCGTCGGCGCTCGACGTCGTACCAGAAGATGTAGAGATGGGGGGAGCGGAGCGAGCCGTCCGACCGACGGTCCCATCCGAGCCAGTATTTTGGTCGCCCGAGGTTGGTTGTCCCCCTGGTATAGAGCGGCTCTTCATGGTGCGGGTCAGGCATTGTTCTCTCAGCAATTTGGCGTTTTCGGTCTGGACGAGGTCGTTGACGCCGATCGCGACAAGCAGATCGAGGTCGTTCGCTTCGAGGCGGATGCCTCGTCCATTGAGGATGGCGCGCTGCATGCGCTCGGCGATCTCGGGGAGAGCGGCGCTCATGCCTGATCCTCCCTCACATCCATCTCGTTGCGGATATCGCTGGCCAGGGCGTCGAACAGCACGGCATCGTGCTTGGCGAGCGCCCAGCCCGCGACGCCACTGTCAGCCTGCTCGCGCAGCTTCTTTGCGCGCGCCTCAATGAAGTCGGCGATGCTGTCGCGATCGCTCACGGCTTCACCTCCCGGATGGCGGGCAACCGATAATGACCTGCTTCTGCAAGCCTTATCCGATCCGCCATGATGGCAAAGACTTCCTCGTTCGATCGGCATTCGATGCCCTTGATCGGTCTCCGCATGTCGAGATAATCGACTCCCCTCTCAGCCGCCTCCAACCGATCCAGCAGGGCTTCGATATGGGTGCGCGACATGGCGATAAAATCAGCGTTTGCCTTGATGCTGGACATGTCGCCGTTGCTACCGGGCGTTGCCATGAAGCAAACGCGCCAGTCTCCCCGTGCATCATGGATGACGAGACTATCGCCATCGCCATATTTTACGACCTCCCACGGCCCCGGCGTCGCCTTCGCGATCAGAGATCGCAACTCCTGGATGATGTCAGTCATGCCGCCTCCTCCATCAACACAAGGGCAATCAGGTCGCCGATCGTCTCGGCCGCCAGGACGTCGGCATCCTCGATCGGTAGGCCGCGCAGGATCTGGAGATGGAAGGCGATCCACAGACGGCGAAACTCGGTGGCGCGGATCAGCCCGTCATCGTCGGCCAGCTTGACCGGGATGAAGAGATGCGCGGCGATCACGATGCGCGCGGCGTGGACCGGATCGACGCCCGGCTGGAACGCGTCGGCCAGGAACGGCAGCGGCTGGCGCTCTCTATCGCGGTTACAGTCGCGGCACCAGCCGGGCTCCCCGCACTTCGACGTCATCCATTTGCCGTCGGCCTGCAGATATTCGTGGCAGACATCGATCCAGTCGCGGCGGACGCGGACATCATTGCACATCGGTCGGCTCCTCGATCGGCAGGGCCAGCTGCGCCACCTCGATGCAATGGTTCGCCATCGCTTCCAGGATCTTCACGGCCTTCTTCATCGACGCGGCGCGCCGGTTCTTGTCCTGCTTGCGCATCCGGCCGGAGTTGCGGAGCACGTTGCGGCCAGTCAGGTGCATCTCGTCGCGGTTGCCCCATGCGGGCCCGTCGATGATGGCGGCGATGGTCTGGGCGATGTCGGTCATTGGACTGCTCCCTCGACACTGACGTCATCGATATCCGGATCATCGGCGTCAATCGAACCATCCTCGTCGAAGCGGTTCTCCGCGATCTTCAGCGCCTCCTCTTCCGTCGCGGCCTCGACGTCGTAATAGACGGTATCGGCCGACCGCCAGGAATAGGCGATGCGAACCGTGAAAGTCTGGAGTTCACCCTCGTTCCAGATACGCTTCGGCTTAACGCCGTAATGCTTCTCAAGCGCCTGTTCGCTCTGAGGGAAAGGCATGGCGGCTATATCGTGCAGGGATGGCTTGCTCATCACGCCGCACCTCCGATCGAAGCCCGGAACGCCCGGCCGGCGTCCGTCACGTGGATGAAGCGGTCGCGCCGATCCGCACCCGTGCGCCGCTCCAGCAGCCCTTCCCGCTCCATGCGATTGAGCGCACGGGTAATGACGGGCTTCTCGACCATGATCGCGGCCGCCATTTCCTTGACGCGCAGCGGCTGGCGCGCGTCCATGGCGACGCCGATGATGGCGAGCTGGCGCGCGGTCAGGTCGATGTAGGAGGGCGACCGTACGAAGGTCAGCGCCTGGTCGATGAGGTCAGCCATTGGCCGTCTCCGCTTCTTTCTGCTTGAGCATGTTCTGCGCCCACATGTTGATGAAGCCCCGACAGAGGCGCATTCTCGCCGTGTCCTTGCCGTCGGCGGGATAGGCAAAGCCGTTGTCGTTCTGGGGATCGATCGGCACGCCTTTGTGGCAGAAGAACTGACCACCAGCCTTCAGCGAGGCCATCGTCTTCTTCCATTCCTCGGTATCGCCCTGCTCCGGAGATCCCGGGCGGAAAGCGCAGTTATTGCAGGGCTCGATAAACGAGGCGTAGCGCTCTTTGGGATCGATGGTGTCGGCCGGGTCGAACGGCTCCCAGATCGTCTGGCAGTTGTGACAACCGCGAATGACACGCGCGTAGAACCCGCCCGGGCTCGGCGCATCGATATCGACAGTCCGACGCGACGCGCAGCGAGGGCACTGGTCCGCGCCCTTCATCGACCGCGCCCCTTCACTCGACCAATGCAGATCTCCAAAAAGAGGCCAAGCCATTCGAAGGCGATCGATGTGCCGACCACTTCATTATAGACGGCCTCGGGATCGCTAAGCGAACCGCCGCCCCAAGGCCCGACGCTGATGCGCGGGATAAGGATGATAGGCGAGCGCATCAGAACGGGATCTGATCGCAGGTCGGGCACAGACAGCCGAGCGGATGCGCCTGGCCGAAATCCTCCCGCTCCACCATTTGCGCGCGAACGCGGGTGGCGGGTGCCAAGACGAACACGTCGTGCCCGGGGTTTAGGCGCGCCACGCGCTCCGCTTCGCCCTCGGCGACATCGCGCGCGGTGTGGCATTTCATCGGCGGCTTGCCGCTCGGCCGCCACACCATGAAGAACGGTGGCGCTTGCTCAACCTCGGGCGTCACGTCGACCACCGGCTCGGCCATCAGGCGGCGCAAGCGGATCAGCCGTGTCAGCGCGATATTCGCAAAATCGATCATCGGACCTGTGATCCTGTTGGCGGCCGGCCCGCCTCGAAGGCCGGCCGCTGGGGGTTAGGCGACGTCATTGGGGGCGGACGTCCGAGGCCTTGGGGGTTCGTTAATTCCTGCGGGGCGTGGTCGGCGGGGGCAGCGGCTTGCGCCGGTCACCCTCGACATGGACGCGACCCCAATGCTCGGCGCCCTGACGCGGGAGCGGCTGGAGCGGGACGGGAACGGGCTTAGCCACGGCTCGCCTCCCACGCTGCCAGCGCCTCAAGCGCCTGTTCCCGTGCGCCAGCCGCGCCGATCGACGGGGCAATGCCGTCAGCCAGGTCGGCGTCGACAGTGGCGGTCAGCAGCCGATTGAGCGCGCGGGCCAGCAAGGTCGGGACATCGCCCGCGATCGGGCCGGGCGACACCGGCGCGTCGGTGCCCAGCACACGCTGGACGGGGAAGCCGATTACATCCACGACGCGACATTCCGGGCGATGGCATAGAACAGGACGCCGAAGGCAACGACGCCGCCGGCGATCATGACCACCTCATGCCAGAGGTTCGCGGTCCAGATCTGGGAGATATGGCGCTTGCGATATTCGGGCGTGCCGACGGTGAAGGCTGCAGCGCGCGGCACCGGGCGGCCGAACTGGCGCAGATAATCCTCCGCCCAGGCAACGACGCCCTCTTCCTGCCCGTCCGGCATGCCCAGCGCATGAGCCAGCCGCTCAAGGCGCAGCCAGGCGTCCTCGAAGTCCTGCACAGCATGCGCGCTGTGGACGTCGCACAGATATTGCGTGAGCCAGTCCAGCTCGACGGAGGCAATGTCAGCCTCGATGCCTTTGGGGAAGGAGCCGGCGCGAAGCGTCGCGGCAGTGATGAGAGCGAGCATATGGCCTCCCGTTGATTACGGAACCATATCTATATGCGCATGCGGATAACGTCAAACGCAAAATATGCGGATGCGCATTTTTATTTTCTCAGTCTCAGGTCGCCGTAAACGGTCCGTTATTATGGGTGGAAGAAATTGGTTTCCTACACGTTCAGCATCATGTGATGAGAACGAACAGAGAACGATGGAGTCGGATCCCGTTATGATTCTTGCACAGCCGGCATGCGTTGAAGGGTGCGCGCCATGCGTTATGGGTTGCGCGGTCCTGCCTTCGCGCCTCCTTTGGTGGGAGCGAGAGATAGAGCGCCTATGCCAGGAGCGGTCGCTGCAGCCGAACTGTCTGACGGTCCGCCGTGCTTTAGAAGGAGCGCTAGCCTGTCACGAAGGCTTGAAGCAACAATTGGCGGATAGCCCGAGAGCGGCGTTCCAGGCGGGACTTCCTGCAATGCGTCGGCGATCATCTGCTGGAAGTCGGCTTCATTAGGAAGCCCCTCCTTGTCACCCATCGCCACCAGCGCGTCTAGTGGCGTGGTGATCAGCTGCTCGATCGTGACGTCGGCAATCGAGGCCAGCGCCAAAAGGTTCTCCGGCTTCGGGTCAGACCCCTTTTCCCAGCGCACGACTGTCGATTGCCCAACGCCGACCTTTTCGCCGAACTCGGTCTGGTTCGCGAATTTGCGCCGCAGGGCTTTAATGTTCTCAGACAGCACGGTCATCCCCGCCAAATAATTGGAGGAGGTATGATTCACCAATCCGCTCACGCATAATTGCATTTGACGTCATATCCGCATGCGCATAGTGATTAACTATGAGCGAGATTAAAGCCATCCGTGACAGCCTTGGCCTTACCCAGGCCCAGCTTGCCGTCAAACTGGGAGTGACCCAGTCGAGCGTGTCACGTTTCGAAACGGGCGAAATCATCCCGGACCGCCGCACCATCCTTGCAATGCAAGCGCTTCAAGCTTCGACCGCGCCCGCCTCAGATGGCGAACAGTTGGCCAGCACCGAAGAGGCGGGAGGTCCGTCCTGATAATTCGTGGGCGCATATTGCAGTGCAATACATGGCCCTGTCCAGAGAATAATCACTCTTTGTTCACCCATCGTTCCATTTTTGTACAGCGGGGACCACATGTCTGAGGGCAGCATCGCAGCGGACCAGCTTCGTCTTCTGATCGAGCGGATCGAGCGGCTGGAGGAAGAGAAGAAGGGGATCAGCGACGACATCAAGGACGTCTATCTGGAAGCCAAGGCGACCGGTTACGACGCCAAGATCATGCGCCAGATCATCCGACTGCGCAAAATGCCGGCCCACGACCGCCAGGAAATGCAGGCGGTGCTGGAGACTTATCTCTCCGCGCTCGGCATGGAAGACGGCCCCGGCCGCCAGCCGGACATGTATGAAGGCCATGACGGCCGGCCAGAGCCGAGCAGGCCCGCCCCTGCCCCGACGGCAGACGACGCGGAACGCTTCACCGCCGCGCTCAGCCTGGTCGTGGATCATCAGAACGCGTCCACGTCCTGGCTGCAGCGTCAGATGCGCATCGGCTATAACAGCGCGCAGCGGCTGATCGAGGAACTGGAGCGCAAGGGCGTGGTGGGCCCGCCCAACCATATCGGCAAGCGCGACGTGCTGATTTCGGCCGGCGGGCAGCCCGCGATCGCGATCGCGACGGCATGAGTGCACTTCCCTACGCAGACATGGCAGCTATGCACATGTGGGCTAGCCTCATCATGGCGCGCGAGCCGGATTTCATCATCGGTGACAATTACATGCGCCGCTGGTGGGTGATCCCGCGCAACAAGTCCTGCAATGTCTATCTGCACGAAATTCTGCACTCCGACGATGACCGGGCGATGCACGATCATCCCTGGGCCAACACCAGTCTGGTGATCGCTGGCAGCTACATCGAACACACGCCGGAGGGAGCATTCGTCCGTCGCGCTGGCGATGTCGTTCAACGTTCCGCAGAATCGCTGCACCGCCTAGAGGTGATCCCCGGCGAACGGGCGATTTCTCTGTTCATGACCGGCCCTGTCGTTCGCGAGTGGGGCTTTGCTTGCCCGAACGGCTGGGTTCATTGGCGGGAGTTCGTGGATGACCGCGATACTGGCCAGATCGGTCGTGGTTGCGGAGAGGTGGCCGGCTGATGCTCGACGTCACCACACCCACGGTCGTGACGATGGAGCATGCCACGCTCTATCTCGCCGATGCCTATGCGCTGTTGCCCCGCCTCGGCTGGGTGGACGCGATCGTCACCGATCCGCCCTATGAGTTCAACACCTCGGGCGGCGGCAGCTTCCGGGAACAGCGTGGCCATACCGACCAGATCGCCGAAGAGGGACTGGATCAGGGCTTTGACCATTCGATCATCAATTCCCTGCTCTGCGGTTCCGTCGTCGTGTTCTGCCACAATGATCAGGTGCCTGCGCTGTCGGCCTATCTACAGGGCAGCTTCAGCAGGTCGGTGCTGTGCATGTGGATCAAGGCGAACCCCATGCCGATGGCGAACAAGCATTATGTCGCCGACGCCGAGATCTATTTCCACGCCTGGAACCGCGACCATCATCCGCAGGGATCGCTTGCAGAGAAGAAGCGCCATGTGCGCAGCCAGGTCGGGCGCGGCGGGAAATACGGTCATGCCACGGTGAAGCCCGACACGGTGATGGACAAGATCATCACCAACGTCGCCGGCAAGGTCATCTGCGATCCGTTCATGGGCACCGGCTCCACCGGCGTCGCGGCGGTGAAGGCCGGCCGGACGTTCATCGGGATCGAGCACAACCCCAAGCATTTCGCCACCGCCGTCGAACGGCTGCGGCTGGCCCATGAGCAGCGCGTCCACGCGCCACCCTGATTCCAGTTACCCCCTTTCGGCATGCAGCCCGGACGCCGCGTCGGCCCGGGTGAAAACAAGGCCACGATGTCCCGCCGGCTGGTTCGTACTCCTAGCCGGCAGGGGCCAAGCGGTTCGATCTGGGGGCAAGGCTACTGCCGCAAATCGTGGTCACCGACGCACATTTTTGAGGAGATCATCATGGAATCGAAGTCTCTGGAAACCACCGAAGCGGAATGCGCTGAAGGTCGGACCGCCCCGCGCGTCTCGCTGACCGACATCAAGGCGAAGATCGCGAGCGAATATTATTTCAATGCCGGCGATCTCGCCCGCAAGTTCAGCCATCCGGAACACGCATCGCTCGATGTTCTGACGATCTGCCTGGTTGTGCTCGATAACGGCTTCACGATCATCGGCAAGTCGGCGCCGGCCAGCGCCGCAAACTTTGACGAAGCGCTGGGCCAGAAGCTCGCTTACGAGGACGCGGTTCGCCAGATCTGGCCGCTGATGGGCTTCGCCTTGCGCGAGCAGCTGCAGCAGCGCCTCATCGACGGTTTGGAGGGCTGATCTGACCGGACCCCGGCCATGCGCCGGGGCGAGGCTGAGATCAGCGGGTGCCTTATGAAAATCGAACTGCCCTTCCCTGCCAAGATCCTGTGGCCCAACGGTCGCGGGCATCATATGCGCAAGCATAAGGCGGCCAAGACGCACAAGGGCTGGGCCCGCGCTGCCGCGCTGGCCGAGCGCGCCAGCGCGCCCGAAGGCCAGTCCCTGCACCTCGTCGTCACCTTCCATTGCAAGCCGTCTGGCCCACTGCCCGACAAGGACAACGCCGGCGGCAGCATCAAGGCCTATCAGGACGGTATTGCCTGGGCGCTTGGCATCGACGATCGCCACTTCGGCCAGCCTGTCGTGCTGTTCGGCGACCGCTGCCAATATGGCAAGGTCGTGATCGAGGTTGTCGCGGGATGAGCTGGGAGGCCGAGAACTGGGCGCGCCAACAGCGCACCGGTGACCCCGTCACCAAGGCGGTGCTGGTGGGCATCGCTAACTGGATGAACCCCAAGGGCGACGAGTGCCAGGTGTCGATGCGCCGGCTGGCGGACGAGGTCGAAATCTCGGTCCGCACGGCGCAACGCCATGTCCAGCGGCTCGCGGAACTGGGCTTCATCGTGAAGTCCGACGCGGTGCGCAGCGATGGCGGACAGGGCTGGAACAGCTTCAGATTCCCCGGCTACAAGCCGCCCCGCGTCAGCCATGTGGAACCGCCTGCAAAGGCCGATACCCCCCATGACAATTTGACAGGGGGGGAGGGTGACAAATTGACACCCCCCCATGACAGATTGACGCCCTCCCCCGCGACAGATTGTCATGGGGAGGGTGACACAGCTGTGTCATGGGAAGGATCTGATAAGGATAATAATAAACCCCCTATAGCCCCCCAGGGGGCCAAAGACCCTGCCGAGAAGCGAAATCGGGGAAGTCGGATTCCAGCTGATTGGAAACCGCCAGCGCTCAGCGACCTCCCGCCAGCCGCCAAGGCCAAGGCCCGCCAATGGCCTACCGGCGCCTACGAGGCCGAGGCGGAGGCGTTCCAGAACTTCTGGCTTGCGGAGGCGAGCGGCCGCGCCAGCAAGCTCGACTGGGACAAAGCCTGGTGTACCTGGATCAATCGATCGACGGGGCAGATCCTGCGCGATGCCCGCTCCGGCGTCCAGCACAGCGCACCCTCGTCCACACCCCGCCCTGCCCTGCCAGCCAAGGCCCACGACACCAGCCGCGAGAACGGCGCGGCGGCGAAGATCCGCACGCTGGTCAAGGCGAAGCTCGGCGACCAGCAATATGACCGCTGGGTCGCGCCGTCCCGCCTGGACATCGATGCCGGCACGATGACGGCCGTGGCGGTCAGCAGCTTCGCCAGCAACTATTTGCGCGACAATTTCGCCAACGACTTGGCGCAGGCGATGCACGCGGTGCTTGGCCCCGACGCCGAACTGCGCTTCGCCAATGAAACACCGGCAGCATGACAGGGGGACGACATGGTCGAACGTAAGCAATATTGCCGCCAGTGCGAGGCGCGCGTCACCCTGACCGAAGCCAGCCGCTGCGCGTCGCGCTTCTGCAAGGTCAAGCAGGACTGGCCGGTCACGTCTGCCCGGTACACCTCGCCCGAGCTGCTGGCCGTCGTGGCGAATGCTGAGCTGGTTATCTGCCGGCTGATCTTCCGCGCGGCCGATGGCAGCAGCGATAAGGTGGCGGCAATCCGGGGATCATCTACCGCGCGCGGGTTGTGCGACATTCGCATGGCCATCATTCACGAGGCGAAGCGCCTGGAATATTCCTATCACAAGATCGCCCGTGCCATGAACCGCGCCCATCCCACAGTCATGCACGGCCACCGCATTTCGCGCCGACTCTATGTCGATGATGCCGACTTCCGCGCCCGCTGCGACGCGCTGTCCGTCGAGGCTGCATGAAACTCGCAGGCAAACAGGCAAGGTTCGTCGAGGAATATATCGTCGATCTCAACGCGGCCGCCGCCTACCGGCGCGCCGGCTACAAGGCACGCGGCAACTCGGCCGAAGCCAGCGCGTCCAAATTGCTCAGACATCCTAAGGTTGCCGCCGCGATCGCCGCCGCCCAGTCCGAACGTTCCGCGCGCACCGAGATCACCGCCGACATGGTGCTGCAGCGCTGGTGGGATATCGCCATGGCTGAGCCGAACGACCTGATCCAGCTGCGTCGCATCTGTTGCCGGCACTGCTACGGCATCGACTTTGCCTATCAGTGGATCGACGCGGACGAGTTCAACGCGGCGCTCAAGGCGGCCGCCATGGTGGAAAATGCGGACCCGCGCACCTTTCCGACCGATGATGGCGGCTATGGCTTCAACAAGACGCTGACGCCACACAGTGATTGTCCGCAATGTTGGGGCGAGGGCCGCGAAGACGTGTTCGCTCATGACACCAGGTATCTGCGCGGCCGTGCGCGGATCCTTTATGCGGGCGTCGAGATCACGCGCGAAGGGCTCAAGATCAGGATGAAGGATCAGGACAAGGCCCTGGAGAATGTCGCTAAGCATCTGGGCATGTTCAAAGAGAAGATCGAGGTCGATGCCGGCGAGAACATCGCTGCGCTGATCGCCGCGCGTCGAGCGAAGTTCATGAAAGGAAATGAGCAATGAGCGTGATTGGTCGATCCTACATTGTCGTGGACGCCAACGGTACTGTCGTGGGCACCGATTGGCGCATCAATGACCTATCGATTAAAGGGGCCGCCAACGCGATCGCCTGGTCGATGGGAACCAGCCCGTTCACCGTCTATGCCCGCGACGATAACGCAGCTGTGTTTGGCTATGTCGGCGACGCTGAGGCGCCATCCTTCATCGACGACAATATCTCGCCTGATCTGGGGCGGCCGTGGGCAGGGACGGGCACTGGCTCGCCTGTTCAGACGCAGGAAGCCAAGTCGCCCAACCGCCTGGCAAAGGCCGACTGACGGACATCGATGAAAAATGCCCCGTGCACCAGTGACGATGCGCTGTTGGCGGAGGCGATCGGCGATTTCACGCACGATCCGCTAGGGCATGCCCTTTTCTCCTATCCGTGGGGAGAAAAGGGCACAGCTCTCGAAAAGCATCCCGGCCCGCGCATCTGGCAGCGCGAAGTGCTCGAAGAGATAGGTGAGCACCTATCGAACCCTGAAACCCGATTCACGCCGCTTATGATCGCCCGCGCGTCGGGACATGGCATCGGCAAGTCCGCGCTGATCTCCATGATCGCAAAGTGGGCGCTCGACACCTGCGACGACTGCAAGGTTGTCATCACCGCCAACACTGAACCCCAGCTGCGCACCAAGACGATCCCGGAGGTCGCGAAGTGGGCGCGCATGGCGATCACTGCCACCTGGTTCAAGATAACCGCGTCCGCCCTCGCCTCGACCGTGCCGGGGCACGAGAAGAGCTGGCGGCTCGATGCGGTCACCTGGTCGAAAGAGAATACTGAAGCGTTCGCCGGCCTCCATAACGAGGGCAAGCGCATCGTCATTATCTATGACGAAGCGTCCGGCATCGATGACAAGGTGTGGGAGGTGACGCTCGGCGCGCTGACCGACGCTGACACCGAGATTATCTGGATCGCATTCGGCAATCCCACCAAAAATACCGGCTGGTTCCGCCAATGCTTCGGCAAGCTGCGCAACCGGTGGAAGACGAAGCAGATCGACAGCAGGACGGTAGAAGGCACCAACAAGGCCTATCTTCAGGAACTGGTCGACACCTATGGCGTGGACAGCGACATCGTAAAGGTCCGCGTTCGTGGCATGTTCCCGTCGGCATCCTCCATGCAGTTCATAGGCGCTGACCTCGTTGAGGCGGCGCGCGCGCGCTCGCCCGTCGTCCTGCGCACAGATCCCGTCATCTTCGGCGTCGACTGCGCTCGCTTCGGCGATGACAGCAGCGTGCTTGCCATCCGCCAGGGCCGTGACGCTCGCTCGCGGCCGTGGAAGCGCTGGAACAAGGTGGACACGATGACGCTGGCCGGCGACATCGCGATCGAGGCGATGAAATGGCATCCCGACGCGATTATGGTCGACATCGGTGCCATGGGTGCCGGCGTGGTCGATCGGCTGCGTCAGCTGCTGCCGGACACGCTCGTCGTCGAGGTCGCCTTCGGCGGCAAGGGCCGCGACGCGACATGGTCGGCCAATGTGCGCGTTCGCACCGCCAACAAGCGATCCGAGATCTGGACGTCCATGCGCGCCTGGCTTGAGCATGGCGCGATCCCTGATGACCAGGCGATCGAGGACGATCTCATCGGGCCGGAATATGGCTATGACGCCGACCAGCGCATCGCGCTTGAAAAGAAGGAGCATATGAAGGCGCGCGGGGTCGCATCGCCTGACAATGGCGACGCCCTCGCGTGCACCTTCGCCGAGCCGGTCGCGCCGCGCGCCCTGCCTGCTTCGCTTAATCCCGCCAATTATGGGTTTGCACAGAACGGTGATCGCTACGCCGGCGATGATGGATTTGCTGACGATCGATACGCCTGACTTCTACCACCAGCACATTCTAGCGGCACGGGCAGCAGCGTATCTGATTGGCCATGTGCATGCCCAAAGCCCCGAAAGCCACGACCGTCCCGGAGCGCCAGGCTGCGCAGATGCCGGAAACCGACGCGGCCAGCCGCTCCAACGATGACGCCCGCCGACGGCGCGGCTTCTCGTCCCTGATCCTGACCGGTAATAGCGCATCCACCGCCGCCGCGCCGTCGACCACCACGACCGTCCTCGGCGCGTAATGGCCACGCTGAGCTTGAACCCTCAAAAGGAGCTCACGCTCAAGGATCACGTGAAGGCCCGCGCCGCCACGATGCTGGCGCTGGTCGATTGCGAGAAGGCCGAATGGCATGAGATCGCCCTCTACTCCGGCTATCCGATCACCGACGGGCTGATCTCCAATCAAGCAGGCCGCCGACGCCCCAAGTCGCGCCCGCTCTATGATGGCCATTCCATCCGCGTCTTTCGCTATGTCGAGAGCGGCCTCTACAGCGGCAACAGTTCGCCCAACCGCCCCTGGTTCAACTTTGCCCTGAAGCGCGATCGCGGCGGGCAGTCCACGGCGACACAGGCAACAAAGGTCTGGTTCGGCACTTGCGTGTCGATCCTCTCGATGATCTTCGCCGGGTCGAATTTCTATCGCGTCGTCCGCTCCAACTATGGACAGCTCGGCCGCTTCGGCAATGCCGCGGCGATCATGGACGATGACGATGAGTTCGGAATCAACTGCATCGGCCTTAAGATCGGCGAATTTGCCTGCGACGTGAACCGCAAGGGCAAGGTCGACACGCTGCTCCGCTGGGTGCAGATGACGACGCGGCAGCTGGTCGACGGCTATGTCCGCCAGCTCGATGGCTCGATGGACTGGTCGCTCGTCCATCCGTCGGTGCAATCGGCGTGGAACAGCTCCAGCTATACCTCCACCTTCACCGTCTATCAGCTGATCGAGCCCAACAGCGAATATCGCGAAGGCGCCTGGGCCGCCGCCGGCATGAAGTGGCGCTCGGTCAAGTGGATGGAGTGCGACACCGACAAGCGCCGCCTCCTGGAGAACCGGGGTTATATCGAGCAACCCTTCTGGGTCGCGCGCTGGGCTGTCGATGGCACCGACGTGTGGGCGACTGGCCCCGGTCGCGACGCCCTGCCCGACATGCGCGAGTTGCAGGCCCAGTCCAAGCGCAAGGGCGAAGTGACCGACATGGTCGTGAAGCCCCCAACGCAGGGCCCGCGCGACTTCAGGATGCGGCCGGGGCAGCACACGGCGCTTGCGAGCGTCGACGCCGGAAAGGTCGAGGTCGTTTATGAAGCGCCCTATCAGGCGATCAACCTCGTTGGGCAGGATGTGCAGGAATGCCGCCGGGCGATCAGCGAGGCGACCTATGCCGACCTGTTCATGGCCATCACGGAGCGCGACGGTGTCCAGCCGCTCAATGACCTCGAAACCCAGCTGCGCAACGACGAGAAGATGACGCAGCTCGGACCGGTGATCGAGAGCATCAATGTCGACATGCTCAAGGTCGCGGTCGAGCGCGCCTTCGGAATCGCGGTGCGCGGCGGCCTGTTCCCCCCGCCACCTGAAGAGCTGGAAGATGAAGAGCTCGATATCGAGTTTATCTCGGTCCTGGCGCAGGCGCAGAAGATGATGGGAGCCGGCCAGACGGAGCGCAGCCTGGCCTTTGTGGGGGCTGTTTCCCAGTTCCAGCCCGACGCGATCGACCTGGTCGACGGTGACGCGTTGGTCCGCGATCACTGGGAGCGCAGTGCGGCGCCTGCCGTGGGCATGCGTGACCAGTCGGTGGTCGACCAGATCCGCGCCAATCGGCAGCAACAGCAACAGCAGGAACGCATGGCAGCGATGGCCCAGCCGGCAAAGGCCGGCGTCGAGGCCGCTGCCCTGCTCAATGAGATCGGCCAGCAATGAGCAAGGTGATCGAAGAGCAGGAATTGCGCGACCTGGTAGAAGTTCGGGCTTTTCGTCGATTTCTTTTCAGGATCGTCGAGAGCGCCGGTATCGCCATCCCAGCCACCAAGGACGACACATCCCTTCGATTGGAAGGTCGGCGCGCCTTGGGGTTGGAAATTCTCGGATGGGTCGAAGCGGCATTGCCGCATGCGACGGGGAGCGCACAGCCGCTTGCCGCGCTCAACCTCGCCATATCCGAGGCTCTTGCCCCCAAGGAGAAGCGCAGTGAACGTCGGAATCGATATGAAGATCAGTCGGAGGATTAACCTCCTCGCCCGCACGGCGATGACGCCCATGGAACGGCGCGTCGGCCGCTTCTTGCGTGCGCCTGATCATGATGCTGGTACAGGCGGCGGCGCGGCAGGTGATCCCCCCGCAGCCGATCCTGCCGCAGGCCCGGCTGGCCAGTCCGATCCCGCGCTGGCCGGTGACGGCGTGACGCTGCTCGGCGCAGATCCCGAACCCAAGGCAGACCCTGATCCCGCTGCCGATCCGGAAGGAGGTGATCCCAAGTCTCCCGAAGAGGGAGGCGATAAGGGCGAAGATCCTGCCGCCTCCCTTCTCGGTGCCCCTGAAAAGTACGAGTTCGACCTCGGCGAGGGCATGACCTTTGACCAGGAAGCATTCGACGCCATCGAGCCGGTGCTGCGCGATATGGATCTGAGCCAGGACGCGGCCAACAAGATTATCGGCGGCTATGCTGAAAAGGTCATGCCGGTGCTGCAGCAGCGCGCTGAAGCGCAGGCCGCCGAAGCCGGCCAGCAGCTTATCGCCGACTGGGCGAAGGAGACGCTGGCGGACGCGGAAGTCGGCGGCGCGCGGCTCAACGAGAGCAAGGCGCTCGCGGCCCGCACGATCGGCCGCTTCCTGCCCAATGACAAGGAAGGTCAGCAGTTCCGCACCTTCCTCAACGAATCCGGCCTCGGCAATCACCCCCAGATGATGCGCATGCTGTCGCGCATCGGGCGTGAGCTGGGCGAAGCCAAAGCAGATCCGGGGAATGGGGGCGGCCGTGCCTTGACCACCGAAGAGAAATTCTACGGCCGGAAAGGATAATATATGGCTGTTCTCGCATCGAACGTTCCGACGCTGATCGACGTCGTCAACCAGCTTGCCCCCGATGGGTCGCAGCTGGAGATCGCCGAAGTTCTCAAGCAGACGAACCCCATCCTGGAAGACATGACCTGGATGGAAGGCAATCTGGTCACGGGCCACAAGGACAGCGTGCGCACCTCGCTGCCCGAAGGTAGCTGGCGCTCGCTGAATGCCGGTGTGCCGATCACGAAGAGCGGCACCACGCCGATCGAAGAGACCTGCGCAGTGCTCGAAGACTATAGCCAGGTCGACGCTGAAATCGCCAAGCTGTCGGGCAATGTCGACGGTTACCGGCTCAAGGAAGGCCGCGCGCACATTCAGGGCAACGGCAACAAGATGGCCCGCACCCTGATGTACGGCAACACCGCCGCCGGCGATGGCTTTACGGGCTTTGCCAACCGCTTCAGCACGCTGAACGCCGCAAACGACCAGAAGGCCGGGCAGATTCTAGACTGCGCGGGGACGGGCACGAAGCTTCGCTCGATCTATCTGATCGGCTGGAGCCACGACACGGTCACCGGGATCTATCCCAAGGGCACCATTGGCGGCCTGCAGCATGAGGACGTGACCACGCCCGGCGCCGGCACCGATACGATGGTGCTGCGCGACGCGGCTGGTAACCCGTATCAGGGTTACATGGACCACTGGATCTGGCGCACGGGTCTCATGGTCAAGGACTGGCGCTATGTCGTGCGCGCCGCGAACATCGATATCGACACGCTGGTCAAGAACAAGGCCACCGGCGCCGACATCGAGGACATCATGACCCAGATGGTCGAGATGATCGAAAGCCTGGAGGGCGTCCGCGCGGCGTTTTACGTACCTCGCGAGCTCTCCGCCATGCTTCGCCGCCAGATGAACAACACGAAGGGCACGTTCCTGTCGTGGGATGAAGCCGGTGGCAAGAAGGTCATGAACTTCGGCGAAGTGCCGGTGCGCCGCACCGACGCGCTGAAGGTCAATGAATCGCGCGTCGTCTAAGCGCCGGACAGGAAAGGAAAGAACGACCATGTATAAGGACGCACAGCTCCGCCTGTCCAACGCGCAGGCGCTCACCACGGGGACGCAGGTCTCCACCAACAGTATCGACCTCCTGGTGTCCAAGCGCAATCTGGGCCGTAATCTCGGCCTGCGCATGTACATCAACGTCGATGTGACCTTCGCCGGCGGTACCAGCGTGCAGCCCCAGATCATCGAGAGCGACAACGCCGACCTGTCGTCGCCCACGGTGCTGGCAACCGGACCCACTCGCGCAGAAGCCGCGCTAGTCGCCGGCCAGCCGGTCTGGGACATGGCCATGCCGGACACGACCAAGCGCTACATTGGCGTCCAGTACGTCAATGTCGGCACCCACACGGCTGGCGCGGTGTCGGCGCACCTGGTTGCGGGCACCGACTATGCCAACAATCTGCCCGCCTGGACGGGCCGTTAAGGAGAACGGATGATGACCAAGCTGCTCGATCATGACAGCTTCATCGGTGGCGTCTTCTACAAGGCTGGCTCGCCGGTACCGCCCAAACAGTCGGTGCCGGCGCAGGTGGCGCCTACGGACGAACTGACCGCAGATATGACCGTCGATGAGCTGATCGACTTCTTCCGCAATGGCCACGGGCCCAAGGGCGCCGCGGCCATCGTCGATCGCCTCGATGTGGCAGGCCTCGACATCGCGGATCTCAAGTCGAAGCTGGACGCACGCAACAGCAGCGACACCGACGCGGCCCAGCTGATCGCCGACGCCAACAAGGAGCGCGATGAAGCGCTGGCGGAGGTCGCCCGTTTGGAGACCGAACGGAGCGGCGCCGCGACCGAGCGTGATGCGGCGATGCAGGCGATCGAGGATCTCACGAAGGAGCGTGACGATCTGAAGGATCAGCTGGCCGACGCGGTCGCGGCGGCTTCGGCAGCAGCCAAGCCGGCAACCAAGGCGAAGTAACGTTCGAGCGTTTGCCGGGGGAAAGGGCGGTCCGTCAAAAGCGGGCCGCCCTTTTTGTCGACGGGAGACTTCTACCACCAGCGCATTCAGCCCCCTCGCATCCGGTCGTATGCCACTGGCATGGCGCGATCGATCCTCGACATCTGCAATGAAGCGCTCGGCGAACTGCCGGCGGAGACTATCTCCGATCTCAACGACGAGACGAAGCAAAGCGCCCGCCATTGCAAGCGGCTCTATCGCGGCGTCATTTCCGATCTGCTCGAAGCCTATGACTGGGGCTTCGGTAAGGTTCGCGTCGCCATGGCCGTCATCGGCAACACCCGGCCGGGCGAATGGGCATTTGCCTATGCCCTGCCCGCTGGGATCGGCACGCCGATGCGCATCCTGCCGGCCGGTACCGCGTCCCCTGCTGCCAACCTGATCGGGTTCGCCGGTACCGTCGGCGTCGCCAATCAGCTGGCCGCAATGGTCGAATATCAGATTGCCGGCCAGGTGCTCTACACAAACCTGCCTGACGCCATCCTCGAATATCTGCCGGACGAGGTGCAGGTCTCGTCCTTCACCTCCTCATTTGCGCGGCTGGTCGTGCTGGAGTTGGCCTCACGTCTGGTGATGCCGATCCTCAACGACGCCACCCGGCAGCGGTCGCTGATGCAGATGGCGGAGATTCAGCGCCAGCGCGCGATCGCGGACGAGGCGAACCGCACGCCTGACTATGACGATGATTTCGTGAGCGAACGCGCACGGGCTCGTGGAGTCGGAATGGGCACGCTCGGCACGTTCGATACGCATGGGTACGGCCGTTAATGGGTGCCGGCGTCAATCTCGGCCAGGTCAACTTCTCCAAGGGCGTCCTGTCCAAGGATCTGCATGCCCGCGTCGATATCGCGTCCTACAGCGCGGGGCTGAAGCAGGGCGTCAACATCGTCCTGGTCAAGCGCGGCGGATTTCAGAACAGGCAGGGTACGCGGTTCGTCTACAAGCTGCCCGGGCCTGGCCGCCTGTTCCCTTTCACCTTCTCGCTCGACCAGCCCTATGCGCTAGCCTTCACCCAGGGCGCGATGCGGCCGGCCGCTTTTGGCGGCATGGTGCTGGAGGAGCATCTGCAAATCACCGCCATCACCAACGCCAATCCGGCGCAGGTGACGATCCCCTTTCACGCCTACAATGTTGGCGACCAATTCATCGCGCGTGATGTCGAAGGCATGGTGCAGATCAATGAGCGGGTCGTGTCGATTCTGTCGGTGGTGGATGAGCACAACTTCACCATCGATCTGGACACGACCAGTTATGGCGTTTTCACTGGGTCAGGCGGCGGTACACTTCGGACTGAAGATCCCGCAGCGCCTCCCCCTGATCCGCCTGTGCCGCCCCCCGTTACGCCTCCTCCGCCCCCAACGACCGGCGGCGGCGGGAGCTATTGCGTCACCGTCGATACGCCCATCCTCATGGCTGACGGCTCGCAGAAGCCTGCCGGCGATATCGCAGTCGGCGATATGGTGCGCACCCGCCATGAAGAAACGATGGTGCTGGGGTCGTTTCGCGTGGCGGCGTTCGAGACGGTCGAGGCCGATGTCTGGCTCGCCGATTTTGGCGGTCGGAAGCTTCGCGGGACGGCATATCACCGTGTCTGGTGGCAAGGTGCCTGGCGCGTGCTTTCCGCTTTCGGCGTCGAGGATGGTCGTGCTCGCGTCGTCCTGCTGACTGTCGAGCGCGCGCGCACATATATTTCCAACGGCCTGCTTAGCCACAACATCAAGCCGAACATTCCGTAATGGGTGGCTATCGTCTCTATCGCGCAGGCACGCCTTACAATGCGGTCGAGCTGCCCGACGTCGACTATGCCCAATCGTTCGACACCATGTACATCGTGCATCAGGATCACCCGATCACGAAGCTGACCCGTGCCAGCCATTATAGCTGGGCGTTCAACCCCGTCTCGTTCGGGCCCACCCTTGCGGCGCCAGCGACGATCGACGCTACCGCCATCACGCCGAACACGGACGCTCCCAATAGTGGGGCGGCTTATTTCCCGCAGGCTGCGTCCTATAAGGTCAGCGCCGTCAACGATCTGACCGGACAAGAGAGCCGCGCATCGGCGGCGGTTACAGTCACCAATGATCTTGGGCTCAAGCGCAACTATAACCAGATCGTGTGGGGCGGCGTTACTGGCGCGACGTTTTATCGCATTTACAAAAGCGATAATGGCGCCTCATTCGGGTTCGTCGGCGAAACGTCGGCGCTCACCTTCCGCGATGACAATATCAATGCGGACCTGTCCGATGCGCCCGTCGTCGGCTGGAATCCGTTTGATGGCGTCGGCAACTATCCCGGGTCGGTGACCTTCTTCGAGCAGCGACTATGGGTTGGGAAAACCAAGAACGCCCCTAATGCCATCTATGGTTCTCGATCTTCCGACTTCGAGAACATGGACAAGGCGCGGCCGCTCAAGGCCGATGACAGCCTCTCGATCGCCTGTTCTTCGGGCAAGGTCAATGCGATCAACCAGCTGATCCCCGCGCAGAGCTTGCTGGCGCTCACATCGGACAGCATCTTCCAGGTGAAGGGCGCGAACGATGACTATCTCTCGCCCTCTCCGCCACCCAAGGTCGTGCGGCAGAATGGCCGCGGCGCGTCCACCCTCAAGGCGCTGCTGATCGACAATGTGACTTTCTTCCAGCCGGCGATCGGCGCCGAGATCCGGACGCTGGGCTACAGCTTTGATATCGACGGATTCCAGTCGAACGACGTGTCCGTGTTCTCGCCTGACTTCTTCACCGGGCATCGCATCATCGACTGGTGTTATGCCGAAGAACCGCTCTCCGTGATCTGGGCGGTGCGCGACGACGGCAAGCTCCTGGCCTTCACATGGCAGCGCGAACAGCAGGTCTGGGGCTGGACCGAAATGGAGATCGATGGCGAGGTCACTTCGGTCTGCTCGGTCCCGGAGGACGGCGAGGATCGGGTCTATCTGATCGTGAAGCGCTTCATTGACGGCGAGGATGTCTATTATCTGGAGCAACTCGCCTCCGCCAAATGGGCCGACTTCCGCGCCGCCTGCTATCTCGACTGCGCCGTGTCCTGGTCGCTCGACGAGGCGCGCACCCTATTTGACCGCCTAGACCATCTGGAGGGTAAGGAGGTCTGGGCGCTGGCGGATGGTTTCGTCGCCAAGGGGCTGACGGTGGAGAATGGACGGGTCACGATACCGGATCAGGCGATGCAGGTAACGATCGGCCTGCCCATGGTCGCGACCGTCGAAACGCTGCCACTTAATTTCGAGGCGGCGGGCGGCGCATCGACCGGCACCAAGCAGACCACCGGCCGTGCGCACCTGCGCATTGTCGACACGCTGGGCGTAACGGCTGGCCGTCGCATCGACCTGCAGGAAGCTGTCGTCACCCGCGACACCGAGCCGGTCGGGATGCAGGCGAACCTCTATAGCGGCGTCGTGCGTGTGCAGATGGAGCAGGTGGCAGACTTCGAGACCACAGTCGTGATCCGTCAGGAGAACCCCCTGCCCATGCGCGTCACCGCCGCCTATCTGGAGGCGAAGGGTGTCCGTTGAGCTGGTTCCATCTCTTCCCAGCCATATAGGCCGTCTCGCCCGCGACATGCGGGACATCGATCGGATCGAGTGCCTTGCAATGGGGCACGAACCCAAAGCAGCGCTGCGAAGCGCGCGCCGCCGATCGTTATGGTCTTTGACCGTGCTGGCCGACGGCGCGCCGATCGCCATGCTCGGGCTGGTCGCCATGAACCTGGTAGAAGGTGTGGGCCTCCCATGGTTCCTGGCCACCGATGCGGCTTACAAGCAGGGCCGTTCCTTTCTTGTCGAAGGCTCTGCCGTGATCGCCCTAATGCGCCAGTCGACGCCCACGCTAATCAACCTCGTGTCGGCGGACAACAGCCGCGCGATCCGCACGCTCAAGCGCTGGGGCTTTTCGATCGGCGACGCGCGCGAGATGCATGGCGGCGTTGCCTTTCTGCCCTTCAGGATGTCTGACCATGTGTGAGCCCGCCACCCTTGCGATTATCGGTGCCAGCGTCGCAGCGGCCGGCACAGGCTATTCCGCGCTTGCTGCCAGCGCGCAGGCGCGCGGCGCGGCACGCCAGGCAGAGGCCAACAGCCGGGAGGCGAGCGCTTCGGCCGCTGATGCACTTGAGCGCGGCAAGCAGGACCAGGTGAAGCACTATCGCGAGGTCTCCGCCAAGATGGGCGCCCAACGCGCGGCGATGGCCGCGAACGGTCTCGATATCAGTTTCGGCTCGGCGGCTGATTTCGTTGGCGATACCGCAATGTACGGTGAGGAGGATGCGAGCACGATCGCGGAAAACACGAATCGGGACGTGCGCGGCTATCTGATCCAGGGTGCCAATTACCGCGCCGAAGCCAAGTCGCAGCGCAATGCCAGCACGGCCGCGCTCATCAGTGGCGCCTTCAGCATGGGTTCCACGCTGATCGGCGGTGCAAAGGAATATGGCAAGATCCGCGCAGGGATGGGTAGCTGATGGTCACCGTTCCCGTTTATCGCGGCAACACCGTCGAGCGCGCTGCACGTCCTGTCGGCGCCGTCCAGCCGGTGCGCAACCCTGTAGGTGAGGCGATCGGCGACGGACTGCGCGAACTTGGCGGTCAGGCGGTCGGCTATGCACGTCAGCAGGATGCGCTGAACGATGAGTTCGACCGGACGCAGGCCCGGCAATTGCTGCTCGACTATCAGTCGGAGGCCAACCCCATGGTCACGACCTATCTTGCCAGCGAGGGCATTGATGCACTCAACGGCTCGACGTCGACGCGTGAGCAGCTGACGAAGCTTCGCCAGGACTTTTCCGGCAAGGCGACCAATGACCGGATGCGTCGATATTTCGATCAGGCGGCAGCCGGTATCGAATCCGGATTTGTGGACAAGATCGGGTCGCACAGCATCGGGGCGCTGAAATCGCAGCAGGTGACGATCGCCAAGGGCGAACAGGCTCAGTTCATGGATACCGCCGTCCTCAACTGGTCCGACGACGCCATGTTCCGGGCCAATCTCGATGCGGGCCTCGCTGCCGTGGAGGCGGAGGCCAAGGTCCACGGCGTCACCGGCGTCAGCCTGACTGTGGCAAAGCGCAATTACACGTCCGCTACGCGGTTGGCCGTGCTCAATCAGTTGCTCGCCTCCAACCGCCAGGACGATGCGATCGGTTATGCGGCCGTCCACCGCGGCGACTTCAATGCTGAAGACACGCTTGCCGTCTCTCGCAGCCTGAAGGAGCCGATGGAGCTGCGCTTCTCGATCGCTGGCGCAGACATGGTGATGGGCGGCCAGTCGGCGCCGAATGTGTCGGCCGGCGAAGGCGTCACCTATTCAGCCGCCAGCCTTTTCCAAAACGGCATCATCCCGATCGAGGGCGGCACCGGCAAGCATGGTGAGTTTCTGACCAGCCCGAAGGGTGCGGTCGGCCCTGCGCAAGTCATGCCAGGCACGGCGCCTGAAGCCGCGCGATTGGCCGGGCTCAAGTGGGATGAGCAGAAATATCGGACTGACCCGGAATATAATACCGCGCTTGGAAAGGCCTATTATGCGGAGATGCTCCGGCTGTTCGGCGACCCCGTCAAGGCGGCCGCCGCCTATAATGCTGGTCCGGGTAGCGCGAGCAAGGGGACCGGCGTGCGCGGCGCCATCGCAAAGGCCGCAGCCAGGGGCGGCGCATGGCAGGATCATCTGCCGGCCGAAACGAAGAAATATATTTCCAACTTCTCGGCCCGCGTGAACGTATCCGGTACCGCCGACGGCGTCGACGAGGGTGAGGTCTATGGCCGCCTTGACGCCGTTGCGACCGACGCCGGCTGGACCCCGGAACAGAAGCGGTCCGTGCAAGCGGAGATCGATCGGCGTGTGCAGCGCGCCAAAGGGCTCCAAAGCGCGCGCGAGAACGATGCCTATGAGGCCGGGATCTCGCGCGCGGTTCAACTTGGTGATGATTTCACTGACGTCGCCCAACTGGGCACGTCGTTCGCCTCGATGTCGCCGCAGCAGCAGATGTCGGTGAAGAACATGGCGGAGGCGAACCTGCGCGCGCGCGTAGCGGCGCAGCGCCCGCATGAGGGTGGGGCAAAGGCTATCGAGCTTGGTATCCTCTCCACTGTAGCCCCGGACACCTTCGCGCGCACTGACCTTCGCCCATTCCAGAACCAGATGACGCCGGGAGAATATAAGACGCTGATCGGCCGTCAGGCGAAATATGCGTCGCGCGAAGAGGTGAGCATCCGCTCCAAGATCAGCAGCACGATCGCCTTCTGGTCCAAGACGGACCGGCTGTCGCTCGATCCCAAGGATGACCCGCAGAATTTCGTGAAGGTCTACGACGATATGGAGGCCTATATCACCTCCCAGACGGGAGGGAAGCGCCAGCCGACCGACGACGAGCTGCGCATTGCCTATCAACGCGCCACCCTGCCCGTCGCGGTGCCCGGCAGCTGGTACGGCACCAACGACAAGCGGCGTTTCGAGGTGAAGCCCGGTGAGGTGTACAGCGTGCCGACCATTCCCACGAACGTGCGCAGCCGCATTGTAGAGTCGTGGGCCAAAAATCATGGCGGGCGCGAGCCGAACGAAACCCAGATCACGCAAACCTATGTCACCAACCTTGGCCGCCCGGGATTCTGGTAAATGGATGAACTGCCCGACTATCTGACGCCCGCGGCCGGCGGTGCGGCCGCCGATCCGCTCGACGACTATTTCCATCAAATTCGCACGTCCGCGCTGCGCCAGTTGCCCGACCCCGACGCCACCGCAAAGGCGAACGGCCTCGCCCGCGCCTTCGGCGTGACGCCCAGCCAGGCTGATGCGAACCTGCAGGCGCTCGATCGGACGGCGCAAATAAACCGGGCTGCGACTCTGCAGCGGGACAATGGCGCGATCGCGCGGTGGGCAGAACAGAATCCGCGCGGGATGGCGGCGGGTGCAGACGATTTCGCCAGTCTGAGCCTGTTAGGTAAAGCCTTTTATGGCATCCGCAATGTCGGAAAATCCTTGGAGGCTGGCCTATTCCAAGCGACCAGTGGCATTTGGGGGGCGATCGGCGGCGCGGCTGACACGCTCAGTTTGCTCACGCCTAACTCTGAGGGCGAACGCCGCGCCGGGGTTCGCTCCATTCCGCAGATTGTCTCGGATTTCGCGCTCGGCCGCGCGCGCGAAGGCCAGCAAATGGCCGCTGGTGCTCGCCCGGAGGTCGAGAACTGGACGGCGCGCAACCTGCTCCAGGGCATCGAGAGTGTTCCGACCTCGCTGGCATCGGTTGGCGTTGGCGTTCTCGCTGGGCCGACCGCAGGCGCGAGTGTGGCGGGTCTCAGCACCGGCGGTGGTGAATATGTAAAGGCGCGAGCCAGTGGATTGTCGACCATGGGCGCCGGCGTCTACGCACTGTCTCAGGGCTTAATCGAAGTGGCGACAGAGCGTCTGCCGATCGGGCATCTGGTCTCTGACGTGGCGGGCAAATCGCCGATCCTTCGCACCTTCTGGAACCAGATCAAGTCCGAGATCCCGGGCGAGCAGATCGCGACCATCCTTCAGGATCTCAATGAATGGGCAGCACTTAATCCCGACAAGCCCTTCGCTGAATATCTCAAAGAGCGCCCGGAAGCGGCGGCCGCGACGCTCGTCGCCACCGTGGGCGGCGTTGGTGCGACTGCCGGCATCACGCTCGCGACCGAGCGCACCGCCCGCGCTGCTGGCAAGATGGCTGACCGCGTCATCGCCGCGCGTCGGGCCCAGAGCGAGGCGGCTGCGCTCGATCAGATGGGCGACGCTGTTGCTGGCTCGAAGCTCAAAGCGCGCGATTCCGTAGCCTTCGCCGACCTGGTGCGCGAGATGGCGGACGATGCCGATGCGGACAATGTCTACATCCCGGCCGAGGCCGTGCAGGCCTATATGCAGAGCGATGCCTATGGTGGCGACTTCGATCGCTGGCGATCGGAGATCGATGATGCCGTCATCACTGGCGGCGACTGGGTGCTTCCGGTCGAGACGGCCGTGTCGGAGCTGGCTGGCACCCCGGCATGGGATGCGCTGAAGGAAGATATGCGCCTGTCGGCTGGCGGCATGTCCCGGCGCGAGGCGCAGACCTTCGATGAGGCCATGGCCGATGTCATGGCGGACCTGACCGATCGCATGGCCGACGAGGAACGCGCCGCCCGCGCGCTGGGCGCGCCACGCGAAAAGCTGCTCCAGACGATCGTGGAGAAACTGTCCACCGCCGGCATGTCGCCATCGATGGCGCAGCAGAACGCCGAGTTTCTGACCCAGCGCGCCGTGACGCGCGCCAACCGCATGGGGCGCGAGCTGACCGGCACCGAATATGACGCGCTGCAGGTGCGCCAGGTGCTGCCCGAGAATATTGCCGCGATCCAGAAGGCCGACCAGCTCGACGTCGCCATCGATGTCATGAAGCGCCAGAAGGATGCGTCGCAGAATCTCGGCCCATCGCTCATGGACTTCATCGCGCGCGGCGGTGGCATCGTCGACACCGGCGGCGACCTGCGCGCCATGGGGGCCGACGCCTGGCACCGCAGCAAGCCCGGCCGGCGCAAGCTGGTCAAGGATCAGGGCGAGCTCATCGACGAAGGCGGCCTTGGGGAGAATGAATACAGCGCTGACGCCTGGGCGGCCCGCGCGTGGGAAGCGGGCTATTTTCCCGAGATGGCGGAGCGCCCGAGCGCAAACGACCTGCTCGACGCGGTGGCTGAAGGCGTTGCCGGCCGTGATCGCCACTTGGTTGCACGCGAGCGCTCGGTGCGTGACGCTGCCAATGAGCTGCGCGCGCTGCTGGAAAATCGCGGGATCGACCCGGATGCGGCCAGCCGCCGCGATATCCGCGCCGCGGTGGAAGCCTATGCCGCCGAACAGGCGCAGGGTGACGCGCTCATGCAGGGGGAGGATAGCCCGCGCGGCCGCATCCTGTTCCCCGGTGGGCAGAGCGCCGGCGCCATCATCGAGCTGTTCCAGACGCAGGATCAGTCCACGTTCCTGCATGAGGCCGGGCACCTTTGGCTGGAGGAGTTGCGCGAGGACGCGGCCGACCCGGAAGCACCGCAGCAGGTGCGCGACGACTGGCAGATCGTGCAGGACTGGTTCGCCGCCGCGGGCCATCCGATCGAGGACGGCAAGATCCCGGTCGATGCGCATGAGCTTTGGGCGCGCGGTGTCGAGCGGTACCTGATGGAGGGCAAGGCCCCCTCTCCCGGCATGCAGCGCATGTTCCAGACCTTCAAGGCCTGGATGATCTCGCTCTACAATAGCGTGTCGCGCCTGCGCTCCGAAATCAGCGACGACGTGCGCGGGGTGATGGATCGGCTGGTCGCATCCGACGAGGAGCTGGCCGACGCGATCGCCGCGCAGAATCTGGAAGCCCTGTTCCCCGACAAGCCGGCATCGATGACAGCGGCCGAATATGCCGCCTATCAGGGCCTGACCGCGACCGCGCGCGAAGAGGCGCAGGACCGCATGCTGGCCAAGACGATGAACGCGGTGAAGCGCCGCGTCACGAAGGAATGGCGCGAGCGCGAGGAGGATGTGCGCGACACCGTCACCGCCCGCATCGACGCCCTCCCCGAGTTTCGCGCTCTGCAGCTGCTCAAGGTCAGTCCCATGGACAGCGAGTGGGTGCGCGACAATTATGGCGAGGACGCGACCGGCATGCTGCCGCGCCAGGTTCCACCCGTCCACCGCGAAAACGGCGCCAGCCCCGACGATGTTGCGGAGATGGCGGGTTTTTCGTCGGCCGACGACATGGTCCGCACCCTCATGGGTATCGAGGTCCGCCGGCGCGAGATGCGCGAGAATGGTGACAAGCGGTCGGTGCGCAAGGCGATGATCGATCAGGAAGTCAGCCAGATCATGCTGGAGCGCTATGGCGACCCGTTCACCGACGGGAGCATCCAGGAAGAGGCGCTGGCGGCCGTCCAGTCGGATCGCATGGGTGAGGTGATGGGCGCGGAACTGCGCGTGCTCGGCCGGATGACCGGGCAGCGCGTCACCCCCTATAGCGTTGCGAAAAGCTGGGCAGAGCGCCAGGTGATGGAAGGCAAGGTCCGCGAAGTGGCCAGCCGCTCGGCCATCATCCGCTATGAGCGCGCGGCGGCGAAGGCCGGCAAGGCGGCGATGGAAGCCGTGATCGCGGGCGACCACGACGAAGCGTTCCGCCAGAAGCAGAGCCAGATGCTCAACAATGCGCTGGTCGCGGCCGCGCGCCGCGGCGCCGACATGGTCGATGAGGCGGTCGGTCGGCTGGAGAAATGGGCCAAGCGGCGCACGGTCAAGTCGGTCGATCAGGATTATCTGGAGCGCGCGCAGCTGCTGCTGGAGCAGGTCGAGATGAAAGAGCGTACCCAGCGCTCGCTCAACCGGCAGGAAAGTTTCGAGGCGTGGGCCGCACAGCGCGAGGCAGAGGGCTATGACGTCGTGGTACCGCCGTCCTTCGCGGAATCGCTCGGCAAGACGCACTGGTCGCGCCTGACGGTCGAGAAGCTGATCGGGCTCGATGAGGCGGTGAAGCAGATCATTCACCTTGGCAAGCTCAAGCAGACGCTGCTGGACGGCCGGGAGCATGCCGATTTCGAACTGGTCGTGTCGGAGGCAGTGACCGGGCTGTCCGCGATGAAGCAGCGGCCGCCGTCCGACCTGATGGAGCCCAGCCAGTGGGACAACATCAAGGGCAAGATCGCGGCGTTCGATGCCTCCTTGCTGAAGATGGAGCAGGTTTTCGACTGGCTCGACGGCGGCAATAGCAACGGCGTGTTCAACCGAATCGTGTTCCGCCCGCTCGCCGACGCGCAGGACCGTGAGAATGCCATGGTGGCGGACTATCATGCCCGCGTCCGCGCCGAGTTCGCGAAGATCGACCGCAAGCAGCTGCGTCGCTGGTCGGAGCGCTTCTCGGATCCGGCGCTGTTCAACCGCGACACCGGCCAGCCCTACCAGATGAAGCGCGAGCAACTGATCGCCATGGCGCTCAACATGGGCAATGAGGGCAATATCCAGCGCCTGGTCGACGGCTACGGCTGGCGCGAGACGTCGGTGCGCGAGGTGCTCAACCGCGAGCTGACCGAGCAGGACTGGCAATTCGTCCAGAATATCTGGGACATAGTCGAAACCCTGTGGCCGCAAACCGCGGCGATGGAGCGGCGTGTCAATGGCGTGGAGCCCGATAAAGTCGAGGCGCTGGAGGTGGTGACCCCGCACGGCACATTCCGCGGCGGCTATTATCCGGCAATCTATGACAGCGCGAAAAGCTATGCGGCCGAGGAACATGCCGGCAAAGGGTCGGACCTGCTCGAAGCGGGATACACGCGCGCAAGCACCCGCGCCTCGTCGACCAAGGATCGCAGCGAGAAGGTCAAACGGCCGATCCTGCTGCAGCTGGGTGTCATCAATCGCCACCTGGGCGAGGTGATCCACGATATCACCCACCGCGAGGCGATCATCCAGGCCGACAAGTTCCTGCGCGCTGAGCGCGTCATGCGCGCGATAGACGACACGCTCGGTCCCGAGATTCGCAGGCAGTTCCGCCCCTGGCTCAAATATGTCGCCAACAGCTGGGCGATGGAGCGCGCGGGCAATGAAGGTGTGGGCGCCTTCATGCAGAAGCTCCGGTCGAATGCGACGGTGGTGGGCATGGGCTTCCGCTTCACCACGATGGTGACGCAGCTGGCCGGCTATTCCAACAGCTTCGAATATGTCGGCGCGAAGTGGGTGACGGCTGGCATCGCGCAAGCCACGGCGCATCCCATCGACACCTTCAACACCGTCATGGCGAAATCGGGCGAGGTGCGCTCGCGCATGGACACGCTCGATCGCGACATCCGTCTGACGCTGCAGCAGATGCAGGGCCGCGGGCAGAAGCTCGACGCGGCCAAACGATTCGCCTTCCACGGCATCGGCTACATGGACCGCATGGTCGTGGTCCCCACATGGATCGGCGCCTATAACAAGGCGCAGGCGGCCGGGATGGACGAAGAGGCGTCGGTCTATGCCGCCGACAAGGCGGTGCGCATGTCGCAGGGGTCGGGTTCACCGAAGGATCTGGCGGCGATCGCGCGCGGCACCGGCCAATGGGGCCAGGCGCTCAAGCTCATGACGATGTTCTACAGCTATATGAGCGCCTTCTATCAGCGGCAGCGGACGCTTGGCCGCGATATAGCTGGCATCCGCAAGGTCGGTGATGTGCCGGCGGTGCTGGCGCGCGCCTGGTGGCTGATCGTCGTGCCGCCGCTTATGGCGCAGATCCTGGGCGGCAACGGCCCCGGCGATGATGAGGACTGGGGCTTCTGGGCTTTCAAGCAGATGCTGTTCCAGTCGCTCGGTCCGATTCCCGGCGTGCGCGATGTGGCCTCGCCGCTCGTCGAGGGGCTGACCGGCGGCAAACCCTTCGATTACCAGTTCACGCCGATCCAGCGCTCGTTCCAGTCGCTCGTGGAATCGGCGCGCGACGTTCACAAGATGATCGAGGGCGAGGACGCCAAGAGGCCGGTGCGCAACGCGCTGGAGGTGGCGGGCTATTGGACTGGGCTGGTGCCAGGGCAGATCGCCACGTCCACCCAGTTCCTCGTCGACGTCGCCAATGGCGAGCAGGATCCGGAGACGGCGGCCGAATGGTATCGGGGGCTGACGAAGGGGAAAGCTAAGTCCGAGTAGCGCCGTAATACATGCCGTAACCAGCGAGCAAACCAAGAATTATTACGGTCAACAGGGCGCTTTTGAGCCGTTCGTCCGATCTCCGCTTTGCGAAGATGATGACGGCGCCCAGTGCAAATAGCGGCAATCCAAAGCCTAGCCCCTGCACGGGGGCGATCAAGCCGCGGCCGAGCATCGCTGCCACGCCGGCAATCCATGCTGTCAGGAACAAAATGCCGAGATCCTTGGGCATCGAGCGATTTACAGGCGCACTATCTGTCATCGGTGAAACTCCCTTGCCACACTGGTAGAAAGCGCCCATCATCTATGCAAGCCCGCGCGCGCATGGGCTAGTTGGGTACCCGCCTCAACGCGGGACCGATTGAATGGGTGTCACCAATACCAATGCTTACGACGGCCCGTTCTATCCGAACGGGGTTACCACCTCGTTCCCATTCACCTTTCGCACGATGTCGACCAGCGAAGTGATCATCGTCGACCGACAGGGCGCTCAGATCACTGGTTTCAGCTTTTCAATCCTGCCTGCCGTCGGCGCTGACGGGGGATCCATTGTCTTCGACAGCGCCCCCACAGCCGTGGCGCTCCCCGAGTTTCTGATCGCGTCCGCGCCAAATTTCGGTGTGGGCATCGACCTGGGATCAGTAACTGCCTTCAATCCGCGCACGCTTAATCCGTCGTTCGAGCGGCTGGCTGCGCAGAATATTTTTCTTAAGGATCGTGTCGAGCGATCGCCGCAGACCCCGCTTGGTGGCGGCGCCGAAAATCGTTTCCCTGTTGTCCAACCGGACGGCTCTTGGGGTTTTTCAGCCGGCACCGGCAACGACCCGGCCTTGCGCAGCGATCTTGCCGATCCCGATCTCGGCCTCGCACTGACCGCTTATGATCAGTATGCCCCCGCAGCCGCTGGCAGCGGCGCGGCTAACCTGCAGCAGATGATCTGGGCACAGCGTGCGCCGGCGCTGAACACGAACAGCGACAACATCGCTGTCGACCGGGCGATAAGCAAGGCGGTCGGGCAGGCCGGCGGCGGGGTCGTCAACATTCCGCCCAACGCTGTTTTTGAACTGACCCAGCGGGAAGTGCCGCGGACCGTCGTCATCAATGCTGGTGACGCGGTTCTTCAGCCAAAATCGGCAACCCCTTCCCTCTTCAAGCTGCTGGGCGGCCTGTCCGGCGTCATTGGCGGGCAATGGGTAAACTCCGGCAATCTAGCGGCCGCCGGCATCGTGATCAACAAGACGGAAGACACCGTCCGAACCCTCGTCTCACCCACATATATGGCGGGTTTTGCCACCGCGATCCTGAATGAGAACGGCAACGCCATCGACATCATTGGCGGCCTGTTCATCAACAATGGCGTCGCGATCCGCTCGATCAACGACTTCCGAAATTCCGTCATCAGCCGCGTCTTCACTCAGGGCGGCAACGGTGTCTCACTGGAAAACGGCACCACTCATCAGCCGGAGGGCGTCGTCATCGATCGGAACAAGCTGTTCCCGGCGACGGGTGGCACCTATGCGATCCAGATCAAGGGTGGCCTCGACATCAAGATCCGCGACAATGTCCTCGACCAGGTGATTACCGGCAATGGTATCGTGGTCGACGGCGTCATGAGCGGCGTCAAGGATGTGATAATCGAGGGCAACTGGATCGGTCGCCAATATCTGCAGGCCGGTGCGCTCCGCGGGATCTATGCTGTCGGCGCGATCAAAGATCTGCATATCCATCGCAATACGATCGTCGGTTTCCAGCAAGCCGGGATTTACGCGAATGGTACGGCTCCAGGCGTTTTCACCGGCTTGAAGGCTGGTGGCAACATCTGGCTGATCGATGATCGTTGCTATGTCGGATACGATCTCAACTATGTCGAAGCCGCCATCGCGCACGAAAGGTTTACCGCGACCGGCACGTCGATCTCCGAAGGAACCGGAGTGTCGGGACGCGTAGATTTTTGCGACTTCACCAATTCTCCGCTCCCCTCGTCCGTCATGTCGGGCCTGCGCTACGGCCGGCAGCATGCAGGAATGGTATTGCGCAAGAAGCTCGACCTTACGATCGGCGCTGCCGCGCTCACTGTGTCGGGTGGTCACGGGCTATCCTACACCCCCGATACCCGCGACTTCAATGTGCACCTCATCAACAAGCCGCCGACGTCTCCGGGTCAGATCTATGTGACGGCGGCGGACGCGGTGAACGTCACCGTGGCGTGCGACACGGCGCCGGGTGCGTCCCTGGGCGTGCGCCTTGAAGCCAACATCGAAAGGTAGATCATGATCGAGAAAGTCGAAACCCTTGCCGATGAAGCTCACGAAGCCGGCGATTTTCTGATTGAGAGCATGCTCCGCGATGTCGTGCGCGACTATCGCGTACACATCCTGACGGCGGCAACCCCGGTCGATACGGCGCCAGCCAAGTTCCGGGATCCGGGCGTCGGCGCCAGCGAATGACCGACCCGGCGCCCATAGCAGTCACGGCGCACGGCTTCGGCTGGACGGCGGCCGGCGCGTGGGCGTCGTTCCTCGCATTGCTGGGGGTCATCATCAGGCAAGTCGGCCCATGGAAGAAGCAAACCAGCGATGCGGAAGAGAAGTTGCGCGAGGGGCTGATGGCGCGGGTCGAGAAGCTCGAACGCTCGCTGGAACAGAAGGACAAGCTGCATGCGGCCGAGCGGTCGCTTGATCGGCACAAGATCCGCAACCTCAACCAGTGCCTCGACGCGGTGCTGATGATCCTCGAAACCGCGCCGGAGAAGACGGTCGAGGTCGTGGGCAAGGTCCGCACGATGCGGGAGGCGCAGTTGCAGGCGGAGGCGGCCGAGGCCGCGGCGATTCATGCGGCCGAGATTGCCGCTACGGGAGGTGAATGATGGCGACCATCAACGGAATCATCGAAGAGGTGCTGGCAAAAGAGGGCGGCCATGTGAACGATCCGCGCGACCGTGGCGGCGAAACCAATTTCGGCCTGACGATCGCGACGGCGCGCGCCAATGGCTATACCGGCCCGATGAAGGCCATGACCCGCGATTTCGCATTCGGGGTCTATAACAAGCAATATGTCGTGGCACCCGGCTTCGACAAGATCGCTGCCATCTCGCCCGCGATCGGCGCGGAGCTGGTCGACACCGGCGTCAACATGGGGCCGAAGGTGGCGGCGCAGTTCTTGCAGCGCGCGCTCAATGGCCTCAACAATCAGGGCAAGGACTATGCCGACCTGCTGGTCGACGGCGCGGCCGGACAGAAGACACGCGACGCGCTGACCGCCTTCCTGAAGAAGCGCGGCGCAGAAGGCGAGCGCCGGCTGCTCGCCCTGCTCAATGCCCTCCAAGGCGAGCGCTATCTATCGCTGTGCGAAGGGCGCAGCGCGAACGAGGCGTTCCTGTTCGGCTGGCTGGCGAGGATCGCGGCATGAAGCTGCCCACCATCCGCCTGACCGACCATGGCAGCGAGATCGCGTTGCTGGCGGCCATCGCCGTGGGCGTCGTGCTGCTGCTCTGGCGCGCGATCGAACGCGACCTGGTCGGCACAGGGTTCGATGTCGCGGCCTTCCTGCTGGTGCTTCAGCGCATCATCGAGGCCGTGCAGGGTCGCTGGACACAGCGCAGCGTCGACCGGATGGGGCAGAGCCTGGCCAACGCCCCGCCGGCTGATCCCCCGGCGCAGGGGGTGCAATCATGAAGGGCCTCCTGGTCGGCATTCCGGTTTCGGCCGCGCTGTGGCTGGCGCTGATTGTCGGTGCCATTCACTGGATCGCGTCATGAGCCGGCTCCTCGATCCGATCCGGCCCTATCTGTGGGCGGCCGCGTTGGCGATCGCCGCCGTCGCGATATGGGCGGCCTATTCGCACGGCGTGTCCACCGAGCGCGGCCGCTGGGAAAAGGAGCAGGGCAAGGAAGCTGCGGCCCGCGCGGCCCAGCAGAAGGCGAATGACGACGAAAGCGCGCGCCGCCTGATCACACAAAAGGAGATCGCCGAAAATGCCGTCCAGGAACGTGATGCGGCGCGCGACGCTGCTGATGCTGCTGCCCTTAGCGGTGAACGGCTGCGTCAACAGGTCCGCAACCTTACCCTGTCCCTCGCCGCCAGTGGTGCCCGAACTCCCGCAAGCGGCGAAGCAGCCGCAGCGTCCGCCGATCTGCTCGCCTACGTGCAGCAGCGGCTTGACGAAAGTGCGGAAGGAATTGCTCGATACGCTGATGAAGCCAGCATCGCCGGGCGCGCCTGTGAAGCCAGCTACAACGCCCTGACGAAAGCCCCTGATGGCAGGTAGCGGCTAGGTTGCCGCCAGCACATGTTGAGCCAGGATCTTCAACCTGCTCTCGTCCGTCATGCGCGGTTTGGGCGCGACCCCCGGATCGTTGATCCCTCGCGACTGGTCCGCCTTAATGCCGAGCATTTCCAGCAGCACCGGGTCGCTGCCCCAGTTGGTGTGGAGATAGTGAGCGTTGACCTGCTTTTCCTGCCCGGGTCGGCGCAGGCGGCCGAAAAATTGGTAATGGACCTGCGGCGACCAATCGAGCTCGCCGACGACGGCGTCATTGCAATGATATTGCAGCCCGTCGAGACCGGCCCCTGATCGAAGCGACATCATCATGACGCGGGAATCGCCGCCGCAGAATGCATCCACGCTGCGCTGCTTGCCGGCGGCACTCTCGGACCCGGTATAGAGCACCGGGTTGTACGGGGTGAGCGCCTCGCGCCAGATGTCATAGACCTCGCGATGCCAGCCAGCGAGCAGCACGCGCGGGCTGTCCTTCAGCAGTAGGGACACATAGGCGGCAACCGCCCTCGCCTTCGCTATGCCTGTCAGCTGGCGCATCTTCATGTCGAGCTCGCGCGCGGCGCGGCCGGCCTCGGCAAAGCTGCCGCGTAACACCGTCTGGGCGAGCTGGCGGGCGATCTCCTGTTCGCCCTCGACCGCGGCCAGGTCGTGGTCGATCTCCCATTCCAGGATGTTCGGCGGTGGCATCGAGGCGTCGACGGTCGGGTCATCTTCCGTGCGGCGCAGGAAATAACCGGTGTCGCGCAGATAGGAGCCAAGGCCGTCGGGATTGGAGACGATGCGGCCGGAACTGCACCACTCGCGGATGAACTCGCTCCAGTCCCCCAGCAAGTCAGGTTTCACGAACTCCATGACGGCGTGCATCTCGTCGCCATAGTTATAAACCGGCGTCGCAGTCAGCCCCATGCGGAACTCGGCACGGTTGCTCAGCACGCCGGCGGCAGCGCCCTTCGATGTGCCGTGGCCGTGGCGCAGCTCCTGGACCTCATCATAGACGACGGAGCGGAACAGCCCCTCCTTGATGATGTCCACCCAGCCGGCGACGTTGCTATATTTGAAAATATAGACGTCCGCCTCGGGCAGGTCGTAAGGCGTGCGGCCCTTGATGATGTGGACGCGCAGCGAGGAGAATTCCTCGATCCGCTTCTTCCACTGCCCCGCCAGGTGCGGCTGGACGACGATCGCCGCCGGCATAGGCGCACCGAACAGCAGCGCCGCGATCGCGCTGATCGTCTTGCCGAGGCCGACGTCGTCACCCAGCAGCATGCCGCCATTGGCGACCGCGATCTTCGCGGCCTGCGTCTGATAGAGATAGGCGGCCTTCCCTTCCTTGAAGCCCAGCAGCTCGCCCGGCTTCCATGTCGGCAACAGGATGCGCTCTCGCTCGGCCGCGCGATACGCCAGCCGATCGACCGCGGCGTCGAGCTCGTCCCATTCGTCATGGTCAAGCGGGTACCGCGACATGAACCAGTGCAGATCCGCGCGCACCTCGTCGGTGTCGCTCATGCCGATCTCGGTCGATGTGACGGGCACTCGGGGGAACATGCGCTTGAACGCGATCGCGACGTGCGGCGCGAGCTGGGTGATACGCCAGCGGCGCGCGACCCGGTCCAGCTCCAGCTGGCCATAGGATTTCACAGTGATGCCCTCCCGGTGGAAACGAGAAACAGCGGCTTGCCGTTGACCGCGTCAGGCAGGCCCATGGCCGTGCCGGTGATGAGAATGAGCGAGGTGATCGCGTCCTGCTCGGCGTAGCGCTCCAGCTGGCGGAATATCTGGCGCGGCGGACAGCGCGTCTTCGCCTCGATTCCGATCCCGCCGGCGACGAGGAAGTCGATCCGATCGCGGGCCGTCATGCGGGCCTCGCGCTCGAAGGCCATTTGCAGAAAGCGCAAAGAAGCCTCGATATCGTCCTGGAGCCAGATTTCTTGCCCGACGCGATATCGCTGCCGGCGCAGATGATGGACAAGCTCAGCGGCTGTCATAGGAACCTCGGGGGTTTTAGGCCCAGCTCGTAGCGGCGGTTGAGCATCTCGCTCTCCCGCCGCTCGGGCAGTGCCAGTTGCCAATATTCCACGCGCAGGCCGATATCGTTGACCTCGCGCAGCTTCGCGTCTTCCTCGGGCGTCCATGGGGCGGTTGGTGGACGCGCCGGCCGGCGGCGTCGCTTCATGCTGCCACCTCGGCCGGCACGGCTGGCAACGGGATCGGCAACGCCTGCCCGCTCGCCAGATTTATGAAGGCGCCGGCGTGGCCGATCGAGCCGCGGCCGAGCAGATCGAACAGCAGCGCCAGCGCGTGACTGGCGACGACGCGGTTCACGAATAGTGATTGTCGATCGAGCGCCTCGGCGACCGAGCAGCTGGGCGCATCGTCATCTGCAACGGAATCGTCCGCCAGCTCCGGGAAATATTCCAGCACGGTCGGCAGGTGCCCCGGCTGGTCGCCCGCCCCCTTCGGACACCCGAGGATGAACTGCCCGTCGGTCGCGCGGTTGCCGAGGTCGAGCCAATATGCCGGCGGCTTGAGGTTGTCGAATTCCCGCTCGCAAGCGTCGATGGCGGCGCCGATCGCCCGGCGCGCGGAGGCCGTATCGACACAGGAAATAACGATATCCATCGCCGCAACCTCGACATCGCCCGGCGCGCGACCGTGGACCGCCTTCCACGTGAGGCCGTGCGCCAAGTTGATCCGCTCCGTCAGCGTCCGAGCCTTGGAATTGCCGAGGTCGCAGCGGTAGAACGGCTGGCGCCCGAGGTTCGCCTCGCTCACCGTGTCATCGTCGACAACGGTGACATGCAGGGATCGCGACGATATCGCCCGAAGCGCGGTGTCGAGAGACGCCAGCCCCATCAGCATCTGCGCACCGTTGCCGCCGCACCCGACCAGCAGGATCTTGATCACCTTGTTGTCGTAGGAGGCACGCAGATAGTGCCGGTGTGCTTCACTCTGCATATTGATCTCCAGAGAAAGGGCTGCGCGGCATCGGCAGGAACATGCCCCCGGCACACAGGCGGGAGGCCCTCACGGCGCCGCCCGGATCGTCGATGCGACCAAAAACCATCGATATCTTCGTCGCGTGGGCGTCGTCCGCGTTGTCGGTCGGGCTGAAGAACGCGCCGCTGCGACCGTGGCTATGGATGTCGCAGATTACGTGCGATCCGGCCGCCAGCGCCGGCGTGCGGTAGACCAGCCGCGATGGCGTCGCTTCGTCGATGGTCGGGAAGTCCAGCTCGAACGCGCCGGTCGCCTCGTCCCAGATCACGAATGCCGCCGCCTCGTTGGGCAGCGCCTCCTCGAAATGCTCCAGCACCCGCCGCAGCAATCCGCCGGGGATCAGCCCACACCGGAGGTTCGCCTTCTCAGGCCCGACGCTGCCATAGGGAAGGTGCGCGGCGATCGGCGACGACACGGACACGTCCAGCTCCAGCCAGGAGCGCCGCAGGATCAGCATCACGCCATCCTGCCCGATGATGAAGCCATGACCCGCCTTCGCAGCGCGCAGCGCATCGATGGCGGGCGAGTTGCCGATCGGCGGGACTGGATAGCACGGCACCGCGCCCAGAATCGCCGCGGCGGTCGGGTCATCCGTGAGGTGGCTCATGCCCCGGCCCCCGCGATCAACTGGCCGAACGTGATGGGCGCGCCTTTCGGCTTGCCCGCGTTGAACGGCTTGAGGCGACGAACGGGGAAGCGCTGGGCTTTGCGCGCGGCGAGATCGTCCCATAGGGCGACAAGGCCGCCCTTGCCCGTGACGGTCATCTCCTGCCCCGCGTTGGGATGCGTCGACCAAGAGTCGAACACGGCGCGCTCATATTCGGGGATAGCCGCGATGTTGAGTGCCTTGGGCTTGCGGATATTGCCCCAGCAAAGCGAGCCGTTGATGTAGACGTTGAGCACCGGCGAGAACAGCAATTGCGTGTCCGGACAAGGGCGCTTGTTCGCCGGCAGGGCATAGACGCCCAAACCGCTCCGGGTGGCGACGAACAGGTGCGCCGGATAGGGAAGCGGCAAGGTCGTGCGCTGCGCAAGCGCCTTCAGCGTCGCGGCTGGGCGCGATAGCGCGAAATAGGACGTGCGGACCTGCTCGGGCACCCACCATGCCAGCATGTCGGGATGCGACACGAGAACATTGTCGGGGAGGATTTCCGGCGCCAGCGCCTTCCCCAGCGCCTCGGTCCACCGTCGCAGATGCTCGCGGGTCAGCGGCGTGCCGGCGGCAATGACCGGCTGGCCGTCGAGGTGCTCGACCTCGTGAATGCTGGCGAAGGCCTCGCGCGGCCGCCCGAGCTGCTCTCCGCTGGAATAGAGGAGAATGGCGTTGGTGAGAGCGAGCCCGCCCTCGGCCGCCTGGAATTTAGAAATGTGCTTGGTCATGGCGATGCCTCAAAGACCGGCTGGGTCGAAATCGATGAGATCCTGGGCGGCGAGCAGGAACGCCACGCCGATCCTCAAGGAAGCGAACCAGGCGCCGACCTTTTCGGCGTCGTCGAGCTGGCAGATGCCGCAGATGTCCATGAACCCCGTCTCCATGCCGAGACGGCCAACATCGTCGAGCTCGCGCTGGAACTGATCAAATGGGACGAGCGTAACCGGGGGCAGGCCAGACCGATCCTCGTAGTCGTCCACATATTCTCGGATCATCTCGATATCGAAGCGCCACGCACCGCGATCGTCGCCCAGTGCCTCCACGGCCGCATAGGCCTTGCGCAACGCGCGTATTTTGTCGGCGAGCGCGAGGGGCATGTTCTTCAAGGGCGCGGCATTCTCGGCCAGCATCCAATCCGGCCGGCGGGCTCTGATCGCCGATGGCAACATATCCTCGTCGATCTCTTTGGGATCCTGCCCGAACAACTCGACCAGCGCGTGCCGCGCGCCTTCGTCGGTCTCCTCGCCTTCCCAATGGTACATCGAAAGCTCGGTCAGCAAATCGTCGAAGTGGAAGACCGGTAGCGCGATGTTCAGCGTACCGACCAATTCCTTGTAGGCGGCAGCACGCCAGCCGAGCGGCGCGACGTTAGCGAAGAGCGTTTGCCGCAGGACATTACTCTTTTCGATCCATCCAAGATCTAATTGGCCTAGGCTGTCGCAGATCAGCACGAGCGCGGGCGGCAGCGTGTCGTCGCCCTGCAGGACGACAGCGCGCAGTTCGGCCATGTCGAACGGCTTGAGGATGTCGAGCACGGCATCATTGAATGTGCGCTCGATCCGCGCCCGCGCCTCATGCCGGGTGCAGGGGCGATCGCACGGGGCAATAGTCTCAACCCAGCGGCCGATCAGCTTGTGATGCGCGGCGAGGGACACGTCGAACATCGCCGGCACATCGGGCGATATGCCGACCGCACGGCCTGCCAGGTCAGCCGAGGGGCGCGAGAGCAAGCCCATGGGGCGGCTGGAGCGGCTCGTGCGCCCTGCCCTCGTTCGGGACGAGGATGCGCGCATAGAGGGCTTTGTCCTGGTCGCTACAGAGGGGTTTGGTAAAATCGGTTTGGTCGCCATCATGCTCGATCCATTCGAGAAGGGTTTTCCGGGGGGCGGCCGGGATGGCCGCGCTCTTCGGTGGCATGTCAGCCCTTGGTGCCGACGGCCCGCCGGTACTCGGTGACATGGTTGGTGCCCGACACGCCGGCATCGACGGCCTCGGCGTTGAGGATCGCGGGATAGAGCGACGCGTGGTAGGCCCGCAGGCCTTGGGGATCGCTGGCGAGGTGCGGCGGGATCGGAAGATCGATCCCGTCATAGCGATAGACGCGGGTCAGATGGTTGATTTGCATTGGTGCCTCCCGGCAGATGGTCGTTGAAAACTGGTGTGGGTCAGTCCCATAGGCTGGCCGGTTCACCCGGCGCAGGCTCTGCTGGCGGCGCGGCGGGCGCCTCGGCCCTCGGAGCCGCCGGCGGCGCGGCCTTGGCCGGTGCCGGCTTGGGCTTAGGCACGGCCTTTTTCGCGGTTTCGGCCGCCTCGCGCTGTTCCGCGAGCTGGTCGCCCAGCGCCTTGCGCGCCGCAATGAGCTGACCCAAGGCGCCGGCCTCCCCCTTCGCAAGCTCGGCGTCGATTTCGGCGGCTGTGGCCGTGATCGAGATCGGCCGGACCTCTCCTCCCTCGGGCTTGTGACTGGAGCCTTCCGCCTTCCGGGGCATGATGGTCATGGTGACGGCACCGTCCGGACTGGCAACGAGGTCGAGGCCGAGCGAATAGCGGGACAGCAGCGGCAACAGGCTGGTAATCAGCATCGGGATCAGTCCTTCTCGGAAAATGCGGGGGCGGCGGGAGGCGGGCTGTATTTGCCGTTGAGCGTGATCGCGCTGGGCAAGCGGCCGGCCCAGCTGAAGCCGGTGGCGTTCAGCATGCCGTCGACGATCTTGTTGAGCGGCGCGTCGAGGAGCTTGGCGAACGCCTTCGCGCCCATGTGATCGACGAGCCCGCATTCCTGCGCGATGAACTTGAGCTCATCCTTGTTGAGGCACGCCAGGAAAAATCGATCAACCTTCCACACATCTCGCAAGGTTGCATCGAAAGCCGCTGCGATATCGGGATCGCCTTCGACTGCCTTGATGAGCGCAGCCTTCCACGCGGCCTCTCGCTGTGTCGAAACGCGGCGCGCGATGCTGTCGGTAGTGACGGTCGCCTTCGGCGCCGGTTTGGCGGGGGGCGCAACCTTGGCCGGTTTCGTCACGGCAGCAGTTGGCGCTGCCGAAGGCGCTGCCGCGGGGGCTGCGACCTCACTGCCGGACGGGGTGTCGGTGTCCTTGGCGACCTTCTCGGGCTTGCCCTCGGCCTTGGCCACCGCCGCGGCCTCCGCTTCCGTCTTCAGCTGGAAGCAACCGGGGTTCGTGCAATAGCCGTCGTCGACGTGCGTGGCGAATAGGGCGCGCTGGGAAGCGGAGTTGAACGGACAGGTCGTGCACTCAGCCTTGTCGAACTGCGCGCCGGCAAGGGACTGTGTCACGCGCATCAGCAGCTCACGCGTCTTGGCGACGCCCAGGTCGTTGATCAGGATCGTGTCGAGCGCCTTCTCCTGCTTGTCGGCTGGTACCGCCGCCAGCAGCTCGGCATGGCCGACCTTGATCCGGCGTTCGTCGAGAGCTACTTTCACCGGGTCGGCGAGGTTGGCAAGTGCCAGACGACGGTCAAGCTTCGCCGGCGACCACGCCAGCCGCCGCGCCGCCTCGGCACGATCGCCCTGACAGGCAGCAAGGACGCGGACAGCGGCGTCCGCCTGCTCCGTCTCTGAAGCATCCTCACGGTTGTCGTTCTCGTCGATCGCCGCTTCGAGCGCCTCTTCGTCGGTCATCTCACGGATGAGGACCGGCACGTCAGCGTCCGAACCGAGGGCCTCCGCGGCGGCCTTGTAGCGACGGCCACCTGCGACGATGCTGTATTCGCCTTCTACGTCGGGAACCGGCCGGATCAGCAGCGGCTGGATGATGCCGCGAAGGCGGATCGATGCCACCAGTTCGGCGTGCTTCTCCTGATTGAAGTAGCGGCGGGGGTTGTCGTCCTGCCTGATGCGGGACAGCGGCATCGTGGTCGCGAATTTCAGGACACTGTCGGTCATGCCGGCTCCTCCGTTACAGGCTTCACCCGGCCAAGCAGGTAGCAACCACTGATCCCGTCCAGCCAAATGACGGCGGAGTGTCCGGACAGCAGCTGCGCCTCGGTGCTCGTCTTCGTATGGAGATCCTCGCCGCTGTCGAGACGGACGACGACGGCCTGCCCGATCGGATAGCGCTTGTTCCATTCGTCGCACTCGCGCTGCATCAGCGACGGCTTATTCAGCAGGGCCATCATAGTTTCTCCGCAAATTTAGCAGCGTCCGGCCAATTCCACAGGCCCTGCGCGCCGCGCATCGGCTGGGGCTGGTCCCACTTCTCGATGTCCAGCATCGGCCAGCCCCAGTTGGCGTGCTCGCTCCGATCGCTGTCAAAGCCGGGCAGGCCGGGCAGCTCGTCCTCCGCCTCCTGGGGAAAGCCGAACTCCTGCACCGCGATCTCGATGCCGTTGCGCGGCTCGCCAAGGATGGCGGTGCCAAGGCCAGCCGACAGCGGAAGGCCGACCGGCTTCTTGAAGTGATAGAGCGGCATCAGCAGCTTGAGCGCCGCGTCCACATGCAGGCAGGTCGCCGCCGCGTTCGCGCCACCGAATTTCAGATGGTCGACGATGTCACGGATCTCGCTCGCGCGCATTGGCCTTGCCGCCGCATGGATGACGATGCGCTGGCCGATCAGGGAGCGCGGAGCCTTCCAGCCGCGAAACTCGAACGGCTTCGCGCCGACGACGATCAGAGAGGCCCACGGTTGCCAGAGGGTGAGCGCCTTCATCAGTAGTCACCCTCAGAAGTGACAACCGCGTCTTCATCGACGATGATCTTGGTGCCGCAGGCGTACCAGCCCCGGATCAGCTGATCCATGCCCCAGTTGCGACCGAGGCGGGAAGTGTCTTTTAGGTTTCGACCTTCCAGCGTTGCTGAATAGATCTTGCCGTCCTTGTCGATCGCGATCTCATACGAGCATGCTTGGACGGTGCGCCTCTCCGCCTCATCTTCATCAAGCCCGATACGATAATAGCCGCTGATCGTCTCAGATTCATCGATTACAACGCTGATGATCGGGCCGTATGCATAATCGTGTCGGCCCTTATAGCGCTCGCGCATGCCATCGGCGATTTCTGACAGCTTGATCTCCTTCGGTGCCAAGCTGAGCAGTTCGTCCATGTCCTGAGACAGCCGCCCCGCTACCAGGTCAGACACGCGCGCATCGATCTGTTTTTTCAGCATGCCGGTGACGACGCTGCCATATGTCGGCAAGTCCAGACGATCGACGCGCAGCGCGTCCTCGACGGCCTTCTCGATCATCTTGCCGGTGTCGCTGTACGAGCGCAGTGCGCGGTCGACGCTCTCGACAATCAGCTTTTCAACGCGACTGTTCACCTCCTTTTCGATGAAGTCGGGCGTCATCTTGGCGGTCACGGCCGCGCTGATAAGGTTCGTGAGATCGCTCATGCCGCACCGCCGACGCGCGGCTGGGCGCAAGTGCAGAAGCCCAGCGTTTGCGCGCTTTTCTGTTCCGGTGTGGCTCCGGTGAGAATCGGCCTGTCGCCCGATTCGTTCTTGCTCTGATCCGCGCGGTTATCGCGGCCCAAGTGAGGATTTCCGCGCCATACGGCGCTAGGCGTTGCCTTCGGGAGGCAGGGGCCGGAGGTTCGAATCCTCTTTCCCCGACCACATTCTTCACATGAAATAAAGCGATTTATCAGCGGGTTGGCACAATGCCAGGCCCGCCGATTTCACATGTCCGCACGACGCGCATGGCCAATGTTTTTCGACAGATGTCATCTGTCGAAAGCCTGGGAACGACATGCTGCACATTCGTAAAAGATGTTTGACCCCGCCCGCCCCGGCGGCAATGATCCGCCATATCAAGCCGATAGTGCCACCGATCGCATATCAGGCTCAATCCGACCCGCATCATGCGGGCTTTGGCAGGTGGGAGACACATCTTGCATAGACGCGATTTTCTGGCCTTCGGGGCCATGGGCGTGGGCGGCCTCGTCCTGCCCGCCATGTTCGGCAAGGCCATTGCCGCCGAGGAGCTGACCAGCGCCATCGACGTGGCGGTGAAGAAGGCGCTGGCCGACGCCGCGATGAACGCCGCCAAAAGCGCCGGCGCCAGCTATTGCGACGTGCGCGTCGGCCGTTACCTGCGCCAGTTCGTCATCACCCGCGAACGCAATGTCGAAAATATCGTCAACACCGAATCGTCCGGCGTCGGCATCCGCGTGCTGGCCAACGGCGCCTGGGGCTTCGCCGCCACCAACGAGATGACCACCGACGCCGTGGCGAAGGCCGCGCAACAGGCCGTCGCCATCGCCAGGGCGAACGCCCCGGCCCAGACCGCACCGGTCCAGCTCGCCCCGACGAAGGGCGTGGGCGAAATCAGCTGGAAGACGCCGATCGTCAAGAACAGCATGGCCGTGCCGATCAAGGACAAGGTCGAACTGCTGACCAGCGTCAACGCCGCCGCCATGGATGCCGGCGCCAGCTTCATCCGCTCGATCCTGTTCCTGGTGAATGAGCAGAAATATTTTGCCAGCACCGACGGCAGCTATATCGACCAGGATGTTCACCGCATCTGGGCGCCGATGGAAGTCACCGCCGTCGACAAGGCCAGCGGCAAGTTCCGCACGCGCGAGGGCCTGTCCGCCCCGATGGGTCTTGGCTTCGAATATCTGGACGGCGCCGCATCGGGCAAGACCGTCCTGCCCAACGGCGTCACCGTCTATGGCAACAGCTACGACATGAAGGAGGACGCGATCGCCGCCGCCAGGCAGGCGCAGGCGAAGATCAAGGCCCCCTCGGTCAAGCCGGGCAAGTACGACCTCGTGCTCGACCCGTCGCACACCTGGCTCACCATCCACGAATCGGTCGGCCATCCGCTCGAACTGGATCGCGTGCTGGGCTACGAAGCCAATTATGCCGGCACCAGCTTCGCCACCATGGACAAGCTGGAAAGCCGGTTCCAATATGGTAGCCAGCAAGTAAACATCGTCGCCGACAAGACCCAGCCGGGCAGCCTTGGCGCGGTCGCCTATGACGATGAAGGCATCAAGACCAAGAAGTGGGATCTGATCCGCGACGGCAAGCTCGTCGGCTATCAGGCGATCCGGGACCAGGCCCATATCGAGGGCAAGAAGGAATCGGACGGCTGCGCCTATGCCGACAGCTGGTCCAACGTCCAGTTCCAGCGCATGGCCAACGTCTCCCTTGAACCGGGCAAGGCGAAGAAGAGCGTCGCGGACATGATCGCGGGTGTCGAGGACGGCATCTACATCATCGGCGACGGCAGCTTCTCGATCGACCAGCAGCGCTACAACGCCCAGTTCGGCGGCCAGCTCTTCTACGAGATCAAGAACGGCAAGATCACCCAGCAGATCGAGGACGTCGCCTACCAGATCCGCACGCCGGAATTCTGGAACGCCTGCGTCGGCGTCTGCGACGCCAGCGACTATCGCCTCGGCGGCTCCTTCTTCGACGGCAAGGGCCAGCCCGCGCAGGTCTCCGCCGTATCGCACGGTTCCTCGACCGCGCGTTTCAACGGCATCAACGTCATCAACACCGCGCGTTCGCTCGGCTGACGCTCACGGGAGAGAATAAATGAGCATCCTTACCGAAGCGCAGGCCAAGGCCATCCTGACCAGGGTCGTCGCCCTGTCCAAGGCCGACGAATGCACCGCCACACTGACCGGCAAGATCCAGGGCAATATCCGCTTCGCCCGCAACAATGTGTCCACCGCCGGCCAGACCGACGACATCGAGCTGGCCGTGCAGGTCGCCTATGGCAAGAAGGTCGGCACCGCGACCATCAACCAGTTCGACGACGCCGCACTGGAACGTGTCGTCCGCCGGGCCGAAACGCTGGCGCAACTGGCGCCGGACAATCCGGAATTCATGCCGGCGGTCGAAAAGCAGGCCTACAAGCCCAGCCCGACCTTCGCGCAGGCCACCGCCGACATCACGCCCGCCTATCGCGCGCAGGTCGCCGCCACCTCGATCAATGCCTGCAAGGCGCAGAAGCTGATCGCGGCCGGCTATCTGGAAGATGGCCAGAGCTTCAAGGCCATCGCCAACAGCAAGGGCAATTTCGGCTATCAGCGCTCGACCGTGCTCGACTATACCTGCACCGTCCGGACCGAGGACGGGCGCGGGTCCGGCTGGGTCGGCACCGACACGCAGGACGCCACTCGCTTCAAGGTCGACAGCGACATCCAGATCGCGATGCGCAAGGCGTCGGCCTCGTCCGAAGCCAAGGCGCTGGAGCCGGGCAAATATACGGTGATCCTGGAACCCATGGCGGCCGCCGGCCTGATCGGCTTCATGTTCTACTTCTTCGGCGCGCGCGAAGCCGACGAAGGCCGCAGCTTCCTGTCCAAGAAGGGCGGCGGCAACAAGCTGGGCGAACAGGTGTTCGGCCCGCAGGTCAATTTCTACACCGACCCCTGGGACCCGGTCGCGCCGTGCGAGCCGTGGGACGAGGACGGCCTTGCCCGCCAGCGCATGGACATGGTGAAGGACGGCAAGGTCGTGAACCTCAACTATAGCCGCTACTGGGCGCAAAAGCAGGGCAAGCCCGCCGCCGGCCAGATGGGCAATATCCTGATGACGGGCGGCACCAAGTCGACCGCCGACCTCGTCCGCTCCACCGAGCGCGGCGTGCTCGTCACCCGCACCTGGTATATCCGCATGGTCGACCCGCAGACGGTGCTGCTGACGGGCCTGACCCGCGATGGCACTTTCTATGTCGAAAACGGGCAGATCAAATATCCCATCAAGAACTTCCGGTTCAACGAAAGCCCGGTCATTATGCTCAACAATGTCGAGGAACTGGGCCGTCCGGTCCGCGTGCCGCCGGACGAAGTGTCGATGAACATCGTCGTCCCGCCGATGAAGCTGCGCGACTTCACCTTCACCTCGCTCTCCGACGCGGTGTGATCCTGCCCCGGCCACTATTCTCTTCCGTCATCCCCGCGAAAGCGGGGATCCATCTCCCGCGCTATTCCCTTGCGAAAGGTCAGGAGATGGCTTCCCGCCCTTATGGGAATGACGGTGGGTGTGTCGTGGTCGTGGCTGCTCCATCTCGTCTCCCATGACCCGCAGCGAGTTCCTCCGGTTGATGGCAGGCGGCCTGGCCAGCACCTTGCTGGCCCGCCCGCTTGCTGCTGCCGGGGGCTACGACTTCTGGTTCACGCGCCTGCGCTACGACAGTGGCGACTGGGACGTGGACCAGCGCACGCCGTCCAACGTCATCACCGCGCTGATCGACTACACGACCCTGCGCGTCGACCCGAAGGAGCATGTCGTCCCGCTGGCGGACCCCAGGATGCTCACCGCGCCCTTCTGCTATCTGGCCGGGCACAAGCTGGTGGAATTTTCGCCCGCAGAGCGCCGCAATTTCGAACGCTATGTCCGCAATGGTGGCTTCGTCATGGTGGACGATTGCAACCATGACATAGACGGCCTCTTCGCCCGCTCGTTCGAGGCGCAGATGGCCAGGATTTTCGGGCCGAAGGCGTTGAAGGAACTGCCGAAAAGCCACGGCCTCTACCGCAGCTTCTTCAAGTTCGACGGCCCGCCCAACACGGGCCTCGAACTCAACGGCTGGGGCGACGATCTCGTCCATGACTATCTCAAGGGGATAGAGGTGAACGGGCGGCTGGGCATTCTCTACAGCAACAAGGATTATGGCTGCGAGTGGGACTATGACTGGCGCAACAAGCGCTTCCTGGCCGAGGATAATACCAGGTTCGCGGTCAATATCGTGATGTACGCGCTGTCGGTGTGATGCCCCCCGCTCGCCTTTTTCCGCCTTTCGTCCAGCAAGGGACATGACATGACCGACCTCACCGAAGCCGACATCCAGACCCGCCTTGGCGCGCTGACCCAATTGCGCGCCGCGATCGGCCAGGCGATCGTCGGGCAGGGCGAAGTCGTGGAGCAACTGCTGATCGGCCTCCTCGCCGGCGGCCATTGCCTGCTCGAAGGTGTGCCCGGCCTCGGCAAGACGCTCCTCGTCCGCTCGCTGGGCGAAGCGCTCAAGCTCGACTTCCGCCGCGTCCAGTTCACGCCCGACCTGATGCCCAGCGACATTCTCGGCACCGAACTGCTGGAGGAGGATCATGGCACCGGCCATCGCAGCTTCCGGTTCCAGCAAGGGCCGGTCTTCACCAACCTGCTGCTGGCCGACGAACTCAACCGCACCCCGCCCAAGACGCAGGCGGCGCTGCTGGAGGCGATGCAGGAAAAGACCGTCAGCTATGCGGGCGTCACCCATGTCCTTCCCAAACCCTTCTTCGTGCTGGCGACGCAGAATCCGCTGGAGCAGGCCGGCACCTACCCCCTGCCCGAAGCCCAGCTCGACCGCTTCCTCCTCCACATCCGCGTCGATTACCCGACCGAGGCGGAGGAGCGCGCCATCCTCGCCCAGACCACCGGCTCCAAGCCCGCCGCCGTCCCGGCCGTGATGCAGGGGGAGGAAGTGCTGGCGCTCCAGACCCTCGTGCGCGACGTGCATTTCAGCGACGACCTGCTCGACTGGGTGACGCGCATCGTCCGCGCCAGCCGCCCCGGCGAGGGCGCGCCGGACGACATCCGCAAATATGTGAAATGGGGCGCCGGTCCCCGCGCCGGCCAGTCGCTGATCCTGGCGTCCAAGGCGCGCGCCCTGCTCCACGGCCGCCTCGCCGCCACGCGCGAGGATATCGCCGCGCTCGCCGTCCCGGTCATGCGCCACCGCCTGCTCCTCTCCTTCGCTGCCGAGGCGGAAGGCCGCAGCGCCGATGACGTGGTCGCCGCCCTGGTCCGCGCCGTCCCGCTCGCCTGATCCTTCCGCCATGGCCGACCTCCTCCCCCCCGACGTGCGCAGCCGCCTTCGCGGCCTGCGCCTCGTCACGCGCCGGGCGGTGGGGTCGCATGGCATTGGCCTGCACCAGAGCCACAGCCGGGGCGCGGGCCTCGAATTCGCGCAATATCGCGCCTATGAACCCGGCGACGAACTGCGCCAGATCGACTGGAAGCTCTACGCCCGCTCCGACAAATTCTTCGTGCGGGAGGCCGAGCGCGAAAGTCCCGTCGCTGTCTGGATATTGATCGACGCCAGCGCCTCCATGGGCCAGTGCGACCCCACCCGCCCCGATTACAGCCGCCTCGACGCGGCAAAAGCGATCGCCGCCGCCATCGCCGAACTGGCGATGAAGCAGGGCGACCGCTTCGGTTTCATGGCGCTGGGCGACGCAGGCCTTGCTTTGCTGCCCCCTGCCACCGGCCTGCGCCAGCGCGACCGGCTGCTGCTGGAACTGCTGAACGTCCACGCGGCACGCGGCTTCGCCCCGGAAAGCCAGCTAGGCCCGGTCTGGGAACGGATCGGCGCGCACGACCTCGTCATCCTGCTCAGCGACTGTTTCGACGAAGGCGCGGTCGCGCTGGCGGAAAAGCTGGCCGCCGCCGGGCGCGAGACATTGGTGGTCGAGATGCTGACCGTCGCGGAACGGGATTTCCCCTTCGACGGCGGCTATCGCTTCCGCGATCCCGAAACCGGCGAGGAACTGCTGGCCGATGGCGCAGCCCTGCGCGCCGAATTCCTCGCCCGCTTCGCGCAGGCGCGCGACACGCTCCACGCCCGGCTCGACGCGATCGGCATCCGCCATGCGTCGCATATTCTGGACGAGCCCGTCGACCTGCCCCTCCGCCGCCTGTTCGCGGCCCATGGCGCAGCGGAATATCAATGAGCATGGGCCTGTTGTTCCCCGCCGCGCTGGCCGCGCTCGCGGCCCTGCTGGTGCCGCTCATCATCCATATCGCGCGGAAAAGCGAGCAGCAGCCGACCGACTTCGCCGCCCTGCGCTGGCTGCGCGCGCGGCCGAAGCCGCGCTCGCGCCTGCGCTTCGACGAATGGCCGCTGCTGCTGCTCCGCCTCGCGCTGCTGGCGCTCGTCGCGCTGTGGCTGGCCCAGCCCGTCCTGCTGGGCGCTGGTGACGAGGGCCCCTATGTCGCGGTGATCCCCGGCGCGCGGGTCGATCCCGCCCGCATCGGCGATGCCCGCGCCCACTGGCTGGCGCCCGGCTTCCCGAACATCGACCAAGCCCCACCGACAGGCCCGCTGGCCATCGCCAGCCTCGTCCGCCAGCTCGACGCCGAACTCCCGGCCAACACGCCGCTGACTATCGTCACGCCCACGATCATCGAAGGTGCCGACGCCGACCGCCTCCGCCTCTCGCGCAGGGTGACATGGCAAGTTCAGCCCGGCGCCATGCCCGCGCCCCGGACAGCACCGATTCCGGCGCCGCGCATCGCCATCAGGGCCGACACCGCCCATGCCGGCGGCCTGCTCTATCTCCTGGCCGCCGCCCAGTCATGGCAACCGCCCGGCAAGCCAGCCGCCCTCGACAGCGGCCCGCTCACCGCCCCAATGCCGCCCATCGACCAGCCGCTCTTCTGGATGAGCAGCGGCACCCTGCCCGACGCCGTCACCCGATGGGTCGACGGCGGCGGACAGGCGATCCTCGCCGCCGACATGCGGATGCCGCCGGGCGAAACCGTCCCCATCTGGCGCGACGATCAGGGCCAGGTGCTGGCCCACGCCCGGCCCATGGGCAAGGGCCGTCTGATCCGCCTGACCCGTCCCCTCGTCGCATCGCAGATCCCGCTCCTGCTGGAGGCCGATTTCCCGACCCGTCTCCGCGCGCTCATCACCGCGCAGCCGACTCCCTCCCGCGTCGCCGCCGCCGACTATGCCCCGCTCACGGGCGGCCGCGCCCCCGACCAGCCGCCCCGGCCGCTCCGTCCCATGCTCGCCGTCCTGGTCGCCCTGCTGCTCCTCGCCGAACGCTGGCTCGCCACCCGCCGCAGCCGGAGCATCGCGCCATGAGCGACCTGTTCGTCCAGTGGATCGCGCCCGCTCGCCGTCGCCGCGTCGCCGACACGCTGGCGCTGGCGTTGCCGCCGCTGCTCGCCGCCACGGCGATCGGCTGGCGCTTCTTCGGCCCGATCGCGGCCACCGCTGCCGCGCTGCTCGGCATCGGCATCGCCCTCCTCATCGCCCGGCAGCGCGCCGCGCTCCACGACCTGCCCTGGCTGGTCCGCAGTCTCGACGCCGCGCGCCCGGACCTTGAGGACAGCAGCGCCCTCCTCTTCGGCGGCGACGCGCCCCTCTCCCGGCTCCAGTCGCTCCAGCGCCGCCGCATCGCCGCCCGGCTCGACCAGGGCGGCCCCCAAGACCTCGTTCCCCCCTGGTCGACGCGCACGCTCCTGATCCTCGGCCTCACCGCCGCCGCGCTGATCGCCGCCGCCCTGCTCTGGCCCCGCGCCGGTGAAGGCCCGCCCGCTCTCGCCCCCAGCAGCGAAGGCCTGCCCGCCCGCCCCGGCATCCCCCGCCTCGTCGCCCAGAATCTGCGCATTCTCCCCACCGCCTATACCGGCCTGCCGGTCCGCGACTCCGCCACGCTCGACGCCCGCGTGCCGCAGGGATCGCGCCTCGAATGGACGCTCCGCTTCGATCCGCAGGCGACCGCGCCCCGGCTGCTCATGCTCGGCGGCCAGCCCCTCGCGCTGCGCCGTGACGGCGCCAACTGGATCGCCAGCCGCACCGCCGACGCCGCCTTCCTCTACCGCGTCGATCCCGCCGCCGGGCGCGGCCCCACCCCGCCGCTGCACCGGATCGACGCCGTCGCCGACGCCCCGCCGCAGGTGAAGGCCCTGACCGACAGCCTCACCCTGGTCAGGCCCGGCCAGCACGGCTGGTCCCCGGCCTTTGCCGCCACCGACGATTATGGCGTCGCCACCACCGCCCGGCTGCGCGTGACGCTGGCGATCGGGGAGGGCGAAAATGTCAGCTTTTCCGAACGCGAAATCCCCGTCGGCGGCACAGGCCCGGCCCGCGACCGCCGCTTCGCCCCGCGCCTCGACTTCGCCAGCTTCGGCTTTGCCGCGGGCGGCGACATGGTCGTGCAACTCATCATCCGCGACAATCGCAGCCCGTCGCCGCAGGAAGCGCGCGGCCCCAGCCTCATCCTGCGCTGGCCGTCCCCGAAACAACCCGAAAGCAGCGGCCTCACCGGCATGGTCAACACCACCCTGCCCGCCTATTTCCGCAGCCAGCGCCAGATCATCATCGACATCGAAAAGCTGCTCAAGCAACGGCGCGCCCTCGCGCCCGACCGCTACCTCGCCCGCTCCGCCGCGATCGGCGGCGACCAGCAGATATTGCGCGGCCGCTACAGCCAGTTTCTCGGCGGCGAAAGCGAAGGCCAGCCCGAACTCCCCACCTCGGATGCGGAGGCGCACAGCGACAATGACGGGCACGACCATGGCCCGCCGCCATCGTCGCCCAATGTCTTCGGCGAGAAGGAGGATGTGCTCGCCGAATTCGGCCATCCGCACGACGAAAGCCCCGCCTCCAGCCTCGATCCCGAAACCCGCGCCATCCTGAAGCAGGCGGTGGACGAAATGTGGCAGTCCGAACGGGAGCTCAAGACCGGCCATCCCGACGCCGCGCTGCCCTTTGCCTACCGGGCGCTGCGCTTCATCAAGGAGGTGCAGCAGGCGACCCGCATCTTCCTCTCGCGCGTCGGGCCAGAACTGCCGCCGATCGACGCGGGCCGCCGCATGACCGGCAAGCGTGAGGGGCTGGCCAGCCGCCAGCTGGAACTTACCCCCGTCGAACGGCAGGATGGCCCCGCCGCCGCTGCCTGGCGCGCGCTGGGCGCCGGACCGGACGCGATTTGGGGACCGATCAATCTCGGACCGCTGGACGCCTGGGTCCGCGCCAACACCGCCCGCCTGCCCGATGCGCTGGCGCTCAGCGGCGTGATCGACGCCGTGCGCCGCGACCCCGCCTGCGCCTCCTGCCGCGCGAAGCTCCGCGCTCAGCTCTGGACCGCGATGGAACGCCCGCTCGGCCAGCCTGCCCGCCGCCGCCCGGCCGACGGCCCCGGCACCCGCTATCTCCGCGCGATCGGGGGAGGCGGATCATGACCACGCCCATGCCCATGCCGGCGATCGTCGCCGCCATCCTTGCCCTCGCCGTCCTGCTGGCCGCGATCCGCCTGACCCTCTGGCACCGGGCGGCGGTCGAGCAGGGATCGCCCCTCCGCCTGGCGCTGCTCCTGCTGCTCCAGCCGGTCTGCGCCGGGCTGCTCTTTTTCGCGCTTTTCCCACCCGCCACCAGCGGCGGCAGCGGCGCCCTGCGCATCGCCACCGCCGGAACGCCGCGCCTCGCCGCCGCCGGCGCGCCCCTCATCGTCCTGCCCGAGGCAGGCGCTATCCTCGGCGAAGCCGCGCCCGACCTCGCCACCGCGCTGCGCCGCCACCCCGCCGCTGGCACGATCGAGATCGTCGGTCGGGGATTGACGCCCCGCGACATCGAAGCCGCACGCACGGTCGCCCTCCGCTTCGATCCGCCCCCGCCGCCCAGGGGCATCATCCACCTCTCCCCACCTGCGTCGACCGCACCGGGCGCGACCTTCACCACCGGCGCGACGCTCGCCGGCCTGCCCGAGGCCACCGTCCAATTGCTCGACCCAGCCGGCCGCGTGACCGACAGCGCCACGCCCGACCGCGACGGCCATGTCACTCTCACCGGCACCGCCCGCAGCGCCGGCGCCGCCGACTTCACCCTGCGCGTGCGCGACGACGGCTGGATGGTCGAACAGGCCAGCGTCCCCGTCCTCACGCAGGACAGCGCCCGGCCGCGCCTGCTGATCCTCGCCGGCGCGCCCGGACCGGAAGTCAAATATCTGCGCCGCTGGGCGACCGACGCGGGCTTCGCCGTCACCAGCCAAATGAGCGCGGGCGGCGGCGTCCAGCTCGGCGACGTCCCCGTCTCGATCGACGGCGCCAGTCTGCGCGGCTTCGACGCCGTGCTGATCGACGATCGCAGCTGGGCCGCAATGGGCGGCGCGCGCAACGCCCTGCTCGGCGCGGTGCGCGACGGCCTCGGCCTCATCCTGCGCGCCGGCGGCCCGCTCGACGGTGCGACCCGCAGCCAGTGGCAAGCGCTGGGCTTCGCGCTCCAGGGCGGTAACGACCTCGCCCCGCTCGCCTTGCCCAAGCCGCCCGCCGCCACCATAGCCCGCACCCGGCAGGGCATAGCCTATGCCGACCGCCCCGAAGACATGGCGTTCCCCGACGAATTGCTCCCCGAAGTCACCCGCCTCGCCGCTGCGCCCACTGGCCGCGACGCCGTTCCGCTGCTTCGGGACGCCGGCGGCGCCCCGCTCGCCGCATGGCGCGCGCTCGGGACGGGGCGGATCGCGCTTTTTACCGGCATCGACAGCTATGCGCTCATCCTCACCGGGCACCAGCCGCTCCATGATCTATGGTGGCGCAGCCTGCTCGGCGCGGTCGCCCGCCCCGCGCCCGCGCCCGCAATGATCGACGGCATCCATTGGGCAGGCGAGCGCATGGCGCTATGCGGCCTTGCCGGAAACGCGCAGGTCGACCGCCCCGATGGCAGCCACGCGCGGCTGATCCCGGTGAACGGCTGCGCCGCCTTCTGGCCGGAAAGCGCCGGCTGGCACGTCCTGCGCGGCAAGGACGGCGCCGTCCCCTTCCACGTCCAACCCGCCCAGGCCCTGCCAGCGATGCGCGCTACCCGCGACCGCGCCGCCACGCTCATGCTGCGCGGCAACGCCCCGGCACCGGGTTCGGACGAACCCCGCCACGGCCCCGCCTGGCCTTGGCTGCTGGCATGGCTCGCCGCCAGCGCCCTGCTCTGGTGGCTGGAACGCAGCCGGATCGGCCGCCGTCAGTCCGCCCGATAGGCCATGTAGAAATCGCGCAGCGCCCGCGCGTCGTGCAGGGCGTTGTGCGGCACCCGGCTGTTCGCCGCCGCGCTGAATCCCGCCGCGTTGATCAGTTCCAGCCGCAAGCCGAAATCGACCCCGGCCATCTGCCCCGGCCCCTTCACCAGCAGAGCGCAGAAATGAGCCAGATCCTCGGGCCAGTCGGCGATGATGACGGGATCGGAATCGCCCGCCAGATAGGCGGCGACCATGTCGGCGCCTTCCTCGCGCCCCAGTTCATGGTCGATCCCCGGCGGCACATGGCGCAGATAGGGGATGACGTTGGCCGACACCCATGTCTCGATCTGGTCCGGCAGGGGCAGCGAAAAATAGAGTTCCTGGTCCCCGTCCTCGGGCACCAGCGCCACGCTGATCAGCGTCCCGCCAAAGCCGTTGAATTCGGTGTCGAGAAAATAGCGCATGGGGAAGAAGGCTGCCTGTCCAGATTCGGGTCGCGGTCGGCGGGCCGATAGCATCCGCCGGACGGATCGGCCATGTGGCGACCGACGCGCGCGACCGCCTGTAGCATTTGCGCGACGGAAGCCAAGCTGCCATGCGCCACAGGCCGATCGTTTATGTAAGAAGGGGCCGTATGACGCCGCGCGAATATCTGGGGTCCGCCGCCGTGCCGGGTGGGCAGGAACTGAAACTCTACCGGCGTGGCGGCGACTATATGATCGTCCTCGACCGCAATGAATTGATGAGCAGCCGGATGAGCGGCTCGGAAAAGCAGCTCGCGCTCATGACGATCGAGCGGCTGAAGGGGCGCACCGCGCCGCATCTGCTGATCGGCGGCTATGGCATGGGATTCACCCTGCGCGCGGCGCTGGGCGCGCTCGACGCATCCGCGCAGATCACGGTCGCCGAACTGGTGCCCGAAATCATCGAATGGGCGCGCGGTCCGATGACGGACCTTGCCGCCGGCTGCCTCGACGACCCGCGCGTGCGCCTTGTCCTCGACGATGTCGTCAACGTGATCGCCGCAGGCCATGGCAGCTATGACGCGATCCTGCTCGACGTCGACAATGGCCCCGACGGCCTCACCGCCGCCGCCAATGACCGGCTCTACAATGGCAAGGGACTGGAGGCCGCGCGCACGGCATTGAAGCCCGGCGGCATCCTTGCCGTCTGGTCCGCCGGCTCCGACGATGCCTTCACCCGCCGCCTGCGCAGCGCCGGCTTCCTCGTGGAGGAGGTCGCCGTGCGTGCCCGCGACAATGGCAAGGGGCCGCGCCATGTCATCTGGTTTGCACAAAAGCGCTGAACATGCTGCACTGCGATATAGCGCCCGTCCGGGTGCTGTGAGATTTCAACCGACACGTTTTCTCAAAAGGATGCCGGAGTGATCCAGACCGTAACCACCACCCCCTTCACCGACCAGAAGCCTGGCACCTCCGGCCTGCGCAAGAAGGTGCGGGTCTTCGCCCAGCCCCATTATGCGGAAAATTTCGTCCAGTCGGTGTTCGACAGCCTGGAGGGGTTCGCGGGCCAGACACTGGTGGTGGGCGGCGACGGCCGTTATCTCAACCGCGAAGTCATCCAGACGGTGCTGAAGATGGCAGCCGCCAACGGCTTCGGCCGGGTGCTGGTGGGCCGGGGCGGCATTCTCTCCACCCCCGCCGCCTCGCACCTCATTCGCGCGTCGGGCGCGTTCGGCGGCCTCGTGCTCTCGGCCAGCCACAATCCCGGCGGCCCGGACGAGGATTTCGGCATCAAATATAATATCGGCAATGGCGGCCCGGCGCCCGAAAAGGTGACGGACGCGATCAACGCCCGCACGCTGACGATCGACAGCTACCAGATTCTCGACGCCGCCGATGTCGATATCGACAGCATCGGCTCCAGCCGGCTCGGCGACATGACCGTCGAAGTGGTCGATCCGGTCGCTCTCTATGCCGACCTCATGGAAAGCCTGTTCGACTTCGCTGCCATCCGCGCGCTGATCGCGGACGGCTTTACCCTCGCCTTCGACAGCATGAGCGCCGTCACCGGTCCCTATGCGGTAGAGATTTTCGAGCAGCGCCTCGGCGCGCCCGCCGGCACGGTGATGAACGGCACGCCGCTCCCCGATTTCGGCCATCATCATCCCGATCCCAATCTCGTCCACGCAAAGGCGCTCCATGATCGGCTGATGGCCCCCGACGCGCCCGATTTCGGTGCAGCGTCGGACGGCGATGGCGACCGCAACCTCATCATCGGCCGCCATTGCTATGTGACACCCTCGGACTCGCTGGCGGTGCTGGCGGCCAACGCCCATCTCGCGCCCGGCTATGCGCGGGGCCTGAAGGGCATCGCCCGCTCCATGCCGACCAGCGGCGCGGCCGACCGGGTGGCCGAACGGCTCGGCATTCCCCTCTATGAAACGCCCACCGGCTGGAAATTCTTCGGCAACCTGCTCGATGCCGGCATGGCCACCATCTGCGGCGAGGAAAGCGCGGGTACCGGTTCCGACCATGTGCGCGAAAAGGACGGCATCTGGGCCGTGCTGCTCTGGCTCAACATCCTCGCCGTCCGCCGGCAGGGCGTCGCGCAGATCATGGCCGAACATTGGGCGACCTATGGCCGCAATTACTATGCCCGCCATGATTATGAGGCCATCGCCAAGGACCGCGCCGACGCCTTGATGGCCACGCTGCGCGACAAGCTCGACCGCCTGCCCGGCACCGCCAACAGCGGCGGCATCGTGAAGAGCGCCGATGATTTCGCCTATACCGACCCCACCGACCAGTCCGTCAGCCGCAACCAGGGCGTCCGCATCCTGTTCGAGGACGGATCGCGCGTGGTCTTTCGCCTGTCGGGGACCGGCACCGAGGGCGCGACGTTGCGCGTCTATATCGAACGCTATGTCGGCCCGGACGGCGATCTCGGCATGGACACCGCCGATGCCCTCGCGCCCCTGATCGCGGCGGCGCAGGAAGTGGCGGACATCCGCGGTTTCACCGGCATGGACCGGCCCAGCGTCATCACCTGACACAGGCCGGCCCGACAGAAAAAACGATCGGGAAACAGGGCGGAAACAGCATGGCCTCTATGATGGAGGGACAGTCCCATGTCGGCTGTCCCTCCACTGCCCTGTCAAGGAACCCCATGCGCCGCCTGTTTTCGAGCCTGTCCGCCATCCTCCCGTCCGCCTGCCTCGCCCTGCTGTCCGCCCCGGCCGTGGCCGCGACCAGCGAGGATGAGCAATTCTGGCTCAATCTTACCGCCATGGGATCGGTGAAGGACGAGCTGGTCTATTTCGCCGAAGTCCAGCCGCGCATCGGCGACGGCGTCTCGCGCGTCGACCAGGCGCTGTTCCGCGGCGCGCTCGGCTGGAAATTCTCGCCGTCGCTCACCCTCTACCAGGGTTTCGCCCATATCGTCGTGCCGACCGAAGGCGGCAAGGACGTGAATGAGGAACGCAGTTTCCAGCAGGTCAGCTGGACGCTCGGCAAGCCCTGGGGCGGCGAACTCTCCTCGCGCACGCGGCTCGAACAGCGCTGGCGCTCGGACGGCGACGACATGGGCTGGCGGCTGCGTGAAATGATCCGCTACGAAAAGCCGCTCAAGGCCGGCAGCGACGCGGTGAACGCGCTCGTCTATGCGGAAGGTTTCGCCGCATTGAACGACACGGACTGGGGCGCGCGCAGCGGCTTCGATCAGCTGCGCAGCTTCGCCGGCGCGGAAATCGGCCTGCCCGGCGCGTCAACGCTGGAGGTCGGCTATCTCAACCAGCTCATCAACCAGCGGGCCGGCAACACCCGCGTCAACCATGTCGCGTCGGTGACTCTCTTCTTCCGCCACTGACGCGGCCGGCGATCAGGCCCGCGCGAGCAGCCCCTCGACCAGGCCGGTGAACAGCCGCTGGCCGTCGGTCGAGCCATGCGCCGGCTCGATCACGCGCTCGGGGTGGGGCATCATGCCCAGCACATTGCCGGCGTCGTTCAGGATGCCGGCAATGTTGCGGGCCGATCCGTTGACGCTTTCGGCATAGCGCAGCGCGACCCGGCCTTCGCCCTCCAGCCGGTCGAGCGTGGCGTCGTCGGCGAAATAATTGCCGTCATGATGCGCGACCGGGAAACGGATCGCCTCGCCCGCCGCATAGCGGCTGGTGAACGCGCTCTGCGCATTCTCAACCGTCAGCGCGACGTCGCGGCAGACGAAATGGCCGCCGGCATTGCGCAGCAGCGCGCCGGGCAGCAGGCCGCTTTCGGTCAGCACCTGGAATCCGTTGCAGATCCCCAGCACATAGGCGCCACGCTCGGCCGCCCTCGCCACCGCCTGCATCACCGGCGAACGGGCGGCCATCGCGCCGGACCGCAGATAGTCGCCATAGGAAAATCCGCCCGGCACGCCGATCAGGTCGATGTCACCCGGCAGGTCGGTGTCGCGGTGCCAGATCATGGCGGGCTTGCTACCGGTCGCAGCCTCGAACGCCACCGCCAGGTCGCGGTCGCAATTGCTGCCCGGAAAGACGATGACGGCGCTTTTCATGGCTTAGGCGACCTTCTCGATGCGATAATTCTCGATCACCGTATTGGCCAGCAGCTTGCGGCACATGGCGTCGATATCCTCGTCGCTGGTGCCGTCGGCCAGGTCCAGCTCGATCAGCTTGCCCGCGCGCACGTCGTTGACCCCGCCAAAGCCCAGCCCTTCCAGGGCATGATGGATCGCCTTGCCCTGGGGATCGAGGACACCGCCCTTGAGGGTGACGAAGATGCGGGCTTTCATGGCGTGCGGACTCCCTGGAATCGACAAATGCCGCGCTTCATGCGCGGGGAAACGGCGATGCCGCACCCCCTAGGCGCGGCTGCGCGCGGAGGCAAGCCATTATCCTTTTATTAGCGACCATGGCGCTATTGTTACGGGGTCGGATCGGGGGAAGGTCGGGGTGCCATGTCGGGTCTCGCGCTCGCTATGTTTGTGGGGCTGTTCGCCTGGGGCCAGGACATCGTCGGCTATGACGATCCCCAGGGCAAGGTCCAGCTCGCCCTCCTCGCCACCTTCAGCTTCGGCCTGATGGTCGGCTACCGCGCCAACCGCTGACCGCGCCGCATGGCTGGAAGCGAGCAGATGCCGACAGTTAAGTGCGGGCGACGCCACTCGAAAGCCGCCATCCCATATTATCGTCACCCCAGCGAAGGCTGGGGTCTCAGGCGATGGCGAGAGAGGTTCAGACAAGCGCCGCCGACCAAATGCTGCGTGCCTCGCCCTGAGATGCCCGGCATGACAGATGATTTCCGCCTGTTTGCCGGCACTCCCGCTCAAAATCCGAGCGCCCGCTTTCCCCCCAAGCCAGCCATTCCCATGCACCCGCACTTCCCCTAAGCGGTCCCCATGCACCCGGACTATCTCTACCTCGCCTGCGCCATCATCGCCGTCATCATCTCCGGCCTCGCCAAGGGCGGCTTTGCGGGGGTCGGCGCGCTCGCCATGCCGGTCATGGCGCTGGGCGTCGATCCGGTGCGCGGGGCCGCGATCCTGCTGCCGATCCTGATCCTCCAGGATGCGGTCAGCGTCTGGGCCTATCGCCACAGCTGGGACGGCCAGATCCTCAAGGTCATGCTGCCCGGCGCCGCGGTTGGCATCGGCCTTGGCTGGCTGTTCGCCAGCCAGGTTTCCGAAATCGCGGTTCTGGGCGTGCTCGGTGCGATTTCCGTGCTGTTCGGCCTGCAACGCCTCTGGGTCGAGCGGGGCCAGGCGGTGGTGCTGCCGTCCGACTCGCCCGGCTGGGTCGGCTTCCTGTTCGGCATCGGCAGCGGCTTCACCAGCCAGATCGCCCATGCCGGTTCGCCCCCCTTCCAGATGTGGGTGCTGCCCAAAAAGCTCCCCCGCGACATGCTGGTCGGCACCACTGCGCTGGCCTTCGCCGTGATGAACTGGATGAAGCTGCCCGCCTATGCCGCGCTCGGCCAGTTCACCACCGCCAATCTGACGGCGACGGCGATGCTCGTCCCGGTGGCGATGGCTGCGACCTTCGCGGGGGTGGCGCTGGTCCGCCGGGTCGATCCGGCGCGTTTCTACACCCTCATTTATGCGCTGATGATCCTGCTCGGCCTGAAGCTGGTCGCGGATGCGCTGATGGCATGAAAAAAGGCCGGCTTATGCAGCCGGCCCTTTCATCTCAGTCCTTCTCGCGCTTCTTGCGATGGGTGTCGAGGTCGAGGACGGTGGTGTCCAGCCCCTCGGGCAGCAGGCCCAGGCGGCGCGCCACTTCCTGATAGGCTTCCACTTCGCCGCCCAGGTCGCGGCGGAACCGATCCTTGTCCAGCTTCTCGTTGGTCGCCATGTCCCACAGGCGGCACCCGTCGGGGCTGATCTCGTCGGCCAGGATGACGCGGCTGTAATCGCCGTCATAGAGGCGGCCGAACTCCAGCTTGAAATCGACCAGGCGGATGCCGATGCCGGCGAAAAGGCCGCACATGAAATCGTTGATGCGGATCGCCATGTCGGCGATGTCGTGCATCTCGTCCTGCGTCGCCCAGCCGAAGCAGGCGATATGCTCCTCGGACACCAGCGGGTCGCCCAGCGCATCGTCCTTGTAGCAATATTCGATCAGAGTGCGGGGCAGCTGCGTGCCTTCCTCGATACCCAGCTTCTTGCTGAGCGATCCGGCGGCCACGTTGCGCACCACCACCTCGATCGGCACGATCTCGACCTGGCGGACCAGCTGCTCGCGCATGTTGAGGCGGCGGATGAAGTGGGTCGGCACGCCGATCTGGCCGAGCAGGGTGAAGATATGCTCGGAAATGCGGTTGTTGAGCACGCCCTTGCCGGAAATCGTGCCCTTCTTCTGCGCGTTGAAGGCGGTCGCGTCATCCTTGAAATACTGGATGATCGTACCCGGTTCCGGGCCTTCGTAAAGGATCTTTGCCTTGCCTTCGTAGATCTGGCGGCGACGGGCCATGCGCGTTCCTGTCTTTTTCTCAAAAACAATGCGCCCCGGCAAACGCGAATCGGAAAGGATCACGGGTGCCGGGGCTGTCAGCGCGGCCCATAGAACAAAGTGAGCGGCGGTGCAATTGCGGCGGGGGCGATGCGACCGCGTTCCCCCTCTCGGGGAGCGGACCTGAAGAGGCTAAGCCCCCTTCGCCTTCCGAAATTCGTCGAACAGCCCCAGGAACCTGTCGATGTCCGCCTTGCTCAGGAACCAGGGCGTCGCCAGCCGCAGCTTGCTGGGCGCGCCGCCGCGGATGCGGACCTTGTGGTTGGTCCATAGCCAGTCCTGCAATTCCATCCGCTGGATCGGCGGCACATTGACCGTCGCTATCGCTCCGCGCAACGCCGGGTCGGGCGAGGTCCAGCTTTCCGCGCCCCGCTTCATCATCTCGCCATGGATATAGTCGGCCAGCATCCGGTTGCGCGCCTCGATCCGATCCATGCCGATGCCCTCGGCGAAAGCGACGGCCGCGTTCAGCCCCATCAATGTGGGAATGCAGGACGACCCGATCTGCATGTAGCGGTCGGCCATGCGCGCGGGATCGTCATATCCGCCCGTCGCGACCGTGTTCCACACCCGGTCCATCACGCCCCTGTCGCGCAGATAGAGGAAACCCGTGCCCTTGGTCGCGAACAGCCATTTGTGCATCGACCCGGTGTAGATGTCGCATCCCATGTCGTTGAGGTCGACCTGGATCATCCCCGGCGCATGGGCGCCGTCGAAGGCCGACAGGATCCCCTTCGACCGGGCGAGCGCTGCAATCTCCTTCGCGGGCAGCACCACGCCGGTCGCGGTGCTGATATGGCTGACGAAGATGATCCGCGTCCTGGGCGTGATCGCGTCGTTGATGCGGTTCAGTATCTCGGCCGCATCCCTGGGCGGCCTGGGCATGGCGAATTTCCTGACCACCACGCCATAGCGGCGCTGGCGCAGCATCCACGGCATTTCGCCTGACCCATGTTCCTCGTCGCTCATCAACACCTCGTCACCCGGCTTCATGTCGAAACCATTGGCGACATAACTGTTCGCCTCGGTGCAGTTGCGCAGGATCGCCATCTGCTCGACCCGCGCGCCCATGAAGGCGGCGAAGGGCCGGCGATACTCTTCCCACGCCCCATAGCCCCAGATCGGATAATCCTCCGATCCTTCCTGCGTCATCTGCTCGGTCTGCGCGAAGCCGTCGAATATCGCCTTGAGCACGGGGCGCGGGGAGGAGCCGACGGTGCCGACATTCAGGTTCACGACATCGGCGGGGATCAGGAATTGCGCCCGCAGCGCCTTCCAATAGCCCGCCTCGTCCCGGTCATGGAGATCGGCGGGCGGCAGCGGCACCGTCGCCAGCGCCTGCGCGCCGACCGGCTGCGCCAGCGAAGCGGCAGCCGCGCTGCCAAGGAAGGAACGGCGATCGAGCATCGGGCACCTCTGAAACGGGCGGACGGACAATCTGTCCGCCGCAGGTTCAACGATGTGCAAGCGAAAATCCGCAGCGCGCCCTCACTCCCCCGGTGCGTCACTCCCGCGCGTCACGCCTGCCCGTCACGCCTGCCCGTCACTGGCCGATCACCACCGCCTCGTCCAGAAAGTCCAGGAATGCGCGCACCCGCGCCGCCGACCGATCTTCCGCTGCATAAAGGGCATGAATATCCTCTCCGTCGCCCGGATTATAGTCGGCCAGCACTTCCACCAGCCGCCCGGCCTTCAGATCGCTGGCGACATGAAAATAGCCATGCCGGGCAATGCCGCAGCCGGCCACCGCCATCTGCCGCACCACCTCGCCCGAATTGCCGAAATAGCGCCCCTGTACCGGCCGCTGCACCACCCGCTTGCCGATGCGGAACGGCCAGCCATCGACCGAGCGGCGGAAACTGAAGCGCAGGCAGTCATGCCCCTCCAGTTCGTCCGGCGTCTGCGGCGTCCCGCGCCGCGCCAGATAGTCGGGGCTGGCGACCAGCGCCATGCGGCTGTGCCCCAGCTTCTTCGCCCGCAGCCTCGTGTCGCGCAGCGGGCCGATGCGGATGGCGATGTCCGCGCGGGCCTCGACCAGGTCGACGATGGTGTCCGACAGGCTCAGGTCCACCGTCACGGCCGGATGCAGAGCGGCGAAGCGCGGCAGCAGCGGGATCAGGCATTCGACGCCGAAGGAGGGCGAGGCGTTGATCCGCAACAGCCCGCGCGGCTGGTTCCGGTCCTCGCCCAGCCCCGCCTCCACATCCATCATGTCGCAGATCAGCACCGTCATCCGGTCATGATAGGCCTGCCCCTCGCGCGTCAGCGCCAGCGCCCGCGTCGTGCGCCGCACCAGCGCGACGCCCAGCCGCTGCTCCAGCCGCGCGATCGACCGGCTGACCGCCGATGGCGTCAACCGCAGCGCCTTGGCCGCGGCGGCAAAGCTGCCCTCTCCCGCCACCATCAGGAACGTCTCGATGTCGCCGAACCGGTTATCCATGATTTTGATTCACTTCTGAAGTGATGCGATGCGGTCTAATCATCAATCGTCGAATATCTATCTGGTGTCCAGTTCGCTGTCCGTTTTTTTGGAGGAAGCCCATGGACCTGAAACTCGCCGGCAAGAGCGCCATCGTCACCGGATCGACCGCCGGCATCGGCCTCGCCATCGCCCGCCGCCTCGCGCAGGAGGGCGTCGCCGTCACCATCACCGGCCGCAACCAGGCCAAGCTGGAGGCCGCCGCGCAGGAGATCGGCGGCAGCGTCAATCCCGTGCTCGCCGATCCTGCCACGGCGCAGGGTGCCGCCACGCTGATCGCCGCCGTTCCGGACACCGACATCCTCGTCAACAATCTGGGCATCTACGAAGCCAAGGACTTCGCCGACATCAACGACGAAGACTGGCATCATCTGTTCGAAGTCAATGTCGTCAGCGGCGCCCGCCTCTCGCGCCATTATTTCCCACGGATGCTGGAGCGTAACTGGGGCCGCATCCTCTTCATCGCCAGCGAAAGCGGGCTGCTCCCGCCCGCCGAGATGATCCACTACGGCATGACCAAGTCGGCCCAGCTCGCCATCTCGCGGGGGCTTGCCGAACATACGCGCGGCACCGGCGTCACCGTCAATTCAGTGCTGCCCGGCCCGACCCGGTCGGAGGGGATCGTCGACTTCATCCGCTCGGTGGTGGATGACAAGGACGCGCCCGAAGCGGACCGCGAGGCCGAATTCTTCACCCGCCTCCGTCCACTCTCGCTCATCAAGCGGCTGATCGAGGCGGACGAGGTGGGCGCCATGGTCGCCTATCTTGCCAGCCCGCTCGCCGCCGCCACCAACGGCGCGGCGCTCCGGGTCGAAGGCGGCATGATCCCGACGATCGCGTAAGAGGCTTCGGCACGACCATCCGATCCGCCCTGCGGAAACTGGCCCTGTCGCTCGTCTCCTCCACCGACTAGGATGGTGAGATGAGCGACACGGACAGCCTTTCCCGCATGGACGAAGCCCTGGCGCGGGACGGCTATGCCCGGCTCCCCGGCGCGCAGATGCTGGCGCGGCTCGGCATCGGCGAAGCGGACTGGCGCGGCTTCGCCCGGACCTGGGACGATCTTGGCCCCGATCTCTATATGGCCGATGGCGGCCGCTACCGCCGCCGCCGCCACGCCACCTTCGCGCTCCGGGCCGGCCATTATGTCCGCCAGCCGCATCAGCCCCATTATCAGAGCCGCGACTATAATCCCCTGAACGGCGACGTGCAGCGCTGGTTCGATCCGGTCGATCAGGCCACCGTCGCCATGCCCGCCTGCCAGGCGATTCTGGGCTGGTGCGCCGACAGCTTCGATCCTGCCGCAAAGGGCGACTGGCTCGTCGAACTCCACCAGTTCCGCATCGAGGCCCGCCCCGGCGAAACGGGCCGCCCCACGCCCGAAGGGATGCACCGCGACGGGGTCGACCGGGTGATGGTGATGCTGGTCGAGCGCCGCAACGTCCGCGAAGGCGTCACCCGCATCGGCGCGCCCGACGGCGCGCCGCTCGGCGAATTCACCCTGACCGATCCTGCCGACACGATGCTGATCGACGACCACCGCATCCTCCACGGCGTCACCGAAATCCACCCGCTCGACCCCGCGCAACCCGCCTGGCGCGACGCGCTGGTGGTGACGTTCGCTTCAAAGGGATGACCTCGCCACCCCGTTCGCCCTGAGCCTGTCGAAGGGCTTTCCTTCTTCTGGAAACAAGGGACTCGAAGGGCCGAACCGGACTCGAGACACGGCCCTATTTCAACAGCACCAGTTCCTCCGCCATGCTGGGATGCAGCGCGACGGTGTCGTCGAAATCCTGCTTGGTCAGGCCCGCCTTCACCGCGATGGCAGCCGCCTGCAATATCTCCGGCGCGTCCGGCCCGATCATGTGCAACCCGACTACCTTGTCCGTCGTCGCGTCCACGACCATCTTGTAGAGCGCCCGCTCGTCGCGCCCCGCCAGCACATTCTTCATCGGCCGGAAATCCGACGTGTAGATCTTGACCGTGCCCAGCTTGTTGCGCGCCTCCGCCTCGGTCATGCCGACGCCCGCGAGCGGCGGGTGACTGAACACGGCGGACGGCACGCAGCCATAATCGACCTTGCGCCGGTTGTTCCCGAAGACGGTATCGGCAAAGGCATGGCCCTCGCGAATGGCGACGGGGGTGAGTTGCAGCCGGTCGGTGACGTCGCCCACCGCATAAATGCTCGCGCAACTGGTCTGGCTATAGTCGTCGACCCTGATCGCGCCCTTCTCGTCCAGCTCGACCCCGGCCGTCTCCAGCCCCAGCCCCTCGGTCAGCGGCTTGCGCCCGGTAGCGAACAGCACGACATCGGCCGCGACCGGATCGCCGTCCTTGAATCGGACGCAGAGCGTGCCGTCGTCATTCTTCTCGATCCGCTCCATCTTCGCGTTGAAACGGAAATTGATCCCCTTGGTCATGGAGATCTGGAGCAGCCGGTCGCGGATCTGCGCGTCATAGCCGCGCAGCAGGTCGCTGCCCCGGTTGACCATCGTCACATGGCTGCCCAGCTGGTGGAAGATGCCGGCGAATTCATTGGCGATATAGCCGCCGCCGACGATCACGATCCGCTTCGGACATTCGTCCAGATGGAACACTTCGTTGGAGCTGATGCCATGCTCCGCGCCCTCCACCTCCGGGATCAGCGGCCAGGCGCCGGTCGCGACCAGAATGGTCTTTGCCGTCACTTCCCGTCCGCTGGCCAGCTTGACGCCATGCGGCCCCGTGATGGTCGCGCGTTCGGGGATCAGCTCCACCTTGTGGCTGTCGAGCGTGTTCTTGTAGAGCCCTTCCAGCCGGTCGACCTCGGCCAGCACATTGTCGCGCAGCGTCGTCCATTCAAAGCCGCAGTCGGGCACGTTCCACCCGAACCGGCGCGCGTCCTTCAGATCCTCGGCGAAATGGGCGCCATAGATGAGCAGTTTCTTGGGCACGCAGCCGCGGATGACACAGGTGCCCCCGACCCGATATTCCTCCGCCACCGCGACCTTCGCGCCGTGCGCCGCCGCGATCCGCGACGCGCGCACGCCGCCGGACCCTGCGCCGATGACGAAAAGGTCGTAGTCAAATTCGCTCATGCCTCGCCTCCGATTGGGTGACGCGGGATATGGCGGCTGGAACGGTCAGTTACAAATGGGATTTTTTCCACCCCCGTCGCTCTCGGGTAGGGGGCAGGGCGTGGGCGCGAATGCGCGGCGCTTCCTGCAACCTCTCGATCACAGGAAGCGCAACGCGCTCCTTCCCCACCCCGATTTCAGGTCACTCCCCGCCCAGGGCCAGGTCGATCAGCGCCATGGTCGACGGGTCGAAGCCGGTCGGCCCGTTGGCCTCGATCGACTTGGCGATCTCCTTGCCCAGCTCCACGCCGAACTGGTCGAACGGATTGATCCCCATCAGCACCGCATTGGCAAAGGTGCGATGCTCGTAGAAAGCGATCAGCGCGCCCAGCGCCTCGGGCGTCACATCGTCGATCAGGATCGTCGTCGATGGCCGGTTGCCTGGATAGGCGCGCGCGGGATCGGCGTCATTGTCCTTGCCCCGCATCAGCGCCGCGCCCTGCGCGAAGCAGTTGACCAGCAGCGCGCGATGATGCGCCGGGTCCAGGCTGTGCCCCGGCTCGATCGAAGCGATGAATTCGACCGGCGTCAGGATCGTCCCCTGGTGCAGCAACTGGAACACCGCGTGCTGCGCGTCGGTGCCCACCCCGCCCCAGGTGATCGGCGCGGTCGGGCCGTCGACCGGCGTGCCGTCGCGCTTCACGCTCTTGCCGTTGCTCTCCATCTCCAGTTGCTGAAGATAGGATGGCAGCAGCTTCAGCCGCTCGTCATAGGCGAACAGCGCCCGCGTCTGGCACCCCAGCACCCGTGCATAATATTGATCGACGAAAGCCGCGATCAGCGGCGCATTCTCGGTCGGGGGCGACAGCCGGAAATGGCGATCCATCGCCGCCGCGCCTTCCAGCAGGCTCTCGAACGCGTCCCAGCCCAGCGACAGCGCGGCGGGGAAACCGATAGAGGACCAGAGCGAATAGCGCCCGCCCACCGACTCCGCAAAGGGCAGGATGCGCGTTTCGTCGACGCCCCATTCCATCGCCTTTTCGGGCGATGCGGTCAGCGCGATCACCCGGCCATAGGGATCGTCGACCCCGCCCTCGACCATCCAGTTGATCGCGCTCGCCGCGTTCAGCATCGTCTCGCTGGTGGTGAAGGTCTTGGATGCGATCGCGATCAGCGTATATTCCGGGTCGAAACTGTCCATCGCCCGTTCCAGCGCGGTGCCATCCACGTTGGACACGATCGCCACGTCATAGCGGATGCCGTCGCCGTCCAGCGCATCGATGATGAGGTCGGGGCCAAGCGCCGACCCGCCGATGCCGATATGCAGGATATGGCGGATCTCGCCCAGCGCCCCGGCCTCGATCGCGTCGATCAGCGCGCGCATCCGGCTGTGCAGCGCCTTGGCCTGCGCGACGCTCTGCGCATTGCCCTCGCCCCGCTCGGCGGGATGTTCGGCGGCGCGGCCCTCGGTGTTGTTCACCGCCTCGCCGGCGAACAGCGCGTCGCGCTGCGCGGCGAAGCCCTGCTCCTCGGCCAGCTTCAGGAAGCCCGCCAGCAGATCGTCGGTCAGATGGGTCTTGGACCAGTCGAACCGGATCGGCCCCTGGGACAGCACCAGCTTCGACAGGCGATCGGGGTCGGTGGCGAAGATGGACTTGAGTTCGGCTTGCGGAAGCGCGGCGATGGCCGCCAGTGCAGGGCTGGTCATGCTAATGATCCTCTTATGACGTTGGTCGAGATCGACGCTGCACCGGTCGATTCTGTCTCTGCTTAAACGGGTCCGGCGTGCAATGCACCACCCGGCGTGCTTGACGCGGCCATTCCGACACCGCAAAAGCCGCCACGGCCCTTTTTCGGGGCAGAGCGAAGGAAAAGACGAGCATCCATGACTGCCAAATCCGAAACGCGGGATTTCCTCTGGTTTCTCGCCAAGCTGGGGCTGTTCGTCTTCATCCTGCGCAGCTTCATCGTCTCGCCCTTCAACATCCCGTCGGAATCGATGCAGCCGCGCCTGCTGATCGGCGATTATCTGCTGGTCGCCAAATGGCCCTATGGCTATTCGCGCTATTCGCTGCCCTTCTCGATCCCGCTGATCCCCGGCCGCATCCTCGCCTCCACGCCCGAACGCGGCGACGTGGTAGTCTTCAAGGCGCCGCCGAACCAGAAGAACGACTATATCAAGCGCGTCATCGGCCTGCCCGGCGACATGGTCGCGGTGCGCGGCGGCACCGTCTATCTGAACGGCCAGGCGATCCCGAAGCAGAAGGTCGCCGACCTCGTCATCCCGGTCACGCCCAATATGGAGGACGCCGCGGCCAAGGAAGGCGCCGCCTCCCCCTGCTACCGCCCCGATTTCGAGGAAGCGGCGCCCGGCGGCGGCAACCAGTGCCGCTATCCGCAGTTCCGCGAGACCCTGCCCGGCGGCAAGAGCTATAACGTCCTCGACCTGGTGCCCGACGGCGCGGCCGACGATCGCGACACTGTGCTGGTGCCGCAGGGCCATCTCTTCATGATGGGCGACAATCGCGATCGCAGCGCCGACAGCCGCTTCCCCGCGGTCGAGGGTGGCGGTATCGGCCTCGTCCCCGAACAGAATCTCGTTGGCAAGGCCATGATCTCGGTCTTCTCGACCGACGGCAGCGCCAGCTGGCTGCTCCCCTGGACTTGGTTCACCGCCGCACGCTGGAGCCGGATCGGAGAAGGCTTTTGAGCAAGCCGGACACTGACGGCTGGCTCAAGGAACTGATCGGCCGCGCCCCGAAGAATCGGGCCGCGTTCGAACAGGCGCTGACCCATGGCAGCGCCAAGGCGCTCAACTATGAGCGGCTGGAATTCCTGGGCGACCGCATCCTTGGCCTGCTGATCGGCGAATGGGTGTATGAACGTTTCACCGCCGAGCCGGAAGGCAAGCTCTCCCGGCGCTACAATGCCCTGGTGTCCGGCGAAACCTGCGCGGAGATCGCCCGCGCCGCCGGCGTGCCCAAACATCTGATCCTGGGCAAGCAGGCGCGCGACGATGGCGCGGCGGACAGCGACAATGTGCTGGGCGACGTGATGGAGGCGCTGATCGGCGCGCTCTATCTGGAAGGCGGCCTGGAGGAAGCCCGCGCGCTCGTCCGCCGCCTCTGGGGCGACCGCGTCGACACCCAGACCAGCGCGCCCCGCCACCCCAAATCCTATCTCCAGGAATGGGCCGCCGCCAACAAGCGCAAGCCCCCCGAATATGTCCTGACCGACCGTTCCGGCCCGCAACACGCCCTGCGCTTCACCGTGACCGTCTCGATCAAGGGCGCAGGCGAGGCCAGCGCGACCGGCGCGTCCAAACAGGAAGCCGAAACGGCGGCGGCGAAAGCGCTGCTGGAAAAGCTGGCGGGTTGACGGGAAACCCTCTCAACCCGTTCGCCCTGAGCCTGTCGAAGGGCTCTACTTCTTGAAAATAGAGGAAGGCTTCGACAAGCTCAGTCCGAACGGTTCCATTGAAAGTTTGAACTGCGGACATGCCCTTCCGGACCTACATGCTCCATTGCGCGGACCGCAGTTTCTACGTCGGGCATACCGACCATCTCGAAACCCGCATCGCCCAGCATGAGAGCGGCGAAATCCCTGGCTACACCCAAACGCGCCGGCCGGTAAAACTGGTCTGGTCGCAATCGTTCGGCACGCGTATGGAGGTGCTTGAGGCCGAACGGCGGATGAAGGGCTGGAGCCGGGCCAAAAAGCTGGCTCTGATCCGTGAGGATTGGACGTTGATCTCCAGCTTGGCGCGATCGACCAAAGAAAAGTAAGGCGCTTCGGCAGGCTCAGCGCGAACGGAGTTATATTTGACAGAACATCTCGAAACCCAGCGCTGCGGCGTCGTCGCCATCGTGGGCGCCCCCAATGCGGGCAAATCGACGCTGGTGAACGCGCTGGTGGGGCAGAAGGTGGCGATCACCAGTCCCAAGGCGCAGACCACCCGCACCCGCGTCATGGGCGTCGCGATCGAAGGCGACGCACAGCTGGTGCTGGTCGACACCCCCGGCATCTTCGCGCCCAAGCGCAGGCTAGACCGTGCCATGGTGCAGGCCGCCTGGGGCGGCGCGCAGGGCGCCGACCTCATCGCCCTCATCGTCGACGGCAAGGCGGGCCTCGGCCCCAAGATGGAGCCGATCGTCGAGGCGCTGGTCCATCGCCCCGAACGCAAATGGCTGATCCTCAACAAGGTCGACATCGCCATCAAGGAAAAGCTGCTGGTCCACACCCAGAAGCTCTACGAGCGGATCGGCTTCGAGGAGACCTTCTTCATCTCCGCCCAGACCGGCGATGGCCTTGCCGAACTGAAGACCGCCTTCGCCAGCGCCATGCCGCAAGGACCATGGCACTTCCCCGAGGACCAGGTGTCCGACGCCACCGACCGGATGCTGGCGGCCGAAATCACCCGCGAGCAGCTGTATCACCAGCTGCACGCCGAACTACCCTACGCCGCCGCGGTCGATACCGAACAATATAAGGAACGCGACGACGGATCGGTCGAAATCCACCAGCAGATCCTGGTCGCCCGCCCGACCCAGCGCGCCATCGTTCTGGGCAAGGGCGGCCAGCGCCTCAAGGAAATCGGGTCGAAAGCACGGGCGGAGCTTGCCCAGCTTCTCGGCGTCAAGGTCCACCTCTACCTCCACGTCAAGGTGAAGGAAGACTGGGAAGACGACCGCTTCATCTACCGCGACATCGGCCTGGACTGGGTGGAGTAGGGAAACCCCCTAACTGGTCGGAACCAAACGTCCCGCTCGGCTGAGCCTGTCGAATCCCCGTTCTTCTCTTTGAAGAAAAGGGGAGTCCTTCGACAAGCTCAGGACGAACGGACGGCCGGCTACTCCGCCGCCGCCTTCTTCTTCGCGGGCGCCTTCTTCGCGGCGGGCTTCTTCGCCACCCCATCCTTCTTGGCCGCCGCCTTCTTGGGCGCGGCCTTTTTCTTCGCGCCCTTCTTCGCCGGGGCCGCCGCCGCGCGGGCGTCGATCAGTTGGGCGGCTTCCTCCAGCGTCAACTGGTCCTTGTCGACCGTCTTGGGCAGCGTCGCATTGGTCGTGCCGTCGGTGACATAGGCGCCATAGCGGCCCTCCATCAGCTTGATCTCGGCCTCGGTGCGCGGATGCGCGCCCAGCACCTTGAGCGGCTCGCGCCCGCCCGACGAACGGCCGCCCCGCGTCGCCGCCTCGGCCAGCTTCACCACCGCGCTGTTCATCCCGACCTCGAAAATCTCGGCCGTGCTCGACAGTCGCCCATATTTGCCGTCATGCAGCAGATAAGGCCCGAACCGCCCGATATTGGCGACGATGGGTTTCCCCGTCTCCGGGTGCAGCCCCACCTCGCGCGGCAGGCTGAGCAGCTTCACCGCCCAGTCCAGGGTCATCTCCCCATCGGGCAGGTCGCGCGGGATCGATCCGCGCTTGGCTTCCTTGCCCTCGCCCATCTCGATATAGGGGCCAAAGCGGCCGGACTTCTTGACGATGTCCTGCCCCGTCTCGGGATGCTGGCCCAATATCTCCGGACCCGTATCCTCGCCATCCTTGCCGCCCGGCTGGCCGAACTTGCGGGTATATTTGCATTCGGGATAGTTGGAGCAGGCGATGAACGCCCCGAACCGCCCGCCGCGCAGGGAAAGCTGCCCGTCGCCGCACAACGGACAGGCGCGCGGATTGCTCCCGTCGGCCTTGGGCGGGAACAGCATCGGCTCCAGGAATTTGTCGAGCGCTGCGGTGATGTCGCTCGGCTTTTGCTCCATCACCTCTGCGGTCTTGGGCTTGAAGTCCTTCCAGAAGGCTTCCAGCACTTCCTGCCACTGGGCGCGGCCGCCGGAAATCTCGTCCAGTTCGTCCTCAAGTCCCGCCGTGAAGTCGTAGGACACATAGCGCTCGAAGAAGCGTTCGAGGAAGGCCGTCACCAGCCGTCCGCTTTCCTCCGCGAAAAAGCGGTTCTTCTCGATCCGCACATAGTCGCGGTCCTTGAGCACCTGAAGCGTCGAGGCGTATGTGGACGGACGCCCGATCCCCAGTTCCTCCAGCCGCTTCACCAGCGACGCTTCCGAAAAGCGCGGCGGCGGCTGGGTGAAATGCTGTTCGGCCGTGACATTCTTCTTGGCCGGCGCATCGCCATCGCTCATGCGCGGCAGCAGCTTGGAATCATCATCGTCGCTGTCGTCGCGACCTTCCTCGTACAGGGCGAGAAAGCCGGGGAAGATCACCACCTGTCCGGTCGCGCGCAGCATATGGCTGCCCGATCCGTCGACCAGATCGATCACCGTCCGCTCCAGCCGTGCCGACGCCATCTGGCTCGCCAGCGCCCGCTTGAAGATCAGGTCGTAGAGGCGCGCATGATCGCCCGACCCCACCTTGTCGCGGCTGAACTCGGTCGGCCGGATCGCTTCGTGCGCTTCCTGCGCATTCTTGGCCTTGGTCTGATACTGGCGCGGCTTTTCGGGCAGATAGCCGCCGTCATAGCGCTCCGCGATCGCCTTGCGCGCGGCGGAAATGGCACTGCCGTCCATCTGCACACCGTCGGTACGCATATAGGTGATCGCGCCGTCTTCATACAGCTGCTGCGCGATCCGCATCGTGTGGCTGGCGGAAAAGCCCAGCTTGCGCGCGGCCTCCTGTTGCAGCGTCGAGGTGGTAAACGGCGCGGGCGGATTGCGGCTGACCGGCTTGGTCTCGACCTTGTCGACGGTGAAGCGCCCGGCCTCGACGTCCGCCTTCGCGGCCATGGCGTCGCCTTCCTTGCCGATGGTCAGGCGGTCGATCTTCTCGCCCTTCCAGCGGACGAGCCGCGCGGTGAAACCCTGCCCGCCCTGCTCCATCTCGGCCGCGACCGACCAATATTCCTGCGGCACGAAGCTTTCGATCTCGCGCTCGCGCTCCACCACCAGGCGCAGCGCGACCGACTGCACGCGCCCAGCCGACTTGGCGCCGGGCAGTTTGCGCCACAGCACCGGCGACAAAGTGAAGCCCACCAGATAGTCGAGCGCCCGGCGCGCCCGATAGGCGTCGATCAGATCCTCGTCCAGCGCGCGCGGCTTGGCCATCGCGTCCAGCACCGCCGCCTTGGTGATCGCGTTGAACGTCACCCGGTCGACCGTCTGGGGCAGCGCCTTCTTGGCGCGCAGCACCTCCTGCACATGCCAGCTGATCGCCTCCCCTTCGCGATCAGGGTCAGTCGCCAGGATCAATCGCGTCGCCTTCTTCGCCTCGTCGGCGATGGCTTTCAACTGCTTGCCCTTGTCGCCATAATTTTCCCACGACATGGCAAAGCCGTTATCGGGGTCCACCGACCCGTCCTTGGGCGGCAGGTCGCGAATATGGCCATAGCTGGCGAGGACGTGAAAATCCCCACCCAGATATTTCTCGATGGTCTTCGCCTTGGCCGGCGATTCGACGATGACAAGCTGCATTCAGGCCCCGATTTGGAAATCTCTCACGTATACGCGCGAGTGTGTAGGGGGGTGGAGGAGGGCGTCAAGCGTTCTGCTGCGCGCGACGCGCCAACTCCGTCAGGAACGCCAACAGCAGCGCAGCGCCGCTCCCCATCCACATTGCGTCCTGACGCAGTAACGGAAACAGCGACGCGCCCGTCACCGCCCCCGCGACCAGGCCGAGCCACAAAAGCGCATAGCCGCCCCAGCCGGGATGCCGCCTGCCGGTCACGACGCCCGCCAGCCCCAGGCCGATCCGCACCAGACTGCCCGTCATATAGGTCAGCCCCAGCGGTGCCTGGCCTTCCCTCTCGAATATGGTGTTTTCCGCGCCCATGGCCAGGGCCAGCAACCCGGCCGTCCAGAGCGGCGGATGCCGGATCAGCAGCGCGGCCGCGGCAAGCATCGCCGCCACCAGCAGCAATATGGCCGCGCTTTGGCGTCGGCCCGCAGCGGCGCCCACGATCGCGCCGGCGCAGACCCCGGCGACGAAGCAGAGAATGAGGATGCCCGCCGCCATCGCATCGCTCCGCGCACCCGCGATGCCGACGGCCAGCCGCGTCGAATTGCCGCTCATGAACGAAACGAAGAAGCCCGAGGTCGTGAGAAAGCCGAGCGCATCGACATAGCCTGCCAGGAAGGCAAGGGTGATGGCGAGGGAGCGCATGTGACGATCGAACCGGATCATGGCTTTTGCCCGGCGATCACGACTGGGCCACCCTCCCGCCGGCATGGCGCGCCAGCCGGTCGGCAAGCTCCAGTTCCAGCAATACCGTCTGCACCACGGCCGGCGACAGGCCCGACAGGCGGATGATCTCGTCCACCGGCACCGGCGCCGGCCCCAGCAGCCCGACGACCGCCGCCCGATCCTGTTCCGCCACGTCGCTCGACACCGGCTCGCCGATAAAGTCGAAACTGCCCTGTCGCACCATGCGCGGATCGAAACCGCCGATCGCCTCCATCACGTCGGCCCCATTCTGCACCAGCGTCGCGCCCTCGCGGATCAGGCTGTTGCACCCTTGCGCACGCGGATCGATTGGCGATCCCGGCACCGCCATCACCTCGCGCCCTGCCTCACCGGCCAGTCGCGCGGTGATGAGCGATCCGGACTTGGGCGCGGCCTCGACCACCACCGTCCCCAGCGCCAGGCCAGCGATGATGCGGTTGCGCGCCGGGAAATGCCGCGCCAGCGGCTGGACGCCGGGCGGATGTTCGGTGACGAGCAGGCCGCTTTCGGCCACCTGCCCCTGCAAATCCCGGTTCTCCGGCGGAAAGACGATGTCGATGCCGCTGGCGATGACGCCGATCGTCCCGCTGTCGATCGACCCGCGATGCGCCTCCGTATCGATGCCGCGCGCCAGCCCCGACACCACCACCGCGCCGCGCTGTCCCAGATCCTGCGCCAAGGCGCGTGCGAACCGGCAAGCCGCCGCCGAAGCATTGCGCGCGCCGACCATCGCCACGCACGGCCGCCCGGCCAGAGCGACATCGCCCCGCACGATCAGCGCGGGCGGCGCGCCCTCCATCTGGTCCAGCAACGCGGGATAGTCGGCATCGCCCATCAGCAGGTAGCGCGCGCCCAGCGCCCGCGTCGCGCCGATCTCCCGCTCCACCGCACCCGCATCGGCGACGCTCGCCCGGCCACCGCCGCGCTCGGCCAGATGAGGGATGGCGCGCAACGCCTCCCCCGCCGTCCCGAACCGGGCGAGCAATTGCCGATAGCTGACCGGACCGATCCGGGGGGAGCGGATGAGCCGCAGCCGATCGAACCGCTCCCGCTCGCTCATTCGGCGGAAGATGGCGACTTGGACTTGCCGACCTTGGGTTCCTCACCCTTCATCAGCCGGGCGATATTGGCGCGGTGCCGCCACAGCACGATCAGGGCGAGCGCCAGCGCCACCGGTACCAGGTCGAGCCTCCCGAAGGCCCACATCGCGATCGGCGCGCTGACCGCCGCCGCCATGCCCCCGACCGACGACCATTTCGTCCCGAACAGCGCGCCCAGCCACACGGCGGCGAAGATGCAGCCGGCGGGCCAGTGCAGCGCCGTCACCACCCCCATCATCGTCGCAACGCCCTTGCCCCCGGCAAAGCGCAGCCACACCGGATAGCAATGGCCGATAAACGCCATCGCCCCCGCCATCGGCCCGCCGCCATCGACCAGTGCCGCGCCGATCAGCACCGCCGCCGCACCCTTCAGCAGGTCGAGCAGCAAGGTCGCGGCGGCAAGCCCCTTGCGTCCGGTACGCAGCACATTGGTCGCGCCGATATTGCCCGATCCGATCTGCCGCAGGTCGCCCGCGCCGGTAACGCGGGTCAGGATCAGGCCGAAGGGGACGGAACCGAGCAGATAGCCCAGCACCAGGACGAAAGCGGGAAGAAGCCAGGGAGGTGTCATGATGTCAGCCGATAGAAGTTGCGCGCGACCATAGCGTGGCGGACGCCATGGGCAATGCCGGAATGAACGACCCCGTCCGCAGCATCCGGCGATAAATGATTCTTATGCACTTCTTGGCACAATTATGTCCTTGGAATCATCAATGTGACAAACGCTCACAACTGTCCATTTCGTTGTCGACTTCGCCCTGTCTCGCTGTCGGCTGGAGCCCGGGCGGGGCCGAGCGCCTTGACAGCGCCGCCCGGCCCGACAAGACAGCGGCCATGACGGTCGCACCAGACGCTCCCATCCTCTTCTTCGATTCCGGCGTCGGCGGGCTTTCCATCCTCGCTCCCGCCAGGGCCGCGCTGCCGACAGCGCCGATCGTCTATGCCGCCGACAGCGCCGGCTTTCCCTATGGCACCAAGAGCGAGGCGGAGATCGCAGCGCGCGTCCCCGCCCTGCTCGGACGGCTGGTCGAGCGCTACCGGCCCCGCCTCGCCGTCATCGCCTGCAACACCGCCTCGACCATCGCGCTCCAGCATGTCCGCGCCGCGCTCGACATTCCCGTGGTCGGCACCGTCCCGGCGATCAAGCCCGCCGCCCTGCTCTCCAGAAGCCGCGTCTTCGGCGTGCTCGGCACCGACGCCACCGTGCGCCAGCCCTATGTGGATCGCCTCGCCGCCGAACATGGCGCGGACTGCACCGTACTGCGCCACGGCTCCGCCGCGCTGGTGCAACTGGCCGAATCCAAGCTGCGCGGCGAGCCGCTCGACCCGCAGGTCGCCCGCGACGCGCTCGCCGGCCTGATCGAGCAGCCGGGCGGCGACCGGATGGACATGGTCGTCCTCGCCTGCACCCATTTTCCGCTGGTGGAGCAGGAACTGGCCGCCGCCGCGCCCCATCCCATGGGGTTCGTCCATGGTGGCGATGGCATCGCCCGCCGCATCCGCTTTCTGACGCAGGGCCAGCCCTGGCCCGACACTCCGGCGCCCGGCATCGCGGTCTTCACCCGCGTGGACCAGAGGGTGGACGCGCTTCGCCCGGCGCTCGCAGCCTATGGCCTCGACCGCATCGACGCGCTTTGAACGACCCGCTTTGAAAGGCATGGGCCATTTGTCCAATGGCCAAGCGCGTCTATCACAGTGATAGGTATTTCTCCCTAACGTTGCGAGCGGTTATCGCTGGTAATGGAAGGGCCGCGCAGGTAAATGCGGCGCTAGAGGCAGAGGATGGCGCCGCGACGAAAGACAGCGCGCGAGGAAACGGGAAGACAGGCGTAGTGAACTACAAACATATCTTTTCGCAAGCGATCGACCGCCTCCATGAGGAAGGCCGCTATCGGGTGTTCATCGATATCCTGCGTAATCGCGGCTCCTATCCCAACGCCCGCTGCTTTCACGGCCATAACGGTCCCAAGCCGATCACCGTATGGTGCTCCAACGACTATCTTGCCATGGGCCAGCATCCCAAGGTCGTCGCCGCCATGGAGGAAGCGCTGCACGATGTCGGCGCCGGTTCGGGCGGCACCCGCAATATCGGCGGCAACACCCATTATCATGTCGACCTGGAGGCAGAACTCGCCGACCTGCACGGCAAGGAAGGGGCGCTGCTTTTCACGTCGGGCTATGTCTCGAATGAGGCGACCCTTTCCACCCTCGCCAAGCTGCTGCCGGGCTGCATCATCTTTTCCGACGAGTTGAACCATGCCTCGATGATCGCGGGCATACGCAATTCGGGTTGCGAGAAGCGCGTCTTCCGCCACAATGACGTCGACCATCTGCGCGAACTGCTCGCCGCCGAAGACCCCGAGGCCCCCAAGCTGATCGCCTTCGAAAGCGTCTATTCGATGGACGGCGACGTCGCGCCGATCGCCGAAATCTGCGACCTTGCCGATGAATATAACGCACTGACCTATCTCGACGAAGTCCATGCCGTGGGCATGTATGGCGCGCGCGGCGGCGGCATCTCCGAACGGGACGAGGTGGCCGGCCGCCTGACCATCATCGAAGGCACGCTGGGCAAGGCGTTCGGCGTCATGGGTGGCTATATCGCCGCCGACCAGATGATCATCGACGTAATCCGCAGTTATGCGCCCGGCTTCATCTTTACCACCTCGCTCTCCCCCGTGCTGGTCGCGGGCGTGCTGGCGAGCGTGCGCCACCTCAAGGGGTCGAGTGAGGAACGCGAAGGCCAGCAGGCCTCTGCCGCGCTCCTGAAGCGTCTGATGGCCGAAGCGGGCCTGCCGGTCATGAACTCCGTCACGCATATCGTGCCGCTGATGGTAGGCGACCCGGTCAAGGCCAAGCGGATCAGCGACATATTGCTCGCCGAATATGGCGCCTATGTGCAACCTATCAACTACCCCACCGTTCCCCGCGGCACCGAACGCCTGCGCTTCACGCCGGGACCGGCCCACACCGAAGCGATGATGCGCGACCTGGTATCCGCGCTGGTCGAAATCTGGGACCGGCTGGACCTGGAAAAGGCGGAACGTCAGGCGGCCTAGGGGCGGCTCAAACGCGGATCACGCCGCCCCTCACCGCATAGCCGCGATAGAGCGTCCGGCTGTGCGGAAAGCCGCCCATGTCCTGGGCGATCCGCTCGATTGCCGGCTTTAGGTCGCGCCTCGGCGACACATGGAAACGTTCCAGCCAACCGAACAGCGCCCGGCGCCACAGTGCCGGCAACCGGTCCTGTTGGCCGAAATCGACGATCTCCAGCCGACCGCCCGGCGCGACGCAACGCGCAGCCTGCGCCAGTGCCATCTCCCATTCCGGGATCATCGACAGCGCATAGCTGATGAAGACCCGCTCGAACCGCGCCCGGCCAAACAGCGCCGCCGCGTCGAAACCGCAGGCATCGCCCCGCGCCAGTACGACCCGTTCGCCCATGCCCGCCTTCGTCACCGAAGCCCGCGCCGTCTCCAGCATCGTCTCGCTGATATCGACGCCATAGAGCCGCGCGTTGGGCCAAGCCTTGCCCACCGCGATCAGGTTGCGCCCGGTGCCGCAGCCAATCTCCAGCACAGCCCCGCCCGCCGGCGGATCGAGATCGGCGATCAGTCCGTCGCGCCCCAGCAGATAATATTTGCGGGTCAGGTCATAGATATGACGCTGGTAGCGATAGACCCCGTCCATCAACTGGCCGTGGCTCATCGCTCGCCCTTCAGCACATAGAGATGGACCCCGCCATAGATGGCGGACCGGTCGCGCGCAGTATAATCGCGCGACGCCTCGGCCCTGTAATCCCAGCGGCTGAGCACCTCGTCGATCACCCGGCCCGGCAATATGCTCGGCTCCCCGGCGGTGCGGAACAGCACCCGCGCGCCCGGCCTGGCCGTCCGCGTGATCTGCGCCCAGAGCGCATTCAGCTGCTCGTCGTCCATCCAGTCCTGCGCGTCGAGCAGGATGTAGCGGTCGCAGGAGGCGGCCGGCTGGCCGGCGAGGAAATCGGTGAAATTGATGTGCCGCACGTCGACACGGCTTGCCCGCATCCGCACCGCATCATGGTTCGCCGCCTGGAGATAGGGCGGTAACGGCCCCTCGGCTTGCCCGTTTTTGGCGGCATAACCCCGCCCAAAGGCCTGCACCGCGAAATAATTGTCCTTGAGGTCGAAGTCGCAGGCCAGCTTCTTCAGCCGGGCCTTGAGCACATTGTCCATCCGCTCGTCCCCGGCCAGCGCCTCGAACTGGGCCGGCGGGATGCCCAGGCCGAACAGCGAGGCTGGCTGGCTGGTCAGCCAGCGCACGAAGCCCTTGTCGAAGATCGGCGCCAGTTCGCGCTCGAAGATCATGCGCTGCTCCTCGATGCTCCGGGCATCCAGCATCCGCCTGGGGTTCACCCCATGCACCCGCGCCAGCAGATGCGCCGCGCCGATGAAGCGGCCGAGCAGACCATGCTTGTAGATGCCGCGTGCGAAACCACCGATGCGCCGTCGCCCGATCAGGTCGCGCCCTTCCCAGTAGCGCCGCGTCGCTTCGTCCAGATGCGGCGCGACGATCTCGCGATAGGCGGCGACATTTTCCTTGCTGTCCGCCTGCGCGAAGAAACGGTGGAAGGCGCCATGGTCGGGCAAGGTCCGCGCCGCCGCCAGCTTGAGCTTGTTGAGCGCGATATGCGCGGTGTTGAGGTCAACCGCCGTGATCTTCGCCGGATCGGCGGTCGGGTAGGACAGGACGTTGCAGCCGCCCGATGCGATCGTCACCACATGGCTGTCGGGCGTGATCGCCAGCGCCTCCATGTCCACCGCCGGGTCTTCCCAGATTTGCGCATAGACCAGGCCGCGAAAGGCGAAGGTGAAGGCGCGCTCCAGCAAGCCCTGCTTCGACAGGTGGCGATGGCGATGCACCGCGTCGGTGATTTTCTGATGGCCATTCTGGTCGGCTGTGGCTGCCATGGCTGCACTCCTCGCTGCCGGGTCGGTCCGGGGCCGATAGGGCAATGGCATGTCGTCCGCATGACTTGCCGGTTACGGGGCGATGACTGTCTTTTGGGAAACGCCCTTGCGGAACCGGGACGCCCTCTCCCATCTTGTATGGCCGATGGCCCACTGGATCGAACCCCACCCGACCGGCATCTATGTCCGCCCCGCCGATGCGTGGATCGATCCGTCGCTGCCGCGGGAACGGGCGCTGGTGACGCACGGCCATGCCGATCATGCGCGCGGCGGCCACGGCCATGTCTGGGCGACCCGCGAGACGCTGTCGATCATGGCACTGCGCTACGGCACCGCCAGCGGCACGGCGGTGGGCTATGGCGAGGATATCCGGATGGGCGGGGTAACGATCCGCTACGTCCCCGCCGGCCATGTGCTGGGGTCTGCTCAGATATGGCTCGAACATGCGGGCGAGCGGGTGGTCGTGACCGGCGATTACAAACGCCGGCCCGATCCCACCTGCCTGCCCTTCGAGCCGGTGCCCTGCGACATCTTCGTGACGGAGGCGACCTTCGGCCTCCCCGTCTTCCGCCATCCCGACACCGGCAGCGAAATGGACCGGCTGCTCGCCGCGCTCCATGCCCACCCCGATCGCTGCGTGCTGGTCGGCGCCTACGCGCTGGGCAAGGCGCAGCGGGTGATCTGCGAACTCAGGGCGCGCGGTCATCATGATGCCATCTATATCCATGGCGCACTGGAGCGGATGTGCGCCCTCTATGCGGACTTCGGTGTCGAACTGGGCGACCTGCGTCCCGCGACGGGCGTGCCCGCAAAGGAGATGCGCGGCCACATCGTCGTCTCCCCACCCTCCGCGCTCAACGATCGCTGGAGCCGCCGCCTGCCCGATCCCATCACCGCGATGGCGTCCGGCTGGATGCGGGTGCGCCAGCGCGCGCGGCAGAAGAATGTAGAACTGCCCCTCGTCATTTCCGACCATGCCGACTGGGACGAATTGACCGACACGATACGCGAAGTCGCGCCGGCCGAAACCTGGATCACCCATGGGCGCGAGGAGGCGCTGCTCCACTGGTGCATGACCCACCAGATCCGCGCCCGCGCGCTGGCGCTGGTGGGGCGCGAAGACGAGGATGAAGGCTGATGGACAAACGCACAGCATCCGTTCGTTTCGAGCGCAGTCGAGAAGCGGATAGGGCGGTTACAGCGTTTCTCGACTGCGCTCGAAACGAACGGAGGTAGGTGATGCGCGCCTTCTCTCAACTCCTCGACGGCCTGGTCTACACTCGTTCGCGCAACGGCAAGCTGGACCTGATCGCCGCCTATATGCGCGACGCGCCCGATCCCGACCGGGGCTGGGCGCTGGCGGCGCTGACCGGCAATCTCGACCTCAAAGCCGTCAAATCCTCCGCCATCGGCGAGATGATCCGCGCCCGCACCGATCCGGTCCTTTATGAAATGAGCCGCGACTATGTCGGCGACCTTGCCGAAACCGTCGCCCTGCTCTGGCCGAAGAGAGAGGACCAACCCGCCGAACTGGATGACGGGTCGCTCAGCCTCTCGGCCGTGATCGAGCGCCTGCACGGCGTCAGCCGCGCCGCCGCACCCGATGCGCTGGCGCAGATGATGGACCATCTCGACGCCTCGGGCCGCTTCGCGCTGCTGAAACTCGCCACCGGCGGGCTTCGGGTGGGCATTTCCGCCCGCCTCGCCAAGACCGGCTTCGCCCAGGGCTTCGGCCTTGACGTCGATGATGTCGAACAGGTCTGGCATGCCCTCGCCCCGCCCTATGCCGCGCTGTTCGACTGGGCCGAAGGGCGCAGCGGCCGGCCGGATCCGGAAGGCACGCCCTATTTCCGTCCCTTCATGCTCGCCCACCCGCTGGAGGCCGAGAGCGTCGATCTCGCTGACTATGCCGCCGAATGGAAATGGGACGGCATCCGCATCCAGATCGTCGGTACGGGTGGCGAAACCCGCCTCTACAGCCGCGCGGGCGACGATATTTCAGGCAGCTTCCCGGAGATCGCGGCGGCCTTCACCGGCCATGCCGTGCTGGACGGCGAACTGCTGGTGAAGGGCGCGTTTCAGGGCGGGGAAGCCGCCAGCTTCAACGCCCTGCAACAAAGGCTCGGCCGCAAGGCGGTCAGCGCGAAGATGATGGACGACTATCCCGCCTTCGTCCGCCTCTATGATCTGCTGATCGAACGCGACACCGACCTGCGCGCCCTCCCCTGGCACCAACGGCGCGCCCGGCTCGAAGCCTATATGCCCCAGCTTCCGCCGGATCGTTTCGATCTCTCCGCCATCATCGACGCGCCGGATTTCGATGCTCTGGCCGACATCCGCGCCGGCGCCCGCGACGCCGCGATCGAGGGGGTCATGCTCAAGCGCCGTGACAGCCCCTATGTCGCCGGGCGCAAGGCGGCGCTCTGGTATAAATGGAAACGCGACCCCCTGACCGCCGACTGCGTCATGATGTACGCCCAGCGCGGCCACGGCAAACGCTCCTCCTTCTATTCGGACTATACGTTCGGCTGCTGGACCGAAGATGGCGAATTGCAGCCGGTGGGCAAGGCCTATAGCGGCTTCACCGACGAGGAACTCAAATGGCTCGACCGCTTCGTCCGCCAGAACACCCTCAACCGCTTCGGCCCGGTGCGGGAGGTCGAAAAGTCGCTCGTGCTGGAAGTTGCGTTCGACAGCATCCACGACAGCAAGCGCCACAAATCAGGCCTCGCCATGCGCTTCCCCCGCATCGCCCGCATCCGCAAGGACAAGCCCGCGCATGAGGCCGATACGGTCGAGGGGTTGAAGCAGCTGGTGAGCTGACGCATAAAGATCAAAAGGAGAACGGACATGGTCTATACAGGAAGCTGCCATTGCGGCGCCGTCACGTTCAGCGTCGCGGCCAATGCTCCCGACGAGGGCATGACCTGCAACTGCTCCCATTGCAGCCGCAAGGGCTTTGTCCTGACCTTCGTCCCCGCCGACCAGTTTACGCTGGACAGCGGCGCGGATCATCTCACCGACTATCTTTTCTACCGGCACAATATCACGCATCAGTTCTGCAGGACCTGCGGGACGGAAGCTTTCGCCCTCGGCAAGTCGCCCGACGGTCCGATGCGCGCCATCAACCTCCGCTGTGTGCCCTCGGTCGACATCGACGCGCTCACGATCACGAAGGTCGATGGGGCCAGCTTCTGACATGCGAAACGGCCGGCCCGCTTACCCGACCGGCCGTTTCTTCCATGTCAGCGAGCGACGGTCAGGGCATCAGCACAGTGTCGATGACATGGATCACGCCGTTCGACTGGTTGACGTCGGCGATCGTGACCTTTGACTTTCCGCCCTTGGCATCCTGCAGATAGACCGACGATCCTTCGACCCAGGCGGTCAGCGGTTCTCCCTGCACCGTGGTCAGCGTCGCCTTGCCTCCGCCGGCCTTGGCCTGTGCGATGAGGTCGGCGGCGCTCAGCTTGCCGGGCACCACATGATAGGTAAGGATGCCGGTCAGGGTCGCCTTGTTCTCTGGCTTCAGCAGCGTGTCCACCGTTCCGGCCGGAAGCTTAGCGAAGGCGGCATTTGTCGGCGCGAAGACGGTGAACGGACCGGCGCCCTTCAGCGTATCGACCAGACCTGCCGCCTTGACCGCAGCAACCAGCGTCGTGTGGTCTTTCGAATTGACGGCGTTGTCGACGATATCCTTGGTCGGGTACATCGCCGCGCCGCCCACCATCGGGTTCTTTTCATGATGATTGGCATAGGCCGTGCCACTGACGGTCAACAGCGCGCTCGCCAGCGCCAACGACAGATGGGACTTCTTCATGGAGGCTTCCTTCCCGATATTCTCTATCCCCTGATCCGGGGACACCGCCACTACGCGCGGGCGGCCGCGTGGATGCATGGCTGCCCCAAAAGACAGGGGCCAAGGCGCTGCGCGCGCATCTGACTTTGCGCTGTCACGGGCAGCCCCTATATGGGCGCTTTCGCGCGGGGTCGCGCGGTCGATTTATGGAGACGCAATTGAGCAAGGTTCTGGTCATCGGCGCAGGCGGCGTCGGGTCTGTCGCGGTCCACAAGATGGCGATGAATCCGGATATTTTCAGCCATATCACGCTCGCCAGTCGCCGGATCGTCAGTTGTGAGAAGGTCGCCGAATCGGTGAAGGCGCGCACCGGTGTCACCATCGACGTGGCGCAGGTCGATGCCGACAATGTCGCAGAGACGATCGCGCTGATCGAGAAGATCCAGCCCAAGCTCGTCGTGAACCTGGCCCTGCCCTATCAGGATCTGGCGATCATGGACGCCTGCCTCGCGACCCGGACCGACTATCTCGACACCGCCAATTACGAGCCGCGCGACACCGCGAAGTTCGAATATAGCTGGCAATGGGCCTATCAGGAGCGCTTCAAGGAAGCCGGCATCATGGCGCTGCTCGGATCAGGCTTCGACCCCGGCGTCACCAGCGTTTTCGCCAGCTACATCAAGAAGCACCTGCTCGACCGGATCGACACGCTCGACATTCTCGATTGCAATGGCGGCGACCATGGCCAGCATTTCGCCACCAACTTCAACCCGGAAATCAACATCCGCGAAGTGACCGCGCCGTCGCGCCACTGGGCCGATGGACAATGGGTCGAAGGCCCGGCGCTCAGCCACAAGCAGGAATTCGACTTCGATCAGGTCGGACCGAAGAACATGTACCTCATGTATCATGAGGAACTGGAGTCGCTTGCCAAATTCTATCCCGAGATCAAGCGCATCCGCTTCTGGATGACCTTCGGCGACGCCTATCTCAAACATCTGGAAGTGCTCCAGAATGTCGGCATGACCCGGATCGACCCGGTCATCTATAACGGGCAGGAGATCATCCCGCTCCAGTTCCTGAAAGCGGTCCTGCCCGAACCGTCGAGCCTGGGTTCGACCACCAAGGGCAAGACCAATATCGGCGACATCGCCACCGGCGAAAAGGACGGCCAGCAGAAGACCGTCTATGTCTACCAGGTCTGCGACCATGAGGAAGCCTATGCAGAAACCGGCAACCAGGCGGTCAGCTACACCACCGGCGTGCCCGCGATGATCGGCGCCGCGCTGATGCTGACGGGCGCCTGGAAGGGCGCAAATGGAGAAGGCGGCGTGTTCAATATCGAACAGTTCGATCCCGATCCCTTCATGGACATGCTCAACAAGCATGGCCTGCCCTGGCAGGTGAAGGAACTCGACGCGCCGCTGGATTTTTAAGCGCCGCTCGCGCTCTGACGATCCCGCGCGGGATCGTCACCCCAGCGAAGGCTGGGATCTCATGCGGCGACGCCGTGCCCTCTCGCCTGAGACCCCGGCCTTTGCCGGGGTGACGGAGTATGTTGTTATGGAAACCCGCGCCGGCGATCCTGCCGCCTTCGCCCGATTCGACCTCTACCGCGTTCCCTCGCCCGCCTTCGTGGTGGACGAGGCGGCGGTGCGGCGGAACCTTGCGGTCCTGCGCGACATCGGCGACCGAGCAGGGGTTAAGGTGCTCGGTGCGCTCAAGGCCTTTTCCATGTGGTCGCTTGGGGGCGTGCTGGGGGAATATCTCGACGGCGTCTGCGCGTCGGGCATCTATGAAGCACGCCTGGGGCGCGAGGAATATCAGGGCGAAGTCGCGACCTATTGCGCCGCCTACAAGCCCGACGACCTGGCCGAAATCCTCAAAATATCAGACCATGTCATCTTCAACAGCCCCGGCCAGATCGCGCGACTCAAACCCGTCATCGACGCAGCGCGCAGCGACGGTGTGAACTTCGACATCGGCCTGCGCCTCAACCCGCTCCACCCGGAGGGGGAAGTGCCTAAATATGACCCGTCGCAACCGCACAGCCGCTTGGGCTTCCCGGTCGACCAATTGCGCCCCGAACATCTGGAGGGCGTCGACGGCCTGCATGTCCATAATCTGTGCGAGCAGGATTTCCTGCCGCTGGAACGCACCTGGGCGGCGATTGAGGGCCATATCATGCCTCATGTCGCGGGCCTCAAATGGCTCAACTTCGGCGGCGGCCACCATGTCACCCGCGCCGACTACCAGATCGACGATCTCATCGCCTTCCTGACAAGGATCAAGGCGCAGACCGGTCTTGCCCTCTATATCGAACCCGGCGAGGCAATGGCGCTCGACGCTGGCATCTTGGTGGGCGAAATCCTCGACGTGATCGAAAACGGGATGCCCGTCGCCATCACCGACATCAGCGCCACCTGCCACATGCCCGACGTGATCGAGGCGCCCTATCGCCCCGCCATGCTCCATGAGCCGGAAGAGGGACCGGTCACTCGACTCGGTGGCCCCTCCTGCTTGGCGGGCGACATCATCGGCGACTATCGAGTCCCCGGCGGCGCGGAACCGGGCGCGCGTATCGCCTTCCTCGACCAGGCGCACTATTCCATGGTGAAGACCAATACATTCAATGGGGTACCCCTGCCCGCCATCTGGTTATGGAACTCGGAAACCGACGAACTCAAGGAAATCCGGGCCTTTTCCTATACCGATTTCAAGACCCGTCTCTCGTAACGCACATTTCGTAGCGGGCCGCGCAACAAAATTTTCATATGCGCTTTACAGGGGGGACCCCTCCGCATATATCGGCCGTCCGCTGCCCCATGGGACTTCCACCGCAAGGCAGCTTTTCGCCCTGAACTACACTGGAGGTCCCTTGAGTTGCACAAGCATCATAGCGCGCTGGGGGTAGCGACCGCCCTCACACCGGCAGCACCGGTAACGCTGATTCGTCCCGAAGCCGCGGCTCGGGCCGCCCGTTTCTTCGTTGAGAAGTTTCCGGGCCGATCGCTCTATGCGGTCAAGGCGAATCCGTCTCCCGACCTGATCCGCACGCTCTTTGCATCGGGCATCACGCATTTCGATGTGGCCTCGATCGCTGAAGTGCGCTTGGTGGCCGAAACGCTGGCCGATGTCGCAGGCGACAAGGCGAAGCTCTGCTTCATGCACCCGGTCAAGGCCGAGGAAGCGATCGCTGAAGCCTACCACGTCCATGGCGTGCGAACCTTCTCGCTCGACACGATCGACGAGCTGGAAAAGATCATGCGCGCGACCGGCGATGCGACCGATCTGGAACTGTGCGTCCGCCTGCGCGTGTCATCCGAACATTCGGAACTCAGCCTCGCGTCGAAGTTCGGCGTCGAACTGGGCGAAACCCGCGAACTGCTGATGGCGACCCGCCAGGCCGCCGATGCGCTGGGCATCTGTTTCCACGTCGGAAGCCAGGCCATGTCGCCGCAGGCCTATAGTGATGCGATCGAGCGCGTGCGCGCCGCGATCGTCGATGCGGCGGTCACGGTCGACATCATCGATGTCGGCGGCGGCTTCCCTTCCATCTATCCGGGCATGGAGCCGGTGGCGCTCGAAAATTATTTCGAGGCGATCCATCGCGGCTTCGAAAGCCTGCCGGTCAGCTATTCGTCGGAACTGTGGTGTGAACCCGGCCGCGCGCTGTCGGCCGAATATAGCTCGATCATCGTGCGGGTGGAGCGCCGTCGCGGCACCGAACTCTACATCAACGACGGCGCCTATGGCGCGTTGTTCGATGCCGCGCATATCGGCTGGCGCTTCCCCGTGGCCCTGCTGCGCGAGGATGACAGCGAAGAAGAGCTGGAAGGCTTCTCCTTCTACGGCCCGACCTGCGACGACATGGACCATATGGTCGGCCCCTTCATGCTTCCTGCGGACGTGAAGGCGGGCGACTATATCGAAATCGGAATGCTCGGCGCCTATGGCGCGGCAATGCGTACCGGTTTCAACGGCTTCACGTCGGAATCGACGATCGAGGTGGGGGATGAGCCGATGGCCAGCCTCTATGCCGAGACCGTCCAGCCGCGCCGTCGCGCAACCGTCATCAAGCTGGGCTGACCCGCCCCGCAAAATGATTTCCATCCCTCGCCGCCTCCTTTGCGGCGAGGGATTTTTTATCGCCGGAAGATGCCGACCAGTTCGACATGAGTGGTCCAGCGGAACTGGCCAACCGGCTTGACGCTCTCAAGGACGTAGCCCGCCGCCACCAGATGCGCCGCATCCCGCGCAAAACTGGCAGGATTGCAGGACACATAAGCGATCAGCGGCACAGCCGACTGCGCCAGTTGCAGCACTTGTTCGCGCGCGCCCGCGCGCGGTGGATCGAGCACGACGGCGGCAAAGCGGTTCAATTCCTCCGGCGTCAGCGGTCGACGGAACAGGTCGCGATGGTCGGCCACCAGCCGCCGCCGCGCCCGCGCCGCGCCGAGCTTGAGCGACAACAGGACGTCCCGCGCACCCTCGGCCGCATAGACCGGCCGCGTCTCGCCCAATGCCAGAGCGAATGTACCAAGCCCGCAGAAGAGATCGGCGACCGCACCCGTCTCCGGTAGCGCATCGCGCACTGCGCCGACCAGCGCCGCCTCGCCATCCGGCGTGGCCTGAAGGAAGGAGAAAGGCGGAAAGCTGACCGGCACCCCGCCGAAGCTGACCGTCACCGCCTCCGGCTCCCAGCGTGTCTGCGGCCCGTCGCCTTCGTCGATGGCCAACCTGGCCAGGCCATGCTCGCGCGCAAAATCGCCCAGCGCCTCATCCGCCGCCAGCCCCGCGACTTTCACGCCCTCCAGCAACAGGTCGACACCCTGATCAGTCAGCGACATGCGGACATGCGCCGCCCGCTTGTCCGGCACGATCAGCCCGAGCAGTTCCCGCAAGGGCGGCAGCAGCCCGAACAGCCTGGGATCGAGGACCGCGCACATCTGCAAGTCTATCAGCTTGTGGCTGCCCTCCTCCGCAAAGCCGATGGTGATCCGCCTGCCCGCCCGCGCCGCGCGCAGCGATGCGCGCCGCCGCGTCATCGGCGGCGAAATATGGGCCGGCAGCACCGCGCCCGGCGTCACGCCCTGCCCGTCCAGCGCGCCTGTCACCCGCGCCGTGACGAATTCGGCATAGCTCGCCTCGTCCAGATGCTGGAGCTGACAACCGCCGCAGGCCGGGAAATGGTCGCAGGGCGGCACCGCATGATGGACACCGAAGACGACACTTCCATCGGGAGCGACCCGATCGCCCGGCGCGGTCAGAGGGAAGTGCCGGCCATCGGCGGTGACGCCGTCGCCCTTGGCGGCGACGCGGATGATGATGTCTGTTTCGGTGTCGGTCACAATCGCGCGGCGATAGCCGCTGGCAGCGTTCCAAGCAAATCATCCGCGACGAAGGCCGGCCCGGCCCGCCGCGCCGCATCGCCATGCAGCCACACCGCCTCGCACGCCGCGCGAAAGGAATCACCCGTAACGGCGAGCCTTCCGGCGGCCAGCCCCGCAAGCACGTCGCCGGTTCCGGCGGTCGAAAGCCAGGGCGATGCCCCGCTGGCCACGGCCACCCTCCCGTCGGGCGCAGCGATCACGCTGTCCGCGCCCTTGTAGACGACGATCGCCCCCGACGCCTGCGCTGCCGCGAGCGCACGGTCGATCTTGCTGCCGGGCAGGTCGCCGAACAAGCGCTGAAACTCGCCTTCATGCGGGGTCAGGATCGCACCAGCCGGAATGGCGCGCGCGCCTTGCTCGCCCAACAGGGTCAGCGCGTCGGCGTCCAGCACCATGGGATGACCGGCATCCAGCGCGGCATCCAGCCGCGCTCGTCCGTCCGCCTCCAGGCCGAGGCCAGGCCCGACCAGCACGACGTTGATCCGCTCATCCGCCAGCGCATCGGCAATGGCCTCGGGCCGTTCAGTCTGCCGGCTGACGATCGCGTGCGGTCCCGCCACCGGCCGATCCGCGGCGAAACGCCGCACCGTTCCGGCCCCTGAATGCGCGGCGGCGATGCTGGCGAGCAGGCTCGCGCCGGCCATCCCGCCACCGACCACGGCCACCAGCCCTCGATTATATTTATGCGCCTGCGCGACCGGCGCCTCCAGCAGCGGTGGCGCAAGCCGCTGCATGACGCCGGGCACCGCAATGCCTATGTCTGCCAGGATCAGGCGCTGTATCCGCCCTGCCGCCGGATGCAGCAGATGCGCGGACTTATATGCACCCAGCGCTATACAGATGCCGAAAATCGGCACTGCCGACAATAGCGCGCCGCTGTCCGTCTCCACCCCGCTTGGCAGGTCTACGGCATGGGTCAGAACGGCTGCCTCCGCCAGCGCGCAGAGACGGGATGCAACCGTCGCGTCCAGGCCACGCGTCAGCCCCGTACCGAAAAGCGCGTCGATCAGTTGCGTCGCCGGCGCGGCGCTCATCATATCCTCGACCGGCCCACCCCAGGCTGCGCGCGCCCGCTGGCTCGATACCGTCCAGCTTTCGCCCAATGCCGCGACCCGCACAGCCACGCCGCGTGCCCGCAACAACCGCGCTATGACGAAGCCATCGCCGCCATTATTGCCCGGCCCGCACAGAACCAGCGCGTCGCGCCTGTGCCCCGCTCGCCAGATGATTTCTGCCGCCGCCGCGCCCGCCGTTTCCATCAGGCTATATTCGTCGACCCCGGCGTCAAAGGCGGCCTGTTCCGCTGCACGCATCTGCGCCGCCGTCAGGATCGCCCAGCCGGTCATTGCCCGGCAATCTGCGCGGGCAGGCGATAGCGCTCGCCGCCCGTCGCCACCTCGATCTGGCGCCGTCCGCTGATCTGCACACTGGCCCGCTCCGCCCCATCGGCCGCTTCCAGCCCGCGTCCGTCAGCGAGCAACCGGAAACGACGGAAGCCGCCATCGGGATGGCGGATCGTCAAGATATGGCCGTTTCGCTCGATCAGGCAGTCCCGCGCCCATTGTTCCGCATCGCCGGTGATGCAATCCGCCTTGCCGTCATCGACCGGCAGCGCTTCGGCCTGTGCGGCAGAGCCATTACTCCCCGTCTTGGCCGCATCCCCGTTGCACCCGGTCAGCGCCAGCAATGCGGCCGCCGCGATCACGCCCCGCGTCACGCCAGCCTGCTCCGACAGTCCAGCGCGATCGGCCCGATTATCTCTGCAAAGCGCCTCTGTCCGGCAGCGTCGCTCACCAGATCCTGCCGCATCTCGATACCCAGATAGGGAATGCCATTGGCCTCGGCATGACGGTTCATCGTCGCGTTGAGCAGCTGTCCCGAATAGGGCAGTTGGTCGCCCACCTTCAGCCCCGCCGCCTCCAGCAGCGGAATGGCGATCCGGGCCGCGCGATCGTCCTGATTATAGAGTATCCCGATGTCCCAGGGGCGCTCCTGCTCCGGATCGCTCGCCAGCCGCGGCGTGAAGCTGTGGACGGAGAGGATGAACGGCGACGTCATCTCATCCAATATCCGCCCGAGCTGATGATGATAAGGATGATGGAAACGCAACATGCGCTCCGGCAGGTCGGCGTCGCGATTGCCGGGAATGGCATGGCCGTCACTCATGACCGGCAGCAGGCCCGGCGCGTCCTCTTCGCGATTGAGGTCGATCACCAGCCGAGACACAGCGCCCAATATGGCCGTGCAACCCAGTTGCGCCGCCAGCAGTCCGCTGACCTCCGCCACGCCGATGTCGATGGCAATATGCGCCTCGAGCAGCGCCGGGCCGATGCCTAGGTGGATGTCGCCCGGCACATGCGCTGAGGCATGATCGGCGACGATCAGCAGGTCCAGATCCCCGCCGTCGATCCGGGTGAAGGCTTCGCTCATGCCCCCTTGATCCTCGTTTCCATCACCCACCATCGGGGATATTGCGAGCGGATGGCATCCGCCGCCTCCGTCCTGGCCGCCTCATCGTCGAACAGCGCGAAGCAGGTCGCGCCCGATCCCGACATGCGTGTCAGTAGCACGCCAGGCGCACGGCCAAGCACTGCCAACACCTCCGCGATCGCTGGCGCGACCGCAATGGCCGGCCGTTCCAGATCATTGCGGCCTGCCTTTATCAACGCATCAAGACTGCCGGCGTCCAGCGCGCCCCGGTCCACCCGATCCCACCCGGCAAAGATGCTGGTGGTCGAAACGCCGATTCCCGGATTGACCAGCAGCATCGACAGGCCCTCCAGCCCATCGACGTGATGCCGCGCCACATGCTCGCCACGTCCCGTCACCAGTTGCGTCACGCTCGCGAGGCAAGCGGGCACGTCCGACCCAAGGTCGAGCGCCAGTCCGGACAGTTCCTCAATTTCGATCCGCACGTCCCACAGCCGCGCCAGCAAGCGCAGCGTCGCCGCCGCATCGGCCGATCCGCCACCGATCCCCGACGCCACCGGCAGAATCTTGGTCAGCCGGATCGTCGCCCCGCGCTGCTCGCCCAGATAGGATTGCAGCGCCCGTGCAGCGCGTATCACGAGATTGCCCGGCCCCGCGTCCAGTCCGGCGCCGAACGGCCCGTCGACCTGAAAATCGATGGCGCCATCGTCCCTGGCCTGTCCCTCCACCCGGTCGCCATGCTCGGCGAAGACGAACAGGCTTTCCAACGCATGATAGCCATCGTCGCGCCGCGCGCGCACATGCAGCGCGACATTCACTTTGGCATGGGCGGTCTCGGCAAGCGTTTCGGCGTCCGCCTCAACGTCAGGGTGCGGCATATTCGGGCTTCAATCCTTCCTCGCTTTTCGCCGCCAGCCGCGCCGCGACATCCCCTTCGGCATAGACGGCCGCAGCGTTCCAGGCGTAGCGCGCCTCATAACGTCGCCCGGCGGTCCATAGCGCATCACCCAGATGCTCGTTGATCGTCGGATCGTCGGGCGCGCCCGCCGCCGCACGCTCCAGCACCGGCACGGCCGCCCGCACATCCCCGGTCACAAATTGCGCCCAGCCAAGCGAATCCGTGATCGATGCGTCCTGCGGCTTGAGCGCGCTCGCCCGCTTGAGCAGCAAGAGCGCCTGCTCGACATTCTGCCGCCGCTCGATCTGCGCATAACCCAGATAGTTGAGGATAACCGGCTCGTGCGGAGCGATCCTGGCCGCGCGTTCCAGCACGACCCGCGCCTCGTCCCAACGCTTGCCCTGCTCCAGCGCGCTGCCTTCGAAAAGGAGCAATGTCCACGGCACGGAATCCTGCGGATAACCGGCCTGCGCCGCCTTGAACGCCGCTGCCGCCCCGGCGAAATCCCTCGCGTCAGCCAGCAGGCGACCGAGGCGGACATGGCGTTCTGGGTCTGCCCCTGGCTCGGCGACCAGCGTCCTTGCGAGCGTGATCGCGCCATCGCGGTCCCCTGTGCCCGCCATCGCACCGACCAGTTCGGCCTGCGCCAGCCCGGCATACCAGCCCCTGGCCGAAACATTGGCGGCTTCGGGAGCCGCAAAGGCGGGATAGCCTGCGGCCGTCAGCAGCCTGGCCGCAACGATATGGGCTTCAGGGTCGTGCGGGTCCGCAAATGTCGCAATGCGCGCGAGACGCACGGCCAGCACGAGGCCGGCATCATCCGAAGCGATATCCGCAGCCAGCCGCGTAAGAAGCCGCGCAAAGCCCTGAGCCGGGGTCAACAGCGCCTTTCGCCCCTTGCTGCCTTTGCCTCGCGCGATATCGGCCCGCGCCAATGCGAAATTCGCGTCATCGGCGGGCAACAGGGCCAGTGCCTCCGCCTTTGCGCCCCGCGCCGCCAATTGGCGTGCAAAACCCAGGCGCAGCATCGCCCCGTCGCTGACGCGCAGACCGATCGCCCGGCGGATCGCTGGCAAGGCTGCCGCGAGGTCATCACGCCCGATCGCCTGGAGCGCCATATGCTCATCCAGATAACGCTGGGCGAGCGTCGCGAACTGCTCCTTGCCCTCAATGACGGGCGCGGCATAATGTCCCTCGCCCAGCGAGATCCAGCTACGGACGATCGGCGCGAGAAAGGCGAAATTGCCCTCTTCCACGATCCGGTCGAGCAAGAGCCGGGCGCCCACCCAGTCCTTCCGAACCAGCGCATCACTGATCCGCAACAGGGCGCCGTCGCGCGGCAACATGCCCTGCGCGTCGAGCAGGACCGCCGAACGCATCGCCAGCGCCTGATCCCCGCTCTCCAGCGCCTGGGCGTAGGAGCGCCGCGCAATCTCCGCGCTGCCGGGATCGAGAGCGAGTGCGGCGCGATAATTGGCCACGGCGCTTCCAAGCGCGCCATTCCCGTCGGCCAGTCGCGCGCGCGCATAGGCGTGCAGCGCGCTGCCGGGATCGACCGACGCCCCGGCCGCAGCCGGGATCGTCAGCATCAGGATCGGGATCAGGCGCTTACATATTGGGATAATTTGGTCCTCCGCCGCCTTCCGGAACGACCCAGTTGATATTCTGGGTCGGATCCTTGATGTCGCACGTCTTGCAGTGGACGCAATTCTGCGCGTTGATCTGGAAGCGGGGCTCGCCCTCATCCTGACCCACCACTTCGTAGACGCCCGCAGGACAGTAACGCTGTGCCGGCTCGTCATAAAGGGGAAGATTGTAGCCGATCGGAATCGATGGGTCCTTCAACTGAAGATGGACCGGCTGGTCCTCCTCATGATTGGTGTTCGACAGGAACACCGACGACAACCGATCGAAGCTGATTATGCCATCGGGCTTGGGATAGACGATCTTCTCGCACTGTTCCTGGCGCCAGATCTTCTCGTTATCGGGCTTGTGCTTCATCGTGAAGGGCAGTCCGATCTTGAGCGTCCGCATCCACATGTCGATGCCGGCCAGAAGGGTGCCGATCGTGTTGCCGAACTTCGCCAGCAGCGGCTCGGCATTCTTCACCAGTTGCAGTTCGGTCGCGATCCAACTGGAACGCACCCGATCTTCATAATCATGCAGCACGTCGCGCGAGCGTTCGTCCAAAATCGCCTCGAACGCCGCCTCGGCGGCCAACATGCCCGACTTCATCGCCGTGTGCGTGCCCTTGATGCGCGGCACGTTCACGAAGCCCGCCGAACAACCGATCAGGGCGCCACCGGGGAATACGAGCTTGGGGATGGACTGCCAGCCGCCCTCGTTGATGACGCGCGCGCCGTAGGAGACGCGACGCCCCCCTTCCAGGAACCGGCGGATTTCCGGATGCTGCTTCCAGCGCTGAAATTCCTCGAACGGATAAAGATGCGGGTTGCGATAGCCCAGCCCGACGACGAAGCCGAGCGCAACCTGCCCGTTGGCCTGGTGATAGAGAAAGCCGCCGCCATAGGCGTCGGTCAGCGGCCAGCCCTGACTGTGGATCACCAGACCTGGCTGGTGCTTGGCAGGATCGACGTCCCACAATTCCTTCATGCCGATGCCATAGACCTGCGGCTCGCAATCCGCGTCGAGCGCGAACTGGCGCTTCAATATCTTGGTCAGGTGGCCGCGCGCGCCTTCGGCGAAAAACGTGTATTTGGCATGGAGTTCGAGACCCGGCTGATAATCCGGCTTTCGCTCGCCATCGCGACCAATACCCATGTCGCCTGTGGCCACGCCCTTCACGCTGCCGTCCTCATTATAGAGGATTTCCGCAGCGGCAAAGCCGGGGAAGATTTCGACGCCCAGCCCTTCGGCCTGCTCTGCCAGCCAGCGGCACAGATTGCCCAGCGACCCGGTGTAGGTGCCCTTGTTGTGCATCCAGCCTGGCGTCACGATGTGCGGCATGGACATCTTGCCGCCCTTGGTCAGCCACCAATGCTGGTTGTCGGTAACGGGCACGTCTGCCAGCGAGCAGCCCATGTCGCGCCAGTCGGGCAGCAATTCATCCAGCGCCTTGGGATCGATCACCGCGCCGGACAGGATGTGGGCGCCTATCTCCGACCCCTTCTCCAACACACACACCGCGAGTTCCTGACCGGCTTCGTTGGCCAGCTGCTTCAGCCGGATCGCCGCCGACAGCCCAGCCGGTCCCCCACCCACAATAACGATGTCATAAGGCATCGATTCCCGTTCGCTCATTCATCCCTCCTCCTGGCGATCAGCAGGCTGCACCCTGTGTTTCCAACCGCCGCATTACTCCAACACTTTGCCATCGAAGGCGATGAAGCAGCTTGACCCGATCGTCAACCTCTGGCCCTAGTTGTTTGCGATGCGGGGATTAGTGCAGGACAATGCGGCACTGGCCGCCGACGCCTATATGGCGTGGTGGCAGTTGGCCGGCGTGGAGAGCGCCGTAGCGGAGGTGCCGCATCATTGGCTGCGCCCTGCCCCTCCGGCCGTTTCGACGTTCCAGCCTTCCCCGATGACCGACATCGCGCCGCAGGCCAAGGCCCGCGACCTCCAAGCCTTTCATCTGTGGCTGGAATCCGAATCGGGGCATCCCGAACGTCGCTGGCCGTCGCGACCCATCTATCCCGCCGGCGCCGCCGACACGCCGTTGATGGTCATTACCGACATGCCCGATCCCGCTGATCTTGATGCGGGCACCTTGCTGGTGGACCGGGCCGGCGCACTGTTCGACGCCATGCTCGGCGCGATCGGCCTGGACCGTTCGCGGACCTATATCGCCTCTCTGTTTTTTGCTCGCCCTCCCGGCGGCATGGTGGAAGCGGCCGATCTGGCCAATGCCGCAGCGCGGATGCGTACCCATGTCCATCTTGCCCGCCCTCGCCGGCTTCTGCTCCTGGGGGACAGGACGATACGCGCATTATTGCCTACAGACGGTCAGGCATCGACGAATAGTTTACGTAATTTTAATCATGATGGCGGCATCCTTCCCGCCGTCGCCACATTCCATCCGCGCCTGCTGCTCAACCAGCCCGCGGCGAAGGCTGAATGCTGGCGCGCCCTGCAAAGCCTGATCGAGGAAGACCGTCCGTGATTCGTGCCGCGACCCGCTTGTCCATGCTGGCCATGCTGGCCATGGGAACCGCTGCCGTCACCCAGGCCGCCGCCGAGACCGCCGAAACATTGCCGGCCCTGCCCAGCCTCAAGTCAGACGCCTCTCCGCTCGACCTGAGCGACGGCGACAAGGCGCGCTACAATGCCGTCTTCGCTGCACTGCGCGCGGAAAAATGGGCCGATGCCAGGGCGATGATCCAGACGCTCGACACGCAGGATGCCATGCGTTCCGTCGCGCTCGCCGAACTCTATCTGGCCCGCAATTCGCCCAGGGTCGAACTGTTCGACCTGCTGGACCTAGTCAACAGGGCGCCCTGGCTGCCCAAGGCCGACCAGTTGTCCCGCCTCGCGCAGAAACGTGGCGCGACGATGCTGCCCAGCCTGCCGCAGATCCAGAAGATGGTCTGGCTAGGCTCGGCCCCGCGTCGCCAATATGTCGCGGCCACCAGGACGGATGTGCTCGCCCAGACGCTGGCCGGGCAGATACAGACCTATGTCAAGAATGACGATCCGATCGGTGCCGAAGGACTGCTTGCCGCCGGCGAAGCGGGCCTGACGCCCGAAGGCCTGACCGAAGTGCGCCAGCGCGTCGCCTGGGCCTATTATATCGAAAATGACGACGCCAATGCCCGCCGAATGGCGGCCCGGGCGCTGGACGCCCGAGCCGGAGGCGACTGGACGGTCCAGGCGCATTGGACGACGGGACTTGCATCCTGGCGCCAGAATGATTGCCGCGCGGCTGCGCCGGCCTTTGCCAATGTCGCCGCGTTGGCCACGGATGCCGACATGCGCTCGGCGGGCGCCTATTGGGCGTCGCGGGCCTATATGGTTTGCGGCGAAGCGGACAAAGTCTCGAATTACCTGAAGCTTGCCGCGCGTTCCGATGAGACTTTCTACGGCCTGCTCGCCAAGGAATCATTGGGGCTGCCGCTGGGTGGCGCGCCCGTGGCGAGCCGCTTCGGCGCGCTGGAATGGCAGAAGCTGAAGGACAGTCCCAATGCTCGCGCCGCCATCGCCCTCTCGGCGATCGGTGAAAATGGCAAGGCCGACGAACTTCTGCGTTATCAGGCGAAGATCGGTGGAAGCGAGCAATATGACGCATTGCTGCGGCTCGCCAGCGCGCTCAACCTGCCCGCGACCCAACTCTATCTCGCCCATAACGGGCCGGCCGGAACCCAGCCGGGCCGTTTCGCCCGCTTCCCCGCGCCCGACTGGCGGCCCGATGGCGGCTGGCGCGTCGATCCTTCACTGATCTTTGCCCATACGCTTCAGGAATCGGGCTTCCGCACCGATGTCGTCAGCAGTGCGGGTGCTCGCGGCCTGATGCAGGTTCGCCCCGGTACCGGCAGCGACATGGGCCTGGCGTCGGCGGCGCAATTGTTCGTACCGTCGACCAACATGGAATTTGGCCAGCGCTATCTGGAGGCCTTGCGCGACATGAGCGCCACTGGCGGCCTGCTGCCCAAGGTAATGGCGGCCTATAATGCCGGGCCACTGCCTGTCGAACGCTGGAATAGCCAGGTCAAGGACAAGGGCGACCCGCTGCTCTTCATGGAGTCGCTGCCCTATTATGAAACCCGCGCTTATGTGAACATCGTCATGCGCAATTACTGGATGTACCAGATCCAGGCAAAGGGCAGCGCGGACTGCCTGACCGGCATGGCACAGGGCTTGTGGCCGACCTTTCCCAATGCAAAGGGCGTGAAGCTGGTGCGCCTGAGCAAGGCCGACGGCCGCGCCTCCATGGGTGGCGGCTCCGACTGATGCCCATCGATGAAAGCCGGACCTTTCTTCCCGTCCGGATCGCGCTCCTCACCGTTTCCGATACGCGCGGCCTGGCCGAGGATCGTTCCGGTGATGCACTGGTCGAGCGGCTCGAAGGCGCGGGTCATATTCTCGCCGCGCGCCATATCGAAAGAGACGACAAGCCCGCCATCGTCGCCCAGCTGCACGCCTGGATCGACGATCCGCAGATCGACGTCATTCTGACCACCGGCGGCACCGGCGTGACCGGCCGCGACGTGACTCCCGAAGCGCTGGCCCAGGTGCAGGACAAGGAGATCCCCGGTTTCGGCGAGCTGTTCCGCTGGCTCAGCTATCAGAACATCGGCACGTCGACGATCCAGTCCCGCGCCACCGCCTGCGTCGCGCGCGGCACTTATATCTTCGCCCTGCCCGGTTCGACCGGCGCGGTAAAGGACGCTTGGGACGGCATTCTCGTTTCCCAGCTCGACAGCCGTTTCCGGCCCTGCAATTTCGTCGAATTGATGCCGCGCCTCACCGAACGCTGACGGTTGCGCCCCTGCGGGGATGACAAAGCCGTGCTGCTCTGGCATCGCGCCCGCCATCATATTGGGATAGCCAGCATCATGACCAACATCGGGATATTCGGAGCCGCCGGCCGCATGGGCCGAGCCATCGCAAGCGTCGCGGCAGACGCCGGCATGGGTATAGCGGGCGGCACGGGTCGTGACGGAAGCGGCGAAATCGCGCCGGGTGTCGCCATCTCCGCCGATCCCCTGGCGCTCGCCCAAGCAAGCGACGTGCTCATCGACTTCTCTGTTCCGGGCGCGCTCTCCGCCCATCTCGACGCCTGCATCGCGGCGCGGAAGCCTATCCTGGTCGGCACGACGGGGCTGGAGCCGGTTCACCATGCGCTGATTGACGAGGCGGCCAGGATCATTCCGGTGCTCCAGACCGGCAATACATCGCTGGGTGTCAATTTGCTGGCGGCGCTCGTGGAGAAGGCGGCAGCCGGCCTTGGCGACGACTGGGACATCGAGATTGTCGAAATGCACCACCGGCACAAGGTGGACGCGCCGTCAGGCACGGCCCTGCTGCTGGGCGAAGCCGCAGCACGCGGCCGTGGTATCAACCTTTCCGAAAAGAGCGAGCGAGGTCGCGACGGCATCACCGGCGCGCGCGCGAAGGGCGCGATCGGCTTTGCGGCGCTGCGCGGCGGATCCGTCGCAGGCGACCATCAGTTGATCTTCGCGACCGAAGGCGAACGGATCGAACTCGGCCATCGCGCGGAAAACCGGACTATTTTTGCCCGTGGCGCGATCAAGGGTGCACAATGGCTGGCGGCTCAGGACGCGGGCAGATACGATATGAAGGGCGTGCTGGGCCTCTGACGCGCATGAACAAGGCCCAGATATTCGATTTTTTCAGCCGCCTGGCGGAGGCCAACCCCGCCCCGCGCACCGAGCTCGAATATGGCAACGACTATCAGTTGCTCGTCGCGGTCGTGCTGTCCGCGCAAGCCACCGATGTCGGCGTCAACAAGGCGACGCGCGCGCTGTTCCGGGAAGTCGAAACGCCGCAGCAGATGGTCGATCTGGGCGAAGAAGGCCTCAAGCAGCACATCAAGACGATCGGCCTGTTCAACGCAAAGGCGAAAAATGTCATCGCCTTGTCCGAGATACTGGTGCGGGATTTCGCCGGCGAGGTACCACAGGATCGCGACACGCTGACCACCCTGCCCGGCGTCGGGCGCAAGACCGCCAATGTCGTGGTCAACACCGCCTTCGGACAGGAGGCGTTCGCGGTCGATACCCATATCTTCCGCGTCGGCAACCGAACCGGTCTGGCGCCGGGCAAGACGGTGCTGACCGTCGAGCAGAAGCTGGACAAGCGCGTACCGGGACCGTTCCGCCGCGACGCCCATCACTGGCTCATCCTGCACGGCCGCTATGTGTGCAAGGCGCGCCGCCCCGAATGCTGGCGCTGTATCGTTGCGGACCTGTGCCGCTACAAGACCAAGACTCCCGCTCCCAAGACGGCCTGAAGCCCCTCCGTTATCGCCCGGTTCAGCCGCACCATGTTAGGGACGATACGGAATTTGGCGCTCCATGTCGTCGAGTCGGCATATCATGAGGAGAGAAATCATGTCTGTCCGCACCCCGGCCCGCCTGGCCTTGGGCGTTGCCTTGACCCTCAGTGTCGCGCCGGCCGTCGCCAAGGACGCGCCCGATCCCTATGTAGCCAAGGGCGAAGCCACCAACTGCATCCCGATCCGCTCGATCCGGTCCACCAATGTGCGCGACGACCGGACGATCGACTTCGTCATGAACAGCCGCAAAATCTATCGCAACACGCTGCCGAGCAGCTGCCCCAGTCTGGGCTTCGAAAAGCGCTTTTCCTACCGAACCAGCCTGTCCCAGCTCTGTTCGGTCGATATCATCACGGTCCTGTGGAACGCCGGCCCTGGTTTGCAGCCCGGAGCCAGTTGCGGGCTGGGCAAATTCCAGCCGATGGAAAAGGCTGCGAAATAAGATCATCGTCAGATGATTTTGGTGCTGGCGCAGTCCGATGGACTTTGCTAACCGCCCCTTCTGACCCGCGTCACGCACCCATAGCTCAGCTGGATAGAGCGTTGCCCTCCGAAGGCAAAGGCCAGAGGTTCGAATCCTCTTGGGTGCGCCATTTTCCAATTACTTAGCTACTCCCGTGTGAGCCAGAAAATGGCCGGCATGTGCGGCTATGTGTAGCCTGCGCTCAATTTCTACGGTTGAAAGCCACCAATGTCTCGCCTTGGAAATAGGGTTGATGATGCGCGTCAAGCTCGATGGTTCCCGCCTCCACTTTTGCGCGAACCATGTCCGCAGATGTGGGGTATGACCACGGCCAGACTTACGTTCCTGTAGCTTGTTCCGAACTTCCGCAATTGCCATCGTCAATGTCGATGATGCGCCGTCCCTTGTCGTCGATAACGAACCCTACATCGCTGCGCTGGCCGCGCCGCTTGCCGGTCTTTGAGGTGGCCCTTGTCGTTGCGGCCTCGAGGGTCGCCATCAAATCATCGACATCGAAGATGCGCCAAATCGCGCCGATATGACTGACATTCATGCCCTGAGAAGCAATGGATATCTTACCCGCCGCAAACTGACAGACCGGACGCACCGGCATCGGAGCAGGTGGCTTCATGGCCGGATTTGGCTATCAGATCCTTATCGATACAAGCATGATCGGTCGCCCAGCCGCCTCGAACCGCCCGCACCTCTATTGCGGCGCATCCTCGATCACCGGCTTGTGCCCGGCGGTCAGAGCGCTGCCCGCCGAAGCAGCCATTACGCAGACGATAGCGGCCCACTGCAAGGGCGTCAGCCGCTCGCCCAGGACGATGAAGCCCGCAAGCGCGCCCACGGCCGGCGCCGAACTCAACAGCAGGCCGAATACCGGCGCAGACAAACGGCGCATCGCCTCCATCTCCAGCGAATAGGGCAAGGCGCTCGACAGCAGGGCGACGGCGAGGGCGACCATCAGCACCCAGGGGGAAAGCAACCCCGCGCCTGCATGGACCAGGCCGACCGGCATGACGAGGATCGCGGCAACCAGCATCCCCCAGGCGACCGCGTCGCCGCCCAGCGCCCCAGAGACGCGCTTGCCGGTCAGGATATACAGAGCCCAGCAGACCGCCGCGCCGCAGGCGAAGCCGACACCCAGCGGATCGAGCGGCGCATCTGTTCGCAAGGGCAGCAACAGCAGAAGCCCGGTCACTGCCGCGCCAAGCCAGAGAAAATCGCGAGGCCGGCGCGATCCGAACAGGACGATCGCCAGCGGGCCGGTCACTTCGATCGCGATGGCGATACCCAGTGGAATGCGCGCGAAAGCCTGATAGATCAGAAGGTTCATCAGACCCAGAGTGGCGCCATAAGCGATCAGCGGCCAGCGCGCTTCGCGGGGAATGGGCCGACCCCAGGGACGGCGAAAGAGCAAGAGCAGAATCGCGGCAAGTCCGATGCGCAGCCCCGCGGCACCATGGGCGCCGACCAGCGGGAACAATGTCTTGGCAAAAGCAGCGCCCAGACTCATCGAAAAGAGCGAGAGCAGCACCGCTCCGGTTCCCGCCAGCGCGGCGGCGCGCGCCCGGTTGCCATCGTCCCCTGTCATAATCGGAGCGCTATAGCCGATCCGCCCGCGAGTGCGAAACCCTTCCGGTTGCATAGCGCGCGAACGCACTTGCAGGAATCTCATACGAATGCAGGGTTGACCAACGTTGTCATGCGGCCCATCTGCGGAACTTCCGCATATTTTGCATTGCAGCATGGAGCTTGCCATGGGTGTCCAGCCCCGGAACGCGCATCCCGCGCTTGTCCTGTTCGCCCTCTCGGTCGGCGCCTTCGCGATCGGCACGACCGAATTCGCGGCGATGAGCCTGCTGCCTTTCTTCGCGCGTGACCTGGGCATCGACGTGCCGACCGCCGGTCATGCGATCAGCGCCTATGCGCTGGGAGTGGTTGCGGGCGCGCCGGTGATTGCCGCCTTCGCCGCGCGGTTGCCGCGCCGGACACTGCTGATCGGCCTGATGGCGATGTTCGCCGTCGCCAATGCGCTTTCGGCACTGTCGCCCAGCTATTCCTGGATGCTGTTGTTCCGTTTTCTGTCCGGCGTTCCGCATGGCGCCTATTTTGGCGTCGCGGCGCTGGTTGCCGCCAGCCTGGTGCCGATCGAAAAGAGGACGCTGGCGATGGCCAAGGTCATGTCCGGCCTGACCGTCGCCACCGTGCTGGGCGTGCCGGTGGCTAACTGGATGGGGCAGGTGCTGGGCTGGCGATCGGGCTTTTTCGTGGTCGCCGCTCTGGCGGTAGCGACGGTGACTTTGGTCGGACTCTATGCGCCGCGCGATGCGGGCGATCCCAAGGCCAGCCCGATGCGCGAATTGACCGCGCTGGGCAAGTCGCAGGTCTGGCTGACCTTGCTGACCGGCGCGATCGGCTTCGGCGGCATGTTCGCCGTCTACACCTATGTCGCCTCGACCATGATCGAAGTGACGCGTGTTCCCGAAAGCTACGTGCCGCTGATCCTCATCATCTTCGGCATCGGCATGACGCTGGGCAATCTGGCCGCAGCCTGGCTGGCCGATCGCGCGCAGAGCCGCACCGTCATCGGCGTGCTGTTGTGGAGCGCGGCGTCGCTGGCCCTGTTTCCGCTGATGGCCGGCAATATCTGGACGCTCAGCCTGATCGTCTTCCTGATCGGCATCGGCGGCGGCCTGGGCACGCCCTTGCAGGCCCGACTGATGGATGTCGCCGGGGACGCGCAGACGCTCGCCGCCGCGCTCCATCACAGCGCCTTCAATGTCGCCAATGCGATCGGACCATGGTTGGGCGGCCTGTCGATCGCTGCCGGCTACGGGCTGGTGTCGACCGGCTGGATCGGCAGCGCGCTGGCGCTGGGCGGGCTGGCCGTCTTCCTCCTCGCCATTGCGCTGGAGCGGCGGAACGGCGCCATGATACCCGCTGCCGCCGAATAAGCCGCTTTCGCGCCGCCGCGGCGCCGGATAAGGCAGGGGCATGAACGATCAGGCAAGAGAGACGATGCTGGCCGACGCGGCAGTGGCTGCCCTGCGCCGCGGCGATGCGCCGGTGGCGCTGGCGACTTTGCGCGAGATGGCGGACCCGCCGGCGATGCTGCTGGCACAGGCGTGCAACCGCAGCGGCGATCTGGACGGCGAAGCGGACGCGTTGCGGCGCATCCTCGACGGCGACATGCGCAACCTCCCCGCGCTGCTCGCGATGGGCCAGAACATGCTGCGCCGTGGCGACGAACGGGGATCGATCAGCTGGTTCCGCGCCGCCCTGGCGCAGGCCGCCGCGACTGGCGCGCCGCCCCCGATTCAGCCCCTGCTGCGACAGGCTCAGGCCAGCCTGGCCCAGTCGAGCCGGCGGTTCGAGGATCACCTGACCACAGCGATCCGCGACCTGCCGCCCCTGCCGCGGATCGCCCACGCCACCGATCTACTGCTGGGCAAGCGCGACCTCTACCTCCAGCAACCGAGCATGTTCTATTTCCCCGGCCTGCCCCAGCGCGCCTTCTACGAGCGGGAAGAGTTCGGCTGGGTCGCCCCGATGGAAGCGATGACCGACGCCATCGTCCGGGAACTGGAGGCGGTGCGCGCGCAGGACGCCGAGTTCGCCCCCTATGTCCAGACATCCGCCGGCCGTCCCGCGCCCAATAATCCGCTGCGCGACGATCCTAGCTGGGGGGCGCTCTATTTCTGGCAGGGCGGCGCGCCGGTAGAGGAAAATGCCCGACGCTGCCCATCGGTGATGGCGGCGCTAGCCCATGCGCCGATACCGGTGATCGGCGGCCGTTCTCCCATGGCGCTCTGGTCGTTGCTCAGGCCCGGCACCCATATCCAGCCGCATCATGGGCTGCTCAATACCCGCCTCATCTGCCACCTGCCGTTGCTGGCGCCGGACGATTGCGCACTGCGGGTCGGCGCCGAAACAAGGGCGTGGCGCAAGGGCAAGATGCTGCTGTTCGACGACAGCATCGAGCATGAAGCCTGGAACCGCAGCGGCGAAACGCGCGTCGTACTGCTGTTCGAAGTGTGGCGGCCGGAGATCGACGCGGAGGAGCGCGAGGCGCTGACCCGGTTGTTCCAGGCGATCGACGCCTTCGGGCCGGCGCAGGTCGATACCGGGGGCTGAGCCTCTTTCCAGAAGCTCGTAATGTTGTTATTAGCGCACGTAACAAAATAACAAGAGGATGGCCGGGGCGTTCCCGCTTCACGGACTCCGCCAATGCCTCCTGTCGTGCCTTCACAGACACCCTCTGCCCGTCCCCACAGCCTGGCCGAGGATGGCTATGCCATCGCGATCGGCTGCGCCTTCATCGCCATGGGCATCATGCTGTTGAAGGAAGCAAGCCTGGTGACGGGCGGGATCGCCGGCATCGCGCTGCTCCTGTCCTATATCATTGCCTGGTCGCCCGCCGCGCTGTTCATCCTCATCAACATCCCCTTCTTCCTGGTAGCGGGCAGGACCATGGGACCAGCCTTCGGCGTCAAGACGCTGGCCACCAACATCGCGATCATGGCACTGGGGCTGGCCATGCCTTGGGCGATGCAGATCGCCAGCGTCAGCCCGCTCTTCGCCGCCCTGTTCGGCGGATCGATCATCGGGTTCGGCATTCTTGCCATCGCCCGCCATGGCGCAGGCGTTGGCGGCGTCGGCGTGGTCGCGTTGATCCTGCAAAAGTCTCGCGGCTGGAATGCCGGGCGCACGCAGATGCTCTGCGACATGGTCATCCTGCTGCTATCGCTCCCGCTGCTCAGCCCCGACCGGTTCGGCCTTTCGATCCTGTCAGCCGCCGCGATGAATGCCGTACTGGTCGTGAATCATCGCCCGGGCCGCTATATCGGCTATTAGCTATCGCAGAGCGGCGTGTTGCCGCGATCGCGCGCTCGCAGGGCGCTGGCGGCGTCATTGGCGACGCGCGGGAAGCTGACGCCTTCCAGCGAGCCGCGCCCTTCGCACAGGTCCGCGCAGGCCATGTCGACCACACCGGGCAAGGCAACCTGATCGCCATCATATTGGGCGACGATGATGCAGCGGTCCCCGCCCCTGAAGCTCAAGATCAGCTTGTCACCGGTCCGGCGCGCGGTGCCATGGCCACGACAACTGGGCTCCTCGCCGAACACCGCTTCCAGCCCGAAGCGGAACTGCCCGTCCTGACCGGGAATGACGCAGAGCGAGTCGCGTCCGGCCTCATGGGCGCGCTGGAACAGGCCCACCGGCGAAATCCTGCTGGCGTCGGCGATGGCGCCGGCCTCGATCGCCGCCCGCTCCAGGCCGGAGACGGACGCGCGCCCGCCATCCGGGCCGGCATCACCGCGCTCCGGAGGTCGCTGGCAGGCCGCCAACAGGATGAGGAGCGCCAGGCTAGTCCGCCGCATCGACGCTGCTGAGACCCTCCGGCCCGACCCGGCGAAAGAAGCAGGACCGCGCGCCGGTGTGGCAGGTCGGTCCGGCCGGCACCGCCTTCACCCACACCGCATCCTGATCGCAATCTATGCGAAGGTCGCGCACCTGGAGCATATGCCCGGACGTCTCGCCCTTCTTCCACAACGCCTGCCGGCTGCGCGACCAGAAATGAGCGAGGCCCGTCTCGACCGTCAGCGCCAGGGCCTTTGCATTCATATGCGCGACCATCAACACGTCGCCGCTGGCGTCATCGGTCACGACGGCCGTGATCAGCCCGTCGCGGTCATATTTCGGATTGAGGGTCAGTCCCCTGTCGCGCGCATCGTCCATGGCGGGGATATAGAGGGCGGAACGCGCGCTGCGAAGCCTTTTTACGGCGGGCCTCCCGGCCGGGGACCGGGTGCCGACATGTCACTTTCTGTCAGGATCGTTGCATATTTGCGACAGATTAGCGTCGTGCTTCCTTGCCCCCCGCAGCAAGCGCGCATAGCGTCGCGCGCACAACCCGAACACGGGACTCCGCAGGGAGCGGGATGCAAGGCCAGGGTTAAAAGGGGCCTCACCATGTCATCATTGCCGATCTTCACCACCATATCGCGCGGCGCGCTTGCGATTTCGCTTGCCGCTGCCCTGGCGCCCATCGGCGCCGCTCATGCCCAGACCGATCCTGCGGCGGCCGCCGAACAGGGGCTCGGCGAAATCGTCGTAACCGCTTCGCGCCGCGAGGAAAATGCCAAGGACGTGCCCGTCGCCGTCACCGCGATCGGCGGCGAAAAGCTGGACGCGCTCAACAGCAGCGGCCTCGACATCCGCTTCCTGTCGGCGCGCACGCCCAGCCTTCAGATCGAAAGCTCGTTCGGCCGCACCTTCCCGCGCTTCTACATCCGCGGTCTGGGCAACACCGATTTCGATCCGAACGCGGCCCAGCCGGTATCGGTCGTCTATGACGATGTCGCGCTGGAAAATCCGATGCTGAAAAGCTTTCCGGTGTTCGACCTGGCCAGCGTCGAAGTGCTGCGCGGACCACAGGGCACGCTGTTCGGCCGCAATACCCCGGCGGGCGTGGTCAAACTGACCTCGGCCGCGCCGACCGACCATTATACCGGCTATGCGAGCGCGTCCTGGGCAACTTACAATACCGTCAATGCGGAGGGCGCGATCAGCGGCCCGATCGCCGATGGTCTCAGCTTCCGACTGTCCGGCCTGCTCCAGCGCCGCGACGACTGGGTGAAGAACGACAATCAGGGCGGCAATGCCAACGCGGAACTGGAAGGTTATCGCGACATCGCCGGACGCCTCCAGATCGCTTATGAATCGGGCGACTTCAAGGCGGTGCTGAGCGGCCATTATCGTGACCTCGACGGCAGCCCCCGGGTGTTCCGCGCCAATATCTTCCAGCCGGGCAGCAATCATTTCGTCGACGGCTTCGACAAGGATCATGTGAACCTGGACGGCTATACCAGCCAGTCGATGAAGCAGGGCGGCGGCAATCTGCGTATGCAGGTCCATCTGGACGGCGTCGGCACCTTCTTCTCCACGACAGGCTTTGAAAAGGCGCGGGTCGAGAGCACCGGGGATATCGATGGCGGCGGCTGCTATCCCTATACCGGCTGCACTTTCGGCAACCTTGGCGTCGGAACCTTCGATTCCAACACCGGCGGCATTACCCGGCCGGAGGAATTCAGCCAGGAATTCCGCTTCGCAACCGATGACATGAACGGCATCCGTTTGCAGGCGGGCACGTATTTCTTCCATCAGCGCCTGAAGTACAGCGAATATGCCTATGATCTGGCAGGCGCGCGGGTCAGCAATATCCTGCACAACAACACCAACGAGAATATCGGCCTGTTCGCGTCCGGCGAGGCGCGTGTGACGCCCGCGCTGACGCTCCGCGGCGGTCTGCGCTATTCTCGCGACAACAAGCGCGACACGATCACGCTCGACCCGGCGCTGGCCGCAAGCAGCATCGCCAGCCAACTGATCGCCGTCGACCTGCCGCTCAGCAATACCGCGCGCGGCAAGAACCTGTCCTGGGACGTCAGCGCCACCTATGCGGTCAGTCCGGACGTCAACCTTTATGCCCGCGTCGCGACCGGCTATCAGGGTCCGGCGATCCAGGATCGCGTTACCTTCTTCAGCGTGCCGTCGGTCGCCAGGAAGCAGACGACCCTCTCCTATGAGGGCGGCGTCAAGGGCGCGATCGGCAACAGCCTGCGCTTCGACCTGTCGGCCTATTACTGGAACACGGACGACCTGCAACTGACGGCCGTGGGCGGCGCCGGGAATTCGGCGCGCCTCATCAACGTCAACAAGGCGGTGGGCTACGGCGTCGAGGCGAATGTCGAGGCTCAGCCGATCCCCAATCTGACGTTGACCGTGGGCGGCAGCTACAACTTCACCGAAATTCGCGACGATGCCGCTTTCGTGGCGATCTGCGGGTCGGGCATGTGCACGCCGACGGGCCGCACCTTCGTCGACGGCGGCACGACCTACAGCTATCTGGACGGCAACGACCTGCCCCAGGCGCCGCGCTATATCGCCAATGCAACGCTGCGCTACGGCATCCCCGTGGGCACGGGCGAAGTGTTCGCCTATACTGACTGGGCCTATCGCAGCAGCGTGAACTATTTCCTCTATTCGGCGGCCGAGTTCCGGGGACGCTCCCTGATCGAGGGCGGCCTCAAGATCGGCTACAAGTCTGACCATGGCTATGAGGTCGCGGCCTTCGCCCGCAACATCACCAACCAGATCCGGGCGGTCAGCGCGATCGATTTCAACAATCTGACCGGCATGATCAACGAGCCGCGTGTCATCGGCGGCATGATCAAAGCCGGCTTCTGATCGCTTGCGCCATGGCGCAATGACGGAGGGCGTCCCGCAAGGGGCGCCCTTTTTCGTTGGCGCGACGAACGGGAAACGCGCCTGCAAGCCTTCGCTCACATGCGCGTCATCTTCTCGATACAAGGGAGAAAATGGGGCGATCGACGGGATCCGAACCCGCGACCTCTGGTACCACAAACCAGCGCTCTAACCAACTGAGCTACGATCGCCATGGGGGCCATCGGCCCCGCGAGAAGGGCCACATATGCGGCCCATCCCCACCCGTCAAGCGAACAAAATCACCGACGTGCAATTTCTGTCAGCGCCCCGCATCCCGAAGCTGCGCGCGCAGATTGGCAAGCGCACCCGCCGGAAGGCCGGGGCGCTCCCGCGCCGGCTTGCCCTTGCGCAAGCGGGCGCGATCCTTTTCCGCCGGATCGACCACCCGCACCCGCACCGCCGCATGGCCCAGCGCGCGTATCCCCAGTTGCTCCGCCGCCCCGCGCGACAGGTCGATGATCCGTCCGCGCCCGGCAAAAGGGCCGCGATCATTGATCCGGACCAGGATGGTCCGCCCGGTTTCCAGCGACGTCACCTCGACATAGCTCGGCAAAGGCAGGCTGACATGCGCGGCGGTGATCCACCTGGCCCGGAACCTTTCGCCATTGGCGGTGCGATTGCCCGATTCCGAACCATACCAGCTGGCGTAGCCGAGCATGTCATAGCCAGGATCGGCGGTCGGCACATAGGTGACGCCCCGCACCGTATAGGGCGGCCCGATCCGCACGGGGCTGTCGCTGACGGGGCGGAAATCGCCCCCGGCACAGGCCGCAAGCGCCAGAGCCGGGACTGCCCATGCCATTCTGGTCAAGAAGCGCATATCGCTTTCCCTATCGCCCCCTAGCCCGCGCGTCGAGGCTGCGCGCCATGAAAAAAGGGGCGAAGGCGCGCTGACGCCTTCACCCCTTCCTTTCGGCACTCCGCGCCCGTCGGGTGATCCCCTCAAGGCCGCGTCACTCTCCTGAAAACTTCCGACCGCGACGCCGGTAATTTGGTCAGAGCGAGCGTCTGCGCGAGGCAGACGCGAAACCCTTAGTTGACCGAGTCCTTCAGACCCTTGCCAGCCTTGAACTTCGGCTGGGCCGAAGCCTTGATGGTCATCGTTTCGCCGGTACGCGGATTGCGACCGGTGGAAGCCTTGCGCTGCGAAACCGAGAAAGTACCGAAACCGACCAGGCGCACTTCGTCGCCCTTCTTCAGAGCGCCGGTAATGGCGTCGAACACGCCCTCGACCGCCTTGGTCGCGTCATTCTTGCTGAGGCCGCTGCTTTCAGCAACCGCGCTGATCAGATCCTGCTTGTTCATGCCTTGGGAACCCCCTTGTGCTGTTGGTTAGTTTAGGAATCGCGGCGTAGGCGCGGCAATAAGGCGCGGATTCAAGCGCCTGTCAAAGGGAAAGCGACGAACCTCCCTGCTCTGAACCAATTTTGCACTGTGTCGCGCATATCAGCCCAAAGCCAAGGAGTTCCGCCATTTATACCAGATCAGTGCCGAAGCGTGGGATCGCTATCACGGCCGGCAGGCGCCGAAGGCTGCGCGGCGAGGTCATCCTCCTCGGTCCAGGCGATCGCCTCCGGTTTCGAGACGAGCGCGCGGGCCAGCACCTCATCCACATGGGACACCGGAACGATCTCCAGACCCTCGCGGATGTTGGCCGGAATTTCCGCTAGGTCTTTCTCGTTTTCTTGCGGGATCAGCACTGTCTTGATGCCGCCGCGCAGGGCCGCCAGCAGCTTTTCCTTGAGACCGCCGATCGGCAGCACGCGACCGCGCAGGGTCACCTCGCCGGTCATCGCCACATCCTTGTGGACGGGGATGCCGGTCAGGGTCGACACGATCGTCGTCACCATGCCGATGCCGGCCGAAGGACCGTCCTTGGGCACCGCGCCTTCGGGCAGATGGATATGGATGTCCTTGCGGTTGAAGAGGCTGGGCTTGATGCCATAGCCGGGCGATCGCGCCCGCACATAGGAGAAAGCGGCCTGCACCGATTCGGTCATCACTTCGCCGAGCTTGCCGGTGGTCTTGATCGCGCCCTTGCCGGGCACCGTGACCGCCTCGATAGTCAGCAGTTCGCCGCCGACCTCGGTCCAGGCAAGGCCCGTCACCGCGCCAATCTGGTGCTCCTCCTCGCCTACGCCATGGCGGAACTTCCGCACGCCGGCATAGTCGGCCAGGTTTTCGGGCGTGATGACGACCTTGTCATATTCGCCTTCCAGAATCTTGCGCAGCGCCTTGCGGGCGAGACGCGCCATCTCGCGCTCCAGCGTGCGAACGCCAGCCTCCCGCGTATAATAGCGGATTAGGTCGCGGATCGCCGGTTCGGTCACGGTCACTTCACCGTCCTTGAGGCCGTGGGCGTCGATCTGCTTGGGCAGAAGATGCCGCTCGGCGATCTCGACCTTCTCGTCCTCGGTATAGCCTTCGAGCCGGATGATCTCCATGCGGTCCAGCAAGGGCTGCGGCAAATTCAGGGAGTTGGCCGTCGTTACGAACATGATGTCCGAGAGATCGACATCGATTTCCAGATAATGATCCTGGAACTTGCTATTCTGTTCGGGGTCCAGCACTTCGAGCAGCGCGGATGCGGGGTCGCCCCGGAAATCCTGGCCCAGCTTGTCGATCTCGTCGAGCAGGAAGAGCGGGTTCATCGTCCCCGCCTTTTTCAGGTTCGACACGATCTTGCCCGGCAGCGAGCCGATATAGGTCCGGCGGTGGCCGCGGATCTCGGCCTCGTCCCGCACGCCACCCAGCGACTGCCGCACGAACTCGCGTCCGGTCGCCTTGGCGATCGAGCGGCCCAATGACGTCTTGCCGACGCCCGGAGGGCCGACGAGGCACAGGATCGGCCCCTTCAGCTTGTTGGTGCGCGCCTGTACGGCCAGATATTCGATGATCCGATCCTTGACCTTCTCCAGCGCGAAATGATCCTCGTCGAGGATCGCCTGCGCCTTCTTGAGATCGGTCTTGACCTTGCCCTTCTTGCCCCAGGGCAAACCGAGCAGCACATCGAGATAGTTGCGCACGACCGTTGCTTCAGCCGACATGGGCTGCATACCCTTGAGCTTCTTCAGCTCCGCAGTCGCTTTCGCCCGTGCTTCCTTGCTCAGCTTGGTCTTGGCGATCTTTTCGGTCAGTTCAGCAAGCTCATCGCCTTCCTCACCCTCGCCATTGCCCAGTTCGCGCTGGATCGCCTTCAGCTGCTCGTTCAGATAATATTCGCGCTGGGTCTTCTCCATCTGCCGCTTCACGCGGCCGCGAATCTTCTTCTCGACCTGGAGTACGCCCAGTTCGCCCTCCATGAAGGCGAAGACCATCTCCAGCCGCTTGACCGGATCGGCCTCGACCAGCAGCGACTGCTTGTCGGAGACCTTCACGTTGATGTTGGCAGCGACGGCATCTGCCAGGCGCCCGGCATCCTCAATCTCGCGCAGCTGGACCGGCGTCTCGGCCGGCAGCTTCTTGTTGAGCTTCGCGTAATTCTCGAACTGCTCGGCGACCGAGCGCATCAGCGCAGCCGCCTCCGGCCCTTCGGCTACGATCTCCTCGACCGTCGCGACATCGGCGACGAGATAGGTCTCGCGCGCATCCATCTGTTGCAGCTGGCCGCGGTGCTTGCCTTCCACCAGCACGCGGACGGTGCCGTCGGGCAGCTTGAGCAGCTGGAGCACGACGGCGACGACGCCCGTGTCATAGAGCGAGTCGCGGCCCGGATCATCCTCGGCAGGGTCGAGCTGCGAGACGAGGAAGATTTCCTTATTGCCTTCCATCGCTGCTTCGAGCGCCGCAACGCTCTTGTCGCGGCCCACGAAGAGCGGGACGATCATCTGCGGGAAGACGACGATGTCGCGCAGCGGCAGAAGGGGATATTGCGTAGTCATTCACTCTCCGGGGCCAGCCTGTAGCCCATCCATGCGTTCATCGCCTTTATGGGGATGCCCGTCGCGTCAATCAATCAGCACTGGTCATATCATAGCAACAATGAACCGCGAGTGATCGTACAGCCGCCATTTCCGATCAAAAAGGCAGCTTGAAGCCGGGAGGCAGCGGGAGGCCCGCGGTCATCTTGCCCATTTCAGCGCTGGACACCTCATCAGCCTTCTTCCGGGCGTCGTTGAACGCGGCGGCGACCAGATCCTCCAGCATCTGCTTTTCCGAAGGTGCGAGCAGGCTCTCGTCGATCGTTACGCCCATGATCCGGCCCTTGGCCGAAGCGCGCACCTTGACCAGGCCACCGCCGGCCGCACCCTCGACCTCCAGCTTGTCGAGATTGTCCTGCGCCCGTTGCAATTCTTCCTGAACACGGCTCGCCATGCCCAGGATTTCGTTCAAGTCCTTCATGCTTCAGCACTCCATTGTTCGAGCCTGTCATCCAGCTCGGCATCGGGGAAGGCGGCCATCGCCGCCTTGACCACCGGGGTTTCCAATATCTCGGCGCGGGCGTCCGCCGCCTTGCGCTGCTCCTGTTCCAGCAAGGTCGGCTCGGCCGCCCCGTCATTCTGCGCCACCTGCCAAGGGGTACCGGTGACTTCGCGCAACGCCGGCAGCAGGCGCGCCATGAAATCGGCGGGCAGTTGCGACGTCGGGCGATAGTCGAACTGGGGCGGCGCATAGCGCACGACGCCCACGCAATCATGAAGTTCCTGTGCCAGTTGCCCCTTGCCCCGCTGCCAGAAGGCTTCGATCAGGTCGACAAAGGTGGCTGGCAGGCGCGCCGCGGGCGCGGACGAAGACGCAGCGGATGCACCATTGGCTGCGGCCGGAGCCGCCACCGGGCCGCCCTCGCGCAGCATCCGCGCAATCTCGCTCGGATCGGGCATGGTCGCCGCGTGCATGACGCGCAGCAGCGCCATTTCGCAGCTTTCGATCGGCAGGATCGCGCTCGCTACCTCGTCATGCCCCTTGAGCAGCAATTGCCAGAGCCGATGCAGCGGCGCGAAACCGAGCTGCGACGCCCAATCCGACAAGGCTTCACGTTCTTCGGCCGACTGGCCGGGGCTGCCAATGTCGCGCCCGGCCTTCACCAGGGTCACGGCATGAACCAACTCCAGCAGACCGCGCATCTGGGCCAGCGGCTCGACGCCCAGCGCATATTGGTCGCGGACAGCGCCCAGCAGAGCGCCCGTATCATCTTCCAGCAGCAGGCCGAGGAGGCGGCGCACGGACCCGCGATCGGACAGGCCCAGCATGTCGCGCACCTGGGCGGCGGTGACGAGCGGCGCCCCTTCCCCCATCTCGGCGTGCGCAATCGCCTGGTCCAATATGGACAGGCCGTCGCGGGCGGAACCTTCCGCTGCCTGCGCGATCAGCGCCAGCGCATCGGGCTCGGCCGCCACATTCTCCGCTTCCACCACATGGGCGAAATGGCCGGCCAGCAGTTCGGCCGGGATTCTGCGCAGGTCGAAGCGCTGGCAGCGCGACAACACCGTCACCGGCACCTTGTTAACCTCGGTCGTGGCGAACAGGAATTTTACATGGGCGGGCGGCTCCTCCAGCGTCTTCAGCAACGCGTTGAAGGCGTTTTTGGAGAGCATGTGGACTTCGTCGATGATGTAGATCTTGTAGCGCGCCGACACGGCGGCATAGCGCACCGCCTCGATGATCTCGCGCACGTCGTCAACGCCGGTATGGCTGGCGGCGTCCATCTCCACCACGTCGATATGGCGGCCTTCGGCGATCGCCAGGCAGGGTTCGCACAGGCCGCAGGGGTCGATGGTCGGACCGCCCTGCCCGTCCGGCCCTATGCAATTGAGCGCCTTGGCAATCAGTCGCGCGGTGGAAGTCTTGCCCACCCCGCGCACGCCCGTCATCAGAAAGGCATGGGCCAGCCGCCCGCGCTTGATCGCATTGCCCAGCGTCTGGACCATCGCGTCCTGGCCGATCAGCTCATGAAAGCTGCGCGGTCGATATTTGCGCGCGAGGACGCGATAGGGCTGCGGGGAATCGGACATGCCTCTGTCCTAGCCGCTCGGACGGCCATTGTCGAAGATGGATGATGACTGGAGGGTGGGAGCCGGAACGACCCGTGACGAAATCACTGTGGCTGCTTCCGTCAGGACCTGACCAGGTTCGCAACGGTCACGCCCGCCCGACTCCCGCGCCGGCATATGGCGAAGTGAGGCGGGCTTGGCAAGGGGTTCACCTTCTCGCCACCATGGCAGGGAGAGATCGGCCCGCTTACTCCAGCCCGCTCTTCTGTGCCTTGCTGACGAAATCGAGCGCCGCGCGCGCGGTTTCGGCGATGGCCGCCTCCGCCTTGCCCGCATCGACCGTGGGCCGGTCCAGATAGATGGCCAGGATATATTCGTCGCCCGCCGCAGACTTGACCAGCGCCACGTCATTATAGGCGGTGCCACATGTGCCGGTCTTGCTACCCGACATCCACCCTTCGGGCAGGCCCGCCTTGATGCGATGGTCGCCGGTGCTACTCGCGTTGAACCAGGCGCGCAGCCTGTCGACGCTCTCCGGCTTCATGTCCCGGAAGAAAAGCCGCCCCATCAGCCCCGCCATCGCTGCGGGAGACGTCGTGTCGCGCTCGTCCCCCTCGGCATTCTCGTTGAGAGCGGGCTCGTTGCGGTCGAGCCGGGTCACGCGGTCGCCATGGGCGCGCATGAAGGCGGTGAGGCCCGGCGGGCCGCCCAGCATCGGCAGCAACAGATTGGCCGCGCTGTTGTCGCTCACCTCCACCGCCGCCTGCGCCAGTTCGCCCATGCTCATGCGGCCGCGCTTGCGGTTCTTCTTCACGACCGGGGCGTAATCGAGAATATCGTCCTTGCCGAAGGATATCTCCCCCTCCAGCCCGAACTTGCCGGCTTCCGCGCCCAGAAGCACGGCAGCGGCCAGCGGCCCCTTGAAGGTCGAACAGAGGGCGAAACGCTCGTCGCGGTTGAAGCCAAGCAGCAGCGCCCCGCTCCTGTCGACCAGCGCGACCCCCAGCCGTCCGCCGGTTTCCTTCTCGATCTCGGCGGGATTGCGAAGGGATGTCAGCGCCGATTGCGGCACCAGATAACGCGGCGCGACCGGCATCAGTGAATCGAGCCGCCCAGTCGGAACCGGCTCTCTGGCGGGCGCCTTCTTCCGGTCGGCAGCCTGACCGGGAACGGCGATCAGCGCCAGGGCGGCCAGAAGGGTCAGCCTCTTCATGGATCGGATCACATGCCCTGCATATTATTGGATTCGTTCGGGATGCGGACGGTCAGTCGCTCCATTCCGGCGTCCAGCACTATCTGGCAGGACAAGCGACTGGTGCGCGTCGCGGCGGCGGCCAGGTCGAGCATATCCTCCTCATCCTCGCTGGCGCGGGGCAGACGGACGAAATCCTCGGCATCGACGATGACATGGCAGGTCGAGCAGGCCATCTGTCCCTCGCAGCTTCCTTCCAGCGGCTGGCCGGCGGCCTGCGCAATGTCCAGCAGCAGCGATCCGGCAGGCGCGTCGACCTCCTGCCGCCGCTCGCCGTCAGCGCTGATAAAGGTGACCCTGGTCATTGGTGCGACGCTCCCTTGTCACGGCGCCGCTTGTGCGGCTGCCGCTTCATTCAACACTGTTGCAGCCCTCTCCAGTTCCGCCGGCGTCGTGTAGCGGCCGAAGCCGATCCGAACCGATCCGCGCGCCTGGCCATCCGTCAGCCCCAGCGCGCGCAGCACATGGCTAGGCCGCCCGGACCCGCTTGCGCAAGCACTTCCCAACGAAAAAGCAACATTGCGGCAATGGGACAACAGCCGCGCGCCATCAATGCCCTCGCGCCGCAGGTTGAGATTGCCGGCGTAGCGCTGCGCCATGCTACCGTTCAGCGTCCAATCATCGAACAGACTGCGGGCCGCAGCCGCCAGCTTTTCGACATGCACGCGATCCATGTCCGCCCGCTCTCGCATCAGCCGCGCGGCGACCCCGAAGCCCGCGCAGAGCGCCGGGGAGAGCGTGCCGGACCGCAGCCCCCCTTCCTGCCCGCCACCATGAATGAGCGGCGCGGGCTTCACCCCGTCGCGCAGCCAGAGCGCACCTACGCCTTTGGGGCCGTGAATCTTGTGTGCACTGATCGCGACCATGTCGCAGCCCTGCGGGATCGGAACCCGGCCATAGCCCTGCACCGCATCGCACAGGAACAACGCGCCAGCCTCATGCGCCATGGTCGCCAGCATCTCGACCGGCTGGATCACGCCGATCTCGTTGTTGACCAGCATCGCGACAACGAGTGCGACACCTGGAACGATTGCTTCCCGTGCAGCGTCCGGATCGACGATGCCGTCCGGGCCGACCGGCAGGACGGTCACGTCACGGCCGGCCCGGCGCATGGCGTCCGCCGTGTCGAGCACGGCGGCATGTTCGGTCGCGATCGTAACGATGGCGCCCGCCGGCGCGCCCTGGATCGCGATGTTGAGCGCCTCGGTCGCGCCGGAGGTGAAGAGGGTTCGCCCCCCCGAGGGCAGCAGCTTGCCGATCTCCTCGCGCGCGACCTCCACCTGCGCGGCGGCGGCGCGACCCGGGCGATGAGCGCTGTGCGGATTGGCGAACTGGTCGCGCAGCAGCGGCACCATCGCGTCAAACGCCTCCGGCGCGAGCGGCGTCGTAGCCTGATAATCAAGATATATCATATCTTTAACTGTCCAGCCGCTCTTTCCGCCATGGCTGTCCAGACGGCGAGGAAACTGTCCATGTCGCTGTCGGACGTTTGCGGGCCGAAGCTCACGCGCACCACTTCGGACGCCGCCGCCTCGTCCCAGCCCATTGCGCCCAGCACATGGCTGGTCTTGAGCGATCCGGACGAACAGGCGCTGCCCGCCGACACCGAAATGCCCCTGAGATCGAACTGGATCAGTTGCGCGCGGGCGGACAAGCCCGGCATCCGGTAGCTGGCGATGGCGGGGATACGCGGCGCGTCCCGCGCGACGATCACGCCGCCCGCCGCCTCGATCCCCGCGTCCAACCGGGCGCGCAGTTCCGCCGCCTTGGCCAGCCAGTCGCCGCGCGAGTCCAGCGCCGCGGCCATGGCAAGGATCGCGGGGAGATTTTCGGTACCCGGACGATAGCCCTGCTCCTGACCGCCGCTCGGCTCGATCAGGGCAAGGTCGCGGATCAGCAGCGCGCCGATGCCGGGCGGGCCGCCGAACTTGTGGGCGCTGACAGCGATCATGTCGGCATCCGGCAGCGACAGCTTGCCCGCGCTCTGGGCGCAATCGGCAAACAGGATCGCCCCATCGCGCTCGATCCGGTCGAGCGGCTGGATCACGCCGGTTTCGTTATTGACGTGCTGGACGGCGAGAAGGATTCGTTCGTCCGATCGCAATACCCGATCGGAAGTCAGGCAGACACACCCATCAGACGTTACCGGCAGCCGATCGGCGCCCTTCGTCACGCGCAGTACGGCGTCATGCTCGACCGGCGACGTGACGACCCGCGCCGCCCTCACCCGCGTCAGCGCGATGGCGATCGCCTCGGTCGCGCCGGACGTGAAGATCACATGCCCGCTCCAGCCCAGCGCCACGGCGATCCGGGCGCGCGCCTCCTCCAGCGCCGCGCGCGCGGCGCGGCCGTCGGCATGGGGGCTGGACGGGTTGGCCCAATCCTCCATCGCCGTCGCCATCGCCGCGCGCGCAGCGGGCAGCATCGGGGTGGTCGCGGCATGATCCAGATAAAGACGGTCGGCGGCCAAGCGGGCATTACTCATTGATTGCGGAAATGGCGGCGGCTTCTATATAGGCGGATTGCCGCGCGGCGCCAGCGCCTTGCCCCAGGCATCGCATGACGCGCGCGATCCGGACCCATTAGCCGCTTGCCTCCTCGTCTGGAGTGGGCGGCCCAGAACCATAACAGGTGCCATGCCCGACGTCATTTTCCCCGGACCCGAAGGCCGCCTCGAAGGCCGTTTCAGCCCCCCGCCCCGCCCGCGTGCGCCGGTCGCCATGATCCTGCACCCGCATCCGCAGGGCGGCGGCACGATGAACGACCGCATCACCCAGGCGCTCTACAAGACCTTCGTGAAGCGGGGCTTTGCCGTGCTGCGCTTCAACTTCCGGGGCGTAGGTCGCAGCCAGGGCACGTTCGACAATGGCATCGGCGAACTCAGCGATGCCGCCGCCGCGCTCGATTGGGTGCAGAGCTTCCATCCCGAAGCGCAGACCACCTGGATCGCCGGCTTCTCCTTTGGCGCATGGATCGGAATGCAGTTGCTGATGCGTCGCCCGGAAATCCGGGGCTTCATCTCGGTCGCGCCGCCTGCCAACATGTATGACTTCTCCTTCCTCGCCCCCTGCCCCTCGTCGGGCATCATCGTGCAGGGCACGGCGGACGAGGTGGTGACGGCAAGCGCGGTCCAGAAGCTGGTCGACAAGCTGCGCACCCAGAAGGGCATCACCATCCATCATGACGAAATCCGGGGCGCAAACCATTTCTTCGAGCATGAACTCGATCAACTGATGAAGTCGGTCGACAATTATCTCGACATGCGCCTGTCGCCCGACTCGCCCATCCGCTGAAATGTGAGTTCGAGCGGGTCATGAAGGGGCCGCCCGACCGGGCAGCCCCGTTTTTCATGCCCGCCCCACCCATGCAAAGGGGCGCGATCGGCCTGATGCCATCGCGCCCCTTTTTGCCGGCCATCCTCCCCCGCGGAGAATGGGCTTGCGGTTCAGTTCGCCTTGCTCATGTCGACCTTCTCGACCCATTCAGGATAGAAGGTCGGCTCGCGGTTGGACCAGCCGACCGCCGTCGCCGCTGCCTCGCTGATCGATTGGAGCAGCGCGCGACGCTTGTCGGGATGGAGATGCGGCAGGCTCGCCGCCGCGCAGAAGGCGCCCGGCAACCAAGGCCGCGCACCGGCGCCCAGCAAGCGTTCATAGAGGAAGCGATAGGCGGAGAAACTGCCAAGACGGTCCTGCCCCAGGTCGAAGGCGGAAATGGTCACGAGCGGCGCCATGAACGGCTCCACCTGCTCCAGGCCGCTGTCGTCGGGCACCCGCGCCTTGATCTCGTCGAGCCGGCCGTAAATCCGCGCCTGCGCCCGAATCGAGGCCTCCTCCACCATGTCGCGCGACCACAGCTTCATCGCGTCGCGGCGATGCAGCCCGATGTCCAGCGATCTGCGGATATAGCGTTGGGTAGCGGACGGGAAGCTTGCGAATTCACGCAACTCCGCCAGGGTGACAGCCCCATCCGCCGGTCTTGCACTCGTGCCCATATCCTTGCCCTCCGACTTCAAGTCGTGCGACAGAACATGCGCTCATCATGGTTACTGAAGGCTTAAGCGCCTGTTCCACCGTCGTTCACAACGGACCAGATTTCTTTGTGCAGCGCAACATGAAAATCATCCTTTGTGCGACAGGATGATGACAGAAATCAGGCCGGGACGCACCTGTCTTCCGTCAGCCATGCCAACGCGGCGTCAGTGCTGTCGAAAATCCGGAGATAGGACTGCGTCATCTCGCGCCGGACCTGCAACCGGGCGATAGCGCTCGACGTGACAACGGCGATCCGGCGAGCGCGCGGAAATCCATCAAAATGCGTGCGGAACATGGCCAGTGCGTCTTGCGGCTGGACCGCGCTGTCGCTCATGTCCATGCGCAGCAAATAGCCGGGCTGGAAACCTTCGGCCCCGAATCGAGCCTTGCAGGCCTCGGCATAGGGACCGACATCCTTTGCCGAAAAATAGCGATGCCAGGCGACATCCATCAGGCCGAAGTCGTGATCGAAGTGGATGCTGTAATAGGCATTAGGCATGGGGAGGACCTCCGGTCCGCATCCCGATGCCCTGAAATGGTTAGAGAAACCCTTACGCCCCGGTTCGCCGGTCGAGCACAGCACCGATCATGCTGCGCCATACGGCGACATCACCGGCCTGCGCCATCTGGGCATCAGGTTCGCGCAAGGTGTGAAGGATGGCATACGCGTCGTCCACATGGTTGCGCCAGGCCGCATCGACGGCCCCGGCCGCATGGGGATCGCTGCCCTCGCCGTTCAGGCTTAACTGGCGCCCGGCAAGCACGCGAGCGATGCGTTCGACGGCGGGGGTGCAGGATGTGGGCATGGATGTGTCGCTCCTCTCTCGTGCGGCGGCCATTTCGCTCTTCCGCCTTGGCAAATTAGCATGATTTGCACGCTGGAGCCATCAATCCCGTGGCGTGTAGCCCGACGAGGGCACCGGATCGCCATGATCGCCCGGCTTGGTCGTCGATGGCGGGTCGGATGCGTCCATCGAATCCTTGAGACCTTCTTCCAGCTTCTCCTCCCGGCTGACGGCATGGTCCTGCCGGTCGGTCTCCCGTTCGTCGCCGGCTTCCTCACGGCTGTGCGGGCGGATGTCGGTCTTGTCGTTCATCGGTCTCTCCTGCCACGCCATGGAAATGGCGCACCCGATCAACGGACGGACGTCAGGCCGGTTCCGCCCTGGCCGTTCGACCAACATGCGGAGCGGTTCGACCAGCTACCGGCAGACGGGGCGACAAGCGCCGCGCAGGCGGTTAGACAGGAATCATGATAGTGACTTCCGAAGATGGTGAACGCGGCGTCTCCCCCGCGATCGCGCTCTATTCCATCCTGGGTTTCTGGCTGTTCTACACGCTCATCGTCAGCCTGCGCGCCGTCGTCATCGGGTTCGACGCCCAGATGGAACTGGCGGCGCGGCGCATGGTCGTGGCGATCATCGGCATCATCGTCACCTGGATTCTCTACCTGGTCCTGCGCCGCTTCGACCAGCGACCGCTCGGCGTGCGGGTGATCGCCGCCTTCTCGCTCGCCGTCCCCTTCGCGCTCGCCATGGCGAGCGCCAACTATTTCATGTTCAATGTCTATGATCCCGTCACCCTCTTTTCCGACGCGGACATGCAGAAAAAGGCGGCGGAGGAAAATTACGCGCTTATCAGCATCGTCGAGGATGCGATCAGCCGCTTCTTCTTTCTTTCGGCCTGGGCCGGCCTCTATCTCGCGCTGTCCTACGCCGCCCAAGCGCGGAGCACCGAGCGTCGCGCCGCCCGGCTGGAGCAGGCGGCGCAGCAGGCCGAGCTACGATCGCTGCGCTATCAGGTGAACCCGCATTTCCTGTTCAACACGCTCAATTCGCTGTCGACGCTCGTCATGCGCAACCGCCCGGACGAGGCCGAGCAGATGATCATGTCGCTATCCAACTTCTACCGCACCAGCCTGACCGGCGATCCGCTGGACGATGTCCCGCTGGAAGAGGAAGTGCATCTCCAGAAACTCTATCTGGATATCGAGGCGGTGCGCTTTCCCGAACGGCTCACCACCGTCATCGACATCCCGCCATCCTTGCTGAGCGCCTGCGTCCCCGGCCTTATCCTTCAGCCGGTGGTGGAAAATGCGATCAAATATGGCGTCTCCCGCACGTCCAGTCCGGTGGAGATCCGCATCACCGCGCGCGAGGACGGCGACCTGATGCACATCAACGTCACCGACAACGGACCCAACCCGCCAAGCGCGGCGGATCGCGGCAGCGGCATCGGCCTCGCCAATGTGCGGGACCGGCTCACTGCGCGCTTTGGCGATCGGGGCCGCATCGTTTATGGTCCGCGCGAGGCGGGCGGCTTTTCCGTCCTCCTTACCCTACCCATCATCCGCCGGGGTTGCTGACCGCCCATGTCCATCCGCACCATGATCGTCGATGACGAGCCGCTCGCGATCGAGCGCCTCCAGATGCTCTGCGCCCGCGAACCACGCATCGCGCTGGTCGGCACCGCCACCGATGGCGAGGCGGCGTTGCGCCTGATCGAGGGACTGAAGCCCGATCTGGTCATGCTCGACATCGCCATGCCGCTGCTCGACGGCATCGGCGTAGCGCGCGCCGTGGGGCGGCTCGGTATCCGCCCGGCTGTGATCTTCGTCACCGCCTTCGAAGGCTTCGCGGTCGAAGCATTCGACCTGGCAGCGGTCGACTATATGCTCAAGCCCGTCGCGCACGACCGGCTGACCCGCGCGATCGACCGGGTGGAGGTCGCGTTGCGCAACCAGTTGCCCGACACCGCCGCCGTCTCCAGCGAACCGCAGCCCGAATGGGCCGAGGAATTCTGGGTGCCGCACCGTTCGGAACTGATCCGCATCGCCACCGACCAGATCGACCGGATCGAGGCGGAGCGCGACTATATGCGCCTGCATGTCGGCCAGCACAGCTATCTGCTGCACCAGACGATCAGTTCGCTGGAGGAGCGGCTCGATCCGCAGCAGTTCGTCCGGCTGCATCGCTCGCACATCGTCCGCCGCGATCATATCGCCCGGTTGCGCCACGATGGCAGCGGTGTGTGGTTCGCCGCGCTGGCCGACGGCGGCGAAATCCGCATCGGTCGCACTTTCCTGGCCAATGCGCGGGCGATGACCGGGCGATAGGTCGGCTTGAACGGGACGAGGATTTTCGCGCTTGGCCGGGCGGGTTCGCGCAGTTAGCGCAGCACCCATGTCCGACGCCCCCGAAAAAGACGTCCGCCTGATCTGGAGCCGCTATTACAGCGCCTTCGTCCCTGCTCCGCCCGGCCCAGGCCTTCTCGATCGGCTGAAGGCCGCGAGCGGCGCGATCGGCGGCATCGCCATCACCGGCCTGCTTTGCGGGCTGATGCTGGGCAATGGCCTTGCCCACCCGCTGCTGGTCGCGCCGATGGGCGCGTCCGCCGTGTTGCTGTTCGCCGTGCCCGCCAGCCCCCTCGCCCAGCCGTGGCCAGTGCTTGGCGGCAATGTCATTTCCGCCCTGGTCGGCATCGCCGTGGCCAAGGCCATCGCCGACCCCACGCTGGCCGCCGCGCTGGCGGTTGGCGCGGCGATCGCAATCATGTCGCTGCTGCGCTGCCTCCACCCGCCCGGCGGCGCGGTGGCCCTGTCGGCCGTCTTGGGTGCGAAGGGCGCAGCGGGCAGCTATATGTTCGCGCTGGTGCCCGTCGGCGTGAACACACTATTGCTGCTGACCGTCGCCATCCTCTTCCACCGGCTGGCCGGTCATAATTATCCCCATGTCGCGCCCAGGACGCCCGCGCCCCATGGCACGAGTGACCCGGCACCGATGCTGCGCGCTGGGCCGTCGGGACAGGATCTCGCCGATGCGATGCAGGACTACGGCGACACGCTGGACGTGGATGAGGCCGACCTGCGCCAGCTTTTCGCCGACGCCGAATTGCGCGCCGCCGAGCGGCTGCACGGCACGGTGCCCTGCGCCGAAATCATGTCGCGCGACGTGATCCATGTCGCCGCGCAGGAGCCGATCGGACAGGTCCGCATCCTTATGCAGGAGCGCGGCCTTCTCTCGCTGCCCGTGCTGGACGATGCCGGGCGCGTCCAGGGCATCATCGGCGCTCTCGATCTGGGCCAGGAGGGCGCGCAAGCCGGCGACATCGCCCGCCGCCCCTTGCTGGTCCATGCCGACACGCCGGTAGCCCGCCTGATCGGCCCGCTGAGCAGCGGCACCCGCCGCGCGGCCATCGTGGTCGATGCCGACCATCGGTTGCAGGGCCTTATCACCCAGACGGACTTGCTCGCGTCGCTGGCACTGAGGCCTATCGCTGTTCCAGCACCGGCAGATCCGGCCCCGGTATCGCGGTAATGGCGACATTGGCGAACATCACCAGCCCCGCAAGGATCATCAGCACCCCGCGCTTCCGGTCGCGCCTCTTCAGGAGCGTGTAAATGCCGCCGCCGGTCAGCAGCGCGCCCGCGAGCATGAGGATGGATAAGATCGTGCCAGCCATGCAGGATGCCATAGGGACCAAGCTGGACTGTGGCAATTGGCGTTCCTTGCCCCTATGAGGCGCGCAGAAACGAATCACCCTTGCCGGTGAAGGGACGCTTCTCACATGAAAATCGCCATCGCATCCGATCATGCCGCCGTCGACCTGAAGGCGGAACTCGCCCAATGGCTGCGCGAGGAAGGGCATGAAGTCGACGACCTGGGACCGGCCAACGCCGACCGAGTCGATTACCCCGATTTTGGTTACAAGCTCGCGGCGGCCGTCGCATCGGGCGCGGCCGAGCGCGGCATCGCGCTCTGCGGGTCGGGCATCGGCATCTCGATCGCGGTCAACCGCAATCCGGCGTGCCGCTGTGCACTGGTAAGCGAACCGCTGTCGGCTGCGCTGTCGCGCGAGCATAACGACGCCAATGTCTTGGCGCTCGGCGCTCGTCTGACAGGTGAGGACATGGCCAAGGCGTGCGTCTCCGCCTTTATCAACACCGAGTTCGGCGGCGGTCGCCATGCCGGCCGTGTCGAGAAACTATCCCAGCCCGCGCTCTGAAAGGACTTGAGATGAGCACCGACACCCTGACCCAGCCTGCTTTGTCGGACATCCGTTCGGAAGGCTATTTCACGCGCGGCCTGGCCGATGCGGATCCCGCCGTGTTCGGCGGCGTCCAGCAGGAACTGAAGCGCGAGCAGAACCAGATCGAACTGATCGCGTCGGAAAACATCGTGTCCAAGGCGGTGCTGGAAGCGCAGGGTAGCGTCTTCACCAACAAATATGCCGAGGGCTATCCGGGCAAGCGCTATTATCAGGGCTGCGCTCCGTCCGACGTCGTCGAACAGCTCGCCATCGACCGCGCCAAGCAGCTGTTCGGCTGCAACTTCGTCAACGTCCAGCCGCACTCGGGCGCACAGGCCAATGGCGGCGTGATGCTGGCGCTGGTCAAGCCCGGCGAGACGATCATGGGCCTGTCGCTGGATGCCGGCGGCCACCTGACCCATGGGTCGAAGCCCAGCATGTCCGGCAAATGGTTCAACGCCGTGCAATATGGCGTGCGCGAAGACACCCACCTGATCGACTATGACGCGGTCGAGGCGCAGGCGATCGAATGTAGCCCCAAGCTCATCATTGCGGGCGGCAGCGCCTACCCGCGCCAGATCGACTTCGCCCGCTTCCGCGCGATCGCGGACAAGGTCGGCGCGCTGTTGATGGTCGACATGGCGCATTTCGCGGGCCTGGTGGCGGGCGGTGCCCACCCCTCGCCCTTCGGCCACGCCCATGTCGTCACCACCACCACGCACAAGACCCTGCGCGGCCCGCGCGGCGGCATGATCATGACGGATGACGAGGCGATCGCGAAGAAGATCAACTCGGCCATCTTCCCCGGCCTTCAGGGCGGCCCGCTGATGCACGTCATCGCCGCCAAGGCGGTGGCCTTCGGCGAGGCGCTCCAGCCCGAGTTCAAGACCTACGCACAGGCGATCGTCAACAATGCCAAGGCGCTTGCCAGCAAGCTGGAGCAGCGCGGCCTGGCCGTGATCTCGGGCGGCACCGACACCCATCTGGCGCTGATCGACCTGCGCCCCTACGGCATTTCGGGCAAGGATGCCGACGAGGCGCTGGAGCGTAGCTTCATCACCTGCAACAAGAATGGCGTGCCGGGCGACCCGCTGCCCCCGACCAAGACCAGCGGCATCCGCGTCGGATCGCCCGCCGGCACCACCCGCGGCTTCGGCGTGGCGGAGTTCGAGGCGATCGGCGACATGATCGCCGACGTGCTGGAAGGTTTGCGCGATAAGGGCGAACATGGCGATGCCGCCGTGGAAGCCAATGTCCGCGAACGCGTCACTGCGCTTTGCGCCCGCTTCCCCATCTACGAAGGGTAAGCCCGCTTGCGCTGCCCCTTCTGCGCCCATGAAGACAGTCAGGTGAAGGACAGCCGGCCGACGGAGGATGGTGCCGCCATCCGCCGTCGCCGCCAGTGCGAAGCCTGCGGGGCGCGCTTCACCACATTCGAGCGTATCCAGTTGCGTGACATCTGGGTCGTGAAGAGCGAGGGGCGCAAGGAAGCCTTCGACCGCGACAAGCTGGCCCGATCGATCGGCATCGCCTGCCGCAAGCGGCCGATTGATCCCAGCCGCATCGAAAAGCTGATCTCCGGCATCCAGCGCCAGCTGGAAACCAGCGGCGATGGCGAGGTCCCCGCCCGCGCCATCGGCGAAATGGTGATGGAGGGGCTGAAGCGCCTCGACAGCGTAGCCTATATCCGCTTCGCCAGCGTCTACAAGGACTTCACCGACGCGCGGGATTTCGAGGAATTTGCAGGAACCGTGAAGGAAGTCGGGCGGGAGTGAACGCTATGAACAAGCCCCCCGTGATCGTCCTAGTCCGCCCGCAACTGGGCGAGAATATCGGCAAGGCCGCGCGCGCGATGCTGAATTTCGGTTTGACCGAGATGCGGCTCGTTTCCCCCCGCGACGGCTGGCCCAATCCCGACGCCGGCCCGGCCGCTGCGGGGGCCGATGTGGTGCTGGACGGCGCCCAGGTCCATGCGACGCTGGCCGACGCCGTAGCGGACTGCGCCCATGTCTATGCCACCACCGTGCGCAAGCGCGGCGTCACCAAGCCAGTGGTCACACCCGAAGAGGCCGCGCGTGAGATTCATGCGGCGCAAGGCCGCAGCGCCTTCGTCTTCGGACCCGAACGATCGGGCCTGGAAACCGACGATGTCGCGCTCGCGCGCAAGATCCTGACCGTGCCGATCAATCCGGAGTTCGGTTCGCTCAACCTCGCCCAGGCGGTAATCCTGTGCGCCTATGAATGGTCGAAACAGGCCCAGTTGGAACAGCCCACCGTCACCGACCTGCTCGAACCGGCACCGCAGGTGGAACTGGAGGGCATGATCGTCCAGTTCGAGACGCTGCTGGACAATGCCGGCTATTTCTTCCCGCCCGACCGCGCGCCCGCGACCAAAAGGACGTTGCGCAACCTGCTGACCAAGCCGGGCTGGAACCATCTGGAGGTGCGTACCCTGCGTGGCGTGCTGTCAGCGCTCGCAACGCCGCGAACGCGCTGACAGACCTCAGATCCCGCCCGGATAGACTGTCCATCCGCCCTGTTCCAGCGCTGCGGAAAGCGCCGCGACGCAGGCGTCGAGCGTGACCTGGCTGGTCGAACGCACCACGAAATTCGCTCCGGTGCGCCCTTCTCGGAAAAAGGGGTAGCTACCGATCTGGCAGCCTTCATGCGCGCGCTCGGTGGCGGCGAGCAGATCTGCGATCTCGCTTTCCGCAACCCAGCAGCCGATCGTCGCCGACAGCAGGGGCAATCCGCCCTCCAGCGTGCCGGTCAGGCTCTCCAGCATCCCCGCAGTGATATGGGGCACGCCCGCCATGATGAAGATATTGCCGTAGCGGATGCCCGGCGCCCCTGACATTCGATTCTCGATCAGGCTGGCTCCCGCGGGCACCCGCGCCATGCGCAACCGCGCTTCGGTCAGCCCGCCACGCGTCGCATAATAGGCCGACAGGACCGACCTTGCGCCCTCATGGACTTCCACCTCCACGCCCAGCGCCGCCGCGATCGCATCGACGGTGATGTCGTCATGAGTCGGCCCGATGCCGCCGGTGGTGAAGAGATAGTCGTTCCGTGCCCGTAACGCGTTCACCGCTTCGACGATCGCCCCCTCGTCATCGGCCACGACCCGCACCTCGCGCAGCCGGATGCCCTGGACATTCAGCCAGGTCGCGATCTGCGACACATTCTTGTCCTGTGTGCGGCCTGAGAGAATCTCGTCGCCGATCACGATCAGCGCTGCGGTCCATGTGCGGGTCGGATCGGCCATGCAGGGTCCATAGCCCGTGGCGCCGCCCATGCCTAGCGTCCCTCTCGCATTATGCCCGCCAAGCGCCTATAATCGCATCATGACCGAATATATGACGATGACGGCGGATGCGCCGATCTCCCGCTCGACCGCGATCAAGCTGTATGACGAAACCGGTTTCGCCGGGATGCGCAAGGCCGGGCGCCTCGCCGCCGAAATCCTCGATGCGCTGGCGCCCCATGTGGTGCCCGGCGTGACCACCGGCGAACTGGACGACATCGTCCGCCGCATGACGCTCGAGGGCGGCGGCGTGCCCGCCACGCTGGGCTATCGGGGCTATACCCACAGCTGCTGCATCAGCCTCAACAATGTCATCTGCCACGGCATTCCGGGCGATTATAGACTCAGGGATGGTGACATCCTCAACATCGACGTGACGCCGCAGGTCGATGGCTGGCACGGCGACACCAGCCGCATGTACATCGCCGGCGAAGCCTCGATCAAGGCGCGCCGGCTGGTTGAAGTCACCTATGAATGCCTGATGCTGGGCATCGAGCAGGCGAAGCCCGGCAATCATCTGGGCGACATCGGCCATGCCGTACAGCGCCACGCGGAAAAGCACCGCTATGGCGTCGTCCGCGATTTCTGCGGTCATGGCCTGGGCCGCGTCTTCCACGACAGCCCTGAGGTCGTCCATATCGGCCGCCCCGGGACTGGCCCCGAGCTGAAGCCCGGCATGTTCTTCACCATCGAACCGATGATCAACATCGGCAAGCCCGGCGTGAAGATGCTGGACGATGGCTGGACGGCGGTGACGCGCGACCGCACGCTTTCCGCCCAGTTCGAACATAGCATCGGAATCACCGAAACCGGCTGTGAGATCTTCACCAAAAGCCCGGCAGGCCTCGACTGCCCACCCTATGGCGCCTGAGCCTCAAAACGCTGCCCAAAAAACAGGCAATTGGACATGAAATTGCCCGGATTCCGGGCAATATGGACAAAGATTGCTGCATCGCCGAAAGCAGTCCTAGCGATTCGCCATTTGGCACGGTAATTGATTGCCAAGAGAGACGACGCGTGCCTTTCGGGGGGCATGGAGATCGTCGCTTGAGGATGAACTACGCGGGCGATCGCCCGCTTGGCAGCGTGCGTCATGGGTTGGGACTAGAGTGATGAAGAAGATCGAAGCGATCATCAAACCGTTCAAGCTGGATGAGGTGAAGGAAGCGCTGCACGAAGTCGGCGTTTCTGGCATCACCGTCACCGAAGCCAAGGGTTTCGGTCGGCAGAAAGGTCATACCGAGCTGTATCGCGGCGCCGAATATGTCGTCGACTTCCTGCCCAAGGTGAAGCTGGAGGTCGTCGTGGACGACAGCCTCGCCGACCGCGTGGTCGAAGCCATCTGCGCCGCGGCACAGACCGGCCGCATCGGCGATGGCAAGATCTTCATTTCGAACGTCGAGGGCGCGGTACGCATCCGGACCGGAGAGCGCGACAGCGACGCCATCTGATCCGTTTTCTCCTGTCGTCCGTCGATCGGCAGGCATTTTGGCATCCACAACCCCTTCGGGGGGGTATTTCTGAAAGAAGGGCAATAGCACATGGCCAACACGCCAAAAGACATCCTGAAGATGATCGAGGAAAAGGAGATCGAGTGGGTCGATGTCCGCTTCACCGATCCCAAGGGCAAGTGGCAGCACCTGACCATGGTTTCCAGCGTGCTTGGCGAAGATGAGCTGACCCAGGGCCTGATGTTCGACGGTTCGTCGATCGAAGGCTGGAAGGCGATCAACGAATCGGACATGATCCTCAAGCCCGACCTCGACGCCGTTTACGTCGATCCGTTCAGCGCCACCCCGATGCTGATCATCTTCTGCGACATTGTCGAACCCGACACCGGCGAACTTTACAGCCGCGACCCGCGCTCCTGCGCGAAGCGCGCCGAGGCCTTCGTCAAGTCGGCCGGTTTTGGCGACACCATCTACGTCGGTCCGGAAGCCGAATTCTTCATGTTCGACGATGTGCGCTTCGAGAATGACTATTCGCAGAGCTACTTCAAGATCGACGACATCGAACTGCCGACCAACACCGGCAAGGAATATGAAGGCGGCAACCTGGGCCACCGCCCGCGCGCCAAGGGCGGCTATTTCCCCGTCGCTCCGGTCGATCCCTGCACCGACATCCGCGCCGAAATGGTTTCGACCATGCTCGAAATGGGCCTGCCCTGCGACAAGCATCACCATGAAGTCGCCGCTGCCCAGCACGAACTGGGCCTGACCTTCGGCACGCTGGTCCAGACCGCCGACCGTATGCAGATCTACAAATATGTCGTGCAGATGGTTGCCCAGGCCTATGGCAAGACCGCGACCTTCATGCCGAAGCCGATCGCGCAGGACAATGGTTCGGGCATGCACACCCACATGTCGATCTGGGAAGGCGGCAAGCCGCTCTTCGCCGGTGATGGCTATGCCGGTCTGTCGGACACCTGCCTCTACTTCATCGGCGGCGTCATCAAGCACGCCAAGGCCCTGAACGCCTTCACCAACCCGACCACCAACAGCTACAAGCGCCTGGTGCCGGGCTTCGAAGCCCCCGTTCTGCTGGCCTATTCGGCGCGCAACCGCTCGGCTTCCTGCCGTATTCCCTACGGCGCGGGCGCCAAGGCGAAGCGCGTGGAGTTCCGCTTCCCGGACGCGATGGCCAACCCCTATCTCTGCTACGCCGCGCTGCTGATGGCGGGCCTCGACGGCATCGAGAACAAGATCCATCCGGGCGCCGCGATGGACAAGAATCTCTACGACCTGCCGCCCGAAGAGCTGAGCCAGGTGCCGACCGTCTGCGGTTCGCTGCGTGAAGCCCTGAACAGCCTCGAAGCCGACTATGAGTTCCTGCTGAAGGGCGACGTCTTCACCAAGGATCAGATCGATGCCTATATCGAACTGAAGTGGCCCGAAGTGTATCGCTGGGAAATGGCGCCTTCGCCGGTCGAATTCGACATGTATTACAGCGCCTGAACCCTTTCTCGGGAGCTGTGGAAGAGGCCCGGTCGCGCAAGCGGCCGGGCCTTTTTCCATGGAGAGGCGATTGCGGCGGCAGGCGGCACGTTCCACATTGACGCCATGAACCCGCTCGACTCGCTCGGCCTTTCCTGGCCAATCATCCAGGCGCCGATGGCGGGTGTTTCGACGCCCGCCATGGCCGCCGCAGTCAGCAACGCCGGCGGCCTCGGTTCCATCGCCGTAGGCGCGGTCGATGCGGCGACTGCACGCGAGATGATCGCCGCAGTCCGCGATCGCACGGACCGCCCTTTCAACGTCAACCTTTTCGTACATTCTCCGGCACGGTCCCGACCGGATATTGAAGCGCAGTGGCTGGTCGCGCTCGAACCGCTCTTCGGCCAGTTCGGCGGCAACTCGCCGGCATCGTTGCGTGAAATATATCGCAGCTTCGCGGAGGACGACGCGATGCTCGCCATGCTAACCGCAACCCGCCCCGCCGTCGTCAGCTTCCATTTCGGCCTGCCTCAGCCGTGGCGGATCGCGACACTCAAGGCCGCCGGCTGCATCCTGCTCGCCAGCGTCACCAGCCTGGCCGAAGCGCTTGCGGCGCGCGCCGCAGGGGTGGACATGCTGGTCGCGCAGGGATTCGAAGCTGGCGGCCACCGCGGCACCTTCGATCCCGATGCGCCGGACGACCGGCTGGGCGTCATGGCGCTCACTCGGCTGCTGGTCGAGCAGGCGGGATTACCGGTCATTGCAGCGGGCGGCATCATGGACGGACGAGGCGTATGTGCGGCGCTCGATCTCGGCGCAGTTGCGGCGCAGCTCGGCACGGCGTTCATCGGCTGCCCGGAAAGCAGCGCCGACGCCGCCTATCGGGCCGCACTGTTCAGCCCCACCGCACATACGGTCATGACGCGCGCCATTTCCGGCCGCCCCGCCCGCTGCCTGGCCAACCGCTTCACCCGCTGGGGTGCCGACACCGCACGACCTCCACCCGATTATCCCATCGCCTATGATGCAGGAAAGGCGCTCAACCAATTGGCGAGGACGCATGGCGAAAGCGGTTATGGCGCGCATTGGGCCGGACAGGGGGTATCACTCGCTCGTGCACTTCCCGCAGCGCAGGTGGTCGCCACGATCGGAGTCGAGATGGAGCAGGCGTCAGCCGGTCATTGACAGGTCAGTCTTACGACGGGTGTCGCGGCAACGACGGCGCTCGGCTCTTCCGACCGCGCGACAGACGCACCATCCGGCAGGATCAGCCCGGGATCGACGCCCCGAACAACAGCACCGGCTCACCCGGCGGCGACAGGACGATGTCGCCCCCCGCGCTCGCCACCAGCTGCCGGACCATCCAGGCGGCCGCCGTGCGCGACGCCAGCCCCTCGATCGGCAAGGTGCCCGCCAGCGCGGCACGCAGATCCGGGTCTAGCACGACCTTCGGCCCTTCGGCCCGAACGACGATCTCGGTCACGCCCGGCCGACATTCGACGCCGATGTCCAGCTGGCCGCCGCGCACCAGCGCGTCGCCCGCGATCAGCGCCAGGTTCAGCAATATCTTGGCGGGCAGCTTGCCGAGCATCTGTTCCTCGACGATCCAGCCGACCTTCACCCGACCCGCGCCTGCGAACATGCCCTCGATAGCGACGCGCGCTTCATGCGGCGGCACCGCATCGCCGAAGCCGCCCGCCGAGCCGAAAGCCAGGCGGAAGAATTTCAGCTTGTTCGCCGACGTCCGCGCACTGTCACCCAGCAGTTCCAGGCAACGCTCGCGCATTTCCGGGTCATTCTCGTCCGCCATCAGTTCAAGCCCATTATTGAGCGCGCCGACTGGGCTCAGCAGGTCATGGCACAGGCGCGAACAGAGCAGGCTGGCAAATTCGATGCTGTCGGTCGGATTGTTCATGCGGATGGGATCGCCGAATTAAAGGGGGAAAAGGAAGGCTGTATCCGGCTAATGCGCCCCCGCGCCCCCCGATGCAAGCCCGGCTCGCCGCCTTTCGATCACCTTATGTCGAGCATCACCTCTACAAATTGAACATTAACTATCGTACCCGGCCGAGCCCGCCAGAGTCGGGCCTTTTCACTGCCCAGGATCAGCCAGAGGCTGCCGTCCGGCGACGCGCAGGCGACATCGGTCACCGAAGGAATGGCGACACCCGAAGGGTGCGAATGATAATGGCCGACGATGGCAGGACCACCTGTCCGGGCCGACCGATGCGCTGCGATCAATATAGCCGGGTCAAGTTCGAAATGCCGCGCCGGGTCGGGCGCGACATTGGCCGCCGGCTGGAACCCCTCTATCGTTCCCGCCCGACCGAACAGCAAGCCGCACACCTCATCCCGGCTCGACCTGCCCAGGGCCACGATTTGTTCCAGCAGCCCCCTTGATATCGCAACCATCATTCCTACATCCCTACCCCATGGTTCCGGGGGATTCCATCATCGAAGCGGCTATCGGCGACGCCCAGCACGGGCTGCGCCTGGATCGTGCGCTCGCGGACCTGCTTCCCGATCTCTCGCGAGAACGGCTCAAGACTCTGATTGGCGACGGACAGGTGCACGGCCCCCAGGCCGTGAAGATCAGCGCATCGACCAAGGTCGTCGCCGGACAGTTCTTCACCATTACCCTGCCGCCGCCGACGCCGCTCGATACGGTGGCGCAGGATATTCCGCTGGTGATCGTCCATGAGGATGCCGATCTGATCGTGGTGGACAAGCCTGCCGGCCTCGTCGTCCATCCCGCCGCCGGCAATCTGGACGGAACGCTGGTCAACGCCCTGCTCCATCATTGCGCCGGCCGGCTCTCCGGCATCGGGGGCGTGGCGCGCCCTGGCATAGTTCATCGCATCGACAAGGATACTTCCGGCCTGCTGGTCGTTGCAAAGACCGACAGGGCGCATGAAGGATTGGCCCGCCAATTCAAGGACCACAGTATCGACAGGCTCTATGCCGCCATCGTCTACGGTGTTCCGACGCCGGGCAGTGGCACGGTCGACAGTTGGATCGGCCGATCCGACGCCGATCGAAAGAAGATGGCGGTTCATCGGGAAGGGCGCGGCAAACACGCCGTCACCCATTATCGTACTATAATGCGTCTAAGGGGCGCGACGATGGTGGAATGCAGGCTGGAAACCGGCCGCACCCATCAGGTTCGCGTTCACATGGCGCATCTTGGGCACCCCTTGATCGGCGACCCCGTTTACGGTAGAGAAAGAAAAGGTTTCAAATCAATACTGGAAACGCTGGGTTTCAAAAGGCAGGCATTGCACGCCAAAACACTGGGGTTCATACATCCGGTAACGGACAAGCCCCTTCTGTTTCAAAGTGTGTTGCCAGCCGACATGCAGGAACTGTTAAGCGAGCTTCACGTATAGGATTTGACAAGTTTTGCGACGGCGCCTGTGACGCCTCTTCTGGGTCCCGCCGCGCAATGAAAGGGAAAGGTGAAGACATGGCCAAGAGCAATGTCCCCGCGGTTCCGGCGCTGGGCGGTGAAGCCAGCCTCAACCGCTATCTGTCGGAAATTCGCAAGTTTCCGCTGCTCACCCCTGAGCAGGAATATATGCTGGCGAAGCGTTATGAAGAGCATCAGGATCCTGAGGCCGCGGCGCAGCTCGTGACGTCGCACCTGCGCCTGGTCGCCAAGATCGCCATGGGCTATCGCGGCTACGGCCTGCCGGTCAGCGAACTCATCAGCGAAGGCAATATCGGCCTGATGCAGGGCGTAAAGAAGTTCGAGGCCGATCGCGGCTTCCGCCTGGCGACCTATGCCATGTGGTGGATTCGTGCGTCGATCCAGGAATTCATCCTGCGGTCGTGGAGCCTTGTGAAGATGGGCACCACCGCTGCGCAGAAGAAGCTTTTCTTCAACCTGCGCCGGATGAAGAACAATATCGAGGCGTTCGAGGATGGCGACCTGCGCCCCGAGGACGTTACCAAGATCGCGACCGACCTGGGCGTTACCGAGGAAGACGTGATCTCGATGAACCGGCGCATGGCGATGGGCGGCGACACGTCGCTGAACGTGCCCATGCGCGAGGATGGCGAGGGACAGTGGCAGGACTGGCTGGCCGACTCCGATCCGTTGCAGGATGAACGAGTCGCCGACGAGCAGGAGCGCGTGATGCGCCATGATATGCTGGTCGAGGCGATGGACGACCTCAATGATCGCGAGAAGCACATCCTTGCCGAACGCCGCCTCGCCGAGGAACCCAAGACGCTGGAGGAACTCTCCCAGGTTTATGGCGTCAGCCGCGAGCGCGTTCGTCAGATCGAGGTCCGCGCGTTCGAGAAGCTGCAAAAGGCGATGATGCGCATTGCGGGCGGTCGGCTGGAAAAGATGGCCCGACTCGCCACGGCCTGATCGGAGCAAAGGAAAAAGCAAAAAGCCCCGGAGCATTCCGGGGCTTTTTGCTTTTGAGAGGAGATAAGCGGCTACTCGCGGCTCAACTCAGTCGAGAACGTTCGGCAGATCCTCAAATCCCTTGCGCAATGCCGCACTCCAGCTCTGGGAAATCATCGCGAATTCCTCATTGTCCGCTTCGATGCGCGTGCGAACGCGAAAGTCGAACTTGTCGCGCTCGATCACCGTCAGGTCGAGCGGCATCCCGACAGACAGGTTGGAGCGCAAGGTCGAATCCATCGACACCAGCACCGCCTTGGTCGCATCCTCCAGCGTCGTCTCCCGCTTGATGATGCGATCCAGGATCGGCTTGCCATATTTATGCTCACCGATCTGGAAGAAGGGCGTATCTTCGGTCGCCTCGATGAAATTGCCGGCCGAATAGATCAGGTAAAGGCGTGGCTTTCCGCCCTTGCGCTGGCCAGCGACCATGATCGAGGCGCTGGAGCCGGAGCCGCCCATCTCGATATTCTCCCGATAGCGTTGCTGCATCTTCTGCATCGCCTCGCCCACGATCTGGGCCACGCGGTGCATCGAGTCGCAATTGCAGATGGTTTCGACATCCGGGTCTAGACGGGATTCCTTGATCGCCTTGCTCAGCACCGCCTTCACCCCCTGGGTGATGGACAGATTGCCCGAACACATCAGCGTGATCGCGCGCTCACCAGGGACATGATAGGTGAAGCTCTTTCGGAAGCGCGCGATATTGTCCATACCCGCATTGGTGCGGGTATCGGACAGCATGACCAGTCCCTGGTCCACACGCACGGCCACACAATAAGTCACGGCCCCCCGGCCTCCTGCAATCTGTCTGTCGCGATCGATGAATATTGCATCCGACTCGCGATCGCTTGTTTCAACCCGTCGAGTCGGGTGGCGGGGTGCTTTGCTGCTGTTGCTTCTGCAACTGCCGTTCCTCGACTCCGTCCTCCGCCTGCGCGATCCGGACATCGGCGTCAATCCATATATCGCCCGCCACCGTGACCGAGCCACGGATTGGCGCGGCCTCGTCCGCATCCAGGCCGCTTGCCACGCGCACATAATGTTCGGTTACACAGACGCGGTTCGAGGGATCGAAACCGATCCAGCCGAGCGCTGGAACAAAGGCTTCCGCCCAGCCATGGGTCTCATGCAGCAAGTCTCCATCCCCGGCAAGCAGGTAGCCCGAGACATAGCGGGCGGCGATGCCAATCGAACGCGCCGCCGATATGAATATCTGGGCATGATCCTGACACACGCCGGCACCCAGCGCGAAGGCTTCGGCGGCAGTCGTCTCGGACGTGGTGACACCAGCGCGATACTGCACCGCATCGCTGACTGCGGCCGACAAGGCATGGAGCGTCGCAAGCGGCCCATCTTCCTTCGGCACGTCGCGCGCCATCGCCACGATCCCCTCGGACGCACGAGTTAGGCGCGTATCGCGCAGGAAATAGCGCGAATCGACGCGACTGCGCAGATGCCCAACGACGCCATGGCTTTCGCGCGTCTCCACCAGCCCCTCCGCCACGATCACCGCATTGTCGAGCCGATCATGGCGGATCCAGATCGCTTCCTTCTCGCCATAGCTGTTGGGGCGGAAGCCGGTCAGCGGCTGGTCATTGACGCTGACCTGCCATTCCAGCACTTTCTGCGTCGGCGTATCGACCGGCATCAGCTTCAGCCGCATGGCCACCCGCCCCGCCGACGAAGCATAGCGATAGATCGTCTGGTGGCGGACGAGCAGCTTCATGGCCCGACTTCCCCTTCCCTCCTCAGCCGAAATGATAGGTTTGGGCGATCTCGGCGCCCAGTCGATTGGTCATCATCAAGCCGTTCTGCACAGTTTCGTGCAGGCCGCGCCGGAAAATCTCTCCGCTGTCCTGGCTTTCCAGACCCGCGACCAGTTCCTGCACCGTGTCATGGCAGGCCCCGCGCGCATCGTGCCAGCCGGCGAGACGATTGAGCCGATAGGCCAGCTGGTCATAGCAATAGGCGACGCTGCGCGGGAACAGGCGGTTTAGCATCAGGAAGTCGGTGATCTGCCAAGGTGTATAAGTCCCGCCATAGACATGGTGATAGGCGCGCGCGCCAGACAGGGCGTACAGTACCGACGTCCATTGATAATGGTCGCGATTTCCGCCGATCACTTCGGTTTCGGGCAACAACACATAATATTTGACGTCGAGCAGGCGCAGCGTCATCTGCGCCCGCTCCAGCGCGGAACCGGTGCGCAGGAAATCATGCCCTTCGTTGCGGAGCTGGCCGGAATGGGCGGCGCCGCGGAAGGTCATGACGCGGGTCTTGACCCAGTCGATCAGTGCCGGGAGCTGCTGCCGCGCTTCACTGACATCATAGCTGTCCAGCTTTCGCCAGCCTTCATTCAATGCCTCCCACATATCCTGGGTCAGCATCGTCCGCGCCGACTTGGCGTTGGCCCGCGCCTTCAGGAGGCAGGAGCGGATCGAGCTGGGGTTGTCTGCGTCGAGCATCAGGAACGATACCGCGTCGCTCTCCGTCACGATCGCGCCCTCCGGGAATTGATGTCCCGATCCCGTCGCGCGCACCACCGATCGCCATTCGTCACGATGATGCGCGCCCGGCAATATCGCCATGCGCTGTCCCATGGTCAGCAGCCGCGCTGTGGCTTCGGCGCGCTCCATGTAGCGCGCCATCCAGAACAGATTTTCGGCGGTCCGGCTCAGCATGGGATTGCCTCGATTTCCGTCATCCCTGCGGCGGGAGGGACAGATGTCCCGCTCCTTCCGCCTGGCGCAATGGCGGGAGATGGGTTCCCGCCAGCGCGGGAATGACGATGAAAGGGGTGAGAGAGCGCGCGCATCAATCCTGCAACACCCAGGTATCCTTGACTCCGCCACCCTGGCTGGAATTGACCACCAGCGACCCTTCGGTCAGGGCAACGCGGGTCAGGCCGCCCGGAACCAGGCGGATCTGCTTGCCCACCAGGCAATAGGGACGGAAATCGGCGTGGCGACCGACCACGGCCGCCGGCCCCAGCGTCGGCACGGTCGACAGGTCCAACGTCGGCTGGGCGATGAACTCGCCGGGATTGGCCTTGATCCGCGCGGCATAGGCGGCAACTTCGTCCTTGGTCGATTTGGGGCCGATCAACATCCCGTAACCGCCCGATCCATGGACTTCCTTGGCCACCAGTTCGTGGAGATTTTCCAGCACATAGGCCAGTTCGTCTGGCTTGCCGCACTGCCAGGTCTGGATGTTGTCGAGGATCGGCTTTTCGCCCAGATAGAAGCGGATCATCTCGGGCACATAGATATAGACCGCCTTGTCGTCGGCGATGCCCGATCCGGGCGCCGACGCGAGCGTCACACCGCCATTGCGATAGACGTTGAAAATGCCGGGCACGCCCAGCAGGCTGTCGGGCCGAAAGACGAGCGGATCGATATATTCATCGTCGATGCGACGATAGATGACGTCGACCGCCTTGGGCCCAAGCGTGGTCTTCATCCACACCCGGTCATCGTCGACGAACAGGTCGGCCGGCTCGACCAGTTCGACCCCCATCAGGTCGGCAAGGAAACTATGCTCATAATAGGCGCTGTTGAGCGAGCCGGGGGTGAGGACCACGACCACCGGGTCGCCCTTGCACGCAGGCGGCGCGACCTCCTTGAGGCTTTTCAGCAATTCGGCGGGATAGTCGTCAACCGGCGCCACCACCCCCTGCGCGAACAGTTCGGGGAACATGCGCGTCATGATCTCGCGATTTTCCAGCATGTAGGAGACGCCGGAGGGCGTGCGGCAATTATCCTCCAGAACCTCGAAACTGCCGGGGCCAGTGCGGACGATGTCGATGCCCACGATATGGCTGTACACCTTCCCCGGTGGCGAGAAGTCCGCCATTTCGGCGAGATAGGCGCTGTTCTTGTAGATGATGTCGGCCGGCATGATGCCGGCCTTCACGATCTCGCCCCGATGATAGACGTCATGCAGGAAAGCGTTGAGCGCCCGCGCCCGCTGCCGGATGCCCTTGTCGAGGATGCGCCATTCCTGCGCGGTGAAGATGCGGGGCAGGAGGTCGAAGGGAATGAGCCGTTCGGGATCGCCGCCCTCGCCATAGACGGCGAAGGTAATGCCGATGCGGCGGAAGATCGCCTCGGCCTCATCCATGCGGCGATTGAGCCCGGCGATGCCCGTTCGTTCCACCCACTTCTGCACTTCGTCGTAACAGGGGCGTATCGAACCATCGGGTTCAAACATTTCATGGAAGGGCAAGTTGTCGATCCTCCCTCGGCCGGGCGGCCGGTTGTGCATTGCAATATTAGTGCGCCGCCCCGTGGCGATTGCAAGCCAAAAATGTCGGGATGGAAAAAGCTTTACCGCAGCTTTGCCATGTTGGCGGAAAAGCGCGCGCCCCTTCGTTTCTGCACGCGGCAAGCAGCCGCGAGGGCAGGGGCGCCAAATTTTTCACGCGCCCCGTTGACCGCCCTGCATTGCCTGCGTATAGCGCCGCCTCACCGCAGGGCGAAGCGCCCGGCGAGGCCCATGGGGCGGAGTAGCTCAGCTGGTTAGAGCAGCGGAATCATAATCCGCGTGTCGGGGGTTCAAGTCCCTCCTCCGCTACCATGATTAACACGCGATCCTTCAACATCCTTCTTGCGTCCCCCGGAAAAGCGCGCCAATCAGCGGCGCAAACGGGGCATCGCGAAGAGGATATCGGGCGGATGAGCTATTATGACATTCTGATCGTGGGGGCCGGCCATGCGGGCGCGCAGGCGGCAATTTCGCTGCGACAGCAAGGCTTCGACGGCACGGTCGCCATGATCGGCGACGAGAAGGATCCGCCCTATGAGCGTCCGCCGCTGTCCAAGGAATATTTCGCCGGCGACAAGAGCTTCGACCGTATTCTGATCCGCCCAGCGTCCTTCTGGGACGAGCGCAAGATCGACATGCTGCTGGGCAAGCGGGTGAAGAGCGTCGATCCCGTAGGCAAGTTCGTGACCGCAGGCGACGAGGAGATCGGTTATGGCAAGCTGATCTGGTGCACCGGCGGCAGCCCCCGGACTCTGACCTGCAATGGCGCGGACGCGATCAATGTCCATGCGGTGCGCCGCCGCGCCGATGTCGATGCGATGATGGCGAAGATCGACTTGATCCACCATGTCACCATCATCGGCGGCGGCTATATCGGATTGGAGGCTGCCGCCGTCCTCTCCAAGTTCGGCAAGACCGTCGTGCTGCTCGAAGCGCTCGACCGGGTGCTGGCGCGCGTCGCGGGCGAGGAACTGTCGCGCTTCTACGAGGCGGAGCATCGCGCTCATGGCGTCGACCTGCGCACCGGCGCGAAGATGGACTGCATCGAGGTGACGGACGGCAAGGCGACGGCCGTGCTGATGCAGGACGGCGAGCGGATCGCGACCGACATGGTAATCGTCGGCATCGGCATCATACCCGAGACCGGACCGCTGATCGCGGCCGGGGCGGCAGGCGGCAACGGGGTCGATGTCGATGAATATTGCCGCACGTCCCTGCCCGATATCTATGCGGTGGGCGATTGCGCCTCGCACGCCAACCGCTTCGCCGGCGGCGCCCAGATGCGACTGGAATCGGTGCAGAACGCCAATGATCAGGCGAAGGTGGCCGTAGCGCATATCCTGGGCAAGGAAGAAGCCTATGACGCCGTACCCTGGTTCTGGTCGAACCAATATGACCTGAAGCTCCAGACCGTCGGCCTGTCGACCGGCTTCGACCAGACCATTTTGCGCGGGGATCCCGCCAATCGCAGCTTCTCGGTCGTGTATCTGAAAGGCGGCAAGGTGATCGCGCTGGACTGCGTCAATGCGGTCAAGGATTATGTCCAGGGCCGCGCGCATGTCCTGTCCGGGGCTGCGCTCGACGTCGGGCAGCTGGCCGATGCCAGCGTGCCGCTCAAGGAGGTCGGACTAGCCTGACCTGACCGGTCCGCGTTCAGGACTTGCCCCTGAACATCGCCTTCATCGCCAGTTCCCAAGGCCCGCCGCGATAATGCCAGGCGGCGAGGCCGGCGATCGCAAGCGGGCGGACGCGGAAATCCCCGCGAAGCCGGGCGGCCAGCGCCTTCGCCTCCGCCGGCGTGACCTTGTTCTGGACGGTGATATGCAGGCGTGGCCGGGCCTGATCCTGCGGCGTCAACAACCCGGCAAAGGCGTCCGCCAGTTGTTCCCGCATTGCAAGCAGCACCGGACTTTCCACGCGATAGGCAACGCCCCGCCCGAGCAGCATCACCTCCGTCAACCACGCTGGAGGTGCAGCGCCGGCGCAAAGCTGCTTCAATCGCCCCGACAATTCCGCGAGAATTGTCGGGGGCAAATGATGAAAAAGTGTGAGATGGGCGGGCAGCCAATTGCGGTCCGGGGGAAAATATGTGCGGCGCAAACCGTCCGCCCAAGCAAAATCAGTCGCGCCCATCAGGGCGGTGACGATGATCGGCGCGGGGGCAGTCTGTCCAGCCGCCTTCTCCCGATACTCTCCACCCAAAATCACCATCCTGCTATCCTGACGACGTTAAAAACTGTATGATGCCGCTAAGGCGGCCCGGCAAGCGCCGGGTGCCTTTCCTGGGGAGGGAACATCATGCCTGCATCGCGCACCGGGTCGATCGTCGGCGTCCTGCTATTGCTGTGGAACCTGATGGGCGTTGCCGCCTTGTTCATGCAATATGGGCTCGATCCGGCCGAAATCGCCAAGACCGATCCCGCGGCCGCTCGCGCCTTCGCCGCCATGCCGGCCTGGCTGTGGGCGGTTTATGCTCTCGCCGTAGGAGCGGGCACGCTGGGCGCCATATCGCTGCTCATGAAAAAGGCTCTCGCGGCCACCCTCTTTCTCGCTTCGCTGGTCGCCGTTCTGGTGCAGTTTGGCTACACGCTGGGCGCAACCGACCTGATCGCCGAGAAGGGACTGCTGGCTGCGGCCGGCTTCCCGACCCTTGTCATCCTGATCGCCGTCTTTCAGCTCTTCTATTCGCGGTCGCTGGTCGCCAAGGGCATGCTGCGCTAGAGGTCAAAGTTCGCCGCGCGCTCGGCGGATTTCGAACCATTTGCGCACATTTTCATTATGCTGCTGATAGGTGTCGGCGAAGATGTGGCCACCCTTTCCGTCCGCCACGAAATAGAGCGCGTTGGTCTTTGCCGGATGCAGCACGGCGAGAATCGAAAGCCGGCCGGGATTGGCGATCGGCCCCTTTGGCAGGCCGACCATGGCATAGGTGTTATAGTCGTTGACGGCCGCGATTTCCGATTTGCGGATACGGCGCCCGAGGGGCTTGCCCTTTGTGATGGGATAGATGATCGTCGGGTCCGCCTGGAGCATCATATTCTTGCGCAGACGATTGCTGTAGACCCCAGCAACCATTGGCCGTTCGGACGGGACACCGGTCTCCTTCTCCACAATGCTGGCAAGGATGATCGCCTCGCGCGGAGATCGGGCGATCGTGTCGGGCGCGCGTTCGGCCCAGAGCTGAGCGAGCGCCTTGTCCATAGCGCCCTGCATCCGCTTGAGGACAGCCGCACGCGACTCTCCCCTGTCGAAGGCATAGCTGTCGGGCATCACGCTGCCTTCATCGGGCACCTGGATGTCGCCGGTCAGTTGATCGTTCGCCATCAGCCGCTCATAGACCAGTATGGAGGGCATTCCCTCCGGTATGGTGATGAGGCGGGTTAGCGTCTTGCCACCCTGAAGGATGGAGAGGATGTCGCTGTTGCTGGCGCCGGCAGGGATAACGAATTCACCCGCCTTGATCGATTCGCCGCCGCCGAAGACTTTTGCTCGGGTCAGAAAGGCATCGGCGGATCGGACTGCGCCAGCCTGTTTCAGCAGCACCGCAGCCTCGGACAGGCTCGCCCCCTCCGGCACGGTAATGCTGATCTCCTGTTCAGCCGGCCCCTGCTCCGTCCAGCCATGGACGAAGCGAAAGGCGACGAAAGCCGCGACGGCAAGCCCGATCAGCAGGATGATGCCCGCGAGGCGGCCTGTGGGATTGTTTTTGTAACGTCGAGCCATCGTCAGGTCAGCCTACCACACAGACAGAAAAGTTCATTCGGTGGCCGCCCCATAAATCTTCCCCCTGTAAGGGAGGTGGCAGCACGAAGTGCTGACGGAAGGGGGCATCCTATCGAGAAGGCGATCCCCCTCCACCACCGCCTTCGGCGGCCGTCCCCCTCCCCTTTCAGAGGAGGATTTTCGTTAAGATATCCCCGTCGAGGGCTGCTTTCGCCGATCCTCAGATGGCCTTCATGATGAGCGAGGCGTTGGTGCCGCCGAAACCGAACGAGTTGTTCAGCACCGCGCGCACCTTGCGCTCCTTGGCGACATGCGGGACCAGGTCCACGCCCTTGCAGCTTTCGCTCGGTTCATCGAGGTTGAGCGTCGGCGGCACGATCTGGTCGCGCATGGCGAGAATGCAGAAGATGCTCTCCACCGCGCCAGCGCCGCCCAGCAGATGGCCGATCGCCGATTTGGTGGACGACATCGACATGGTGGACAGGTTGTCGCCGAACAGCCGCTTGACCGCGCCCAGTTCCAGTTCGTCGCCCAGCGGGGTCGACGTACCATGAGCGTTCACATAGTCGATGTCCTCAAGGCTGAGGCCCGACTTCTTGAGCGCCATCTGCATCGAGCGGAAACCGCCACTGCCCTCCGGATGGGGGGCCGTGACGTGATAGGCGTCGCCCGACAGGCCGTAGCCGATCACTTCGGCATAGATTTTCGCGCCGCGCTTCTTGGCGTGCTCATATTCCTCCAGCACGACCACGCCCGCGCCTTCGCCCATGACGAAGCCGTCGCGGTTGACGTCATAGGGACGCGACGCCTTTTCGGGAGTGTCGTTGAAGCCGGTGGAGAGCGCGCGCGCCTGGGCGAAGCCCGCGATGCCGATCGGGCAGATCGCGCTTTCCGCGCCGCCCGCCAGCATGACGTCGGCATCGTCCATCGCGATCATCCGCGCGGCGTCGCCGATCGAATGGGCGCCGGTCGAGCAGGCAGTGACGACCGCATGGTTAGGCCCCATCAGACCATATTTGATCGAAACCTGGCCGGAAATCAGGTTGATGAGACGGCCGTGAACGAAGTGCGGCGAGACGCGGCTCGGCCCTTTGTTAGCCAGCACCAGGGATTCGCTCTCGATGCCCGGCAGGCCGCCGATACCCGAACCGATCGAGCAACCAGCGCGCAGCCGTTCTTCTTCCGACATATTGTCGAGGCCAGCGTCGCGCAGCGCTTCGCTGGCGGCCGAGATACCGTAGACGATGAAGGGATCGACCTGACGCTGGATCTTGTGGTCCACGTCCAGCGAAGCATCATAGCCATATTCGTGATCGGCCGGCTTCACTTCGCAGGCGATGCGGCACTTATATTCGCTGGCATCGAACCGCTGGATCGTGGCCGCACCCGATTTGGACGCGATGATATTCTTCCAGCTGGTTTCGACATTTCCGCCCAGCGGGCTCACCATGCCAAGGCCGGTTACGACGACACGACGCATATCCTAGCTCCGAAATTACCGATGGACTTTATGCCGCCCATGTAGCCACTTGAAACGCGCTTGTGAACGGCGCGCCAGATACGAAAAGGCTCCCCACGCTCCGGGATCACCGGACAGGAGGAGCCGTCTCATGATCGTAAGGGCGGCCCTTCCCCCACGGGATCAGGCCGCGTTATGCCTTACTGCTTGCTGTCGATATAGTCGATCGCATCCTTGACGGTGGCGATCTTCTCGGCCGCATCGTCAGGGATTTCGACGCCGAACTCTTCTTCGAACGCCATCACCAGCTCGACGATGTCCAGGCTGTCTGCGCCCAGATCGTCGATGAAGCTTGCATCCTCGGTCACCTTCTCGGCTTCGACGCCCAGATGCTCGACGACGATTTTCTTTACGCGATCCGCGGTCTCACTCATGAGTGGTCCTTCTTACTGGGTATCGTTGGTGGTTCTGAATAACCGTTAAGGCAATGCCCTAGAGCCAAGCCCCGATAGAGGCAAGAGGGAAGGCCGCCAAGCCCCTTCGTTGGGTGATAGCAAGATGACGGCAACAAAAAGCGACGCGCAATAGCGACTAACGGGCCATTTACCGAAATTTCAGCCGCTAGCGCTACGCCATCAGCATGATCGTGCCCTCTGCCACCGACCGGATCGTGACCCGCGCGCGCGCGCGCATCGCTGCGATGTGCGTGGTCGTCGCGACCCTGGGGGCGCTGCTTTATCTGGTCGGAACCGCCCATGGCACGGTGGATTCGCTGGGTCGCCCGCTCGGCACCGATTTCTCGAACGTCTGGACGGCTGGCTGGATGGCCGATCACGGTCAGGCGCCTCTGGCGTGGGATTGGCCGACCCATCACGAAGTGCAGAAGCAGGTCCACAAGGACCCGTCCATTCCATTCTATGGGTGGCACTATCCGCCGCCCTTCCTGATCCTTGCGACCTTGCTCGCCCAATTGCCCTATGTCGCCGCGCTGTTCGTCTGGCAGGGGGCGACGCTGGCGATGGCGCTGTGGCTGGTACGGCGCATCCTCCCGCTGGAACGCGACGCGCTGCTGATCGCGCTGGGCGCGCCGGTGGTTCTCGTGTGCCTTGGCCACGGACAGAATGCGTTTCTGACCGCCACATTGCTGGGCGGCGGTATGATGCTGCTCGACCGCCGCCCCTGGATCGCGGGAATGCTGCTGGGCGCCCTCGTCTACAAGCCGCAGTTCGCGGTACTGATCCCAGTGCTGCTGATGGCGCGCGGCAATATTCGCGCCTTCGTATCAGCCGGACTGACAGTCGCGGCGCTCTGCCTACTGACTCTGGCAATCTGGGGTTGGCCGGTCTGGCAGGCCTTCATCGATTCCCTTCCCCTGACCCGCCATATCATCATCGAGGCAGGCGCGACCGGCTGGGAGAAGATCCAGAGCCCTTTCGCAACGATTCGCCAATGGGGCGGCTCCATTCCCTTCGCCTACGCGGTGCAAGCTGTCGTCACCGCGATCGCGATCGTCACGGCCGCGCTGATCGCCCGACGCGGATCGATGGAGCTGCGCGGCGCGGCGGCTCTGAGCGCCGCTCTGCTATGCACGCCCTATGTGCTGGACTATGACCATGTGCTGCTGGGCGTGGCCATCGCCTTCCTGGTGGCGGACATGGGCAAACGCGCAACGCTGCGCTGGGAACCCTCCTGGCTTGCCTATGCCTGGATCGCGCCGCTTTATGGCAGGGCGGTCTCGGAATGGACGCATATTCCAGTCAACCTGATTGCCGCGATCGCCGTTCTGGCGCTGACCGCGCGGCGCGCCATGCTGTTCGACCAGATGCGCCTGCCGCTTCATCGTCGCGCCGGATGGCGCGTGCCTAACGGCAGTAGCCTTCCTGTCCCGCCACGACGATAAGGCACTCCTGCTTGCCGGCGAGATATTTCAGCCCCGTCTCGTCGCCCTTGCCCTGACGGATTGCGAGATCCTTGCCGTCGCGCACAAAGCGGATCGTCGATCCGTCCGCCACCCCATCATAGTCATCCTGTCGGTCGAGATTGTCCCGGTTCGCGATCGCATAATGCCCCGGTTTCCCGTCAGGTGACGGCTGAATGTCCAGGAAGAGCCCTTCCGGCCCCGTCCAGCGACCGACCCAATCGTCGGTGGGTAGCCTGGCCACGTCGCTGCCGACGGCGCCAAGCGCATCGACATCGTCGATGGCCTCGACCATTGCAGCATTGTTCGACGCATTGCCGTCATCGGTCGACTTGGCGCACCCCGCCAACAGCAGCAAGATGGACATACCGACCATATAGGGTGCGGACGAAGAAAAGCGCATCATCCATAATCTCCTTTGTCGATCACGGCATCGAACCGATAAGCTGGGGGTTCGATCCCTCTTTCCCAGACGACAGCTTGCCAGCCGCGCCGTCTGCGGCCAAAGGTCTAGCCCAAGGGGAAGGACGATGAACGCAACCAGGGGGAAAGGCAAAACGGTGGTTCGGCCGAGGGCGCGCTTCGTGCGCGAGGCGCCGGACGTGCGGCGACAGGCGCTGATCGAGGCGACGGCGCGTTGCCTTGCCGAAAAAGGCGTGGGCGGAACATCCGTGCGCGCCATCTGTGCCCGTGCAGGTGTCTCGTCGGGACTGCTCACCCATTATTTCGATGGTGTCGACGCGCTCATTCTTGCCACCTATGTGGATGTCGGCACGAAGGTATCGGCCGCACTGGACGCTGCGATCGAAGCGGCGGGGGACGACCCGCGCGACCGGCTGCGGGCCTGTCTTCAGGCCAATTTTCGCGATCCGATACTCGATCCTGACCTCCTTGCGACCTGGATCGCCTTCTGGAGCCTGGTCAAGTCCGATCCCAACATCGCGATCATCCATGCGGAAGTCTATGGCGGAACGCGCGACCAGTTAGAGGATCTGCTTCGGGCCGCGTGCCCCGCCCTCAGTCCCGCGGAGACGCGAATCGCCGCGATCAGCCTGACCGCGCTCGTGGACGGGCTATGGCTTGAACTCTGCCTTGATCGGTCCACCTTTTCTCCGGAAGAGGCGCAGGTCATGGTGGAGGATGCAATGGCCCGCCTGCTCGACCGATAGGCTCAGGCTGTCGATCAAACATCTAGGCGGTGATCGTTTTTCTCACTTAACGCATCCGAGAAAAGCAATTTCCCCCGAATCGACGGCATCCCTACATGGGTCTTCGCAATCGCAACATTCACCGTGAGGAAAAGGACAGCCTATGGCTCTCATCAACACCCCCCTGAAGCCCTTCAAGGCCACTGCCTACAAGCAGGGCAAGTTTGTCGACGTCACGGATGCCGACGTGAAGGGCAAGTGGGCCGTCTTCTTCTTCTACCCGGCCGACTTCACCTTCGTCTGCCCGACCGAACTGGAAGACCTGGCCGACATCTACCCGACCCTCCAGGGCATGGGCGTGGAAGTCTATTCGGTCTCGACCGACACGCACTTCTGCCACAAGGCCTGGCACGACACCTCGCCGGCGATCGGCAAGATCAACTATTATATGCTGGGTGACCAGAACCATGCGCTGTCGACCCAGTTCGACGTTCTGCGCGAGGGCGTCGGCCTGGCCGACCGTGGCACCTTCGTGCTCGACCCCGAAGGCGTAATCCAGCTGGTCGAAATCACCCCAGAGGGCGTGGGCCGTAACGCAGCCGAACTGCTCCGCAAGGTGAAGGCGCTGCAGTATTGGGCCAGCCACCCCGGTGAAGTCTGCCCGGCCAAGTGGGAAGAAGGCGCGGAAACCCTCGCTCCCTCGCTTGACCTCGTCGGCAAGATCTAAAGACCTGCAAAGGCACCTGCCGGACCGGGTCGAGCATAGGCTCCCTGGCCCGGCAGGGTTTTTATCCCGAAATTCATCGCTATCTTGAACGCCGGGCCTTCGGGTCGCACCGTCCCGGCGACGAGATGGTCGTGCGCCCCGGATCGGCGCGCCCAACCCATGGAGATACACAAGATGTTGGACGCAAATCTCAAGGGCCAGCTCAAGGCCTATATGGCGAACATCACGCGGCCCATCGAGTTGGTGGCATCGCTGGATGACGGCGCCAAGTCGCGCGAACTGGAAGGCCTGCTGAACGAGATCGCCGAACTGTCGGACAAGGTATCGTTGATCCTGGCCGGCCACGACAAGCGCAAGCCCAGCTTCATGATCCGCCGCGCGGGCACCGACATCGGCGTGACCTTCGCCGGCATTCCGATGGGCCATGAGTTCACTTCGCTTGTGCTGGCGCTGCTCCAGGTCGGCGGGCACCCCTCCAAGGCGGCGCAGGATCTGATCCAGCAGGTGAAGGATCTGGACGGCGATTTCGCCTTCGAAACCTATTTCTCGCTGTCATGCCAGAATTGCCCCGACGTGGTGCAGGCGCTCAATCTGATGAGCGTCCTCAATCCCCGGATCAGCCACGTCGCGATAGACGGCGGACTATTCAAGGACGAAGTCGACGCGCGCAAGGTGATGGCGGTTCCCACCATCTTCCTCAATGGCGAACCCTTCGGTCAGGGCCGCATGGAACTGGAGCAGATCGTTGCCAAGATCGACAGCGGCGCCGAAGCGCGCGCTGCGGAGAAGATCAAGGCGCAGGATCCCTTCGAAGTGCTGGTCATCGGCGGCGGCCCTGCCGGCGCGGCGGCGGCAATCTATTCGGCGCGCAAGGGCATCCGCACGGGCGTCGCGGCGGAGCGGTTCGGCGGCCAGGTGCTCGACACGATGGATATCGAGAATTTCATATCGGTATCGCGCACCGAAGGTCCGAAGCTGGCCTCCGCTCTCGAAGCCCATGTGAAGGATTATGACGTCGAGATCATGAACCTCCAGAAGGCCGCGAAGCTGATCCCTGCCAAGAACGAGGGCGGCTATCATGAGGTCGTGCTGGAAAATGGCGCGTCGCTGAAGGGCCGCACCATCATCCTGTCCACCGGCGCCCGCTGGAGGCAGATGGGCGTGCCGGGCGAAGAAGAATATCGCAACAAGGGCGTCGCCTACTGCCCGCACTGCGATGGCCCGCTGTTCAAGGGCAAGCGCGTGGCGGTGATCGGCGGCGGCAACAGCGGCGTCGAAGCAGCGATCGATCTGGCGGGCATCGTCGCGCATGTGACGCTGATCGAATATGATAGCCAGTTGCGCGCCGATGCCGTGTTGCAGCGGAAATTGGCCAGCCTGCCCAACGTCAAGATCATCACGTCGGCGCTGACGACCAAGGTGGAAGGCAATGGGGAGCGGGTGACGGGCCTGTCCTACAAGGATCGCAATCATGGCAACGACCATGACATCGAACTGGAGGGCATTTTCGTCCAGATCGGCCTGGTGCCCAACACCGAATGGCTGAAGGACAGTATCGCCCTGTCGACCCGTGGCGAGATCGAGATCGACGCGCGTGGCGAAACGAGCCAGCCGGGCATCTTCGCTGCGGGCGACTGCACGACCGTGCCGTACAAGCAGATCGTGATCGCCATGGGAGCCGGTTCGACGGCGGCGCTTTCCGCCTTCGACTACCTGATCCGCCTGCCAGCCAGCGAGGATGCGGCGCAGGCGGCCTGATCGCCAACGCTGAGCGGGGATTCAGCGAGGCGGCCGATCCGGTGACGGGTCGGCCGCTTTTCTGTGCTATGGTGTCGTCTTTGACAGCCCCCCCACCGGGCGGCAATGCCGTGCGACGCAAGACCCTCTCCCCCGTGCAGCGAGTATCCATGCAGCTTTCAGATTTCGACATCGACCTCTTCCTGCGCGATTATTGGCAGAAAAAGCCGTTGCTGATCCGCAATCCGTGGAAGGCGTGGCACAACCCGCTGGAACCGGACGAACTGGCAGGCCTGGCGTGTGATGACGGGGTGGAATCGCGTCTGATCGTTCAGTCGGGCGAGAGTTGGGCGCTGGAACATGGTCCCTTTTCCGAGGATCGTTTCGGCGGCCTTGGCGCGGCGCCCTGGACGTTGCTGGTACAGGCGGTCGACCATTATGCGCCCGATGTCGCGGGCCTGCTCGCGCCTTTCCGCTTCATTCCCAACTGGCGCATTGACGATGTGATGGTCAGCTATGCCAGCGACGGCGGTGGCGTCGGGCCACATTTCGACCAGTATGACGTGTTCCTGATCCAGGGACTGGGCCAGCGCCGCTGGCGCGTGGGCGGCCGGTGCGACGATACCACGCCGCTGCGTCCGCATGATGATCTTCGCCTGCTCGCCGATTTCGCGGCGACGGACGATTGGCTACTGGAACCGGGCGACATTCTTTATGTCCCGCCCGGCTTCGCCCATGACGGCGTGGCCGTGGGCGACGACTGCATGACCTATTCGATCGGCTTTCGCGCCCCATCCCGCCCCGACCTGTTGATGGAATGGGTCGAGCATCTGGTCGATGGAATGGCGGAGGATGACCGTTATGCCGATCCCGACCTCAGCGCCGCCGTCAATCCGGGCGAGATCGCGCCATCTGCCATCGACCGGCTGCACGCGATGACGGTCGAACGGTTGCTGGACCGGGACGCCTTCGCCCACTGGTTCGGCCAGCATAGCAGCACGCCCAAATATGCTGACGCCGACTGGCGGCCTGAGGAGCCTGTAACAGTCGCCGAGTTGCAGGCACTGGCCAGCGAGGGCGCGATCCTGCTGCGCAATCCGGCGAGCCGCTTTGCTTTCCTGCGTCAGGAGGAAGGCCTGCTTCTGTTCGCGGACGGCGCGACCTTCCCGTGTAGCGGCGGCGCAGCGGCGTTGGCGCAGCGGATATGCGCGCAGGATCATGTCGTCCTCGACCCGTCGCTGGCCGATGCGATGGAATTGCTGGCGGCGCTGGTCAATCAGGGCAGCCTGATGGTTGATGATGATGAGGAGGAGGAGGATTGACGCCATGGCCAGGCTGATCCTGTTCAACAAGCCGTTCAACGCTCTAAGCCAGTTCACCGACCGCAGCATGGGCGCGGATCGGCTGACGCTGTCCAACTATATCGATGTGCCCGGCGTCTACCCCGCCGGGCGGCTCGACCTGGACAGCGAGGGACTGATGCTGCTGACCGACGATGGTCGGTTGCAGGCGCGGATCGCCGATCCCCGGTTCAAGACCCCCAAGACCTATCTCGTTCAGGTGGAGGGGGATGTGCAGGAAGAGACGCTCGATCGGCTGCGCAAGGGCGTGACGCTGAAGGATGGTCCGACCTTGCCCGCCCGCGCGGAGCGGATCGACGATCCGGCGCTCTGGCCGCGCGATCCGCCGGTGCGCTTTCGCAAGACGGTGCCGGATTGCTGGATCAGCCTGACTATCCGTGAAGGCCGCAACCGGCAGGTGCGCCGGATGACCGCAGCGGTCGGGCATCCGACGTTGCGGCTGGTGCGCTGGCGCATCGGCGACTGGAGCATCGAGGGTTTGCAGCCCGGCGAATGGCGGGAGATGCCGTCGAGCTGAACGGCTTTGAAATGCCTATCGCCGCAGGCGCGGCTTGAAGATGGCGGGGTCGATGTCCAGCATCGGCACGCCATCCTCCTCGGCGTCGGACGGTGGCAGGACGGGAGGTCGCCCGGTTGCCGGACCGAAACTCACCACCGTGCTGCCGGGATCGCCCAGCACCAGCGGGTCGAACTTCAGCGCGGCGCTGAGTCGCGCCTGTGTCACCTCGACCAAAGTGCCGATCTTCGTCAGCGCGAACAATTGCCGCGCGAAGGCATAGGGCAGGCGGATGCAACCATGGCTGGCGGGATAGCCAGGATTATGCCCCGCGTGGAGCGCGATCCCGTCCCAGGTCAGCCGCTGCATGAAGGGCATGGGCGCATTGCTGTAGAGGTTGGAGCGGTGCCATTGGCGCTTTTGCAGGATCGGATAGTCGCCGGTCGGGGTGCGATGCCCCTTCATGCCCGTCGACACGCTGGCCGCGCCGATCAGTCGATCGCCGCTATAGACATGGACCCGCTGCTTCTCGATGCTGATGACCATGTAGAGCGGACCGTCCCCCCCCCCTTGCTCCAGCCAGCGATAACCGCCCGGCGCCAGCGCAATCTCCGTCTCCACGGCCGCCTGAGCCGGCGGCGCCAGCGCGAACAGGGATGCGAGGACGGATAGCAAAGGCTTGTGCATAAGCCTTTCTTAACCATGATCCGCGCCAAAGCCAGCCTGTCCGCACGGTCAGGCGTGGCGGTCCCGGCCTGGGACAGGGATCAGAGCAGGGTGAGCTGCGCCACCGGCGCAAAGCTGCGGCGGTGGAGCGGGGTCGGGCCATGCTCGCGCAGCGCCGCCAGATGCCTGGCGCTGCCATAGCCCTTGTTGGTTTCCCAGCCATAGTGCGGATGCTCGGCCGCCGCCGCAATCATCATCCGGTCGCGTTCTTCCTTGGCGAGGATAGACGCGGCCGCAATCGACAGGCTTTTGGCGTCGCCCGCCACGATCGCGGTCGAGGCCCAGCGCCATTGCGGGCAACGATTGCCGTCCACCAGCACATGGGCGCAGTCATGGCTCAGCGCCTCGACCGCGCGGGTCATGGCCAGCATCGTCGCCCAGAGGATGTTGATCTCGTCGATTTCGGCGACGCTGGCGAGCCCCACGCCCCAGCAGAGGGCGCGCGCCTTGATTTCGGCTTCCAGCGCGGCGCGCTTCGTCGCGCTCAACTGTTTGCTGTCGTTCAGACCGTCCGGACAATCTTCCGCACGCAGGATGACGGCGGCAGCGACCACCGGTCCCGCCAGCGGTCCCCGACCCGCCTCGTCGACGCCGGCTACGAGGCCGGGGTGATACCGCCGTTCGTGCGCGAAGTCAGGCATGGTCGGAATAGCGCGCAGCGAATGCGGCGGCGTCCCACCCGTTGCCATCCCTTGCGGCGAGCAGGTGATAGAAAGGCGTCATGCCCAATGCATGTCCCATCGGGCCATGCCCCTGCCCCAGCCCGGGCGCGGCAGCCAGCGCGGCCGCAACAAACGCTTCTGCCCGGTCGACCGCATCCGCCAGCGAGAGGCCGCCGCCCAGTCCGGTCGCCACGGCGCTAGCCAATGTGCAACCTGTGCCATGGCTGTTGCGCGTGTCGATCCGTTCAACCGAATATTCGGCGACCATGTCCTCATCAACGAGCAGATCGTGGATCAACGGCCGATCATCCTGTGCCTGCTGCTGCAGATGTCCACCCTTGGCGAGGATGACCGCCCCGGTTCGATCGCGCAGCATCTGTGCAGCGGCCTCCAACCCGTCGAGATCGCTGATCGTCGTGCCGGTCAATGCCTGCAATTCCGGTACATTGGGCGTGATGACGGTGGCGATCCGCATCAGTTGTTCGAAGGCGGCGACGGTCGCATCGTCCGCCAGCAGCGACCCGCTGGTCGCGACCATGACGGGATCGAAGACGATCGGGACATTGTCCAGCTTGGCCAGGCGCTCGGCTAAGGCGGCGGCCGTCTGCGCCGATCCGATCATGCCTATCTTGACCGCGTCGACGCCGATGTCGCCGATGCAGCTTTCCATCTGCGCCAGCACCATATCGGTGGGAACCGGATGAACGCCCTGCACGCCCAGAGTGTTCTGCGCGGTGATCGCGGTGATGGCGGTCATGCCGAACCCACCCAGCAGGGTCACGGTCTTGAGGTCAGCCTGGACGCCCGCGCCGCCCCCGCTGTCGGAGCCGGCGATGATAAGGATACGTGCCGGGCTCATGGCTGGAATTTACGCTCCGTGGACGCGGGGTTGTTCGCAAGCGCTGCCCCGGTGCGGGTCGGGCGGTCCATCAACTCGCCGCCGCAATTGGGGCAGCGGTCGTCCAGCGCCTCGGCGCAGGGCGCGCAGAAGGTGCATTCGAAGGAACAGATGAACGCGCCGGGCTCATCGGCGGGCAGGTCCGCACCGCAGCGTTCGCAGTCGGGGCGCATGTCCAGCATCAGGCCGCCGCCTTCTCAACCGCAGCGCAGATCCGTTCGACCACGTCGCGCACTTGCTCCTCGCGGTCGCCCTCGGCCATGACGCGGATCACCGGTTCGGTGCCGGACGGGCGAATGACCAGCCGCCCCGAGCCATCCAGTTCGGCCTCAGCTTGGGCGATGACGCGCTTCACATCTTCATGCTCCAGCGGCTTGCCGCCGGAGAAGCGGACATTCTTGAGCAATTGCGGCACCGGGTCGAACTGGTGCAGCGTCTCGCTCGCCGGCTTACCGGAGCGGACCAGTGCCGCCAGCACCTGCAAGGCCGCGACCGTGCCGTCCCCGGTGGTGGCATAGTCCGACAGGATCATGTGGCCCGACTGCTCGCCGCCGACATTGAAACCGCCGTCGCGCATCCGTTCCAGCACATAGCGGTCGCCCACCTTGGTGCGCTCCAGCGCGATACCCTTGTCCGACAGGAAGCGCTCCAGGCCCAGATTCGACATGATCGTCGCCACGAGGCCGCCGCCGCGCAGCGTGCCATCGCGCGCGAAATTGGCGGCGATCAGCGCCATGATCTGGTCGCCATCGACGATCTTGCCCTGTTCGTCCACCACGATCAGCCGATCGGCGTCGCCGTCCAGCGCAATGCCGATATCCGCGCCCGATGAGACGACGGTTTCCTGCAACAGCAGTGGCGCGGTCGATCCGCAGCCGTCATTGATGTTGGTGCCGTTGGGCGTGACGCCGATCGCGACGACGGTGGCGCCCAGTTCCCACAGGGCCGAGGGTGCGACCTGATAGGCCGCGCCATTCGCGCAATCCACAACGATCTTCAGGCCATCAAGGCGCAGGTCCGCCGGGAAGCTGGACTTTACCGCATGGATATAGCGGCCACGCGCGTCCTCGACGCGGCGGGCGCGACCGATATCCTTGGACGCAGCGAGCGCGATATCCTGTCCCAGCAGCGCCTCGATCTTCAGCTCATCCTCGTCCGACAGCTTGTAGCCATCCGGGCCGAACAGCTTGATACCATTGTCGAAATAGGGATTGTGGCTGGCCGATATCATGACGCCCAAGTCCGCGCGCATCGAATGGGCAAGGAGCGCTACGGCGGGCGTCGGGATCGGCCCGAACTGCACCACATCCATGCCGACGGCGGTAAAGCCGGCGACCAGCGCATTCTCCACCATATAACCTGACAGCCGTGTATCCTTGCCGATCACGACGCGGTGGCGGTGGCTGCCGCGCTGGAAATGGGTTCCGGCGGCCATGCCGACCTTCATTGCCAGTTCTGCCGTCATCGGCCATTGGTTGGTGCGGCCGCGAATGCCGTCGGTGCCGAAATATTGCCTGCTCACATGTGCCTCGCCGCTTGGGGCCGGAAGAGTCTATCCTCATAGGCCCATAGCAATCTTTGATCGACATTCCACCCGTCGGGCGGCATCGGCGAGTGATGGAAAATTTCAACGCCTTTGTCGACGGCCTGTCGAACGCCATCTTTTTCAAGGTGCCGCTCCTTGGCGCACAGATTGAACTGATCGTGCTTTACCTGGCGCTGCCGATGTTGTTCTTCACCCTGTGGCTGGGTTTCCCCAATGTAACGCAGGTCGGACGGGCGATCCGAATCCTGCGGACCCAGCCCCATGAGGGCGAAGCGAAGGGCGATGTCAGTCAATGGGCGGCGCTCTCCACTGCCCTGTCGGGTACGATCGGCCTTGGCAATATCGCCGGCGTCGCGGTTGCGCTGACCATGGGCGGTCCCGGTGCGATATTGTGGATGTTCATCATCGGCTGGTTCGCCATGACGGTGAAAATGGCGGAGGTGACGCTGGGCCTCAAATATCGCGTCTTCGACGCACAGGGCCATGTCCATGGCGGGCCGATGTATGTGCTGAAAGCCGTCGGCGCGGCGCGGGGATGGCCGAAGATCGGGCTGGCGCTTGGCGGCGCTTATGCCTTCTTCGCCCTATTCGGAGCGATCCCGATGGTCCAGGTGAACCAGAGCTTCGCTCAGGTGAAGGTCGTGACGGGCCTGACCAACGGTTGGGCCTATGGTGTCTTCCTGGCCGGAGCCGTCGCGCTGGTGACGCTGGGCGGGGCCGCATGGCTGGGCGAGGTGGCCAAGCGACTGACCCCGCTCAAGGTCGCGGTCTATCTGCTGGGGGTGGCGGCGATCCTGGTCCTGAACGCCGGCGAGATACCGGCAGCACTCACGCTGATCTGGAATGGGGCTTGGAGCGGCGATGCGGCAACGGGCGGTGCGATCGGCGCTTTCGTCGCCGGGATGCGACGCGCGGTGTTCGCCAGCGAGGCGGGCGTGGGATCGGCGGTGATGGCGCACAGCCTGGCGCGGGCGAAGCATCCGGTGTCGGAAGGCCTGGTCGCGCTGCTGGAGCCGCTGCTCGGCACGATGATCGTCTGCGCGTTCGGCGGCTTGGCGCTGGTGGTTGCGGGAACGTGGAATACGGGACTGGAAGGCATCGCCATTACCTCGGCCGCTTTTGCGAAAGTGTCGCCTTGGTTCCCCTGGCTACTGGCGGTGGTGGTGTTCCTCTTCGCCTATTCAACCTTGGTCGCCTGGGGCTTTTACGGCTTGCAGGCCTGGGGCTATCTGTTCGGCAATGGGCCAAGGGCGCAGTGGACCTACAAGATCCTCTATGTCGTCGCCCTGCCCCCGGCCGCTGCGATCGACCTGGGCCGGGTGGTCGGCATCGTCGATAGCAGTTTCTTCCTGATGGCGATTCCCAATGTCATCGCGCTTTACCTCTGCGCGGGCGAACTGCGGAGGGATGTCCGCGATTACCTGTCGAAGGAGGCTTGACCCCGCGCCTTCACTGCCCGTGCATATTTGAAGGCCAACCATGCAAAAAAGGCCCCGCACCTTTCGGGGCGAGGCCTTCTTCACGTCCGAGGACTCACATCAGATCTTGTCGCCGAGTGCGCCCTTGACCGAACCGGCAATGTCCTGCGCCGTGCCCTTGGCCTTCTGCGCCTTTCCTTCGGCTTCCAGATTCGGGTCGTTGTTATTGCGGCCCACGGCTTCCTTGACGCTGCCCGCAGCCTTGTTGCCCGCCGCCTTCACCTTGTCGGTCAGTTCACCCATGAAACATCTCCTGTGGTTGCAGTTGGAGGATCAACCAACCATCAGGAGCAAAGGTTGCCGCCGGAACGCAGACGCAACGAGTTATCCCTCGCCGCGCGAGCCGCACGGGCGTTCACCCCTTGCCAGAGCGGCGGGGCGGACGGCCTTTGTCGAACAATGTTGCCAGCGGCGCTACATGTTGCTCGACATCATGCTCCGCTGGGACAGGGAGCATCGGTTGCTGAGCTTCGCCACCAATTTCCTATTACCGCAATAGAATAGCCTCGATGGTCCCGGCCCCGCCCGGCCCACCCATATTCACGTGGAAAGCCCAAAGCGATAACCTGCCCCGGTCTGATCCAGGCAACGAAAAAGGGGCCGGAAAACCAGCCCCTTCTCCAAATACGCCTATCGCGAAGTGTATTAGCGCTTCGAGAACTGGAAGCTGCGGCGGGCCTTCGCCTTGCCGTACTTCTTACGCTCGACGACGCGGCTGTCGCGGGTCAGGAAGCCTTCGGCCTTGACCGCGCTGCGCAGCGCCGGCTCATACTTCGACAGAGCCTGGGCGATGCCGTGCTTGACCGCACCGGCCTGGCCCGACAGACCGCCGCCCTTGACGGTGGCGATCACGTCATACTGGCCTTCACGCTCGGTCACGCCGAAGGGCTGGTTGATGACCAGACGCAGAGTCGGGCGGGCGAAATAGACTTCCTGATCGCGGCCATTGACCGTGATCTTGCCGGTGCCGGGCTTGACCCACACGCGGGCGACGGCGTCCTTGCGGCGGCCGGTGGCGTAGGCGCGGCCGAGGCTGTCGATTTCCTGCGGACGCAGCGGCGCCGAGGGCTGAACCGGAGCGGCGGGCGCTTCGCCTTCGACGGCGACCGGCGCAGCGGCGACGGGAGCGTTGGCGGCGATCGCCGCGAGGTCGGACAGAGACTGGCGGTTATCGGACATTATGCACCCACCTTGTTCTTGCGGTTGCGCGACGCGAAGTCGAGCACTTCGGGGTTCTGGGCTTCATGGGCGTGCTCGGCGCCGGCGAAGATGCGCAGGTTGCGCATCTGCTGGCGGCCCAGCGGACCACGGGGGATCATGCGCTCGACGGCCTTTTCCAGGACGCGCTCGGGGAAACGACCTTCCAGGATCTTCTGGGGAGTGGTTTCCTTGATGCCGCCGGCATAGCCGGTATGCTTGTAATAGACCTTGTCGGTCAGCTTGCGGCCCGTGAACTTCACCTTGCCGGCGTTGATGATGATGACATTGTCACCGCAATCGACGTGGGGGGTGAAGCTGGTCTTGTGCTTGCCGCGCAGGATATTCGCTACGGTCGAAGCGAGACGACCCACGACGAGGCCTTCGGCGTCGATCAGGATCCACTTCTTTTCGACCGTTGCCGGGGTTGCCGGCTTGGTGGTCTTCATCAGCGCCTTCATGGTGCCAATACTCCAGAAAGAAAAAATGAAACCGGACGCCGTTGCCGACGCCCGGAAGTGGGGCGCTAATGACGGCGGAAGCGCCAGAAGTCAAGAGATGGGCGGCTTTCCTGACGGGTAAAATAATACCCGCGACTAAATCACACTCAATCCCGCATCCGCCAGACCGCGCCAGAGGTGCAGCGCCTGCACGCTCTCCTTAACGTCATGGACGCGCACCATCTGCGCTCCAAGCTGGGCCGCGCGGAAGGCGAGCGCCACCGATCCACCCAGCCGTTCAGGCGCAGGCGCTTCGTTGGAGAGCGCACCGATGAGCCGTTTGCGACTACCCGCGAACAGCAAGGGCACGCCCAGCGCCTGGAAGGTCGCGAGCCCGTTCACCAGCGCCAGATTGTCGGTCAGGCTCTTGCCGAAGCCGAGGCCTGGATCGACCATGATCTTTTCGCGCGGGATGCCTGCGTCGAGGCAGGCGGCGATCCGCGCCTCCAGATAGTCGTAGACGTCGGCGACGACATCGCCATAGCCGGCAGGATTGTCGTGCGGGTCGTCACCGGCCGAGGGAGCGTGCATCAGGATCACCGGGCAACCCGCCGCGACAGCCACTTCCATGGCGCGGGGATCATGCAGCAGCGCGCTCACATCGTTGATGACATGCGCGCCGGCGGCCAGAGCCGCCTCCATCACCGCAGCCTTGCGCGTGTCGATCGACATGGCGACGCCGGAAGCAGCGAGCCGCTCCACCACCGGCACGATGCGGGCAATCTCGTCCCCTTCCCAGAGGAGAGGCGCCTTGGGCCGGGTGGATTCGCCGCCGATGTCGATCAGCGCCGCACCGGCCGCCGCCATGGCGAAGCCGGCATCCGCGGCGCCTTGCGGATCGGCCATATGCTTGCCGCCGTCGGAAAAGCTGTCAGGCGTGATGTTGAGGATCGCCATCACCTGCGGCGCGTCGAAGCGGATCGTGCGATCGCCAAGGGCGAGCGGCGGGCGCTGGGCGGAGACATTGGCGGCGAGCGCCTGCGCGCGCTGGGCCAGCCTGTCTGGCAAGGCGATGATCGCATCGGCAAAGTCGGCGACCGGAATCGTAACCCGCGCGATACGCTGCGCGCCACGGAGCGCAGTCAGTTCATAGGCCTGGAACCAGATCAGCCCATTGCCCATCCGCGCCGCCGCGCCATCGTTCAGGCCGATCGGGGTCGGCACATACCAGGTCGGCTTGAGATAGAGGCGCGCATCGGCGGGGATGGTCGAAAGGGTCATTTTTCCGGTTCCGTTCGCCCTGAGCCTGTCGAACCGAAGGTCGGCGAAGCCAACGGCTTTTCTTTCAAAAAGAAAGTGCTGGGCTTCGACAGGCTCAGCCCGAACGGAGTTAGGCCTTCTTAATCAGGGTTCGTTGGCGAGCAGATAAGTCTGGCGCAGTGCGTCGATGGGTTTGAGGCCTGATTCCGCTTCATAATGCCAGAAGGTCCAGCCGTTGCAGCTGGGCGCACCCTGCAATGTGGCGCCCATCTTGTGGATGGAGCCGGTGTCCGTTCCCACGGCGAGCGATCCGTCAGCGCGCACCTGCGCCTGCCAGCGGCGCTTGGCGTCGGTCAGGATCGCGCCAGGCTTGAGATAGCCGGTCTCGACCAAGGTGCCGAAGGCGACCTTGGGCTGGCTCTTGGCGCTCTGCATGATGGTGAGCGCGGATTCGTCCAGCGGCAGCGCGTCGGCAATGCGCTCCAGCGCGACCTCGATATAGCTTTCCTCGCGCTCGATGCCGATCCACTTGCGGCCGAGGCGCTTGGCGACCGCGCCGGTCGTTCCGGTGCCGAAGAAGGGATCGAGCACCACGTCGCCCGGCTTGGTGCAGGACAGCATCACGCGATAGAGCAGCGATTCCGGCTTCTGGGTCGGATGCGCCTTGGTGCCGTTGCGCTTCAACCGCTCCTGCCCGCTACAGATCGGCAGCACCCAGTCGGAGCGCATCTGCAACTCGTCGTTTAGCGTCTTCATCGCCTTGTAGTTGAACGTATATTTGGCGTCCTCGCCCTGACTGGCCCAGATCAGCGTCTCATGCGCGTTGGTGAAGCGCGTGCCCTTGAAATTGGGCATCGGATTAGCCTTGCGCCAGATGATGTCGTTGAGGATCCAGAAGCCTTCATCCTGCAACGCCGCGCCGACGCGGAAGATATTGTGATAGCTGCCAATAACCCAGATCGTGCCGTTCGGCTTCAGGATGCGGCGTGCCTCCCGCATCCACGCCTTGGTGAAGCGGTCATAGGCGCCCAGCGTGTCGAACTTGTCCCAGTCATTGTCGACTGCATCAACGCGCCCGCCTTCGGGCCGGAACAGGTCGCCACCTAGTTGGAGATTATAGGGCGGGTCCGCAAAGATCATGTCGATGCAATTGTCAGGCAACGAGGCCATCTGCGCGATGCAGTCGCCACGCAGCAGGCGATCGGCCTCGATCTCGACCGATTCGATCACCTTCTTCCGCCGCGGCGATGCGACGCGTGTCATGACACCCATAAATGCTGAACCCCCTTCTATCTTGAGACGCACCGATGAGTCCTCCGGAGTCCGCCGTCAAGTGTAGGGGACTCGCGGATTCAAGGCGAGTCGCAAGGCGCGAAAGCGAGAACGAAAGGAGGACCCACAAGATGTTGAGTCAGGCGAGTGCGCGCGGACTCAAGATGACGCGGTGTAACTCAAAAGACTCAGCCCTCTGGAGTGGCTGACTTTTTTTGGTTAACGATGCTGCAAGGCGTTCCAGCGCAGCAAGGCTTGCCCCACTCATAACCATCTGGTTATGACGTAACCATGACCGAAATATTGCAAGATGAGCGCGGATCCAGCATCGACGCGCAGTTCAAGGCCTTGTCGGACGGCACGCGCCGCGCCCTGCTGGAATATCTCGTGCGTGAAGGCGAACAAAGCGTCCATGCCCTGACGGCAGTGGCGGGCGTATCCCAACCCATGGTGTCCCGCCACCTGGGCAAGCTCAAGCGAGCGAAGCTCGTGACAGCCCGCCGGGCGGGCCGCGAAACCTATTATTCCGCACGGTCCAAGGGGCTGGCGCCGGTGGTGCAATGGATGGCGGTCTACGGCGCGCTCTGGTCGCAGCGCTTCACCGCTCTGGAGGGAATGGAGGCATAGCCCCGCCTTCCAGGCGCTTCGAGCGAGTCCGTAAGTCCCTCCGGACCCGCTCGAAGCGAGGGATCAGATCATCGCCATGCCGCCATTGACGTGAAGCGTCTGACCGGTGACGTAGCCGGCCTCGCGGCTCGCCAGATAGACGACCGCCGCGCCGATATCGTCACCGTCGCCCAGGTCGCCGGCCGGGATCTTCGCCAGGATCGCACCCTTCTGCGCATCATTGAGCGCATCGGTCATGGCCGAGCGGATGAAGCCGGGCGCGACGCAGTTGACGGTGATGCCGCGGCTCGCCAGTTCCTGGCCCAGCGATTTGGACATGCCGATGATGCCCGCCTTCGACGCGCAATAATTGGCCTGGCCGGGATTGCCGGTCACGCCGACCACCGACGTGATGGAGATGATGCGGCCGAAACGCGCCTTCATCATCGGCTTGGCGGCGGCGCGGACGAGGCGGAAGGCGGCTTCCAGATTGACCTGGATGACCTGGCTCCATTCCTCATCCTTCATGCGAAGGATCAGGTTGTCTCGCGTGATGCCGGCATTGTTGACGAGGATGTCGATCTTGCCGCCCAGCGCTTCCACCGCCTGCGGCACCAGCGCATCGACCGAGGCCGGGTCGGACAGGTTGCAGACGATCGTCTTGTGGTCGCCGCCCAGATCGGCCGCGAAAGCCTTGAGCTTGTCCTCATTGCTGCCCGACAGGGCGAGCCTCGCGCCGCGCGCTGCAAGTGCCTTGGCGATCGACGAACCGATGCCACCCGAGGCGCCGGTCACCAGCGCGGTCATTCCTGTGAGGTCGAACATATTATATTCCTTATCCAGTCAGAACGCCGCCAGCGCGGCCTCGATATCGTCCATCGTCACGATGCTGCGGACGGTGGCGTCGGGCGCGATGCGCTTGATCATCGGGCCAAGCACCTTGCCGCCGACTTCGACGAATTCGGTGACACCCGCATCCCACATCGCCGCGACCGATTCACGCCAACGCACGCGCCCCGTCACCTGCTCGACCAGACGCATCTTGATCTCTTCGGGATCGGCGATCGGCGCGGCGAGGACGTTGGCATAGACCGGCAACAGCGGCGCGCTGATGGCGGCCTTGGCCAGAGCCTCCTCCATCGCTTGGGCAGCGGGCTGCATCAGCGGACAGTGGAAGGGCGCGGACACCGGCAGCAGGACGCCGCGCTTGATGCCATGGTCCTTGACCAGCGCTACCGCGCGCTCAATCGCGCCGCGATGGCCGGAAATCACGACCTGCGAGGGATCGTTGTCATTCGCGACGGTGCAGACTTCGCCTTCGGCTGCGGCGTCGGCCAGTGCCTGCGCCTTTTCGATGTCGGCACCGAGCAGCGCCGCCATCGCACCCTCGCCCACCGGCACGGCGGCCTGCATCGCCTGGCCACGCAGTTTCAGAAGGCGTGCGGTGGTGCCGATGTCGAACGCATCGACAGCGCAGAGTGCGCTATATTCGCCCAGACTGTGCCCGGCGACATAATCGCCCTTGTCGGCCAGCGAGAAGCCGGCTTCCTTCTGCATTACCCGCAAGGTCGCGATGGCATTGGCCATGATCGCCGGCTGAGCGTTTTCAGTCAGGGTCAGGTCGCTTTCCGGCCCTTCTACCATGAGGCGGAACAAATTTTGCGACAGGGCGTCATCGACCTCCTGAAACAGCTCCCTTGCCGCCGGGCTGGCGTCGGCCAGCACCCTGCCCATGCCCACCGACTGGCTGCCCTGCCCCGGAAAAACAAATGCCCGCATCATCAACTCCCAGCCAAAGCGCCCGGCCAAAAAGCGCTGAAATCCAAAACCGTTACACTTTGAGACATAAATGTCATTGAGACGTACATATCCCTGCGGCAGGCAGGGCATGGACGTCCGCCGTCCCGTATGGGGGCGGCGCGTGGCGGCCCCTTTAACGATGACGGAGTGCAAGGAAAAGGTGCGATATCGCATAACCTGGATCAGCGGGACGGCCCTGATGCTGTCCGCCTGCGCCGCCGGACCCGATTATCGCGCTCCGCAGACGGCCGCGCTGGGGGTGCCCGCCGCCTATAGCCAAGGCGATGGCGCGGCGTTGAACGACGCAGATCTCGCCCGATGGTGGACGCGCCTGAATGATCCTACGCTCAGCAGCCTGATCGACCGCGCGATCACCGGCAATCTGGATATAGTGCAGGCGCAGGCGCGCCTCCGCCAAGCGCGCGAAAACCTGCGCCAGGCCAATGCCAGCTTCCTGCCACAGGTCAGCGGATCAGCCAGCGGCGGCAAGAATTATCGCAGCCAGGCTGGCGGCACGCGTACCGACAGCAGTGGCAACGTCATCAGCCTGGGTTCCAGCAACTGGTCCAGCAGCTATTCGGTCGGCGCCAATGCCAGCTGGCAGATCGATCTGTTCGGCGAACTGTCTCGCACGGCGGAGGCGGCGCGCGCCGACCTCAGCGCGTCGGGCTACGACCTGGCCGCCGTGCGGATGACGATCATATCCGAACTCGTCACCAATTATGTGCAGGTGCGGCTCGCGCAGGAGCAGTTGAAGGTCGCGCGGGAGACGCAGGCGATCCAGCAGAATAATTACAGCATCGCCAACTGGCGGTTACAAGCCGGCCTCGTCTCCTCACTGGACGAGCAGCAGGCCAGGGCGCAACTGGCCCAGACCAGCGCCAGCATCCCGCAACTGGAAGCGAGCCTGACGAGCAGCCTCAACCGCATCGCCGTGCTGACCGGCCAAGCGCCGGGCGAAGCGACCCGCGCGCTGCAAGCCCCTGCCCCGATCCCCATCGCGTCGACCGACATCGCGACCGGCATACCCGCCGACACGCTACGCCAGCGGCCGGACGTGCGCGGGGCCGAGCGCGCGCTGGCCGCCGCGACCGCGCAGATCGGCGTGGCGCAGGCGCAGCTGTACCCGTCGCTCGGCATCAGCGGCAACATCGGCACCACGTCCAACGCTTTCAGCGACCTGTTCAGCCTGATTACCGGCGGCGTCTTCGCCAACGTGGCGCAGACCATATTTGATGGCGGCCGCCTCGCTTCGCAGGTCCGCTCGCAAAAGGCGGCGACCGACGCCGCCTTCGCCGCCTACAAGCAAAGCGTCCTCACTGCGCTGGAGGATGTCGAGAATGCCATGGCTTCCCTGTCGAGCGCCCGCGCGCGCAAGACCGCCTTTGCCACCGCCCTCGAAGCTTCGAACAATGCCGCAATCCTGGCGCGCAGCCAGTATCAGGCCGGGCTGACCGACTTCCAGACGCTGTTGACCAGCGAATCCACCCTTTTGAACGCGCGCAACAGCCTTGCTTCCGCGCAATCCGATGAGATCCTCGCCATCGCCCAGCTCTACAACGCGCTGGGCGGCGGCTGGCAGAGCATGGAAAACCGCCCCAATGAGCAATGACGTGACCAAGGATCAGGATCTGGACGAGTTTCTGGGCGCCAAGCCGCAGAAGCCGTGGCGCAAATGGGCAGTCCGGGGCGGCGTCGCCGCGCTGTTGTTGATCGTCATCCTGCTGCTCGCCTGGCGCTTTTCCGGCGACGACCAGCCCGATTATGCGACGCGCGAGGTGCGCAAGGGTGACCTGACCGTCACCGTTTCCGCCACCGGCAACCTCAAGCCGATCAACCAGGTCGATGTCGGTTCCGAACAGTCGGGCAAGATCACGCAGGTGTTCGTCGACGTGAACGACCGGGTCACGCGCGGCCAGCGGCTGGCCGAACTCGACACCCGCCGGCTGGTCGACACGGTGAACCAGAACCGGGCGCAGGTCGCGTCGAGCCAGGCGAGCGTCGCGCAGGCGCAGGCGCAGGTCGCTCTGGCGAAGGCGACGCTCGACCGGCAGGAAAATGTCTTCAGGCTGTCGGGCGGCCGCGTGCCGGCGAAAACCGAACTGGATTCGGCCCGCGCCGACTATCAGGGCGCGATCGCCAATCTGCGATCGGCGCAGGCGCAGGTGAACGTGTCGCGCGCGCAACTGTCGACCGCACAGACCAACCTGTCGATCGCGCAGATCGTGTCGCCCGTAAACGGCGTGGTGCTATCCCGCGACATCGAGCCGGGCCAGACCGTCGCGGCGTCGCTCAACGCACCCGTACTCTTCACACTGGCAGAAGATCTCACCCAGATGGAAGTCGAGGTGTCGGTGGACGAAGCCGATGTCGGACAGGTAAAGGAAGGCCAGACCGCCAATTTCGCCGTCGATGCCTTCCCCGGCCGCACCTTCCCCGCGAAGGTCACACGGGTCAATGTCGGGTCGAATGCATCGAGCAGCAGTTCCTCCTCCTCGTCCAGCACCACCACGACCAGCACCAGCGGCACCGTGGTCGCCTACACGGCCGTGCTGTCGGTCGACAACAAGGACGAAACGCTGCGCCCCGGCATGACCGCGACAGCCGACATCGTGACGCAGGAACTGAATGACGTGCTGCTCGTCCCGAACAGCGCGCTGCGCTTCAAGCCGAGTAGCCAAGCACAAGGCGGCGGCATCACCAGCGTGCTGCCCGGCCCCGGCCGGATGCGACGGGGCGGCGCCAACCGCCAGGTCAGCTTCGGCGCGGGCAGCAGCCAGACTGTCTATGTCTTGGGCGAGGACGGCAAACCCAAGGCGGTACAGGTGATCGTGGGCGCCAGCGACGGATCGCGCACAGTCATCACCGGCGGCGACCTGAAAGCCGGTGCGCGCGTCATCACGGGCCAGCTTGCCAAAGGCCAGCAGGCGCCGGCAGAAGACCAGAATGGCGACACGAAAAACCGTCAGGACGCGCGCGATCGGCAGCGCAACCCTTCGGCGGACGGCACGCCTGCGAGCGTCGGAAAGCTGGGCAATTCGGGCGACGCCGCGACCGCACCGGCCGCGCCGCTACAAGGCCAGGCTGCTCCGTCAAAGACGCGCGGCACCGGCCGTCCGAGCGGAACCTGAGCCTCATGGCCTCCATCCTTTCTGACGATCCGATCATCTCCCTGCGCGGCGTGACCAAAGTCTATGGCGAGGGCCCAACGGCCTTCCAGGCGCTGAAGGGCATCGACCTCGATATCGCGCAGGGCGATTTCGTCGCCGTGATGGGGCCCTCAGGCTCGGGCAAATCGACGACGATGAACATTCTCGGCTGCCTCGACGTGCCGTCTGGCGGAGAGTTTCTGTTCAAGGGCCGCCATGTCGAGACCCTGGACCGCGACCAGCGCGCGCTGCTGCGCCGCCGCTACCTCGGCTTCGTGTTCCAGGGCTTCAACCTGCTGTCGCGCACCACGGCGTTGGAGAATGTCGAGTTGCCCCTTCTCTATCGCGGCGAAGACAAGCAGGCACGTTACGACATGGGCATGGCGGCGCTCGACAAGGTGGGCTTGCGCGACTGGTGGGATCATACGCCCGCCGAGTTGTCAGGCGGCCAGCAGCAGCGCGTCGCCATAGCCCGCGCCATCGTGACCCAGCCCGACGTGTTGCTGGCGGACGAGCCAACCGGCAACCTCGATTCGGAGCGCTCGATCGAGATCATGGAATTGCTGACCGACCTCAACCGCAACAGCGGCATCACCGTCCTGATGGTGACGCACGAACCGGACATGGCGGCCTTTGCGCGCACCATCGTCCATTTCAAGGACGGCCATGTCGAACGGGTCGAGGAAAGGTCGAAGGCGTAATGCTAGGCACCACCATCATCCTCGCATTTCGCGCGATCAACCGGCACAAGCTACGCAGTTTCCTGACCACGCTGGGTATCATCATCGGCGTGGCCGCGGTCGTGACCATGGTGACGCTGGGCAATGGCGCGACGGCGGCCGTGCGCGAACAGATCAGCTCGCTGGGTGCAAATGTCCTCCAGCTGCGTCCCGGACAGGGCTTCGGCCGCGGTGGCGGTGGTCCGCGCCCGCCCGACTTCAAGCCGGGCGACCTGGCCGCGATCGAGAACCAGCTGACGGGCGTGCGCGCTGTCGCGCCGGTGGTGCAGTCGAGCGGCACCGCCATCTATGAAGGGAATAACTGGTCGACCACAGTCTATGGCACGACGTCCGCCTATTCCGAGGTGCAGCAGTGGAAGGTGGCGGACGGACGCCTCTTCCTCCCTGATGAAGAAGAAGCCGGGAAATCCGTCTGCATCATCGGCAATACGGTCCGCACCAACCTGTTCCAGGGTGCCGAGCCGACGGGAAAGCGGATGCGGATCAAAGGCGTCAGTTGCCAAGTCGTGGGTGTGCTGGCGACGCGTGGCCAGGGCGGCTTCGGCGACCAGGACGATGTCGTCGTCATGCCGATCAAGTTCGTCCAGCGGCGCTTCACCGGCGACCGCGACATCAGCCAGATCATGGTCGCTGTCGACGACGCCTATGATACCAGCACCGTCCAGGCCAGTCTGGAAGAGCTGATGCGCGAACGGCGCAAGATCAAGGCGGGCGATCAGGATAATTTCAACGTCTTCGACACCAAGCAGATCAGCGACACGCTGACCGGCACCACCACCATATTGACCCAGATCGTCGGCGCGGTGGCGGCGATCTCTCTGCTGGTCGGCGGCATCGGCATCATGAACATCATGCTGGTGTCGGTGACCGAGCGCACGCGGGAAATCGGCATCCGTCTCGCCATCGGCGCTGTCGCGCGCGAAGTTCTGATGCAGTTTCTGGTCGAGGCGATCGTTCTGTCGTGCCTTGGCGGGCTGATCGGCCTGTTCCTGGCGCTGATCGCGTCCCTCGCCATCGCACCACTGATGCAGGTGCCGTTTCTGTTCGACGTGAAGGTCAACCTGATCGCTTTCCTCTTCTCGGCGGCTATCGGCGTGGTGTTCGGCTATTTCCCGGCGCGGCGCGCGGCGGCGCTCAACCCGATCGACGCGCTGCGGCACGAATAGGCAGGATCGTTACACTTTCGTACATTCCCCGCCGTTCAAGGCATATTCATGCGACATTCCGCGCGCATCTTCCTTTCCACGGCGCAACAGGGCGTCGTGGAAAGGTACATTCATGAAGACCATCGTTCTCAGCCTCGCTGGCAGCGCCCTGATCCTGGGCCTCAGCCTCTCTCCCTTCGCTACTTCCGCCAGCGCACGCACCATCAGGACGGGAGCCGGACTGCCCCTGCTCGCGCGGGCCGAAGTGATCGCCACGCCCTTGCCCGATTGCCGATGATCGGCCCGACCCTGGCCCACTTCCCTTACCCCGGAGATGCCCCTTCGGGGCTTTCTGTTGAGAGAAGCCATCCGGTCGGGAATCGGGTCTCGTTACATTTTCTGACAAACTATGTCCGCCACTGACACATTCACGCGACAAGACTCTCCTAACTCTGTCTTCGACGCCACGGAATGGCGCCCGAAACAAGGCAAAGGAGCAAATATGTTCAGGAAGATCATCATGGCCCTGGCCACCACCACCCTGGTCGCCAGCCCCCTCGTCACCGCCCAGGCGCAGGCCGCCCCGGAGCATCGCCAGGAAACCAGCCGCACCGTCATCAAGCAGAAGCCCAATGGCCGCACCGTCGTGAAGCAGCAGACCGTCGTCCGCAAGGCGACCCCGGCGCCGCGTCGCTGGGCCAAGGGTCAGCGCTTCGACCGGCGCTATGCCACCAATTATCGGGTCGTGAACAATTATCGCGACTATCGCCTGTCCGCCCCGCCGCGCGGCTATCAGTGGGTCCGCTCCGGCAATGACGCCGTGTTGATCGCGATCACCAGCGGTCTGATCGGCGCCGTCGTCGGCAGCGCCATCCGCTGAACCTGGATACTTCGCGGAGCCGGAACGTCGCACGATGCCCCAGGGGATTCCCCCCCCTGGGGCATTTTTATGATCAAGGTTAAAAACCGGATCTTAAATGATGGAAGGCCATAGGGACGATGCCGGGGGGCACGCATTCGGGAACCTTCATGTCTTTTTACCAGATCATGTATATCAGCAGTGCCAGCGGCACAGTGACCCCTTCTCAATGTGCGACCATCGCCAGACTGGCGGCCGCTAGCAACCGTTCGGTCGATGTCACGGGACTGTTGCTGTTCAACGGCAAGCGCTTTCTTCAGGTCCTGGAAGGACCGAAGGCTGCAGTCGAGCGCATCTATGATCGCATCATGCAAGACGATCGCCACTGCGCCATGGTCAAGCTGCGTGAAATGACCATCGAGGCCCGGGAATTCGGTGAATGGGGAATGGTCTATGACGACTCGGCCAATCCCACCGCGAGCCTGAAGGACAAGGTCGTCGCGCTTCTCGACAGAGCCGGTCCCTCAACCCGCGCGGATTTCATCGGTTCAGCCGGAATGTATCGGGATCAGACCCAGCCTGTCATATAAAAGACGGCGATCACTATGAATACGGTCAGCGTCTTGATGATCGTCAGGGCGAAGATGTCCTTATAGGCCTGTCGATGAGTGAGGCCCGTCACCGCCAGCAGCGTGATGACGGCGCCATTATGCGGCAGGCTGTCCATCCCGCCCGACGCCATTGACGCAACGCGGTGCAGCACCTCGCGCGGGATGCCCGCAGCATCGCCCGCCGCCACGAACTGTTCCGCCATCGCGGCAAGCGCGATCGACAACCCGCCCGACGCCGATCCGGTGATGCCGGCCAGCGAGGTGACAGTGATCGCTTCATTAAGCAGGGGGTTAGGGATCGCGCGCAGCGCTTCCTTGACGAGGAGGAAGCCTGGCAGCGCCGCGATTACCGCGCCGAACCCATATTCCACTGCCGTGTTCATCCCCGCCAGCAGCGCCCCGTCAACCGCCGCCTTCGACCCTTCGGCAAAGCGCCTGGACACCGTCCGGAACGCAAAGAGCAGAATTGTGCCGATCCCCAGCAGCAGCGCCCCCTCGACCGCCCAGAGCGCAGAGACCTGCGCCAGCTTGACCGCCACCGGTTCGACCATGCCCGGCAGCGACAGCGTAACCTCCTCCCTCGTCAGCCAGCGCGGGATGGCCAGCGTCAGCAGAAGATTGCCCACGCCAACGACGATCAGCGGCAGCAGCGCGACCAGCGGATGGACGGGCGCGCCGTCGTTCACCGTCTCCGGTTCGTTGACCAGCGTTTCGGGCGCGCCATAGCCCTCGCCCGTCGCCATCAGGCTGCGTCGCCGCCACGCCAGATAGGTCAGCCCAGCCGCCATGATGCAAGCCGAACCGATCAGGCCCAGTACCGGCGCCGCCCAGGCGGTGGTGCCGAAGAAGCTGGTCGGAATGATATTCTGGATCTGCGGCGTGCCCGGCAGCGCGTCCATGGTGAAGGTCAGCGCACCAAGGCCTATGGTCGCCGGCACCAGTCGCTTGGGGATGTCGGCGCGGCGGAACATCTCGGCCGCGAAGGGATAGACGGCGAACACGGCGACGAAGACCGACACGCCGCCGTAGGTCAACAGCGCGGTCACGATCATGATCGCCGGGATTGCCCGGCTGGCGCCGATGAAGCCGATCACCGCGATCACGATCGCGCGGGAAAAGCCGGAAATCTCCACCAGCTTGCCGAACAGCGCGCCCAGCAGGAATACCGGGAAATAGAGCTTCAGGAAACTCGCGACCCTTTCCATGAACAGGCCGGAAAAGGCGGCGGGCACGGCGGTCGGGTCGGTCAGGAACACCGCCAGCATGGCGAGCAGCGGCGCCATGACGATGACGCTCATGCCGCGATAGGCGGCGATCATCAGCAATATCAGCGACAGGGCGGCGATCGCTACGGCCATGAACTCTCCTAGACTATTTTCTATCGCCCGATTTAAGAAGAAAAACAGGGCTGCGACAAGCAGGGGCCGCGCGGCATTATTGCCCGCCCGCGACGCACCGATGCGGCCTTGCTTTCCTCACGCTTTTCCGCCATAGGCGCGCCTTCGCATCGGCTCCGGGGTGACTCGGCGTCACCGCGAGGCATTGAGACGACAGCCGGAGGGGCGTTCCACATGGGGTGGACGTCAGCGATCGGCCAACAGATGAGGCTTACCCATGGCTCTTTACGAGCATGTGTTCCTTGCGCGCCAGGATCTGGCACAGGCGCAGGTGGACGCCCTGGCGGAAACCGCCACCAAGATCGTCGAGGAAAATGAAGGCAAGGTGACCAAGGTCGAGACCTGGGGCCTGCGTTCGCTCGCGTACAAGATCGCCAAGAACCGCAAGGCTCACTATGTGATGCTGAACATCGATGCCCCGGCCGGCGTCGTTGCGGAACTGGAGCGCCAGACCCAGATCAACGAAGACATCATCCGCTACATGACCGTCAAGGTCGACGAGCTGGAAGCTGGCCCTTCGGTCATGATGCGCAAGCAGGAGCGCGCCGAGCGTGGTCCGCGCGGCGATCGCGGTGACCGTGGCCCGCGCGAAGATCGTGGCCCGCGCCGCGAGCGCGAAGAAGCCGCTGCTGGCGAATAAGGAGATCTGAAACATGGCACGCCCGTTTTTCCGCCGCCGCAAGAGCTGCCCCTTCGCCGCCAAGGATGCGCCGAAGATCGATTACAAGGACGTCCGTCTGCTCCAGGGCTTCGTGTCCGAGCGCGGCAAGATCGTCCCCAGCCGCATCACGGCTGTGTCCGCCAAGAAGCAGCGTGAACTGGCCCAGGCCATCAAGCGCGCCCGTCACCTGGGCCTGCTGCCCTACATCGTGAAGTAAGGGAGAAAGACCCATGGAAATCATTCTCCTCGAACGCATCGAGAAGCTGGGCGCCATCGGCGACGTCGTGACCGTCAAGGACGGTTACGCGCGCAACTATCTGCTGCCCAACAAGAAGGCGCTGCGCTCCAACAACGCCAACAAGAAGGTCTTCGAGGCCAACCGCGCGAAGATCGAAGCCGACAACGCCGCTCGCCGCTCGGATGCCGAAAAGGCTGCCGAAGGCGTCAACGGCAAGCAGATCGTCCTGATCCGCCAGTCGTCGAACGCCGGCCACCTTTATGGTTCGGTCGCCGTCCGTGACGTCGTCGAAGCGCTTCACGCCGAAGGCATCACCAACGTCACCAAGGCGATGGTCGTGCTGGAACGCCCGATCAAGACCCTGGGCGTCTTCGACGTCAAGGTTGCGCTGCACCCGGAAGTCGCCGTCACCATCACGGTGAACGTCGCCCGCTCGCCTGAGGAAGCCGAGTTGCAGTCGCAGGGCGTCGACGTGATGGCCGACCTGTTCGAAAAGGACGAGGCGGGCTTCACCGAAGACTATGACCCGAATGCGGAACCCGGTGAAATCGCCGCCGTGACCGAAGAAGCCCCGGCCGAAGACGCCTGAGCTTCCTGAACGGAACCGACAGGAAAGCCGCCCCTCTCAGGGCGGCTTTTTTGTTGGGTGGCGGTTTGCGAGAAGGCGCACGTCATCTCGACAAAGAAATGCTGCATCGCAGGATCATTGCGACGCGCGACCCGTTATCCTGTTCTGGCGCGCCGCATGGTGCGGCCCACCGGCCGATCGCCAGCAGGGGGTTTCGATGAAAAATCCGTTCACTTCCGCGCTCAAGGCGGCGCGACTGATCAGCAAGGGCCGCACCATGTCGGCCGCGCTCGTCATGCAGCGCGCGCTGATGCCACCCATCCAGCCAGCAAAACGATCAGCCCCGCGCAAGGCCGCGACGGCAAAAGCCGCAAGAGCGCCAGTGCGGCGCCCGCCTGCGCGCCCCTTGCCCGGCAGCTTTATCGACGGTGTCCTCGACAGCAAGCACGGATCGCTCCGTTACAAGCTCTACACCCCCAGAGGATCAACCCGCCGTCGCCTCCCGATCGTCGTGATGCTGCACGGTTGTTCTCAGTCGGCCGGCGATTTTGCGGCGGGAACACGGATGAACAGCCTTGCCGACGAACTGGGCGTCATCATCCTGTATCCCGAGCAATCCGCGTCGGCCAATGTTGGCCGCTGCTGGAACTGGCACAGGCCGGATAACCAGGTGCGGGGTCGCGGCGAACCAGCCATGATCGCCGGCTTGACCCGTCATGCGATCGCGCTGTGCCGGGCCGACCCGTCGCGCGTCTACATAGCGGGGATTTCTGCGGGCGGAGTGGCGGCGGCGATCATCGGTCAGGCCTATTCCAATCTCTTCGTGGCCGTCGGAGTGCATTCGGGCTTGGCCTGCGGAGCGGTCGATAGCCTCGGCAGTGCTCTGGCCGCGATGCGGGGCCGGGCGCCATTGATCCGGGCCGCGCGTGAGGTGCGGCCCCGGCCGACCATCGTCTTCCATGGCGATTGCGACAAGGTCGTGCATCCCTCCAACGCGGACAGCTTTCGCGCACAGCTCGAAAGATCGACCCTCGGTCCCATCGTCAGCCGCACGCGCCAGGGTCAATCCGCAGGCGGACGCGCTTTCACCCGGACGGAGCATCGCACTGCGCGAGGCGACGTCATGCTGGAAAGCTGGACCATCCATGGCAGCGGCCATGCCTGGTCAGGCGGCGCGCGCTCCGGTTCCTATACGGATCCGGCTGGGCCGGATGCTTCGCGGGAAATGCTACGATTTTTCCTGGCGCACAGACGCAGGCCAGCGACCGGCGACGCCAGCCGCTAAATATTGCCGGAATTCCTGGCGCGTCCAAGCGGGACCGCTAAATACCCGCCGCGTGCGCTTGTCGACGAATTTCGATGCGATATCGTTATGATATGCGGAACGGCCGCCCCATCCGTGCGTTCGATACTCATGGAAAACCGATCCCTGATCGAACGTCTGGCGCGCCAACTCTCCGCCAACGACCCGTCCGACTGGCCAGCCAGGGTCCAGGATGCGGCCAGCATCCTCGCCCTTCTCAAGGAGCCGGATGACGCCATGCGCGAGGCGGGCGACGTCATGGTATGGGGCGCGATGATCGACGCGGCGCTCCGCACGCGCTGGAGCGTCGCGCCATCGGTCAGCCAGGAGGAGCCGGCCATCGGATCGGATGAGGAAGGCGAGATTCGCCTGACCCCGGACGCAGTCGGTAATGACCGCGCCGAGTGGATTCATCTTCATCAAGGGCAGGAGAAACCATCATGAAGGGGCTGCTGAAACTGGCCATCGTCACGGGCCTTGGCGCGATTGCGGTCAAGGGGTGGCGCGAATGGATGGGCGACGGACGGGTGCCGGACGATCGAGGGCCGGTCGGTTCGTCCGGCATCGTGCGCGATGCGGGACCGCAGCACGGGATAACGGCCCAGGAATGGGACAAGGTCGACGAACAGTCCGATGAGAGCTTCCCGGCCAGCGATCCGCCGGGCAATTACTGACACTGCTTCGCGCTCTTCACCCGCATTGCCCCGACGCTGTGCCCTCTCTATGAGACGGGCGCAGGGACGGCGCCGCCGCCTGCAACAGGGGGAATGAACGACTATGCCTTCGGGTCTGATTGCGCTGCTCGACGACGTGGCGGGCATTGCCAAGCTGGCCGCGACATCGCTGGACGATGTCGCCGGGGCCGCTGGCAAGGCCGGGTCGAAGGCTGCCGGTGTCGTGATCGACGATGCTGCCGTGACGCCCAAATATGTCATGGGCCTGACCCCCGACCGCGAATTGCCGATCATCTGGAAGATCGCCAAGGGATCGCTGCGCAACAAGCTGGTGTTTCTACTGCCTGCGGCGCTGCTGCTGTCCGCCTTCGCTCCCTGGCTGTTACCGCCGCTGCTGATGCTGGGCGGCGCCTTCCTCTGTTTCGAGGCGGTGGAAAAGCTGCTGGAAGCGATTCAGGGTGGACATGATCTGGCGGAAGAGGCGCTCGAGACCCACAGTTCGGTCGATCTGGAAAATCAGAAGGTGTCAGGCGCGATCCGCACCGACTTCATCCTGTCGGGAGAGATCATGGCGATCGCTCTCGGCACGGTCGCGACCGAACCGGTGTGGGAACAGGCGATCATTCTTGTCGTGGTTGCCCTGCTTATCACGGCCGGCGTCTATGGCGTGGTCGGCCTGATCGTGAAGATGGACGACATCGGTCTGCACCTGACCGAACGTGACAATGCCGGATCGAAGGCGCTGGGCCGTGGCCTCGTCAAGGCGATGCCGGTCCTCATGTCAATTCTAGGCGTGGTCGGCACGGCGGCAATGCTATGGGTCGGTGGCGGCCTCATCGTCCATGGCCTGCACGAATTCCACGTCGACGCCATTCCCGGCACGATCCACCATCTGGCCGAAGGCGCCGCGGGAGCAATTCCGGCAATCGGGGGCTTCCTGGACTGGCTGGTAAATGCCCTCGGCGGCGCGATCGTCGGGCTGATAGTGGGCGGGATCATCGTCGGCGCCCTGCACCTTTTCAAGAAACATTGAGGCAAATAGGGCAAGGCTGGCGAGTCTGATCGCCGGCGCAGCACCATTTCTGACGGGACCATCGACGTGACCCACCCCTCCCCCTGGCGGATCGAGGCCGGCGCGCTGATCGCGCTGGCGCTGCCGATGATCGCGGGCAATATCGCCTGGTCGGCGATCGCCGCGACCGATCTGTTGCTGCTCGGTCGCCGGGGTGCGGAGAGCGTGGCGGCGGGTGCGCTCGCCATCAATCTGTTCCACGCGTTGCTGATCTTCGGCATGGGCCTCGTCACCGCCGCCTCGCCGCTGATTGCAAGCGAACGCGGACGCCGCCGCCATAGCGTGCGCGACGTGCGCCGCACGGTCCACCAGACGTTGCGCGCTGCGGTCTTCTTCGTCCTGCCTGCCTGGGTCCTCTTGTGGGAATGCGAGACGATCCTGCTTGCCATGGGACAGCAGGCGGACCTGGCGCAGGGCGCAGGCCAGTTGATGCGCGGGCTGCAATGGGCGCTGCTCCCCTTCCTGTGCTTCACGACATTGCGCAATTTCATTGCCGCGCTGGAACGACCGGTCTGGGGGCTGCTCATCATGCTCGCCGCCATCCCCGTCAATGTCGTCATGGGGTGGGCCTTGATCTTCGGTCATCTGGGCCTGCCCGCACTCGGGCTGTTCGGCGCGGGACTGGCAAGCACCATCTCCTCCAGCTTCCTCTTCCTGGGGCTGCTGGCGGTCATCCTGGTAGACCGACGCTTCCGCCGCTACAGCCTGATGGGTCGCTTCTGGACTCGCGATCGCGAACGGCACCGGGAGGTCTGGGCGCTGGGCCTGCCCATCGCGATCACATTGGGATTCGAAACCACGGTGTTCAACGCCTCCGCCTTTCTCATGGGCCTCATAAGCCGCGATTCGCTCGCCGCCCATGCCGTCGCCATCCAGATTGCCGCCCTGGTCTTCATGGTGCCGATGGGCATCGGGCAGGCCGCGACGGTGCGTGTCGGCATCGCCTATGGCCGCAAGGATCGCGCTGCAATCGGGCGGGCCGGATGGCTGGCGCTGATGATCGGCACCGGCTTCGCCTGCTGTGCCGCCGCCCTGCTGATCCTGATGCCACGCAGCCTGGTGTCGGCCTTCCTTGACCTCACCGATCCCGCCAATGCCCAGACGGTGCGCCTTGCCGTCAGCTTCCTCGCCGTCGCCGCGCTGTTCCAGTTGGTCGATGCGGCGCAGGCGGTCGGCGCTGGCGTGCTGCGCGGGGTGCAGGACACCAAGGTGCCGATGATCTTCGCCCTCCTTGGATATTGGGTGGTCGGCATCGGTGTCGGCACGCTGCTCGCCTTCCCCTTCCGCATGGAGGGCGTCGGCATCTGGCTGGGTCTGGCGAGCGGCTTGGGCGCAGTGGCACTGCTGCTCATCACCCGCTGGAGCCTGCGCGAAAGGCTCGGGCTGCTGCCCGCCTGATCGTTTCGTCGCGGCGATTGCACGGCAGGAACATGGTGCAGCGCACAAAGCAATTGAAAGAATCGCAAAAATCGGTCAGGGAAAACCGATCATGCAAGCCCCGACCGAGATTTTTGAAGCGATCGCGCTCCAGAAGTGCCTGAAGGTGACCTACAACAAGATGGTGGTCACGCTCGCGCCGCACATCCTCTATACCCGTCATGACGAGATGTACATCGACGCGGTGACCACGGATCGCGACGGCCGCCCGCCCCGCGAACTGAAGCTCGGCACCTTCAAGCTGGCGGGATTGTCCGACCTCCAGGTTCTGGATGAGACGTTCGAGGCGATGTACGGCCTCTACAATGACGGCGACGACAAATATAAGGGCGTGACCCTGTTCGCCGTAGCCCCGGAAAGCCAGGCGGCCTAATCCGCCCCGAGGACGGGGCGCGACAAGCGCCCCGCCCCTACCCCTCACTTCTTCAGCCGATACCCTGTCCGGAACATCCAGCCGATGATGGCGAGACAGACCGCCAGCATCCCTGCGACGAAGATCAGGCTGAATTCGATTCCCACGTCGCCCCGGCCGAAGAAGGTCCAGCGGAAGCCCGAGATCAGATAGACGATCGGGTTGAACAGCGTGATGGTGCGCCAGGGTTCTCCCAGCATCTGGACCGAATAGAAAGCGCCGCCCAGAAAGGTCATCGGCATGATGAGCAGAAGCGGGATCACCTGCAACTGCTCGAAGCTCTGCGCCCATATGCCCAGGATGAAGCCGAACAGGCAGAAGCTGACCGCGATCAGCACCATGAAGGCGACCATGGCGAAGGGATGCGCCACCGGCACATCGACGAAGAGATGGGCGGTCAGGAATATGATGCTCCCCACGATCAGCGACTTGGTCGCCGCCGCGCCGACATAGGCGATGATCGTCTCGGTCGCCGATACGGGCGCGGAGAGCAGTTCATAGATGGTGCCGGTGAATTTGGGCATGTAGATGCCGAAACTGGCGTTGAAGATGCTTTCGGTGAACATCGACATCATAATGAGGCCGGGCACGATGAAGGCGGCATAGGGAATGCCGTCCACCTCCGTCATGCGCGACCCGATCGCGCCGCCGAACACGACGAAATAGAGCGAGGTGGTGATGACCGGCACGAGCAGTCCCGTCAGCAGCGTGCGGCGGAAGCGGTGCAGTTCGAAACGATAGATGGCTGCGATGGCGCGCAGATTCTGGAGGCTCATGCGGCCTTCTCCTGATGGACCAGACTGACGAAGATATCCTCCAGACTGCTCTGTCGCGTATTGAGATCCTTGTAGCCGATGCCGAGGTCGCCCATCCGGCGCAGCAGTGACGACACGCCCGTCCGTTCCGCCTGGGTATCAAACACATATTCGATCTCATGGCCATCGGCGCCCAGCGCCACGCCCCATTCCGCGAGTTCGGGCGGAACAACGCCGATCGGTTCGGCCAGCACCACGGTCAGCGTTTTCTTGCCCAGCTTCTTCATGAGGGCGGTCTTGTCCTCGACCAGCATCAGTTCACCCTGGTTGATGACACCCACCCGGTCGGCCATTTCCTCCGCCTCCTCGATATAGTGGGTGGTCAGGATGATGGTGACGCCGGTCTGGCGCAGCTCGCCGATCAGCGTCCACATGTCTCGGCGCAGTTCCACGTCGACGCCGGCGGTCGGCTCATCGAGAAACAGGACGCGCGGTTCGTGGCTCAGCGCCTTGGCGATCATCACCCGGCGCTTCATGCCGCCCGACAATTCCAGGATCTTGCTGTTGCGCTTGTCCCACAGCGACAGGTCGCGCAGCACCTTCTCGACATAGGCGTCATCGCGCGGCTTTCCGAACAGACCGCGACTGAAGTTCACAGTGTCGATGACGCGCTCGAACTGGTCGGTGGACAGTTCCTGCGGCACCAGTCCGATCGCCCCGCGCGCACCGCGATAGTCGCGCACGATGTCATGTCCGGCCACGATCACGCTGCCGCCGGTCGCCCGCGCAATGCCGCATATGATGGAGATCATGGTCGTCTTGCCCGCGCCGTTCGGCCCGAGCAGCGCGAAAATCTCGCCTTCCTCGATAGTCAGGTCGACGCCCTTGAGAGCTTCGAAGCCCGACGCATAGCGCTTCGTCAGGCCGTTGATTTCAATGATGGATGCCATGGATGGCTCTGCCCCTTTTGCGTTGCCGCAAAGATAGGAGGCAGATTGCGAAGCGCAACCTATTCGCCGCGCCGGAAGAAGCGGAAGACCGTGGCGGGCGGAAAGTTGCGTACCGTTTGCCCGGCACGGACGACGTCCAGGTCCAGCGCGTCCAATATGTCGCGGCTCACCGGAGGGCGCATCGAGTAGGTGAATTGCACGAAGCTGCCGCCCGGCCGCAACATGCGAAAGGATTCGGACAAAATGTCGGCGTGCATGTGACGGTCCATCGCCAGGAGCGGCAGGCCGCTGACCACCGTCTGATATTCGCCGGCCGCGCCCGCCGTCGCGGTGGACACGATCTGCGCCGGCGTTTCCAGAACCGATACATGCGGGAAATGACGGCGAAGGCCGCGCGCAAAGGCAGGGTTGATCTCCACCACCTCCAGCTTTTCGGGCGGAAGGCCGGTTTCCAGGATGGCGCGGGTAAATACCCCGGTGCCACCGCCCAGTTCGAGCACGCGGCCGTCCTGCGGATCAATCTGCGCGACCATCAAGCGAGCTAGATAGCGGCTCGACGGCACTACCGACGCGGTCTGTCGTGGCTTTTTCACCCAGGCGGCGAGAAAATCCAGATATTCGGTCGCGCGCGTGCGAAACTCGCCATTCGGCAGGGCGACCACCCGGCTGCGCTTGTGCTTATGCTGCATGGGCGAAATGCGACCGCTCTCTAACCATCACGACTCCCTTAGCGAGGTGAACGGGCCGCGTCGATTGGCTTTAACGTTTCAATACGTTCTTGCAGCCAGTCGGCGACCGCACCGATCCGCGCCAGCCGCCGCAGGTCGCCATGCATGACCAGCCAGAAGCTGCGGGTGATCTCCACTCGGTCGGCCATCAACGGCATCAGGCCAGGATCGCGACGACCGATGAAATCGGGCAGGACGCCGATCCCCGCGCCTTCCGCGATCATGCGTTGTTGCATGATGATGCTGGTCGACCGCAAATTGGCCTCCAGACCCGCCTCCACCTCGTCCAGATAGTCCAGTTCGGGGGAAAAGATGAATTCCGGCACATAGCCGATCAGTGCGTGGTCCCGCAGGTCGGCGGGCTTGCCGGGCCGTCCGACCCGCTCAAGATAGGCCGGCGAGGCATAGAGGTGCAGCCGATAATCGCCCAGCCGCCGCACCGTCAGCCGCCCGCGCTGAGGCCGCGCCAGCATCACCGCCATGTCGGCCTCCCGTTTCGAGGGATTGAGAAAACCCGATGCGGTGATGAGGTCCAGCCTGATCCCCGGATGTCGACGGTTGAAATCCCCCATGCCCGGTGCCAGCACCCAGGTACCGAAACCCTCCGCCACCGACAGCCGGACCTGTCCGCTGAGCTTGCGCTCCTGCCCGCTCATCTGCTCGACCGCCGCCAGCGCGGCGCTTTCGGCCGCCTCGGCATGACCCAGCAATTCCTGCCCACGCGCGGTCAGCAACCGTTCGCCCGCCCCGACCTCGAACAATTCGGTGTCGAGCGCCTTTTCCAGCCGTGCCAACCGCCGCGCGATCGTGGTCGCGTCGATCCCCAGCGCCCGCGCCGCCGGCGCGACCTTGCGCGCGCGGGCCACCGCCAGAAACACCCGCAAGTCGTCCCAATCGAACATGGCACCCCTGTGCTGCATTATTGCAGCGACATCATGCAATAGTCCCCTGTTGCTTGCAATATCGCAAGAACGCTACAAGAGGGCAACCTTAGGAGAGGATAGCCCGATGCGTGAGATTTCGCACAAGCTCGCTGTCGCTCATGCCGCCGCGCCGACGCGCTACAGCGACGTGTTCGATCCCAACAATGGCAGCGTCCAGGCGCGCGTAACACTCGGCGACGCGGCCTTGCTCGACGTTGCAGTGGCCGCGGCGAAGAAGGCACAGCCCGCCTGGGCGATGGTCAACCCGCAACGCCGCGCCCGCGTAATGTTCAACTTCAAGGCCCTGGTCGAGAAGAATATGGACGAACTGGCGCATCTGCTCAGCTCCGAACATGGCAAGGTGATCGCGGATTCGAAGGGTGACATCCAGCGCGGGCTGGAAGTCATCGAATTCTGCTGCGGCATCCCGCACGTTCTGAAGGGCGAATATACCCAAGGCGCCGGCCCCGGCATCGACGTCTACAGCTTCCGCCAGCCGATCGGCATCGGCGCGGGCATCACGCCCTTCAACTTTCCTGGCATGATCCCGCTCTGGATGTCGGGCGTCGCGATCGCGACGGGCAACGCCTTCATCCTCAAGCCCTCGGAACGCGACCCGTCGGTGCCCGTCAGGCTCGCCGAACTCTTCCTGGAGGCGGGCCTGCCCGAAGGCATCTTGCAGGTCGTGCAGGGCGACAAGGAAATGGTCGACGCCATCCTCGACCATCCGGATATCGGCGCGATCAGCTTCGTCGGATCGTCCGACATCGCCCATTATGTCTACAAGCGGGGCGTCGACAACGGCAAGCGCGTGCAGGCCATGGGCGGCGCCAAGAATCACGGCATCGTCATGCCCGATGCGGACCTCGACCAGGTGGTGAACGACCTCTCCGGCGCCGCCTTCGGATCGGCGGGCGAGCGCTGCATGGCGCTGCCCGTGGTGACTCCTGTCGGCGAGAAGACGGCCATCGCCCTGCGCGAGAAGCTGATCCCCGCGATCGAGTCGCTGCGCGTGGGCGTTTCGACCGATCCCGACGCCCATTATGGCCCCGTCGTCACCGCCGCGCACAAGGCGAAGATCGAAAGCTATATCCAGATGGGTGTGGACGAAGGCGCGGAACTGGTGGTCGACGGTCGCGGCTTCACGCTCCAGGGCCATGAGGACGGCTTTTTTGTCGGCCCGACCCTGTTCGATCATGTGACGCCGACCATGCGCTCCTATCAGGAGGAGATTTTCGGTCCCGTGCTCCAGATGGTGCGGGCGGAGAGCTTCGAGGAGGCGCTCGCATTGCCGAGCCAGCATCAATATGGCAACGGTGTCGCCATCTTCACGCGCAACGGCCACGCCGCCCGTGAATTTGCCGCCCGCGTCAATGTCGGCATGGTCGGCATCAACGTGCCGATCCCGGTACCAGTGGCCTATCACACGTTCGGCGGCTGGAAGCGCTCGGCCTTTGGGGACACCAACCAGCACGGAATGGAAGGCGTGAAGTTCTGGACCAAGGTCAAGACAATCACCCAGCGCTGGCCCGACGGGGGAGTGGGCGACGCAGCCAACGCTTTCGTCATTCCGACCATGGGGTAAGGGCTTGGAGGGAGAGGCTCCGCCTCTCCCTGCCTTGTCATTGCGACCTGAACCCATCGACGACACCGGAGCGATGCTGATGCGGGCGCGCCATCAAATCGGACATAATATTGATATAGATGACGCCATGGCGGCGGCTGGCCAGAGTATCGACGCCCGGTTGACGATCCATTCCAACGCCGCGCTAATGGACGCTGGCTTTCGTCACCATGACGGAATTTTTTTCATGGAAATGTCAGCATGACCCAATATGATCTGACCGACGACCAGCGCGCGATCCAGGAAATGGCGCAGCGCTTTACAGCGGACGCCATCACGCCCCACGCCGCCGAATGGGACGAGAAGCATATCTTCCCCCGCGACGCGATCCGCGCCGCCGCCGAACTCGGCTTTGGCGGCATATACGTGTCGGAGGAAGCAGGCGGGATCGGCCTCGGTCGCCTCGAAGCCGCACTCATCATGGAGGCGATGGCCTATGGCTGCCCCTCGACCAGCGCCTTCATCTCGATCCACAATATGGGCGCCTGGATGATCGACCGCTTCGGATCGCAGGCGGTGAAGGACAAATATCTGCCCGACCTGATCCCCATGGCGCGCATGGCGAGCTATTGCCTGACCGAGGCCGGCGCCGGATCGGACGCCGCCGCGCTCAAGACCCGCGCGGTCAGGGACGGCGACCATTATGTCGTCACCGGCTCCAAACAGTTCATTTCCGGCGGCGGCGAGAATGACGTCTATGTGGTGATGGTCCGCACCGGCGAGGATGGTCCCAAAGGAATCTCTTGTCTCGTCATCGAGAAGGACATGGCGGGTGTCAGCTTCGGCGCACAGGAGCGCAAGCTGGGCTGGCATTCGCAGCCCACCGCGCAGGTCAATTTCGACGGCGTGCGGGTGCCGGTGGCCAATCTGGTCGGCGGCGAGGGCGAAGGCTTCCGCATTGCGATGATGGGGCTGGATGGTGGGCGGCTCAATATCGGCGCCTGTTCGCTGGGCGGCGCGCAGCGCTGCATCGACGAAACGGTCCAGTATACCAAGGATCGCAGACAGTTCGGCGTCGCCGTGGCCGATTTCCAGAACACCCAGTTCACCCTGGCCGACATGCAGACCGAATTGGAGGCCGCCCGCACCCTGCTCTATGCCGCCGCGGTCAAGGTGACGGACAATGCGCCCGACAAGACCCGCTTCGCTGCCATGGCCAAGCGCTTCGCCACCGACACCGGATCCTCTGTGGTCGATCGCGCGCTGCAACTCCATGGCGGCTACGGCTATCTGATGGACTATCCAATCGAGCGCTTCTGGCGCGACCTGCGGGTCCATTCGATCCTGGAAGGCACCAATCAGGTCATGCGGATGATCGTCGCGCGCGATATGCTGCGGCAATAGTCGCCTTTCCACGGATGTGAGGAGCAGTTATGACGGACCAGGTTCTGACCTTGATCGAAAATGGCGTCGGCCGCATCCGGCTCAACCGGCCCAAGGCGATCCACGCGCTGACGCCGGAGATGTGCGCGGCAATCAATGACGCGCTGCTCGACTGGGCGCAGGATGACGCGATCATCGCGGTGATGATCGATCATGCCGACGGACGCGGCTTTTGCGCCGGCGGCGACATCGCGTTGATCGCCAACAGCGCCAGGACGGATTGCGTCGAGGCGGAACGCTTCTTCAGCCTCGAATATCGGATGAACCATCTGCTGTTCGTCTATGAAAAGCCGATCGTCGCCTTCATCGACGGAATCGTCATGGGGGGTGGCGTCGGCATCTCCTTGCCCGCCCGTTTCCGCGTCGCGACCGAGCGCACGACCTTCGCCATGCCCGAAACCGGCATCGGCCTGTTTCCGGACGTTGGGGGCGGCTGGTTCCTGCCTCGCCTGCCCGGCCGCGTCGGCGCCTGGCTGGCGGCGACCGGGGCGCGCATCGACGGGGCGGACTGCGCCGCGATCGGCATCGCCTCCCATTATATTCCCTCCGACCGGCTGGACGCCGTCAAGGCGCGCATCCTGGCCGATCCGCTGGGTCTGGGCGAGATATTGGACGAGAATGTCGCACCGCCCCCGGCATCGAAACTGGAGGCGCACCGCGCGGAGATCGACCGGCTGTTCGCATCCGACAAGGCGGAGGACATCGTCGCCGCCCTGCGCGCCGATGGCGGCGAATGGGCCGCGAGACAGTTGACGGTGCTCGCCACCAAATCGCCCCAGACGATCAAGGTAGCGTTGCGCCAGTTGGTCGAGGGCGCGAGCAAGGCCAGCTTCGCCGACAATATGACAATGGAGTTCGGCCTTGCCTGCGCCATCATCCGCCGCCCCGATTTCGTCGAGGGCGTGCGTGCGGTGATCTTCGACAAGGATAATGCGCCGATCTGGACTCCGCCGACATTGGAGGAGGTCAGCGATACGATGATCGAGGCGATCTTCGCGCCGCTGCCCCCGGAAAAGCAATGGACGCCGCTGCCCGAACTGGCAACCGCCCGCTCCTGACACAGAATTGAGAGAGGAAGCCCGGACCATGACCCAGACGATCGCCTTCATCGGCCTTGGCAATATGGGCGGCGGTATGGCCGCCAATCTGCTGAAGAATGGCTATGCCGTGCGCGCCTTCGACCTGTCGGAAGAGGCTCTAGCCAAGGCGGAAAGCCATGGCGCGGTGCGTGCGGCGAGCGCCGCCGAGGCCGTCTCCGGCGCCGATGCGGTGGTGACGATGCTGCCGGCTGGCAAGCATGTCGAAAGCGTCTATGGCGGCGAGGTGTTCGGCGCGGCCAGACCCGGAGCGCTCTTCCTCGACTGTTCGACCATCGACGTCGCCACAGCGCGCCGCGTGATCGAGGCGGCGAGTGTTCAGGGCTTCGAGATGGTCGATGCGCCAGTATCGGGCGGGATCGCGGCAGCCAATGGCGGGACGCTGACCTTCATGGTGGGCGGTGCGGACGCGGCCTTCGCCAGGGCCAGGCCGATCCTCTCCGCCATGGGCAAGGCCGTGATCCATGCCGGCGGCGCAGGCAACGGCCAGGCGGCCAAGATCTGCAACAATATGCTGCTGGGCGCGACCATGGTCGCCACTTGCGAGAGCTTCGCCATGGCGAAGAAGCTGGGTCTCGATCCCCAGACCTTCTACGATATATCGAGCGTGTCGTCGGGGCAGAGCTGGTCGATGACAAGTTATTGCCCGGTCCCCGGCGTGGGTCCACAAACCCCCGCCGACAATGGCTATCAGGGCGGCTTTGCCGTCGGCCTGATGCTCAAGGATCTGAAGCTGGCGACGGAAGCCGCCGCGTCGGTCGGCGCCTCGGTGCCGATGGGCAATGCCGCCGAAGCGCTGTATCAGTTGCTCGCCAACCAGGGAGAGGCCGCGCGCGACTTTTCGCTGATGATCGAGATGCTGGAGGGGAAATAGGCAGACATCTTCCGTTCGCTTCGAGCGGAGTCGAGAAGCGGCCAGCGCTGCGCTTCAGTTTCTCGACACGCTCGAAAGCAACGGAAGTCTAAACCGCTCTCCTGTTCCCGCAAGTGGCGGCGTGATTAAGCCGGTGGCCTAGCCTATCGGCCCTTCCAGACGCCGGGCCGCTTTTCGACGAAGGCGGTCATGCCTTCCTTCTTGTCCTCGGTCGCGGTCAGGATCTGGAACATGCGGCGTTCGGTCAGCAGCCCCTGCGCCAGACCGGTCTCGAAGGCGATGTTGACCATCTCCTTGTTCATCATCGCCGCCATGGGCGGCATCGCGGCGATGGCCGCCGCGGTCTTGAGCGCATCCTCCAGCAAATCCGCGGCTGGAACGACCCGGCTGACCAGCCCGGCGCGTTCCGCCTCGGCCGCATCCATCATCCGGCCGGTCAGGCACATTTCCATGGCCTTGGCCTTGCCCACGGCGCGGGTCAGGCGCTGCGATCCGCCCATGCCTGGCGCCACGCCCAGCTTGATTTCGGGCTGGCCGAATTTCGCCGTGTCACCCGCGATGATGAAGTCGGCCATCATCGCCAGTTCGCAGCCGCCGCCCAGCGCAAAGCCCTGCACCGCCGCGATCCACGGCTTGCGGGTCGCGACGACGCCGGTCTGCCAGCCCGAGAAAAAGTCCTGCAGGAAGAAGTCGGCCGCGTCCTTCTCCACCATTTCCTTGATGTCGGCACCCGCCGCGAACGCTTTTTCGCCGCTGCCGGTCAGGACGGCGCAACGCTGGGTCGGGTCTGCATCATAGGCGGCGAAGGCGGCACTCAGGTCGGCCAGCACATGGCTGTTCAGCGCATTCAAGGCCTGCGGCCGGTTGAGCGTAATCAGCGTTACTGCATCGCGCTGTTCGACCAGGATCGTTTCATAGGTCATCGCCATCTCCCTTTGGCGTTCTCGAATCAGCAGGCCCCGCCGGCTGACCCGGAAAACGCGAACAACAAACTAGTTTGACCACCGCTCTATTGGGGCCGCGCGCGCTTCGCCATCCCCCACCCCCTCGCATTTGTGCCAATGCTAGCGGCAAAGATGCATGAAGTCGCGATCATAGCTTTTGAGATGGGCCCCGCCGTCCACATAGAGTGTCTGCCCGGTGATAGCGCTGGCATTCACCAGATAGAGTACCGCCTGGGCAATTTCCTCCGCCTGGGGCAAACGGCCGAGCGGCATCATGTTCCCCAGTCGCTCCATCTGCGCCTCGTCATAATCGGGCGTCGCGATCGTCAGCCCCGGTGCGACGGCGTTGACCCGAACCCTGGGCGCCAGGCTGTGGGCGCTGGTGCGCGTCAGCCCGGCCAGCGCCAGTTTGGACAGGGTGTAGGCGAGTTGGTCGGCGTGGGGATGGTCGATCCGCTGGTCGAGGATATTGACGATGCAGCGATCTCCCACGCCCGCCGGCACGGTCGCGAACGCCTTGGTCAGCATGGTCGGCGCGGCGCAGTTGACCGCATAATGGCGCATCAGGTCGTCTGCCGTCACATCCTCCAGCCTGTCCTGACCGAATATGGCGGCGCTGTTGACCAATATGTCGGGCGGGCGGCCGAAGCGCTCCGCCACCATCGCCACCAGCTCCTCCGCTCCTTCGGGATCGGCGAAATCGACGACGAAGCCGTCCCACTCGGTCCCCTCCTCCTCCAGCGTCAGCGCCAGATGGGAATCGAGCCGCGTGTCGTGACTGCCATGGATCGCGAGCGAATGGCCGGCCTTCGCCAGCGCGGCGGCGATGATGCCGCCCAGCCGTCGATGCCCGCCGGTGACGAGTGCCAGCCTCTTCTGCGCCAGCGGCGCACCGATGGGCTTTGCATCGACCCTCGCCCTGCCGAGCGGACGATAGGCAGGCTCTTCCGCTTCGCTCATGAGGCGATGAGCTTCAGCACTTCCTCCCGCGACTTTTCGTCATCGCGGAACACGCCCAGCATCCGGCTGGTCTTCATGACGACATTGGGAGTCCGCACGCCGCGCCCTGTCATGCAACCATGGGTCGCCTCGATCACCACAGCGACACCCTGGGGCTTGAGATTTTCCCATATGCAGTTGGCGACTTCGGAGGTCAGCCGTTCCTGTACCTGCAGCCGGTTGGAATAGGCGTGGAGGACACGGGCGAGCTTGGAAATGCCCACGACATAGGCGCCGGGCAGATAGGCGATATGGGCCTTCCCCACGATCGGCGCCATATGATGTTCGCAATGCGACTGAAAGGGAATGTCCTTGAGCAGCACGATGTCATCATAGCCGCCCACTTCGTGGAAGATGCGCGAAAGATGATAGGCCGGATCGTCGCCATAACCCCGGCAATATTCGCGCCACGCGCGCGCGACGCGCTCGGGGGTTTCCAGCAGGCCTTCGCGTTCGGGCGTATCGCCTGCCCAGCGGATCAGCGTGCGGATGGCGTCGCTGACTTCGGCCGGCACCGGCTCCTTGCCTTCGCCGACGGTTTCGGCATCGAGGTCACATGCCATGAACGGGGCCACTCCTTATCCTGTCGGCCCCGCATATGGCGTTTCGTGCCGCCGATGGCCAGTCCCTTTCGGGCCGCTGGACACAAGATCGCCCCGGTGGCACATCAGGCATGATCGGGAACGCAAAAGAATAATGTCCTTCACCAGCCATGCGCACTGAACGTATCGCCGCCGTCCTGCTGGCAGCCGGCAACTCGTCCCGGTTCGGCGAGGACGACAAGCTGATGGCGGAGCTGCGCGGCAAGCCGGTAGTGGCGCACACGCTGGAAACAGTGGCGTCCATGGCCTTTGCCGAGCTGGTGGCAGTCGTAAGGCCGATCGAGCTGGCGCCGGTCATCCACCGCAAGCTCGACCGGCGCGGCTACACCATCCTGGTCAACGACCAGCCCGAAGAAGGCATATCGGGCAGCATCGTGCGCGCCGTCGAGCATGTGATGCCCAACAACCGGATACGCGGCATCCTCATCTGCCTGGCCGACATGCCCGATGTCCCGCCCAGCCATTATAATCGCATCTGCCTGGCGGCGGAGGACATCCGGTCGGTGGTCGCCAGCACCGACGCCTTCTCCTCCTCGCCGCCGGCCTTTATCGGGCGCAGGCATTTCCCGGAGCTGCTGGCACTGAAGGGCGATCAGGGTGCGCGGGCGCTGCTCAGCCACGGTATCCAGATCGAGACGACCGGCGCGGTCCTGCGCGATATCGATACGCCCGACGACCTGGCAGGCTGAGGTTCAGCTCAATCGGGTGGGATCGGTCAGACCGTCGCCCATTTCCCGCGCATCCGGCGCGCGACTGATCGGCAGCGATCCCGTCTGCCGTTCCAGCCGGCGATGCACGACCGGCGCATCGGGACCGGCGTGCAGCGCATGAATGGCGTCGCTGTTGGCAATATCGGCCACCGTGCGCCGCTGGTTGTGGCGCACATAGTCCAGCCAGGTCGACACATGATAGCGCTCGATCCAGAGATCGGATTCGCCCAGGTCGCGCAGCAGCTGCCAGCCATGGGCTCCATCCCGGCGGCGGATGCGGCGGCGCTCGCTCATCGCGGTCAGGAAGGGGACGATCGATCCAGGCGGGATGCGATATTCGATGGTGATGACGATGGGACCACTGCGCGGCTCGACCGGGACGGCGGTATCCGGCTCGTGCCAGTCGTCGCGCGGATCGAGATTGTCGTTGCCAGTCTGCGGCAGCGGCCGCCACAGTCCCAGCAGGGCCGCGAAGAACTGGGCAGCGGCGGCGGCATAAAGGCCGGTGACGACGCCCTGATGCTCCGCCACCCAGCCGAACAGCCAGGCGCCGCCAGCCATGCCGCCAAAGGCGATCATCTGATAGAGCGCGACCGCGCGCGCCACCACCCAGCGCGGCGCGGACATCTGCACCGACACGTTGAAGGTGGACAGCGCCAGCACCCAGCCGGCGCCCGCCAGCATATAGCCCAGGATCGCCAGCGCCAGCCAGCTGCTCACCCCGGTGAGCGCCGTGCCCAGCGCCAGCGACAAGGCGGCGGAGCGCACGATCCTTTCGATCGAGAAATGCGCGCGCAGGTGACGGCTGGAGAGCGCCCCCAGCACCGCCCCCACGCCGAAGGCGCCGCTGGTCAGGCCGAAGGTCAGCGCACCGCCCCCCAGCAGGTCGCGGGCGACCAGCGGCATCAGCGCCGACACCGCGCTGGCGCCGATGCCGAAGGCGCCCGCGCGCAACAGCACGCGCTTGATCTTCGGCGAGGCGGCGACATAGCCCACGCCCGCCACCATCGCCACGCCCAGTCGCTCGCGCGGCAGCAGCTTGGGCGGCAGGTCCGGCCGCCAGCGCGCCAGCACGACGAGCAGGCCGATATAGGTCAGCGCATTGGTGAGGAATGCAGCCGCCGCCCCGGCCGCAGCGACGATGACGCCGCCCAGCGCCGGCCCGACGCTGCGGGCGAGGTTGAAGCCCATCGAATTCATCGCCACCGCGCTCGGCAGGATGGCGCGCGGCACCATGTCACCGACTGACGCCTGCCAGGCCGGTCCGTTGATCGCGGTCGCACAGCCCAGGGCGAAGGTGAAGCCCAGCAGGAGCCAAGGCGTCATCAGCCCCGACCACGCAGTGGCCGCGAGCGCCGCGGAGGTCAGCAGCATCGCGCACTGGCAGGCGATCATCACCTTGCGCCGGTCAAGATTGTCGGCGACCGCGCCGGCCCAGAGCGAGAGCAGCATGATCGGCAGCGTGGTCGCCGCCGGCACCAGCGCGATCAGCAATGGCGATGCGGAGAGCGAGGTCATCATCCACGCCGCGCCGACCGACTGGATCAGGCCGCCGAAATTGGAAGCGAGACTGGCGGTCCAGATGGCGCGGAAAGTTGGGATGGAAAAGGGAGACGGCGGCTTTTGGGTCGGGGCTTCGGTCACACTGTCCATGGGCCGGATATAGGCCGCATCCGCCGGGGCGCAACGCTTCTATGCCCTGCCGGTACGCAACGCCCTTGCCCAGTCGGCGCGGCCGCGCGCCCCGGCCACCTGCGCTGCCGCCTCCCAGTCATAGGCGACCGCCACGATCGCCGCCACCCAGCCGGATGCGTCCCGCGCCACGATCGCATAGCGGGCGTGGGGCGACCCCGTCTCCACCCGGTGCGGCACGGGCTGGTCGTCCCGATAGGCGGGCAATCCCACGCTGCCGGGATTGACCACCAGCCCGCCGCCCGGCCGGCGATGGATGCGCGGGACGTGGGTGTGGCCGCACAGGATCAGCGGGGCAGCGATTCCCCCTGCCCGCGCCTCCACCTCGTCCGCCGTCGCGGCGCGCAGCACGGTGCCGTCGATCGTTTCCAGGAAATAGACGAGGTCGCTGTCGGGCGTGCCATGGACCATCACTATCTCGTCGGTCAGCCAAAGCCGTTCGGGCAAGCCGGCGATCCAGTCGCGATGATGCCGCTGCAGGAGCGAATCGGCATGGCGATCCGACAGCCCCATCCGCTCCGGTGCGAGCGTCAGCAACTGCCGCTCATGATTGCCCCGGATGGTCGGCAGGTTCATGGCCATCAATCGGTCGGCGGTTTCGCACGGGAACAGTGGACCCGAAAGGATATCGCCCAGATTGACGATGCGATCGACGCCCCGCCGCCCGATGTCCGCCAGCACGGCGTCAAGTGCCGCCAGATTGCCATGGATGTCGGAGAGGACGGCGATACGCATGAGGTTGAATGGCATGGAGATTCGCGCGACGAAAGGGGGTAAATATAGACGGCGATCTGGACAGTTCATCACGTGTCGCGTCGGCGCCTTGCGATTGCCGTTACGGCAGCGCCGTCACGGATCAGGGCTGGAATTGAGACTTGCACTTTACGTAAACGTAAATACATTCACGGCAGCATCCTATGGTTGGGCAAAGCGCCGGAACGACCCCACGGAGAGGGACAAAAGACATGGAAGCCTATATCTACGACGCCGTCAGGACGCCCCGTGGCCGGGGCAAGGCCGACGGGTCGCTGCACGAGATCACCCCTATCCAACTGGCGACACAGGTACTCGAAGCGGTGCGCGACCGCAGCCGGATCGACACTGCAGATGTCGATGACGTCATTCTGGGCTGCGTCAGCCCGGTGGGCGAACAGGGAGCGGACATAGCCCGCGCAGCCGTTCTGAACGCCGATTATGCGCAGACCGTGCCGGGCGTACAGATCAACCGCTTCTGCGCATCTGGCCTTGAAGCCGTCAACATTGCTGCTGCCAAGGTGTATTCCGGCGAAGCGATGTTCGCGATCGGCGGCGGCGTCGAATCGATGAGCCGCGTGCCGATGGCGTCGGACGGCGGCGCAATCGCGATGGACCCGGCAGTCGCCTACAAGACCTATTTCGCGCCGCAGGGCATTGGCGCGGATGTCATCGCAACCAAGTTCGGCATCAGCCGCGACGATGCCGACGCCTATGCGATCGAAAGCCAGAAGCGCGCCAAGCAGGCCTGGGACGAAGGGCGCTTCGCCAAGTCGATCGTGCCGGTGAAGGACGTGATCGGCCAGGTCGTGCTCGATCATGACGAGCATATGCGCCCCGATGCGACCATGCAGTCGCTGGGGGCGCTGAAGCCCAGTTTCACCGCACTGGGCGAGGAGATGCCGGGCTTCGACACCGTCGCCCTGCTGCGCTATCCCGAGCTGGAAAGGGTCAACCATATCCACCACGCCGGCAACAGCAGCGGCATCGTCGATGGCGCGGCCGCCGTGCTGGTCGGCAACAGGGAGATGGGCGAGAAATATGGGCTGAAGCCCCGCGCCCGGATCAGGGCGATGGCCTCGATCGGGTCGGAGCCCCTGATCATGCTGACCGGGCCGGAATTCGTCGCGGGCAAGCTGCTCGCCCGTGCGGGCATGAGCGCCGCCGACATCGACCTGTGGGAACTGAACGAGGCGTTCGCCTCGGTGGTGCTGCGCTATATGCAGGCGATGGACCTGGATCATAGCAAGATCAACGTCAATGGCGGCGCGATCGCCATGGGCCATCCGCTGGGCGCGACCGGGGCGATGGTGCTGGGCACCGCGCTCGACGAACTGGAGCGGAGCGGCAAGGGCACCGCGCTCATCAACCTGTGCGTCGGCGCGGGCATGGGCACCGGCATCATCATCGAGCGCTTTTGAAAATAAGAGACGAGCCCTTCGACATTCGAACGAGACATGTGGCTCGTTCGAACAGGGCGAACGGAATTGAGAGGCAGCATCATGCAGACCATTGCATTCGACATCGATGCCGACGGCATCGCCACCCTGACCATCGACGTTCCGGACCAGTCGATGAACGTCATCGGCCCCGATTTTCTCTCCGATCTCGACGCCGCGATCACGCGCATCGCGTCGGAGGACGCCATCAAGGGCGCGGTCATCGCGTCGGGCAAGGACAGCGGCTTCATGGCCGGCATGGACCTTAAATATTTCGGATCGATGCTGGCGAGCGAGGGCGGGCAGCGCCCTGCCCCGGCGGCCATCTTCGACAAGGTTTTCGTGCTGAACAATCTGTTCCGCCGGCTCGAAACCGGCGGCAAGCCGGTCGCCTGCGCGATCGAGGGCACCTGCGTGGGCGGCGGGTTCGAGCTGGCGCTGGCCTGCCATCGCCGTTTCGTCGGCGACAGCCCCAAGACCCAGCTGGGCCTGCCCGAAATATTGATCGGCCTGTTCCCCGGCGGCGGCGGGTCGCAGCGGCTGCCGCGCCTGATGGGGGTGCAGGCCGCGCTGATGTACATGCTTCAGGGCAAGCTGTTCCGTCCGGCCGAGGCCGCGATGCTCAAGGTGGTCGATCAGGTAGTGCCGCAGGGCACGGCCGTCGCGGCGGCGAGGGAATGGGTGAAGGCCAATCCCGATGCCGGCACCCAGCCATGGGACGTGAAGAGCTTTAAGGTGCCCGGCGGCGCCGGCGGCTTCAACCCGGCCTTCGTCCAGACGATGGCGGGCGCGCTGCCGATGACGCTCAAGCAGACCCAGCGCAACATGAATGCGCCGATCGCTTTGCTGTCCGCTGTCTATGAAGGCATCACCCTGCCGATGGACCGGGCAATCCGGATCGAGAGCAAATATTTTGCCAAGGTCGCCGCCGATCCACAGGCGAGCAACATGATCCGCACCCTGTTCGTCAACAAGCAGGCCGCCGAACGCGGCGCGCGCCGCCCCAAGGACGAACCGAAGGCGCCGACCAGGAAACTTGCCATGCTGGGCGCGGGCATGATGGGGGCCGGGATCGCCACCGTCGCGGCGCAGGCGGGGATCGAGGTCGTGCTGTTCGACCGCGATCAGGCCTATGCCGAGAAGGGCAAGGCGCATGTCGAGGAGGTGCTGAAGAAGCGCCTCGGCAAGGGCATGACCCCGGAGAAAATGGCGGAGACGCTGGCCCGCGTGACGCCGACCACCGACTATGCCGCGCTCGCCGGAGCGGATTTCGTGATCGAGGCGGTGTTCGAGGATGTCGCGATCAAGGCGGAAGTCACGAAGAAGGTCGAGGAGGTGCTGGGCGCAGACACCATCTTCGGCTCCAACACTTCCACCCTGCCCATCACGAAGCTGGCGCGGGCATGGAGCAGGCCCGAGAATTTCATCGGCGTCCACTTCTTCTCACCCGTCGAGAAGATGCCGCTGGTGGAGATCATCCTGGGCGAAAAGACCGGCCCCGCCGCCATCGCCAAGGCGCTGGACTTCGTCGCCCAGATCAAGAAGACGCCGATCGTCGTGCATGACAGCCGCGGTTTCTACACCTCGCGCAGCTTCGGCACCTATGTGCAGGAAGGCGCGGAACTGGTGGGCGAAGGCGTCAACCCGGCGCTGATCGAAAATGCCGGCAAGCAATTGGGGATGCCGACCGGGCCGCTGGCCGTCAGCGACGAGGTGTCGATCGAACTGGGCGTCAAGATCATGACCGCCGCGAAGAAGGAACTGGGCGACGCCTATGTCCCGCAGGGGTCGGACGACATCATGGTCAGGATGGTCGAGGCCGGGCGGCTGGGCCGCAAGAACGGCAAGGGCTGGTACGACTATCCCGAAGGCGGCAAGAAGCATCTGTCCCCGGTGCTGGAGGAGATGTTCCCCCGCGCAGCCGAGCAGCCCGATGTCGAGGCGGTCAAGGAACGGCTGCTCTATCGCCAGCTGATCGAATGCGCCCGCTGTTTCGAGGAAGGCGTGCTGGAGACGCCGGAGGATGGCGACATCGGCGCGATCTTCGGGTGGGGCTTCGCGCCCTACACCGGCGGCCCGTTCAGCCATATGGACACGGTCGGCATCGCCCATGTCGTGGCCGTACTGGACCGGCTGGCGGCGGCGCATGGTCCCCGCTTCGCACCCACAGCACAGCTGCGGGAGATGGCGGCCAACGGCGCGACCTTCTATCGCCCCGTTCCGTCCCGCGCCGCAGCATGATCGATTTGTAAATCGTAACGCTTCTGTATTAGGTCTCCCCGGACATCTCCGGGGAGACCTTTTTTCTTATGAGCAAGCCTACGGTCCTGGTTACGGGCGGCGCCGGCTATATTGGCAGCCATGCGGTGCTGGCGCTGAAGGACGCCGGTTATGGCGTGGTCGTGATCGACAATCTGGTCACGGGCTTTCGCTGGGCGGTGCCCGACGGCGTCGCCTTCGTGCAGGGGGACATTGCCGACCAGCCGCTGGTGCAGGCGACATTGCGCGATCATGATGTGAAGGCGATCATGCATTTCGCCGGGTCGGTCGTGGTGCCGGAATCGGTCGAGAACCCGCTCAAATATTATCACAACAACAGCGCCAAGACCCGCGACCTGATCGAGAGCGCGGTCGCAACGGGCGTGCCGCATTTCATCTTCTCCTCCACCGCCGCGACCTATGGCATCCCCGAGGAAAGCCCGGTCCGGGAAACGACGCCGCAGCGGCCGATCAATCCCTATGGCATGTCGAAGCTGATGACAGAATATATGCTGCGCGACGTGGCCGCGGCGCATCCGATCAACTTCTGTGCGCTGCGATACTTCAATGTTGCGGGGGCGGACCCCGCAGGCCGCACCGGGCAGTCGACGGCGGGCGCGACGCACCTCATCAAGGTCGCGGTCGAGGCGGCGCTGGGCAAGCGCAGCCATGTATCGGTGTTCGGCACCGATTTCGACACGACCGACGGCACCGGCGTGCGCGACTATATCCATGTCACCGACCTCGCGGCCGCCCATGTGCTGGCGCTGGAGGCGCTGATCGCGAAGCCCGATCAGAATTACCTGCTCAACTGCGGCTATGGCCGGGGCTTCTCCGTGCTGGAGGTGCTGGACGCCGTCGATCGCGTCACCAACATGACCATCGACCGCAAGCTGGAAGGCCGTCGTGCCGGCGACCCAGATTCGCTGATTTCGGACAATCGCGCGATCATGGCGGAATTCCCCTGGGAACCCCGCTATGCCGACCTGGAGCAGATCGTCACCCACGCCCTCGCCTGGGAACGCAAGCTCGGCGAATTGCAGGGCGCATGAGGCGGACGGCATGAGTGAGGCGAGCGTTCGCGCCTTCTTTGGAGAAAAAGCGCCCGATGTGGCGATCATCGACCAGGGCGTCAGCACCGCGACGGTGATCGAGGCGGCCGCCGCGCTGGGCGTGGAGCCGGCGCGGATCGCCAAGACATTGTCGCTGCGCGTGGGGGAGAGGATCGTGCTTGTCTGCGCGCGGGGCGACGCGCGGCTGTCCAATGGCAAGGCCAAGGCCGCGCTGGGCGCCAGGCCCCGGATGCTGGGCGGGCACGAGGTGGAAGAAATTACCGGCCATCCGGTCGGCGGCGTGTGCCCCTTTGGCTTGGCGACGCCCCTGCCCGTCTATTGCGACGTGTCGCTCAAGGACTTCGCCACCGTGTTCCCGGCGGCGGGATCCCGCACCACGTCCGTCGAACTGACGCCCGACCGGCTCGCTGCCTTGACCGGAGCGCAATGGATCGACATCTGCACCCTTCCCGAAACCGTCGAGTGAGAGCCATGCCGACCGAACATCTTTTCGCCACCGGGGCCGAGGCCGCCGCCGACATCGCAACGCGCATCGCCACGATCCTGGCCGACGCCGTCGCGACGCGCGGGTTGGCCGGCATCGCCGTGTCGGGTGGCCGATCTCCCCGGCCGGTTCTGGAGGCGCTGAGCGCGGCCGATCTCGACTGGAGCAGGGTCGTCGTGACCCTGGTCGACGAACGCTGGGTCGCCCCCGACAGCCCGGACAGCAACGAGCGGCTGGTACGCGAGACATTATTGCAGGGACCGGCGGCAGCGGCGCGGTTCGTGCCGATGAAGAATGACGCGGGGGACGCCTATGCGGGCCAGCCCGCGGTCGAGGCGGCCTTTGCCGAACTGCCCTGGCCGCTCGACGTCATCCTGCTGGGCATGGGCGATGACGGCCATACCGCCTCGCTCTTCCCCGAAGGCAAGGAACTGACGGACGGATTGGCGAGCAAGGCGCTGACCATAGCAGCCACGCCCCCGGCTGCCCCGCACCAGCGAATGTCGCTGACGGCGCACGGCATTCTTCGGAGCCGCCATGTCTTCCTCCAGATCGGCGGCGCGGGCAAGAAAGCGGTCTATGATCGCGCGCTGGCGGGCGGTGCCGTGGAGGAATTGCCGATCCGGCTGGCGCTGTTGCAGGACAAGGTACCGGTCGAGGTCTGGATCGCGGAAGGCTAACTCTTGTTCCCCTGAAACGGGAGGGAGACCACGAAGTGGTAAAGGGGTTTCCCGCTAACGACAGGGCGCCCCCCTCCGTCAGGCGCTACGCGCCTGCCCCCCTCCTTACGGGAAGGATTTTTGAAAGCTTAGCCCCCTTCACCCTCGCACCTCATGCCTCGAGATCAGGTAACGCCATACCCCAACGGCGTTGATGACCAGCAACGCCACATTCTGCCACCCTATCCCTTCGCTGTCCTTGTCGAGAAAGCCCCAGCCGATCAGGGCGAGCGATGAGGTCACGAACAGGACGAAGGCCCAGCCGGTGATGCGGCGACCGAGGTTCAGCGAAACGATCAGCGCGGCGAGCGTAGCCGCTCCCGCGCCATAATATTGCAAGGCAGTCAGCAGAGTGGGGCTCATGCCGGTTGCAACGCTGCGGCCATGGACATGGTTGCGCCCCGGCTCTAGGCACGCGGCCATGGTTGCCGAAATCGATCCCTTCCACGCCATCGCCATCAGCCGCGAGGCCCACGCACTTGAAGCACAAGGCCGCTCCATCCTGCACATGGAGTTCGGCCAGCCATCGACCGGGGCACCCGCCGCCGCCATCGCCGTGGCGCATCAGGTACTCGACACCGAACCCATGGGCTATTGGGAAAGCACCGCGCTGAAAGAACGGATCGCGCGGCATTATGCCGAGCGGCATGGCGTCGCCATCGACCCGGAACAGATATTGCTGACGTGCGGCGCGTCGCCCGGACTGGTGCTGGCGCTGACCAGCCTGTTCGCGCCCGGTGCCCGCGTCGCCACCGCGCGGCCCGGCTATGTCGCCTATCGCAACAATTTGAAGGCGCTCTATCTGGAGCCGGTCGAAATCGCCTGTGGCCCGGCGGAACGCTATCAGATCAGCGCCGATGCGCTGGTCGCGCTCGATCCCCCGCCAGAAGGGCTGATCCTCGCCAGCCCGGCCAATCCCACCGGCACCATCATCCCGGCGGACGAACTGGCGGCCATTGCCAGGGTCTGCGCGGATCGCGGCATCCGTATCATTTCCGATGAAATCTATCATGGCCTCAGCTTCGGCGAAGCGGCGCGCTCGATGCTGGAGTTCGCGGCCGACGCGATCGTCGTGAACAGCTTCTCCAAATATTACAGCATGGCTGGCTGGCGGCTGGGCTGGATCGTCGTGCCGCCCGACCTGATCGACGTGGCGCGGGCACGGATGGGCAACCTGTTCCTGACGCCGCCGGTGCTGGCGCAGCGCGCAGGACTGACCGCCTTCGACTGCGCCGAGGAACTGGATGGGCATGTCGCAACCTATCGGCGAAATAGACAGTTGCTGCTCGACGCGCTGCCCGCGCTCGGCCTCGCCAGCATCGCGCCGCCCGACGGCGCCTTCTACATCTATGCCGACATCAGCCATCTGACCAATGACAGCCTGAGCTTCTGCCAGAAGCTGCTGCGCGAAACCGGGGTGGCCACCGCGCCGGGGATCGATTTCGATCCGGTCGACGGCCACCGCTTCATCCGCTTCAGCTTCGCCGTGTCGACCGATCGGATCGAGGATGCGATCGCGCGGATGATCCCCTGGTTCCAGGCGCAGGGCGGGCGTTAAGCCCGGCCCTCTCCGCAGCGTTCAGCCCCGCGTCCGGTCGAACTCGGCCAGCTCATAGGCGATGGACGCTTCGACCAGTTGCTCCCACAGGTCGGCTATGACATCGCCGGGCGCGCCGAGCCGTTCGGCCTCCGCGCGGGCGTTGGAGATCACCTGCGCCTTGCGCGCTTCGTCACGGACGGCACCGCGATCGGGCTTGATCCGCGCGGCGGCGCGCATATGGGCGAAACGCAGGTCGAGCAGGGCGACGAGCTGGCGGTCGATCTCGTCGACACCGGCGCGCACCTGCGCCATGCTGCTATAGCTATCGGGGTTCATGGGGGACGGAATTAGGCCGCCCGCCCAGCCCTGTCGAGGCTTGACATGCCCGACCCTTGCGGTCATAGGCCCGCCTTCGCGATTGGCCCCGCATCCCGGTGAAGCGGCGGCCCTGCCCCTGAGCGCATCCACGCAATACGGACGTAGGCGATACCGGGGTAACGTCGTTAGCAGTTGTAAGGAATTATCTATGTCGAAGCGCACAAGCGCCAAGTACAAGCTCGACCGCCGCATGGGCGAGAATATTTGGGGTCGCCCGAAGAGCCCGGTCAACAAGCGTGAATATGGTCCCGGTCAGCACGGCCAGCGCCGCAAGGGCAAGATGTCCGACTATGGCATTCAGCTGCGCGCCAAGCAGAAGCTGAAGGGCTATTATGGCGACATCACCGAAAAGCAGTTCAAGAAGAACTATTTCGAAGCCAGCCGCATGAAGGGCGACACCGGCCAGAACCTGATCGGCCTGCTGGAGCGCCGCCTGGACGCCGTCGTCTACCGCGCCAAGTTCGCGCCGACCATCTTCTCGGCCCGCCAGATCGTCTCGCACGGCCACATCTATGTGAATGGCGTGAAGTGCAACATCGCGTCGCGTCTGGTGAAGCCGGGCGACGAAATCACCCTGGGCAAGAAGGCGCAGGAAATGGCGCTGGTCCTGGAAGCACAGAGCCTGCCCGAGCGCGACATTCCCGACTATGTGTCGCCGGACGGCGCCACCAAGGTCACCTATGTCCGCGTTCCGACGCTGGACGAAGTGCCCTACCCGGTGAAGATGGAACCGAACCTGGTCGTCGAATTCTATTCGCGCTGATCGGTCCTTCCGGACAGAATTACAGAAAAGGGCGGCCCGCAAGGAGCCGCCCTTTTTCTTTGCCTGAAAGGGGATCGAAAGGGAGAGGGTCGCCCCTCCCCCCATCGCCGGTCATTTTCCTGCGGCCAGCAGAAAGTCGGCGCTCTTCTGGAGCAGGTCGGCGCGCGCATCGCTGTCGTTTAGATTGTGGGTCAGGCCGTCATAGATGACGAGTTGGCTACGCTTGCCCGCGCCCTCCAGCTTGCCCTGCATGATCCGCGCCTGGCTGATGTCGACATTATTGTCGTCGGTGCCGTGGAACATCAGCACCGGCGCGCGAAATTCGGCGGCGTGATTGGACGGCGAGGCGTCCTCGGCCGTCTTGCCCGACCCCAGATAATCCTTCTGCAGGAAATAGTCCGACCACACCCGCCGCCGCCGGCTCATGTCACCCAGATCCGTGACCGGCGCGACCGCGACCACCGCCTTGAACAGGATCGGATCGAGCGCCTGCGCCTGGAGCGCGGCATAGCCGCCATAAGACCAGCCCGCGATGGTCAACCGTGCGGGATCGGCAATCCCTTCCGACACCAGCCAGCGTCCGGCGTCGGCAACGTCGCCCACGGCGACACGCCACGACTTAAAGCCATTGTTCAGCACCCATTCCTCACCAAAGCCGTAAGAGCCACGAAACTGGGGCTGGATGACGGCGAAGCCGCGCGCGGCATAATATTGCACCATCCAGTCGAAGCCCCATTCGTCGCGGGCCTGGGGACCACCATGGGGCATGACGATGGCGGGAAGGCCCTTGGCCGTCTCCTTGCCCAGCGGCAGAGTAAGGTAAGCAGGGATCATCGTCCCGTCACTCGCCCTGTAAGTGATCGACTGCATCGCCACGAGCGCCCGGCCGGCCAGTTCGGGACGGTCGGGCATGACCGGCGACAATTTACGCGCGGCGCGATCGAACAGATAATATTGTCCCGGATCGACATCGCTGCCGGCCCAGACCAGCACCCGCTGCCCGTCGGCGCTCATGTCACCGATATGCACGGCCTTGCCGCCCAGCGCCTTGCTAAGTGACCCTGCCAATGTTTTTATCTTTTCGTCGAAATAGACGACCTCGCTCCGTTCCTCAACATATCGGACGCCCACGACCCGGCGGTCGCGACCCACAGTCACCAGATTGCTGACGTCCACTCGTGGATGAGCGAACACGAGTTTCTTTTCCTGACCAGCGTCCAGCGCCAGACTGACCAATGCCAGTCGTCCATCGAAGCGCTCATAGCCATAGACGATATTCTTGTCGGCATCGACCGCAGCGGGCGAAAAGCCGCTCCGATCTCTCGAGTCATAAATGCCAAGCCTGCTCCAGTCAGATTTGCCTAGCGGCCGATAAAGATAGCGGAAAGTCCCCTTTGCATAACCTGAACCCTTGTTTTCCTGAAAGCCGACGACACGCACTACACCGCGTCCATCCGAGATATATTCGGTTGCCATGGCTTCAGGCTGTTCAACCCGCTTGCCCTTGCCCGTCCGCGTATCAATGCGTTCGACGCCAAGGCCGCCAGAGTCGGGTCTTGCCATCAACACCGCGCCATCCTCGTTCGGCAAAAGGTCAATGATATCACCGCCATATAAACTGGTGTGCAATCGGTTTAGCGGAATGATATTGCCACCTGCGGCATCGACCGCAAAGATGTTGCTGAAACCAAAGACCTCATCACCAACCCGCCTTTCCCCGCCGATATTGCAGGCCAGACGATCATTGGAGACCCAGTCGCAGCGGTCGAGATATTCCGGCTTGCCGCTGGCAGCTGCGACCGCCGCCGGCTCCGCCCCCTCCTTCGCGTCCAGCACATAGGCGCGTGTCGTCCGCCCCGTCCCCGCCGCGATCAGCGCGATCTTCTGGCCGTCGGGCGAGAGGCTGGCGGAGATCACCGTCTCGCGCGCGCCAAATGCCTTGGCCAGCGCATCGGGCTGCCCCTGCGCCAGCGCGCCCGGTGCGACGCCCGCCGCAAAAAGCCCGAGCACGGCCGCCCTGGAATATCGTGCCATCCCCCCAAAATCCCCCTGAAAAACCCGTCAGATCAGATGGCTAGGCCAAGCCATCGGCAAAGGCAACGGCCTTGCTTGCCCTTGCCGCCGCGCGGTGGCATCACCTGTGCATTCGTAAAACAAAGGTCATTCCCATGCGCAGTTCCATCGCGGCGATCGCCGCCATCCTCGCCCTGTCCGCGCCCGGCGATTCGATCGCCGCGCCGGCAAAATCCACCTCCGCCAGAATGGCGGAACCGTCGATCGAGACGATGAAGCGGCTGGTGCAGGAGCTGTCCTCCGACGCCTATGAAGGGCGCGCGCCCGGCAGCGCGGGCGAGGAGAAGACGCTGGCCCTGCTGGCTGCGGAATTCGGCAAGCTGGGCCTGAAGCCCGGCAACAACGGCAGCTGGTTCCAGGACGTGCCGCTGGTCGAAATCAATGCGAAGAATGTCTCCGCGCTCAGCTTCACGGGCGGGAAGGCGCCCGTCACCGCCGCCCATGGTCCGGAGATGGTGATCGGCACCTATCGCACCAACCAGCCGCACATCGAGGTGAAGGACAGCCCTGTCGTCTTCGTCGGCTATGGCATCAACGCCCCGGAAAAGGGCTGGAACGACTATGCCGGGCTGGACGTGAAGGGCAAGACGGTCGTCATCCTGGTCAATGATCCCGATTATGAGACGCAGGGGCTGACCGGGCCGTTCAACGGCCGCGCCATGACCTATTATGGCCGCTGGACCTACAAATATGAGGAAGCCGCGCGGCAGGGCGCCGCAGCCGCGATCATCATCCATGACACGGTGCCCGCCGCCTATGGCTGGAACGTCGTCCAGTCGAGCTGGACCGGCGCGCAGCATGTCGCCGACAGCGCCGACGGCAATGCCGGGCAGAGCCAGGCGATCGGCTGGATCCAGAAGGAGAAGGCGGCGGCCCTCTTCGCCAGCGCGGGCCTGGACCTCGACGCGCAGATGGCGGCGGCAAAGAAGCCGGGCTTCAAGCCGGTGCCGCTGACCGGCGTGAAGGCCAGCGTCTCCTTCGACAATGACCTGCGCAAGCATAAGTCCAAGAATGTCGTCGCCCTGCTCCCCGGCAAGACGCGCCCGGACGAATATGTGCTCTATTCCGCCCATTGGGATCATCTGGGCCGATGCCAGGCCGCGCCCGACGGCGACGACATCTGCAACGGCGCGGTGGACAATGCGACCGGCACCGCCGCGCTGGTGGCGCTGGCGGAAGCGAATGTGAAGGCCGGTCCGACCGACCGTAGCCAGGTCTTCCTGGCAGTGACGGCCGAGGAGTCCGGGCTGCTGGGTTCGGCCTATTATGGCAACAACCCGGTCTTCCCCTTCGCGAAGACGGTTGGCGGCGTCAACATGGACGCGCTCAGCGTCGCGGGACTTGCCAGGAATGTCGTGGTGATCGGCAAGGGCAAGTCGCAGCTCGACGCCTATCTCGACCGCGCGCTGACCGCGCAGGGCCGGGTCGCGACTCTCGAACCGACGCCGGAGAAGGGCTATTATTACCGCTCCGACCATTTCAGCTTCGCCAAGCATGGCCTGCCGATGCTTTATTTCGAGGGCGGCGAGGATCTGGTGAAGGGCGGCACCGCGGCGGGCCTGGCCGCAGCGGAGGATTATACCAAGAACCGCTACCATGGCCCCAAGGACGAATATGATCCCAATTGGGACTGGAGCGGCGTGCTGGCCGACCTGAAAATCTATTATTCGGTGGGTCGTGATCTGGCGAAGACGACCGACTGGCCCAACTGGGTGGAAGGCGACGAATTCCGCGCCATCCGCGACAAGGACCGGGCAGCGAAATAAGCAGCCGACCGAACCGTCATGCGCCGATGGCTATTGTCCCATCGGCGCATAGGTCCATGCCTGCGTCCCGCTGCCGTCCAGCTTCGACACTTCCGCCTTGAGCAGCGGCCCTTCGCGCCAATATCGGATGCGCTGGGGATAGTCGTGGGCGGCATTGGCGAAGACGATTTCGCTCGCGCCCTGCGATTCCATCGGGAAACGGGAAACCGACACACCCCTGGGCGATGCGTAGAAGGCGATCGTGCCGTCGGGATCGCGCTCGATCCGGGTCTGCTCCCAGAATTCCAGCGCCTCCCCCTTGCCGGTCCGCGCGGCGCCCAGCAGGATGCCGCCCCGCGCCGATGACCAGAACTCCTCGGCCCAGCTTTCGCCCTGTTTCTCGATCCATGCCCCCGCCATCCAGCCGGGCAATTCGCCCGCTGACGCCGCGGGCGACCCGGCCATCAGCATCAGCGCAACCGCAACGTTCCGCATGATCGTCTCTCCCCTGTCCATGGCGCGCGCGCCACGCTATGGAGCGCGCGACCCGCAGCCTATCACGGATCGGCCCGCAGGCCGAGCAAGGACGATATTCATGACTTTCCGTATGCCCGCCGAATGGGCGCCGCACGAATGGACCTGGATCGGCTTTCCGACCGACCCCGCCGAATGGCCCGGCGCCTTCGACGAAGCGCGCGCGCAGATCGCCGCCTTCGCCAGCGCGCTTCATGCCGATGGCAGGGGTGAGGAGGTGCGGCTGGTCGTGGACAACGAAGTGGACGCCTCCGCAGCGCGCGCACTGGTCACGGAAGCCGTCCAGATCGTTGTCCAGCATCTGGGCGACGTGTGGCTGCGCGATACCGCGCCGATCGCGGTGCTGAACCGCGCTGGCGCCGGGGAGCATGGGCGTGCACTGGTCGATTTCGGCTTCAACGGCTGGGGCGGCAAATACCGGATGCCCGGCGACGAGGATATCGGCGCGCGGCTCGCCGCGACGACGGGCCTGCCCACATCGACCCAGCATTGGGTGTTTGAGGGCGGCGCGATCGACACCGACGGCACTGGCCTGTTCGTCACGACCGAGCAATGCCTGCTCAATCCCAACCGCAACCCGGACCTGGATCGCGGGAAGATCGAGACGCTGCTGGCGGGCAGCCTGGGCCTGTCCGACATGCTCTGGCTGGGTGACGGCCTGCTCAATGACCATACCGACGGCCATGTCGACAATCTCGCCCGCTTCGTGGCGCCCGGCACGCTGGCGCTGCCGATCGCCACCACGCCGGATGATCCGAACGCCGCCCTCTATGCCGACGCCCGCGCCCGTGCGCGCGCCTTTGGCATCGAGGTGGTCGACATCCCCTCGCCCGGCCTTGTGCTGGCGGACGGAGACGCGATCCCCGCCAGCTACATGAATTTCTATGTCGGCAACGCGGCCGTCATCGTGCCCATCTATGGCCAGCCCAACGATCAGGCCGCGCTCGACGCCTTCCGCCCCTTCTTCCCCGGCCGGGAGATTGTAGGATTGCGCAGCGATGCCATATTGTCGGGCGGCGGCAGCTTCCATTGTTGCAGCCAGCAGATGCCTTCGCTTTGACAGGGTCCGAAACCAGCATGACCAAAGTTACCGTCGCCGCGCTCCAGCTCAGCTTTTCGGACGACATGGGCGAGAATATCGCCAAGGTCGCGGACCATGTGCGCAAGGCCGCGATGCGGGGCGCGAAGATCATCCTGCCGCCCGAACTGTTCGAAGGCCCCTATTTCTGCCGTGTCGAGGACGAAGCCCTGTTCGCCAACGCCCAGCCGACCGACGCGCATCCCGCCGTACAGGAAATGCGCAAGCTGGCGAAGGAATTGGGCGTCTATATTCCGACCAGCTTCTTCGAGCGTGACGGTCATCATTATTACAACTCGCTCGCCATGATCGATGACGCGGGCGAGATCATGGGCGTCTACCGCAAGAGCCACATCCCCGATGGTCCCGGCTATGAGGAGAAATATTATTTCCGCCCCGGCAATAGCGGGTTCAAGGTGTGGGATACGAAATATGGCACCGTGGGCGTCGGCATCTGCTGGGACCAATGGTATCCCGAAACCGCGCGCTGCATGGCGCTGATGGGAGCGGAAATGCTGTTCTACCCGACCGCGATCGGCTCCGAACCCTATGACGCCGAACTCGACACCAGCCGCATGTGGCGCCGAGCGATGATCGGCCATGCGGTCAGCAACTGTATGCCGGTGATCGCCGCCAACCGCATCGGCGTAGAAGGTGGCGATGGGGAGGAAGGCCAGAAATTCTACGGCCACAGCTTCATCAGCGATGAATGGGGCGACTATCTGGCCGAAGCCGATGCGAAGGACAGCGGTGCGCTGGTTGCGACGCTGGACCTCGCCAAGGCGAAGATCCACCGCGCCGGCATGGGCTTCTTCCGCGACCGCCGGCCGGAGCTTTACGGACGGATCGCGCAGGATATCTGAAGGCGGCGGTGGCGCGCCTCCATCCCCGATTCAGGCGGTCAGCGCCTCGACCAGCGCCTTGACCTTCTTCTGCCGCCATTGGGGCAAGGGCGCGATCAGCCAGTAGGCGAGCAGCGTTGGCGTCGGGTCGCCCACCTGCCGCACCCGTCCCGACGCCAGATCGGCCTGCGCCAGCAACAGCGGCACGCGCGCCCGGCCGAAGCCATTGGCCGCCGCCTCGATGGCGAGGCCGCCGTCGGCCACGCGGATCGTCGCGGGCTTGTCGCCGGCAGGGCAGCCGGGCCAGTCGATGCGATGATCGGGGCCGCCCGATGCCGCCTCGACCATGACATAGGCGGCCTCGCCGATCTTGATGCCCTCATGCTCGCCCGCTCCGTCGGTCAGGCGCAGGGCGATGTCCAGATTGGCTTCGGTGAAGTCCAGCGCGTCGTCGGCCGCGATCAGCTGGAAGGTCAGGTCGGGCTGGCCCACGGCATAGGCGGCAAGGCGCGGCTGGAGCCATTTGGCGCTGATGTCGCGCGGCGCGGCGATCGTCAGCGCATGGCTGGACTGGCCCGCCTGCATCGCCCGGACCGCTTCCTCGAACTCCAGGAAACCGGCGCGGAGCGCGTCGAGGCCGGCCTCCGTCTCGGGCGTCAGTTCCAGCCCCTTGGGCGTGCGGCGGAAGAGGACAACGCCCAGCATGTCCTCCAGCGCGCGGATCTGCTGGCCCACGGCCGCCGGTGTCACTGCCAGTTCGTCCGCTGCGCGGGTGAAGGACAAATGCCGAGCCGCCGCATCCAGCACGCGCAGGCCGTTGAGCGGCAAATGCGTCCGCTTCATTCGGCCACCGCCGGCGCGATGAGAGCGAAATGGGGAATGGCGACGTCGAACGTCTCGCCGCCGATGCCGATCATGCGATAGCTGCCCTGCATCGAGCCGGTCGGCGTGTTGAGCGGGCAACCCGAAACATAGTCATAGCTTTTCCCCGGCTGCACCACCGGCTGTTCGCCCACCACGCCGTCGCCATCGACCCTATGCTGGCCGCCGCGTCCGTCGGTGATGACCCAGTGACGGGTCAGCAGCTGCACCGGCTGATCGCCCTGGTTTTCGATGCGGATATGATAGGCCCAGAACCAGCGGCCCCGGTCCGGCTCCGACTGTTCGGGCAGGAATGTAACCGCGACGTGGACGGTGATGTCGCGCGTCGTCGCATGAAAGGGGAAGAGCGCCAGCACGGTCATGTCTCAGGAATGCGCCCTGCCCCCGCGTCCGTCAACGGCCTATCGCGCGCAGCGCCCGGTCGAAATCGGCGATGACATCGTCCGGGTCTTCCAGCCCGACATTCAGGCGCAGCATATCTTCGGTAATGCCGACCTCCAGGCGCGCGGCTTCCGCCATGCCATAATGGGTGGTTGAGGCCGGATGCGTCATCAGCGAACGCGAATCGCCGATATTGTTGCTGATGTCGACCAGTTCGAGCGCATTGAGCAGGCCATGCGCCTCGGCCCGGCCACCGCCGACATAGAGCGAGAAGATCGGCCCTGCCATTTCCATCTGCCGCATGGCGAGCGCGTGCTGCGGATGGCTCTCCAGCCCAGGATAAAGCACCTTGGGCAGGCGCGTTTCCAGGAAGGCGGCGACCTTCAGCGCATTTTCGCTCTGGCGACGGATGCGCAGGTCGAGCGTCTCCAGACCTTTCAGCACCACCCAGGCGTTGAAGGCGCTGAGCGTCGGCCCGGTGTTGCGGTGGAAGGGCAGCAGCACATTGTCGATCCACTCGCGCGTGCCGCAGATGGCCCCGGCCAGCACCCGCCCCTGCCCGTCCATCATCTTGGTCGCGCTATAGGCAACCACATCCGCGCCAAATTCCATCGGCCGCTGGAGCGCGGGCGAGGCGAAGGCATTATCGACCACGGTGGTGATGCCATGAGCTTTCGCAATCGCGCAGACGGCGGCGATGTCCACCACGTCCATCGTCGGATTGGCCGGCGTTTCGAAGAAGAAGACCTTGGTATTGGGCTGCACCGCAGCTTCCCAGGCGTCGGTGTCGCGCGCGTCGATCGTGGTGGTCGCGATGCCGAATTTGGGCAGCAGCGTGTCGGTCAGCCAGCGGCACGATCCGAAGGCCGCCTTGGCCGCGACGACATGGTCGCCCGCCGACAACTGGCACAGCAAGGCCGCGGTCATCGCCGCCATGCCGGTCGCCGTGGCGCGGCACGCCTCCGCCCCTTCCAGCAGGGCGATGCGCTGTTCCAGCATCTCCACGGTCGGGTTCTGGAGGCGGCTGTAGGTCATGCCGACCTGCTCGCCGGCGAAGCGCGCGGCGGCATCCTCTGCCCGGTCGTAGCAATAGCCGCTGGTCAGGAAGAGCGCTTCGGACGTTTCGCCATATTCGCTGCGCGCCGTGCCGCCCCGGACCGCCAGCGTCGCCGGCTTCCAGTTCTTCGTGATCTCCCGATCCTGCCCGCTCTTCCGCTTCATATTGCTTTCCGCATATCCATCGTGACGCGCGGGGTGGCCCCGCTCAATATCTCGGCCATCTGGCTCCTGTCGCCATTACCGCCCGACAGGATTACCGCAACCTTCTTGCCGCGCATTCGCTCTTTTTCCTGGCACAGCGCCGCCAGAGCGACCGCGCCCGCCCCTTCGGCTAGGTTGTGCGTATCCTCCCAATAGATGCGGATCGCCTGCGCCACTTCATCATCGGTGACGGCGACGAAGCGGTCGGCGCGCGGCCCGAAATAGTCGAGCGCCGCCTGGACCGGGGTGCAGACAGCCACCCCATCGGCAAAGGTGTAGGCGGTCGGGCTGGAAATCAGCCGCCCCGCCTCGAAGCTGCGCTTGGCCGCGTCGACATGGGCGGAGACGACGCCGACGATCTTCGTGCCGAGGCCCAGCGCATCGCGCGCCGCGATCGTCCCGCAAAGGCCCGATCCGCAGCCGACCGGCACATAGACGGTGTCGAGATCGGGCACCGCGTCGAACAGTTCCAGGCCATAGCTCGCCACGCCCCGCACCAGTTCGCCATGATAGGCGGGGACCATATAGAGTCCCTCCTCCTGCGACAGGCGCAGCGCCTCCGCCTTCGCACTGTCGAAATCATGGCCATGTTCGATCAGGGTCGCGCCGAACGCGCGCATCGCGGCGTTCTTTTCCAGCGCATTGCCGTGCGGCACGACGATCGTGACATGTAGCCCCGCCGCCCGCGCCGCGCGCACCTGCGCCTGCCCATGATTGCCGCGCGTCGCGGTGATGATGCCGGTCACGTCCGGGTGGGCGGTCCGCAGCCAGTCTATATAGGTGATCGCGCCGCGCACCTTGAACGCGCCGGTGGGCGTGTGGTTCTCATGCTTCACCCAGACGTCGCAGCCGGTGCGGCCGGCCAGCAGCGGCCAGGCATATTGCGGGGTCGGCGGCACCTGATCGCGGATCAGGGCAGCGGCGGAACGGAGCGAGGCGAGCGAGAGATCGGTCATCGCCCGCCCTTATGGCTGGCGGGCAACGACGCCAATAACCGTTGCCCGCATATTGGCCCTTTCAGAGCGCGGCGAGCACCGCGTCGCCCATCGCCACCGTGTCCATCGTGCCGCCCAGATCGGGCGAGCGCGCGCCGTCGCGCAGCGCCTTCGCCACCGCCGCCTCGATCCGGTCGGCCTGTTCGGGCAGGTTCAGCGAGTAGCGCAGCATCATCGCGGCGGACAGGATGGTCGCCAGCGGATTGGCCTTGCCGGTGCCGGCGATGTCGGGGGCGGAGCCGTGGATCGGCTCGTACAGCCCCTGGCCGCTGCCGTTCAGCGTCGCCGACGCCAGCATCCCGATGGAGCCGACGCACATGCTCGCCTGATCCGAGAGGATGTCGCCGAACAGGTTGCCGGTCACGATCACGTCGAACTGGCCGGGGTTGCGGACCAGCTGCATCGCGGCATTGTCGACATACATATGGGTCAGGGCGACGTCGGGATAGTCGGCCGACACTTCGATCACCACGTCGCGCCAGAGCTGGCTGGTTTCCAGAACATTGGCCTTGTCCACCGAGCAGAGCTTGCCGCGCCGGGCGCGCGCGGCCTGGAAACCGGCATGGGCGATGCGGCGCACTTCGGCTTCGTTATAGGACATGACGTCATAGCCTTCGCGCAGGCCGTCGGCGGTGGTGCGGAATCCCTTTTCGCCGAAATAGACGTCGCCATTGGTTTCGCGCACGATCAGCAGGTCGATGGAGCCGGCGACTTCGGGCTTGAGCGCGCTTTCATGCGCCAGTTCGGGAAAGACCTTGGCCGGGCGCAGGTTGGAAAACAGGCCCAGTTCCTTGCGCAGGCCCAATATCGCCTGTTCGGGGCGCAGATGGCGTTCCAGCGAGTCGCAATCGGGATCGCCGACCGCGCCGAACAGGATGGCGTCCGCGCGCCTGGCAATCTCCAGCGTCTCGGGCGGCAGCGGATGGCCGACCGCCTTGTAGGCCGCGCCGCCGACGAGGCCATCCTCATAGGTCAGGCCGGGAATGGCCAGCGCATCGAGTACGCGCTTTGCCTGCGCCACGATTTCGGGACCGATGCCGTCTCCGGGGAACAGGGCGATCAACATGGCGAGACTCCTTATATTGCGTGGCTGATATTGCGTGGCTGGCCCTTATGAAGACAGAAGGTTTCACGCAACCGCCCTTTTGAGCCGTTCGACCAGTCTTTCCCGCGCGGCCAGCACATCGGCGCGCCGGTCGGTCAGCACCGACCGCTCCAGGAAGAAGCCGGTGAGGCGCAGCCCGTCCACTATCTGCGTCCAGTCGCCCCCGGACTCATGCGGGCCGCCCGCCAGCAGGAAGGGCGGCAGCGGCAGCAGCCGGCTTTCATAGCCGACTGCCGCCGCCCGGCTGACCGCCGCCGCGCTGCGCGGACTGACGAACGCCAGATCCTCCGCATCGCCCAGCGCTGCGCAGCGGGTGAGGTCGAGACCAAAGCCCAGTTCGGCGAGCAGCAGCAATTCGTAGCGCACCAGCGCCACCGCCCAGCCCCGCGCCGCCGGCGCCGCCTCGATCGCGCCCAGCACGCCCTCCAGCGCCTGGAAAAGCGCGGGATAGGGCGTCATTTCGGGCAGGGTCGCGGCAGTCAGTGCGCAACTCCAGTCGATCGCCGCGGCGGGGAGCGGCTCGGCATGGAGCGGCGCGCGGCTATGCTCCAGTTCGACGGTCAGCCCGGCCAGTTGTTCTTCGGTGCGGGCGCGAAATTCCGCCTTCACCACATTGCCCGGCAGCAATACCGGCCGCATCGCGCGCGACCGGCCCCCGCGCACATAGCCCGGCATCAGGCCATGATCGGGCGTCAGCAACCGCGCGATCGCGCCATGCTCGCCATGATGCCGCACGGCACAGACAAGGGCGGAGGTGTTGAGCATGGCCACGCCATCGGCTTAGCGAGATGCTTTCGCGCCGACTAGCCTCACCAGCGAGTCACGCGGCACGCAGTTCCTGCAAGACCTTGCGCACAGTGTCCTGCAATTCCACGGAACGGCTGGACAGGGCGCCGGCAGCCGTATCGGTCCGGCCCATCGCGTCATGCGCCTCCGTCAACGCGCCGCTCAGCGCTTCGGCCTGCGCCGCCGCGTCGGCGATATGCCGCGCCATTTCCTCGGTCGCAGCGGCGATTTCGCTGGTCGCGCGAATCTGCTCGGCGACCTGATCGGCGATGGTAGCGGCGGAGGCATCCGCTGTTTCGGCCGATCTGGCGGCGATGTCGATCGCCTCCGATACGCTGCGCGCCGCTTGCCTGATATCCTCGAGATAGGCGTCGATCTGACGGGTCGCCTGCGCCGTCTGGGACGCCAGGCTCTTCATTTCCGACGCGACCACGGCAAAGCCACGCGTGTCGGCGTTGCTGCGGGTTGCTTCGATGCCGGCGTTGAAAGACAGGGTACGGCTTTGCGCGGCGATGGACGAAATCAGCGCGACGATCGAACTGGCAGCGTCGACAGTGGTCGAAAGCGCCTTCACTTCGGGATTGAGCGCGCGCGCCGCCACGGCACCGCCGTGCGCGCTCTCCCGCGTGCGGGCGGCGCTGCTTCCGACATGGTTGATCGACGCTGCGAGCCGTTCTGTGTCGTGCGCCACTGCACGGACGTCCCCTTCGGCCCTGGCATGGGCAGCACGCAGTTCCGCCGACTGGCTGGTGGTGCGGTCGAGCAGTCTGAAAAGCCATTGCTTGCTGGTGGAGAGCTGACGCGACAATTGACCGAGGTCGCCGACGACGGCGCCCAGCCGCGCCTCCAGCGCGTCGGCAACCAGCCGTCGGCGTTCGGCCGCTTCCTCCGCGCGTCGCGCCGTCTCCTCCACGGCCCGCTGCCGATCGGCTGCAATCTGTGCCTTCTCGAGCGCCGCCAGCGCCTCTTCGGCGCGGCCCTTGGCGTCATCCGCTTCACCCCGCAATTGCTCACTGACAATCCGGGCCTGCGCCTGCGCTCGGATCAATTGGGTCAACTGATCGATGATCCAAAGCAGCATCACCGTCTGTAAAAGAAGGATCAGCGCATGGAGGAATACGCGGGGCAGATTTCCAGCGTCGGCAAAAACCCAGCCTGGTTGCAGATAGGCAAGCGCCAGATGATGTACCGCGGTGGCGCCGGCTGCAACCAGCAGGGCGCGACGATCGAGCAGCGCCGTCAACATCGCCAGCGCCGCGAAGAACGCCATATGCAGGTCCATCTGCCAGATATGGCCACGCAGCAGGAAGACGTGGAGCGCGGGGAAAGCCATCGCCGTAAGCGCCAGGGTCATCCGGGCGGATGGCGATACGTCGCCGCGCAGGACCATTGCGGTCGGGATCAGCGCGAGGAGCGCGGCGACGAGCGGCGCAGCAAAGGCGTCGGCAACATCCCGTCCCATCGCTACCAGACCTAGGACAGCAATGTTCAGCCAGAACAGCAGCACCAGCATCCGCGCGCCCGCCCGCCGCATGGCACGCAGCGAATCATCCGCATCGGGCAGGACGCCGCTTGTGTCGGGGCTGCGCAGCGTATGGAGCCGCAAGCGATCCCCAAGGCGAGCGCGCCGGAAAATATGCGTAGCTTCGTCCCACCTCATGATCGCCAGTCCCGTCCAGCTCAAGATGCGACCATGAAGCTGACAGAAAAGCATTAATAGGTCCTTAGCCGTAACGAACCCGCTTTCATGCGTGTCAGGCTGACCTTCGATCACCCATGGAAATAATCATAGACCTGTTGCGCCACGGCCTTCGAGACGCCGGGCGCGCGTTGCAGGTCTTCCAGGGCGGCGTCGCGCACCGCGCGGGCGGTCCCGAAATGCATCAACAGCGCCTTTTTCCGGGCGGGGCCGATGCCGGGGACTTCGTCCAGCGAACTTACGGTGATCGCCTTGCTGCGCTTGGCGCGGTGGGCGCCGATGGCGAAGCGGTGGGCTTCGTCGCGCAGGCGCTGGAGGTAGAAGAGGACGGGATGGTTGAGCGGGAAGGTGATTTCGCGGCCGTCCATCAGGTGGAATATCTCCCGCCCCTCGCGGCCATGATGCGGCCCCTTGGCGACGCCGATCATGCAGACATCCTCTATCCCCATTTCCTCCAGCATGGTGCGGGCGGCCGATAGCTGGCCCTTGCCGCCGTCGATCAGCACCAGGTCGGGCCATTCGCCGCTGTCGCGATCCGGGTCTTCCTTCTGCGCGCGCCCGAAGCGCCGCTCGAACATTTCGCGCATCATCGCGAAATCGTCGTTCGAGATGGCCGGGTCTTTCATATTGAACTTGCGATAGGCGGATTTGCGGAAGCCCTCCGGCCCCGCAACCACCATCGCGCCCAGCGCGTGCGCGCCCTGGATATGGCTGTTGTCGTAGATTTCGATGCGGTCGGGCACGCCGTCCAGCCCGAACGCCTCGACCATCTCGTCGAGTATGCGGCCCTGGCTGGTGGTTTCGGCGAGCCGGCGGTCGAGCGCTTCCACCGCGTTGCGCTGCGCCTGCTTGATAAGGCGGGTGCGCTCGCCGCGCTGGGGCACCTCGATCCGCACCTTGCCGCCCGCCCGCTCGGCCAGCGCCTGCGCCATCAGTTCGCACTCGGCGGGCTGGCGATCGGTCAGGATCAGTCGCGGTGGCGGCACTTCCTCATAGAATTGCGCCATGAAGCTTTCCAGCACCTCCTCCGTCGCGACATCGGCGGTATGGACCGGGAAGAAGCTGCGGTGCCCCCAATTCTGGCCGCCGCGAATGAAGAAGGCCTGGATGCACATCGCCCCGCCCTTTTCCGCCAGCGCGAAAATGTCGGCGTCGCCCAGCCCTTCGGCATTGATCGCCTGTGACCCCTGAATGAAGGTCAGCGCCTTGAGCCGGTCGCGGATCACCGCCGCCTGCTCGAAATCCAGCGATTCCGCCGCCTGCTCCATGGCGGCGCCCAGCTTCTTCTGCACGGCGGTCGACTTGCCGCCGAGGAAATCCTGCGCGTCCCTGACCAGTTCGGCATAACCCGCCGCGTCGATGCGATCGACGCAGGGCGCGGAGCAGCGCTTGATCTGGTAGAGAAGGCAGGGCCGCGAGCGGTTGGCGAAGAAGCTGTCGGTGCAGGACCGGAGCAGGAACAGCTTTTGCAGCGCGTTGATCGTCCGCGTCACCGATCCGGCGCTGGCGAAGGGACCATAATAGCGGCCCTGATATTTGCGCGCGCCACGATGCTTCTGGACGCGGGGGAAGGCATGATCCTCCCGCAGCAGGATGAAGGGGAAGCTTTTGTCATCGCGCAGCAGGACATTATAGGGCGGGCGGTAGCGCTTGATGAGCTGCGCCTCCAGCAGCAGCGCTTCGGCCTCGCTGTTGGTGGTGACGATGGTCATGCTGCGCGTCTGGGCGACCATGCGCTGGAGCCGGCGCGGCAGGCGGTCGACCTGGGTGTAATTGGCGACGCGGTTCCTGAGCGCCCGCGCCTTCCCCACATAGAGCACGTCGCCGCGCGCATCGTGCATCCGGTAGACGCCGGGGCGGATCGGCAGCGTCTTGAGCGTGGTGCGGATCGCCTCCACCCCGGCGTCGATGTCCGGCTGGCTGCCGGTGACGGTGAAGCTCGCCTTGTCTTCGTTGAAACGGTCGGGGGATTGGGGGCCGGACATGGCGCCTGAGATAGCGCACCCGGCTTCTTTCGCAATGGCCGGGTTGATCGACCCATTCCCGACCCTATCTATACCGCACCGTACAAAAAGATGCGGACTTTCCACCCCCATTGCCGCGAGCCTCGCTGGCATCTCCAAATCATTCAAAAGAGGGACACTCCATGAGCGTGAAAGCCTATGGTGCCTATGCGGCCGATAAACCCCTGGAAGCGATCGACATCGAAAGGCGCGCGGTCGGCGCGCATGATGTGCAGATCGCCATCGCCTATTGCGGCGTTTGCCATTCGGACCTGCATCAGGTCCGCTCCGAATGGGACGGCACCCGCTATCCCTGCATTCCTGGTCACGAGATCGTCGGCCATGTCACCGCCGTTGGCGACCATGTGTCGAAGTTCAAGGTCGGCGACACGGTCGGGGTCGGCTGCATGGTCGATAGCTGCCAGCATTGTTCGGCCTGCGACGAAGGGCTGGAGCAATATTGCGAAAAGGGTTTCGTCGGCACCTATAATGGCCCGACCGCCGATGCGCCCGGCCATACGCTGGGCGGCTATTCGCAGAGCATCACGGTCAAGGACGATTTCGTCCTGAAGATCAGCCATGCGCCAGAGCAGCTTGCCGCGGTCGCGCCCCTGCTGTGCGCGGGCATCACCACATGGTCGCCGCTGCGCCACTGGAAGGTCGGGCCGGGGCAGAAGGTCGGCATCGTCGGCATCGGCGGGCTTGGCCATATGGGCATCAAGCTGGCCCATGCCCTGGGCGCGCATGTCGTAGCCTTCACCACGTCCGATTCCAAGCGCCAGGACGCGCTGGAACTGGGCGCGGACGACGTCGTGGTGTCACGCAATGCGGAGGAGATGGCCGTTCATGCCAACAGCTTCGACTTCATCCTGAACACGGTCGCCGCCAGCCATGATCTCGACAACTTCACCGCGCTTCTGAAGCGGGATGGCACGATGACGCTGGTGGGCGTGCCGGAACATGCACACCCCTCCCCCAATGTCGCGGCGCTGATCTTCAAGCGCCGGACGATCGCCGGGTCGCTGATCGGCGGCATCGCCGAGACGCAGGAGATGCTCGATTTCTGCGCGGAGAAGGGCATCACGGCCGAGATCGAGATGATCGCGATCCAGGAGATCGAGACCGCCTATGCGCGGATGCAGAAGAGCGACGTCAAATATCGCTTCGTAATCGACAACGCCACGCTGGCGGCGTGACTTGGCCGGTCTGAGGCGTTTTCCGGCTCGGCAGCGATTGCACTTGCCCTGAAAACGCGTCGAGGGCGGGCGGCTCGACCAGGGTCACCCGCTTCGCCCTATCCGGTGCGGTGCGGGGCGAGGAAGATCACCGCCGCGCCGATCAGGCACAGGGCCACGCCCGCGACGTCCCAACGGTCTGGCCGCACGCCCTCCACCAGCCAGAGCCACATCAAGGCCGACAGGATGTAGACGCCGCCATAGGCCGCATAGGCGCGCCCGGCCTGCGACATGTCGACCAGCGTCAGCAGCCAGGCGAACAGCATGAGCGAGGCGGAGCCGGGGATCAGCAACAGCGCGGACCGGCCCGACCGCAGCCACGCCCAGAAGGCGAAGCATCCGGCAATTTCCGCAAGGGCGGCGACGACATAGACAAGGGCAGAGGTCATCACCCGGCTCTATCAAGCGGGCATCGCGCCGTCTTTCCTAAACCGGCGTCAATCCTCGACGATCCTCAGCAGCTTGCGTTCGACCGGGGCCAGCACATTCTGGAGATCCTGCCCGCGCTTCAGGATATGGCCGCCCTCGCCGACCAGCGCCCACATGCCCTGGCGATGGCGCAGCGCGGGGCGTTTCTCGATGCGATATTCGGGGCGCTCGGCGGAGCGGCGGAAAGCGCTGAAGATCGCCGCCTCCCGCCCCATGTCCATGGCATAGTCGCGCCAGTGACCGGCCGACACCATCCGGCCATAAAGATCCATGATACGCTGCAGTTCCAGCCGGTCGAAGCCCACCTGTCCGGGCGAAGCCGCAGGGAACGGCGTCACATTGGTCATCAGGCCCGGCCACGCTCCCTGAACAGCACGCCGGGTTCGGGAACGTCCGGCTGCTGCCGCTCGGCCACCAGTTCGGCGATCCGCTTCTGCAACTGCTCTACCTCGCACTGGAGCATTTCCAGCTTCTGCTTTTCCGGGTCGAAGCAGTCCGAACAGGGCGTGCCATAGGGCATGAAGTCACGCTGATAGGCGGTGACGTCGACCAGCATCTGCCGCGCCGGAATGCCGACCATCGTGGCCCCTTCGGGCACGTCCTTGGTCACGACCGCATTGGCGCCGACCCGCGCACGCGCGCCGACCTGCACCGGCCCCAGCACCTGCGCGCCCGACCCGACGATCACGCCGTCGCTCAGCGTCGGATGCCGCTTGCCGGCGATGCCGTTGGCGGGGTCCGTGCCGCCCAGCGTGACATTCTGGTAGAGGGTCACGTCATTGCCGATCTCGGCTGTCTCCCCGATCACGGTGAAGCCATGGTCGATGAAGAAGCGCTTGCCGATCTTCGCGCCGGGATGAATGTCGTTGCCGGTCAGGAAGCGCGACAGATGGTTCACCGCGCGTGCCAGAAAGAAGAGGCGGGCGCCGTACAGGCGGTGCGCGACGCGGTGGAAAGCCAGCGACCATACGCCGGGATAGAGCAGGATTTCCGCGCGGGACCGGGGCGCGGGATCGCGCGCCTTCACCGAATCGAGATAAGCGACAAGATTGCGCAGCATGTCCGCGTCCCTGAAAATTCTTCCCTGACCGCGTCCTACATAAGGCCATGCCCGGATTTTTTCCAGAGCAGCAGGCCGATGCGGCGAAATGCCGCTTTCGGGTTATAAAGGGAAACTTGCTTTGCAATATGATATATGCCTATCAATGAGGTAGACAATCAAACCAAAGGACGACGGATGATTGACGCCTTCATCGCCAATTTCGGCGACATTCTGCCCTTCATCCTGATTGGTTTCGGCGCCCAGATGATCGACGGCGCACTCGGCATGGCCTATGGAGTTATTTCCAGCACGCTGCTGCTGGCGCTCGGCGTGCCGCCCAGCCGCGCGTCCGCCAGCGTCCATGCCGCCGAAACCTTCACTACCGGCGTGTCGGCGGTCAGCCATATCCTGCACCGCAATGTCGACTGGAAGCTGTTTGCCCGGCTCATCATTCCCGGCGTGATCGGCGGCGTCGCGGGCGCCTATCTGCTGTCGAACATCGACGGATCGGTCATCAAGCCCTTCGTCCAATTCTATCTCGCCGCGATCGGCGTCTATCTCATCTGGCGGGGCTTCCACCTGCCGCCCAAGCCGCGCGATCCCAAATGGGTGACGCCGCTGGGCCTCGTGGGCGGCTTCATGGATGCCACCGGCGGTGGCGGCTGGGGACCGATCGTGACGTCCAACCTGCTGCTCCAGGGGTCCAGCCCGCGCCATACGATCGGCACAGTCAACACGGTGGAGTTCATCCTGACCACCTCGATCAGCCTGACCTTCCTGTTCCATCTGGGCTGGGAAACCTTCACCACCTACACGGTCGGCCTGCTGATTGGCGGCGTCGTCGCCGCGCCCTTCGGCGCGATGCTCGCCCGGCGCGTCTCGCCCCGCGTCCTCTTCACGGCGGTCGGCATCATCCTGACGATCACGTCGCTGTTCGGCGTCGCCAAATATCTTGGATATATCGGATAATGCGCTTATATCCGGCTTTCTGATCGAGGAAGCCGATAAATGTCCAGTTACCTGCCCACGCTGAAACAGCTGCAATATCTGGTAGCGCTCAAGGAGCAGGGCCATTTCGGCAAGGCCGCTGACAGTTGTTTCGTCACCCAGTCGACGTTGTCGGCCGGCATCCGTGAATTGGAGTCGCTGATCGGTGTCACGCTGGTCGAGCGCACCCGCCGCGTGGTGCGTTTCACCGCGCTGGGCGACCGGATCGTGGAAAAGGCGCACCGTGTCCTGCGCGAGGCGGAGGAACTGACCGCGATCGCCGAAGCCTCCGGCAAGCCGCTGACCGGCGAATTGCGGATGAGCGTGATCCCGACCATCGCCCCCTTCCTGCTGCCGCGGCTGCTGCCCAGGCTGCGCGGGGAACGGCCCGAACTCAAACTCTATCTGCGCGAGGAAACGACGCAGGCGGCGATCGAATCGCTCCGCCACGGCAATGTCGACTGCGTGCTGCTGGCCCTGCCCTTCCCCATGGGCGAACTGGACAGCGAGATATTGTTCCAGGACCGGCTCTATGTCGCCTTCCCGCATGACGACCCGACCAATCCACCCGACTGGATCGGCCCCAACATGATCGATGAGAGCAAGCTGCTGCTGCTGGAGGATGGCCACTGCCTGAAGGATCATGCGCTGGCGGCGTGCAACCGACCGGACCTGCGTGCCAGCGCGACGATGATGGGCACTTCGCTCCACACGCTGATCCAGATGGTAGACAATGGGCTAGGCGTGACGATGATCCCGGAAATGGCAATCGCCGGCGGCATATTGGAGCATACGCGCATCGCCGCCCGGCCGCTGAAATCGGAGCGGTCTTCGCGCGACATCGCGCTGGTATGGCGGAAGAACAGCCCGCGGGAGAAGGAATTTCACATGCTGGCGGGCATATTGCGCGACGCGGCGGCAACGAGTTGCCGGCTGCCGGAAGCGGCCTGAAGACCATCCCGTTCGTTCGAAGGGAAGGGCGAAAGGGTCGGGAAACTGGCGGCTCGCAGTGACGGAAATGGGTGGCGAGGCGACTGTCTGCTTTCAGTGAGGCAAGTGGCAATATCTGACACTGGACGGTGAAAATCACCTGGCGATATACGCGCGGCGGCCGACCGACAGCTAATGGCCACTTGCTATCAATATCCATGCCACAACCAGATGGACAGCTATCTGCTTTTACCGGCCAGCCAGCCGCCGTCGCAAAATCGGCCAATAGCGGCACTGCCATAGCTTCGCCTTGCAGAAGGTCCAGCAACTCGTAAAGGCAGATCATCAGGATTTTGAAGCACAATGAATTATCGCCATTCCTTCCATGCTGGCAATAGCGCCGATGTCGTAAAGCACAGCCTGTTGATCACCCTGGTGCGGACCTTGCAACACAAGCCGGGTCCGCTGACCCTGATTGACACCCATGCCGGCTGCGGGCTGTACGATCTTGGCGGCGACGAGGCCCAACGTACCGGCGAAGCCATGCAAGGCGTGCTGCGGGCCGTTGCAGACCCGAACCCTTTGCTGGACGACTACCGCGCCGCCGTGCAGGCGGTGAATGTGAGTGGCGAACCGCGCCTTTACCCCGGCTCGCCGCAGATTCTGGCGCAGCTTTTGCGCCCGCAGGATGTCCTGATCCTCAACGAAAAGCACCCGGAAGACGCTTGCACACTGCGCGGCGTGATGCGGGGCACCAGTGCGGCCGTGCATCAACGCGACGCTTACGAACTTTGGCTGGCTATGGTGCCGCCCCGCACCGCGCGCGGCGTGGTGGTGGTCGATCCACCCTACGAGCAGACGGACGAACGCGCGCGCATCACCGCCACACTCGCCGCCGCTCACCGTAAATGGGCGCATGGTGTGACGGTGATCTGGTTTCCGCTGAAAGACCGCGCCACGCATTGGCAGTGGACGCAAAAGTTACGCAAGCTCGGCATCCCGAAATTTCTGCGGGTTGAGCATTGGCTATATGATAGCGAGCAACCCGGCATCTATAACGGCGCAGGCCTCTTCATTATCAATCCGCCCTATGCTTTCACGCAGGCCCTCCCGCCAATGTTGGAAGCATTACGCGCGGCGTTAGCGCCCGAAGGGCATAACGGGGAGATCATATCCGATTGGTTGGAGGATTAAGACAAATCCTCCCCCCTCTCCCAGAAGGGGGATTGCCGCACTTGGCCTATGCGGCGTTGGCGACGGACTCAATCATATGGTCTGTTCGCACAGTATGGCGACTGAGGACATCGAGAAAAGCCTGCGATACCATGGATGGAGTATCGCTGCCGACATGCTAAGGGGATGACATGTTTCAAGCACCCGGCCGCAGCGGCACTGTAGAGATTGACGGTTTCAAATATGATTGGGAACTCCTGAGCGAACCTCAATTATCCTCTTCCGATGGCTGGAAAGGCATGACCGTCTCTCTGCGCCAGAGAGACATGCCGCGCCAGGCCGTGCTGGAATTTCCGGCACCCAAGCGCCTGATGAGAGGATTGCCGAAAGGGCGTTTACACATCAACGATGCGATTGCTTCGCGAGGAGTGCGGGCCGCACTGTCGGCAGGATGGGAACCTGCATCTCGAGGCAAACCGACGGTTTTCATGGTTGATGCCAACGGTGACTAAGGGGGCGTAAATCGCGCAACCCCGCCACCGCAGATATACATGGAGCCGGTGGGTATCGTGCCATTCGTCCGCTCATCCATCCGGGAAGCGGTCGGTCGGCACGTTAGAGACGGAGTTTCGGCGTCGAACGTCTGCAATTGGTCGCTTTCAGACCGGCCGATCGGCTGCGGCGGTTCAGGCTTGCCAACCTTCCGCCTTCGCCTCATCCTCGGCGCGGGCCTCGACCCATTGGGTCACGCCGCTTTCGAAATGTTCCTTCTTCCAGAAGGGCGCGTGCGATTTCAGCCAGTCGATCAGGAAGGCGCAGCTTTCCAGCGCCGCCGTGCGATGACGCGAGGCGGTACCGACGAACACGATCCGCGCGCCCGGCTCCAGCCGTCCGAACCGGTGGATGACGCTGACGCCCAGTAGCGGCCAGCGCGCCGTCGCGTCCCCGACGATCCGTTCGACCTGCGCCTGGGTCATCGCCGGATAATGTTCCAGTTCCAGCGCGACGAGGCCGCCTTCGCCCCGCACCACGCCGGTGAAGCTCGCCACGCCGCCGCCGCCCAGCGCCTCCAGCGCGGCCAGTTCGTCCGCGACGTCGAAATCGTCCGACTGGATCGCGATCCGCTTCATCCGCCCGTCACCGGCGGGAACAGGGCCAGTTCGCGCGCGTCGCCGACCGGGCTGTCGATCGGCACGAAACGCTGGTCGATCGCGGCGCGCAGACGATCCGAATCGCCCAGCGCCTGCGCATAACCGCCGCCCCGCGCCGCGAGGGACGCCACCAGCTGGGCAATGGTGGTGCCGGCATCCGGGCGGTCGATCCGCTCCTCGTCGCGACCGATCGCCTCCCGCACCCAGGCAAAATAGACGATGCTGAGCTGCGCCATCGGTCAGTCCATGTGCCGGATGCCGACGCGCAGATAGTCCCAACCGGTGACGAGGGTCAGGATCGCAGCCGCCCAGAGCGTGAGGATGCCGACCATCTGCACGAAGGCAAATTGCGGCACGGCCCCGGCCAGGATCAGCGCGCCCAGGGCGATGATCTGGAAGGTCGTCTTCCACTTCGCCAGGCGCGACACCGGCACCGACACCTGCAACCCGGCCAGGAATTCCCGCAGTCCCGAGACGGCAATCTCGCGCAGCAGGATGATCATCGCGGCAACGATATGGATGCCGGCGATGTCGCGCGTCGCGGCCAGCATCAGGATGACCGCGCCGACCATGATCTTGTCGGCGATCGGGTCAAGGAAGACGCCGAGTTTCGACACCGTTCCCTGCGCCCGGGCCAGATAGCCGTCGAAATAATCGGTCACGCCCATGAGGCAATAAAGGCCGAAGGCCAGCGCATAGCCGGTGGTCCAGCGCGCGCCCTGCCCCACGCCCGCCAATTCTTCGGGCCAGAGCAGGGCGACGAGCAACGGCACGGTCAGGATGCGCGAAAGCGTCAGCAAATTGGGCAGCGTCAGCATGGCCGCGAACTGCCACAGTCCGGCACGCTGCACAAGCGAGGCGATGCAAGCATTGGACAGGAACGCCGCCAGCCGCTAGACCCCGGCCCGGTCGCTAACGGGAAAGAAGACGCCCCATAACATGCAAGCCTCTCTCAGGCTCCTGAACAAGCGCCGTTTTTTGCCGCTGTTCATCACCCAGCTGCTGGGCGCGTTCAACGACAACCTGTTCAAGAACGCGATGGTTCTGTTCGTCGTATACCAAGTCTATAATGACGAACGGTCCGAAACCTGGTTCAGTGCGCTGGCGACCGGCCTGTTCATCCTACCCTTCTTCCTGCTGTCCGCCCTGTCGGGCCAGCTCGCCGATCAGCGGGACAAGGCGACCATCATTCGATGGGTGAAGGCGGCGGAAATCCTGATCATGGCGGTCGGCGCGGTCGGCCTGGCCCTGATCTGGAGCGGCATCGGCGTGCATAGCCTGGCGATCCCGCTGCTGCTCGCCGCGCTGTTCGCCATGGGCATCCATTCGACCTTCTTCGGCCCGATCAAATATGCGATCCTGCCCCAGCATCTGCATGACGAGGAAGTGCTGGGCGGCACCGGCCTGGTCGAGGCGGGCACCTATATCGCGATTCTGGCCGGCACCATCCTGGCCGGGATCATCCCGGTGGAGGTGGCCGCCATGGGCATCATCATCACCGCGCTGATCGGCTATGTCGCGGGCCGCGAGGTGCCGTCGGCTCCGTCCCTGCTCGAAAAGCAACCCATCGATTTCCATATCGTCCGTTCGTCGATCGCGCTGGTGCGCGGGACGATGCACATTCGCCGCCTGTTCCTGGCGATCATGTCGATCAGCCTGTTCTGGGCGGTCGGCTCCATCCTTTTCATCCAGTTTCCGCCGCTGGTGAAAAACGTGCTGACAGCCGACAAGCCGGTAGCCAGCCTGTTCCTCGCCATCTTCTCGATCGGCATCGCAATCGGGTCGATCGCGATCAACCGGCTGCTCCAGGGGCATGTGTCGGCCAAATATGCGCCCGCATCGGTGATCGGCATGGGCCTGTGCATCGTCGCCTTCCACATCGTGTGCGACCTGTGGACGCCGGCGCCGGGCGGGCAGATGCTCTCGCTGGCGGGGTTCATGGCGCATCCGCTCGCCATCCCGCTCTCGCTCTGCCTGCTGGGCGTGGCGACCTTCGGCGGCATGTTCGTGGTGCCGCTCTACGCGTTCCTGACCACCACGGTGGAAAAATGCGAGGCGGCGCGGACGGTCGCGGCCAACAATATCGTCAATTCCGGCGCAATGGTGGTGGGATCGCTCTGCGCCATCGGCCTCAGCATCGCAGGCGTGTCGGTCGTGATGCAATTGCTGCTGGTCGCGATCCTGTCACTGCCCTGCGCCTGGATGGCATGGCGGCTGCACAAGGCGTGTGACGACGGGGCTTGCGACGGCCCGCCGTGCCACTGACCGACGGATCAGAAAATGAAGCCGTAAAAGGCCCAGAAGAAGGCGCAGAAGCTCAGTGCAAACAGCTTCCAGTCGCTGTCGTCGTCGACCGGGCGCTTCCTGCGGCCGGCGCCCTCCGGCATCAAGCGCAGGACATGGGCTGGGAGCCGCTGGCGGAAGGGATGGCGGGCCGATTCGGTCGTGAGGACAAGAGGACGGTTTCGCATGTGCATTGGTTAACGCGGAATTTACCATTTCTGCCACTACCAAAGATGGTTAATTTTGGGCTGTCCCGGCGCGGGACATGCTTGACTGTATGATGTGAACAATACAGCATGACCGAACCGATGAACGAGTCCGTCCCACCCGTCCCTTCCGACGCGTCGCAGCCGCGCGCATTCGGTGCCGGACCGCCCAGCGCCTTCGCCCCGCCCACGCCCTGGCGCCGGCGGATGCAGATTTTCGGCTGGGTGGTCGCGGCGGGCCTGGCGCTGCTGATGGTCCTGATCGCCTGGCTGGCCGTCACCGCACCCTTGTCCCGATCCCTGAAGCCGATCGCGCCGCCCGCCATCAGCCTGATGTCGGCCGACGGGCATCTGATCGCCCGTCGGGGCGCGGTGATCGACAAGCCGGTGACGATGACGGAACTGCCCGCCCATGTGCCCCAGGCCTTCATGGCGATCGAGGATCGCCGGTTCCAGAGCCATTGGGGCGTCGATCCGCGCGGCGTCGCGCGCGCGATGTGGCATAATTTCTGGTCGGACGGATCGTCGCAGGGCGGCAGCACCATCACCCAGCAGCTGGCCAAGGGCATGTTCCTGTCCAGCGACCGGACGTTCGGGCGCAAGGCGCGCGAGGCGCTGATCGCGGTCTGGCTGGAAGCCTGGCTGACCAAGGACCAGATCATGGAGAGATATCTCTCCAACGTCTATTTCGGCGACAATGTCTATGGCCTGCGCGCCGCAGCGCGCCATTATTTCAACCGCTCGCCCGAACGGCTGACCATCCCGCAAGCGGCGATGCTGGCCGGATTGCTCAAGGCGCCGTCGCGGCTGGCCCCGACGTCCAACCTAAAGGGTGCGCGCGCCCGCGCCGCGCTCGTCACGCAGGCGATGGTGGACGCCGGCTATATCAGCCAGGCCGAGCGCAACGCCCTGCCCCCCGCGCGGCTCAACCTGCATGACGATCCCGATCCGACGAGCGGCACCTATTTCGCCGACTGGGTTCTGCCCCATGCCCGTGACCGGGCCGGCGCCGTCTATGGCGAACAGGAAGTGCCGACCACGCTCGACTGGCGCATCCAGCGCCTCGCGGAAGCCGCGATCCGGCGCGCGCCGCTGGGCCAGGCGCAGGCGGCGCTGGTGGCGATGAAGCCGGATGGCAGCGTCGTCGCCATGGTGGGCGGCAAAAATTATGCGAAGAGCAGCTTCAACCGCGCGGTGCAGGCGAAGCGCCAGCCCGGATCGACCTTCAAGCTGTTCGTCTATCTGGCCGCTTTCCGTTCGGGCATGACGCCCGACGACATGGTGGACGATACGCCGATCACCACCGGCACCTATCGCCCGGCCAACCATGGCGGCAAATATCGCGGGCGCATCACCCTGCGCCAGGCCTTTGCCGCGTCGAGCAATGTCGCCGCCGTGCGCCTGACCCAGAAGGTCGGCGTCGATACGGTCATCAAGGTCGCCCGCGACCTGGGCGTCACCGCGCCGCTGACCGAGGATCTCAGCCTCGCGCTCGGCACATCCGAAATCCCGCTCATCGAACTGGCCGAAGCCTATGCCTCGGTCGCCGCCGGCGCCTATCCTGTGGTCGCGCACGGCCTGCCGCCCGAGCAACAGGGGTGGTTCGAGAAACTGATGCAGCGCCAGCGCCGGTTCAGCGACGACCAACTGGAAATGATCCGCGACCTGCTGTCCTCCGCCGCCAATCGCGGCACCGGCAGCGCTGCCGCACTGCGCACCAGCACCTTCGGCAAGACCGGCACGACGCAGGACAGCCGCGACGCCATTTTCGTGGGCTATGCGGGCGGCCTGGTAACGGCGGTCTGGATCGGCAATGACGACAATGCCCCGCTGCCCGGCGGCGCGGCAGGCGGCGGCGTGCCGGCGCGCATCTGGCGCAATTTCATGAGCGGCGCGATCAACGAGCCGGTCGAGCAGGTGCCGGAGGAGGAACAGGATAGCGACCTGGTGAACGCCATCGCCAATGTCACGGTGGAAACGGGAATCGGCAATGTCGGAGTGGGCGTCGACGCGGAGGGCATGACGGTGAACATCGGCGGCAACCAGTTGCGAATCCCGTCCGACCAGCCGCTTCCGCTGCCGCCGCAGGGCACGCCCCCGCCCCGTATCGCCCCTACGCAACCGGAGGGCGAGGACGGCGGACCCTAGAGATTTCTGGGGGTGGAATAGTTAATCGGACGGAAGCCACATTCGGCCTGTCGCATCGTCATAAGTGTTTGACGACGGCCCATTTCCCTCCGCATCATGTTCGATGCTATAAGCCGCCGGTGGCCGATTCAGAGGTTGCTCGATGAAGGCGAGAATAGACAGCGAATTCGCGTCCGAACAGAAAGCCCTGGCCGCACGCTGGTCGATGGCGGCTGAGGCCATGGAGGCATTGGCGGGCGCGCGGTCGCTCGACGCGATCACCGCCGTCCTTCGCGCTTTCGCCCGCCGGGCCGTGGGCGCCGACGGCATCGCTATCGTCCTGCGCGACGAGGAAGAATGCCATTATATCGCCGAGGATTCGATGGAGCCGCTGTGGGCGGGACAGCGTTTCCCGATCGAGCGCTGCGTGTCCGGCTGGGCCATGCTCAACCGTCAGACCGCCGTCATTCCGGACGTGCTGGATGATGCGCGCGTCCCCAAGGAGGCCTATCGCCGCACTTTCGTCCGCTCCATGGTCATGGTGCCGATCGGCCGGGTCGAGCCGATCGCAGCCGTTGGCGCCTATTGGTCGGAGGCCGGGGCGCCAACGGACAATCAGGTCGCCCTGCTGGAAGCGTTGGCCCGCGCCGCATCGACCGCATTGGAGAATGGCCGCCTCTTCGCATCGCTGGAAGCGCTGAACCTCCATCTGGACCAGCGCGTTCGCGAAAAGAGCAGCGCGCTGGAACAGTCGCAGGACAAGGTGCGCCATCTGCAGAAGATGGAGATGCTGGGCCAGTTGACCGGCCATGTGGCCCATGATTTCAACAATCTGCTGACGCCCATCATCGGCGGCCTTGACCTCATATTGTCCGGCAGCGGATCATCCGGCGCCGTGGAACGGACCGCCGGCATCGCCATGCAGGCGGCAGAATCGGCGCAGATACTGGTGCAACGACTGCTGGCCTTCGCCCGGCGCCAGCCTCTCCAGCCCGTGGCGGTCGATCTGCCCGATCTTCTCGCCGGGATGCAGGCGCTGCTGGCCAGCACGCTCGGCCCGCGCATCACCCTGACCATCGACCTGCCGCAGACGCTGCCGGCGGTCCATGCCGACGCCCATCAGCTGGAACTGGCGATCCTGAACCTGGCGGTGAACAGCTGCGACGCCATGCCCGGCGGCGGCGCGCTCACGATCACGGCGGAGGCGCGGGAAAGAGGACTCCCCGCCGCTCTGGCGCCCGGCCACTATGTCTGCCTGACCATCTCCGACACGGGCGCGGGCATGACGCCGGCGGTCAAGGCGTCGGCCATGGAACCCTTTTTCACGACCAAGCCCGTCGGCCATGGCACCGGACTGGGCCTGTCCATGGCGCATGGGCTGGCGGGCCAGCTGGGCGGCACGCTGGAAATCGACAGCGAGGTCGGCAAGGGAACGGACGTCCAGCTGTGGTTGCCGGTCGAGAAGGCGAAGAAGGCGACCGGCCTGGCCGGGAGCGACCAAACGGTGTCCGGGAAAAACCAGGGCAAGGCGCTGCTGATCGACGATAATGCGATGGTCAGGACCGGTACGCGCGAGATGCTGACCGAGCTCGGCTATGAGGTGGTCGACATCGACAGCGCCGAACTGGCGATCGGCATGATCGAGGCCGGCTACAGCCCCGACATCGTGATTACCGATCATGTGATGCCGGGCATGACCGGCGCGGAACTGGCGCTGCGGCTGCGGGTCGATCGGCCGGAGATCGCGGTCCTCATCATCTCGGGCTATGAGGGGATCGACCTGATCGCGCCCGATATCGTCCGCCTGTCCAAACCGTTCCGCCAGAAGCATCTTCAGGCGAGCGTGGCCGCGGCGCGCGCGCAGACGGCCTGAGCGGCCCGTAGCCGCGCGGCGCTACAGCGCCTGTCCGGCGGCCCAGCCGCTCGCCCAGGCCCACTGGAAATTATAGCCGCCCAGCCAGCCGGTGACGTCCACAGCCTCGCCGATGGCGTAGAGGCCGGGCGCCTTGGCGGCTTCCATCGTCCGCGACGACAGCCCGGCGGTGGCGATGCCGCCCACGGTCACTTCCGCCTTGGCATAACCTTCGGTGCCCGAGGGGACGAACGGCCAATCGGACAGGCGTGCGCCCGCCTGGCGCAGCATCTTGTCGGACAGGTTGCCGACCTCGCCCTGCACCCCGATCCGCTCCAGCAGGGCGTCGGCCAGCCGTTCCGACAATGCCTGCGCCAGAATCTTGCGCAGGGTCGCGCGCGCCCGTTCGCGCTTTTCGGCGAGCAGCCAGTCGGCACCGCGATCGGGCAGGAAATTGACGTTGATCGGAGTGCGATGCTGCCAGTAGCTGCTGATCTGGAGCATCGCGGGACCGGACAGGCCGCGATGGGTGAAGAGCGCCGCCTCGCGGAAGCGGGTCTTGCCCCAGCGCACCTCGACATCGGCCGATACGCCCGAGAGCGACTGGAACAGCGCCTCCTCCGGCCCCAGGGTGAAGGGCACCAGCGCCGGGCGCGGCTGCACCACCGACAGGCCGAAACGGCGCGCGACGTCATAGGCGAAACCGGTCGCGCCAAGCTTGGGAATGGACGGCCCGCCGGTAGCCAGCACCAGCGCGGGCGCGCGATGCTCCCGGTCGCCCAGCCGCACCCGATACAGGCCGTCGCCATGATCGACGTCCGCGACCGGCTGGCCGAGCGCCATCGTCACCCCGCCCCTGGCGCATTCCGCTTCCAGCATCGCGACGACCTGCTTCGCCGACCCGTCGCAGAAAAGCTGCCCCAGCGTCTTTTCATGCCAGGCGATGCCATGGCGATCGACCAGCGCGATGAAATCCTGCGCGCTGTAGCGGCCCAGCGCGGATTTCGCGAAATGGGGATTGGTCGACAGATAGCGGTCGGGCGCGGTGTGGATATTGGTGAAGTTGCACCGCCCGCCGCCGGAAATCAGGATCTTCTTACCCGGCGCGTCGGCATGGTCGGCAAGCAGCACCCGCCGGCCCCGTTGCCCCGCGACGCCGGCGCACATCATGCCGGCCGCGCCCGCACCCAGGATGATCGCATCGAAATCGGCCATCAGCGTCCTCGCTTGAGGCGCACCAGCGCCTCGTCCAGCGCGGAGAGGAAGCGCGAGCGATCGACCTTCGAGAAGGGAGCGGGTCCGCCGATGGGGTCGCCCACGGCGCCCGCGCGCAGATCCGCCATGATCGCCCGCGTGGCGATGGCCGCGCCGATGGAACTGAGCGTGAACGGCTTGCCGGTGGGCGCGATCACGACAGCCCCCGCCTTCAGGCAGCGATCGGCGAGCAGGATGTCGGCTGTGATGCAAATGACGTCCGCCCCGGCGCGCTCCGCGATCCAGTCGTCGGCTGCGTCGAAGCCGTCGCTCACCACCACCCGTTCGATCAACGGGTGCGCCGGCACGCGGATCGGGCTGTTGCTGACGATGATGACGGACACGTCATGCCGCCAGGCGACCTTATAGACCTCCTCCTTGACGGGACAGGCGTCTGCATCGACCAATATCTTCATGAAGCGGGGCGATAGGCCGCCGATCCACCCCAAGGCAACTAATTCCTCCCCTTGATGGAGACCCATATTTCCATCGAACACCTCACCGGGGGAGGATTTTGTGACGGCCCGTTCATTCTATTTTTCCGCTGACCCAATCGCCGCCTTCACCCCGCGCCCTTCCTGCCCTACATGGTCGGGCATGAGTGCCCCCCTGTATAACAAGGACATATTGCGGCTCGCCGCCAGCATTCCGCATCATCAGCGTCTGGCCGATCCGCAGGCGACCGTGGAGAAACGATCGCCTACCTGCGGATCGCGGGTGACGGCGGACGTCCGGATGGCGGATGGCCGCCTTGCCGACATGGGGCTGGACGTGAAAGCCTGCGCGCTCGGCCAGGCTTCGGCGGCGCTGATGGCGGCGCAGGCCATCGGCCTGAGCGCGGCGGAACTGGCGGAGGCGCGCGACAAGCTGGCCGCCTATCTGGCGGGGGACAGCGACGATCTCGACTTCTGGCCGGGCCTGGCGGTGCTGGCCCCCGCGCGCGGCTATCCGGCCCGCCATGCCTCCATCCGTCTCGGTTTCGAGGCCATCGCCGAAGCGGCGCGGATGGCGGACGCCTGATGCAGGGTGACGCCCCCATTCCCGCCAACGCAACAGAGATGCTGCTGTCGGAAGGCGTCATCCTGCTGGGCGCGGCGGTGTTCTTCGTCCTGCTGTTCCGCCGATTCGGGCTGGGCGCGGTGCTGGGCTATCTCGTCGCGGGCGCGCTGGTCGGTCCGCAGGGGCTGGGCCTGGTCGGCGGCGGCGAATCGAAGCTGGCCATCGCCGAAATCGGCATCGTCCTGCTGCTGTTCCTGGTGGGCCTCGAACTGCATCCGGCCAGGCTGTGGCGGCTGAAGCGCGACATTTTCGCGCTGGGCCTGGCGCAGGTGGTGCTGTGCGGATGCGCGCTGACGGCGATCATCTTCTATTCCACCGGCTTCACATGGGGCGCGGCGATCGCGCTCGGCCTGCCGCTCGCCCTCTCCTCGACCGCTCAGGTGCTGCCCGGCCTCAAGTCCAGCGGCCGGATCAACTCACCCTTCGGCGAAAAGGTCTTTTCGATCCTGCTGTTTCAGGATCTCTCGATCGTCCCGCTGATCACCATCGTCGCCGCGCTGTCGCGCAACCCCGCTGATGCGGGCGGCCCGCCGGGATGGATGATGGCAGGCTATACCGTCGCCGCCATCGCGGGACTGGTGCTCGCCGGCCGCTTCATCCTGCGGCCGCTGCTGGCGCTGGTTGGACGGATGGGCGAGCGCGAACTGTTCGTCGCCGTCGGCCTGTTCACCGTGCTCGCCGCCGCCGCGTTGATGCACGCGCTGCACCTGTCGACCGCACTGGGCGCGTTCATCGCCGGCGTGATGCTGGCCGATTCGCCCTATCGCCACGAGATCGAAGCCGACGTCGAACCCTTCCGCTCGATCCTGCTCGGTCTGTTCTTCCTGGCCGTCGGCATGGTGCTCGACCTGCGCGCGGTCGCGGCCAATCCGCTGTTCGTCATCGCCATGGCGGCGATCCTCGTCGCGACCAAGGCCGCGATCGTCACCGGGCTGGCGCGGCTGTTCGGGATGAGCTGGCAGGCGGCGTTCGGCGCCGGCCTGCTGCTCAGCCAGGGTGGCGAATTCGGCTTCGTCCTCTTCGCTCAGGCCCAGAATGCCCTGCTGATCGCGCCGGAGGCGGCCAGCCTGTTCAGCGCCATCGTCACCTTCTCCATGGCGACGACGCCCTTCCTGATGCTGTTCGCGCGCCGATTCGAATTTGCCAAGCCCAAGGATGATGGGAGCCTGTCCGGCCCGGAAGAGGCGCCGCGCGGGTCCGCCATCATCGTGGGCTATGGGCGTTTCGGCCAGACCGTCGCGCAGATGCTGATGGGCCATGGCTTCGCCGTCACGCTGATCGACAAGAAGCCGGCGCAGATCGAGACGTCGAGCCGGTTCGACATGAAGGTCTATTATGGCGACGGCACCCGCATCGACCTGCTGCGCCGGTCGGGTGCCGACGAAGCGCGGCTGATCGCCTTCTGCATCGACGATCCCTCGCTCGACGCCCGTGCGCTCCAGCCGATCGCCGAAGCCTTCCCCCAGGCGGCGCTGATGGTCCGCGCCTTCGACCGGCGGCAGGTGCTGGCGTTGCAGGACATGGACCTGGCGGCTGTCGTGCGCGAAGTCTATGAATCGGCGATCTGCATGGGCGTGCAGGCGATGCAGTCGCTGGGGGTGCCGCAGGAGGAAGTGGAGGAGGTCGAACGTCAGTATCGCGCCAATGACGAACAGCGCTTCGCCGCCCAGATCGAGCATGGCAGCCTGCTCGCCGCTAAAGATCTGATGTACCGGCCCGGCAAGGCGATGCACCTGCTCAGCCGGGGGGAAAAGGAGGATATATGATCGCGATACTCGCCTGCCTGTCGGCTGCGCTGGCGATCGGCGCCGGCGCTTTCGGCGCGCATGGCGCCGCCGATCCCAAGGCGGCCGAATGGCTGCGCACCGGCGGCCTCTACCAGCTGATCCACGCCGTCGCTGCAGTGGCGATCATGGGCGCCGCGCGCGGCGCGGCCACGCTGCTGCTGGTCGGCGGGGCGATCTTCGCCGCTTCCCTCTATATCATGGCGCTGGGCGGGCCGCGATGGCTGGGCGCGATCACGCCGGTCGGAGGCACACTGATGATCGCGGGCTGGCTCTGGGCTGCCTGGAGCTTCTCGCGCCCCTGATCCGCGCCACCTTGCCGCAAACCACCGTCCCGCCTAGATAGGGACCATGGCCGACCATGCTCACCATCATCACCAGGAACCGACCGGCGCGAAGCTGGCCGATGCCGCGCGCGCCACGCTGGAGGCGCAGAACGAGCAATGGACGCCCATGCGCGCGGCCATTTTCGACGCGCTGGCAGCCGAGGAAAAGCCCGCGTCGGCCTATGACATCGCCGACAACGTATCGAAGGCGCGCGGCAAGCGGGTCGCGCCCAACAGCGTTTACCGCATCCTCGACCTGTTCGTGGCGAACAACATCGCCATGCGGGTGGAAAGCGCCAATGCCTATATCGCCAACGCCCATCCGGGCTGCCATCATGACTGCATCTTCCTGGTATGCGACACATGCGGCCAGGTGACCCATATCGACAATGATCCGATCACCTCTTCGCTGCGCACGGCTGCGGAAAAGGCCGGCTTCGCGCCCCGGCGCGCCGTGATCGAGATGCGCGGCACCTGCGGCGCGCATTGAGCGCACGCCGCTGTGGACAAGGTCGAATGGCTCGCGGCCGCGCTCGGCCTCGTCAATGTCGTGCTGGTGGCGCGCCGGTCGCTGTGGAACTATCCTTTCGGCATCGCGATGGTGGCGCTCTATTTCTTCGTCTTCGTCGAGGCCAGGCTCTACAGTGACGCGCTGCTCCAGATCTTCTTCCTCACCATCAATCTGTATGGCTGGTGGAACTGGGCGCGCAGCGAGAAAGTGGGCGATGGCGGCATTGCGGTCGGACGGCTGGGCAATCCGGCCCGGCTCCTGTGGCTGGGCGGCACGGCGATCGCGATCCTCGGCTGGGGCAGCTTGATGGCGCGCTTCACCGACGCCGCCGCGCCTTTCGCCGATGCGACGGTCGCCGGCATGAGCGTCGCGGCGCAAATTCTCCAGTCCCAGCGCAAATATGAAAGCTGGGCCCTGTGGGTCGCGGTCGATGCGCTGGCGATCGGCCTGTTCTGGAGCCGCGGCCTGATCGCGACGTCGATCCTTTACGCCCTCTTCTTCGTCATCGCGCTCGCAGGCCTCATCGCCTGGCGGCGGACGATGGAGCGCAAGCCGGCATGACCCTCAGCATCGTCCTGCATGGCGTGGAGAGCACGGGGAAATCGGTGCTGGCCGAGCGGCTCGCGCGGCATTTCGGGACGCTCTGGGTGCCCGAATATGGCCGCGCCCACGCCGAAACGCATGGCGTCGACATGACGGAAGAGGATCTGCTGCTGATCGGCCGGACACAGGCAGCCATGATCGCAGCCGCCATGCCGGGAGCCACCCGCTTCCTCTTTGCCGACACCGATTCGCTGATGACCGCGGCCTGGGCTGAAATGATGATCGGACATGCCCCAAAGGCCCTGCTGACTTATCCCAAGGCCGACCTCTATCTTCAGCTCGAACCCGATGTCGCCTGGATTGCCGATCCGGTCCGCATCTATGGCGACGCTCAGGTGCGCGCGCGCTTCGCGCAGATCTGCCGGAACATGCTGGAACAGTCCGGCGTTCGCTGGGCGGCGATCGGTGGGGACTGGGACGCGCGCTTTGCCCGGGCGGTGGCGATCGTGGAGGCTCTGGAGCCGCCAAACGCATCGCAAGGGTTCGACTTGGCGCAGGAAAACGAGTAGGCACATCATTATGTCCAGTCCATCCACGCCGTTGCTCGATACCGTTCAGACCCCCGATGACCTGCGCAAGCTGGAACCCGATCAGCTCCGGCAGCTGGCCGACGAGCTGCGCGCCGAAACCATCGCGGCGGTCGGCGTCACCGGCGGCCATCTCGGTTCGGGCCTCGGCGTCGTCGAACTCACGACCGCGATCCACTATGTGTTCGACACCCCCAACGACAAGCTGGTCTGGGATGTCGGCCATCAATGCTATCCGCACAAGATCCTGACGGGCCGGCGCGACCGCATCCGCACCCTGCGTCAGGGCGGCGGCCTCAGCGGCTTCACCAAGCGCGCTGAATCCGAATATGACCCGTTCGGCGCGGCGCACAGCTCGACCTCGATCAGCGCGGCGCTGGGCTTCGCCATCGCCAACAGGATGCAGGATCGGCCCGGCAAGGGGATCGCCGTGATCGGCGACGGCGCCATGTCGGCAGGCATGGCCTATGAGGCGATGAACAATGCGCGGGAAGCCGGCAACCGGCTGATCGTGATCCTGAACGACAATGACATGTCGATCGCGCCGCCGGTGGGTGGCCTGTCGGCCTATCTCGCCCGCCTTGTGTCGAGCCGCGAGTTTCTCGGCCTGCGCGATCTCGCCAAGCGGCTGGTGCGCCGGCTGCCCCGCCCGCTCCACAATGCGGCGCGCAAGACCGACGAGTTCGCGCGCGGCATGGCGATGGGCGGCACCTTGTTCGAGGAACTGGGCTTCTATTATGTCGGCCCGGTCGACGGCCATAATCTGGACCAGCTGATCCCGGTGCTGGAAAATGTCCGCGACGCGGCCGAGGGGCCGTGCCTGATCCATGTCGTGACGCAGAAGGGCAAGGGCTATGCCCCGGCCGAAGCGGCGGCGGACAAATATCATGGCGTGCAGAAATTCGACGTCATCACCGGCGCCCAGGCCAAGGCACCTCCGGGGCCGCCCAGCTACACCAATGTCTTTGCGCAGGCGCTGATCGCCGAGGCGCGGCGCGACGCCAAGGTGTGCGCCATCACCGCCGCCATGCCGTCCGGCACGGGCCTCGACAAATTCCAGTCGACCTTCCCCGACCGGACGTTCGACGTGGGCATTGCCGAACAACATGCCGTGACCTTCGCGGCGGGCCTGGCGGCGGAGGGGATGCGCCCCTTCTGCGCCATTTATTCGACCTTCCTGCAACGCGCCTATGACCAGGTGGTGCATGACGTCGCGATCCAGAATCTGCCGGTCCGCTTCGCCATCGACCGCGCGGGGCTCGTCGGCGCGGATGGCTCCACCCATGCCGGCAGCTTCGACGTCACCTATCTCGCCAGCCTGCCCAATTTCGTGGTGATGGCCGCCGCCGACGAGGCGGAACTGGTGAACATGGTCCATACCTGCGCCGTCCATGACAGCGGGCCGATCGCGGTGCGCTATCCGCGCGGCAACGGCACCGGCGTCGCCATGCCGGAAATTCCCGAACGGCTGGAAATCGGCAAGGGCCGGATCGTGCGCGAAGGGCGGCAGGTCGCCATCCTTTCGCTCGGCACGCGGCTGGAGGAAGCGATGAAGGCGGCCGAAGCGCTGGAGGCCAAGGGGCTGAGCACCACCGTCGCCGACCTGCGCTTCGCCAAGCCGCTGGACGAGGCGATGATCCGCCGGCTGCTGACCACCCACGAGGTTGCGGTGACGATCGAGGAAGGCGCGATCGGAGGACTTGGCGCGCATGTCCTGACCCTGGCGAGCGACCTTGGCCTGATCGACAACGGCCTGAAACTGCGCACCATGCGCCTGCCCGACATCTTCCAGGACCAGGACAAGCCCGAGAAGCAATATGCCGATGCCCGGCTGGATGCCGACGCCATCGTCGATACGGTGCTGACCGCGCTGCGCCACAACAGCGTCGGCACGGAGGCGCGGGCTTGAACGCAACCAAAGGGTTGCTTAACGGGAGACGGAAGCGCATATAGGCAACCAGGAGGTTGCCCATATGTCCGACAGCATCGTCAAGAGCATCGAGATCGCTGCCCCGGTCGCCAGGGTCTGGGACGCGCTGATCGATCATGAGAAGTTCGGCGCGTGGTTTCTGGTCGCGCTCGACCAGCCCTTTGTCGTCGGCCAGATCTCGACCGGCCGGATGACCTATCCGGGCTACGAGCATTTCCCGTGGGAATCGCGCACCGTCGCGATCGAGCCGATGACGCGCTTCGCCTTTGAATGGCCGGCCACGGGCGGCGATGAGGAGGCGATCCGGACGGGCGTGCCCGAATGGATGTTGGTCGAGTTCCGGCTGGAGCCGACCGCCGGCGGCACCAAGCTGACAGTGACCGAAAGCGGGTTCGACAAGGTGCCCGAACCGCGCCGGTCCAATATACTGCGCGACAATGACGGCGGCTGGGCCGAGCAGGTAGAGAATATCAAACGCTATGTCGAGGGCTGAACCGGCGCAGCTTTTTGCCGCTCTGGGGGATGCGACCCGCCTCGGGCTGGTCGGGCGGCTGGCCGATGGTGGCGAAAGGTCGATCGTGCAATTGGGCGAAGGGCTGCCGATGAGCCGGCAGGCGGTGGCCAAGCATCTGGAGGTGCTGCATGGCGCCGGGCTGGTTCATCGCCGCCGGAGCGGGCGCGAGGTGCATTATGCGCTGCGACGCGACGCTATCGAAGCGGCGCGCGGCTGGCTCGCCGAGGTGAGCGCACAGTGGGACGGCACACTCGCCCGGCTCAAGCTGTTTGTCGAGGAAGGGGACGGTTAGCCCCCATTCCTCATGGCATTATTGCTGCGGCACGGCGGCGCGGGCGTCCTGCCCGTCGCCTTCCGGGGCAGCGATGATGTCGCGGGTGGTCGCGCCCTTGTCGACCACCTGCGTGTCCGGATCGCCAGCCGAGGAGCGGATGCCCGCGGCGGCATTGGCGCGACCGGCGGCGCCCAGCGTGGCGCTTTCGCCCGCGCTGCGCGGCGCGGGGCCGCCGAACATGGCCTGCATCGCTTCGCTGCGCGAATCGACCGCGGCGGCGGCCGGCGTGCCTGGCGCGGGCGGGACCAGCGCGAAGTCGGGCGGAATCACCAGCGGCGCCTGACGCGAGACGGCGAATTCATCGGGGCGCTCGCGGTTGAACAGGCCGCCGCCGCCACCGCAGGCCGACAGGGTCGTGATAAGGCCAGCGGCGAGGATCAGTTTACGCTTCACTTCAAAGTCTCCGTCTTTGCGCCCTTGTCGCGCAGCAGCAGCGCCCGCGCAAGCAGGATCAGCACACCGATCGTGATGGCCGCGTCAGCCAGGTTGAAAATCAGGAAGGGTCGCCATTCGCCGAAGTGCAGGTCCGCATAATCAACGACATAGCCCAGCCGCACCCGGTCCACGATGTTGCCGATCGCCCCGCCCAGGACCAGGCCCAGCGCGGCGACATCCTGCCGCGCGCGCTCGCGCCACATCCACACACCGACAAAGCCGGCGATCAGCATCGTCATGCCGACCAGCGCCCAGCGCATCGCTTCGGTATCGGCATGGAAGAAGCCCATGGAGACGCCGCGATTTTCCAGCCAGCGCAAGCGGAAGATCGGGAGAATGTCGATCCCCACCTCCGCCCGGCTCTTGAGCGCGAGCGGATAGGTGACGGTATATTTGATGAGCTGGTCGAGCGCGAGCGTCACGATCGCGACGGTCAGGCCCAGCGGGCGGTGATTGACGGGCGCGGTCATGCGTTGGCCTTCAGCACATCGTCGCAACGGTTGCAGAGCGATCCGTCCTCCGTCACTTCGGGCAGGAGCCGCCAGCAGCGGCCGCATTTGTGCCAGTCGCTGGGCTTGACGATGATGCCGTCGCCGACGCCCATGTCGATCCGGGCGACGATGGCGATTTCGGCGAAGTTCACACCGTCGCTGGGCAGCAATTCACCCATGGTCACGTCGGCCTCCAGGCTGGAGCGAATGATCTTTTCGCGGCGGAAGGGTTCGATCGCTTCATTGACCTGTTCGCGCTGGTCGCGCAGCAGCGTCCACTTGTCGTCCAGATGCTGGTTGATCCAGTGATGGTCGATCTCCGGCCATTCCAGGAAATGGACGCTATCTTCGTCACTTGGGAATCGGCTTTGCCACACTTCCTCAGCGGTGAAGGGGATGATCGGCGCGACATAGCGGACCAGCGCATGGAACAGCGTATCGAGCAGCGTGCGATAGGCGCGGCGCTTGGGGTCCGACTTCGCATCGCAATAGAGGCAGTCCTTGCGGATGTCGAAGAAGAAGGCGCTGAGGTCGCTGTTCGCGAAGTCGAAGATGGCGCGGGTGTAGCGGCTGAACTCCAGCCAGTTCTCGCTCTTCGCTGCCTTGTCCACCACGGCGCGCAGTTCGGCGTCGAGCTGGGCCAGGCGGTGGAGCATATAGCGCTCCAGCTCCGGCATCTCGGCATAGGACACCGCTTCCGTCTCTTCATCATAATCGGAAAGAGCGCCAAGCATGTAACGGAAAGTATTGCGCAATTTGCGATAGGCGTCGGACGAACCGGCCAGCACTTCCTTGCCTATGCGGACGTCGTCGAAATAGTCGGTGCTGGCGACCCAGACGCGGAGAATATCCGCGCCGCTTTCGCTCATGATCTTGAGCGGATCGACGACATTGCCAAGGCTCTTGGACATTTTCTTGCCCGACCCGTCGAGCGCGAAGCCGTGGGTCAGCACCGCCTTGTAGGGCGCCTGCCCGCGGGTGCCGCAGCTTTCGAGCAGCGAGGACTGGAACCAGCCGCGATGCTGGTCCGATCCCTCGATATAGAGGTCGGCGCGCGTGCCTTCCCCATAGCGGCCCTCAACGACGAAGCTGTGGGTCGAGCCGCTGTCGAACCAGACGTCGAGAATGTCGTTCACGACCTCATAGTCGGCAAGGTCATAGTCGGGGCCGAGCAGCGCCTGATGATCGGCGCCGAACCAGGCGTCCGCGCCGGCACCCTTGAACGCTTCGATGATGCGGGCGTTGACCGCCGGATCAACCAGATAGTCGCCGCTCTTGCGATGGACATAGAGGGCAATCGGCACGCCCCAGGCGCGCTGGCGGCTGATGACCCAGTCGGGGCGGCCTTCCACCATCGAGCGGATGCGATTGGTCGAACGCTCGGGCACCCAGCGGGTATGCGCGATCGCGTCGAGCGCGACTTCGCGCAGGGTCGGGCCGTTGCCGGTGACGATCGGGGTCGGCAGCACGCCACCCTCGACATCGACCACCGCGCCTTCCTGCGGCTGATCCATGGGAATGAACCATTGCGGGGTGCAGCGGAAGATGATCTTCGCCTTGGACCGCCAGCTATGCGGATAGCTGTGCTTGAAGTCGTCCGACGCGGCGAGCAGCCCACCCGCTTCGCGCAGGTCGGTGCAGATCGGCCCGTCCTTGCTGACGAACTTCGGGTTGATGACAGACCCCTGCCCGCCCAGCCAGAGCCAGTCGGCGCGATATTTGCCGTCACCCTCCACCGCAAAGACAGGGTTCAGGCCGTGCGCCTTGCACAGCGCAAAGTCGTCCTCGCCATGATCGGGCGCCATGTGGACGAGGCCGGTGCCCGCATCGGTCGTGACGAAATCGCCCGCGAGGAACGGACGGGGCTTGGCGAAGAAGCCGCCAAGCGCGTGCATCGGGTGGCGGGCTACGGCACCGGCGAGGTCGGAGCCTTTTACTTGCCCGACCACCTTCAATTGAGCATTAAGAGAGACTTCGGGCTGCGTGCTCTTGTCACGTAGATCATTGTTCATGCGAGCGCGCAAATGAGCAACGAGTTCATTTGCTACCAACAAGCGCTTGAAGTTTAGCGCCTGCATCAGCGGGTTACGCCGCTGCTCGAGCGAGAGATTTCCATCACCAGCGTCAGAAACACCGAGACTGACTTCAACGATGGAATATTCAACCTCCGGCCCATAAGCCAAAGCCTGGTTCACAGGGATTGTCCAGGGCGTCGTGGTCCAGATCACCGCATGGGCGCCGACGAGTTCAGGCGCGTTCGGCGCTTCCACGATCTCGAACGCCACGTCGATCTGGGTCGAGACGATGTCCTCATATTCCACTTCCGCCTCGGCCAGCGCGGTCTTTTCGACCGGGGACCACATGACGGGCTTGGCGCCGCGATAGAGCTGGCCGCTTTCCGCGAATTTCAGCAGTTCGCCAACGATGGTCGCCTCGGCATCGAACTTCATGGTGAGGTACGGATCGGACCAGTCGCCCATCACGCCCAGCCGCTTGAACTGCTCCTTCTGCACGTCCACCCACTTGTCGGCATAGGCGCGGCACTGGGCGCGAAATTCCTGCGCGGGAACCTCGTCCTTGTTCAGCTTCTTCTTGCGATATTCTTCCTCGATCTTCCATTCGATCGGCAGGCCATGGCAGTCCCAGCCGGGCACATAGGGCGCATCCTTGCCGAGCAGGGATTGCGAGCGGACGATGATGTCCTTGAGCACCTTGTTCATCGCATGGCCCATATGGATGTCGCCATTGGCGTAGGGCGGGCCGTCATGCAGCAGGAAGCGTTCGCGGCCGGCGCGCTTCTCGCGCAGCTTGCCATAAAGGTCCATCGCCTCCCACTTCGCCGCGATGGCCGGTTCCTTCTGGGCGAGGCCGGCCTTCATCGGGAAGTCCGTGACGGGCAGGAAGACGGTGGACTTGTAGTCAGGTGCGTCGGTCATGGGTGTCCGTGCAAAATCTCTATGATCCGTTCGCCCTGAGCCTGTCTAAGGGCAGCGCTTCCCTTCCGGAGAAAGGACAGGGCTTCGACAGGCTCAGCCCGAACGGGTGAGGAAAAACGTGCCCGTCGCCCTACGCGACGTGGGGCGTTCCCGCAAGGATTTGCCGCGCCTGCTCGCAGTCCCGCGCGATCCCGGCCATCAGCGCGTCGAGGCCGTCATATTTCAGCTCGCCATGGAGATAGCGGATCAGCTGCACCCCGATCACCTGGTCGTAGAGGCTTTCGGCGAAGTCGAAGAAATGCGGCTCCAGCAATTCCTTGGGCGGGTCGAAGCTGGGCCGGATGCCGAGATTCGCCGCACCGTCCAGCACCCGGCCATCGGCCAGCAGCCCGCGCACGGCATAGATGCCATAGGCCGGGCGAAGATAGGGGCCCATGTCGATATTGGCGGTGGGAAAGCCGATGGTGCGGCCCAGCTTGTCGCCATGCTGGACGACCCCCTCGATCGCGAAGGGCCGGGTCAACAGGCGGGTGGCGGTGGCGCAATCGCCGGCGCGCAATGCATCGCGGATGCGGCTGGAGGAAATCACCCCCTCCCCGTCCGTCACCGGCGCCATCGCTTCGGCGGGCAGGCCAAGCTGCGCGAAGGTGGCGATCGTGCCGCTGCGCCCCTTGCCGAAGGTGAAATCCTCCCCAGTGACCACCGCCGCGACGCCCAGATTGTCGGCCAGCAGCCGGACATAGGCGGCTGGATCGAGCGCGGCGAGGTCATGGGTGAAATCGAAGACCAGCATCGCGTCGGCGCCCGCGCGGGCGAACAACGCCTGCCGCTGGTCCAGCGTGGTCAGGCGGAAGGGCGGCGTATCGGGCTGGAACAGCCGCATGGGATGGGGATCGAAGGTCGCGACGATCGCCGGGCGGCCCTCCGCGCGGGCGCGCTCGATCGCGCGGCCGACGACCGCCTGATGGCCCGCATGAAAGCCGTCGAAATTGCCGAGCGCCATGACGCTCCCGCGCAGATGAGCGGGGATCGGGGCGCTGCTAGAAAGCCGCTCCATGGCGCGCCTATAGGGGGGCGTGGGAAGCGTGGCAATGGACGGCATGTTTCAGCCGCTCGCAGACATCAGCGCCGCTCGAAGGTCACGAAGCTGTAGGCCGGCCGCCCGTCGAGCACGGGGTGATCGGCGCGCGCCGTTTCGCGCCAGACGGCGGGATCAGGATAGGGAATGGCGGTATCGCCTTCGGCATCCAGATGGACTTCGGTCAGTTCGATCCGGTCGCCCAGCGGAAGGAACAGGCGGTATATTTCCGCGCCGCCGATCACCATCAGGACCGGCGCATCGGCCAAGGCAAGGGCGCTGTCCACATCATGGACGACCTCCGCCCCCTCGCCGGTCCATGCCGTGTCGCGCGTCAGGACGATATGGCGGCGGCCAGGCAGCAGTCCGGGTAGGCTGTCGAAGGTCTTGCGCCCCATCAGCATCGGATGGCCGGCGGTGACGGCCTTGAAATGCTTGAGATCGGCAGGCAGGCGCCAGGGAAGATCGCCGTCCCGGCCGATCACGCCATTGTCGGCGCGGGCGAGGACGAGGGTGATGTGCGTGCGGTTCATCCAACTACCTGTCCGATGAATATTACAGCGACAACCGCGTCACATGCCCCATCTTGCGGCCGGGGCGCGCCTCATGCTTGCCATAGAGGTGGAGGTGATTGGCCGGGTCCGACAGGATCGCCTGCCACTCATGCGCCTCGTCGCCGATCAGGTTGCGCATCTCCACGCGCGATGCGGCCAGCGCGGTGTCGCCCAGCGGCAGGCCGCATATGGCGCGAACATGATTCTCGAACTGGCTCGTCACCGCGCCCTCGATGGTCCAGTGGCCGCTATTGTGGACGCGCGGCGCCATCTCGTTGAAGACCGGACCATCGGCGCTGGCGAAGAATTCGCAGGTCAGCACGCCGACATAGTCGAGCGCGTCGGCAATCTTGCGCGCCATCGCCCGCGCCCGTTCCATCTGCCCCTCGATCAGCGGCCCAGCGGGCGCGGTCGAGGTCGCAAGGATGCCGTTCACATGGACATTGGCGGACGAGTCCCAGAAGCGCACCTCGCCATCCGCGCCGCGCACCAGGATCACCGAAAATTCCTCGGCGAAGGTGACGAAGCCTTCGAGGATGGCGCTCTGGCGACCGATGGCGTTCCAGGCGCCCACGGCATCGCCCGGCTCCGACAGGCGCGCCTGACCCTTGCCGTCATAGCCCATGCGGTTGGTCTTCAGGATCGCGCGGCTGCCGACCTGCTCGATCGCGCTCTCCAGCTCGTCCAGGCTCTCCACCGGCGCGAAGGGGGCGGTCAGGCCGCCCAGGTCGCAGACGAAGCGCTTTTCCGCCAGCCGGTCCTGCGCCACACGCAGCGCCTGCGCGCCGGGGCGGACCAGGCCGTGGGAGGCCAGCACCTCGACCGCCGCCGGATCGATATTCTCGAATTCATAGGTGACGACGTCGACCCGATCCGCAAAGGCAGCGAGCGCAGCGGCATCCTCATAGGCGCCGCGCGTCCAGCAGGGCGAGACGTCGGCGGCGGGGCCGCTGTCCTCCGGCGCGTAGATGCAGGTGCGATAGCCCAGCTGCGCCGCCGCCATGGCGATCATCCGGCCGAGCTGGCCGCCGCCGATAATGCCAATGGTGGAGCCGGGCGCGATGGTCGTCATGTCTCTCTTGTCTATCAGTCTTCGACGGTTTCGGCGACGGCATCGGTCTGGCGCGCGCGCCAGGCGTCGAGCCGCTCGGCCAGCGCCGCGTCATGAGTGGCCAGGATCGCGGCGGCCAGCAGGCCGGCGTTGATCGCGCCGGGCTTGCCGATCGCCAGCGTGGCGACCGGGATGCCACCGGGCATCTGGACGATGGAAAGGAGCGAATCCATGCCCTTCAATGCCTTGGATTCGACCGGCACGCCCAGCACGGGCAGGCGCGTCATCGACGCGGTCATGCCGGGCAAGTGCGCCGCGCCGCCCGCGCCGGCGATGATGACTTTGAGGCCACGGCCGACCGCTTGGCCAGCATAATCATAGAGACGCTGCGGGGTGCGATGGGCGGACACGACCTTGCATTCATGAGCCACGCCCAGCGCTTCCAGCGTTTCGGCGGCATGGCGCATCGTGTCCCAATCGGACCGCGAGCCCATGATGATGCCGACCTCAACTGCCCCGCTCATATCGCTTCCCCTGACAAGGCGGTTCATCGGGCCGCCCGGAAAGCAAAGCCCCTTAGCGGCCGGGCCGCCAAGGGGCAATGTAGATTCGGCTCAAAACCCGTTCGTTTCGAGCATGTCGGGAAACGAGAAGCGCTGCGCCGGCCGCTTCTCGACTTCGCTCGAAACGAACAGGGGCTTCAGCGTTCCGACAGATAGTAGCGCTCGATCGCGCTCAGATCGTCCGCCAGATCATAGACGATCGGCTGGCCGGTCGGGATTTCCAGTTCGGTGATCTCGTCGTCCGGAATGTTCGACAGATGTTTCACCAGCGCGCGCAGCGAATTGCCGTGGGCGGAGATCAGCACGCGCTTGCCGGCCTTCAGGTCGGGCGCGATCCGGCTTTCCCAATATGGCAACACGCGCGCGATCGTGTCCTTCAGGCTTTCGGTGGAGGGGATGGCGATACCGGCATAGCGGCGATCCTTCGACAGGTCGAACTCGCTGCCCGCTTCCAGCACCGGGGGCGGGATGTCGAAGCTGCGGCGCCAGATCTTGACCTGCGCGTCGCCATGCTTCGCCGCCGTCTCCGCCTTATCCAGGCCGGTGAGGCCGCCATAATGGCGCTCGTTCAGGCGCCAGTCCTTCTCGACCGGCAGCCACAGCCGGCCCATTTCCTCCAGCGCAAGGTTCAGCGTCTTGATCGCGCGGGTCTGGAGCGAGGTATAGCACTGGTCGAAGTCCAGCCCCTTGTCCTTCATCAGGCGACCCGCCGCGCGGGCTTCCTCTGCCCCCTTCTCGGTCACGTCCACGTCCCACCAGCCGGTGAAGCGGTTTTCCAGGTTCCAGGCCGACTGGCCGTGACGGATGAGGACGAGAGTGGGCATGGGGCACGTCTCCTGCGCGTGGGCGTTCGTTGCGCTCCCCATAACGGGCAAAATCGCGGGCGCAACCCTTGCGGGCGCTCGGTTCAGGCCCACATTGCAGTCGGTCGGGCGATGCGATAGCGGTTGCACGACCGCTCAGGGATAAGGACGCGACGATTTGGCATTTGTGAAGGGCGCCTGGCGCATATTGGTCGCGATCAAGGACGGCCTCGTCCTGCTCTTCCTGCTGCTCTTCTTCGGCGCTCTCTATGCCGCCCTGTCCTTTTCGCCGACGCCGGGCAAGGCCATCGGTTCTGGCGCGCTGCTGCTGGACCTGGACGGCAGCATCGTGGAGCAACCGGCCGAGGTCAGCCCAATGGCCCTGCTGAGCGGATCCGGCCCGGAGGCGAAGGAATATCGCCTGTCCGACGTCGTCGCCGCGCTCGATGCGGCGAAGAGCGACGGCAAGGTGAAAGCGGTGGTGCTGAACCTCGATGGCTTCCTGGGCGGCGGCCAGGTCGCGATCGCGCGCGTCGGCAAGGCGCTGGACGCGGTGCGCGCCGCGAACAAACCGGTGCTGGCCTACGCCACTCTCTATACCGACGACAGCTATCAGCTCGCCGCCCATGCCAGCGAGATTTGGAGCGACCCGCTGGGCGGCGTCGCCATCATGGGGCGGGGCGGCTCCAATCTCTATTATAAGGGGCTGATCGACAAGCTGGGCGTCAATACCCATGTCTATCGCGTCGGCACCTACAAGAGCTTCGTCGAGCCCTTCACCCGCACCGATCAATCGCCCGAAGCGAAGCAGGCGAACCAGGCGCTTGCCGGCGCGCTGTGGCAGAATTGGCAGGACGAGGTGGCGAAGGCGCGGCCGAAAGCGAAGATCGCCGCCTATGCCCGGGATCCCGCCGCCGCCGCCCGCGCCGCCAATGGCAATATGGCCAGGGCGGCGCTGACGGCGGGACTTGCCGACAGGCTGGGCGACGAGGCCGCATTTGGCGAACGCGTCGCGCAGATCGCGGGCGAAGCCTCCAGCGTCAAGGAGGGCAGCTTCGCCAGCATCGACCTCGGCGCCTATGTGAAGGCGCGCAAGCCCGCCAATGACGGCCAGATCGGTGTACTGACCGTCGCGGGCGACATCGTCGATGGCGAAGCCGGCCCAGGCACGGCGGCGGGCGACACCATTTCCGATCTGCTGCTGACTGCGCTGGATGAAAAGCAGCTCAAGGCGCTGGTGGTGCGCGTCGATTCGCCGGGCGGATCGGTCATGGCGTCGGAAAAGATTCGCGGCGCCATCCTCCAGGCCAAGAAGGCCGGGCTGCCGGTGGTCGTCTCCATGGCCAATGTCGCGGCGAGCGGCGGCTATTGGGTATCGACGCCGGGCGACATGATCTTCGCCGAGCCGGACACGATCACCGGATCGATCGGCGTGTTCGGCATCATCCCCAGCTTCGAAGGCACGCTGGCGAAGATGGGCATCACCACCGACGGCGTGCGGACCACGCCGCTGTCCGGGCAGCCCGACATCACCGGCGGCACCACGCCCGAATTCGACCAGGTCATGCAACTGGGCGTCGAGGACATCTACCGCCGCTTCGTCGGCCTGGTCGCGCAATCGCGCAAGAAGTCACCGCAAGCCGTCGACGCTATCGCACAGGGCCGCGTCTGGGACGGCGGCACCGCGCGCCAGATCGGGCTGGTGGACCGCTTCGGCGGGCTGGAGGATGCCATCGCCGAAGCGGCGCGACGGGCAAAGCTCGATCCCGCCCAGGCGAAGCCCTATTATATCGAGAAGCAGCCCGACAAGTTCGCCCAGTTCATCCAGTCGATCGTCGACCGCGAGCAGGACGACGCCGACGCCCCCCGCGACATGCTCGCCCGCCAGGCATGGGTGCAGCGCGGCTGGGCCAGCCAGGCGGTGGCCGATGTGAAGGCGCTGGTCACGGGCGCGGGCGTTCGCGCCGACTGCCTTGAATGCCGCGGCTACGGCGCACCCCAGTCGCGCAACGCGGCGGAGGAACGCGGGGTGCTGGCGTTGCTGGCGGGATTGTGGCGATAGGGACTTCGATCGACAGCCTGACCGCCAAACCTGTCCTGGAATTGCGAGAAGGATTGTAAATCCTTTACCTATCGCAGCTAAACCCTGCTGCGGGGGGGGGGCGACCACATGACGCAAAAAAACAGTCTCGCGACAATGTCCGTCATAGGCTGGCTGATTGCTGCCGGGCTCGTCATTTGCGGCCTGTTATATCGAACATACTCAATTTCGCTTCCTTCCCCCGGCTTGAATTTCTCCCGACAGCTGGGCGTGGTATTTCTTGCGGCGGAAGTTGCATTCGTGCTGCTCGCCCTCCACAAAGGTGTGAAATTTCGCGAAATCTACGCCGATTTGGATCGAAATATCAGGATCGCGCTGATTGCATTTCTTTGCGTCTTCTGGTGGAGCGCTTTCTTCACATCCCCAAATACCTTTGGTTCAATGGCGCTGACGCTCAGATGGATTGTACATCTGGCGTTCGGCGCTGCCATTTACGGTAGTTTGAGTGTTGTCCCTCGCGAGAGCATCTCGCGTCTCATCGCTCCGGTTATTGCAGCATTGTTTGCGCTCTCCCTTCTGACGGCCTGGCATTTCCTCTCGGCGTCCGAGGGCATATCGATGGGCGACTCGCCCTTTGGCTGGGGCGTTGCCATACCGGGCTTCATATCGGGCCGTTTGTTCGGCGCCTTCTGTGGGGCCGTTCTGGCTTTCATGCTCGGCGAGACATGGCTGGCCTCCAATGAAAAACGCGCCTCGGCATGGCATTATCTGGCCATCATCCTGCTTGCGGGGATGGCAATCTGGTCGGGCACACGGGCGGCGGTGTTCGGGATCATATGCGCCTTGCCGATCGCGGCCCTGTTTGCCCGCACACGTCCCAACCTGATCTTCATGATCGGGACGTCGGCCTGCCTTTTCGTCGCCTATATGCTGGCGACGTCATTGCTGCCGTTTGGCGACCCCTATTTTGTGCTGTTCGAAGCGAAGGATGTGTCGAGCGGGAATGCAGCAATGGGCGGCCGCGTGAACCTGTGGTCATCAATGGCGTCGCTGTGGCTTGAGCACCCCCTTTTCGGCGCGGGGGAAGGCGCGTCCATCTGGCTGGCGCCTGCGGGCGTGTTTCCGCATCTCCAGCCTCATAACGCCATTCTTCAGTTCCTGCTGAGTTGGGGGCTGGTCGGCACCATTCCTGCCCTCTATCTTCTCGTCCGAGCCATATGGCACGCCCATCAGGCGGTGTTAGCGCGACCCGACCTCATGCCCGTGCTGGCCATGCTCGACGCGCTGCTGGCGATGGCGATGCTTGACGGAATGCTGTTCTTCCCGAGATTTATCGTTCTGATATTTGCCTGCATCGCGATACTTCTGGCCGCCAGCAGAGCAACCCGGACTGAAGGTGGGACGAATATGTTGGCAAGCCCCACTGGGATCGAGCATAGCGCTGTCGGTAGCGCGGCAGTTCCCGGCCCACTCCGGGACGGTCGCTAGTTTTTGATCCGATTGCATCGGATCAGAAATCGCCCTACCCCTGCTCATCCCGATAGACCGGCAACCCCAGCCCCCGCCGGATCGCCGCCGCCCGCAGCGCGAAGCCCAGCAGCGCGGCGATCATACCGGCGACCGGCATGTCCAGCCCGATCCAGCGCAGCGCCACGAACAGCCCCGACGCAAAGGCAGCCACCGTCACATAGAGTTCGGGTCTGAGCAGGATCGACGGCTCGCCCGCCAGCAGGTCGCGCATGATGCCGCCGACGCAGCCCGTCACCACGCCCATCATGCCCGCGACGAAAGGCGGCACGCCGAAGCTCATCGCCTTGGCCGCGCCGAACACCGCGAAAGCAGCCAGGCCCACCGCGTCTAGCCAGTCGAGCGCCCGCTCCTTCCACCAGCGGCGCGGGGTGAACCAGACGACCAGCGCCGCCGCCATGCAGGCGATCGCCGGCACCGCGTCCACCACCCAGAAGACCGGCGCCCCGATCAGAAGGTCGCGCACCGTGCCGCCGCCCACTCCCGTCACCAGCGCGAAGAAGGCGAAGGTGACGAGTGTCTGCTGCAGCCGCGCGGCGGCCAGCGCGCCCGATGCGGCGAAGACGAATGTGCCGATGATGCTCAATGTTTCAAGCACCGGACCGATCGACGGGGGGAGCAGCGGCGAATGTGGAAGCATGAGACCATCCCTACAGCCGGATGGCGTTCGTGTGAATCGGCATTGCGAACGAAGTCGGGTATCCTGCGCGCAAGCGCCCTCGCCCCCTCTACCGAGCAGCCGTGTCAGGCCATCGGTCCCAAGGCCCGGCGCGAACCCGACCCCGTTCGTCGTCAGTCATGACCGTCATCCCCGCCCAGCGGGGGATGACGGCCGGACATCACTTCCGTCCCGGCTCCGCCGCCAGCCGGCTCATCAATATGGCGGCGCGCTTCGCCTGACGCTTCATGCTCGCCAGATCGACCTTCTCCGCCGGGCTATGGTCGCCACTGGAAGCCGGCCCCAGCCCGACCAGTCCGTCCGTATCCTGCGCGACGAAGGCGATGTCGCCCGCGCCGCGCTTGAGCGGATCGAGCGCGGGCATTTCGGCCAGGCCCAGGTCGCGGTTGATGCCGTTCAGCTTGGCCAGCAACGCCCTGTTGCCATCAGTGGGCGCCATCGACGGATAGCCGAGGTCGAAGGTGATGCTGGCCGACGTGCCGTTGAGGTGCCCGCTGTCGACGATCGCCTGCATTTTCGCCTGCACCCGGCTGGTCTGCTCCTCGCTCAGCGTCCGGAAATCACCCTTCGCCACCGCGACCGGCGGGATGATGTTGGTCTTGCCCGTCACCGCGATCCGCACGCCGTCCTTGTCCACCTCCGCGCTCTGGCCGCCGCCGATCAGCCCGACATTGAAGGTCAGGTTCGGTTCGGGCAGTTCCTTGCGGAAGGCCGTGATGATCCGCGCCAGTTCATATATCGCGCCATCCCCCGCCTTTTCGGAGAAGATGCCCGAGCTATGGCCCGACTTGCCCGTCGCGCTCAGCGTCCAGCTGTTGGAGGAGCGGCGGGCGATCGAGCCCATGTCCTTGCCGTCTTCCTGGGACAGCCCCTCGAAATCGAGCGCGACATCGGCGCGCTTGCCCGCCGCGACCAGATCAGCGCGCGCGATCGAGACGGGATCGCCCGAATCCTCCTCGTCGCCGGTCAGCACCACTTCGATATTGGCGGTCTTCAGCGTGCCTGCTGCCTGCATGGCCTTCAACGCCAGCAGCATCGTCGCCACCCCGCCCTTGTCGTCGGCTGCGCCGGGGCCACGGGCGAAGTCGCCTTCGCGCACGAAGGTCTGGAACGGCGAATCCGGTTCGAACACGGTGTCGAGATGGCCGATCAACAGCATCTTCGTCGTGCCGGCTCTGCCCTTGTGGACCGCAATCAGATGACCGGCCCGCTTGGCCGCATCCATCGGCTTCCACGTCACGGCAAAGCCCAGCGCCTCGAACTCCGGGCGCAGCATGTCGGCTACCGCCTTCACGCCCGGAAAGTTCATCGATCCGCTATTCTGGTTCACCAGTTTTTCGAGCAGCACGACGGACGGTTCATAGCCCGCCTCCACGCTTGCTCCGATCTTGCGCTCGGCCGGGCTGAGCGCCGCATGGGCGATCGGCGCGCCGCCCAACAGCAGCGCGCCCGCGATCAGCGACCGAATCACTTGGCCAGTTCCGCCTCGATCGCGGCGACCAGCGCTGGGTCGTCAGGCGCCGTCGTCGGCGCGAAACGGGCGGCGACGCTACCGTCCCTGCCGATCAGGAACTTCTCGAAATTCCACAGGACTTCGGGCTGTTCGGTCGGTGTCATGCCATAACCTTTCAGCTTTTCGCGAAACCCGTCGCCCTCGCCCTGCGCTTCAGGCTGCGCGCTGGTCAATGCGGCGTAGAGGGGATGCTTTTCGGGGCCGGTGACGACGATCTTTTCGAACATCGGGAAATCCACGCCGAAATTGGTGGTGCAGAAGCTGGCGATCTCGTCGTTGCTGCCCGGCTCCTGCGCGCCGAAATCATTGGCGGGAAAACCTGCCACGACCAGCCCCTTGGCCTTATAGTCGGCATAGAGCTTTTCCAGCCCCTCATATTGCGGGGTCAGCCCGCATTTGGAGGCGACATTGACCGCCAGCACCACCTGGCCAGCATAATCCGCCAGGCTGGCGTCCGTCCCATTGATCGTCTTGAGGGGAATCTGCTGGATATCAGTCATTTATCGTCTCCTGAAAGTAGGTCGGCGCCGACCTTGCCATCATATCGCCGCGCCGAAAAGATGCCCCGCGCCCGCCGTCACCGCCATCGCCAGCGCGCCCCAGAACAGCGTGCGCAGGATCGACCGCAGCGGCTTCGCTCCGCCCAGCCGCGCCCCGGCATGGCCCAGCATGGCCAGGCAGAGCAGGCAAATCCCCACGATCGCGATGATGGCCTCGCTCGCCGGCACGAGCGCGGCGGCCAGCACCGGCGGCGCCGCTCCCGCCGCAAAGCTGGCGGCGGAGGCCAGCGCGGCCTGCACCGGACGCGCGGTCGCGATTTCGGAAATGCCCAGCTCGTCCCGCGCATGGGCCGCCAGCGCATCGGCCGCCATCAACTGCTGCGCCACCTCGCCCGCCAGGTCCGGCGTCAGGCCACGTTCGACATAGATGTCGCGCAATTCCGCCCATTCGGCATCGGGCTGGGTGGCGAGCGCCTTCCTCTCCTTGGCAAGATCGGCCCGCTCCGTGTCCGACTGCGCGCTGACGGAAACATATTCCCCTGCCGCCATCGACATGGCGCCCGCCACCAGCGAAGCGATGCCGGTCAACAGGATGGTCTGCGCGTCCGCGCCCGACGCCGCGATGCCGGTCATCAGGCTGGCGGTGGACACGATCCCGTCATTCGCGCCCAGGACCAACGCCCGCAGCCAGCCGACGCGGTTCACATAATGAACCTCATGATGGGGCTGTGCGGATGCGGTCTGCGTGTCCATCGGATACCTCGTCCCCGTCGCGTCGCCCCTACCCTGCCGTTCGTTCCGAGCGAAGTCGAGCCCCGAACGGACGCAGGCGTTCAGCCGGCCAGACCCTCGGCCTTCTCTGCCAGTTCCAACCAGCGCTCCTCGGCTGCATCCTTTTCGGCCCGCGCCTTCTCGATCGCGCCGGTCAGCGCGGCGAACTTCGCGGGATCGCGGGTGTAGAGCGCCGGATCGGCCAGCGCCTCCTCGTCCCGCGCGATCGCCGCTTCCAGTTCTTCGATCCGCTTGGGGAGCAGGTCCAGGTCGCGCTGGTCCTTGTAGCTGAGCTTGGCCGATAGGGGCTTTGGCGGAGGCGGAGGCGCGGCCTCCTTCTTCTCCGCCCTGGGTGCCTTGCGTGGGTCGCGCTTGGCGATCCAGTCGGCATAGCCCCCCACGATCACGTCCACCACGCCGGTGCCGTCCAGCCCCAGCGTCACCGTGACGGTGCGATCCAGAAAGTCGCGGTCATGGCTGACGATCAGCACCGTGCCGTCATAGTCCGCGATCACTTCCTGCAACAGGTCGAGCGTTTCGAGGTCTAGGTCGTTGGTCGGCTCGTCCAGCACCAGCAGATTGGATTCGCGCGCAAATTCCCGCGCGAACAGCAGCCGCGACCGCTCGCCGCCGGACAATGTGCCGACCTTCGCCTCGGCAAGGCTCGGATCGAACAGGAAATCCTTGAGATAGCCATGGACATGCTTGCGTGACCCCCGCACGTCGATCCAGTCGCCCCCTTCCGCCAGCACGTCGCGCACGCTCTTGTCGCCCTGCATCAGGCTGCGCTGCTGGTCGATGAAGATCATGTCCAGCGTCCTGGCCAGCGTCACCTCGCCGCTGTCGGGCGCCATTTCCCCGGTCAGCAGCTTCAGCAGCGTCGATTTGCCCGCGCCATTGCCGCCGACGATTCCGATCCGGTCGCCGCGCTGCACGCGCAGCGAAAAATCCTTGATGATCGTGCGGTCCCCGAACGCCTTGGTGACATGCTCGGCCTTGATGACGCTCTTGGTCTTGCTGTCGTCGCTCGCCACCGCGATCTTGGCGGTTCCCTGCGGTCCCTGCATCGCCGCGCGCTGGGCGCGCATTTCCCACAGTTTCGCGAGCCGCCCCTGGTTGCGCTTGCGCCGCGCGGTGACGCCGCGTTCCAGCCAGTGCGCCTCGATCTTCAGCTTCGCGTCCAGCTTCTCGGCCGCCCGCGCCTCCTCGGCATAGACCGCTTCCATCCACTGCTCGAACCCGCCGAATCCCACCTCGTTGCGGCGCATCTGCCCGCGGTCGAGCCACAGCGTCTGGCGCGTGAGCCGGGTCAGGAAGGCGCGGTCATGGCTGATGACGATGAAGGCTCCGTTGTAGCGCGCCAGCCAGTTTTCCAGCCAGTCGATCGCGGCGATGTCCAGATGGTTGGTCGGCTCGTCGAGCAGCAGCAGGTCCGGCTCGCTCGCCAGCGCGCGGGCAATGGCGGCGCGGCGACGCTCGCCGCCGCTCGCCGTCTTCGCCTCGCGCGACAGGTCGATGCCCAGCTGGTCGGCGATCGCCTCCACCTCATGGGGGGGCGGCGCGAATTCTCCAGCCAGCGCGAAATCGCGCAGCGTGGCAAAGGGTGTCACGTCCGGGTCCTGTTCCAGCGTGATGACCCGCGCGCCCGGCTGGACCGATCGCGTGCCCTCGTCCGGCTCGATTTGGCCGCCGATCAGCTTCAGCAACGTCGTCTTGCCAGCGCCGTTGCGCCCGATCAGCGCCAGCCGGTCGCGCTGCCCGACATGAATGTCGATGCCGCGAAACAGCCAGTGGGTGCCCTGCGAGAGGCCGAGATTTTCGAAGGAGAGGATCGGAGCTGCCATGGCGGTGCAGCTAGAGCATTTTCTTGGGCGGTGGAACCACCTGACGGCTCGGAAAATGCGGAACACACAAACCGGCGGGCGGCCGAGCGCAAGAACGGAACCCGAAAGCTGTCGCACGGCTTTCACCGCATGTCAGCGTCCATTCATCGCACCCGGGCCAAATACGGGTGCAAGGCTTATCGAGGAGAAAATTTCATGAAATCCGCTCTCGCCCTGATGGCGCTCGGCGCCGCCGCACTGCCTGTCGCGGCACTTGCCCAGACCAGCGTCACCATCGCCGAGACCGCGCCGGTGGTGACATTGAACGTCACCGAAAGCGTCGAGGCCGCGCCAGATGTCGCGACCGTCGGCACCGGCGTCCAGACCCGCGCACAGACCGCGCAGGCCGCCATGCAGGACAATGCCGCGCAGACCGAAAGGTTGATCGCAGCGCTGGCCAAGGCCGGCATCGCGAAAAAGGACATCCAGACCAGCGGCATCAATCTCAGCGCCCAATATGACTACAGCAACCGCGACGGCCAGCCGTCCGGCCCACGCTTCATCGGCTATGAAGCGTCGAACCAGCTGACGGTGAAGCTGCGCGACATCAAGCGGGTCGGCGCGTCGCTCGACGCGATGGTCGCGGCAGGGGCGACCAACATCAACGGTCCCAGCTTCTCGATCGAAGACCCCTCGCCGCTCCTCGTCCAGGCGCGCGGCGCCGCGCTGAAAAGCGCCAGGACACAGGCCGATTTCTATGCACAGGCCGCAGGATTTGGTTCGGCGCGACTGGTGTCGATCAGTGAAAGCAACAGCGGCGGCACTCCGCCGATGCCGATGATGCAAAGCGCGCGCTTCAAGGCCGACGCCGCGCCCGTCACCCCGGTCGAACCCGGTCAGGTGAGCGCCTCGGTGACGCTGACCGTGCAATATGCGCTGGAGAAATAGGGCCGTCGCCAAATCATGATCGTCGTCCCCGCTCAGGCGGGTCGAAGAGAGGCGCGTGACTCTCTTCGACATCTCCTGAACGGGCAGGAAGCCCATGTTTCGGACGATGGGTCCGCGCCTGCGCGGGGATAACGAAAAACGGAAACAGCATCCCGCACCGCCATTCACCACCTGTTCAATGCGCTGCGCCTATGCCATGCCCATGATGATGAAGTGGAACAGCCTGACCGCTGCCCTTGGCGCAGCGCTTGCCTTGGCGGTGGCGATCCCCGCCGCCGACGCCGGCAATCGCCGCGACGAACAGGACGCCGCCCGCCGCGCTATGCTGGACGGCCAGGTCATGCCTTTCTCGATGATCAAGCGTCGCGTCGACGCCGCCGTTGGCGGCGCCACCTATGTCGGCAGCGAGTTCAACCCCTCGTCCAACCGCTATCGCCTGAAATATGTGAAGGACGGCAAGGTCATGTGGGTTGATGCGGACGGCAGGACGGGCGATATTATCGGCATGGCGCGCTGACCGGCGCGCCCTTCAACCCTATTCATAACAGAAACGGAACAGCCCCATGCGTCTGCTGATCGTCGAGGATGAACCGAGCCTGGGCCAGCAGCTCAGGAACACGCTGGAGGGCGCGGGCTACGCCGTGGACCTCGCCACCGATGGCGAGGACGGCCATTTCCTGGGCGCGACCGAAAGCTATGACGCGGTTGTGCTGGACCTGGGCCTTCCCACCATCGACGGCCTCACCGTGCTCGACCGCTGGCGCAAGGAAGGCCGCGCTTTCCCCGTGCTGGTGCTGACCGCGCGCGATAGCTGGTCGGACAAGGTGGCCGGTCTCGATGCCGGTGCGGACGACTATCTCGCCAAGCCGTTCCAGAGCGAGGAACTGATCGCGCGCCTGCGCGCGCTCATCCGCCGCGCGTCTGGCAATGCGTCGAGCGAACTGACCGCAGGCGACGTCCGCCTCGATACCCGCTCGGGCAAGGTGACGCTGAAGGGCGATCCGGTGAAGCTCACCGCGCAGGAATATAAGCTGCTCTCCTACCTGCTCCACCACAAGGGCAAGGTGGTCAGCCGTACCGAGCTGATCGAGCATATCTACGATCAGGATTTCGACCGTGATTCCAACACGATCGAGGTGTTCGTCACCCGCATCCGCAAGAAGCTGGGCGCCGACGTCATCACCACCATCCGCGGCCTCGGCTATAGCCTGGACGAGCCGGGGCGGTAATCACGCGTTCCTTTCCCCCCGTTCGGGCTGAGCCAGTCGAAGCCCTCCACTTTTCTTCGAACGGAAGGAAGGCCGTCGGGCTTCGCCCGCCTCCGGCTCGGCAAGCTCAGGCCGAACGGCCGTTCGGGCCAATGTCTAAAGCCGCATGACCGACCTCCAGTCCCCTCCACCCGTCCGCTCCACCGGCTCGATCAGCCGGCGGATGATCGGCATCGCGGCTCTGTGGATCAGCGTGCTGCTGATCGGCGGCGGCGTGGCGCTGGACCGGGTGCTGGCGGATGCGATCACCCGCAATTTCGACGACGGCATGAACTATGTGCTGACCGCGATGATCGCCGCGTCGGAAATCGGTCCGGACGGCGAGGTGCTGTTCAACCGCGAACTCGCCGACCAGCGCTTTCTCGAACCCAATAGCGGCCTCTATTACCAGATCAGCGCCAAGGGGCATGAGGACTGGCGCTCGCGCTCGCTCTGGGACCGCGCGCTCAAGGTGCCGCCGGAACATCATGACCGCCATCTCCATGTCTATGACAGCAAGCAGTTTCCGGGCGAGGATCTGCGCATCATGGAACGCACCGTCATCCTGCCCGGCTCGAACGCGCGCTGGATGTTCATGGTCGCGCAGGCGCGCGAGGGGCTGGACGGGCAGATCAGGACGCTCCGCTCCACCCTCTTCAAGAGCTTCACCCTGCTCGCGCTCGGCCTGTTCGTGCTCGCCACGCTCCAGACCATCTATGGCCTGCGTCCGCTGCGCAAGGTACGGCTGGAAATCATCCGGATGCGAGGGGGCGAGAAGAATCGCGTGACCGAACCCATGCCCGCCGAAGTGCTGCCCATGGTCGAGGAACTCAACGCCCTGCTCGCCCATAATGAACGCCAGGCGGAGGAAGCGCGCACCCATGCGGGCAACCTCGCCCATGCGCTCAAGACCCCGCTCACCGTCATCATGAACGCCGCCACCGCCCGCTCGCCCGACCTGGGCGAAACGGTGATCCGCGAGGCGACGACGATGCGGCGACAGGTCGACCATCATCTCGCCCGCGCCCGCGCGGTGGGGCGGCGCGGCGCGGCACACAGCCGCGCGGAAGTCTGGGCCAGCCTGACCGCCGTGGAGCGCGCGGTGCAGCGCCTCTATCCCGAAGCGCGCGTCGACATGGACGGCGACAAGGAGGCTGCCGTGCGCGTCGAGCGGCAGGATCTCGACGAAATGCTCGGCAACCTGATCGAGAACGCGGCCAAATATGGCGGCGGTAGCGTCTTCGCGACGGTCGGCCGCGCGGCCGGCATGGTCGAAATCCTGGTCGAGGATGACGGCATGGGCATACCGGAGGCCGACCGCGTCCGCATCTTCGACCGCGGCGTGCGCCTCGATTCCGGCAAGCCCGGCACCGGCCTCGGCCTCGCCATCGTCCGCGACGTGGCCGAAATCTATGGCGGCACCGTCGCCCTGGAGGAAAGCGAGGATCTGGGCGGCCTGCTGGTAAGGCTGCGACTGCCGTCGGCTTGATCGGACGGCAGCGCTACCGTGGCATTACCTGTCTGCACGCGGGAAGATCGGTTCATGATGCACGGAACTGGCCAATCCGTCACAAGCTGAAGCCACCATTACACAACGGCTTATACGGTTCCCGCCGGCGCCCGTCATTTCAGGGTGGCATCGCAGGCCCGAATTCGAAGCATGGGGGGGCATTTTGAGATAGGTTGCCGACGCGGAGCCGTGCCAGTCCACAGCCTCATGGAGACTTTAGAGCGGTTTCCGATCCGGCTGCACCGGATCGACCGCTCTAAGTTTTTGGTTTGCCGCATTTTCCGAGTCATCAGGTGATTCCACCTGATTGGAAAATGCTCTAACCGGCCTGTCGAGCAGTGAGGGATGGCGTAAGCGGGCCATTTCGTCCCAGACCGACGGCTTGCATGGCTGAAGAGGATAGCGCCGACCGCATCCATGCGGCACCCTTCGCCCACTCGATTCAGGAGAGCCTGCCCATGTCCCTCGATCTCGTCTTCTACACCAATCCCATGTCGCGCGGGCAGATCGCCCGCTGGATGCTGGAAGAGGTCGGCGAAGTCTATGAAACCGTCATCCTCGATTATGGGACGACGATGAAGGCCGCCAACTATCTTACGATCAATCCGATGGGCAAGGTTCCCGCAATCGTCCATCAGGGGCGCGTAGTGACCGAATGCGCCGCCATCTGCGCCTATCTGGCGGACGCCTTCCCCGGCGCCGGTCTCGCCCCGCCCCCTGCCGATCGCCACGCTTATTACCGCTGGCTCTTCTTCGCCGCCGGCCCGGTGGAGGCCGCCGTCACCAACAGGGCGATGGGCTTCGTCCTGCCCGAGGGGCGCGAGCGCGCCGCCGGCTATGGATCGCTCGACGCGGTGCTGGACACACTTGAACAAGCCGTATCGGGCGACGCCTGGATTTGCGGAGACCAATTTACGGCTGCCGACGTCTATGTCGGGTCACAGATCGACTGGGGCCTCGCCTTCGGCACCATGCCTGCTCGCCCCGCCTATACCGCCTATGCCGAAAGGCTCCGCGCCCGCCCAGCCTATCAGCGCCAGAAAGACATTGACGGCGCGCTGATCGCGGAGATGCAGAAGCAGGACTGATGCCGCCGCGTCGCCGTTTCCCGACTATGCTCGAAACGGAGAGCGGTCGGCGCAATGCACATGACAAAAAGGCCCGGTGGATCGCTCCACCGGGCCTTCCCTAATCCGTCTAACCGCGCCGATCAGTCGCGGTTGCCGCCCATGAAGCGCAGCAGGAACAGGAACATGTTGATGAAGTCGAGATAGAGGTTCAGCGCCCCCATCACCACCGACTTGCCCATCATGTCCGTACCCGCGACATGGGCGTAGATGCTTTTGATCTTCTGCGTGTCATAGGCGGTGAGGCCTGCGAACAGCAGCACGCCAAGGCAGCTGATGACCAGGTCCATCGCGCTCGACTTCAGGAACAGGTTGATCAGCATCGCGATGAAAAGGCCGACCAGGCCCATGATCAGGAAGGTGCCGAAACCCGAAAGATCCTTCTTCGTGGTGTAGCCCCAGAGACTGAGGCCCGCGAAGGCGGCGGCGGTCGCGAAGAAGGTCTGCGCGATCGACGTGCCGGTATAGACCAGGAAGATCGACGAGAGCGACAGACCCATCACCGCGGCATAAGCCCAGAACAGCGCCTGCATCGTCACCGTCGACAGGCGGTTGATGCCGAAGCTCATTACCATCACGAACGCCAGCGGCGCGAACATGATGACATATTTCAGTATGCCGGGGCCGGCGAGTATCTGATAGGCAAGCCCGCTCGACGCGAACAGCAGCGCGACGATGCCCGTCAGCAGCACGCCGCTCGCCATATAATTATAGACCGACAGCATGTAGCGGCGCAGCCCGGCGTCGAACGCCTCGCCGCGCGCGGCGGTGGTGCCGCCAAAGCCCGGAATGCCGGCCTCTGTGCCGGGACGGGGGTCGGACCAGTTGGCCATGAAAATCATCTCCTTCACCGGCACTCATCGCCGGCCTTCCTATTATCGGCGCTTCCACGCCCGACTTCAAGTCAAACCGATCAATGCGTGGCACAGCACCGGCTTGTCCCTATATTGGCGCCATGCACCGTCTGTTCGTGGCCATCCGCCCGCCCGCACCGATCCGTTCCCTTCTGCTGTCGCTGATGGCGGGCGTGCCCGGCGCGCGCTGGCAGGATGACGACCAGTTGCACCTGACCCTGCGCTTCATCGGGGAGGTCGAGCGGCACCAGGCCAACGACATTGCCGATGCGCTGGCCGCGATCCGTTTCGCGCCCTTCGACATCAGCCTGTCGGGCGTCGGCAGCTTCGACCGCAAGGGCGTGGTGGACACGCTCTGGGCCGGCGTCCAGCCGCGCGATCCGCTGGCGCAACTGCACCGGAAGATCGACCGGGCCTGCGTCTCCGCCGGCCTTGCGCCCGAGGGTCGCGCCTATCTGCCCCATATCACCCTGGCGCGGTTCGGCCGCGCGGGCGGCATGGTGGACGCCTTTCTGGCCGCCCATGCCGCTCTCGCCAGCCCGCCCTTTCCGATCACCGGCTTTAGCCTGTTCGAAAGCCGGATCGGCCATGGCGGCGCCCGATACGAGGCCGTGGCCGACTATGGAGAATTTGAGGACGAATTTGGAGGCGGAGGCCCGGTCGCCCCCGCCTGATCGGCCGCGCGATCAGCCCGCCTTGAGCACGCCGCAGGCGACCCGGCCGCCGGCATTACCGGTCGGGTCGGTCTTGTTGTCATCGGCCTGGGCATGGATCACCACAGCCGCGCCATCGGCATCGAGCAGCGGGGTCGCGCCGCCCTGGATGCTGCCATGCGCGACCACATATTCCAGTTCGCCCGCGCCGTCCGACCCGGCGACCATGTTGGGCATGTCGCCCATATGCATACCAGCGGGATTGTCCTTGCCATGCTGCCGCCCGGCCGGGTTCCAGTGACCGCCCGCGCTGGTGAAGTCGGGCCCGGTGCAGGTACCGGTGGTGTGGATATGCACGGCGTGGATGCCCGGCGTCACGCCCTGCGCCTTGACCACGACATGCAGCCCGTCCGCCGCCTCGGTCACCATTGCCTGCCCCCGCGCGCTGCCGTCACCAGCCGCCAGGCTGGCGCGGGCCGTGGGCGCGGCGGGCGCGGCCGCATCCGGGGAAGCGGTGGCGCAAGCCGACATGGCGAAACCAAGCGGCACGGCGAGCAGGATGGGCGTGATCTTCATGGATAATCTCCGGAAAGGGCGCGAGAAAGCTCCGCGCGCAAAATCTTCTGCGCGAACGCGGCAGACAGGCTTTTGTTGCCGATCCGAATCCATTTGTCACGCGGGCGTCCCTTTCGGTTGCCGGTGGTCAGGCATAGTCCCAAACTATGGATGCCCCAGAATTCAATATTTGACGCTTTGAACAGACTGCTGAATGTCCCGACCCGCTTAGGAGATGGACGATGAAATATATCCTTGCGGCCTGCGCCATGCTCGGAGCCACTGCCATGGTCCCACCTGGAGAGGGCGCGGATGGGCTCGCAATCGGACCGCAGAGGCTTGATCCAGCCCATATGCCGCGCATCGCGTCCGTCGACCCGCGCTTTCAATCCTATAACATCGAAATGCTGGAGGTGATCGGCGGCGCTTTCTGGAAACCTTATGGCAGCAAGGTCGACGCGACAGGCCGGGTTGACGCCGGCCATGCCGGAATCGATCCCTCAGCCTATCAATATCGACCCCCTATCGACCTTTCCAGCCCGCGCCTCATCACCCTCGCCAAAGCGCTGGGGCCGGCCTATCTGCGAGTCAGCGGCACTTGGGCGAACAGCATTTATTTCGCTGGTGACGACAGGCCGCTTGCGCGGACGCCCGACGGTTTCAAAGGGGTGTTGACGCCGACCCAATGGCGCAACGTCATCCGTTTCGCGCAAGCTGTGGATGCAAGGATCGTCACATCCTTCGCCATCAGCGCCGGCGTGCGCGATGCCGATGGCGTCTGGACCGACGCACAGGCGCGCCGCTGGCTGGCCTACACGCGCAGGGCCGGGGGCAGCATCGCCGCCGCGGAGTTCATGAACGAACCGTCCATGGCCGGCATGAGCGGCGCGCCAAAGGGCTATGACGCCGCCGCCTATGGCCGCGATTTCCGCCTGTTCAAACGCCTGGTCGACCGCGAGGCGCCGGACATGATCCTGCTTGGCCCCGGCTCAGCGACGGAAACGCCCGCGCCCTGGGGTATGCCGCCCCACATTCCAGGCTCCATCGCAACCGACGCATTGTTGGCGGCGTCCGGCCCTGGCATCGATGCCTTTTCCTATCATCATTATGGTGCCGCCTCCCAGCGCTGCGCATCGGCCCGCCTGCCACAGACCGGCATCGATCAGGCGTTGTCGGAGGAATGGCTGGCGCGGACCAGCGCGACCCATGCCTATTATGCGGCTCTGCGCGACGTCCATGCACCGGGCAAGCCGATCTGGCTGACCGAGGGCGCCGACGCGGCCTGCGGCGGCAATCCATGGAGCGGGCGCTTCGTCGACAGCTTCCGCTATCTGGACCAACTCGGCCGGCTGGCCAGAGTGGGCGTCCAGGTCGCCATGCATAACACGCTCGCCGCCAGTGATTACGCGTTACTGGAACCTGCGGATCTCACCCCAAAGGCCAATTACTGGGCAGCCCTGCTCTGGCGCCGGTTGATGGGGGCGACGGTCCTGGATTCCGGCGTCCCGCTGCGTGAAGGCGCACATGTCTACGCCCATTGCGCCTCCGGCGGTCGTGGCGCCGTTGCGCTGCTGGTCATCAACAACAGTAGCCGGGAAGAGACGATCCTGGACCTGCCGCTCGCCGGGATGCGCTACACGCTGTCCGAACCCGATCACTCCTCTTCAAGTCTCCGTCTCAACGGAACATTATTGCAACTGGGCGCCGGGGACAAACTGCCTCCGATGAATGGCGCGAGCCACCCTGCGGGACGGTCGATATTCGCCCCGCGCACGATCAGCTTCATCACCATGGAGCGCGCAAACAATATCGCGTGCCGCTAGACGGCTGTGCCACCGCCCCCGCCTGCCCTATATTCCTTGCCTCTCACGACAAGATGGCCCACTGGCGAGCGCCATCACCCCATCTGCGATACAGTGCGAAGTCAGGCGAACCATGTCCATGCATCAGGTCCATATCATCGGCGGCGGCCTCGCCGGATCGGAAGCCGCCTGGCAACTGGCGCAGTCCGGCATCCGCGTCCGCCTTTCCGAAATGCGGGGCGCGGGCGACATGACCCCGGCGCACCAGACAGACGGCCTTGCCGAACTGGTCTGCTCCAACAGCTTCCGCTCGGACGATGCCGACAAGAATGCCGTGGGCCTGCTGCACCAGGAAATGCGGCGACTGGACTCGCTCATCATGGCGCAGGCGGAACCGGCCAAGGTACCCGCCGGATCGGCGCTGGCGGTCGATCGCCACGTCTTTTCCGGCGGCGTCACGCGCGCGCTGGCCGACCATCCCAATGTCGAGATCGTGCGCGAGCGGATCGACGCGCTGCCCGGCGAAGGCATGACGATTGTCGCGACCGGCCCGCTGACCGCCGCCGCGCTCGCCCAGAGCATCGGCCAGGCGGCGGGGATGGAGCATCTCGCCTTCTTCGACGCGATCGCCCCGGTCGTCCATTATGACAGCATCGACATGGACCAGTGCTGGATGGCCAATCGCTGGGACAAGATCGGCCCCGGCGGCGGCGAGGGGAAGGATTATATCAACTGCCCGATGGACAAGGACCAGTATCAGGCCTTCGTCCAGGGGCTGATCGACGGCGAAAAGACCGAGTTCAAGGAATGGGAGGCCAGCACTCCCTATTTCGAGGGCTGTATGCCGATCGAGGTGATGGCATCGCGCGGGCCGGAAACATTGCGCCACGGGCCGATGAAGCCCATGGGCCTCGACAATCCGAAAACCGGCCGCTGGCCCTATGCCGTGGTCCAGTTGCGGCAGGACAATGCCAGCGGCACGCTGTGGAACATGGTTGGTTTCCAGACCAAGCTGAAATATGGCGCGCAGGTCGAACTGTTCCGCACCATCCCCGGCCTGGAAAAGGCCGAGTTCGCGCGGCTGGGCGGGCTGCACCGCAATACCTTCATCCAGTCGCCCAAGCTGCTCGATCCCACGCTGCGTCTGAAGAGCGCGCCCCATATCCGCTTCGCCGGGCAGATGACGGGCTGCGAGGGCTATGTCGAGAGCGCTGCCATCGGCCTGATCGCGGGGCGCTTCGCGGCGGCCGAACTGCTGGGCCGAGCGCTGACTCCGCCACCTGCCGACACCGCCCTGGGCGCGCTGCTCGGCCATGTGACGGGCAATGTGGCGACGGCGGACTATCAGCCGATGAACGTCAATTTCGGCCTGTTCCCGACGCTGGACGACGTAAAGAAGAAGCAGCGCAAGGAAGCCTATACCGCGCGCGCCCGCGCTTCCTTTGGCGCTTGGATGGGCGAGATGGCGCTGGTCTGACCTTCCCACCCCGTTAGCATCTGCACCTCTGCTTCGCCGCACGTTTCGGCGCCGTCGTCGCGAACTCCGCCGGGGTCAGCCTGCCGTCCTGGTCGCCATCCGCCGCGCCGAAGCGGTCCGCCGTCGCCACCGCCCATTCCTCGAAGGACAACAGGTTGTCGCCATCCCTGTCCAGCGCCTTGAACGCCCTGGTGCGGCTGCCCAGCATCTCGACGCGGGTGATGACGCCGTCGCGATTGCGATCGTAACGGGCAAAGCGCTTCTGTTCGCGGTTCTGCGGGCTGGCCTCGCCGGGCATGGGCGGTGCGTCGCCGACCGCATCGGGATCGCCCTCGGGCAGACTCTCGACCGCAGGCGGCGGCGGTGGGGCCACCGCCAGTTGCGGCGTCGGCGCCGTGTCCGCGCGTCCCTGCCACCAGAACAGCCCGCCCGCCACCAGCAGCAGCGCCGCCATGCCCCCCGCCAGCATTCGCCCCATGCCTGCCCCCTTCAGCTTCGCAGCAGACAGCCTATCCTTTTCGCCTAGCGCCCGACAAGCGCGATCCGCAGCAGCCGCCACGCCAGCGCGCGCGGCATCCCCGCCGGCGCGCCCCGCCCCGCCAGCACGTCCTGCCGCGCCAGGGTGAAGGCGATCCGCAGCGGCTTCCACCCGCGCGGCCAGCGCCCGCCGTCAACCTGCGGCAGCAGATCGCGCGCCATCGCCAGCGCCGCGTCGGCCAGCGCCGGATCATCGACATGCCCGGCCAGATCCCAGAGCGCCCAGACCTGCCCCGCCGCGACCAGCCATTCCGGCGCATCAGCCGCATCGGCCCCCATCTCCGCCAACGCCCGGAACAGCCCCCCGCCGCGCCCGACCGCATAGTCGCGCAGGCCATCGGCGTCGATCTCCGGCTCGACCACCAGCACTTCCCAGCCGTCGATCATCGCCACCAGCCCCGGCGCGGCCATAGCGCCGGAGGCGCGCATCGCGTCCACGACCGGCTCGCCACGCCCCTTGCGCGCGTCCACGTCCTCGATCACGTCATTCCACCAGGCCAGCCGCATCTGGCCGATGGCGCGATCGCTCGTCGTGCGCGCGACCTTCGCCAGCCGCCCGTCAAACGCCCAGATCGCCCGATGCCGCTGCGCCCGCGCGCCGGCATGAGCGGCCAGCAGCAGCGCGAGCGGAGGGAGCCCTTCGTCCGCTTCGCTCATCGCGAGACTCCCCACGCGCTGCGCGTCCTGCCGGTTATCAGTCCTTTAACCATCTTCCTCATACACATTCTAACGAGTGCGCCTGCATAGGCGGAAATGCTGCCCAGCCCGGACGTGGGGGGTGTCGGGCGCGACATGGGTGATTGCGGACAAATGGGCAAGCGGAACAGGCAAGTCATCGATTTCTTGGCACGGCTGGTGAAGAACCAGGCGGGCAACACTATGGCGATTGTCGCGGCGTCGTTGATCCCGCTTGCGGCATTGATCGGTGGCGGCGTCGACATGAGCCGGGCCTACATGGCCAAGGCCCGACTGCAACAGGCCTGCGACGCCGGTGCCTTGGCCGGTCGCCGATCGATGACGACATCGTCGATGACCAGCACCGATATTGCCGAGGCGACGAAATTCTTCAATTTCAACTTCCCGCAGAACACGTTTCAGACCGACAGTTTCACGCCCAACATCCGCAGTGATCCCAGCCAGACCACGACCGTGCTGGTGTCGGCCACGACCCGCATCCCCACCACGATCATGCGTATATTGGGTTTCCAGTATATCAACCTGGATGTGTCGTGCAGTTCCAAGTTCGACATCGGCAATACCGATGTGATGCTGGTGCTGGACACGACGGGCTCCATGGACAGCAGTATCAGCAACGGCTCGGGTGGCACGACCACTCGCATCGCCGCGCTGCGCCAGGCCGTGCGCGATTTCTACGACACGCTGGGACCGGGCGACACCAATACCGGCCGGGTCCGCTACGGCTTCACCCCCTATGCCAGCAACGTCAATGTCGGCTATCTGCTGCCGACGACGGCGCTGGTCGGCGGCGCCACCGGAGATACATGGGCCTATAATTCGCGTATCGGTACATTCTATCGGGAAAATGGATCGAGCACGGCCACCTGCTACATGCGGCGCGGCGACAACACCTGCCATGCGACCTCGGCGGCGGCCAATAGCTCATCGAGCGGCAGCACCTATAGCAAAAACAGTTGCATAAACTGGGGCAATGCGTCGCAGACGACATCCGGCACCGCGCCCAGCAACACGAGCGTCACCACGTACAGCTACGACAGCTGGAACGGGGATACCTCCACAAACCCGTCGGGCAGCGGCGACAAGAAATGCGTGCGCAAGGCGGTGACGGTCACGAAAACCTACGAAACGTCCACCACCGGCGGTGCGGGATGGACCCGCTATGGCTGGCAATATCAGGTCGTGAACCACGTGGTGTCGGACTATATTACCGGTGCGACCGTCGCCAACCCGGCCTATGATGCCGGCACTACCACGCGCTGGTCGGGCTGCATCGAGGAACCCGACACGGTCAACACGATCAATTCCAGTACGTCAACGAGCAGCGTGCCGTCCGGCGCGAACGACCTCAACATCGACCTCATCCCCAGTTCCGCCGCCACGCGGTGGCGGCCCTTCTGGCCGGACGTGTCCTGGTATCGAACGTCCACGCCGGCATCATCGCCCTATTGGAGCAGCTGGACGGGCGATCAGGCCGCCTGCCCAACCCAGGCCCGCCCGCTCGCCGAATATGCGTCCCGCGACTCGGCACCCAGCAACGACCCCAGCGCCACATCCTTCAACGCCTATGTCGATTCGCTGACGCCATGGGGCTTCACCAATCACACGACGGGCATGATCTGGGGCGCGCGCATGATGTCGCCCGACGGCATCTTCGCGGCGAACAACGGCGCCGCGCCGAACGGATTTTCGATCTCGCGCCACATCATCTTCATGACGGACGGCGCCATGACCGCATCGGACGGCAATTATGACGGCTGGGGCATCAACCGGCTCGACGGCCGCATCGCAGCCACCGGCACGAGTACGACCGATCTCGTGACGATCCAGAACAAGCGCTTCAACATTGCGTGCGAGGCTGCGAAACGCAAGGGGTTCACAATTTGGGTCATCGTGTTCGCCAGTTCGTCGAACAGCGCGCTCAATGCCTGCGCATCAAGCAGCGACCATGTCGCGGTGTCCACCAATGCCGCGGCGCTCAGCACGCAGTTCAAGACGATCGCCCAGAACATCGGCGGCCTGAGGCTTTCGCAATGAGACGGCGGCCACGCACATCAGCATTGGTCCGCAATCAGCGCGGCGCCACGCTGGTCGAATTCGGCTTCGTTGCCTTCCCCCTGTGCCTTGTCATCATGGGGATCGGAGACCTGGCCTACCAAAGCTACCTCAACGCCGTCACCAAGGGCGTACTCGATCGCGCCGCTCGGGCCGCCTCGGTCGGCACGCTGAACGCGACGCAGATCGACAGCTTCATCTCGAACCAGATGTCCACCGTCATGTCGAAACAGGCCACGGTGTCGGTCGTCAAGACCAGCTACTACAACTTTTCCCGCATCGGAAAGCCCGAGAAGATCTTGACCGATACGGCGCCGCTGGGCAGCTACAATTCGGGCGATTGCTTCGAGGACGCCAACGGCAATGGCACATATGACACCAGTTCTGGCTCCGCCGGTCTGGGTGGCGCCGACGACATCGTCTACTATCAGGTGAATGTCTCCATGCCGCGCCTGTTCCCCATGGCGAAGCTGCTGGGCTGGCCTGCAACGCAGACGGCCACTTCGTCCGTCATCCTGCGCAACCAGCCCTGGGCCAATCAGGCAGCGCCCGCGAAGGTGTGCAGCTGAATGTCCGCCGCCTTCTTCCGCGCGTTGCGTCGCCTCCGCAAGGATCAATCCGGACTGGCGCTCATCGAGTTCGCCTACTCGTTGCCCGTCCTGCTGATACTCGCGCTGGCCGGACTTGAGGTCGCGCATCTTGCCATAGCCCACATGAAGCTGAGCCAGTTAGCGATGCTGGTGGCCGACAACGCATCGCGCGTTCGCGCGTCGATCGACGAAGCGGACATCAACGAGATATTCACGGGCGCGAATCTTTCGACCAGCGGCCTGAACTTCAAGGCCAACGGCAAGATCATCCTGTCCGACCTCGAACCCAATGGCCTGGAAGCCCCGAATAGCGGGCAATATATACGCTGGCAGCGTTGCTATGGCACAGGCAGCTTCACATCCAGCTACGGTGTCACCAATGACGGCAAGACCAACGCCAGTCTTCAGGCGATGGGGCCGACCGGCAATCAGATCGCCTCGATGGCGGGGACGGCCGTGATGTTCGTGGAGGTGGCCTATCAATATCAGCCGCTCATCTCGAACAGCTTGTTCGGGGCCAAAACGATTCGCTATTCGAGCGCCTTCAACGTGCGCGAACGGACCGACCAGGCGATCAAGAATGCCGGCAATCTGGCGGCATCGGCCACGGCGCTCTGCACCTGATTCCCGGTCCCCGCATCCTGCCCGCGCACAGCCGGCTCCCGCTTTCGCGCATGATGCCCTGATCGAAAAAGGGCGGCTCCGCCGGAACCGCCCTTTCGCGTCTTATTTGTAGCAGACCTTTTTCGCTGCCGCGACCACGCGGGCCGCATCGATCAGCGCCGCCTTTTCGAGGTTGGCGGCATAGGGCAGCGGCACATCCTCGTTGGTCACGCGCAGCACCGGCGCGTCGAGATCGTCGAAGCCCTGCTCCATGACGACCGCGGCGATTTCCGACGCGATCGAGCAGACCGGCCAGCCTTCTTCCACCACAACCAGGCGGTTGGTCTTCTTCAGGCTTTCCAACACGGTCGCGGTGTCGAGCGGGCGCAGCGTGCGCAGGTCGATCACTTCGGCGTCGATGCCCTCGGCCGCCAGCGTCTCGGCCGCTTCCAGGGCGATGCCCACGCCGATCGAGTAGCTGACGAGGGTCACGTCCTTGCCCGGCTTCATGATCCGCGCCTTGCCGATCGGCAGGACATAGTCATCCAGCTTGGGCACGTCGAAGCTGCGGCCATAGACAAGTTCGTTTTCCAGGAACACGACCGGGTCGTTGGAGCGGATCGCGGCCTTGAGCAGCCCCTTGGCGTCGGCCGCGTCGTAGGGCGCGATGACGATCAGGCCGGGGACGGCGGCATACCAGGGGCCGTAATTCTGGCTGTGCTGCGCGCCGACGCGGCTGGCCGCGCCGTTGGGACCGCGGAACACGATGGGGCAGCGCATCTGGCCACCGGACATGTAGTTGGTCTTGGCCGCCGAGTTGATGATGTGGTCGATCGCCTGCATGGCGAAGTTGAACGTCATGAACTCGATGACCGGACGCAGGCCGCCCATCGCCGCGCCCGCGCCGATGCCGGCAAAGCCATATTCGGTGATCGGCGTGTCGATCACGCGCTTGGCGCCGAACTCGTCCAGCAGGCCCTGCGTGACCTTGTAGGCACCCTGATATTCGGCGACTTCCTCACCCATGACGAAAACGCGCTCGTCCTTGCGCATTTCTTCCGCCATCGCGTCGCGCAGCGCTTCACGAACGGTCGTCTTGACGAATTCGGTGCCTTCCGGGATCGCGGGATCCTGCACGGTCGCCTTGGCCTCGACCGCCGGCTTGGCCGTGCCGCTCTCGGCCTTCTTCGGCGCTTCGGGCGCGGCTTCGGCCTTGGGCGCCGGCGCGGCGGCGGCTTCCCCGCCCTCGCCCGCCATCTCGGCGATCACGGTGCCGACCTTCACGCCCTCGGTGCCCTCGGCGATGACGATCTTGCCGATCTTTCCCTCGTCCACGGCCTCGAATTCCATCGTCGCCTTGTCGGTCTCGATCTCGGCCAGGATGTCACCCGACTTCACGTCATCGCCTTCCTTGACCAGCCACTTGGCCAGCGTGCCCTCTTCCATCGTCGGCGAGAGCGCCGGCATCTTGATTGCGATACCCATCAATATTGCTCCACCAGCACGTCGGTATAGAGTTCGGACATTTCCGGTTCAGGCGATGTTTCCGCGAAATCGGCCGCTTCCGCGACGATCTTGCGAATATCCTGGTCGATGACCTTGATCTCGTCCTCCGATACGCCAGCTTCGAGCAGATATTTCTTCACGCCCTCGATCGGGTCGGACTTTTCGCGCATCGACTGCACTTCCTCGCGCGACCGGTACTTGGCCGGGTCGGACATGGAATGGCCGCGATAGCGATAGGTCTTCATTTCCAGCAGGATCGGGCCATTGCCGCCCTGCACCCACTTCAGCGCTTCCTCGGTCGCGCCGCGCACCGCCAGCACGTCCATGCCGTCGACCTGGAGGCCGGGGATACGGAAGCTTTCGCCGCGACGATAGAGCTGGTCCTCCGACGAGGCGCGGTTGACGCTGGTGCCCATGGCGTACTGGTTGTTCTCGATCACGAAGATGATCGGCAGCTTCCACAGCTCGGCCATGTTGAACGATTCATAGACCTGGCCTTGGTTGGCCGCGCCGTCGCCGAAATAGGCGACGCAGACGCCGCCGTCGCCATTATATTTGTGCGCGAAGCCCAGCCCCGCGCCCAGCGACACCTGCGCGCCGACGATGCCGTGGCCGCCGTAGAATTTATGCTCGACGCTGAACATGTGCATCGAACCGCCCTTGCCACGCGAGATGCCGGCTTCACGGCCGGTCAGTTCGGCCATGATGACATTGGGATCGATGCCATAGGCCAGCATGTGGCCATGGTCGCGATAGCCGGTGATAACGCTGTCCTTGCCGGGCTTGAGCGCCGACTGGATGCCGACCGCGACCGCTTCCTGGCCGATATAGAGGTGGCAGAAGCCACCGATCAGGCCCAGGCCGTACAACTGGCCTGCCTTTTCCTCGAAACGGCGGATCAGAACCATCTGCCGGTAAAATTCCAGCAGCTCTTCCTTGCTGGCCTTGTAGTCGGTGGGAGTTTCGGGGCGCGGCCGATTATGGTCCGCTCCGGCGGGCGCTGCGGCCTTTGCCTTTGCACTAGAAGCACGCGGCGTCGTTGGTTTCGCCAAGGCTCTTATCCTTTTGCGTGGGTAGGATGGAAGGAAGCCCGATATAGCGGCAGAGTTGCATAAATTGCAACGGCGGACCCCACGGAATCCGGGCAAAACCAATAGCTGCCACCGAAAACTGATGAGTCTGAATGGCCTGCGCAAATGCCGCCCGGATCAGCTCGCAGCAAAATTACCAGGACGGCATTTCCGGCGCAAAATCCTTGCGCCACCCCTGCCCGCGAAGGGTCAGTTGAGCGGGACGATCACCTCGTCATGGTGAATCACGCCCAGCTGGCGGCGGATCAGTTCGTCCGAAAGATCGGGGTCCACCCGGCGCGGATCGAGCAGGTCGACCCGGTTGCGCAGTTCGGCGCGGGCCGCCTGGGTCTTTTTCAGCTCCGCCTGCGCGGCGCGCAGCTGGCGGGTGTAATCGCCCCACGCCAGGACGCCGTTCGACCCCAGCACGACATAGCCCGCGAAGGACAGCAGCAAGAGCAGCGCGATCGCGGGACCAAAGGCGGATGCCAGCAGCAGTCGAAGTTTCGCGATATGCGCCATGGGCTAGTGGAATCACAGCAAAAGGCCGGCCGCAAGTGAAAAATCACCAACTTGCGACCGGCCGATCAATTTCGCCCTTCGGGGCCGGGATTTAGCGGAAGATGGAACGCCCCGCATAGACGGCGATGTCGCCCAGTTCTTCCTCAATGCGGATCAGCTGGTTATATTTGGCAAGCCGGTCCGAACGGGCGAGCGAGCCGGTCTTGATCTGGCCGCAGTTGGTCGCGACGGCGAGGTCGGCGATGGTCGCGTCCTCGGTTTCGCCCGACCGGTGCGACATGACGGCGGTATAGCGCGACCGGTGCGCCAGATCGACGGCCGCCAGCGTCTCCGTCAGCGTACCGATCTGGTTAACCTTGACCAGCAGCGAGTTGGCCAGCCCCTTGCCGATACCCATCGCCAGGCGCGCCGGGTTGGTGACGAACAGGTCGTCGCCGACCAGTTGGACCTTGCCCCCGATCTTGTCGGTCAGCGCCTTCCAGCCCTCGAAATCATCCTCGCTCATGCCGTCCTCGATCGACTTGATCGGATAGTCGGCGCACAGCGCGGCGAGATAGTCGGCCATCTCGACCGGCGACAAGGACAGGCCTTCGCCCGAAATCTCATATTTGCCGTTCTTGAAGAATTCGGTCGCGGCGCAGTCCAGCGCCAGCACGACATCGTCGCCCGGCTTGTATCCGGCCTTCTCGACCGACAGCATGATGAAGTCGAGCGCGTCGCGGGTCGAGGCGATGTTGGGGGCAAAGCCGCCCTCGTCGCCGACCGAGGTGGCCAGACCCTTGTCGTGCAGGCCCTTCTTGAGCGTGTGGAAGATTTCCGACCCGATCCGCACGGCGTCGGCAATGCTTTCCGCACCGACGGGCATGATCATGAATTCCTGGAAGTCGATCGGATTGTCGGCATGTTCGCCGCCGTTGATGATGTTCATCATCGGCACCGGCAGGACATGGGCCGACACGCCGCCGACATAGCGATAGAGCGGCAGGCCGCGCGCGTCGGCGGCCGCCTTGGCCGTGGCGAGCGACACGCCCAGGATCGCGTTGGCACCCAGTCGCGACTTGTTCTCGGTGCCGTCCAGCGCGATCATCGCGGCGTCGACCTCGGCCTGGTCCTCGGCGTCGAGGCCGATGATCTGCTCGGCAATCTCGTCATTGACCGCCGCGACCGCGGCCAGCACGCCCTTGCCCAGATATTTGCTCTTGTCGCCGTCGCGCTTCTCGACCGCCTCATAGGCGCCGGTCGATGCGCCCGATGGCACTGCGGCACGGCCGAAGCTGCCATCTTCCAGCATGACGTCGACTTCGACGGTGGGATTGCCCCGACTGTCGAGGATCTGGCGGGCGTGGATGTCGAGAATAGCGGTCATGATCGCTCCCTGATAAATGGCCCCATGGCGGCCGGGCGGCTATTTCGCGCCCCGCTTAGCCAGCGCCTCCCGCCTTGGCAATGCGGGGGCTTGCACGACGCGAAAAAATGCCGATGCTCAAAATGTAACGGCAACGGAACTGTAGGCCGCCGCAAAGCATTAGGAGCATGACCCCGCCGCGTTCGCGCGGCCGCCATGCTGGACATGAAAGGGAGACTGAGGACGATGGCCGACACACCGGAAACACCGCCCGTCAAGCGCGCGAAGAAAACGCCGGCGGCCAAGCCCGTCAAGGCGAAACCGGTCAAGGCGACGACGACCGCCGCGACGCCGGTGAAGGCCGCGCCGGTCAAGACGGCTGCGACCCGCAAGGCGCCGGCAGCCAAGGCGCCAGGTAATGGCGCGGCCGCCCATGGCTGGAGCGCGCAGATCGCGCCGCTCAAGGAACAGGCTGAAAAGGCCGCCCGTTCCGCCGCCGACAAGATCAACGCGGTCGATTGGAAAGCCCATATCGACCCGATCAAGGAGCAGGCGGGGAAGACCGCCAAGTCGGCCGCAGGCGTGGCGAAGGACAAGACCGGCACGGCCATGCAGAGCCTGGCCAAGCTGATTTCCGACACGGCCGGCACGGTCGATGCCAAGCTCGGCCCGCAATATGGCGACTATGCGCGACAGGCCGCCGAACAGGTGGCGGGCGCCGCCGACAAGCTCGAAAGCAAGGATGTCGACCAGCTGATGGACGAAGCCCGCGATTTCGTGCGCAAGAGTCCTGCCGTCGCCATCGGCGCCGCAGCGGTGGTCGGCTATGTGCTGATGCGCCTCGCCAAGGGGTCGGACGACAAGGCTTGAAGCATTGGGGCCTGAGCGATCGGGCCGAATGTGGCGCCTGATCGCCCCACCCACAGGCCCGCGACACCGGGCGGAGAGTCGTTTTGATTGAGCAGTCAGCGGAAACGGCGGTCACGCCGCACACCGACGTGGCCGAAGAGGCCGCGCAGGAGGAATCCGTGCGCGAAGCCTTCGCGCGCTTCTATGCCGATGCGCGCGCCTATGCCGCCGCCGAAGCCGACCGGCAGAAGCTGCGGGCCGGGATCGTCGCGACGGCATTACGCAACGCGGCGATCCTGGCCGTCGTCGCCTTCATCCTCAGCTTCGCCAGCATCGTCGCCCTGCTGGTCGGAATCATCCTCTCGCTCCAGGCACGCCTCGGCCCGCTCGGCGCGACGGCGGCGGTGGTCGGCGGCGGGCTGCTGCTCGCCATCATCCTGCTGTTGCTGGCCAGGGGCTGCGTTACCCGCATGAAGAAAGCGATCGCGCCATGACGCCCGAAGCAGCCTATCGGGCAGCCAGTGCCCGCGCTGAAGAACAACGCGCCCGGCTGGCCCAAAGCGCGCAGGCCGCCGCCACGCGGATTGCCCCTGCCCGGCTGAAACGGGACGCCGTGAGCAAGCTGACATCGACCGCGCTCGACGGCGCCGCCTATGCCGCCGCGAAGGTGCAGCAACGCCCCGTCGCAATCGGCGCAGCGGCCGCCGCCTTCGGCCTTTTCCTCGCGCGTCGCCCGCTGGCGGCACTTTTCGGCCGGCTGTACGTTCGCTTCAGGAACAAGGACACCGACCTTTCGGAGAATGATGATGGCTGATATCCGCGCCCAGATTACCCGCGTCCGCGAAGCAGCGAACGATGCCGCGATCACGGCGACAGACCGGATCAGGGACACCACCGAAAAGGCGCGCGAGGGCGCCGGCGAACTGATCCAGACCGGCCGTGACAAGGCGACCGACGCCTATGCCGACGCGCGCGACAAGACGCAGCGTGCCGCCACCCGCGCCAACCAGATCGTGCAGGACCATCCGGTCATCGCGGTGGCGGGCGCAGTCGCCGCTGGCGCTCTGATCGCCTGGATGTTCCCCAAGAGCCGCCGCGCGATGAAGGCGCTGCCGGGCCTTGCCGCTACGGCCGGAGCAAAGGTCGTCGAGGCTGCCGTCGCCGCACGCGCCGCTGCGGCGGAAGGCGCCGAAACGGTCCGGCACGGCGCAAGCACGGCGCTGCACGCCGCCGGCGACGCCGCGTCGACCGCGAAGGACAGCGTCGCCGCGTCCGAACTGCCGGCCAAGGCGTCCAGGCTCGCCGATGATGTCGCGGCGCTGGTCGCCGCGAGGGTGGATGCGATCAGCAGCGCGATCAAGGCACGATTGCCGAAAAACTAATCGCGATTGCGGCAAACGCAATCGAAGCGCAGCCCTGCCCTCCTTGGCTGATTGCGGACGCGATGCTAAAGCCCCGCTATCAGCCAAAGGAGAAAATATAAAACCATGAGCAAGATGCATCTGGTGATGGGTGGTCGCGTCACCGACCCGCAGACGCTTGAATTTCAGGATCTGAGCACGGTCGATCTGGTCGGCGTGTTTCCCGATTATGCCTCGGCCGAAAAGGCCTGGCGCGGGGCCGCCCAGCGCACCGTGGACGACGCGGAAATGCGCTATGTGATCGTGCACCTGCACCGCCTGCTGGAGCCGGAACTGCCGGGCGCCTGATCCACAGGGGTATTCACATTCCGTCCGCCTGAGCTTGTCGAAGCGTCAAACGCATGACGTACCTCGTTCGAAGCAGATCGAGGCTTCGACAGGCTCAGCCCGGACGAGCAAAGACAAAGCGGTCCGTCAATTCACCACGCGCGGCTTTTTCCGGAAGCGCCAGCGCAGCAGCGGGCGGGTCATCGCCAGTCCAGCGAGGAAGCCGCCAATATGCGCGGCGATCGCGATCTGACCCAGATCGCCAAAGCCCCCGGACGTCGCCACGCCGATCATCAGCTGGATCGCGATCCAGCCGGCCGCCAGCCACAGCACCCGCACCAGATTGGCCGAAATCGGCCCCACCCGGCGCACCTGCTGCTGGCTGTAGAGCAGCGAATAGGTGGCGAGGATCGCGGAGATCGCACCGCTTGCACCGATCATCGGATTGGTCGAGGCCGGGTCCACCGCCCATTGGACAAGGCAGGCGGCATAGGCGCCCACGACATAAAGCGCCAATGTCCCGCCCCAGCCCAGCACATGCTCAACCTGCCGTCCGCAAAAGAGCAGCATCAGCATGTTGAAGCCGATGTGGAGCCAGCCCGCATGAAGCAGCGTGCAACTGAGCGGAGTCAGCCAGACGGGCACCGCCGCCATGCCCGCCAACAGTGCCGAATCATCGACCCGCGCGGGGATGAAGCCGCCGATGATCGCGGCGTCGCCGACGCGGTCCGTCAGCAGCAGCAGCAGGAAGGCGGCGACGCTGGTCGCCGCGATCCCGTTGGTCATCCGGCCTGCGGGCAATCGCACGGCGTTCAGATGAACTGGATTTTGTCGACCAGGTAGAATTTGTCGCCCGACGGAACCGACACTTCGACCTCGTCGCCGACCTCGCGGCCGATCAGCGCACGGCCCAGCGGGCTGTTATAGCTTATCATGCCCGCCTTGGCGTCGGCCTCGGCCTGGCCGACGATCTGATACTGGATCGGCTTGTCGTCCTCGTCCAGCAGCGTCACGGTCGCGCCGAACACGATCTTGTCGCCCGACAGGGTTGTCGGATCGATGATCTGCGCGCGCGACAGCTTGTCTTCCAGATCGTTGATTGTCGCCTCGACCTGGCCCTGCCGCTCCTTGGCGGCATGATATTCGGCGTTTTCGGACAAATCGCCGTGCGCGCGCGCTTCTTCGATGGCGTCCACGATCAGAGGGCGCTCGGCCTTCAGCTCGCGGAGCTGCGCGTTGAGCTTGTCATAGCCCATCTGCAGCATCGGCATCTTCTCGACGGTCGCCATTATTGCAAATCCTTCGTCAAAACTTCCCTTTGGCGGCCCCGACCATGGGGCCGCCCGCAGCGTGGTTCCTGGTGCAGGGGATCAGGCGTGCGACAGAGGATAATAGGACTGGAGCGATCGTACTTCAAGGGCATGACCACGAAGCGCCTCGATCGCGTCTGCCGCGGCGACGCTGGCGGCCGCCGTGGTGAAGCTGGCGATCTTCGCTCGCAGCGCCGACGTGCGGATCGCCTTGCTGTCCTTCAGGGACTGCCACCCTTCGGTGGTGTTGAAGATCAGCTGCACGTCGCCGTCGGTGATCTTGTCGACGATGTGCGGGCGCCCTTCGGCCACCTTGTTGACATGGCTGACCGCGATGCCGTTGGCTTCCAGATAGGCTGCGGTGCCGCCGGTCGCGATGATGGTGAAGCCCATCGCCGCCATCTTCTGCACCGCCGGCAGGATCACCGGCTTGTCGCTGTCCTTGACAGACACGAACACGGTGCCGCTGGTCGGCAACACGGTGCCCGCGCCGAGCTGCGCCTTGGCGAAGGCCGTGGCGAAATTGCTGTCGATCCCCATGACTTCGCCGGTGCTCTTCATTTCCGGCGACAGCACGGGATCGACGCCAGGGAAGCGCGCGAAGGGGAAGACCGCTTCCTTGACCGCGATGTGCGAAATCGCGTTGCGATCGATCTTCGGCAGATCCTTCAGCTTCTCGCCCGCCATCACGCGCGCCGCGATCTTGGCGATGGGCGTGCCGATCGCCTTGGCGACGAAGGGCACGGTGCGGCTGGCGCGCGGGTTCACCTCGATCAGATAGACCAGGCCGTCCTTGACCGCGAACTGGATGTTCATCAGGCCACGGACGCTCAGCGCGCGGGCCAGAACCTCGGTCTGCCGTTCGATTTCGGCGATGATCTCATCCGACAGGCTGTAGGGCGGCAGCGAGCAGGCGCTGTCGCCCGAATGGACGCCGGCCTCCTCGATATGCTGGAGCACGCCCGCGACGACCACATCGTCGCCGTCGCACAGCGCGTCCACGTCCACCTCGACAGCGTCGCGCAGATACTGGTCGATCAGCACCGGCGAGTCGCCCGAAACCTGCACGGCGGTGGCGATATATTCCTCCAGTTGCGCCTGCCCGTCGACAATCTCCATCGCCCGGCCGCCCAGCACATAGCTCGGACGCATCAGCACCGGATAGCCGATCCGGTTGGCGACCGCGATCGCCTCCTCGCGGCTGCGCGCGATGCCGTTGGCAGGCTGCTTCAATTTCAGCTTGTCGATCAGCGCCGCGAAACGCTCGCGATCCTCGGCCAGGTCGATGGCATCGGGCGATGTGCCCAGGATCGGGATACCCGCATCCTCCAGCGCCTGCGCCAGCTTGAGCGGGGTCTGGCCGCCGAACTGGACGATGACGCCGGCCAGCGTACCGTTCGACATTTCGACGTGCAGGATTTCCAGCACGTCCTCGGCCGTCAGCGGCTCGAAATAGAGGCGGTCGGACGTGTCATAGTCGGTCGAGACCGTTTCCGGGTTGCAGTTGACCATGATCGTCTCATAGCCGACGTCCGCCAGCGCGAAGCAGGCATGGACGCAGCAATAGTCGAACTCGATGCCCTGGCCGATCCGGTTGGGGCCGCCGCCCAGGATGACGACCTTCTTCCGGTCGCTGGGCTGTGCCTCATTTTCCGCCACACCGAAGATCGGCGCTTCATAGGTGGAATACATATAGGGCGTCTTCGCCTCGAACTCGGCGGCGCAGGTGTCGATCCGCTTGAACACCGGGCGCACGCCCAGCTTGTGGCGCAGCTTGCGCACCTCGTCCTCGGTCACGCCGCCGGTCATCGCCTTGACCGCTTCGTGGATCAGGCCCGACCCGCGCGCGATGCCGCGCTCCATGCCGCGCAGATTGGCGGACTTCAAGGCCAGCCAGGCGAGGCGCTTGTCGGAAAAGCCCATCGACTTGAGGCGACGCATCGCGTCGGCATCCTGCGGCAGGCCGTTTTCCAGGACATCGCTTTCGGCGTCGACGATTTCCTTGATCCGCTCCAGGAACCAGGGGTCGAACTTCGCGATGCTATGGATTTCCGCGACGCTCAGCCCCTCGCGCAGCGCCTGCGCGGCGACCAGCAACCGGTCAGGCGTCGGCTGGGCGAGCGCCGCGATGATATCGTCCTTGGGCGCGCCGACCAGATGGTCGACCTGGTTGAAGCCGCTGAGGCCGGTTTCCAGGCCGCGCAGCGCCTTCTGCATCGATTCATGAATATTGCGCCCTATCGCCATGACTTCGCCGACGGACTTCATGGCGGTTCCGAGCAGTGGCTCGGACCCCTTGAACTTCTCGAAGGCGAAGCGCGGGATCTTGGTCACGACATAGTCGATCGTCGGCTCGAACGAGGCCGGGGTGGCGCCGGTAATGTCATTCTCGATCTCGTCCAGCGTGTAGCCCACGGCCAGCTTGGCCGCGACCTTGGCGATCGGGAAGCCGGTCGCCTTCGACGCCAGCGCCGAGGAGCGCGACACGCGCGGGTTCATCTCGATCACGATCAGGCGGCCATCCTTCGGATTGACCGCGAACTGCACGTTGGAACCGCCTGTTTCGACGCCGATTTCACGCAGCACCGCGATGCTCGCGTTGCGCATGATCTGATATTCCTTGTCGGTCAGCGTCAGCGCCGGCGCGACGGTGATGGAGTCCCCGGTGTGAACGCCCATCGGATCGACATTCTCGATCGAGCAGATGATGATGCAGTTGTCGTTCCTGTCCCGAACGACCTCCATCTCATATTCCTTCCAGCCGAGCAGCGATTCCTCGATCAGCACCTCGGTGGTCGGCGACGCATCCAGCCCTTCGCTGACGATCCGCTTGAACTCTTCGCGATTATAGGCGACGCCGCCGCCCGTGCCGCCCAGCGTGAAGCTGGGGCGGATGATCGAGGGCAGGCCCGTGAACTCCAGCGCGTCGAGCGCCTCCTCCATGCTGTGCGCGATGCGCGAGCGCGCCGATTCCAGCCCGATCTTGTCCATCGCGTCGCGGAACTTCAGGCGGTCCTCCGCCTTGTCGATCGCCTCGGCGTCGGCGCCGATCATCTTGACGCCATATTTCTCCAGCGTGCCGTCATTGAACAGCGCCAGCGCCGTGTTCAGCGCCGTCTGCCCGCCCATGGTCGGCAGCACCGCATCGGGCCGCTCCTTCTCGATGATCTTCGCCACGATTTCGGGCGTGATCGGCTCGACATAGGTCGCGTCGGCAAATTCCGGGTCGGTCATGATCGTGGCCGGGTTGGAATTGACCAGGATGATGCGATAGCCCTCCTCTTTCAGCGCCTTCACCGCCTGCGTGCCCGAATAATCGAACTCGCACGCCTGGCCGATGATGATCGGACCAGCGCCGATGATGAGGATGGAGGAGATGTCGGTGCGTTTGGGCATTAGTTCAGCCTGTTTTCGGTCAGTGTGATGCCCGCTGGTGAAGCGGCCTTGATACAGTCGAGCGTCCGCGCGTCGGACGAAGAAAGTCGAAATGTAAAACCAACGAAGCTATCGGAAGCTTTCACAGGCTCATATTCCGACACGCCGCACTCTTTAAGGAGAGCAGGTAATCTTGTGGCAGCATCCGGGACTATCGCCCCTTCAGCTTCTGGCTGGACACCCGCGCTCGCAAATGCCTCAATCCTATATTCGATCGGCTTTGCGGCAGGAGCACAACCAGAAGCTATGAAAGGCAAAGCCACTGCGAATGGGATTGCCCGCCCCATCAATGGACGCCCCCCGCCTGCGCTTCGCAGCCCCAGCCGTCATATTCGACGCCGCAGAGGATTTCGATCTGGAGGCACTTCCTGGTCAACGCGCGGATCGAGGCTTCGTCGACCGGCTGCACGCATTCCAGGAACAGGAACAGGTCGCCCTCCTCATCCTCCTCGCGGTCCAGTTCGACGAAGCCGAACTGGCTGGCGATGGTCAGGACGCGCTCGAAATCCTTTTCGCTGCCCCGAAAAGATACGTCCACCGGCCGCGCGATCCGCGCCACGTCGCCATTGGCGGCGAGATTGGCGAGGACGTCCTTGTCCGCCTCCCACTCGGCGGCGAGGCGCGCTTCATCGACGGGGGGGAGGTTCTGGCTCACGCCGCGACCGGCTTTTTCAGGCCGTCCACGAACCGCTTGAACAGGTAGAAGCTGTCCTGCGGGCCGGGGGAGGCTTCGGGGTGGTACTGCACCGAAAAGGCGTTCCTGTCCGTCAGTTCGATGCCGCAATTGCTGCCGTCGAACAGCGACACATGGGTCGAACGGACATTGGCGGGCAGCGTCTCGGCGTCCACGGCGAAACCATGGTTCATCGACGTGATCTCGACCAGACCATCCGACAGGCGCTTGACCGGATGGTTCGCGCCGCGATGCCCCTGGTGCATCTTGATCGTCCTGGCGCCCACGGCGAGGCCCAGCAGCTGGTGGCCAAGGCAGATGCCGAACACCGGAATGTCGCGCTCCAGCACCTGCCGGATCACCGGCACCGCATATTCCCCCGTCGCCGCCGGATCGCCCGGACCGTTGGAGAGGAACACGCCGTCTGGCTTCTGTTCCATCACCTGTTCATAGGTCGCGGTGGCGGGCAGCACGGTGACGCGCGCGCCGGCCTGCACCAGATTGCGGAAGATATTGTTCTTCGCGCCATAATCGATCGCGACGACATGGGGGCGTTCTTCACCGGCCTCATTCAGGCCATAGCCAAAGCCCAGCTTCCACACGCCGTCCTTCCACAGGCGGCTTTCCTTGCCCGTCACCTCGATGGCGAGGTCCATGCCCTCCAGCCCCGGCCACGAAGCGGCCTTGGCGGCAAGCGCCGCGATGTCGAACGCGCCGTCGGGATCATGGGCGATCACGACATTGGGCGCGCCGTGCACGCGGATCAGGCGGGTCAGCGCGCGGGTGTCCACGCCGGCAAGGCCGATGCGCCCCTTTTCGCGCATCCACTGGTCGAAGGGTTCGACGTTGCGGAAATTGCTCGGCGCGGTGACGTCCTGCCGCACGATGCAGCCCAGCGCATAGGGGCTGTCCGCCTCCACATCGTCCAGATTGGTGCCGACATTGCCGATATGCGGAAAGGTGAAATTGATGATCTGCCCGGCATAGGATGGATCGGTCATGATCTCCTGATAGCCGGTGATGGAGGTGTTGAAGCAGAGTTCGCCCACCGCTTCGCCTTGCGCGCCGAAGCCGCGGCCGAACACGGCGCTGCCGTCGGCAAAAACCACGACCCCTGTCGCTCCTTTGGGCACAATGAGGGTCTTGGCGTCAGCCATGGTCTTATGGTCCTTTATGCTTTTGCGGGAACCCGTCTGCAGCGGGTTAAACGGCCGGTCACCTATGCCCGCAACGCCGGAAGGTCAACGTCTGTTAAAAATCTCTTTTCGCATTATAACTGCTCCTTTCCCGATAAACAGGATTCTATCGCCCATGATTCGCGAGCAGGTAAAGAGCGCCCAGGTGGAATCGATGAAGGCCGGCGACAAGGAACGGCTGGCCGCCGTGCGCCTGATCCTGGCTAAGCTCAAGGACCGCGACATCGAACTGCGCACCGCCAAGACGGTGCCGGACGACGACGCCGTGGTGGTCGACGTGCTCCAGAAGATGGTGAAGCAGCGCCGCGAATCGATCGACATGTTCAAGAGCGGCGGCCGCGACGAACTGGCCGCGAAGGAACAGGCCGAACTGGACGTGATCGAAAGCTTCCTCCCCGCGCAACTGGGCGAGGACGAGACGAAGGCCGCGATCGAGGCGATCAAGGCGGAGGTCGGCGCGGAGAGCGTGAAGGACATGGGGCGCGTCATGGCCGTACTGAAGGAACGCCATGGCAGCGTCATCGACATGAGCAAGGCCAGCGGGCTGGTGAAGGCGGCTTTGTCGTAACCTTCCCTTGATATTTCCCCTCCCGCTTGCGGGAGGGGCCTGGGGAGGGCATGTTCAAACCCGATGGACAAAGGCTACGCCCGCCCCACCGCAACAGCCCGCGCACTGCGCAACAATGCCACGGAAGCCGAACGCATCCTGTGGCGCGCCATCAGCGCCAGGAAAATCTCGCGTATCCGCTTCAACCGGCAAGTGCCGATCGGCCCTTTCATCTGCGATTTGGTGGCGCGGTCGATCTGCCTCGTGATCGAGGTCGATGGCGGCCAGCATAATGAAGAAGTCGATGCCCAACGGACGCGCCATATCGAAACACAGGGCTTTCGCGTGATCCGCTTATGGAACAATGATGCTCTAAATAATGTCGAAGGCGTGACTGAGGAAATCGAACGGGTGATTGCGAACATGCCCTCCCCCGCCGCCTCCCGCACGCGGGAGGGGCGTTTTTGACCCTCACACCGCAATGGCTGGACGAACTGCGCGCGCGCACGTCTCTCTCCACCCTCATCGGCAAGACGGTGAAGGTGCAGAAGGCCGGCCGCGAATATAAGGCCTGCTGCCCCTTCCATAACGAAAAGACGCCCAGTTTCACGATCAACGACGAAAAGGGCTTCTACCATTGTTTCGGCTGCGGCGCGCATGGCGATGCGATCCGCTGGATGACCGATCAGCGCGGCCTGCCCTTCATGGAAGCCGTCAAGGAACTGGCCGCCAGCGCCGGCATGGACGTGCCCGCCGCCGATCCGCGCGCCGCCAGACGCGCCGAACAGGCCAAGGGGCTGCACGACGCCATGGCCGCCGCGCAGAGCTTCTTCGAGGACCAGTTGGGCGGCATCGACGGCGGCGAGGCGCGCGCCTATCTGCAAAAGCGCGGCATCAGCGATGCCACCCGCCGCGCCTTCGGCTTCGGCTATTCCCCCGACGGGCGCGGCCGCCTCAAGACCGCGCTCAAGGATTTCGGCGAGCCGATGCTGGTCGAGGCCGGATTGCTGATCGACCCGGACGGGGCCGAACCGAACGGCGGAAATGGCAAGAAGCGCGACAGCTATGATCGCTTCCGGGGCCGCCTGATGCTCCCCATCCGCGACATTCGCGGCCGGGTGATCGCGTTCGGCGGCCGCATCATCGGCGCGGGCGAGCCCAAATATCTGAACTCGCCCGACACCCCGCTCTTCGACAAGGGGCGCACCCTATACAATATCGACCGCGCCTCGCCCGCCAGCCGCGGCACCGGCCGCGTGATCGTGGTCGAAGGCTATATGGACGTGATCGCGCTCGCCCAGGCCGGCTTTGTCGAAGCGGTCGCCCCGCTCGGCACCGCGCTCACCGAGCATCAGATCGAGCGCTTGTGGAAGATGGTGGACGTGCCGCTCCTCTGCTTCGACGGCGATTCGGCCGGGCAGAAGGCGGCGATCCGCGCCGCCACCCGCGCCCTGCCCCTGCTGCGCCCCGGCCACAGCCTCGCCTTCGCGACATTGCCGGCGGGGCAGGACCCCGACGACCTGATCCGCGCCAGCGGCCGACAGGCGATGGAAGCGGTGCTGGACGGTGCCGAACCCCTGATCGAGCGGCTCTGGAAGCACGAAATCTCGTCGGCCCCGCTCGACACGCCCGAAAAGAAGGCTGCGCTCAAGCAGCGGCTGCGCGCCATTTCGGACGCGATCGCCCATCCCGACGTGCGCGCCCATTACGCCCATGAATTTCGCGAACGCTACGACGCCCTCTTCTTCGCCCGCCGCGAATCGCCCCCGGCGCAGCAGCGCTTTCAGGGCGGCGGCGCCAGCAACGCCGGCCGCTGGCAACGCGACCGTCGCGGGAACTGGAAGCCGCCCATCCCCCCGGCCGGAACAGAGGTTCGCGCGATCGGCGCCAGCGGCCTGGAGCAGCGCCTGCTGCGCGCGATCCTGGCCGCGTTGCTGCGCCATCCCGAACAGATCGCGCCCCATCGCGAGATGCTCTCCGCCCTGCAAATCGGCGATCCGCTGCTCGCCCGGTTGCTCGACGCGATGATCAGCCTGTCGTTCCGCAAAGAAACAGTTGAAACGCAGGCCCTCCTTACCATATTGGGGCAAGGTGAGTTGTATAATATGGCCAAGGGGATGCTCCGGGCCGATGCGTTCACACTCACTCCCGACAGGATGGCCGCCGACCCTGACCGCCTCGCACGCGATCTGGAGGAGGCCGTTCGGGTGATGGCGCAGGGACCGGAGTTGGAGACGGCACTGGTAGAGGCCACGAGGCGGTTCGAGAACGACGTCAGCGACGAAAATTTCGCTGAACAGCAACGCATTCGCGTGCTGAAGGCCGATCACGATCGTCGCTTGGCGGAACTTGCGCAGTCCGAAGACAGTATTTGATCAGGTTAGCCCTTTCTCAAGGGTGACGAAGTAAGGCGAATAGATGGCGACCAAGGCGAACAGCAAGAATGGCGGCGTGAGCGATGGAGAGGATGGCGGCGACGCCCCCCTGCTCGACCTCAACGAAGCCTCGGTCAAGAAGCTGATCGCCCGCGCGAAGAAGCGCGGCTACATCACCTATGACGAACTGAACGATGCCCTGCCGCAGGACCAGATGTCCTCCGAGCAGATCGAGGACATCATGGCGGCGCTCAACGAAATGGGCGTCAACATCGTCGAGAATGAAGAAGCGAGCGAGGACGGCGACGAGCAGCGCGAGCGCGAGGATGCCGAGGACGCCGAGGATGATTCGAGCGACGATGACGGCCCGAAGCTCGTCACCGAGAAGAAGAAGGAAACGGTCGATCGCACCGACGATCCGGTGCGGATGTATCTGCGCGAGATGGGCGCGGTGGAGTTGCTCAGCCGCGAGGGCGAAATCGCCATCGCCAAGCGGATCGAGGCCGGCCGCGACACCATGATCCTGGGTCTGTGCGAAAGCCCGACCACCTTCAACGCGATCATCGAATGGTCGACCGCCCTCAACAATGGCGAAATGCAGCTGCGCGAGATCCTCGATCTTGACGCGATGCTGTCCAAGGATCCTGCCCCGGAAAATCTGGAGGAGGGCGCCGAGGACGACGACGGCGAGATCAGCGAGAAGACCGCCGGCCCCAGCTTCAAGGAAGAGGAGGAGCCGGAGGAGGAATCGGCCGACGGCGACGAGGATGAGGACGGCGCGCCGCGCGCCCGCCGCAACGAAGAGGAAGAGGAAGAGGACAACACCCTCTCCCTCGCCCAGATGGAAGAGACTCTCAAGCCCATGGCGCTGGAGAAGTTCGCGACCATCACCGACATCTTCCGCGCCTTCTCCGCCGCGCAGGAAGCGCGCATGGTCGCCATGGCCAATGGCGAGACGCTGAGCCAGAAGGCCGAGGATGATTATCAGGCGCTGCGTGAAAGTCTGACCGCCGAAGTCGAAAGCGTCCAGTTCCACCAGCAGAAGATCGAATATCTGGTCGACCAGCTCTATGCCTATAACCGGCGCCTGACCGCGCTGGGCGGCCAGATGCTGCGTCTGGCCGAGCGTCACAAGGTCAGCCGCAAGGATTTCCTCGACCGCTATGTCGGCAACGAGCTGGACGACGCCTGGCTGGACAAGGTGCAGGGCCTCGACAAGAAATGGACCGCCTTTGCCGCCGCCGAAGGACGCTCGGTCGAGCGTATCCGCAACGAGGTGAGCGAAATCGCCCAGGCGACCGGCATGTCGCTTTCCGAATTCCGCCGCATCGTCAACATGGTGCAGAAGGGCGAGCGCGAAGCGCGCATCGCGAAGAAGGAAATGGTGGAGGCCAATCTGCGTCTCGTCATCTCCATCGCGAAGAAATATACGAACCGCGGCCTGCAATTCCTTGATCTTATTCAGGAAGGCAATATCGGCCTGATGAAGGCGGTGGACAAGTTCGAGTATCGCCGCGGCTACAAGTTCAGCACCTACGCCACCTGGTGGATTAGGCAGGCGATCACCCGCTCTATCGCAGACCAGGCGCGCACGATCCGCATCCCGGTCCACATGATCGAAACGATCAACAAGCTGGTCCGCACCAGCCGCCAGTTCCTGCACGAGCAGGGCCGCGAGCCGACTCCGGAAGAGATGGCCGAGCGCCTGTCGATGCCGCTGGAGAAGGTGCGCAAGGTGATGAAGATCGCCAAGGAGCCGATCTCCCTCGAAACGCCGATCGGCGATGAGGAGGACAGCCATCTGGGCGACTTCATCGAGGACAAGAACGCGATCATCCCGGTGGACGCGGCGATCCAGGCGAACCTCAAGGAAACCGTCACTCGGGTGCTGGCCAGCCTAACCCCGCGCGAGGAACGCGTGCTGCGGATGCGCTTCGGCATCGGCATGAACACCGATCATACGCTGGAGGAAGTGGGCCAGCAGTTCAGCGTGACCCGTGAGCGCATCCGCCAGATCGAGGCGAAGGCGCTCCGCAAGCTCAAGCACCCCTCGCGCTCGCGCAAGATGCGGTCCTTCCTCGACCAGTAAAATTAAAATGGTTCGGTAAAGATAAATTAACCATGCTTGACGGAAAAGGGCGGCTTTCACGGTCGCCCTTTCTGATTCCGTAAACCGAGTGTTTACCCGGCTCTCCTATTCCTGCTGTTCACCCCTGCATGTGCGGGGCCATCACAGGGATCTGGAGCATGAGCGAAGCGGCCCCCCGCTATCAATTTGGCGACATTTCGCGCGTGCTGGAGGCGCTGGTCGCCGCCGATGGCACCGCCGCCCACGCCTATGCCAATCGCGCGGGCATGGGGGTCGTGCGCGAAGGGCTGCTGTCCCTCCCCGATCTGGCCGACGCGGCCTCTTACATCTGCCTTCTCCATGGCCGCCATCCCGGCGTGATCGACCACGCCGCAACCCGCTCGGCGGACAATGGCGCGCGCCGCTGGCTGATCGAGGCCGCCGACGCCTTCGCCGTGGAGCGCGCCTACATGACCCAGGTCACGGTGGCCGCAGGGCCGGCCCCTAGCACCGCCGGGCAGGCCGATTGCGAAGCCGTCGTCAGCCAGCAGCGTCACGCACTCGACACGCTTGCCCAGTCGGACCGGCGCGGCTGCGCCATGGGCGCGGCGATCGCGCTCGTGCTCGACTGGCGCGCGATGCGACATGTGCTTGACATGGTGGCGATCCGGGCCGGGCTGGAGCCGCAGCCCTGCGCCCTCCCCGATCGCGCCTCGACCCTGGACGTGGCTCGCGCCATCGGCGGCGACGACGTCATCGACCGCGCGATCCAGTTCGGCGCGCGCCAGCTCCTCGCCCAGCATCGCGGCCTGTGGGATCTGCTCGGCGCCCGCGCGGACCTGCGCGCCAAGGCTGGCTGATCCAGCGCACCGCCGATCCCGCCCCGCCGCACCGCACCGCACAAACAGATTGCGCCGGACGCGCGCTATGCCCTAGGTCCGATGGCGGACAGGATAGCGGAAGAATGATGATGCGCTTTGAAGGCACGCAGGAGTATGTCGCCACCGACGATCTGAAGGTCGCGGTCAACGCCGCCGTGCTGCTGCGCCGCCCGCTGCTGGTGAAGGGAGAGCCGGGCACCGGCAAGACGGTGCTGGCGCAGGAAATCGCCAAGGCGCTCGACGCTCCGCTGATCGAATGGAACGTCAAGTCAACGACCAAGGCGCATCAGGGCCTTTATGAATATGATGCGGTCGCCCGCCTGCGCGACGGCCAGCTCGGCGACCCGCGCGTGCATGAGATTTCCAATTATATCCGCAAGGGCAAGCTGTGGGAGGCCTTCACCTCCCCCCGCCTGCCCGTGCTGCTGATCGACGAGATCGACAAGGCCGACATCGAATTCCCCAACGACCTGTTGCAGGAACTCGACCGCATGGCCTTCCATGTCTATGAAACGGGCGAGACGATCGCGGCGGCCGAACGCCCGGTGGTGGTCATCACCTCGAACAACGAGAAGGAACTGCCCGACGCCTTCCTGCGCCGCTGCTTCTTCCACTATATCAAATTCCCCGACCGCGACACGATGCAGGCCATCGTCGACGTCCATTTCCCTGGTATCCAGAAGATACTGGTCACCAAGGCGATGGAGATTTTCTACGACATCCGCGACGTGCCCGGCCTCAAGAAAAAGCCCTCGACCTCCGAACTGCTCGACTGGCTGAAACTGCTGCTGAACGAGGACATGCCGCTCGACGTCCTCCAGAACAGCGATCCGACCAAGGCGATTCCCCCGCTGCACGGCGCCCTGCTCAAGAATGAACAGGACATCATGATGTTCGAGCGCCTAGCCTTCATGGCGCGCCGACAGGGGCGGTAGGAAACAACCCCCTCCCGCCCGCGGGAGGGGCAGCGAGACATAAGAGCCAAGCGAGTTGATCGCAGCGCGGTCGGCACGCCCTCCGCACCAGCCGAAGGACTTTCCCATGCCCCACACCACCCCCCATGGCGCAGGCTGCCTCTGCGGCGCCGTCCGCATCGCGATCGACGCCGAGCCCCTGGCCGCCCGCATGTGCTGGTGCCGCCTGTGCCAATATCTGGGCGGGGGATCGGCCACGGTGAATGTCTGCTTCCCCAGCGAGCATGTGACGACCACCGGCGAGATACGCTGGCATGACAGCGTCGCGGACAGTGGCAATGCCATGAAGCGCGGCTTCTGCCCGACCTGTGGCACCCCCCTCTTCAGTCTTGCCGAATCGCGCCCGCATCTGACCTTCATCCGCGCCGGGGCGCTGGACGATCCCTCGCTGATCGGCCCGCAGGCGGTGATCTGGACCGACGCCGCCCCCTGCTGGGCGCATCATGACCCCGCATTGCCGCATTATCCGGCGCAAATCCCGCCGGTGGCGTGATTTAGGCGCTTGCGCGCCGCGGGATAGTCTGTAGCCTCGCTGTCATAGTTCAAGGCCGCGCCAAGACGGTCTGGATCTGGAGAGGGATGCTGATGCCCAAGCGCGCGTTGTTCCTGTTGTCCGCCGTTTTGTCGCTGGCGGTGCCTGCGCTGGCACAGGCCGCGGACGATGCCGAGGCCTGGACGCCCATGGAAACCGCGATCCGCGCCAACGGTCCCGGCATCAGCCTGCCGCAGAGCCTTGCCGGCCTGTCGCTGGCCAAGAGCGGCGAAGCCTCCAATGGAGGACGCGCGGTCGACAATTACGCGCAATATCTGTCTGAGGACGGCGCGGTCCAGGCGACCCTTTATGTCTATATGCCCACCTATGCCGACGCTTCGCTCGCCGCCTACATGACCGACAAGGCGATCATGGAGCGCTTCGGCAGCCAGACCCGCCGCACCGCCTATGCCAGCGCCCCGGCGGCCGGCCAGGCGGACCGGGCGATCCGCGCCGTCTATGACGATGCCGCCGACGGCGCGCTCACGACGGCGGCGGGCTTCGTCCATGCCGGCCGCTGGATGGTCAAGATCCGCGTCACCGGGCCGACGGAACGCCGCGCCGATGTGCTTGCCGGCCTCGACGCCATGCTCGCGGGCCTTGCCTTCGACGACGCCGCCGCGCTCCACGCGACCGCTCCCGCCCGTTTCACCCAATGCCCCAGCGCCGATGCGGGCGACGCCCGGCTCGATCGCGCGGACGAAGCCCGGCAGGCCGTGCCCCAGGATGTCCGCATCCCGCGTGACGGCAAGGATACGCTGTGCGTGCGGGGCACGGTGACCACGGCCGAGGGCCGCTTTGACATGCTGCAACAGGCCGGCCGGAACGATGGCGCGATCATCGTGCCGGTGGACGACAGCGGCACCGTGCTGGCGTTCGACCCGGCGACGGACGCAAAGGGCTACAAGCTCTCGATCCACATGGTCGGCCAGACCGATCTCTACGGCGTCTACGACAAGGTGCCCAGCCCGCGCCAGATCGCCGCGATCCTGGATGGCAAGGATCCGCAGACCGCCAAGGCCCACGCCACCGCCGCCTATGCCGCCAATGGCGACGTGACGGTCAGCCGGCTGTCGGCCGCCGGCCGCTGACCGCCCTCCCCTTGTGTCAGGTGACATTGCGGAGGGCGCTGCGTCAAACCCGATACAGGCCGCCCGCTCCGGTCTTTTGTGATCGCATCAGTTTCGTGCAAAAGAGGTTCCCGCTTTTGCGCGCGATGCTCTAAACCACTGGCATGACACGCATCTGGGGGGCGACGCGCTTCGCCCGCATCCGCTCCCGGCTGGAGGGCGTCCGCATCGCCCCCGGCCCTCGGGCATGGGCGTTCGAATTTCTCCTCTTCGGCTTCAAGCAGGGCTGGGCCTGCCTGTTCGGTGGGCTGATGCTGGCGCTGCTGCTCGCCACCCACCTGTTCTACCCCGCCGACGCGCCGCTCCACCGCTATGATGCCCTGACCCTGGCCGCCCTCGCCCTTCAGGCGGCCATGCTTGCCTTTCGCCTCGAAAGCTGGGGGGAGGCGAAGGTGATCTTCGCTTTCCACGGCATCGGCACGGTCATGGAATTGTTCAAGACGGCCGCCGGCTCCTGGATCTATCCGGAGGCGAGCCTGCTCCATGTCGGCCCGGTCCCGCTCTTCTCGGGCTTCATGTATGCCGCGGTCGGCAGCTATATCGCGCGCGTCTGGCGCATCTTCCGCTTCCGCTTCACCCGCTATCCGCCGGTCTGGACGACGGTGCTGCTGGCCGTCGCCATCTATGTCAATTTCTTCGCCCATCACTGGCTCCCCGACATCCGCCTCGCCCTGTTCGCGGTCGCGATCCTGCTGTTCGGGCGGACATGGATATGGTTCACCCCGTGGCGCACGCCGCGCCGGATGCCGCTTCTCGTCGGCTTCTTCCTCGTCGCCCTGTTCATCTGGTTTGCGGAGAATATCGGCACCTTCGCCCATGCCTGGACCTATCCCGACCAGCGTCATGGCTGGCAGATGGTCGGCCTTGCAAAGCTGGGCAGCTGGTATCTGCTGATGATCATTTCCTTCGTCCTCGTGTCGCAGATCCACGGCATCGGCGCGAGGGGGGATCAGATCAGGTAGCCGACCTCGTACAGCCCCCATCGCCGCCCGGCGAAGACCAGAGGCACGAACACGCTGCGCAACGCGCGATAACGGCTGTCGCCCAGATCCTGCCGATAGGTGAACAGGAAGAAGTCGCCCGCCCCGTCCAGCGCCCGGCGGGTCTGGTTGTCCATGAATATCTGGCGGTTGCGGGCATGTTCCATGTTCCACGCCCGCGCACCCGGCCGCTGCGGCTGGCTGCGCGCGCTGATATGGGTGGGCAGATAGCCGTTCATGTCGATCAGGCAGCAGCCAACCAGCGCGCTGTCCTGCGCCGTATGGCGATCGAGCATCGGCCGCAGCGCCGCGTCGGCGAACGCCGTGAAGCCGTTTTCATATTGCACCGGGTCCGACCCGGCGACCGCCCGGTAATCCGTGTCGAACAGCCCTTCGACGCTCAGTTCCCCATCGCGCAGCGCCGCCTCGATCAGCGCGCGCACCTCCTCCGCGCCATCCTCGGCCAGCGCGATATAGCGGCTGTTGCGGGTCTTTTGCGGGCCGTGCGCCGTGGTGTTGAGCATGGCGTTGGCCATCCCTTCCAGCGCGTCGAGTTGCTCGCGCGCCGCATCGACCCGGCTCGCGCTGTCGCTCGCCGAACGGCTGAAATCGGCCAGGCCATGGCGCAGCGCGGCGACATCGCCGTCGGCGGCGTCGGTGCAGGCGACGATCGTCTCTGACCGTTCGCCGAACTGGGTGACGAGCGAGGCGATTTCCGCCATGCCAAGGCGCAGCCGGTCGATATGGGTGCCCGCTTCCCGGCCCCGCACGATATTGGCCTCCACGCCGCCGATCAGCCGCCGGGCGTCGCGATCCAGCAGGCCCAGCTTGTCGCCGACCGACGCGGCCGACTCCCCCGCCTGTCCCGCCAGCCGCCGGATTTCCTCCGCGACCACGGCGAAGCCCTGCGTCGCCTCGCCGCCACGCGCCGCCTCGATCGCCGCATTGATGCCCAGTAGCCGCGTCTGCCGCGCGATCGCGCCGAGTTCCTCGGAAATGGAGCCGACCGCCTCGATCACCGACAGGAACTGGCGCAGACTGCCTTCCAGCCCGGTGACATGCTCGACCAGCCCCGCCACCTCGCCCAGCGACAGGGTTATCACTTCATGCCCGTCGGCGATGATCCCCCCGGCGCGACGCGCGGTCAGGCTCAATTCGCGCGCGGCGGCGACGCTTTCACCCTGGCTGGCGGCCAGCCGGTCCATGTTGCGCTCCAGGTCGGCCAGACGCGCCGCATCGCCCTGGATACGGCGGTTCACTTCGCCCAGGAAGCCGGCCGTCTCGCTGCACTGCAATGCTATGTCGCCCGACCTTTCTCCCAGGTCGGCCAACAAGTCCCTGTTTTCCAAGAGCGCCCCGCAACTTTCTCTGTATCTGGATAGTGACGTATTAACCATGCACTGCAACACTTAATATTCGAACAATAGAGATCGCTGTCCGGATCGCCCTCGCGGCTTGCATCCCCGCCTGCCCTGTCCGACAAGGGGCAACCATGCTGCTCAACTTTCTCGACGCGCTCCGCGCCGCCGGCATCCCCGCCAGCATCAAGGAGCATCTGCTCCTGCTGGAAGCGCTCGACCGGGACGTCATCGCCCGGCGGCCGGAGGACTTCTACTATCTCGCCCGCGCCACCTATGTGAAGGACGAAGGGCTGCTCGACCGTTTCGACCAGGTATTCGCCAAGATATTCAAGGGCGTTCTGGGTCAGGACGGGGTCGAGGCTGAAATCCCGGAGGAATGGCTGCGCCTCGTCGCGGAAAAATTCCTCTCGCCCGAGGAGATGGAGAAGATCCAGTCGCTGGGCGACTGGGACGAGATCATGAAGACACTGAAGGAACGGCTGGAGGAGCAGAAGGGCCGGCACCAGGGCGGCAACAAATGGATCGGCACCGGCGGCACCTCCCCCTTCGGCCATGGAGGCTACAACCCCGAAGGCGTGCGGATCGGCGGGGAAAGCCGGCACAAGCGCGCCATCAAGGTCTGGGAAAAGCGCGAATTCGCCAATCTCGACAACAAGAAGGAACTGGGCACCCGCAACATCAAGGTCGCGCTGCGCCGCCTGCGCCGCTTCGCCCGCGAAGGCGCCGCCGAGGAACTGGACCTGGAAGGGACGATCCGCGGCACAGCGCGGCAGGGCTGGCTCGACATCCGGATGCGGCCCGAACGGCATAATGCGGTGAAGCTGCTGCTCTTTCTCGACGTGGGCGGCTCGATGGACCCGTTCGTCTCGCTCTGCGAGGAACTCTTCTCCGCCGCGACCGGCGAATTCAAGAATATGGAGTTCTTCTACTTCCACAACTGCCTTTATGAAGGCGTGTGGAAGGATAATCGCCGCCGCTTTTCGGAGCGCACCCCGACCTGGGACATTCTCCACAAATATGGCCATGACTATAAGGTCATCTTCGTCGGCGACGCGGCGATGAGTCCCTATGAGATCAGCCATCCCGGCGGATCGGTCGAACATATGAACGAGGAAGCGGGCGCCGTCTGGCTCGGCCGCGTCGCGCACACCTATCCCGCCACGGTCTGGCTCAACCCCACGCCGCAAGCGCATTGGGGCTACAGCCAGTCGACCCGCCTCATCCGCGACCTGATGAACGACCGCATGTATCCGCTGACGATCGAGGGCATCGACGGGGCGATGCGCGAATTGACGCGCAAGCGCTGATGGCGGGCGTCGGCGAACGGGCGCTGGCGCTGCTGCGCCAGGGCGATGCCGCTGCGGCCCGCGCGCTGGTCGATGCGGCGTGCGCGCAGGACGATAGCGAAGCCCTCGCCATGCGCGCCCTCTGGCGGGTCGAGGGCCGGGTGATGCCCCGCGACCTGCCCGCCGCCCGCGCCGACATGGGCGCTGCCAGCGCTGCGGGCAATGTCGCTGCCGCCCGGATGTTCGCGGGCTTTCTGGCGAGCGGGGTCGGCGGCACGCGTGACTGGGCCGGAGCACTGGCCCTGCTCGACACCTGGACCGATCGCGATCCGGTCGCCGCGCAGCAGCGGACGCTGATCGCCGCGATGGCGCTCGACCCGGCGGGCGATCCGATCCATCGCGCGCGCCATCATCCCGTGGCGGACCAGCCGCTCATAAGCGCCATTCCGGGCCTGCTCACCGCCGCCGAATGCGACCTGCTGATCGCTCTGTCCGAACGGCGACAGCGCCCGGCGCTGATCTTCCACGAAGGGCAGAAGCGCTTTGTCGCCGATCCCGTCCGCGATTCCGACGCCGCCGGTTTTCCCATCGTCTCCGAATGGCCCGCCATCCACGCAATCAACCGGCGGCTGGCCGCGGCCAGCGGCACCCGGATCGAACAGGGCGAAACGCTGCAAGTCCTGCGCTACCGCCCCGGCCAGCAATATCGCCCCCATCTCGACGCGGTGCCAGGCCTTGCCAACCAGCGCGGCCTGACCCTGCTCGTCTATCTCAACGATGATTATGGCGGCGGCGAAACCCGCTTCACCCGGCTCGACCTGGCCCATCGCGGGCGCAAGGGGGACGGGCTGCTGTTCGCCAACTGCCTGGCCGACGGGCGTCCCGATCCGATGAGCGAACATGCCGGTATGCCGATCCGGTCGGGCACCAAATGGCTCGCCAGCCGCTGGATCAGGCAATATCCGGCGGAAGGACCGGACGGTTTCGGCCAGCATGAAGCGGTGCGGGCCTGAATCACGCCCGGAACAGCACGCCGCCCGTCATCGGCGCCGGCACTCCGGTCGTCCCCGGAAGGCTGATCGGCAACCCCTTGAGGTGGCGCACCGCCATATAGGCGAAGCCCTGCGCCTCCAGCGCGTCGCCGTCCCAGCCGAGGCCATCGACCGACAGCATCTCCGCCCCCGTCCGCTGCGCCAGCATCGCCATCAGCGTATCATTGTGCCGCCCGCCCCCGGCCGCGTAGATGCGGGTCGGGCGCTCGGGCAGTTGATCCAAGCCGCGCGCCACCGCCGCCGCCGTGAAGGCCGTCAGGGTCGCCGCGCCATCCTCCAGTGAAAGCCCCCGCACCGCTTCGATGCTGAACGCTTCCCGGTCGATGCTCTTGGGCGGCGGCAGGTCGAACCAGGGATCGGCCATCATCGCCGCCAGCCGCGCTTCGTCCACCTCGCCCCGCGCGGCGCACGCCCCGCCCGCATCATAGGCGGCTTGCCCATGCGTCTGCATCCAGTTGTCGATCAGCCCACTCGCCATGCCCGTGTCGAACGCGATCAGCGTCCCGTCCGACCCGATGAACGTGATATTCGCCACGCCGCCCAGGTTCAGCACCGCCGCCGGCTTCTCCAGCCCCTGCGCCAGGGCGCGATGATAAACCGGCATCAACGGCGCGCCCTGCCCGCCCGCCGCCACGTCGGCGCTGCGCAGGTCCGCGACCACCGCAATCCCGAACGCCCCGGCAAGGCTCCCGCCGTCGCCGATCTGCCAGGTCCAGCCCCGGTCGGGCCGATGCGCGACGGTATGCCCGTGAAAGCCGATCACGCCGATATCCTCCGCGATATGTCCGCTGCGCCCCAGCAGGTCCGCGACCGCCTGCACATGCAACTCGGTCAGTTCCGCCTCGACTGATGCAATCAGCGGCTCGAAGCCCGGCTTCTCCATCGCCATCGCCCGCTGGCACGCTTCGGCCAGCCGCAGGCGGAAACCCTCATCATAGGCCATGACGTGGAACTCGACCGCCTGGACCTGCCCCTCGCCGTCCGTATCGATCAGCGCCGCGTCGATTCCGTCGCGCGATGTGCCGGACATCAGGCCGATTGCCAACATGATCGAAAACTCCGCCTCTTTAACAGTCGCACCCGCAATGCTACAGGCGCGCGCCATGAGCAACTATCAGTCCGATCTCCTGCGCCTGCTCGAAGCGCGCGGCTTCATCCATCAGCTGACCGATGCGGAGGGCCTCGATGCTCTCGCCGCCAAGCAGGTGGTGCCGGGCTATATCGGCTTCGATCCGACCGCGCCGTCGCTCCATGTCGGCCATCTCGTGTCGATCATGATGCTGCGCCAGTTGCAGAAGGCGGGCCACAAGCCGATCGTGCTGATGGGCGGCGGCACCGGCAAGATCGGCGATCCCAGCTTCAAGGACGAAGCGCGCAAGCTGCTGACGAACGAGCTGATTGCGGAGAATGTCGCCAGCATCAAGCGCGTGTTCGAACGCTTCCTGACCTTCGGCGATGGCCCCAGCGACGCGATCATGCTCGACAATGCCGAATGGCTCGACAAGTTGGAATATATCCCCTTCCTGCGCGACATCGGCCAGCATTTCTCGGTCAACCGGATGCTGAGCTTCGATTCGGTGAAGCTGCGCCTCGACCGCGAACAGTCGCTCAGCTTCCTCGAATTCAATTACATGATCCTCCAGGCCTATGACTTCCTGGAATTGTCGCGCCGCTCGGCTTGCCGTCTCCAGATGGGCGGTTCCGACCAGTGGGGCAATATCGTCAACGGCGTCGAACTCGCCCGCCGCGTCGATGGCACGCAGGTGTTCGGCCTCACCACGCCGCTGCTCACCAATGCGGACGGCACGAAAATGGGCAAGACCGTGGGCGGCGCCGTCTGGCTGAACGAGGATCAGTTGTCGCATTACGACTATTGGCAATTCTGGCGGAACACCGCCGATGCCGACGTCGCCAACCGCCTGCGCCTGTTCACCGACCTGCCGATGGACGAGGTGAACCGCCTCGCCGCACTGGAAGGCGCGGAGATCAACGAGGCGAAGAAGATCCTCGCGAACGAAGCGACGGCGCTCTGCCGTGGCCTCGACGCGGCGACGGCTTCGGCCGAAACCGCCCGCCGCACCTTTGAGGAAGGCGCGTCGGACGCCAACCTGCCGACCGTCAGTCTCGGCGCAGAAGGGCTGACCGTGGTGCAGGCCACCACTGGCCTCGGCTTCGCGACCTCCAACAAGGAAGTGCGCCGCAAGCTGACCGAGGGCGCAATCAAGGTGAATGGCGAAGTCGTCACCGACCCGGCCATCACTCTCAAGCCGGGCGACAAATTGAGCTTCGGCGCAAAGAAGCACGGGCTGGTCGTCGCCTGACGAAACGAAGGGCGTTACCCGGCCGTTAACGCTCTTTCGTAGCAACTCGTCCATGTCCGAAGGCCTAGTCTGGCATCATGTCCTCTTCGGTCTTCGCCAATCTCGGCCATGTCCTGCGCTCGCGCGATCCTTCGGTGGAACAGCGTCGGGCGCAGCGTGACCTGGTCGACATGGTAAGCCACGTCACGGCGCGCGGCCGCACCCATGGCGTCCGCATCATCAATATTTCCGCACATGGCCTGATGTGTCGCAGCGACGGGGAATTGCTGACCGGCGAACGGGTGACGATCTGGCTGCCGGTACTCAAGGACTATCCCGCCGAAATCCGCTGGGCGGAGGATGGCCGCGCCGGCATGGAATTTCTGGAGCCGGTCAAGCCGCGCCTCTACGACACGATGATGGCGCTCATCCCGCCGCGTCAGACGGCCTGGTAAGGCCCAGGCCCGCCAGCCCCTCGCCCGCTTCCACCCGCTGACGGCCGCGCACCAGCGCCTCGGGCATCTCGTCGCGCAGAAAGGCCAGCATCGCCTCCCGCACCTCGCAGCGCAGGTCGAAGGCGATCCCCGCGTTGCGCGCGGACAGCAGCCCGCGCAACTCCAGCGCATCGGCGCGATGGTCCGTCACCTGCAAGATGGCGACCCGCCCGTCCCAGCGGCTGTTGGCCTGCACCGCCGCTACGAAGCGCGCGCGGATACGCTCGACATCGGCGGTCGAATCGACATGGAGGAACACGGTGCCCAGCAGGTCGGATGTCTTCGTCGTCCAGTTCTGGAAGGGCTTTTCCAGGAAATAGGACACCGGCACCACCATCCGCCGGTCATCCCAGATGCGGATGATGACATAGGTCAGCCTGATCTCCTCGACCCGCCCCCATTCGCCTTCGACGATGACGACATCGTCCAGCCGGATCGGTTCGGAAAAGGCCATCTGGATGCCCGCGATCAGGTTCTTGAGCGCGGGTTGCGCCGCCGCGCCCACCGCCAGCGCCGCCAAGCCGGCCGACGCCATCAGCGAGACGCCGATGGTCCGCACGCCCGGTATGGCGATCAACATCATCGCGATCACCAGGAAGCCGACGATGCACTGGGCGATGCGATAGAGGATGCCGACCCTGGTCCGCTGCCGCCGCGCCTTCAGATTATCCTCGACACTGATGTCCGCGCGCGCCTCCAGCATCGCCTTGCCCGCGCGCATCAGGCGGAAAATCAGCCAGCCGACCAACAGCGCGAAGATCATTCGCGCCCCGATCGCCCATATATCCTCGACCCGATCGCCCAGCTCGATGGACTTGAGGCCCGCGCCCAGCGCCAGCAACACCACCAGCCAGCGCGTTGGCTGGAAGATGGCGGGCAACAGCACCGGCTCGATCCGGGAATGTCTCGCGACCCGCAACGCGATCCAGTACAGCGCCCAGTGGATCAGGAAGGCGACGCCCACCGAAATGACGATCGACATCACCGCCATCGGCGTGATGTGGGTCAAGCTGATATCGGTCATGGACAGGGCAACGCGACCACACCCGATTTTGTTTCGCAGATGCGAGATGTTTTTGGGGAGGGACCAGAAGCGCACTAAGCCGCCCCTATTCTCACCGTCATCCCCGCGGAGGAAGGGGTCCACCTCCTCGGCGTTGCACTTGACGCCGGGTCAGGAGTGGGTTCCCGCGTTGGCCTTTGGCCGCCTTCGGGTGGCGGGAATGACGAAAGGGGTGGATTGCGGACGGTCAAGTTACGATGATAGGGCGTGGAAAGCAGACGCTCCAACCCAAATCAGCAAGAATGTTGGCTCTGAAATCGCTTGCGATAAGGCGATTTCCCCTCACCCATTAATGGGATGCACTCGGCATCATGGGTCAGGACTCCGTGCTTAATAACGCCAACATATTGCCATGAATTTGAATTTTGATCTCTGAATTTTACCTGCGGACCGTTGAGGGCGACCGGTGCACTGTTATTTGGCACACGAAAGAAGACGTCTTCGCCACCTTTTTCAACGACAACCAGTTGACTTGATGGCGTCAGGTAAATATTTGATCTCTGGCTGTCATTTACAGAAAACATAGTATCCGACGCGCTGCCATATTTGTTTTTTACGGTAACCGTCCATTGATCGCCACCGAAATTCAGATCGACCTTAACAGAGGTATTCCCATCAGGGATGTCTTGGAATTCGTGATTGCTGCACGCGGCCAATGCTGACGCGGCAAACAAGCAAATCGGAGCCAAGAAAATCGCGCGCTTAACCACGACCCGAACATGGCTGATGATCCGCTTCTGGGCAAGCGAGGAGCGCGGAGGACCGTCGGATTTTGGTCGTCTGCTGCCTCTCCTCGGTTATGGCCTAGTCGTTTATTTCGACACGAATGCACGCTCGAAAGACGCCAGTTTCGCCCTCTTCACGGTGCCACACCTCAACCACATTGTAGTAGTTGAAATACCCTCCCGCGTCCTTGGAGATGTATTCCCCTATCCGGGGCAAAAAAGAGAAATCGCCTTGAAAGAGCGGCGTCATCTCATCTTTTTCAAACACTTCGACGTTCGGCATGGTGGTCTCCTTCCGCCGTTTTAGCCTTATCGCTTGATGTCCGCTATCAGGAAGCCATTGAAGCCTATCGACCGGCAACAAATGGTCGCTGTCGGTCACCCCCCCCTCAGCAACCCCACAGCCGCGTCCTTCTCGAACAGATACAGACAAATCCGCGCGCCCTGTCCCCGCGCGCTGTCCAGCCCGCCGTCGCGCTCGATCAGCAGATGCGCGTCGTCCCGCGCGCTGTCCACCAGCGCCGCGACATGCTCGGGCGTCGCGACCTTCAGTTCCGCCTCGCCCGACTGGCGCGTGCCCAGCACCTCGCCCGCGCCGCGCAGCTTCAGATCCTCCTCGGCGATGCGGAAGCCGTCATTCGTCTCGCGCATCAGCGCCAGCCGCGCGCGCGACGTCTCGCCCAGGCCATTGCCGCGCAGCAACAGGCAGACCGATGGCTTGTCGCCGCGTCCCACCCGGCCGCGCAGCTGGTGCAACTGCGCGAGGCCAAAGCGATCCGCCCCCTCGATGATGATGAGGCTGCTGTTGGGCACGTCCACGCCGACCTCGATCACCGTGGTCGCGACCAGTATCTGCGTGCGATTGGCCGCGAAGGCCTCCATCGCCGCATCCTTGTCCGGCCCTTTCATCCTGCCATGGACCAGCCCCACCCGGTCGCCAAAGCGCAGCTTCAGCGACTCCGCCCTCGCCTCGGCCGCTGCCTGGTCGCTCGTCTCGCTTTCCTCGACCAGCGGGCACACCCAATAGGCCTGCCCGCCGCCGTCCACATGGCGTGCAAGCGCATCGACCACCTCGTCCAGCCGGCTTGCGGCCATCACCAATGTCTGGATCGGCTGGCGCCCTGGCGGCATCTCGTCCAGCCGCGACACGTCCATTTCGCCATAATAGGTCAGCGTCAGCGTGCGCGGAATCGGCGTCGCCGTCATCACCAGCAAATGCGGCGACCGTTCCGCCTTGCTCGCCAGCATCATCCGCTGCGCAACGCCGAAGCGATGCTGCTCGTCGATCACTGCCAGACCCAGCGCCTTATATTGCACCGCCTCCTGAAAGATGGCGTGGGTGCCGACCAATATGTCGATGCTCCCGTCCGCCAGCCCCATCAAAGTCGCCTCGCGCACCTTGCCCTTCTCGCGCCCGGTCAGGATCGCAATCTCGATGGGCAGGCCCGACGCCATTTTCCGCAACGTCTCATAATGCTGCCGCGCCAATATTTCGGTCGGGGCCAGCATCGCGCCCTGCATCCCGGCCTCGACGGCGTTCAGCAGCGCCATCAGCGCCACCAAGGTCTTGCCCGACCCGACATCGCCTTGCAGCAGCCGCAGCATCGGCGTCGCCTGCGCCATGTCGCCCTCGATCTCGCCGATCGCCCGTCGCTGCGCGCCCGTGGGCGCGAAGGGCAGCTTCAGCATCGCGCGCAGCCGCCCGTCGCCCTCGATGGGCACGCCGCGCCGCCGCCGCGACGATTGCCGCACCAGCATCAGCGCCAGCTGCCCCGCGAATATCTCGTCATAGGCCAACCGCTCGCGCGCCTTGGCGTCCGACGGATCGGCATGGACCCGCCCCAGCGCCTCGCGCCAGGCCGGCCAGCCCTTGCGCGCCAGCAGGCTCGGCTCGATCCATTCGGGCAGGTCGGGCGCCCGCGCCAGCGCCTGCGCCGCAATGTCCCGCATCCGGTTGTTGGTCAGCCCCTCCGACAACCCATAGACCGATTCGCGCGCAGGCACGGTGTCCGCCTCCTCGGGCGGCAACACATAGTCGGGATGCACCATCTGGAGCGTATCGCCATAGGCCTCCAGCTTGCCCGACACGAATTTGGGTTCGTTGAGCGGCAACAGCTTGCGCGGCCAGGCGCTGTTCTTCCCGAAATAGACGAGAGAGACTCCATTGCCCCGACCGTCCACCGCCTGCACCCGGAAGGGCGCGCGCGCGCTGCCGCTGGCGCGATAATCGACCGGGGTCAGCATCGTCCCGATCACCCGCCCCGCGTCCGCCATGTCCAGTGCGTCGGTCAGGTGCCGGTCCACCCAGCTGACCGGAATATGGAAGGCGACATCGACGGCGCGGCTAAGCCCCAGCCGCTCCAGCGGGCGGGCCAGCGCGGGGCCGATGCCCTTGAACAGGGATATTTCGGCAAAGAGCGGATTGAGAATATCGGGTCGCATGGCTATCTGGCTGGCTGTAACGCCTGATCGGTCCTGTGGGAACGTCATTGCGAGCGCAGCGAAGCAATGACGAAAGCCTTTCGGGGAAGGTCAGTCACCCCATGTCTGCCGGGACGGTCCTTCCGACACCCGATCGGCGGGCTGCGCCATGCCCGTTAGAGGAACAAATTGTGAACGACAATCCCCAGATGCGCCGCATCCAATTCCGGGCCTGGCACCGCGGCACGCGGGAGGCGGACTATACTGTCGGCGGCTTCTTCGACCGTTATCATGCGACATGGAATGCGGAGGAAATCGCCTGGTTCGAACGCTTCATGGAGGAGCAGGACGCGGACATCATCGGCTGGGCGCTCGGCACCATCCCCGTGCCGGACGAATGGAAAGGCCCGATGATGGACAGGTTCCTGAAACTCGATTTCGTGAAGATCGTCTAGCAGCGTCATCCCCGCGCAGGCGGGGCTCCATCTCCTGACGGATCAATTAGGCGACAGGCCGGGAGAGCGACTCCCGCCTTCGCGGGAATGACGAAAATACGATGACCGATCTCCAGACAATCCTGAAGGCCAAGGCGCCCCTCACCCTTTCCGGCGTCCCCGCCGGGTTCCAGCCCTGGCTGCTGGCCGACATCGCCCGCGCCGCCGGGGCTGCGGGGGGGCGCGCCGTCTTCATCGCGTCCGACGAGCAGCTGATGCGCGCGGTCGCGGACACGGCGCATTATTTCGCGCCGGAGATCGAGATCGTCGAAATTCCCGCCTGGGACTGCCTGCCCTATGACCGGGCCAGCCCGTCGCTGCGCGCCGCCTCCGCCCGCCTCGCGGGCCTCTACGCGCTGCAAGCCAGGCCCAAAGGGCCGCAACTGGTCGTCACCACGCTGGCCGCCATGACCCAGCGCACCCTCACCCCCTTCCGCGTCCGCCAGCTGGTCGCCAAACTCGCGCCCAAGGAACGCATCGCGATCCAGAAGCTGGCGGAGATGCTCCAGGCGAACGGCTATGTCCGCACCGACACGGTCCACGACCGGGGTGAATATGCCATTCGCGGCGGCATCGTGGACCTGTTCCCCGGCGGCGAGGACTATCCCCTCCGCCTCGATTTCTTCGGCGACGAGATCGAGACGGTCCGCCGGTTCGATCCGTCCGACCAGCGCACGATCGACAATGTCGACGGCTTCACCCTGCTCCCCGCGTCCGAAGCGCTGCTGGACGAAGACACGATCAAGCGCTTCCGCGGCCGCTATCGCGAAACCTTCGGCGCCACCGCCACCGGCGACCCGCTCTATCAGGCGGTCAGCGACGGCCGCCGCCTGGCGGGCATGGAACATTGGCTGCCCCTGTTCGAGGAAAAGCTGGTCCCGCTGGCCGACCATCTGGGCGACGATGCGGTCCTGATCCGCGACCCCGGCGTCGCCGGCGCGGCGGAAAGCCGGTTCGAGGCGATCCGCGACTATCACGCCAACCGGGTCCAGGCGAAGTCGTCCGACCCCGGCTCCTACCGTCCCCTCAAGCCCGACGCCCTCTATCTCGACGCCGCCGAATGGGACGCCGCCGTCGCCAAGCTGCCGATGCACGGCACCACGCCCTTCCATGAGCCGGAAAGCGCGAGCGTGCTCGACTTCGCGGTGGACGGCCCGCGCGATTTCGCCCCCGAACGCGCGCAGAACACGAATATCTACGAAGCGGTCGGCAAGCATATCGACAGCCTGCGCCGCCAAAAGAAAAAGGTCGTCATCGCCAGCTACTCGGTCGGCGCGCGCGAGCGCCTGTCGGGCCTGCTCGCCGACCATGGCGTCGCCCGCCTCGCCGCCGCCGACAATTGGCAGGAAGCGCTGGGCATCGCCGCCAATGGCAGCGTCACGCTCATGGTCCTGGGCCTCGACCATGGCTTCACCGCGCCCGATGTCGCCGTCCTCACCGAACAGGACATGCTGGGCGACCGCCTCGTCCGCCGCGCCAAGCGCAAGAAGAGCGCCGACGCCTTCCTCCAGGAACTGGCCACCCTCTCGCCAGGCGACCTCGTCGTCCATATGGATCACGGCATCGGCCGCTATGAAGGGCTGACGCAGATCCCGGTGGCCAAAGCCCCGCATGATTGCGTCGCGCTGACCTATGCCGGGGGCGACAAGCTCTACGTCCCGGTCGAAAATCTCGAAGTCCTCTCCCGCTATGGCAGCGAGAATGAGGGCGTCAGCCTCGACAAGCTGGGCGGCGAAGCCTGGCAGCGGCGCAAGGCCAAGATGAAGGAGCGCATCCGCGAAATCGCGGGTGAATTGCTCAAGACCGCCGCCGAACGCGCCCTGCGCGCCGCCACCGTGGCGGAGCCGGATGCCGCCGGCTACCCCGCCTTCGTCGACCGCTTCCCCTATCAGGAGACGGACGATCAGGACCGCGCGATCAGCGACGTGGTGGAGGATCTGGGCGCGGGCAAGCCGATGGACCGGCTCGTCTGCGGCGATGTCGGCTTCGGCAAGACCGAGGTTGCCCTGCGCGCCGCCTTCGTCGCGGCGATGGCCGGGATGCAGGTCGTGGTCATCTGCCCCACCACGCTGCTCGCACGCCAGCATCATATGAATTTCGAGGAGCGTTTCCGCGGCTTCCCCGTCAATATCGGCCGCCTCTCCCGCCTCGTCCCCGACAAGGAGGCGAAGGCGACCAAGGCGGGGCTGGCCGACGGCACGATCGACATCGTCGTGGGCACCCACGCCCTGCTCGCCAAGGGACTGGAGTTCAAGCGCCTCGGCCTCGTCATCGTGGACGAGGAACAGCGTTTCGGCGTCACCCACAAGGAAAGGCTGAAGTCCCTCAAGACCGACGTCCATGTCCTGACGCTCACCGCCACGCCGATCCCGCGCACGCTTCAAATGGCGATGTCGGGCCTGCGCGAACTCTCCGTCATCCAGACCCCGCCGGTCGATCGCCTCGCCGTCCGTACCTATGTCATGCCCTGGGACGGCGTCGTCATCCGCGAGGCATTACTGCGCGAACATTATCGCGGCGGCCAGAGCTTCTTCGTCGTCCCCCGCATCTCCGACCTCACGGAGATCGAGGAATTCCTCCGCACGGAAGTCCCCGAAGTGAAGCCCATCGTCGCCCATGGCCAGATGAGCGCGACCGACGTCGAAGAACGCATGTCCGCCTTCTACGACAAGCGCTATGACGTGCTGCTGTCGACCACTATCGTCGAATCCGGCCTCGACATCCCCAGCGCCAACACGCTCATCATCCACCGCGCCGACCGCTTCGGCCTGGCCCAGCTTTACCAGCTGCGCGGCCGCGTGGGGCGGTCGAAGACGCGCGCCTATGCCTATTTCACCACGCCCGCCAACCGCATCATCACGGAGACGGCGGAAAAGCGCCTGAAGGTTCTGTCCGACCTCGACACGCTCGGCGCAGGCTTCCAACTGGCAAGCCATGATCTCGACATTCGCGGCGCGGGCAATCTCGTCGGCGACGAACAGTCGGGCCATATCAAGGAAGTCGGCTTCGAACTCTACCAGTCGATGCTGGAAGACGCGATCATGGACGCCAAGGCCGGCGGCGTCGGCCTGGAGACGCGCCGCGACAGCTTCTCCCCCCAGATCACGGTCGATGCGCCGATCCTCATCCCTGACGATTATGTGCCCGACCTCGACCTGCGCATGGGTCTCTATCGCCGCATCAACGAACTGGAGGACCGCAATGGCCTCGAATCCTTCGCCGCCGAACTGATCGACCGTTTCGGCAAGCTGCCGCTGCCCACGCAAAACCTGCTCAAGATCATCGAGATCAAGCAGAATTGCATGACTGCCAATATCGCCAAGATCGACGTCGGGCCGAAGGGCGCGCTGGTCAGCTTCTTCGAAGACCGCTTCCCCCGGCCCGAAAATCTCGTCGCCTATATCCAGAAACTGAACGGCGTCGCCCGCCTGCGCCCGGACAGCAAGATCGTGGTCGAGCGCGCCTGGGCCGACCCGCAGGCCCGCCTGAACGGCGCGCTGCAATTGTCGAAGGGCCTCGCCAAGGCGGCGGGCTGAGGCACCGCCCCGATCCCGTCCCGCTGCGCGTCACCCTGGGCCTGACCCAGGGTCACGCTTCCTCGATCCACGTCCCCACCCGCATGTCGCCTTTTCTCATCATGCAGCAAACAAGCAGCAACAGGGCAAATCTAGATCCTTCCCCGACGACCGCACGGCAAAGTGCGGCGTCACAGCAGGAGAAAGACATGAGTTTGCTTATCGCGCTCGTGGCCGCAGCAGCGACCCACAGCGTTTCCCTGGAGCATCACGGCCAGCAACTCGGCGCCACCTACACTGCCCGCGCGGACATCCACAGCAAGACGGTCGGCGCCCGCACCCCCAACCGCATGGACGCGCAGCGCTGCCAATGGACCGCGACCATCATGGTCGACCGCAGGCTGGACCACGGCCCCGCGCTGGCCCGCACCATTGCCACCGACCAGCGCTTCTCGGGCAGCGAAGCCGGCGCCTGCGCGCCGGGCCGCCAGCCGGGCGCGCGCGACCTCGCCCGGCATCAGGACGCGATCCGGGCGCATCTGGTCGCGGTCGCGCAGGCGGATCGCGGTCCGCTGCTGGCTGAACTGGACTCGGCGCGCGCGCTTGCCTCCAACTGATCGCATCCGCCGCAAGGCATGGCTGGGGGCGCTGCTGCTCGCCGGCCATGCCGTTCCGGCCGCCGCCCAGGATGCCGCCGGCCCGACCGTCACGCTCGAAGTCGTCAGCGAAGATCGCCGCCGCGGCCTCGGCTGGAGCGGCGGCGATCCGGTGCTGCGCGGCACCCTGTCCCTCCCGGTCGCAGACGGCCTCAGCCTCGACGGCACGGCGACCAGCCTTTGGGGCAGCGCGCGTCATGGCGGCGCCGACGCGGCCATCGACCTGGGCGCCAGCTATGCCCGGCAACTGGGGGGCTTCCGCCTGACGGCCGAGGGGCGCTACCATCTCTTCCCCGGTGCGTCCGACCAGGGCTATGGCGAAGTCGGCGCGATCGCTGGCTTCACCCTCGGCCCGGCCAGCGTCGATCTCGGCGCCCGCTATGCCCCGCGCCAATCGGCGATCGGCGGCGACAATCTCTATCTCTCGACCAGCGCCGCCATCGGCATCCCGGGCACCCCGCTTACCCTGTCCGGCCATCTCGGCCGGTCATCGGGCGACGTTCGCAGCCCCCTCCGCGCCGCGCGCCTGCGGCCCGATGGCGGCTATTGGGACCATGGCGTCGCGCTCGACTGGTATCGCGGCCGCTGGTCCGCGGGCCTGCGCTACGCCGACACGGACATCGCCGCCACCGGCAATACCCATGCCGGGGCAACCTTGATCGGACGGGTGGGCCTGACCCTGTAAGTCCCTCCCCATTCGCTTCGGGCGCAGCCCCGACATGCTCACGAACCGCGGGCTTGCTCTGTCCTGCGCGATCCGGATTTGCTAAGAGGCGGAAAAAGGGAAGGACATCACCATGCCCGTCGAACTCACGATCCTGGCCTGGGGCATGATCCTGCTCCTCGTCCACATCTTCGCCGCCGCCCATGTGAAGACGAAGCAATATGGCGCCAAATGGAATATGGGCGCCCGCGACGAACGGCTGCCCCAGCTCAATCCCCTCGGCGGCCGCCTCTCCCGTGCCCAGGCCAATTATATGGAAACACTGCCCATCGCCATCGTCGCCTTGATCGGGGTCGTGGTGGCGGGCAGGACCAGCGAGTGGACCGCGCTGGGCGGCTGGATCTGGCTGGGTGCGCGCATCGTCTATCTGCCGCTCTACGGCCTCGGCATCCCGGTCGTCCGCACGATCATGTTCTTCGCCAGCCTGGTCGGGCTGCTCATCATCCTCTGGCCGCTGCTCGGCATCTGACATCGTCCTGCTTGCCCCGCGCCGTTCCCCCGGCTAAGCGCGCGCCCCATGACTGCGCATAAATCCGGCGACCCCACGACCCTCAACCGCCTCTATGGGCGCCAGTCGGGGCCAAAGCTCCGCAAGGGCCAGCAGGAGCTGGTCGACACGCTGCTCCCCGCCCTGTCCGTCCCGGCGGAGGGCGAAGTGACCGCCGCGAACCTGTTTGGTTATGACCGCCCGCTCCATTTCGAAATCGGCTTCGGCGGCGGCGAACATATGGCCTGGCGCGCCGACCTGCTGCCCGACCATGGCTTCATCGGGTGCGAGCCTTTCCTCAACGGCGTGGTCCAGGCGCTCGGCCATGTCCGCGACCAGGCGCTGGGCAATGTGCGCCTGCACATGGGCGATGCGCTCGACGTGCTTGCCCGCATCCCCGACGGCGCCCTCAGCTTCGTCTATCTCCTCCATCCCGATCCCTGGCCCAAGGCGCGCCACGCCAAGCGTCGGATGATGAACCCCGGCCCGGTCGCGATGATCGCCCGCAAGCTCAAGCCCGGCGGCGAATTCCGCTTCGGCACCGACCATCCGGTCTATCTGCGCTGGGCGCTGATGGTGATGAACGGCCATCCCGATTTCGACTGGCTGGCCAGCGAGCCGAAGGATTTCCAGAACCGCCCCGGCGGCTGGCCCGAAACCCGCTACGAAGCGAAGGCCCGGCGCATCGGCCACGAAGTCTGGTATTTCCGATACCGCCGCAAATAGAGGGCAAGGCACGCGCATGACCGCCGACCAGATGACCGACCTGCTCGTCGCCCGGCTGCTGCGCGATCATGGCGGCCAGAAACACAAGTGGCGCCGATTGCTGGGGCCGGTGCGGCTCTATGATCGCGCCACCCATCCGCATTGCAACTGGACCCTCGATCCGATCGGCTCGGCCGTGGAGGTCGAGACGATCGAACGGCTGAGCGACGAACTGCGCCTCGCCCATCCCATCCTCACCGGGCCGCGCTGATCCGGCCCGACCGCCGCTGCGCCACATGCGAAAACGGCCCGGATCATCTCCGGGCCGTTTCGTTTCCGACAGGCGCGCGCGCCGGCGCTCAGTTGCCGGTGAGGGCGCGAACCTCCTTGCCTGCATCGGCATAGCGTTCGCCGGTTTCGGCGCGGGCGATGGCGGCGTTCACCGGCACCGAGACATGGGCGATCGCCTTGCTGCGGCAGGCGGTCATCGCCGCCAGGTCCGTCGTCGCGCACACCCGCGACGCGGCGCGGGAGATCCGGCTGCGCAGCTGCTTCTGGTGGTCGGCCTTCGCCAGGTTCAGGTCGCCATGATAGACTTCGGCGCTGCGGCCATTGGATTCGAAGGGTTCGGCGGAAGCCGCACCGGCGGTGGCGATCAGGGTGACGGTGGCGAAAGCGGCGGCGATCTTGGACGAACGGAACATGGGCATATCTCCTCACAAACTGGTTTGACCGGGCCGCCTCTTGGGGGGCGTCGCGGCGCCGGTGTTGCGAGCGGGGGAGCCGGAGGTTTTCGGGGTCGGCTCCTGTCCCGCTCGCCCATCCTGTGTAGGCGCAGTCCCCCGCCGGTGCGCGTCCGGTTCGACCGGATGCGACCATCGTCGGCCAACGACGCCGGCTTCGACCAATGACACAGGGACGGGGGACGAACGGCGCGACGAACGACATGCGCCGCCCGGCAAACGACATGAACCGTAACGGAAAGAGCGAATCGCAACGGTCGGGGACGAATGAAAACGCCCCCGGCGCAAGGGAAGGCCGGGGGCGTATCCAGATGCTGTCGGGCACTCCGGATCGGGATGAACTGATGTGGAAGAGACGACGCTACTGGCGCTGAACCGTCCCTTAACGCCGCCATGATAACGCTACGGCAGGAAGGGCAAATCGCGGTTCGATGACCGTCATCCGCCGGTCGCCGGGCGGCGTCAGCGGCGGACGAACCGCCGGTCGCTGCCGACGAACGACATCAGTCAGGCGGGCGCGCGCCGTCGCTTCATATCTGGGCGAAGGCGCGCGGCAGCGCCCACCTCCTCGCGCGCGCCCTGCCGCTCCATTGCCTGGGCGTCAGGGCTGCCGCGGCATCCAGGCTCCCTCCTTGGCGCGCCGAAAAAAGCATTTGGCAGCCTCGCCTTTCCCTTCTGCGCCCAAATCCCTATTTTGCCCCCAGTCCGCGCGCCAGCGCTTGCCCGATCAGAACAAATCTGGAACAACACGCCCCATGAGCCTCACCCACATCAGCGTCCGCGGCGCTCGCGAGCACAACCTCAAGGGCGTCGACGTCGACCTGCCCCGCGATTCCCTGATCGTCATCACCGGCCTGTCCGGCTCGGGCAAATCCTCCCTCGCCTTCGACACCATCTATGCGGAGGGGCAGCGCCGCTATGTGGAGTCGCTCTCCGCCTATGCGCGCCAGTTTCTGGAGATGATGCAGAAGCCCGATGTCGAGCATATCGAAGGCCTGTCCCCCGCGATCAGCATCGAGCAGAAGACCACCAGCCGCAACCCGCGCTCGACGGTGGCGACCGTCACGGAGATCTACGACTATATGCGCCTCCTCTGGGCGCGCGTCGGCATCCCCTACTCGCCCGCGACAGGCCTCCCGATCAGCGCCCAGACCGTCAGCCAGATGGTCGACCGCGTGATGCTCCTGCCGGAGGGCACCCGCTTCTACCTGCTCGCCCCGGTCGTGCGCGGCCGCAAGGGGGAGTATCGCAAGGAACTGGCCGAGTGGCAGAAGGCGGGCTACACCCGCGTCCGCATCGACGGCGAGATGGTCCTGATCGAGGACGCCCCCGCCCTCGACAAGAAATACAAGCATGACATCGAAGTCGTGGTCGACCGCCTCGCCGTGGGGCCGGACATGGGCACGCGTCTCGCCGACAGTTTCGAGCAGGCGCTGAAACTCGCCGACGGCCTCGCCTATGTCGACCTCGCCGACGGCGTCGTGCCGGGCCGCGAGGATGAAGTCCAGTCCGCCGACAAGAAGATGAAGGGCGCCGGCATCCCCGCCAACCGCATCGTCTTCTCCGAAAAATTCGCCTGCCCGGTCAGCGGCTTCACCATCCCCGAGATCGAGCCGCGCCTCTTCTCCTTCAACGCCCCCTTGGGCGCCTGCCCGGCCTGCGATGGCCTTGGCGAACGGCAGGAGTTCGACCCCGAACTCGTCGTCCCCAACGAAGCCCTCTCGATCAAGAAGGGCGCCGTGGTCCCCTGGGCCAAGTCCAACCCGCCCAGCCCCTATTATATGCAGGTGCTCGGCTCCCTCGCCCGCGAGTTCGGCTTCTCCCTCGACACCCCCTGGGCCGACCTCCCCGGCGAGGTGAAGCTCATCATCCTCCACGGCACCGGCGGCAAGCCCGTCACCCTGCGCTTCCAGGACGGCAAGAAAAGCTACGAGGTCAAGAAAGCGTTCGAGGGCGTCATCGGCAACCTCAACCGCCGCCTGCTCCAGACCGACAGCGCCTGGATGCGCGAGGAGCTGGCCAAGTACCAGACCGCCATGCCGTGCGAGACCTGCCACGGCGCCCGCCTCAAGCCCGAGGCGCTGGCCGTCAAGATCGCGGGCGAGGACATCAGCCTCTCCACCCGCCGATCGGTGGTGGACGCGCTCGCCTTCTTCTCCGCCCTCCCCGACCATCTCAACGACCAGCAGAACCAGATCGCCCGCGCCATCCTCAAGGAAATCGTGGAGCGCCTCGGCTTCCTCAACAATGTCGGCCTCGACTATCTCAATCTCGACCGCACCAGCGGAACCCTGTCGGGCGGCGAGTCCCAGCGCATCCGCCTCGCCTCCCAGATCGGCAGCGGCCTGTCGGGCGTCCTCTACGTCCTCGACGAACCCTCGATCGGCCTGCACCAGCGCGACAATGACCGGCTGCTCGTGACCCTCAAGCGCCTGCGCGACCTCGGCAACAGCGTCATCGTCGTGGAGCATGACGAGGATGCGATCCGCGCCGCCGACTATATCGTCGACATGGGGCCGGGCGCGGGCGTCCATGGCGGCACCATCGTCGCGCAGGGCACCCTGCCCGAACTGCTCGCCCACAGGGACAGCCTGACCGCCGACTATCTGAACGGCACCCGCCGCATCGACGTGCCGATGAAGCGCCGCAAGGGGTCGGGCAAGAAGCTCACCGTCCACAATGCCCGCGCCAACAACCTGACCGGCGTCACCGCCTCGATCCCGCTCGGCACCTTCACCTGCATCACCGGCGTATCGGGATCGGGCAAGTCCAGCTTCACCATCGACACGCTCTACGCCGCGTCGGCCCGCGCCCTCAACGGCGCCCGCATCGTTGCCGGCCCGCATGACAAGATCACCGGCCTCGACCATTGCGACAAGGTGATCGACATCGACCAGTCGCCCATCGGCCGCACCCCGCGCTCCAACCCGGCCACCTATACCGGCGCCTTCACCAATATCCGCGACTGGTTCGCGGGCCTGCCCGAAGCCCAGGCGCGCGGCTACAAGCCCGGCCGTTTCAGCTTCAACGTCAAGGGCGGCCGCTGCGAAGCCTGCACCGGCGACGGCCTCATCAAGATCGAGATGCACTTCCTCCCCGACGTCTATGTCACCTGCGATGTCTGCCACGGCGCCCGCTACAATCGCGAGACGCTGGAGGTGAAGTTCAAGGGCAAGTCGATCGCCGACGTGCTCGACATGACGGTCGAGGATGCCGTCGAATTCTTCAAGGCCGTCCCGCCGATCCGCGACAAGATGGCGATGCTCGCGGAAGTCGGCCTTGGCTATATCAAGGTCGGCCAGCAGGCCACCACCCTGTCCGGCGGCGAAGCCCAGCGCGTCAAGCTCGCCAAGGAACTCTCCCGCAGAGCCACCGGCAACACCCTCTACATATTGGACGAGCCCACCACCGGCCTCCACTTCGAGGACGTCCGCAAACTCCTCGAAGTCCTCCACGCCCTGGTCGACCAGGGCAACAGCGTGGTCGTGATCGAGCATAATCTGGACGTCATCAAGACGGCGGATTGGATCATCGACATGGGCCCAGAGGGTGGCGTCAAGGGCGGCGAAGTCGTCGCCGAAGGCACGCCGGAAAAGGTCGCGAAGAACGCCCGGAGCTTTACCGGGCGCTATCTCGCGCCGTTGCTGGGGTTGGAAGCTGTGGCGGCGGAGTGATAGTGAGATACGCGATTAATTAAATATCAACGATGAAACCTCTTATTGCCGCAGCCTAATCAATCGGTGGGGGCCGAAAATGCAACGTCGAATTTCCAGAAAGACCGTCCGACTGCTTTATTATCCTACTGCTTTTGCTGCTGGCTTGTTGGGAGGTTGGGTTTTAGCGTTCGTCGGCGGCTTAAATCCGGCAATCGTCCCGGTAATTTCTGCTGGAATTGGGCTTCTTGTCGCTTTCGGTGTTCCAATCTGGCAAAATTACTACATCAACACCCCGAAGCTCGCGATAGAAATCAGTTCAATCAAGCGCGTACTCAGCGACTCAACAACGATCGCAATTCATGATGATGCGGAATTGAAGGTTCTCTACGGAGAAAAAAGAAGAAATTACTCTTACTTTGGAGAACCAGAGCTATTTGGGCGGACGGGGAAAAATTCTGGAGAAACAATTGATAATCTCCAGAATCTTCTTGAGTTAGCAAAACAAAGACTTAGGGATTTACCTGCTCAAATCGAGGATCGAAAAAGATCTGTTGAGCAGCTTAGAGCTGTCAACCCGACCGCTCTTACAAGGTATCAGGTCGACAGTTGGAATGCCCCCTTATCACCCGAGGTGGAGTTCGATCCTTCTAACTTGGAGACAGTTGCGAGCGATCTGATCAAAGCTTATGAAAAACGTCTTGAAACTGCTGAAAAGTCGTACGCTGATCTTCAGACAAATCTGCCTATCGCAGAACGCCGAATTGAAATCGTGCAGCAAGAGTTGATACGGAAGAATTCTCTCTTTACAGTCTCGGCATCTCTTATCAATTCTGGCAGAACCAACACCGCAATCAAAGTTCCAGCCCTTTTGAGAGTTTTGATTGGCGAAGGAAATTATATAGATATCAAGTTAAGCTTAAAAGATTTTGAAAATAAATCTGAAATTGCCGCCAGTGGTACAAGAATAGTTGTTTTTGAGTCGTTAGAAATATCTTCTCTACCGGAAGAAGATCGTGCGTTGATCAATACTTATTGGGGTCAATCTGTGCGAGCTTGGCTTCTTGTTGAAGATATACATGGCGGAATTGCAAAGTCAGGGTATATCGCCTTTGCAGAAGGACTGTATCAGAAAATTATCTATGATCGGTTAGCGCGCGCCGCGAGCACATAGAAATTTTGCTTATCTTGATGGCCTGAAAACTCTTATTTGCAGAGAGCTCTTTTCTTGGTAATTTTGCGCAGATGAGCCAACTCACCCCCATCGAGTCCGAGTTCGCGACGACCGAGGAAGCCGAGGCTTATGACGCTTGGCTCCGCTCCGAAATCAAGGCGTCCTTGGCCGATCCCCGGCCCAGCATCCCGCACGATCAGGTCATGGCGGAACTGCGCGCGATTACAGAGAAGCACGGAAATAATTAGCTCGTTTCCATGAGCGGCTACCGCCCCGAATTTGCCGCCGCGCTCGAAATCTTCGCCACAGTCAGCGAGCATATGGACGCGCAAGGCATTCGCCCACCGATCCTCGTAGGTGGCGCGGCCGCCGAACTCTATTCAGGCAGCGCTCTCGCGACAGGCGATTTCGATGTGATTGCTCGACAGGACGCCTTTGAGGCCGCCCTCCGCGCTCATGGCTTCGTTCGCCCCTCTGGACCCGGAACGCTGACGCGCGGCTGGATACACCCGGACCTGCAATTGGGCTTCTAAGTGGTCGGCTCGACCCTGCTCGATGGCTTGGCCGATCTCGACCGGGTACGCCTTTTCGATGCCGCCAACGGCGCTCAGTTCCTGACGATCGCTCCCGAAGACCTGATAGCCGACCGCATGGGCCAATATGCCTCCGGCTCCGCGCCCGAAATGCTGGAACAGGCGCGTATTCTCTTCGGACTTTCGAAAGACCTCGACCTCCATTATATGGAAAGGCGCATCCGCGAAGAAACGGGAAACGATTTTGGCGTTTCGGACCTACAAATCTAGCCGACCGGCCATTTCGCTCGAAGAGTTTGGGCGCGACCTCGCGCGCGGCCGCGAGGCGCTGGGCGATGCCGCGATCATGCCCCGCAACAGCGGAACGCGCCGCACCGCCTCCAAAAAGGCGCTGCTGAAAGCCATCAAGGACGCCGGGGGCAACTGGTAAACCGCCACCTTCCTCCCCAAAATCCTATTTGCTGTCCTACACGCCCCTGATCTGCCTACCCTCCCGGCAAGCCTCATTCTTCATGCAGGAGCCTTGCCATGACCGTGCAATTCCCGCCCCTCCCCACCGCCGCGCCGCAGATCCGCGAGGATGGCTGGTCGCCCGCGCGCCAGCGCCGTTTCCTCGAAACCCTGGCGTCCAGCGGCGTCGTCCGCCTCGCCTGCGAATCCGTCCGCATCACCGCCCGCTCGGCCTATGCCCTGCGCATCCGCCGCGACGGCGCGGCCTTTCGCCTCGGCTGGGACGCGGCCATCCTCATCGCCCGCGCGCGCCTCGCCGATGATCTGCTCGCCCGCGCCATCACCGGCTGCACCGACACGATCCGCCGCGACGAGGATAATTTCGAAGTCACCCGCCACCGCCACGACAACCGGCTCGCCATGTCGATGCTGTCGCGGCTGGATCGCATGGCGGATTCCCCGCCCGAAGGGTCCGACGCCGCGCTCGCCCGCGTCGTCGCGCAGGATTTCGTCGCCTTTCTCGACCTGATCTGCCCGGAAGAGGCGGCGCGCGACGAAGCCGACCGCCTCGACCTGCCCCGCCCCGGCGCCGAACCCAGCGCCCGCCATATGGACGACGCCCGGATGCTCGACGGCGCCATGCCCGACACGCCCGATCCGGTCGCCGAAGAGGCCGCGACCGCCCTCTCCCCCGCCGCCTCGGTGGCCCTCTTCATCGCCGCCCGCCTCGCCCTGCGCGGGGGCCAGAAACCGCAGATTTCCGATATGCAGGAACGGTGTGAACTTCGCACCCCGCCGGTCCGGCTCATGACCCTTCCGCCCGAGGAAGCCGCCGCCCGGCTGCGCGGTATCTGGTGGGATGACGATCGGGAGGTCTGGCGCACCGACTATCCCGCCCCGCCCGGCTTCGACGGAGAGGAAAGCGACGAACTTTACGATCCCGACGATTATGAGCGCGACCTGACGCCACAGGAGGAGGAAGCCCTGGCCCTGCGCGACGAGGAGGAGCACCGCCCCTATGCGGAGGCCGCGGCCCGCGCCCGCGACGCCTATTTCGGCTTCGCCCAGGGCGGCGGCACGGCGGCGGCGACGGGCGCGGCGGCGCAGGCGCGTCCCGGCTGATCGCCCCGCCCCGTCGGCCCGCACGCCTGTTGCCCCCGCCATGCGCCTGTCGCCCGCCCGTCTGGCCGCCGATTTGCTATTTCGGCCGGGATGCCCTATATGGGTTGGGCTATAGTCGCAAATCGACGGTCTTCGGCGCTTTGCGGCTCCCTATATCCTTCTTTCCCTGCCCCTCTAGCAACCCGGCGCGTCCACGCGGGATGCGTCGCATTGAAAGAAGGAATATTCCATGAGCATCGTCGGAACCGTCAAATTCTTCAACGCCGACAAGGGCTATGGCTTCATCGCCCCCGATGACGGCAGCCCGGACGCGTTCGTCCACATCACCGCCGTCGAGCGCGCTGGCCTCGCCACGCTGCGCGAAAAGGACCGCGTCTCCTATGATCTGGAGCAGGACCGTCGCGGCAAGATGGCGGCCGTGAACATCTCGCACGCCGAATAAATCGGCCCGGTTTCGGGCCGGGTGGCGCGATCGCGCGTCGCCCGGCCCGGCGCCATCTGCTCCCTCTTTCCCCTTACAGGAGCGCACCATGGCCAATCCCGATTATCGCGCCCTCGCCGCCAAGGCCCGCGGCGAAGCCGACTCCGCCACGCTGGACAATGTCCGCGACCGCTGCCTGCGCTCCGAAGCCGCCTTCCTCGCCATGGCCCGCCGCCAGGATCTGGGCGACGCCAACCGCGCCCGCCGCGAACAGGGCGAACACCTCCCCGTCGCCGACGCCTGAGGGCGTCCCGACGCGCGGCTCGAATTTCGGGGAACTCGCCGCCGCCCCGCCGGTTATCGCTCCAAACCCCAAAACAAGGAGCACCCCCATGATCCGCACCCTGATCTTCGGCGCCATCGCCGGCTATGTCGGCAAGAAACTCTATGACGAAGGCAAGCTGACCGAGTTCAAGAATGATCTCGTCACCCGCTATAACGACGCCAGGGCCAATCTCGCCGACCAGAGCGCCGCCCCCGCGACGCCGACCGGCCCGGTCGTCTCGCCGGCCACCAGCCCGACCCGTCCCCTGCCCAACTGACGTCTCTTCCCCCTCCCGGCGGCACATCCCCCCGCTCGCCGCCGGTCGCCGCCCGCCCGACGCCGCTCTTCCCCCCTCTCACGGCCTCGGCGGGCGGCATTCCCTCTGCCGCCGCGACAATCGCCCGACGCAACCATCGCTCCGTTCCGGGGTTGATCCTGCGACAGGGCGACACAGGAGAGACCATCATGCACAAGCCCTTATTGGCCGCCGCCATCCTTGCGATGCTGCCGCTCGGCGCCTGTACCTCGGACAATTATGGTGGCGGCTACGGCTATGACCGCCCCAGCGACCGCCGCGGCCCGCCCCGCTACGAGCGTCGCCGCCTCGGCGACAACGACACCATCTACCGCGACCGCGACGGTCGCTATTATTGCAAGCGCGACGACGGCACCACCGGCACCATAGTCGGCGCCATCGCCGGCGGCGTGCTCGGCAACATCATCGCCCCCGGCGGCTCCAAGACGCTCGGCACCATTCTCGGCGCCGGCGGCGGCGCACTGGCGGGCCGGGCCATCGACAAGAACGACATCAACTGCGAATAGCAGCATGTTCAGGTCAGATGACTATCTGACCGCCCGAAAGACGCGGCGGAAAGCAGGCAATGAAAAAGGGCGTGGAGAGATCACTCTCCACGCCCTTTCCGACTGCATGGCGCTGGATTACAGCTTCTCGGTAAGCTCCGGCACGATCTTGAACAGATCGCCGACCAGGCCGATGTCGGCCACCTGGAAGATCGGGGCATCCTCGTCCTTGTTGATGGCGATGATGGTCTTGCTGTCCTTCATCCCGGCCAGATGCTGGATAGCGCCGGAAATGCCGACCGCGATATAGACTTCCGGTGCGACGATCTTGCCGGTCTGGCCGACCTGATAATCATTGGGGACATAGCCCGCGTCGACAGCGGCACGCGACGCACCCACGGCCGCGCCCAGCTTGTCGGCGAGCGGGAAGATGGTCGCCTCGAACGTCTCGCCGTCCTTGAGCGCGCGGCCGCCCGATACGATGATCTTCGCCGAGGTCAGTTCCGGGCGCTCCAGCTTGGCGATTTCAGCGCCGACAAAGGCGGAAAGGCCCTTGTCCCCGGTCGAAGCCACGGCTTCCACCGCGCCCGAACCGCCGTCCCTGGCCGCCTTCTCGAAGGCCGTGCCGCGCACGGTGATGACCTTCTTGGCATCCTTGCTTTTGACCGTCGCGATCGCGTTGCCGGCATAGATGGGACGGGTGAACGTGTCCTCGCTCTCCACCGACAGGATGTCGCTGATCTGCATCACGTCGAGCAGAGCCGCGACGCGCGGCGCGATATTCTTGCCGTTGCTGGTGGCCGGGGCGACGAACGCATCATGGCTATCCATCAACGCGACGATCAGCGGCGCGACATTCTCCGGCAGCGCATGGCCGAAGGCCGCGTCATCGGCGACATGGACCTTGCCCACGCCCGCGATCTTGGCGGCGTCGTCTGCGACGGCGGCAACGCCCGAACCGGCAACCAGCAGATGCACTTCACCCAGCTTCGCGGCAGCGGTGACGGCGGAAAGGGTCGCGTCCTTGACGGCGCCGCCCTCATGTTCAACCCAGACAAGCGTCTTCATGCGGCAACTCCCAGAGCCTTGAGCTTCGCGACCAGTTCATCGACATCGGCAACCTTGACGCCGGCGGTGCGCTTGGGCGGTTCGGTGACCTTGAGCGTTTCCAGCCGGGCGCCGATGTCCACGCCATAATCGGCAGGGGTCTTGGTCGCGAGCGGCTTGCTCTTCGCCTTCATGATGTTGGGCAGCGAGGCATAGCGCGGTTCGTTGAGGCGCAGGTCGGTGGTGACGATCGCCGGAACGTTGAGCTTCACCGTCTCCAGACCGCCATCGACTTCGCGCGTGACGCTGACCTTGTCGCCCTCGACCTCGACCTTGGATGCGAAGGTGCCCTGCGGCAGGTTCAGCAGCGCGGCGAGCATCTGGCCGGTCTGGTTGCTGTCATCATCGATCGCCTGCTTGCCCAGAATGATGAGGCCAGCGCCTTCCTCTTCCTGAACCTTGGCAAGCAACTTTGCGACGCCCAGCGGTTCGACCTCGTCGTCGGTCTGGATCAGGATGGCCCGGTCCGCACCCATCGCCAGCGCGGTACGCAGCGTCTCCTGCGCCTTGGCCACCCCGATCGACACCGCCACGACCTCGGTCGCCACGCCCTTTTCCTTCAGGCGGATCGCTTCCTCAACCGCGATCTCGTCGAACGGGTTCATGCTCATCTTGACGTTCGCCAGGTCGACGCCCGTCCCATCCGCCTTCACTCGTGGCTTCACATTGTAATCGATAACCCGCTTCACGGGCACAAGGATCTTCATCTTACATCCTCCTTATCAACGCCAGATCCCCAAATGGGAACATGGGCGCGGGCAGCCCGTTTCCGGACCACCCGCACCCTTTGGTGTATCGTTCAGGCGAAAGAGCCGATCAGGCTGCCTTCCTCACTTCCGCCACGATCTTCTTGGCCGCGTCGCCCAGATCGTCCGCCGGGACGATGGCCAAGCCAGACTGCGCCAGAATGTCCTTGCCCTGCTGGACGTTCGTGCCTTCCAGGCGAACGACCAGCGGAACCGACAGGTTCACATCCTTGGCGGCAGCGACGATGCCCTCGGCAATGATGTCGCATTTCATGATGCCGCCGAAGATGTTGACCAGAATGCCCTTCACCGCCGGATCCTTCAGGATGATCTTGAAGGCTGCTGTCACCTTCTCCTTCGAGGCGCCACCACCGACATCCAGGAAGTTGGCGGGGAATTCGCCGTTCAGCTTGATGATGTCCATGGTTGCCATGGCCAGGCCCGCGCCGTTCACCATGCAGCCGATGTTGCCGTCCAGCTTGATATAGGCCAGGTCATACTCGCTGGCCTCGACTTCCGCCGGATCTTCCTCGGTCAGGTCGCGCAGTTCGGCAATGTCCTTGTGGCGGAACATGGCGTTGCCGTCGAACCCGACCTTGGCGTCGAGCACCAGCAGATTGCCCTGCTCGGTCAGCGCCAGCGGATTGACTTCGATCTGCTCGGCGTCGGTGTCGAGGAAGGCGGCGTAGAGCGAAGACGCCACCTTGGCGGCCTGCTTCGCCTGGTCTCCGGTCAGACCCAGGGCTGCAGCGACGGCGCGGCCGTGGTGCGGCTGGAAGCCCGAAGCGGGATCGACGGAGAAGCTGTGGATCTTTTCCGGGGTCGAGTGGGCGACTTCTTCAATGTCCATGCCGCCTTCGGTCGACACGACGAACGCAATGCGGCTGGTGGCGCGATCGACGAGCAGCGCCAGGTAGAATTCCTTGGCGATGTCGGCGCCATCGGTGATGTAGAGGCGGTTGACCTGCTTGCCCGCTTCGCCGGTCTGGATAGTGACCAGCGTATTGCCGAGCATGTCGGTGGCGTGGGCCTTAACTTCGTCGAGATTGAAGGCCAGGCGGACGCCGCCCTTCGCTTCGGGGGCGAGTTCCTTGAACTTGCCCTTGCCACGCCCACCGGCGTGGATCTGCGACTTCACGACATAGAGCGGTCCAGGCAGCTTCTTGGCGGCTTCGACGGCTTCATCGACCGAGAAAGCGGCATAGCCAGCGGCGATCGGCGCGCCGTACTTGGCCAGCAGTTCCTTGGCCTGATATTCGTGAATGTTCATGGGCTGGCCCGTCCTTTTGCGTTGAACCTGATGTCCAGCGGCTAAGCACAGCCGGCAAAGGAGCGCCAGCGGATTTTGCAAAACCACTTTGCAAAATTGCAAAACCGCCCGCCGATACCCTGCCTGTTTATTGCGAAATTCAGCCTAGAAAGCGCATATCAGAGCTGCCTTGCCAGTTACCGCGATGATCTCCGCATCCTGCAAAGCGTGGACCTTATGAAGGAATTGGTCGAGCGTCATTTCCTGCCTGTGAGACTTGCGGAGCGAGGCGAGCGACTGCAGCCGCCGCAACTGGACGATGCTGAGCCGGTCAGCCATGCGCGCCGCCATGCAACCAGCCGTTCTCGGCGACAGGCCCGCATCTAACAGGCCGGAACGCAGCCGTGATTCGGGCGAAAGGCTGGCGCAGGATGCGACCATGGAGCCTGCCGCGAGGAGCAGGCACAACGAACGGAAAGGAGTAGCCATCATGCCGGCGTCATGGCAACACGCCGCTTAACGCGGGATAAACGCCCTGCACCCAGGAGACTTGGCATGGACAGGATTTTCGCCGCGTTCTCGCATCGCGTAGCCGGCTGGGCGGGGCAGCCCCTGTCCTTCATCCTGGCCGGCATCGTCATCCTATTGTGGCTGCTCACGGGCCCCATCTTCCGCTATTCGGATACATGGCAACTGATCATCAACACCGGGACCACCATCGTCACCTTCCTGATGGTGTTCCTCATCCAGAATGCACAAAACCGCGACAGCTCGGCCATCCAGGCGAAACTGGACGAGTTGATCCGGGCGATGGATGGTGCGCGCAACGACTTCATCGGCATCGAGCATCTGACCGAAGCCGAACTGGAGAAGATCAAACACATACTCGAAAGGGAATGCGGCAGCGACGAAACCCACCGCCATGCGATCGAGCGCCTGATCCGGCGGCGGTGATCGCCACGCCCTCAATGGGCGTGGACGATCAGCCGTTCATTTTCCCTGCGATAAGCGTCGATCTGATCCGAGTAACTGCGCGCCAGACTTTCATAGGCTACGCGTCCCTCTCGCGACGAGCTGGCCTGTGCGCGGATCAACGACATCTGCTGGCGATGCAGCAGATAATTGACATCCGTCTCCATCCTCATCCTCGCCCTCCTCGCTTGTTTTCGTGAGATTGGTCGATGGGCCGACAATGCGAGTCACACGCAAGTCGACTTTCGAATTATAGCATGGCCGCAGCCGCTCGCGAACGCGTTAATCGGGGTTCTGGACAGCACGTCGCGCCACCGGGGCGATCCAGCGCAGAATGGCGAAGCCGGCAAGGGCCGAGAGCAGCGACCCCATCAGGACACCGCCCTTCGCCTCTTCCACGAGCAACGGGTCGTCGGGAAAGGCGAGCGCGCCGATAAACAGGCTCATGGTGAAGCCGATCCCGCACAACACGGCCATGCCATAGACCTGCCCCCAACTCGCGCCGGCTGGCCGCTCGGCAATGCCGAGGCGCGTCGATACCCAGATAGCACCGAACACACCGAATTGCTTGCCCAGGAACAGGCCAAGCCCCACACCCAGCGGCAAAGGAGTAGTCAGGGCGACCAACATCTCACGGTTCAACGCCAGTCCGCTGTTCACGAACCCGAACAGGGGAATGATGGCGTAGGCGCTCCACGGATGGACGGCATGTTCCAGTCGGTGCAGCGGACTGTCGGGCGCGTCCGGCGCTCCGGGCGTACAACGGATCGGCACCGTCATCGCGGCCAGAACGCCCGCGACCGTGGCATGAACACCCGACAGAAGAGTCAGATACCAGAGGCAGGCAAAGCCGAGGAGATAGGGCGCAAGCGACCGCACGCCGGCGCGATTGAGACAATATAGGGCGGCCAGAATGCCAGCCGCGCCTGCGAGCGCCGCCAGGTCCAGGCCCTTGGTATAGAATAGGGCGATGATCGCGACCGCGCCCATGTCGTCGACGATCGCCACCGCCGTCAGGAACAATTTGAGCGAAGCAGGGACGCGACTGCCGAGCAGTGCCAGCACGCCGATGGCAAAAGCGATGTCCGTGGCGGCGGGAATGGCCCATCCATTGACCAGTTGCGGACGCGCCATCGTAAGCGCCAGATAGATCAGTGCCGGACCGGCCATGCCGGCAACCGCCGCCACGATCGGCAGTCGGCGTCGGTCCCATGTCGAAAGCCCGCCATCCAGAAACTCCCGCTTGATCTCCAGACCGACGACCAGAAAGAAGATCGCCATCAGCCCGTCATTGATCCACAGATGAACCGTCATCGGCCCCAATTTCGGCGACAAGGTGGGGCCGAGTTCCGCATGGATCAGATCATGATAGAAATGACCGGACGGCCCCGGCAGATTGGCGAGCAGCAGCGCTGCGGCCGCCGCCAGGATCAGCAGGACCGCGCCGCCGGTCTCACCCGTCAGAAAATCGCGAAGCGCCGACTGGGGGCGACCTGACATGCGGAAAATTCCTCCTTCGGCGCGCCTCGCTCAAGCCTAAGACTTGGAAGCGCCATGCAATAATGCCATCCTGTCCCCGACAAGGCATTGGGGGTCAAGCCTTTGGGGGATGTGTTTGTTGCCGTCATGGCCGCGCTGCACCATGAGTTGCTGCTGTTCGCGGCCGCCGGCTTTGCGCTCGGCGGGCTGGACGATCTCCTCGTCGACATCCTCTTTCTCCTGCGAAAGACGTGGCGCGACCTGACCGTCTATGCGCGTCATTCACGGATGACCACGACCACCCTGCCCGCATCCTCCCGTCCGGGCAGGATCGCCGTCTTCGTCCCCGCATGGCAGGAATCGGGGGTGATCGCCCCGATGCTGCGCCATGCGCTGAGCCGCTGGGGCGATGCGCCATATCGCATCTTCATCGGCGCCTATCCTAACGACCCGGCGACGATCGACGCGGTCGCCGCGCTGGCGCAGGACGATCCGCGCCTGATGCTCGCGATTAACGACAGGCCCGGCCCCACGACCAAGGCGGACTGCCTCAACCTGCTCTGGCGCGCCATGCTGGCGGAGGAAGCAGCGAGTCGATTCCGCTACAAGGCGGTCGTGCTGCATGATGCCGAGGACGTCGTGCACGCTGACGAAATCCGCCTTTATGATTTCATGATCGACCGCTTCGACCTGGTGCAATTGCCGGTCCTGCCGTTGCCCGGGCGGGGCGGCTGGTTCTCCCGCGCGGTTGCCAATCATTATGGAGACGAGTTTGCGGAAAGACACGGTGCATTAGCGTAATTGTGAAAGGCGGACTGTTCCGGTTGCGAGCGACAGGATTTCGTCCATCTGGCGCACGACTTCGACGATGACGCCACGCTTCTTTTCGAGGTTGGGATGCACCACGACGCGGGCGAGCATGGCGCGCAAGCGCGGGACAGCCTCCAGCTTTGCCTCCGGCGCGGACAGGGCCTGTTCCAGTTCCTCGACCTGTCGGCGGTAGACTTCCTCCATGTGCGGATGGAGTGTCAGGACGGTCGGCACCGCGTCCATGTTCGCCAACTCGCGCGTTAGCTGGTCGAAGTCGGCTCGCGCCTTGGTGAGCAGGTCGCGGATCTCCGCAAACTCACTGCCCCCTTCGGCAAAAGCTGTCAGCAGGCGCTCCTTGCGGCGCTTCGCATCCTCCAGCTTTCGCTCGATCTTGCCTCGATCGCGGCCCAGGTCGGCGGCAGCGCGGGCGAAGTCGCGGTGATACTCGCGCACATAGGCGCTGACGACGTCCGGCGCGAGCATCCCGGATTTCAGATCGGCGAGGACGCGCCTTTCAAAATCCTCGGTGCTGATGAGCCGGCCATTGGTGCAGGCGCCGCCATATTTCTTGACGCTGCAACCCCAGTGCGTGCCCGACTTCAGTACATAATTGGCACCGCAGACGCCGCAAACGGCGATACCTGACAGTATATGCTTCGGCCGGCGCGCCCGGTGCGGCGTTGTGGTGCTGTTGGCCTCCAGCTGATCCTGCACCTTCTGCCACAGGTCGTCATCGATGATGCGCATATCTGGCACCGGGACGCGCAGCACATCCTCTTCGCTATTGTGGCGCATCAGGCGGCGACGGGTCTGCGGATTTACCACCTGCCGGCTGCGGCCATAGGTCAGCACGCCGATGTAGATTTCATTCCGCAAGATGCCCCGCTTGTGGTTCTTCTCGCCATAGAGAGCGGTGCTGTACCATAGTTTGCCGCGCGGACCGGGCACGCCATCCGCGTTGAGGTCGGTGGCGATGGCGAAGGGGCTCTTGCCCCGCGCATATTCGGTGAAGATGCGGACGACGATCGCGGCCTTGTCAGGATCGATTTCGCGGAGGCCACGGATCACCCCGCCCTTGTCGTCCAGCCTGTTCGCCTGGACATAGCCGTAGGGGATGCCGCCACTGGCGCGGCCTTGCTTCACCGTTCCGACCTGACCGCGCCTGACCCTCTTGGCCAGATCGGTGCGGAACTGGGCATCCATGAAGCCCTTCACCAGCCCGATCATCGGGGTAACGGTACCGTCGAAGAGGGTGAACAGGCGGGCACCGGCAAATTCCATGCGCTCGCGCAGATTGTGCGCGTCGGCGACATGGCGGGCGATGCGGTCGGTCGATTCCGCCAGCACCTGGTCGACGCCGCCCGACTCGACCATGCGCATCATGGCGTTCAGGCCGGGGCGCTGATCCTCACCGATGCCGGCGGCGCCGGAAATGGCGGCGTCCTCGAATGTGCCTACGATCTGCCAGCCTTCCCGGTCGGCACGCTCGCGGCAGAGCGCTATCTGGTCAGCCGTGGACCGGGGGTTCTGGTTTTCGTGACTGAACCGGGCGTAGATGACCGTCCGCATTGCTATCTCCATTCAGGCCGCGCGCGGCCGGCTGTTGGCGCGCGGCACGAAGGGCGGCAATGTCTCTCGCAACCTGCACACGCGCAAGGGCTTCAGCGAAGGCGATCATGGCTGGGTCGGCCGCTCTGGTGATGCGGACCGGGGCGTTCATGCCGCCACCCTCGCCCGACGCTGGGCGCCGATATGCCTTTCGACATAATGGGCGATGCCGGGCAGATCGCTGCCGGGCAGGTCGCGTAGATACCATTTGAGCAGATCCGCGAAGCACCAATAGCGATCCCACTCGGCGAAGAATGGCATAGCCGCCTCGCCATAGCGGGTCGCGATCTCAGCCATGGGCATGTCCCGGCGCCATGCCTCCCGCACGCTGCTGTCGGCGGCGGCGAAGGCCTTGCGCATCGCGCGTTCGGCACGGCGCACGCTTTCCTCCAGCGCCCCGACTTTCTCCGCCAGCGTCACCGGCTCGGCGGCGCGCCTCTCAAGCGTCACAACCCAGTGCCAGTCGGCTGCTATGGCCCGCCACACGCGCGTCTCCTGCGCGGCCTGGTCGGCCGACAGCTTGCCAGCTTTCACCAGCGCGGGATATTGGGCCTCGCGACGCGCGACGGCGGCGGCGGCCTCGTCGGCCAGTTCGGTGTAGCGATCGAGCCCGCTCATGCCGCGATCCTTTCCGCTTCGTCGTCGTTGGCGACGTTCGCGCGGGCGAGCGCTTCGGCCATGACGGGGGAGACGCTGTTGCCGCACATGCGGACCTGCGCCGTCTTGGTGAGCGGGCGGCCGTTCACGTCCAGTTCGATGATGTATTCCGGCGGGAAGCCTTGCGCATTGAACAGCTCGCGCGGGGAGAGCATGCGCATGCCGATATCGACGATGGCATATTCCTCGCCCTCGATCGTTACCGTCACCAGACCGAACCGATCCTTTGTCGTGACCGCGCCCAGTGGGCCGCCCAGTCCATGGCCGTCCTGCTCATTGCCGTAATATTTGACCAAGAAGGCGCGGACCTCGGCATGGTGCAGCCCGCCCGCGCTTATGGTGTGCAGCGGCATGTCGCTGGGCTGGCCGTCTTTCGATGTGCCCCGCAGTTTGACGATGTGGCTGGCCACAAGGTTCTGCTGGGTGCCGCGATGGACGATCGTCGACAGGGGCGCCGTGGCATCGCGACCGATCATGCCGCCATTGTGCTGGGCCATGAAGGCGGCGACCAGATATTGATGCGCGCCGCCTGCGGTGATTGTGTGCGTCGGTTCATCCGCCGCCGTGTGGGGCTTGCCGCTGTTGCGCATCGTCATGACGTGCGCAGTGACCAGCGCATGTTTGATGCCGCTGGCGACGGCCACGCCCAGCGGCTTGTCCAAGCCGGGCACGCGCGGCGCCTGCCCTTTCCGCTCACCATAGCCAGTCTGGATCAGCGTTGGGGCAACAACGGCGAATTCGCCGCCCTTCGCCGTGGTGATGGTGCGCAGTGGGTCGCTCCCCGGATAGACGCGCTCGGCTCCCCAGTTGCCATTGCAAACGGGCACGATGAATGGATGGGGCGCATTGATGACATAGCGCATGATGCCAGCGGCGATGCGGCGGCAAGTGGCGTCCTTCAGCGGCCGCGCTCGCTCGAAGATCGACGGGCAGGGAATTGACCAGTCGATAATGTCAGCCGCTGTGCGCCATGGCAGCAGCTGGCCGCTGGAGACCTTCGGCGTGCCGGGCTTGCCGTGCGTGGGCTTGGGCCAGGCGATCTTCTGACCGTCGCATCGCGCGATCATGAAGAGGCGCTTGCGCGATGTCGGCGCACCATAGTCGCAGGCGGACATGACCTTCCATTCCACGCGATAGCCGGCGCGACGGAATTTCGCGACGAAGCGGTCGAACTCCTTCCCCTTTCCGACCGGGCAAGGGCGGCCGTCATCCAGCAGCGGTCCCCATGTCAGGAACTCCTCGACATTTTCCAGCATGATGATCGCCGGGCGCAGCATCGGGCCGAGCCGGTCGATCCAGTGATGCACGACCCATGCAAGGTCGCGGATGTTCTTCGCGACGGGCTTGCCACCCTTCGCCTTGCTGAAATGCTTGCAGTCGGGCGAGTACCAGGCGAGGCGCACGGGACGCGGCTTGCCGTCGATCGTCACGGCCTCCAGCGGATCCACGGCCCATACGCTCTGGCAAAAATGCCGCGTGCCCGGATGGTTCGCCGCGTGCATTGCCACGGCCTCCGGATCATGGTTGACGGCGACGTCGACCTGACGGCGCAGCGCCAGCTCGATCCCGGTCGAGGCGCCGCCGCCGCCAGCGAAATTGTCGACGATGATGCCATCGTTCCAGTCGCGCGTTGCGACGGTGCGTTCGGCGTCGATGAGGAGGGCGTGCTTCATGCCGCCACCCCACGGCCAAGATAGCGAAGCGCGGCTGCGTAGAATTGCGCCTCTTGCTCGTCTTCCGGCCCGCCCTGCGCATCGATCGCGAGGCGGAAGGCGTCAGCCAGATTTTCGCCGACGGAGACGGAATAGGCGGTGTTGTCGAGCTGGTTGCCTTCGCGCGCGAAGTTGAGCAGCTCGTTGACGGCCTCGGCCGCGAGGGACGCGGCGGCGGTGGCCTTGGAGCGCTCCTCTCCGCCCGGACCGATCGCCGCGGCGATCAGCATCGCCAGCGTGTCGCGTTCGACCTGGCGGATCGTGCCCAGTCCGACCTTGTGATCCAGCGCGGCGGTGGCGTCCTCGATCGCGTCGGCGACCGATTGTTCGAATGGGGTCATTGGGCGGCACCTCCGCTCCAGTATGGTGCGTAGGGCTCGACACCGATCAGCATACGTGCAGTCGTGATGTCGATGATGCGAACGTCAGCGCTCGGCCGATCCTTGCGGATTGCGCGATGGATTTCCTTTTCGCTGTGATAGGTGAGCGCTAGTCGGCGATCTTCCGGCACCTCGTGAATGGTCGGCTGCCAGTCATCCACGATGTGGGTGCAGTCGAACTTCTTGGCGAACGCCTGCTTGTGGAAGGTTTTGCCCGACCTCATCGGGCCGTGGATGATCGTGATCATAGCGACAGCCTCCGCTCGATCAGGTCGGCGGGCAGGCCGGTCATGCGCTCCAGTTCGGCGCGGAAGGCGTCGCGGGCGATGGACTGTTTTTCCAGCTCCTCATCATATTGCGCGATCAGGCTGGGTTCGGAGCGGTCGCGGTTGCCGCCGAGGCGGCCGGCGATGCTGTTGACGTGGCTCGACACCATTTCGAGGTGCAGCCCGGCAAGGCCGAGCGATGACAGGTGCGCGGACTGGCCGCGCGGCCGCAGGTCGAGCGCGCTCACGCCCAGATCGCCCAGGCAAAGAGGGCGACCGACAGCAGTAGCGCCGCGATCGAGACCAGCATGTAGAGAAAGGCGGTCGCCTCAGCCTGGAGCGATCGGTCCATGGCCGCCTGCTGTTCGGGCGAAAAATCGGAATAGGGCATTGGTGCCTCCCGTTTGGTTACGGGCCACCTATGCGATAATCGCAATACACCTGTCAACAACGAACTATGCGATTATCGCAATTCAATCATCTGATGTTGATAAATGTTCAGCTTTTGTTCTTATCCGGCTTGGATGAACAGAGGGAGAATCGTAGATGTGGGTGACCATTCCGACCTTTCGCGTGGTCAGTTTTGGCAATGCCGTTGGGCCTTGGAGATTGCGCCTGACCGCTGCAAGGCGCGACGCGATCGACAGCGGCCTAGGCTGCTATGACGAATGGGGAGCTTACTACGACATCGTGCCAGGGGCTATTGAGTGCAAGCATGTCCGGCCCCAAATGCTCGGGCTGAATGACGATCAAATAGACGATCTCATCACATCCGAGCGGCGCGCCAAATTATCCGTCCGACAACATCAAAGGGCGCGCCACCAAGAACGATCTCCTGATGGGATGCGTTCGAGGAGCAGGGCACGAGCCGCGCCGGGTCGGATTTGAATTGCTTGAAGGTGGCTTCGCCATCATCATTTAAAACAACGTAATAGCGATTATTGAACAGTACGCGGTCATCTGGATCTACGATTACGGTCGCGCCGTCGTCTACCAGAAGGTCCATCGAATCACCGACAACTCGCAACGCAAACGCTGAAGGCGGTATAGATGCATCCGGAGCGGGCAGAGCTTCGAGCGGATGCTGTATCGCCGCCTTCCAATTTCCCGCCGCTACCTGACCAATCACGGGGATCGAGCGGCCAACCGCGACAGCCCTCCCCTGGAACAAAACTGTACGAATCCTATCCATCTCAGAAGCCGATATGCGGCGGCGCCCCTTCAGCGCCTTATTCATTTTATCCTGATCCAAACCAATGCGGCGCGCCAATTCCGCTTGGCTAATGTCTTGCGCGTTGAGCAGCTGGAGGATTTCTTCTGGGTCCATAACGCGAGATTGCGAAACGTTGCGATAGTCGCAATTGCCATTATCGCATAACCCATCTTGACCAAGCATTGCGATTATCGCATAGCTCGCGTCATGAGCAACGAAGCTGACACGATCATCGACGGCTTGGGCGGCACAACCGCTGTCGCGAAGATGATGAGCGCGCCCATCTCCACAGTTCATAGCTGGCGGAAGAATGGCATTCCCCCTTCGCGCATGGCGCATTTGAGATTGGTGGTTGCGGCCGAAGGGCTTGCATGGCCTCTCGATAATCCAACAGGCGATCGCGTGTCGCCCGGCAAAACCGACGACTTTGCCGCCCCGCAAAGCGAGGCGGCGTGATGGACGCGCGGGAACCCTGGCCGAGCAAGCGGATCGACCCTGCTTTAATCCATCGCATGAAACCGATCGAAGTCGGGCTGGACTTAGCGGGGAACCGTTCGCCAGTAATCCTCGCTGGCGAACTGCGCGGACGCCTTCGCAAGGTGTTCGCTATAGGCGTTGAACAGCGGGACGGTCAGGGTGACGACAGTATAGTCGCCATTGTCCATCTTGAAGGACAGGCCGACGAAGCGCCGACCATCATTGTCGATGAAGGCGCCGACCTCGAGCGCGTCGGTGCCGGTCGGGGTAATGACGATTTCAGCCAAGTCAGTGCCTTTCGTGGTGATTCTGCACAGGCCACGATAGCCGAAGGTGGTGCGGTGACCAGTCCGGTTCTGAATAACCGTCGCCGCACCACCGGAGGGCCGAACTGATGGGCCGGTCCATCACCCTGTCGCCCGACCAGCAGTCGGGCAAGGCGGCCTTCAAGTCGCTGGTCAAAAGTTTCGGCGGGCAGGATGCCGCGTCGAGCGAGACGGGCGTGCGTCGCCAGAAGATCAGCGACATGGGCCTGCCCAATGTCGCCGAATTTCCGACGCTGGACCTGATCGACAGCCTTGAGGATCGCACGGTCGGCCTGCCCGGATGGCCGCATGTCACCAACTGGCTGTGCCGGCGGCGCGGCGGCGTGTTCGTGCCGCTGCCGCAGGGCGAGCACGATGCCGACGGCATGATGCTGACGGTCGCCGAACTGGCCGGCGAGCTGGGCGACGTGTCCCGTTCCATTTCCGATGCCGTCAGCGCCTCCGGCGACGGCGGCCGCAACATCACGGTCGCCGAAGCCCATGCCGCGCTGGCCGAGCTGGACGGCCTCGATCGCACGTCGGCGCAGCTGCGCCTCAAACTTATCGCCAAGGTGAAGGGAGAGTGACCATGATGGACCTGTCCGGTTTTCGTCCGTTCAGTCTGGAGCCGCTTGCGGGGCGCATCACGCCCGGCATCTATGCGTCCGAGCAGCTGATCCACGCGTGCCAGGTGAAGCATCTGGGCTTCATCGACGGGCGGCCGCCCAGCGCTGGCGTGCGTGCGCTGGCGGACTGGCTTGTGCGTCATGTCGATTTCATCGCCAAGCCGCAGCCGGGCAGCAGCCCGCTCAGCAGCGGCACCGCGATCGAGCGCGTGCTGGCAGGCGATATCCTGCCCGAAGAGAGTTTCGCCGTTTCCCTTGCGGAAATGACCGATGGCGCGGTGCTGCCCGACATGTTCGGCCTGCCCGCGTCCAGCGACCAAGATCCGTCCGCGACGGGGAATCCCCCCCCGACAGCCGTCGCGGGCGAGAAGGCGTCGGAGCAGGAAGCGGGTAATCCCCCCCATCCGCTTTCGGCTTCAGCGCCTTCGTTGTCGAGCGGTTCGGCATTGTCGAACGAATTACCCCCGATGGGCGGCCTGGGATCGGCGCTGCCGCCGGGCCGCCTGTTCCACCCGATCGCGGACAGCCGCTATCCCGAGGGCTTCGTGCTCACCGGGTGCGGCATTTCGCTGAATCTGGACGAAAGCACAGCCACCGCGATGCGCGAGGCGTTAGCCAAGGGAATCGAGCATCTGCGGGCGGTTCGCGCTCCTGTCCGGAGGGCGGCGGCATGATCGTGCAAAAAAGCGTCATCACCAACTGGCTGAAAACGGCCGTGACCGGCGAGACGCTGGTCTATGCGCGGGCCACCTTCCTGCCGCATGGATCGGAGGTCGCGAAGATCCTGCGCAAGGCGGAAGAAGACGGGCATGTCGTGCTGTATCGCGAGCGGCGAACGCACGGGCCGGGCGACGAGAATTTCCGTTATGTCGCCAAGCGCACGGCCAAGCCGCTGCCGGGGCAGACGATCATCGTCAAAGGGGTGAAGCCGCTGCCCGCCCGCAAGCCGCAGGACAAGCGGATCGGCGCAAGCGCCTCCCTACAGAGCGAGATCGCGCCGCAGGTGCGCGCGCTGATGGCCGAAGGCGTCCGCAACGGCGCGGCGATCGCGCGCGAGCTGGGGATCTACAGCCCCCATCCTGTCTACGATGTGATGCGGAGGCTGGCCGCATGAAGGACTTCACTCCCACGGCTGAGCAGATCAGCCTCCATGGGCTGGGCTTCATTCAGGTGAAGCTGCCCGCCAATCGCCGCATGCACGTCTGGCACCCCGATCTGCCGCGCCGTTCCTGTTATGCGCGATCGGCCATCCACAATCACCGGTTCAGTTTCCTTTCGACGGTGATGATCGGGGAACAGGTGAACCGTCGCTATGTGGTCGTTCCGACCCCCGATGGGTCGCACGACCGGATTTCGCATGACGGCCCGCGTAGCGAGCGAGGCGGCCGCCTTTCCTATGTGGCGGATCAGGTCAATGTCTGGGCCAGCCCCGATGAGCATTATGGTCCCGGCGCCAGCTATCTGATGCAGCCGCTGGAATATCATGAGACGCCCAATAGCGGCATCGTCGTCACGATCATGCAGAAGCTTCATGAAGGCGATGTTCATGCCTCCTCGCTTATCGAGCGCGGGCATGAATTCGATCAGGGGTTCGACCGGTTCCAGCTGGATGCCGCCGCGTTGTGGGCTGTCGTGGTTGACGCATTAAAGCGTGGTGATGCTGCCGACGTGATCAAGGCGGTGGCAGCATGAGCTGGGAAACCATCACCAATATCGCTCCGGCCAAAGCTGCTGCCATCCCGCCGATGGGCGTCGGTGTCGCATGTCGGAAGCTGGGCACGCGGAAGCGTGGCGAAGTCCGCTATATCCGTATCACGATCGCGCCTGCCCTAGCCGCGAAGCTCTGCCTGCGGACCGACAAGATCGGCCTCCGCCTAGCGCTGGGCAGCGGTCCGCACGCGGGCAAGATCGCGCTGTCGGTCGACGCCAGCAACGGCAACTTCATGGCGAAAAAGGTCAAGGACGGCGGATATTTCCTGACCATCAACGCGGCCAGCGCCGCCGGGCTGTTCAGCCTCGATTTTCCTTCCTTCGGGGCCGTGGCCGAGATGCTGCCGCCCGAGCGTGACAAGCCGCCCATGGCGGCTTTCCGCGCCAGCGCCGAAATGCTGGAGGCGGAATAGATTATGACTGGCTGGAAACCCGGCGTCATCATGATCGCCACGGAGCACGGGCGGACGCCCTTGCCCGGCTGGATATCGGAACCATTCGGGCTCGACTGGGGCATCGATTCCGAAACTCGACTCCCGGTGTGGATCGTCCATCATTTGCCCACGGGATATAATCTGATGGCGGTCGACCATGGCATCGCAGATGTCGTCCAACTGGTCGACTTGCTTCGTTCCCTAGGGGACTGGTCCTTCACCGACATGGGGCGGGTCGAAGATTTTGCCGACACGCTGGCTGTCGTCCGGGCGTCCGGCTTCACCGTTTTCAGTCCCAGGATTCGTGTCGGCCGTCCGACCATGCCGAACGAGCTGCCACAGGTGGCGGCATGACCGGCCAGAACCGCAGCGCCGCCGTCATGCAGCGTCGTCGCGTCGCGCCTGACAGCCTTGACTATTTCCCCACGCCGCCCTTCGCCACGCGCGCGCTGTGCGAGTTTCTGTCGCGCGGCGCCCCCAGCCTGCCGCTGGCCGACATGCGGGTTTGGGAACCGGCGTGCGGCGAGCTGCATATGGCGCGGGCGCTTGGCGAATATTTCGGCGATGTCCGCTCCAGCGATGTGCATCGTTATGGCGACCATGAAGTCATGGATTTCCTGTTCTTCGGCGGCCGCGAACCGGAGACGGACTGGATCATCACCAATCCGCCGTTCGTGCTGGCCGAACATTTCATCCAGACAGCCCTGACGGTCGCAAAGGGCGGCGTAGCGATGCTGCTGCGAGGAGCCTTCCTCGAAGGGCAGGATCGCTACGCCCATTTATTCGAGCGGACGCCGCCGGACTATGTCCTTCAATTCACCGAACGAGTGGTGATGCTGGAGGGTCGGCTGATCCGGGCTGGCGAGGTCGACCCGTTCGCGGAAAAGGGCGGCACGAAAGCGTCCAGCGCGACCAGCTATTGCTGGTTCGTCTGGCTGGGCGGCGGCTTCGAATGGCGTGATACGCGTCTGCGCTGGATCGCGCCATGTCGCCAACGCCTGGAGCGGCCCGGCGATTATCCGGACTATGCGGCCGTCGCCGCCGATCGTCCCGATGACGGCCAGATCGATATCGCTGACATATTGGGAGAGGCCGCGTGACGGATCGCGCCAATCGCTGTGGCTGTGGCCGCATGCCCGTCATCCGCAGCAAGGTGCTAGACGATGACGTTTTAACATGGGTCGAGTGCCAAGGCTGCCGCCGTACCGGCGCGGAAGCGATCGACAGCGCGCGCAACGATGCCGCCGCCGTCGCCAACTGGAACAATGGCAAGGGGAGGGAATGGTGAGCGCGCTTGTCCGCATCATGGAGGATCGCGTCGTCGCCGACAGCCGCGATGTCGCCAGCGCCTTCGGGAAGCAGCATAAGAACCTGATTCAGTCGGTCGATCGGCTTTTGCAGGATGAACCCGATCTTGGGCTGAATTTTCAGCCCAAGATGTTTCCGGTCGCGACGGCCAAAGGCGCGACCCGTCATGTCCGCCGCTTCGACATGGACCGGAAGGGCTTCATGCTGCTGGTCATGGGCTTCACCGGCGAAAAGGCGCTGGCGCTTAAGATTGCGTGGATCGACGCGTTCGACCGGATGGAACAGATGCTGTCCGACGGCGCGGCGAACGACCTGGCACCGCCGGACCCGTCGCCCTTCCTGGATATCCGGGAAAAGCTGCTGTTCGTGCGCGAGGCGCGGACGCTGGGCGGGCGGGCCGCCGGTCGCCGTGCGTGGACGCTGGCGGGCCTGCCCGATGTCTTTACCGGCGAGGAACCGGCGATGCTGCCCGGTTCGGCCGCTCTGGACGAAGGCGTGACGCAGTGGCTGGCCGAGCGGACCGAGCGCTTCGACGGGCGCACGCAGGCGTCGGTCCTCTATGCCGATTATCAGCGCTGGTGCACGCGCGACGGGCTGTCGCCGCTGCCGATGAAACAATTTTCCGCGCAATTGCACGGCCATGGCCACCACAGCCGGAAGTCGAGCGTCAGCCTGTATCCGGGCCTGCGCCTTCGGGGAGAGACTAAATGACCGCCTGCATCAACAAGACCAGCCTGCTCGGCTTCCTGGGCGAAGATCCGCGCAGCGCCGAATTTGCCAACGGCGGAGCGGTGGTGACTCTGCGTCTCGCCACCACCGAATATTGGAAGACGGCCGACAATCAGCGCAAGTCGGCCACCGAATGGCACACTATCGCGATCTACAACGAGGCGCTGGGCAAGATCGCCATGTCCTATCTGCGCAAGGGCAGCGCCGTCTATGTCGAGGGGCAGCTTCGCTATCGCAAATATACCGATCGCCAGGGCGTGGAACGCTGGGTCGCGGAGGTCGTGCTGCCCAAGGGGCGCGGCGAGCTAAAGCTGATGGACAAGCGCCAGGACGAAGCGTCGCGCCGCGAGGAATCGGGGAAGGACCGCGCCGCAGGCGATGCGCCGCCACTGGACGATGAAGTGCCCTTCTGACGCCAGCGCGGGGCGCCCAGACCCTGGCGCGCCCGTTCCGACGCCAGCACCGATGATTGATTGACCGGGAAGCCTTGCGCTTTCGCCGGGGGGATTTTTTGACCGTGAACCATATCGCACCCCTTTCACCGCTCGGACAGGCAGCGCTGAGTTACGCGCGCCGGGGATGGCCGGTGTTTCCGTGCCGCGAGCGCGACTTGGAGATCGTCAAGGGCAATGGCGACAAGATGACGCTGAAGGCCAAGGCACCCTATGTCGGCAGCGGCTTCAAGGATGCCACCCGCGACGAAGAGGTGATCAAGGGATGGTGGCGGCGTTGGCCTGATGCAATGATCGGACTGCCGATGGGCGATAACGGCCTGTTCGCACTCGATTTCGATCCGCGCTTCGATGAGGACACGGGCGAAGTCTTCACGCTCGAAAGTCTGAAGGCGGCGCTGGTCGACCAGATGGGTTGCGACCTGCCCCAGAGCCTGACCGCCATGACGCAGAGTGGCGGCGTCCATGTCTACCTCCTCCAGCCTCGTGATGGCGGCGAGCCGATCCGCAACCGTGGAAACCTGCCCCGGCATGTCGATGTGCGCGGCCAGGGCGGCTATGTCATCGCTCCGCCCTCTATCCTCTACCATGAGGATGGCAGCGAGGGCCGGTATAGCTGGCTGTCGAACCGGCATGACGATCCGGTCGATGCGCCGTCACCGCTGGTCGACATATTGCGCAAGAAGGGGAAGAAGGTTCGCGACGATGCCGAGCGGCCGCGCGCGGGCGCGTCGGCCGCCAGCTCGCCCGCGGATGCGCCTGCTGCCCGTCCGGCCGACGCAACCAAGGCGGAATATGAGGCGGTGCGCAAATATGGGCTTTCCGCCCTGGACAAGGAATGCGAGCTGATCCGCCGCGCCGCGTCCGGCGCACGCAACGCCCAGCTGAACGAAAGCGCGTTCAATATCGGCACGCTGGTCGGGTCGACGCCGTTCCCCGCGCTCGACGCCCGGTTCGCGCGTGCGGCGATCGAGGCGGCCGCGCGCGACAATCCCGGCGATGACGACGATCAGCAGCTCATCGCCACGATCAACAGCGGCTGGACCGCCGGGGAGGCAACTCCCCGTAACCTGACTGACGTCGCGACGCGCGCGCGGCAGCGCGCGGAGCGGCCGCATCGTTCCTCCCGCTCTGCCTCCGCCTCCGCACCTCCCCCGTCGACTGATAATAGCGAGCCAAGCTCCCAAGCGGGAGGGCAAGGGGTCCAGACAGGCAAAGAGGGTGAAGGGGGCGCCATAGACCCCAAGCTGACGCTGGAATGCGCGCGCTACCCGATGACGGACCTCGGCAACCTTGAGCGCTTCCTTGCCCGTTATGGCCATGATTTCCAGTGCGTGGCCGCGTGGGCGGAAAGCTCCAGCTCGCCCGGCTATATCGCCTGGGACAAGACGCGGTGGAATCGCAGCATGGCCGACGCGTTGTTCGGCCGTGCCGCGCAGGAAACCATGCGGCTGATACAGGAAGAGGCCGATTTCATCCGCTCGAGCGGCGTGCCGTTCCCGCCAGAGGAAGGCGACTTGGCCGATCCTGATGAGGGCAAGGAAGCTGAAGAGGACGCCGGCGACACCGACGATCCGCAGGAACCGGGTTGGCAGGAAAAGCAGTTCATCAAAGCGGAAGAAAAGCGCGAAGCCCGCCGCAGTGCCATGTGGTATCTGCAACGGCATCTGGCGCGGAAGTCCCGCCATGACGGCCCCCGTTACGACTTCATCTTCCAAGTGAAGAGCAATGGCGACATCGTGCTGTTTTCCGACAAGCTGGCCGCTTGGGGCCGCACGTCGGAGAGCAGCGGGCATATCGAATGTCTGCGCAAGCTGGCGCCGCCCCGCCTGTCCGCCCGTCCGGAGGAGTTCGACGCGGATCCGCTGGCGCTGAACGTTCAGAACGGCACATTGGTGTTCCACCGGCCCGATGGCGATCGTGCGGCCTTCGTCGAGCTGCGCGAGCATCGCCGGGAAGACAAGATCACGAAGATCGCGCGGGCATCCTATGAGGAGGGTGCGGATTGTCCCCAGTTCGACGCTTTCATCGAGCAGGTCCAACCTGCCGAGGACATGCGGGAATGGCTGGGGCGCTGGTCAGGCTATAACGGCCTCGGCATCGCCGACGCGCAGGTCATGGCCCTATTCTACGGCGAGGGATCGAACGGGAAGGGCGTCTGGGTCCAGACGCATGCCCATATCCTTGGCGACTATGCATGGGCGACCGGCATCGAAACCTTCATGGATTCCGGCTTCAAGCGCAATGGCGGCGGTCCGTCGCCGCACCTCGCCGCGCTTGCCGGCCGTCGCATGGTTTACGCCAACGAACCGGAGGATAATTCGAAATTCTCCGACGGTCTGGTCAAGTCGCTGACGTCCGACGAGCCGATCGGCGGCGTGCGTGAGCTGTACGGCCCCGCGTTCGAATTGCTGATCACCTTCACCAACACGGTGATGGCGAACAACCTGCCCCGCATCGGCACCGACTTCGGCATCCGGCGGCGTATGCAGGTGGTGCCATGGAACATCATCATTCCCAAGGATCAACAGGACAAGCGGCTGAAGGACAAGTTGCGCGCCGAAATGTCTGGCATCCTCAACAAGATGATCCGGGGCGCGCTGGCCTATCTGACAGACGGGCTGACGATGCCGGAAGCCATGATCGAGGCGACGCAGGCCTATCATGAGGATAACGACCTGCTGGGCCAGTTCCTGACCAAGTGCGTCGCGCGCGAGGCCGGCAGCACGGTCGGTTCGACAGCGCTGCATGACCTGTTCGTCGCCTGGCAGACATGGTCGGAAAACCTGCCCCAGACGGGCAAGGCCTGGTCCGCGAAGAAGCTGCGCGCCGAAATGGAGCGCAAGAGCTTCCGCATCAACAAGTCCAGCACGATGAAATGGCAGGACATCATCCTGCGGTACGACCCGCTCGATTTCGTAGAGGATGGCAAGCCGGTCGAGCGCGACCTGCCTCCGCCCCGCTATGGCGACCTGCCGTCCGCTGGAGCGCCCGCAGGGGCACCTGCGCAGGCGAGCGCGCTGGATAGTCCCCCCGTACCCCCCTCGGCTCTACCGCCGCCGAGTTTCGACGATGACGATTTGCCGCCGTGATCCCTCCCACGCTCCCGCCATTGGGAGGATGCCGACCATGGGAGCCGCAGTTTTCCGCCGTTTTGGGAGCATGGGAGCCTTGGGAGGGAATTTGCGCAAACTTTATCTGGAGAAAACAGGGACGTGTTCCCGCCTCCGCAAAGGTGCCTCTGTGATGAGTAGGGAAATGACCGACATGCCGCCCTGATCCTCCCACACTCCCAACTGCGGGAGGATTGCATATCCTCATTTTCCGCAGATTTCCGCAGGTTTGGGAGCTTGTGGGAGCTTGGGAGGGAAAATCACCAAATCCCACGGGCGCGCACGCACGCGCGTATACACACATGCGCGCACGCGCGCGGACTTATCAGGATATTCCTCCCATGCTCCCACACGATAGCTATCCTACTGATTTATCTAATACTCTTCCTCCCATATCTCCCTCCCAAGAGAGGGAGGAAGGGAGGATGTATAGCTTTGCCGATGTGGAAGAGCGCCTGATAGAGGCCATGCTGGTCATGTCGCGCCTGTCGGACCGGGAAGCGGGATGGCTGCGGGTCAAGGCCAGCTGGCCGGATATCGTCCGCGAACGGGAGGCCGGCGACTATGACGCGCGCGGATACCTGGGCAACAGCAGCGACATCCCGATCAAGCCGCTGCCCGCCACCCGGCGCGACGTCGACCAGATGGAGCAGGCATTCGGGTGGGTGCTGGCGGCCAAGCCGGACGATCGGCGGCTGATCGCGCTGGCCATCGGGGCGCTGGCGCGCGGTGCGAAGCGGGTGCCGTGGATGCAGTTGCGCAAGCCGATGGGGATCAAGCTCGGCGCGCACGGCCTGCGGAAGCGATATGAGCGGGCGATGCATCTGGTGACAAAGGCCGCAAACGCGCAGAAATGCGCGGAGTTGGCGTGTCAAACGCTATAAGTTGTGGCGCTGCAATAATGTTTGTCCACTTCTCGGCCCGTTTGAGCATATAGCTATCTACGCTTGGGGCAGGCCTGCGGGTCGGTTCAAGGCATCCTCTCCTTAAACTCGATGACGCCCCGCTTGGCCCTTGCCTAGCGGGGCGTCATCATTTCCGGGTGCGCGACATGGGACGGCTCAAAGCGCTAGGCTCCCGCGTCGGGTCGATGCCCGCCAAGGTCAGGGCTGCTCCGAAGCAAGCCGAAGGGTTCTACTCGTCGTCGGCGTGGCGCGAGCTGGTCCGCGATCGTCGCCGCGACCCAGACTATCAGCTGGCGCGCCAGCGGGCCAAGCCGGGTGAGCGTCTGATCCTCGACCACATCGTCGAGCGCAAGGATGGCGGCGCGGACCTCGACCCTGCCAACACGCAATGGCTGACCAACTCGGAGCATCAGGCGAAGACGGCGGCGGCGCGGGCGGCGAGGTCGCGCGGCGAGACGTGGGGGGGTGGGTCAAAAGTCTAGGAGGTCGGTCGCCCCTGCACCGCCGTCCCTCTCACGTGGAGATTTTTTTCGTGTCGGATTGGGATTTTGACCTGTTGGGTGACCCGATCCCGGAGGGGCACGGTCGCCGTGGCCGGCCCGCCCATATGCCGACCGACGAAAACCGTAGGAAAGTCATGCTGTTAGCCGCGTTCGACAAGAACGAGGAGCAAATCGCAGCGGCGCTTTCCATCACGCCGCCCACTTTGCGGAAACATTATTTTCGTGAGCTGCGTTCGCGGCTCGAAGCGCGCCATCGGCTGGAGGGCAAGCTCCTCTCAGCCTTGGTCAAGGAAGTCGATGCCGGCAACGTCTCGGCGATCGACAAGTTGTTCAAGCGGTTGGACCGGCACGACCTCGCCACCGGCGCGGGCATGCAGCGGGCCAAGGAAACCAAGCCCGCGAAGAAGGGCAAGAAGGAGAGCGCGATCGAGCAGGCACACAGTGCGCATGAGGGTAGCCCGTGGGCCAACCTGCTGAAGCACTGAGCTGGAATTTCGCCTGCCCGGATTGGGTAGAGCGACTGAAGGCGGGTAAATCCCTTCTGCCGCCATTGCCGTTGAACGATAATGAGGCCGACCGGGCCATCGCGATCTTCAACAATCTGAGGCTTCCTGACGTGCCTGGGCAGCCTTTGATGGCGGACGCTGCGGGGGAATGGGGGCGCGATATCGTCCGGGCTATCTTCGGCTCCATGGTCGATGGCGAGCGCCAGGTGCGCGAAGTCATGGCGCTGGTGCCGAAGAAGAACGCGAAGACCACCAACGGCGCGGCGATCGGCGTGACGGCACTGCTCATGAACGAGCGGCCGCGTGCGGAATTTGTGCTGGTCGGGCCGACACAGGAGATTGCCGACACTGCTTTCCAGCAGGCGTCAGGCATGATCGACGCCGATCCATACTTGAAGCAGCGCTTTCATGTCGCGGATCACCGCAAGGCGATCTGGGACCGCGTCCTGAAGGCCACGCTCAAGATCAAGACCTTCGATATGAAGGTAGCCACCGGCTCCAAGCCTGTGATGGTGCTGATCGATGAGTTGCACCTCATGGGGGCGATCAGCTACGCGTCACGCGTGATCGGCCAGCTGCGCGGTGGTATGATCGCGAACCCGGAAGCGTTTCTGGTCATCATCACGACGCAGAGCGACGAAGCTCCGGCGGGCGCGTTCAAGACGGAACTGGATTATGCGCGCGGCGTCCGCGACGGTCGGATTGCAAACGGCAAGATGCTGCCGCTGCTCTACGAATTTCCGGAGGCGATGCAGACCGACCAGGCTAAGCCCTGGCAGGATCCGCGTCACTGGCACATGGTTTTGCCCAATCTGGGACGGTCCATTTCTATCGCGCGCCTGGTGGAAGAGTATCAGGCGGCCGTCGACAAGGGTCCGGAGGAAGAGAGGCGTTGGGCTTCCCAGCACCTCAACATCCAGATCGGCATGGCGCTGCATACCGATCGCTGGCGGGGCGCCGATTATTGGGAAGCTGCGGCCGACACGACGCTGACATTGTCGGAGCTATTGGCCCGGTGCGAGGTGGCGGTCGTAGGTGTCGACGGCGGCGGCCTAGATGACCTTTACGGGTTGTGCGTTGCAGGCCGGGAGAGAGGCACGAAACGCTGGCTCTACTGGTTCAAGGGCTGGGTCTACGCCGAGGTGTTAGGGCTGCGGCAGGAAATTGCCCCGCGACTGCTGGACTTTGAGAAGAATGGCGACTTGGTCATCATCGGCCATAATGGCGGTCCGCCATTAGATGATGACTTGGATGATGAGACGCCGCCATCCGAGCTGTTCTGCGACGAGCAGGATGTACGTGAGATCGTCGCGATCATTGAGCAGGTAAAAGATAGTGGGTTACTGCCAGAGAAAGGTGCGATCGGTCTCGATCCCGAAGGGATCGGTGCTCTGGTGGATGCGCTGGCCGAAATCGGCCTGGTGCAACCGCAAGTCGTCGGCATCACGCAGGGCTACCGTCTCGCGTCAGCCGTCTGGTCTCTCGAACGGAAACTGAAACATCGCATGGCGGCCCATTCGGGTGCGCCGATCATCAACTGGTGCGTCGGAAACGCGAAAGCCGAGCAAAGGGGCAATGCTGTGATCATCACTAAGCAGGCCGCCGGCAAAGCGAAGATCGACCTGTTCATGGCGGCATTGAACGCCACCAAATTGCTGGAAGCAAATCCGGAAGCGGGCAGCGGAAACCTAGACGAATGGATCGCGGGACTGGCCGCATGAACTGGTTCAAGAAGTCGATCATCTACGTCGCTCGCGCGATCGGGCTGACCGACGCGCGGCTGGCGCGCTATTTCTCCGGCCCTGAGAGCTACACTGGGGAGAGTGTGACGGCGTCGTCCGCGATGGCGCTTTCCACAACATGGGCTTGTGTGAACCTGATCGCAGGCACGTTGGCCTCGCTGCCACTGATGGTCTACCGCGGGTCGGGGGATCAGCGCGTGGTCGCAACCGATCACCCGCTATACAAGCTTCTGCACGACAGCCCGAACGCTGATCAGACTTCGCTGGAATTCTGGGAGTTCATGTGTGCCAGCCTTGAGCTGCAAGGCAATGCGTATAGTCGGATCAATCGTGCCGGCGATGGTCGCATCACTTCCCTCTCGCCGCCTATACCCGCCGAATGGATGACGGTGCGCCGCCTTCCATATGGCAAGCTGGAATATAGCTGGACCGAGGAAGGCGAGACGCACACCGTAACCGAAGAGCATATGCTCCACCTGCGCGGCTTCGGTGGCAGTCCGCTCGGCGGCCTATCTACCCTGACCTTCGGGCGTCAGGTCTTCGGGCTGGCCCAAGCGCTGGAGCGCACTGCCGCGACGACGTTCGCCAATGGCATCCGCCCTTCCGGCGTGCTGAAGGTCAAGGACACGCTCAAGCCAGAACAGCGGCAGCAGGTGGAGCAGCTGCTGCTGGAAAAGTATCAGGGGGCGATACGAGCCGGCACGCCGCTGGTGTTAGACCGCGACATGGAATGGTCGCAGCTCACCATCGATCCTGCTGATGCGCAGTTTCTTGAAAGCCGCACATTCTCTGTTGAAGAGATTTGCCGAATGTTCGGCGTTCCGCCGGTGATGATCGGCCACACGTCGAAAACGTCCAGCTGGCCGAGCAGCACCGAGCAGCAAGGCCTGATCCTCCAGAAGTTCACGTTCCGTCGGCGCCTAAAGCGCATCGAACAGCGCCTCGAAAAGAGCCTGCTCACTGCCGCCGATCGCGCGGCAGGCATCCGCTGCGAATTCAACATGGAAGGCATCCTGCGCGGCGACAGCGGCGCGCGGGCCACCTTCTACCAGATCGCCCTGCAAAACGGCTGGATGACCATCAACGAAGTGCGCCGGCTGGAGAATATGCCGCCGGTCGCCGGTGGCAATGTCCCCCGGATGCAGATGCAGAATGTCCCGATCACCGAGGCGGCAGGCATTGACCACAATGGTGGGCCGACCCTGGAGGAAGACGATGATACTGACGAAGAATAGCTCCATCTGCCTCGACACGAAGGCCATCTCGGACACCGGCGTCATCGAGGGCTATGCCAGCGTGTTCGGCGTCGTGGACAGCTATAGCGAGGTCGTGGAGCCGGGCGCGTTCGTGGACAGCCTGGTGAAGAGCCAGCGCACGGGCCGTCGCGTGAAAATGCTGTATCAGCACGACCCGTCGCAGGTGATCGGTGTCTGGGACGACCTGGCCGAGGACAGCAAGGGGCTGTGGGTCAAGGGGCGCCTCCTGATCGACCGCGTGCCCAAGGCCGCTGAGGTGCACGGCCTGCTTCAGGAGAAAGCGCTCGACGGCCTGTCGATCGGATACCGCACCATCGAGGCCAAGCCCAAGGACGGTAAGCCGGGCGTCCTGTCCTTGCTGAAGCTGGACCTGATCGAAAACAGCATCGTCACCTTCGCCGCCAATGAACGGGCGCGCGTCGAGGTGGTCAAGTCCATGTTGACCGGCGGCACCATGCCGACCGTTCGTGAATTTCAGGAAACCCTGCGGGAGCTTGGTTTCTCGAAAAGCAAGGCTGCTGCCCTGGCGTCGGCCTGCGCACCGCATCTTCGGGGGGAACCCGAGGTCGAAGCGGACCCCATGATGGCCTTTCTGGAAATGCTCCGGTCTGCGCCGATCGAAGACCTCACGGGTGAGCCGTAAGGCGCCCTTTCGGAGAATTGTCATGAAGAAGCTGTTTTTTGTCGGCGCGCTGCGTGGCGCGCTGGGCGCGATGACGCGCAACGAACGCCGTCTCGGTCGGTACCTGCGCGACGGCGACGGCCACCCCACCGACGTCAAGTCGCTGGCTGAGAAGATCAAGAAGGATTTCGACGCCAAGTTCGACAAGGTGAAGGAGATCGCGGAAGACGCGGTCGGCAAGGCGAAGACCGGGGAAGACCTGACCAAGGCCGCCAAGGAACTCGCCGACGAAGCCATCACCGGCATGAACGAGGTGAAGCACCGCCTGGACGATATGGAGCAGAAGCTTGATCGGCAGAAGGGCGACGGGGACAAGGCTCCGACCTCGATCGGTTCGCAGTTCGTTGCCGACGAGCGCGTGAAGGCGTTTCTCAGCGGCGAAGGTAAGCGCGGCAAGGTCGATTTCACGACGAAGGCCAACCTGACCTCCGCGACCACCGGTGCTGGCGGCCTGGGCGACGCCGTCAACCAGACCCGCCTGCCGGGCATCATCGCCCCGCCCGACCGTCGCATGACCGTTCGCGACCTGATCACGCCCGGCCGGATGGACGGCAACACGCTGGAATATGTGAAGGAAACCGGCTTCACGAACAACGCCGCGCCCGTCGCAGAGGGCGCCGCCAAGCCGCAGTCGGACATCACGTTCGACCTCGTGTCGACCACCGCCAAGGTGATCGCGCACTACGCAAAGGCCTCGCGCCAGATCATGGATGACGTCTCGCAGCTCGAATCCTACATCAACGGCCGCCTCAACTATGGCCTGGCATATCGGGAAGAGTTGCAGATCCTGAACGGTGACGGCACCGGCCAGAACCTGCTGGGCATCATCCCGCAGGCAACCGCCTACAGCGCGCCGGTCACGATCGCCGGGGCGACCTCGATCGACAATGTCCGCCTCGCCATGCTTCAGGCTGCCCTGGCGGAATATCCGGCCAGCGGCACGGTCATGCACCCGATCGACTGGACGGTGATCGAACTGACGAAGGATGCGGCCGGCGGCTACATCTTCGCCAACCCGGCCCAGCTCACCGGCCCCGTGCTGTGGGGTAACCCTGTCGTCGCGACGCAGGCGATCGCGCAGGACAAGTTCCTGACCGGCGCCTTCAAGCTCGGCGCGCAGTATTTCGACCGCTGGCTCGCCCGCATCGAAATCGCCACCGAGAACGAGGATGATTTCATCAAGAACATGATCACCATCCTCAACGAAGAGCGCGGCGCTCTGGCGGTCTATCGCCCGGAAGCCTTCATCTACGGCGACTTCGGCCGCATCGCCTAACCACTGACGCCGGGGCGGTCCGCCGTCCCGGCCATAGGAGGTCTGCATGACCAAGAAAGTCTATCTCGTGAAGCGCCAGCATGATGGCGACAAGCAATATTGGGAAGGCGACAAGCGCACCATGCTTGCCTCCGACGCCAAGCATCTTGTCGACCTCGGAACGCTGGAGCTGATCGGCGACGCCGAGGATGAGCCGGCGGAAGAAAAGGCGGAAGACGCCCCAGAAGACAAGATGGAGGAATCTCCGTCGAACAAGGCCGCGCCGAAGCCAGCCAACAAGAAGGCTGTCGGCACGAAGAGCAAGGAAGCCTGACATGAGCAGTAGCGCCGCCATCTGGGCCGCCAGCAAAGGCGGCGCCCTGTCCCCCCTGTCGCTATCCTCGGCCGAGCTTGCTTTCGGTACCGCCGTCACGCTGAATATTGTCGGCGCGACGGCCGGTTCGGCATTGTCGTCATCCGATCTGCCCATGGGATGGACGCTCAACAGCGCCGCCCGGACGATTTCCGGCACGCCGAACAAGCGGGGCAGCATCGCATTTTCAATCACCGAGACGCTGGCGGGCAAGGCCAACTCGCCGAAGACGACCGCGCTCGGCCTGTTTGTTGCCGACGCTGCCCCCTCTGCTACCGCCCTCGCCTCTGCCATCGATGGCGCAATCGGCCGCGGCATTCGCCCGCGCAATGAGCGCATCGCCGTGATCGGTGACAGCATTGCATACGGCAACAGCTTCTCGGCCAGCGCAACGAACGTGAAGCTCTATGCCAAGGGCTATCTCAATTGGGCATCCTTCCTCGGCCGGCAGCGCTGGTCGTTCCGTAATCAGGATAATTTCGGCGGTTCCGGCGACAACACGAACGACGTCATTCTCCGCATCGACGCAGCTCTCGCCGCCACGACGGCAGGAACCGTCGTTCTGGACTGCTTGACGAACGATGGCCCCAATGGAATCAGCCTTGCCCAGTCGAAGACGAATTATCAGCTGCTGATCGCAAAAATACTGGAATCGGGCAAAGTCTGCATTTGCATCACGCCGCGCCCGCGCGACATCACCGCGTCGAGCCTGACCATGACGGCCACGCAGTATCGCGATCATCTGGCGCGCCGCGATTTCGTGCTGGGCCTGCATAACCCTGGCGCTGGCATCTATGCCGTCGACATGTGGCGGTATCTCGCCGATCCCGCCAGCGCTAACGGAGCGATGCGCGCAAACTTCAGTTATGACGGCCTGCATCCTGGCGTGTTGGGTGGCTATTGGGGCGGTAAGGCGCTGGCCGAACTGCTCGGCACCGGCCGGGGACATGGCCTGTTCCCGTTCCGCGACGTGCTGCCGGGCCAGAACAGCGACGTGTTCAATGCCTCCTACCCGCGAGGCTGCGTCAACTCCAACCCGATGATGCAGGGCGGCACGACCGCTGCAACCGGCTATACCGTCGGCGGCGGATCGGGTGTCACGGCGACCGGCTCCAAAGCCAGCCCGCCCAGCGGACGCACCGATATTCAGCAGATCGTGCTGGGCGGTACCGGCTCGGCAGCGGGCGACGTGTTCGATTTCTACCAGACGATCAGCGCGGGCAACCTTGCCGTGGGCGATGTGGTCGAAGCCTTCGCCGAGGTCGAATATGACAGCCTGTCGGGCCTGACTTCGCACGGCCTCACCTTGGTCGATACCGGCAATTTTTCCAACATCGTCGGTTTCCTCGTGGACAGCACCGACATCAACGCCATGCCGTTCGTGCTGCCCGAGCCGGTGCAGGGCGTCATGCGCACGCCGCGCCTGACGCTCAGTTCCACCACGCTGCGCGCTGGCATGAAAGGCCGTTCCATCAATGGACAGGCTGTGGCCTGCACCTATCGTGTGGGCGCGATGTCCGTCCGGAAGGTCATCTGATCGATGCGCGTCACCGTCGTCATCCCTCCTCAACCCGTGGTGACTTGGGCCGAAGCAAAGGAACATCTGCGCCTGGACAGTGACGATGAGAAGGTGATTGTCGAGGCGATGATCGCGGCGGCAACCGAGCATCTGGACGGTCCATCCGGCTATCTCGGTCGCGCGCTGGGTCTTCAGACGCTGGAAATGTTCCTGCCGTCGTTCGGAGTGATGTCGATCGCCTTCCCGGTCCTGCCAGCGGTGGACGTGGTGTCGGTCGAATATGTCGACGGCAATGGCGAAACGGCGATCCTGGAGGCCGAAGATTTCGAACTGAGCGGCAGCCTCCTTCGCCCCACCTGGCCGCGCTCGTGGCCGTCTGCGCAGTGGCACGGCTGCGATGGGGAGCCCGTTCGCATCCGCTACCGGGCCGGGTATGCCGTCAATCCCGACGCTGATCCTGTCGTGTCGAATATCCCCGCCCCGATCCGCGCGGCGATCCTGCTGATGGTGGGCGACTTGTATCGGAATCGCGCGACGGTTGCCGTGTCCAACACATATGCGGTGCCGATGTCGACCACGGTGGCGGCGTTGCTCCAGCCCTATAGGGTCTACCGCTGATGTCGCTGGATGCAGGGCGTCGCGACAAGAGAATTGTCGTCGAGATCAGATCTGTGGAAACCGACGATTATGGCGGCGAGGTCGAGACTTGGTCGGAAGCCGCAAAACCTTGGGCTGATGTCATCTACGGGGCTGGAGCAGAGCAGCGAGCGGCAGCGCAGCAAGGCGCTTCCCAGATCGCCTCTTTCGAATTTCCGCGAGATAGCCGGACGCGCGACATCAACCCGACCGATCACCGCATCCTGTTCGATGGCGGCATCTGGAATATCACCGCCAAGCAGGAGCTGGAGGCAAACGAGGGCATTCGCGTAACCGCGATCCGGGCAGCGCCATGAAGGAGAAGGCCATGAAGGCTCCTGAAACATTGTCTGTGGACATCATGTCAGCCGACTTGGTTGGCCGAGTCGATGTGTTCTTTGAGGGCGTGAGGGTCGATCGGGTCGTCGCGTACGACATGATTGAAGGATGGATCGACGCTCACGGTCACGATGGTGACGGAGGGTTGGTTGTCGAGGGCGACCGTCTCAAGATTGTCCGACTGCGCGGACATGTGTCTGCTGCCGTTAGGACGGCCTCCTGATGGCGCGCTCTGGTAAATTCGAGGGGTTCCGCGAAGCATCCCGGCAGATGAACGAGATGAGCAAGGCGATGGCTCGCGGTGTTGGGCGCAAGGCGCTGACGGTGCCGGCGGAAATGCTCGCGCGTGACGTTCGGGCCAATGTGCCGGTGCTGACCGGCGAAACTTATGAGAGCGTCGACGTAACGGCCGCCAAGCAGAAGGGCGGCGTCGCGCTCCAGGTGGTTGCTGCGCATATCGCCGCCGTCCAGCTGGAGTTCGGGAACAGCGATCAGGCCGCGACGCCCTTCTTCCGCCCCGCTGTCGATGCGGGGTTCGATCGGCGCAACCAGGCGTTCGCGGACGCGCTCGTGATCGAGGTGGACACGGCCGTTATCAAGAAGGCCGCCAGCGACGCGCGCAAGGCGGCGAAGGGATAGTCATGGATTTTCAGACCGCCGTCAGGGCGCGGCTGATCGCCGACGGCGCGGTCGCCGCGATCGTCGCCGCGCGCGTCTATTGGGTGGAGCGGGCGAAGGGCTCCGATCTGCCCGCCATTACGATTCAGGTCATCAGCGATCCGCGACCGGCGCACCTGAAAGGGCTCGACGGCGCGCGCGGGACGCGGGTCCAGCTCGATTGCTGGGCGCTGTCCTATGGCGCAGCGCTAGCGCTCGCCCGCGCTGCCATCGCCGCGCTGCTCGATCCCGCCACCGTGTCGGGCAAGCGGTTCGGCAATGCGCGGGTCGATGGGCAGCGCGACCTTTCGGAAACCGTCGCTGACGGCACCCTTGTCCACCGGCAGTCGGTGGATCTTATCCTCTGGCACGTAGGAGATTGAAATGGCGGAAACGCAAGAGGCCAGCGTTGGCTACATGGGAGAGGTCTGGCTGAATAACGGCACCGCCCTGTACGAGCTGAACCAGGTCAAGGGGTTCCAGATCCCCGGCGGTGGCGAGCGCGACCAGACCGAAACCACTCACCTGAAGTCGCCCAACTGGCGCCGCGAATATGTCAGCACCTTTTACGCTGACAGCGATTTTGAGGTAACGCTGAACAGCCGCCCTCTATCGACGACCGACACGCTGCTGGAAGCGGCGCGCGCTGCCGGCGATGCGCGAGAAATGCTGGTCGTGCTGCCGGAGAATGGCGAGCCAGTGGCGCAGATCAGCCTGACGGCGAAGTGCGTGAACTATAATCGCGGTGAGGTTTCGGTGGACGGCGTGATGGAAGCAACCGCGACCTTCCGCGTCGTGACGATTGAAGAGATCGAATCCTACGTGGCGCCGGCGCCGTAATGCCCAACATTCAGAAGGGTGAGGCTTCCTTCAAAACCTCGGCAGGCACCTTTCATCTGGTGCTTGATTTCAACGCCTTCGCGGAGGCGGAGGAGGCTGCCGGCATGTCGGTGGCCGATCTCATGCGGGAGCTGGCGCCGGAGTTCGATCCGGTCAGCGGCGAGGTGACGAAGAAGCCGCGCATCAAGCATCTCGGCGCGATCCTGTATGGCGGCCTCCAAGCCCGGCATCCCGGCACCAGCTTCAAGGAAGCCGTCAATATGATGGGGGACAGCGAAGATGTGGGCGAGGCGATCGCCCGGGCGCTGGAGGGCGTGATGGCCAAGGCCGAGCCGAGTGCGGAGGGAAAGGATCGGGGCGCAGCTGGGACTGGGACGAAGCCCAAAAGGACTGGGCGGCAGAAGGCCTAGATCCAGACTGCTTCTGGCGGCAGACGTTCCGCTCCTATCGCAACGTCATGCAGGGCCGCGCCGCCGGCAACCAGGAGCGCATCATCATCCTCGCCCACCAGATGGAGAGCATGGCCCGGCAGGATCGGCTCCGTCCTCTTCGGCACTATTTGCAGAAAGGTCAGCAGAAGAAGGCTGACGGGGCCATGACCGTTCTGGCTATGCTGCAGGCGATGAAGGAAAAGCAGGACAGGGCGGCGGGTTAGCGCCGCCCTGTGTCATTATGCTGGTTCTTTGAGGCCGACGCACTGCTTCCAGATGCCGCCCACGGTGCCGAACTGCTTTCGATATTCGATCCTGCTTCCCGAGCCCTCAGGGAACACGGAAAAGGCCAGCGAGACGCCGCCGTAGCCGTTCTTGATCAGCACCACACGGGAGCCGTCATCGCGCGGCATGGGCGCGGTGTTGTTCTTGTTGGCGAGGCAGAATGCCACCTCATCGGCGCTGCGCGCAGTGTGGAAGACTTCGGTTGGTTCCTTGCTCAAGACCTTCTGCGTCGATGCGCAGCCGGACAGGAGAATGGAACCGGCCAGCATGGCCGTAACAGCAAACTTCATATGAACCCCCATTTCGCCGCGAGAGTGCGGCGCGGGGTTTATGAAAATACCGACTTGGAATTTCCATATTTTAACGGGCTAACGGAGATTAGGAATGGCAGAAAGTCAGGGCAAGGGCGTCGTCCTTGGCTATCTCCGCTATGTGCTGGGCTTGGACAGCCTCGCCTTCCAGGAGGGTCTCGGCGATGCTGACAAGCGCCTGAAGGCAGCGCAAAAGTCGTTGAGCAAGACAGCGGACAAGTTCAAGACGATCGGCGCGGCACTGACGGTTGGTGTTTCTGGACCACTGATCGCCACCGCCGCGAAGGCCGTGCAGGGTGCCAAGGATCAGGCGGCAGCCGTCGCCCAGGTAGATGCCGCGATCAAGTCGATGGGCAATGCCGCGGGCCTTTCGTCCGACCAGTTGTCGAAATTCGCCGACAAGCTGGAGATGAACAGCCTTGTCGATGCCGACGAGATCCTGCGCAAGTCAACGGCGAATCTCCTGACCTTCGGCAACATCGCCGGCGACACCTTTCTGAAGGCGCAGCAGGCGGCCGTGGACATGGCGGCCCGCATGGGGACCGATGTCCAGTCCGCGACCATCATGGTCGGCAAGGCACTGAATGACCCGGCGAAGGGTCTCGCCGCGCTGTCGAAGGCGGGCATCCAGTTCACAGATCAGCAGAAAGAGCAGATCAAGACGATGCAGGCCGCAGGCAACATTGCCGGCGCGCAGGCGATCATGCTGGGCGAGCTGAACCGCCAGTTCGGCGGCGCGGCCGAGGCGGCGGCCAAAGCGGAGCCAATGCGGCAGGTCATGGTGAAGCTCGGCCAAGCGGGTGATGCGATCGGCGAAAAGCTGCTGCCGCTGATCCCGGTCATGGCCGATGCGCTGTCGAGCGTTCTCGACATATTCACGTCGCTGTCGCCGGAAACGCAAAAATGGGTGCTGATCATCGGGGCAGCGGCCACGGCGCTCGGGCCGGTGGCCCTCGGCGTCAGTGGTCTGGTTTCGGGCTTCGGGGCAGTGCTGCCGCTGCTGCTCAAGGTCGGCCCCGCATTCAGCGCCCTGGCTGGGGTGATTTCGGGAACGGTCGTGCCGGTGATCGCCACCATCGCCCGCGCCTTGGTCGGGCTTGCGATAGCCGGTGGCCCGCTGACGCTGATCGCGGCGGCGGTGGCGGCGACCGTAGTGGTCTGGAAGAACTGGGACACGATCGGCCCGATTGTACAGAAGCTCTACAACGGCGTGAAAACGTGGCTTGTTGATCGTCTGGGCAAGGTCTGGGATTGGCTGAAGGGCAAAATCGAGGCGGTCGGCCAGTGGTTCTTCAACCTGTATGATGCCGTTGTCGGCCATTCCTATGTGCCCGATATGGTGGACGAGATCGGCGAGAACATGGCCCGGCTTCAGAAGCTGATGGTCGATCCCGCACAGAAGGCGACCCAGTCCACCGGCGACAAGTTCCGCGAGATGGCCCAGCGTGTGGGCGGCATCATTGACGAACTGTTCCCCAAGGCGGCTGCGCTGCGCGAGGAACTGGCGAAGCTCGCCGCGCTGGAGGCTGACAAGACGCTGTCGCCTGATGTGCGGACGGTCGCCATAGCGCGCCAATCCGCTCGCGTTGGCGATGCGCGGCAGGCGGCAAACGACGAAATGCTGCCGGCGGTGGAGCTGGCTCCCGGCGCGCTCAACGATGCATGGGAGGCGGTGAAGAGCACGGCCGCCCAGGCAGCGACCAGCCTACAGGCCAGCACCGCCGCCACCGGGCAGGCGTTCGTCGACATGGCGAACAAGTCGCTCAACGCCCTGTCCAACCTCGCCTCGGCGATCCGGGGCGGCGGTATCCTCGATATCCTTTCGTCGGCCTTCAATGCCTTCGGGACGATTGCCGGGGCGGGCGCATTCGGCAAGCAGCTCCAGACCAGCTTTTCGAACTTCGTACCTATCTCAGGATTCCGGGCCAACGGCGGGCCCGTGACGGCTGGCCGATCCTATGTCGTGGGCGAACGCGGCCCAGAACTCTTTACCGCATCTCGATCGGGCTATGTCCATGCCAACGGTTCTGACGCTGGACGACGCGGCTCAGTAAGCTTCGACCTGCGCGGCGCGGTCATGACCGAGGATCTGCTCGCCCAGATGAACGACCTTGCGAACGGCGCGGCACAGCGTGGAGCCATGGGAGGGCACGTCATGACCATGGATCGCCTGCGCCGCAGCGGAAGCCGCCGGCTCGCCTGATGGCCAGTATTATGTTGCCGACCGATCCCGGGCCGAACGGGATGGAGTTGAACTATGTCGAGTTCGGCGGAGTGTTGACCCCGGCGCTGGGCGGCGCGGCGCAGCGGATCAATCGGCCCGGCGATCGACATGCCGTCGTCTTCTCGATGCCGCCGCTGGTGCTGGAACCGCACGGGCGGATCTGGATCAACCGGCTGCGCCTCGGCGTGCAGCTGGGCGCTGTGGCTGAGTTCCTTCAACCCGACTTCCATATCGGATCGCCGGGTGCCCCGGTCATCGACGGCGACGGACAGGCAGGCAAGGTGCTGAGCCTGCGCGGATTTACGCCCTACTACCAGGCGCGCGAAGGGCAGGCCTTCAGCATCATCATCGGCGGCCGGCGTTACCTGCATTTTTCCGATGAGACGAAACGCGCGGGCCCCGATGGGAAGATCACCGTTTCCGTATCGCCCATGCTGCGCGCATCGCCGGCAAATGGCGATGTCTGCGAGTTCGGATCGCCCAAGATAGAGGGCATCCTTTCGGACGACGCCAAGCGCTGGACGACGAACATCAACCGACATGTCGGAATCAGCTTCACCGTGACGGAGGCCCGATGACCCTGACCCCTTCAATGATGACGGCGCTCCAGCAGTCGCATGTTCGCATGACCGGGCTAGTCAAGATCGAACTGCCCGATCACACGATTAGGCTGTGCGACGGTGGCTTTGTCGATTGGAGTGGCGAAAGGTTTGAGTGCGTAGATCCAATTTTCGGAACGATCGACAGCATCGACAGCCTCGAAGATGGCGTCAGCGACGACGCGCCGGGCGGTCGCCTGACCTTCTTTCCGGCGTCGTCATCGGCAGCAGTACAGCTGTCGTCGCCTGAGTTTCAGGGGGCAAGATTTCGTCTTTGGCTGGCAGTGCTCGACCCGATGACCAACGCCGTCATCCCCGATCCTGACCTGTTGTTCGACGGCGAGCTGGACGTGACAGTATTCAACGAGGGGCTTGGCGAACGGTCGCTCGACATGGAGTTCGTCTCCTCCGCGGAGCGGCTATTCGAGGTGCAGGAAGGCGCGCGCCTGTCAGACGCATTCCACCAGGAAATATGGCCGGGAGAGCGGGGTTTAGCGAACATCACCGGCATCAAGAAAAAGGTCTATTGGGGCGGCGAGGCGCCGCAGAGTGGGATCAACAGAGGCGCTGCCTGGTATGTGGGGAACATGTTAAGCGAGTTGAGGGCGAACAGTGCGTTCGTATGACCGCAGAGTGGCGGCTGCGCAAAAGACCGTCGACCGTTTTGAAGGAAAGCCCTTTGCGTGGGGGAGATATGACTGTTTGCGCATGGCCTATTACCACGCCCGCGGTATGGGTAAGCGACCACCAGCGCCCACACAATATCACAGCGCCATCACCGCGAAGATCGCGCTTGGCGAACGCGGCGCTTCCAATCTCACGGAATTGCTTGACGGAATCTTTCCACGAATTGCCCCTGCCCAGACGTGGGCGGGAGACCTGATCATGCTTCCGGGGGAAGCGCCTTTCGGTTCGCTTGGCGTGGCGGTCGGCAATGGGCGGGTGCTGGCCTACCATGAAGATACCGAGGGCGCGGCCATCTTGCAGCCGCTTCTGCCTGTCGCGGCTTGGAGGCTGTAACATATGGCCAAGGCACTGAGGATCGCAGCGATTGTTGTTTCGGTCGCTGCGGCGATACCGACTGGTGGCACCTCGCTTCTGGGCGTCGGCCTTGGCGTCGGCACCGCAGCGGCATCCGCTATTGCTATGGGGTTCAGTGTAGCGGCTGGATTGGCCGGATCGCTATTGCAGAAGAAACCGGGATCCGGCTTCACCGGCTCGCAAACAGAGTTCATGCTCGATCCGACGGCGGGCATCCCATATGCGATGGGGCGCACCTATACCGCGGGCAACATTGTTCACATCGACGCCTATGGTGCTGGCGACAAGCCAAAGAACCCTTATCAGTCGATCGTCACGGTTTGGTCGCTCGGCCCGATCCAGAGCTATGAAAGTTTCCAGGCGGATTTCGATCCGATCCCCTTGAGCGGGAATAGCGCAACCGGATATTATGCGGGCTATCTCCATGTCGTTCGCCAGCTGGGTAACTGCCCGGAAACCGGCATGGGGCCCTATTATGACGGCCTGCCCGACTGGTCGATATCGACGCACGCTATCAGCGGCAAGGCGGCGGGCATCTGGTCCATGCGCCTCGACAAGGATGCCAAGCGCTTCGCCAGTGGAACGCCCAAGCTCGGCACGATCGTAAATGGCGTCAAGGTCTATGACCCGCGCCAGGACAGCACATATCCCGGAGGTTCGGGTGCCTGCCGTTATCAGGACGAATCAACCTATGTCGGCGGCGCAGCGGCGGAAAATCCGTGGTGCCACTACCTGACCTATGCGGCGGGCCGGTGGCAAAATGGCAAGCGGGTCATGGGCGTTGGCCTTCCCAAGGAGGGCATCGACTTCGCCTCTATCGTGGAAGCAGCCAACATAGCGGACGCGAACGCATGGAAAATCGGCGGGGTGATCGAGAGCACCGAGGACAAGTTCAACGTCCTTAAGCTGATCGCACAGGCGGGGGGCGGCGAGGTCAGCTGGAACGGTGCGCGGCTTTCCTGCACCATTACGGCTCCCAAGGTTGCGGTCGGGACCATCGGGGCCGACGATCTGGCGGACGGCAAAATCAGCATACCGGCGATGCAGTCGCGCCGTCAGCGCATCAACGGCGTCATCCCGCGAGTTCGGCTGGAGGGCAATCAGTGGGAAATCGTACCGCTCAATGTGGTTCGGGTCGGCGCATATGTGACGGCAGACGGCGGGGAGCGGACCAAGGAAGTCACTTTCCGCCTGGTGCAGAATGGCGACCAGGGCGCATGTTTTGGCGCTTACGAGATTATGAACGCAAGGGAGATCGGCCCGATCGTCCTGCCCTGCAAGCCGCACATGCTCAACTACAAGGCAGGCGATGCAGTGACAATCAACTTGCCTGATCAGGGCCTTGATGGCCAGCTCTGCGTCATCAAGAAACGCAAGCTGGACCCGGCGACCGGAATTCTCGAACTGACGCTATTCACAGAGACGAGCGGCAAGCACCCTTATGCGTTGGGGCAGACGGGGACGCCGCCGCCTTCTCCCTCGCTCAAGACCCCTGAAGAGAATGACGACGCGGCGGCCAGCACCGTTAGGGGGCAAGTGTCAATTGAGGTGACGCCAACGCGCACCTATGCGGCGGACTTTGCCGGGAACGTAACCACGGGATTGCTGCCTGACACCTTTTCACCGCAAGTCGTGTCGGACGGCGTGTCGATCAAGCTGGACGGCGCCACATCCTACGCCATCGCTTGTGTAGGGTGCACTGCAACGGTCGATAATTCGAATGGCAGCCCAACCAAAGGGGATGTCACGCTAACGGACATCAGCGGGTATAATGCGACGATCGACCTTGCCGTAACAGTGGGCGGCCTCGAATTCCCATCCAAGCGCATTGTTATCGTGAAAAACATAGGTCAGGCTCCGGGGCTGAGCAGTAAATTTCAATCGACCGACAGTTTCTCTACAGCATCTGGAACCTCCTTCGCGCCGATCATCTCGCCTTTGATGATCACTCTGGCTGCTGGCGAAATTATCAACACCGCTGCCTCCCTGGATTATCAACCCGCCTATATTGGCGCGACCGCCGCGATTCGCACTGCAACGATGAAATGGCAATATTCGCCCGCAGGCGCGGACACCTGGACCGACATCGGGGCGAGCGCCACGGGGACGACATCACGATCCTCTGACGCCGGCGAACCGGAGGTGGGGCATATCGATATCGATCGCTCCGCGACTGGCCTTGCTGCGGGTAGCTATGACGTCCGCCTGGTGGCGTTGCTAAACGCCAGCGGCCGCAACGTAACCTTCTACGGCCTTGCCACTGTGCAGGCATCCTAGACCCAAACCGCAGGACATCGCCATGATCAACCCCGCTCAGCAGGCGCTGACGGCGTACCGGAACCGCGTCTATTCCGAGACCCTTACCTTAACGGGCGAGGAAGGGGTGGACGACTGGACGGGCTACACCGCGCGCATGGAAGTGCGCCATTACGGCGCGCAGCCCGGTAGCGCCCTGATATCGCTCGCCACCGTCATGTCGGGTCAAGGCCTGGTGCTGACCGTTGGGCCGAACCACGTTTTAACGATTGCGCCTCGCATCGAGCAGGCGACGCTGGCAGCTCTGCCAGGCGGCACGTCGTCCGACGCCGTCACGGGCGGTGATGATGCGATCTTTTTCCACGACCTCCTGCTGATTGCGCCAGACGGCGATGCCGACGCGCTGCGGCAGGGCGCGTTCAACCTAAAGCCGGGGGTCACCATCGCATGACGTTGATACTGACGACGGAGCAGAAGCAGTTTGTGCTTACTAGCGCGGGCGCACGCGGCCCTCGGGGCCCGGCGTCTGGTCCGTTGGCGGAAGAGAGTGTCGGAGCCGCTGAGCTTAAAACGGCTGACTTACCTGCAATCCGGGAGTTGCTGGATCTTCTCAGGGCAACTCACCTAGCCTCACATGCCAGCTTCAAGGGGGCCGGCTTGGCAGCATTCTCACAAGAAGCGGAGTATGAACCGGGAACTGCCGGCAGCCGGCTTGCAGAAATGATCTCGCTTGGCGATGTGCCGTATATCAATACTGCGTCGGACAGCATCGCAATTGATCAAGCCATCAGTAAAGCTGCGAGCTACAGCGAGGGCGCTGTGGTTCACCTTCCACATAACCGCCTCTTCGAGATCACGGAGCGCGAAATCCCCCGCGGGGTTCACATCAATGCGGGACATGCCGGAATTAGGGCGCTCTCCTCAACAGACTGCCTTTTCAGGTGCGTCAGCGGTTTCACCTCGGTGACTGGAGGCTATTGGCTCAATCCGGCTGGACTGGCCGAACGAGCGCTGGTGATTGACAAGGGCTTTGACAATCATCGGGTAGACGTCACCAGAGGATATTATTCGCAATTCACGACTGCTATTGAGGTCTCTGCTGGCGACTGTATCTATGTTGAGAAAAATACCGGCGTATCAAATGAACTGATGCTACTCATTACGAATGAGTTTATGAACAGTTCTTTCAATGGGAACTATGTTTTGGGAGGTAATGGCGTTTCTGTTCAGAAGACAACCCAAGGCTGTGAAGGATCCGAGTTTAATGATAATTGGATCTTGCTAGGCCCGGCGGGGCAATATGGCCTGAATTTTCAGTGCGGTCTCCACATCGACGTGCAGGGCAACGTCGTTGACCAAGTTGTGAACGGCATTGCCATCACCCTTGATGGAGTGATAAACCCTCTATCATCTTTTACGATCACTCTTAATTGGCTCGGGCGGCAAGCTGCAGCCGAGGGCGCCGATTATGGCATCTACGGATATGGAAACATTGACGAGGTGGACATAAGTTCGAACACCTTCTCTGGGTTTCGGGAGGCGAACATTCGCCTGAATGGTTCTGCTCATGATGTTATGACGAGCATCCGCATCATGAAGAATATGCATCGCAGTGCCGACCGCGCCGCTCGCGATATTCAGATGGACTATGTCGACGGTGTCCAGATTATGAGTGAGATGTTCAGCGGCATTGCTTCGATTGTCGAAGGTGCAGGCGTGGTGGGACGTGTCGACCTATGCGATTTTGCCGGGACCGCCCTGCCGAGTGCTGGAGTGCTATCTGGGTTGCGGTACGGAGAGCAGTTGCGCGGCATGGTTCTACGCAACACTGGCTTGGCAGTGATCAACGGGTCAACAAAAGAGGTCCAGCTTGAGCATGGACTCACCTACACACCGTCATCGGCCTATTTCCGCGTGCAACCCATTGCTCTGGCGCCAAACCCGATCGGCGAGATTTACGTCGACACGATCAACGAAGCGACCGCGATGATCCGCTGCCGAAACGCTCCTGGCAGCGGCGGAGCGCCGGTCGCATGGCAGGTAGACGTCACCCGATGATTTCGCTCTAACTCTCCTCAGGACGACTATATTTTCGTTCCAGAGGCTGACGGAGGCGACGAGTTCGAAACCGAACAGGCCGCAGGCATATTGGATCATCTCCAGGAACGCATCGCGGGTCCACGCATGGACATGAATGTCCATGCCTCGCTCCATAAGCGCCCAGGCTTCATCGGCTACCCGATCAGTTGGAATTGCTTCTGCGCTCAATGGGTGAACGTAGCGGACATGTTCAGCGAATGCCTCCAGCTTAGTTCCATGGCCACCGTCAAGGTAGTCGCGAAGGATGTGCTCAAGGGAGGTGACCGGACGGTCCCGGTCAAAAGTTTGCTTCATCTCAGGTGCAGCAATGATCGCATGCCCCCCGTTTCTAAGAACTCGGGCGATCGCTTCAAGCGATCCGAGGGGGTTGAAAAGATGTTCGATGACATGGGCGGAAATGACGAAGTCCGCGCTGCCACGCTCCACCCCCAAGAATGTCTCCGCATCAATAATTCCGTGCGGGCTCTGGACCTGAGACCCAAAATAACGCGACAACTCCTCCTGATCGCGACAGTCTCCGTATAGAGCCGTTGCGCCGTCGGGCAGCGGAAAAGGGCGATCGCCCGCTCCAACCTCTATGCCACGACCTTTGCAATACTGCGATGCCAGGGCGAACCTCACACCTTGTATCTCGCTGCCGCCGCGCGCCGTCTTAAGTTGGGCGTTCTCAAGCTCGAACAACACACATCGAGCGGCCAGTTCATCTCTCGTGAGGCGCATCCACGAGTCGAAAGTGTTGCCGGACATTAGGATCTCCTTCGGGCCCACTTAGATTGAACCCGGCGCGGGCGGCGGTCAACCGTGCGGAAAGCCCACAATCAAGGAAGCGAAAAATGGATGTGAACGCGACAAGGCCGCTGTTTCTGAAATGCCCACCCAAAAAACAGGTTGCGATGCCGATGAACCGCCAGAACAGGACGGCGCAGTAATGGCTACGCTAGCCCGCTTTCCCCCGTCGTTCGAAGGCAACCCGTGGAGCTATGGCTTCGCGCTGTTCAATCAGCCTGGCAAGACGACGCCGATCAATGTCGCCGACACGCTCGACGAGATCGACGGCCTCGATCCGGAAGAAGCGCCCGCGAAGGCTGCTCCTCAGGTCATCGCGAAGCCCATCGTGCAAAAGGGGGAATGACCATGGCGATCGACATCCTAACGGTCGCCATGCTGCTCGCCGGCATCAACGGCCTGCTCCTGCAACGCCGCGTGAGGAAGCTGGAGAGCACCGTGTCCACGCAGTCCTGCGCAATCACGACACTCAGCGGAAATGTCTCGACGCTTCGCACCCGCTCACCAACCAGAAAGGACTTTCACCATGCCAACCCCCGCAGAACTGATTGCCCAGCGCAATGAAATCGACCGGCAAATTTCCGTCGCTAACCTCGAAGGGCTGAAGGCCATCCTCGCCGCGCTCAAGAATGGCAAGGCCGGCACCCTGGCTACCGATCTTGAGGCGCTGGTCCCGCAGCTGGCCCCGGCGCCCGAAATGGGTTGGCCCTACAGCCAGATCGGCAACGTCATCAACGTGGTCCGTCAGGTCACCGCGTTCTACGAGGGCGAAGTGGCGCGGGTCCAGGCCATGGTGGACGCGCAGCAGGTCTGACGCGTCCGCCCTATCTGCTTGGAAGGCGAAGCGCCGAGGAGGTGCGCCCAATCATGAACACAGAACCATTCAGCGCCATCGCCTATACGATCATGGCGGCGCTGGCGGGCGCAGTGACCGCGCTCGCCTTCCGGCCTTGGAAGAAGATGACCGGGATGGAGATCGGGCTGACGCTGTTCGTCGGCTTCTCCTTCGCGATCTTCGTCAGTCCGTGGGTCGCACATTCGATCATCAAGGTGCCGGCCGCCGAGCCACGCGCCGCATCCTTCATCACCTACATCATGGGAGCAGGCTCGAATATCCTATTGCCCAGGCTCATTCAGCTGATCGAGCGTCTCCTCGGCACGAAAGGAGACGGGCAATGAACGATTTCTTCGTTTTCGACCTGCTCAACACCTGCCTGCGCGTTGCGGTCACCCTGATCGTCGCCTTCAAGCTGGTCGAGTTCTATGACGACTACAAGCCGACCGAGCGCGCGGGGCTGGGCATGATGGGGTCTGGCTCGTTCCTGACTGTGCCGCCGATCTGGGCCTACCAGCCCGGCCAGGGCGTCTTTGACGGCTGGGCGGTCACCATCATGACGATCGGCATCATCCTGCTGCTGTTCGGCCGGATGAGCCGGCATATCAGGCACCGCGCCAACAATGCCGCGCATGTGCGGCAGATGGAGGCCGAACTGTCCGCGCGGCGCGATCGTCGTCAGTCCCGGAAGTCATCCGACAAGGCCTGAAAACGGCCCATCAATCAGGAGCATCAATCATGAACCACGCTGATCTTCAGCGGCGGCTGCACGCGCTCGGCCTTTATTCCGGCGCGATCGATGGAAAGTTCGGGCCGATCAGCAAGGCCGCGCTCCTCGCGTGCATGACCGAGGGGCCGGACTATCCCATCACCGCGACCGACATCGCCCAGGCCGCCGCGCTGCTGGCGGTCGAGGAGGCGAAGATCTGGGCGGTCTATGACGTCGAGGCGGCAGGCGACGCTTTCATTGACGGGCGGCCCACGATCCTCTTCGAGCCGCACCGGTTCAGCCGCTCGACCGGCCATCGCTTCGACCGGTCGCACCCCAGGCTGTCGTCGCGGACCTGGAACCGTGCCCTTTACCCGCGATCGCAGGACGGCCGGTGGCAGCAGCTGCTCGACGCCGTGGCGCTCGACGTGGACGCGGGCTTCATGTCGGCCAGCTATGGGGCCTTCCAGATCCTCGGCGAAAACTATGCGGTCTGCGGCGCCTATGACCCCTGGGCCTTCGCCTGGCGGCAGGCGCAGACAGAGGGCGACCAGCTGGAGGCATTCGTCCGGTTCGTGGAAGGGCGTGGGCTGAAGGCTGCGCTCCAGCGGGGCGACTGGGCGGGCTTTGCGCGCGGCTATAACGGCACGGCGTACCGCGAGAATCGCTATGACGAAAAGCTGGCCAATGCCTATGCGAAGCGGCGCGCCGCATGACCCGCGCCGCCCTCGCCGCAGCGGTCTTGCTGCTCACCGGCTGCGCCACCGTCCAGGGCTATGCGACCTGCGACAATGCGCGCGCGGCGCTGCTCCTCGCCCAGCGCGCGGCAGATCGCCTTTGCCCGATCCCCTAGCCACGCTCTCTAATCCGGCAGATGCTCCGCCAGCCTGTTCGCCCAACCGATCGCGCCAGCCTCGCGCAGTTGAACGACCAGCTCCCATATCTCCATCGGGTGCATGGGCTGGCCGGCCTCGATCTGCTTCATGATCTCGGTGAACTCGCGGGCGAGAGGATCGGATTCGGGGAGAGGGCGATGCATGCTCAATGTTCCCGTAATGTTCTGGCTTCGGTCAAGCGATTTGACTCTCCGGTCGTCGCGCTACAGGCTGGGCGCATGTGCAATCGGGCAGAGCGCGGCGATACGCAGAAGGTGCTGAACCTGTTCAAGGCGCGGCCCGGCGTCCGGTTCAACGAGGGACCGCTGGAGACGCATCCCGCCCAGCCGGGCACCGTGATCCGGCTGGACGATGGCGAGCGTGTGCTGGAGCAAATGACCTGGGGCTTCCCACTGGCGCAGACCAGCAAGAAGACCGGCAAGCCGCTGAAGCCGAAGCCGGTGAACAATGCACGGTTCGACAAGCTCGGTACCTACTGGAAGCGCTGGGCGATCGATCCGCGCAACCGCTGCCTGATCCCGACCGCGCGCTATGCGGAAGCCGTAGGCGAGCCGGGGCGCATGACAGAGACGTGGCTTTCTGTGCGTGATCAGCCGATCTTTGCCTGGGCGGGCCTATGGTCGAACAGCGATGAATGGGGCGCTGTCTTTACCGGCGTCATGACGGACAATGCGCCTGAGCTGATCGACATTCACGATCGGTCTCCGGTGATCCTCGATCCGGAAGATTGGGACACCTGGTTGCGCGCGCCGCTGGAGGAGCTGTATCAGTTCGACCGGCCCTATCCTGCCGACCGCATGGTGATCGAGGCGACCGATGCGCCGTGGTTCCGAAAGAAGGGCAGCGCGCCCCTTGGGCCGGCTTTGCTCTAGAAGTCGATCTCTCGCCGCGCCATCTCATCGATGATGGCCTGCTGCTCGACGGTCAGGTTATCCGGATCCTCGATCGCATTCCATCGCGCGACGAGCTGGGCGTCGGTGAGCTTGGAAATTTCCGCCGCTGCCTTCAGGTGGTCTTCCATTCACGCAGAATCTCGCGGCATCGCGATTCGGTCAAGAGAGGAGCTTCGCCAAGCTGCTTCCGACCGCGAGCAGCGAAAGTAGGGCGACTAGCGCAAACTCGATCCGCGCTGGCCATGGGTTCGGCCGATTAGTCAAATCGTCTTGTCGATCCTTCCAACGGTATATCATCAGCACCACGGCTCCCGCCTGCCCGTCCACGTCCGCGCCAGCCCCTCGCTGACAAGGATGCCGCCGACGCTCTGCCCCTTCAGGTAGACGATGTGGAGTTTCCGGCCATAGCGATCGGTGTCGCGATCTGCTGCGGCCAGCTCGATCGGCCCGGAGTTCAACAGCTCACGCAGACGCTTCGTGGCCTGGCTGCCGAGTTGCTCCTCAATGGGGCATCGCGACGGGTGCGTTTCGGGCGCGTCGATATCGGCGACCCTGACCTTTTCCCCGTCCATCCAGAAGGTGTCGCCATCAACCACACAGTTGGTCCCGCCCCCGACGTGGCAGGAACCGAACCGCGCCGGTCCGATGGCGTCGGCCACCTGCGGACAGAGGATGATCCCGCCGCCGATCGTCGCGCCCAGCGCAAGACCGATTGCCACCAGGCCGATATTCGACAGGCGCTGTTTTTGCTGCCTGCGCCGACGGGCGTCGCTCGCCCTTTTCCATTCGTTGTTCCGCCCCATGGCCCATCCTATCCGATTTCGCGGCAGACGCGCAACGAGCGGAGTCGGCAAGGCGTTTAGGTTTACATCCGCCAAACAACCTATTGATCTAAAACAGGAGGCATTTTCTCCGTTTTACAGAGAAGGCTGCGGAAATGCTGAATTATGCAGAGCTTGGAAGGCTTGTTAGCTCGAGATTAATTGCCGTCATCGGTATCGTCTATCTCATGAAATCCTAACTCTCCGATGAACTGGCGCCCAGCGTCAGTTACCAGCAAAAACGCGGGATCTGATCTCACTCCGTGGACGACCATCATACTTGTTTCAGACCGAACAACGGACACGTATTTCATATCAAACAAGCGTTTAAAAAAGATCAGCATGAATGGCGCCCAAGGCTCACCGCGCCCTGTGGGAAGCGCTGCGAGATGAAAGAGCATATCCATTTCGATCTGAGAAAATTTGTCGTGCGCGAACCGCAGATTAAATTTGTAAAGGCGAAGCGCCTTGCGATCAATCTCTCCGCGATCAGCCCGTCGATGGCAGTTTGCGCACAGGGCGATTAGGTTCTCGTACTCATGCGCTTTGCACAAGTGCCATGGCACAATGTGGTGGATCTCCGTTTCGATATGGCGACATGTTGGAATCGCACAGCGATGTCCGGCTTCTACCAGCACGCGACGCTTGACCTCTGCCGGAATTGGCGGCCGTTTTTCGAAGTCTGCTGTCATTTATGGTTCCCCCACTGCCCGCTAGCCCGCGAAAACGCGTGGGTCGTCATGGCACCAAAATGGGGGAAGGCCTATTGAAATTGTAGCGGAAAATGCTTCCACGGCTAAAGCGTGGCCTTGGCGCCTTCATCGCCGATATGTCAGTTCAACTGAATAGCTTTCCCCGGCAAATCGCAATCTTCTCGCCTGGCACAGAACGAGCCCTTCGCAGAATCGTTGCAATTCCGATGCAAACGAATAGATCACGCGCTAAGGGAGACGATATGAGTTCCGTTGCTGCAGCATCCTTCGCTCGTGCCCCCATCAACGAGGTGGGCTTTTTCATCGCAACGAAGGATTCCCTTGTCGATCCGTTTGGCGCTGCAGAAATTCATCGTAGCCTTGAGCAAACTTATCCGAATGTAGAGCGGCAAGCTCCGGTCGGCGGTTTAGAGCTAGGGCCATTCCTCGGCATTCCGCCCGTCCTTGACCCCTCCGACAATGGCGTTCCTCCCCGATGGTGGTTCGTCTCCGAAGACGAGACGCGATTAGTGCAGCTCCAGGAGCGTTTTGCCGGATGGAATTGGCGTAGACGCGGCGATCTCAACTCGTTGAGCACCTACCCCGGGTATGATGAGTGCTCGCAAGCGGCTGCATCATATTTCGAACTAATTAACGAATGGCGTAAGAGCCATGGCTTGGAAAACCCTGAGATTGTAGGCTGCAATCTCTTTTACGATAATATCATCCCGTTCGAATCGTCGGTGGAGGAACCGCGCCGAATCGACGAGGTATTGAGCAACTGGCGCTCGACGTGGAAACGGCCAACTGCGGCATGGCAGGTCAATTGGCTTGAGCCCATCGGTGATGGCGGCCCTGATGCAAAAGAAGCTATGAGCGTCGTAATGCGCTTGGCGGGCTTGATGCGGGAAGGCGATCCAGCCCCACTGTCAGCGTTGAACATCCAGTTCCATTTGACAAGTGGCAAAACTAACTGGGAGAATCTGTGGCAGTTCTTCGAAAAGGCGCATGCGCATGTTCGTGTGCGTTTTGATGAATTGTTGACGGAGCAAGCGAAAGCAGGTTTTCAAGGATTATGATCTCGACTGCTTCAACGTCAGCCACGAAGCCGCTGGGCGCGCCTTCTTCCTTGGGATGGGACTTGTCTCATCCATGGGGACCATCTCAGGGCTCTGCGTCTTCCTGGAACATGGAGATGGTCACGCCGAATGCCGTATGGTTACGGCCTTCGAAGGAGATACGCGTCAGCAAAGGCGATGGTGATCCCACTTGGATTGAACAGCAATCTCTTAGGATCAAGGGCCTGTCCTACGATTGGGACGGCTACGGGGCCGAGCCAATCGATGACGAGGTGGTTGACCGCATCACAGGGCTCCTAGGCCAATGTCTGCCAAAGCACTCGAAGCGTGGTTCACTCGTACCTGGCGCCGATGGGTCGGTGCAGGCGGAATGGCATCTTCCGAAAATATCGATTGGCCTTCTGATCGATGCCGATGAGACTATCAGCTGTTGGGTCCACGACAACGTCTCTGACACGGAAACTGAGAAGTTTGGCTGGGATGCGATTAGCCTCTTCAAAATGATCGCCGATTTCTCCTTGGCCTAATGTGCGATCCGGCACCTCAGGACTATTTCGGGACTAGCCGAGAAGATGATCGTGGTATCGCGGACGATCACCTTCTTGTTCGGCACTGTCGAACGCCAGTGCAGATAGTACCTTGTGCGGTGAACGGGCAAAAAATTTCTGATCAAGCTTTCAAAGGGAAGCGGGGCGAGGCTGGCATATCCGTTGACTTAGATTGCCTCCTAAAAAAAGACGGCCTGAAGCCCATCGATCGGTTTGGCTCGCTGCCAAACACGTTCGCCTTACTTGCCGTTCGGGCGGGGGATGCTCGCGAGAACAGCAAGGGTGTAGCTTGGACGCCCAAACCGCAAGAAGAAGGTCTAGGGCTAAGCGCTGCGGCCAATCCGTATCACGGGGAAATTATCGTGCCAGTGACGGGCGGCCAAGCTCGTGCCATCTACCGGAAATCAGCTATCATTTACTCGGCTCTCACCTCCCCAGCTGTTTAACTGAACTGCCGACGCTAGCACTTGATGCAGGCCGCTGTTCTGCGGCGTATTTGCTTCGTGCAGGGATAAACAATTGCGCCAACGGCCGATGATTGGAGAGTCATGGCAAGCTCCTGACCGTGCGTGAGGCGTAAGCGGTCAAAATCCCCCACATGACCTTGAGAGCGGGGCTGTAATTTGAACGATCAGGCGGCGCTTGCGATGCTGCTGAGTTCGAACGAGGTGTTCGCGGCGTTGGTATTGGTCCAGCAGTAGGGCAACAGATCGTCGATCGGATCGGTATCCGCGCGGGTGATGATCCGGGTAAGGACATCGCAGAGATAGGCGTAGGGGTTGATGTCCAGCATCTTGCAGGTTTCGACCAGCGAGGAGATCGCTGCCCAGTTTTCAGCGCCGAGTTGGTGGCCGGTGAAGAGTGCATTTTTTCTTTGGAGAGTCACCGGCCTGACGGCCCGTTCGGCGGCGTTATTGTCGATCTCGATCCTGCCGTCGTCGAGGAACCGGGTAAAGCCCGCCCAGCGCTTGAGCGCATATTTCATCGCATCGCTCGTTGCCGATCCAGCCATCATGCGCGGTGCGGTGGCGGCGAACCAGGCATGGAGCTTGTCGACCAGTGGACGGGTTTGCTCCTGCCTGACGGCAAGGCGTTCATCGGCCGTGCGCCCCCGGATTTCCTTCTCGATGCGATAGATTTCGGCAATGCGCTGCAAGGCGTCCTGCGCGACCGGGGCATCGCTGCCTGCATCGACGAAGCCGCGTCGCAGGTGAGCCCAACAAAAGGACTTCGTGACGCCGGCGTCGGCGCCATCGTCCTTGCCGAACTGGTCATAAGCCTGCCAGGCATCGACCTGTAGGATGCCCTGGTATGACCCCAGCAACTGCCTGGCCCACATTTTTCCGCGTCCCGGCATATAGGTATAGAGCGCCAGAGGCGGATCCACGCCGCCATGAGCGCGATCGTCGCACACTATGACCCACATGTAGCCGGTTTTCGTCTTGCCCGTTCCCGGCGCCAGCACCTTGACCGTAGTTTCGTCGACGAACAGGCGGGCACGGGCAAGCGCATCGGCGCGCATCCTGTCGGTGATGGGCATCAGCGCAGCGATGCCACGACCAACCCAGTTCGCCATAGTGGCGCGGCTGATCTCGATGCCTTGCCGGGCGAAGATCTTCGATTGCCGATAGAGCGGCAGGTGATCGCAATATTTATTGATCAGAACATCGGCGATCAGCGCTTCGGTCGGCAAGCCGCCCGGCACTACATGCGCCGGGGCCGACGCCTGGCGAACGCCGTCGCTGCAGCAGCGGCAGGCATAGCGGGGTCGGATCGTCACCATCACACGATGCTGGGCCGGGATGATGTCGAGCCTTTCGGACCGGTCCTCACCGATCTTGTGTAGCGCCCCGCCACAGGCACATTCCAGGCTTTCGGGCTCGATCACTGTCTCGAAGCGCGGCAGATGCGCTGGCAGTGATGCGCGCTCGGCATCCGGAGCCCGTCGACGACGCGGCCTGAGGCCATAACGTTCGGCCTCCTCGGCGGCCTTGTCCTGCAAGCCATCGGCTTCGCCAAGGGCGACGCCCTGATCTTCCAGCGTCAATGCCAGTTGATCGACCGGGAGCTTTTCCGAACGCTTGCCGAAGGTCGAGCGGTTGATCAGCTTGAGGATATGTTCGAGCCGCGCCGCGCGAGCGCGCTCGGCCAGCACCATCGCCTTGAGCTGCTCCACATTATCGGGAAGCTCGTCATATCCAACCTCCGGGCTGGTCTCGAGAGGGGGTTCGGGATGCGCCGCCACGCCCGTATTCTAGCCGGTTTCGCACGGCTGGGAACACCCCTGCGCCAGACAGAATCAGGTGTGCGATCTACTGTGCATGAAGTGGTTTTGGCACGCGCGGCACATGCATGCGCGACCAGTCCAGCCCCTCGAACAACGCCGAAGCCTGGGCCGCCGACAGCTTCATCACGCCGTCTCCCGGTCGGGGCCAGCGGAACTTCCCATCCTGCAACCGCTTCGTCACGAGTACGAGCCCGGTGCCATCCCATAGCAGGAGTTTTATCCTGTCTGCTCGGCGTGCCCGGAAGACAAAAAGCATGCCAGAGAATGGGTCGAGCTGCAGTTCCTGCTGCACCAGTGATGCGAGGCCTACCATGCCCTTCCTGAAGTCCACAGGTTGCGTCGCGACAAGCACCTTCAACGGCCCGGGCGGGATGATCATGTGGTCACCCGCGCGGCCAGAAGCACCCGCTCGATATGGTCGGCATCGACGTGCGACGGGATGCGGATCGACAGCCCGCGGGTCTCGATGACGATCTCACCGCCACTCCTCGGGCTCGCGGGCAACGATGGCACTGCAGGCGCCGGTGGCCCAGAAGATAGCGACGGTACGGGAGGTGCCGGCGGGCCTTCGATCACTGCGGGAACAAAGCCCATCCCCTCGGCCCGCTCTCGGAAACGCCCTCGCCAGTTATAAAGCTGTTGCGGGAGCATGCCATGACGCCGCGCCACTTCGGCCACATTCGCTCCCTGCTTGAAACTCTCCTCTATGATCCGCGCCTTCGCCGCCGGCGTCCATCCACGGTTGCCATTCGACAAGGGAATGACATCAAGACGCTCGGCCTTGCCTGCCCTCCCACCCCTTTCAGTTTCGAAATTGGTTTCGAAATCACCACTCATCGCCACCTCGCATATGCAAGGCTCAACACCTACCAAATCGCCAAATCATGAAAATGTGGGGGATTTTGACCGCTTACCGTGAGGCGCTGGGCGCCTCCGTTCCCTCGGCCGGCGTCGCCTGCGCCTTCGAACGGGATGCACTGGAGGCGCTGGCGCATGACCCTGCTTATGGCCCGTTCGACCCTTCCTCGCTGACTGAGGACTATGAGGCGGGCCTGCGCATCCGCGACATGGGCGGACGCAGCGTCTTCATCCGGATGCGCGACGCGACCGGAGAGCTGGTTGCGACCCGCGAATATTTCCCCGACAGCATCGATGCCGCGGTGAAGCAGAAGGCGCGCTGGATGATCGGCATATCGCTGGCCGGCTGGGATCGGATGGGCTGGCGCGGCGGTCCTGCGGAATGGTGGATGCGGCTGCGGGACCGAAGGTCCGCACTCGCGGCCCTGATGCTGTTCGCAGCCTATGTGACGCTGCTGCTCTGGGCGATCCTGTGGGTGATAGGCCAGTTCCATACCCTCCCGCCCCAAAACGTCTCCCCTTACCTGACCAGCCTGCTCTGGCTGAATGTCGGCCTGATGCTGTGGCGTGGCGTGATGCGCGTGCTGTTCGTCGCCCGCACCTATGGCTGGCGCTATGGGCTGGGCGCCATCCCGCGCACCTTGATCGCCAACTATATCGCGATCCTCGCGGCCCGCCGCGCTATCTACCTCTATATCCGCTCACTGCTGGGCACGCCGCTGACCTGGGACAAGACCCAGCATCATTTCCCCGACCTGCGGACCGATCCATGACGGCGACCAGAGGCGGTCGCCCCTTGCGCTTCTTCGCCCTGCTGATGATCGGCTGGGTCACGACCCGTCTGATCGCGCATCTCGGGCCACCGGATGCGCCAGGTCCCGACATCCCGCCACAGCCGCCTGCCCTGGCCGCCCGCTTCGCGCCGGATCGCTATGCAGAGAGGCGATCGAACGATTTGCATCACTTCCCGGCCCATAGACGCTGGATCATCGCGACAACCCGACCTCCGCTCGCGCCGGCCATCCGGCCAGCGCTGCCGGTCGCTTCCCTGTCCTCGACCAAAAACGATGGAGCATTGGTGGATTTCCTGGAATTCATCCGCTTCACCACAGCATTTGCCAACCGCCGTCATGCCTCCGATGCGATGACCGGCGAGCCCACAGCGGTACCAGTGCCCGCTGCCCGTCCAACTCCAATGAAATCAGCCGATCGCTGGCGCGGCAGCGGCTGGCTTCTCTGGCGGCCGGGCAGCATCAGCCGTGCGGACGTCGCCACGGTAGGCCGGCTTGGCGGATCGCAAGCAGGCCTGCGCGTCGACTATCTGCTGCCCCCCGGCGCGCCCAGCCGGCCCGCGGCCTATGCACGGCTCACGAGCGCGCTCGAAAGCCCCGCGGCACAGGAAGGTGCCATCGGCCTTGCGGTCCAGCCATTCCGCGCCCTTCCCGTCAGCTTCGCGATCGAGCGACGCGTTGCGCTGGGCGACGGATCGCGCAACGCCATGGCCATTCTCGCCGCCGGCGGCTTTGGTTCTGTCCGTGTCGCTCCAGGCGTCGATGCCGAAGCCTATGTCCAGGCCGGGCTGGTCGGCTTTCATCGCCGCGACGCTTTCGTCGATGGCAAGATGTCGCTCCTCTCGCCTATCGCAAAGACACCGCTGCGGATCGGCGCGGCGCTTTCCGGGGGCGCGCAACCTGGCGTGGAACGGCTCGACATCGGCCCGGAAATTCAGGTCCGCCTTCCCATTCTCGACAATGCCGCGCGCCTCTCCATCGAATGGCGGGAGAGGATCGCCGGCAAGGCCGCGCCCGCCTCCGGCCTGGCCGTGACGCTCGCGGCGGATTTTTGACCGACATCGCCCAAGCCGCCTTTATATCGCCGCGCTTTACGACTAGGCGTTGAGAAGCCATGGATCTTTACCTGCCCATCGCCAATTTGTCGGTGAACGCGCTGGTCATCATCGGCCTGGGTGGTGTCGTAGGCCTGCTGTCGGGCATGTTCGGGGTGGGCGGTGGTTTCCTGACGACCCCTTTGCTCATCTTCTACGGCATCCCGCCGACGGTGGCCGCCGCGTCCGCAGCCTCGCAGGTCACGGGCGCCAGCGTTTCGGGCGTGGTCACGCACATGTCTCGCGGCACTGTCGATTTCCGCATGGGCGGCGTACTGATCGCCGGGGGCGTCGTTGGCGCGGGGCTCGGTGTCCTCATCTTCCGCCTGCTCCAGTATCTGGGACAGATCGATACCGTCATCGGCATCCTCTACGTCCTCATGCTGGGTGGCATCGGCGGGCTGATGGCCAAGGAATCGATCCAGGCGCTGATCGCACTCAAGACCGGCCGCAAGCCTCCAGCACGCAAGCGGCGGCACCATCCGCTGGTCGCCGCGCTGCCGATGCGCTGGCGCTTCTATCGTTCGGGCCTTTACATATCGCCGCTGGCGCCGCTGCTGCTCGGCATGGCGACGGGCATTCTCACCATGTTGCTGGGTGTCGGCGGCGGCTTCATCCTGGTCCCCGCGATGCTCTATCTGCTCGGCATGACGACGCAGTCGGTGGTCGGCACGTCCCTGTTCCAGATATTGTTCGTGACCATCGCAACGACGATGATGCACGCCATGACGACCAAGGCGGTCGACCTGGTCCTGGCGATGCTGCTGCTGATCGGCAGCGTGACCGGAGCGCAAGTCGGGACTCGAATTTCCATGACGATCCGGCCCGAATATCTGCGCATCCTGCTCGCCGCCATCGTGCTGCTGGTCGCCGCGCGCATGGCGCTGGGCCTGGGGTTCCGGCCGGACGAAATCTACACGATAGAGGTGCGCTGACAATGCGCCGCCGCCTGGCCCTGTTCGCGGCATCGCTGTTGCTGGGCGCGGCGGACGAACCGCAACTGGTGCCCGATGTCTCGCAGCGCGAGGTCGAAATCCAGTACAGCTTCACCGGCGCAGACCTGCTGCTGTTCGGCGCGATCGTCTATCCGGGCGGGGTACGGCCGGAAAAGCCGGCCGATGTCGTGGTCGTGCTCAAGGGGCCGGACCAATCGATCCAGATGCGTGAAAAACAGAAGGTCGCCGGAATCTGGGTCAATGTCGACCGCGCCCGTTTCGAATCCGCGCCGAGTTTCTACGCAATGGCATCGTCGCGCCCGATCAACCAGATCGTCGATGAACGCACCGCCGCCATCTACGAACTGGGCGTCGACAAGCTGCAACTGTCCCCCTCCTCGCTCAACGACAGCGCGGAACTGGACCGGTTCCAGGCGGGCCTCGTCGATCTGCGCCAGCGCGCCGGGCTGTTCGTCGAGCGCCCCGGCACGATCGAGATCAGCGACGGCGTGCTTTACCGCGCCCGCCTGCCTCTGTCCGCCCGCGTCATCGTCGGCGATTACACCGCCGAGACCTTCCTGGTGCAGGACGGCCGGGTCGTCGCGGCGGCGGTGCGCGATATCACCGTGCGGAAGTCCGGTTTCGAACAGTTCATGGCGGTGGCGGCTGAAAGCTGGTCCTTTCTATACGGCCTCGCCGCCATCGCCCTGGCGGTCGGCATGGGCTGGACGGCGGGCGCGATCGCCCGCCGCCTCTAATCAAGCGCGATCCGCTGCCCCTCCAGCCAGTTGCGGACCGGTGCGAGCGCGGCTTCGTGCCGCCTCCAGCGACCGATGGCGTCGGCGTTGAGCGGGCGACGCACCTGCGCGGCGCTCGGGGTCGCCACCGCCGCCCTGTTTTCATGGAAGGACAGACAGGCCGGGTTCCAGTCGAGGCCGCAATGCGCCAGCAAGAGCCGCGTCTGGGTCTCCTGCTCCGCCACCAGCGCTTCATAGGATAGTTGCAGCACCCGCCCCGGAAACAGCCGCTCCCACATCGCCATCAGCCTATCGAAGCGCGCATAGTAGCGCGCTATGTCCATCAGGTCATAGCTGTAGGCATAGTAAGCGGACTGGCTGGCGAAGAGATTCTTGTAGTTGCTCCAGACCGTGTCCATCGGATGCCGGCGCAGGCAGAGGATCGTCGCCTTGGGCAGCGCGCTTGCGATATGCCCGACATACAGGAAATTGGCCGGCAGCTTGTCGATGAAGCGCGCCTTGCCTTCCGGCCGGTGATGGCTGGCCCGCGCCATATAGGCCTGACCCACGGCGCGCGGATCGATCCCCGCGCTGGCCGCGATCGTCTCCGGGTCGATGACCAGCCGGGACCGTGTGCCCGCGAGTTGCTTCACGGCAAGCGGCATGGCCTGCAACTCGCCGGCCGACCCGACCTGCGGGTGCGAGGACAGGATGCGGTCGACCAGGGTGGTGCCGGTGCGCGGCATTCCGACGATGAAGATCGGCGCCGGCTCGTCCAGCCCCACTCCTCCGGCCGCAGACGCACCGTTAGCATATAGCCGCTCGATAGCGTCGAAAATCGCCGCGTCCTGCGCGAAATCATAGCCGATCGCCTGCTTGTGCGCGGCATTGGCGGCAGACAGGCTGGCGAAGGCTTCGGCGCCGTTGCCCAGATCCTCATGACTCTTGGCCAGTGCATAGCGGATGCGCAGCCGGTCTTCCGGTTTGGTCGCTGCGGCAAGCGCGGCTTCGAGGCGCGGGACATGGTTCGCCTCCGCCGTCTGCTTCGCCAGGATCGCCAGCGCATAATGGACCCGCGCGTCGCCCGGATCTACCCGAAGGATCGTCTCATAATGATCCCGCGCCGCCGCGACCCGCCCGGTGAAGCCATAGGCGGCGGCAAGATTGTAGCGATAGCCGAGATTGTCCGGGTCGGCAGCCACCGCCCCCTCGAAGGGCGTGACCGATGCCTCATGATCGCCCAGCCGGGCCAGCACGCAACCGATCGTGTCGAGCGTCAGCGCGTCCACCGGCGCCGCGACAAGCGCCGCGCGCGCGGCCTTTCCCGCCTCGCCATCGCGGCGCAGCAGGATCAGCAGCTTCGCATATTGGGCCAGATGTTCCGCCTCCCCGCCCAACGCCACGGCCTGCTCCAGCATCGGCAGCGCCTTTGCCACCTGTCCCGCCTCGGCGGCGGCCATGCCCAGCAGGAAGAAGCCGGCGGGCTTGCCCGGCTGCGTCATGGCCAGCCGTTGCGCCGCCTGCGCGGCGGCGGGCAGATCGCCCCGCGCCAGTGCGGCGCGCGCCGTCACCTCCAGGCTCATGCGGTTTGCAGGGTGAAGCCCGCCACCCGCTCGATCACCCAGAAACAGCCGATGATCCCGGCCCCGTAGAGCGCGGCCTGCCGCACCCATTGGTCGCGGTCGAAAATCGCGGCCAGCTTCATCGCCGACAGCACCAGCGCCACGAAGATCAACTGCCCCAGCTCCACGCCGCCGTTGAAGAACAGCAGTCCCGACAGCCGCTCCTGCGGCGCCACGCCCAGTTCCCGCAGCACCGTCGCAAAGCCCAGGCCATGGAGCAGGCCGAAGCCCGCGACGACCGCCAGCTGGCGGCGGCGCTTGTGCGGATCGGCCATGTCACCCGGCTGCGCGGCGATCGCTTCCCGCGCCATGAAGGCGATGGAGAGGGCGATGACGGCCTCGACCGGGGGAACCGGCACCTTGACGATGTCGAAAAAGGCGAGCGCCAGGCTGAGCGAATGGCCGATGGTGAAGGTCGTCACCAGCGCCAGCAGGAGGCGCCCGCGCGCCAGCAGGCAGAGACACAGGACGAAGGCGAGATGATCCCAGCCGCCCAATATATGGACGATACCCTGCGCCGTATATTCGACGGCGATCTCCGGCAGCGCCCGCGTCCGCGCGGCCGTCTCGCCGATCGGCAGCGACAGCGTGTCGCCATCGGGCTGCAACGCCTGCTGCACGCGCGCGCCGGTCGCGGTGGAAAGGAAGGTGCCGCCATCGACTGCCCAGGGCGTCACGATCGCATCGTCGGCCGCCAGCGCCCGGTCGCAGGCGATGCCGATCGCATAGCGCGTCATCACGGCTTCGGTCAGCTTTTCCCGGCTCGTCTCGCGACAGCCATCGGGCAAGCCGAGCGGCTTGTCGCTGGCCAGGACCGACGGGATGGAGGCGCTGAGGTCGAAACTGCCCGGATCGATGCCCGGCTGAATGCTGAAGTCGCCGACACGGAACACGTCCGCCTGCGCCGGCGCGGCGAAGCCGACCAACGCCGCCAGCACCAGCAGCATATTCAGCAGGACGGGCCGCACCATTCTATTGTTCCACCCGGACGGCATAGCCCGCTTCCAGCCGCTTCACTTCCTGTTCGACCAGCGCTCCGGTTTCGGCCGCCAGATAATCCTGCTTCACCTGGTCGCGCACGTCGGTATAGGGCAGCATGGCGGACGCACCGCGATTGCGCACGCGGGCGAAATGCCAGCCGCGCGTCGATTTGAGCGGGCCGACCCATTGGCCGGTCGGCGTCTTCCTCAGCACATCGAGAAAGGACTGGCCGAACATGCCGCGCAGCATGGATTCGCCATAGTCGGGCAGATCATGCCCCATCCAGAAATCGTCGCCCTTCACGGTGCCGCCCGACCGCAGCGTCGCCAGCAACGCGGATTCATTGCCCGGCCGCTGCTCGAAAAAGACATGATCGACCGACAGACGCGGTTCGGCGCGGTACAGCTCGCGATGGGTGGCGTAATAGCCCATCAGCTGGTCCTCGCTGGGATCGGCGGGCGCGCCCGCGATCATGAAGCGGACACGGTCGATGAGCCGCTGCTTCGTGGTCTTGTCGGTCATGTGCATCCCCCGCTCCACCGCTTCGCGGAACAGCAGCTCGTCGGCGACATAATCGTGGATCAGCTTGGCCTTTGCCTGTGCATCGGGCTTCCTGCCCGCCATCATCTCATAATCGTCGGACAGGCTCTTCTGGACCGAGAGCGGCACGTCGATCGTCTCGCGCCGGGCGGTCACGGCCCAGTAGAGCGCGAAGATCGCCGCCGCCACGGCGAGAAACACCAGAAACGGATCGCGGTTCGCCAATCCGCGGAGCGGAGTCATCAAACGGCGCATCAACGCTTGCTTCCTTTCACAGCTGCCACACAGGCGGGCCTTCTGGCGGTTATGACGATCCTCCCGGCACCCCCCTCTACGTCAAATGACGCATGGGGCGACGACCCGAAGTTCACACCGTCGCAGGGCGTTACGCCGACGCATTTCCGCCATTTTCCGGACGCAAGGTCACAGCGACGCGCCTGCGACGCGTCTGTGACGCGGCACTGACGCACCACCGACGCACCGATCACGCGCCACTGGCGCGACAAGGCGGCGACAGGCGCGAGCGGAGGCAGGGCGGCGGACGGGTCCATCGGAGAGGATAGACCAGAGAAAATCCTACATTGGAAGGGCGGGATTTGAAGGGGAGATCGGTCAACGGCGGTAGCTGGCAGGGGTGGTCCGGAACCTGTCGGCTCTCAAACTATCCTCACCGTCATTGCTTCGCTACGCTCGCGATGACGGAAAGGGGTGGAAAGCGGATAGGCAGCTTTCGAGGATAGACCTCATGATAGCCGCCAGATTATTTCAGCTATCACCTTTTCCACTGTGCGGTTGTTTCTGTCGCAGACGACTGCGTTGCGCTATTTTTTCTGACCTCTTTGTCGAGAATGCGCCTGTTCCCCTTAGCCGCCGCCCTTCGATCCACATTGTCGCGCAAAAAAATGCCAAGCAGCCAACCACAATAATGGTGGTTTGAAGCCAAGTGGGTGCCGGGATTGATGCCAGCCCGCAAGAAATCAGCAAAGGTAGAAATGCTATAAGTCGATGAGTTAGCGTTTGACTGCCAGTCCAATCAACTTTGATCCATTCACGGTCAATTATCTTTCGGATGAGGGCGAAGATGCTCATGACCAAGCCATAAGGCATTTCCCAATGGATTTGCAAATGACGGGCTTTGAGGTAAGTCCATGCCCGGGCTTAATGACCACAAATGGTCGCTTCTCCCCAGCCCGCCTACGCCAACATGTCCGCGGTGATCGGCAGGGTGCGGATGCGTTTTCCGGTGGCGGCGTGGATGGCGTTGACCAGGGCGGGGATGACCGGCGGCAGAGCGGGTTCGCCAAGGCCGGTGGGCGGATAGGCGGTCTTCACGAACTCGACGATGATCTGCGGCGCGTCGTTGATGCGCAGATAGGGATGGGTGTCGTAATTGGCCTGTTCCACCGCGCCGCCGACCTGGGTGATCTGCTGCCCGGCCAGCGCCTGGCCCAGCCCCTCGATCACCGAACCCTGCGCCTGGTGCAGGGCGTTGATGGGGTTGATGATCTGGCTGCCGACATCGCCCGCGACCCAGACGGTCTTGACCCTGGGGCTGCCGTCCACAATCGCGACCTCCACCACTTCGGCGAAATAGCCCATATGGCTGTAGTAGAAGGCGAAACCCTTGCCGGTCCCCTTGGGCAGCGCCTTGCGGTTCGCCCAGCCGCTCATGGCGACGGCCTTCTCGATCACGCCCTTTGCGCGGACGGTGACGAAGGGCGGGGCGTTGGGGCCGCGCGGCAGTTCCTTCGGATCGCCGAGCAGGTCCAGCATCAAAGTCGGCAAGTCCTTGCCCGCCGCCTGCGCGACTTCGTCCAGGAAAGCCTGCGTGACGAAGGCGAGCGCGTTGGAGCCGGGCGCGCGCAGCCAGCCGGTCGGCATGTTGGTGGCAAGGAAACTCTGTTCCAGCAGCACATGGTCGATCAGCCCGGCGGGCAGTTCGCTGGCGGGCATTTCCGCCGATCGGAGCGGCTTGCCGTCCTTGCCGAAGGTGATGAAATGATCGTGGAAGGCGGTCAGATTGCCGCCCTTGTCGAGTCCGGCGCGCAAGCCGTGCCACCCGGCGGGGCGGTAGAAATCGCGCTGGATGTCCTGCTGCCGGGTCCAGAGCAGCTTCACCGGCACGCCCGGCACCTGCGCCGCGATCACGGCGGCCTGCACCATATAGTCGTTCATCAGGCGCCGGCCGAAGCCGCCGCCGATGCGGGTGAAGTTGATGCGGATCTTCTCCGGCGGCAGGTTCAGCGCCTTGGCCACGAGCGCGCGGCCGCTTTCGGGGTTTTGCGTCGGCGCCCAGATTTCGATCGCGCCGTCCTTGAACAACGCCGTGCAGTTCTGCGGCTCCAGCGTGCCATGGGCGAGGAAGGGATAGGCATAATCGGCCGTCACCGTCTTGGCGGCGGCGGCAAAGGCGGTCGCGATGTCGCCGGTGCGGACGATGTCGCCGTCGGCCTTGCCCTTGCGCCGTTCGGCGGCCTGCGCGGCATAGCTTTCGGTCGAAAAGCCGCTGACGGCGCTCATGTCCCAATCGACCTTGAGCGTTTCGCGCGCCTGGTTGGCGCTCCACCAGCTTTTCGAGAGGATGGCGACGCCGTCATGGCCGGACTCCGGCGTGCCGTCGCCCTTGATCGTCAGCACATGGGCGATGCCGGGGAGCGCCTTCACTTCGTCCAGATTGGCGGACTTGAACGTGCCGCCATGGGCCGGGCAGGTTTCCAGCACGGCGCAGAGCATGTCCGGCAGCGTGAAGTCGATGCCGAACAGCGGCTTGCCCGCGACGATGGCCGGGGTGTCGACGCCGCCGACCGACTGGCCGATGATGCGGAAGGCGGCGGGGTCCTTGAGCTTCAGCGTCGCCGGATCGGGCGCGGGCAGCTTCGCCGCTGCCGCCGCGAGCGAGGCATAGGTCGCCGACTTGCCCGATGCGGGGTCCGTCACCTTGCCGCCGCCGGTCCTGAGCGTGTCGGGCGCGACGCCCCAGCCTTGCGCGGCGGCGGCGACCAGCATCGCGCGCGCCGCCGCACCCGCCTGCCGCGTGGGCAGCCATTCGCGCGGTGTGGTGCGGCTGCCGCCCGCGCTCTGGCCGCCGAAAATCTTTGCATCGGCATGGGTCTGCTCGATCGTCACCTGGCTCCAGTCGACGTCCAGTTCCTCGGCGATCATCATGGGCAGCATGGTCTTGGCCCCCTGCCCGATCTCCGCATTCTTCGCGCCGATGATGACGCGATTGTCGGGAAGGATGCGGATGAAGGCGGTGAGGATGACGGGCGTGCCGTCGGCCGCCTGCGCTACGGCCAAATTGAGGTCGAACAGCAGCCCGCCCCCGGCCAGCAGCGAGGCGGAGATGAAGCCCCGGCGGGACAGAGTGGCGGCGCTCATGCTTTTGCCTCCACGATGCCGGCAGCGTCCTTGATCGCCGCGCGGATGCGGACATAGGTGGAGCAACGGCACAGATTGCCCATCATCGCCGCGTCGATCTCCTCGTCGCTGGGCTTTGGCGTGGTGGCGAGCAGCGCAGTGGCGCTCATGATCTGGCCGGCCTGGCAATAGCCGCATTGCGGCACGTCATGCCTGATCCAGGCGGCGGCGATGCGCTTGCCCGCGTCCCCCGTCTGCACGCCCTCGATCGTGGTGATCGCCTTGCCCGCGACATCGCCCAGCGGCGTCTGGCAGGATCGCACCGCTTCCCCGCCGACATGCACGGTGCAGGCGCCGCACAGGCCCGCGCCGCAGCCGAACTTGGTGCCGACCATGGCGAGATCCTCGCGCAGCACCCACAGCAACGGCTTGGCCGGATCCCCCTCGACCTGCCGCCTCTCGCCATTCACCGTAAAGCTGACGCTCATGTCGCTACCCCGTTACTGATGCCTTCATTAGATGCCGATCCGCATCCTCCTGTCCAGCAGGTTCAGGACAGGATCGGAATCTTGTCGTCCGCCTCGCTCTCCTGCGGCTGGACATGGACCAGCAGCGCATCGAGCTGCTCGCGCGCCTCCACCACCCCGCGCGCGAGCAGCCGCCCCCGCGCGTCGATCAGCGCGGCGGACGGACGGTCCCCCGCGCGATAATCGCCGAGCACGTCCGCGTTCAGGATGATGTCGGTGTCACGGATGCGATGCTGGCGCAGCAGATCGCCATAATCCTCGGCCCGCCCTTCGCCAAGGAACAGCAGTCGCAGCTGCTTGCGATCGGTCAGCGCCAGCGCGTCGCGGATGGCGGACCGACTTGCCGCGCAACCGGGGCGGATGAACAGCAGCAGCATCGCCCGCCCGTCGGCGCTCGGCCCGCCGATCGTCAGCATGTCTCCAGCCAGCGTCGGCGCACTGACCACCGGGGCCGCGCCTGCCGTCATGGGGAGGCCGCGCGCGGCCGCAGCTCCGCCGCGATCCTGCAACAGGCGCACCTGCCGCGCCAGCGCGACCACCGCAACGGCCAGCAGGATGACGATGATCCAGAGAAGGAAAAGCGATGCGATCAGCACGTATGGCCAAAGCCTTTGACAGGGGATCCAGATGCCCGACCATCGCGCTAACCCGCCCGGCGATCCCGCTCGATAGGGCGTTTGACGTAGGGCGCCGCGCGCCCCGGCCGCTATGTCGGAACCAGGGTCGTTCGCAGGATCCTCTCGGGCGGCGCAGGCCGCCCCGCAGCAAGCGCGCAAAACACCTCTCCCATGGCGCTTGCTCCGGCCCGGACTCCCCGGTGAGTCCGGGCCGTTGCCGGGAGCTACGTCAATCGCCCCATGTGCCGCATTGTCCTCCGCCTCTAGCTTTCGGGACGAATGTCCGAATTTAGGGGAACAGAAGGCATGAGGATGAAATATGGGCTGCTGGGCGCCTTGCTCGCCGCCACGGTCATCTCGTCGGCGGCCGTGGTCGCGCAGAATGACAAGCCGGCCATCCCGCCCGCGCTGGAAGCCAAGATCAAGAGGCTGTCCAAGGAAAAGCGGGACTTCCTGACCTCCGACCCGGCGGAAATGTTCGCCGGCTCCTATGACAAGCTGTTCGAACGGCTGGCGACCAAGAGTCCGCAGGAAATCGACGCCTATGTCGAGGCGATGATGGACGCGGTGGAAGCGTCGAAGTTCAACCCCAAGGCCGACATGGCGGCGATCCCGCTCGATACTGGGAACGAGAATTTCAACGGCTGGAAGCTGCGCCGGCCCGATGGCCTGGACCCCAAGCGTGAGCCGGGTCCGTTCGAACTCAGCTATTACGCCAATGGCCGTGGGGGTGGCGTCTATGGCGGCGGCATCGCGACCTTCGCCGGCGCGCCGGTCGCGATTTTCCCCGAGGATCTGGTCGCGGGCAAGGTCGATGTCGCGATCGTGGGCGCGCCGCTCGACATGGGATCGGGCTACCGCGGCGCGAAGGGCGGCCCGTCGGCCATGCGGACCCAATATGGCGCGGGCGGGATCGACATGTACACGATGGTCGATCCGTCCAAGGAACTGAAGATCGTGGATTATGGCGACATCGCCGTCGACAATATGTCGACCGAACGGACCGTCGCCCATGTCCGCGAGCGCGTGGCGGAGATCGCCCGCACCGGTGCCATCCCCTTCATCGTCGGGGGCGACCACAGCCTGGAATATAGCGACGTCGCCGGCATCGCCGATGTCCATGGCAAGGGCAGCTTCGGCGTCGTCCATTTCGATTCCCACTATGATGCGGGCAAGGGCGGCGTCCATTTCATCACCCATGGCGCCCCGGTCTATCGCGCGGTCAAGGAAGGCCATGTGCTGGGCAAGAACTATATCCAGGTCGGCCTGCGCGGGCCGTGGCCGGAAAAGGAAGGCTTCGAATGGATGCGCGACAATGGCGTGCGTTACCATGCGATGCCGGAAGTCGAGAAAAATGGCTGGGCCGCCACGATGGAGCGCGCGCTCAAGGAGGCGCGGGAGAGCGGCAAGAAGCTCTATGTCTCTTTCGACGTGGACGTGCTGGACCCCGCCTTCATCCCCGGCACCGGCACCCCGGTTCCCGGTGGCCTGACCATGCGCGAGGCGATCCCGATCGTGCGGCGCCTGTGCGCGGAAAACGAGCTGGTCGGTTTCGAGATCGTGGAACTGGCGCCGGTGCTGGACCCGACCTATCGCAGCGCATTGAACGCCAATTTCATCATGCACGCCTGCCTGACCGGCGTCGCCATGCGCAAGAAGGGCATCAGGCAGCCCGGCTTCCTGTCAGACCTGACCACCGAGCATGGCCAGCCCTTCCATGGCGAGAAGGCCGCGAAGGAGGGCAAGGCCGAGAAGGTCGATCCCAATTTCGCGCGGGGCGGCCGTCGGCCGACGACGTAATTTCCCTCCCGCGCACGGGGAGGAATGAGCCAGGGCGTGCCGGCAGAGCCGGCCGCCCTCTCGTCCCATACGTCATATGCCCCATGTCGTGACCCGCCGGGCCTGACCAGATGGTGCCCATGACCGTCCAACGCGCCATCGTCCCGCCGCCCCGCTCCCGGCACCAGCGGGTCGATGGACGCGCGATGGTCGCCTTCTCCCCGCGCGGCATCCGCGACATGATGCAGGTGGCGCCGGCCCGGCTGCTGTTTCCCGACGGGCGCGATGGCGACTTCCCGCTGGCCGTCACCGTCACCACCAGCGGTGGCCTCACCGGCGGAGACCGGCTGGCGCTCGACATCATCGTCGATCCGACGGCGGCCGCGACGATCGTCCCGCAGGCGGCGGAGAAGCTCTACCGCGCGCTGGACGAGGACGAGCCGACGCGGATCGACACGCGCATCACGATCGGCGCGGGCGCGACCTGCGAATGGCTGGCGCAGGAGGCGATCCTGTTCGACCGCAGCCGGATGCGCCGCACGCTGGACGCGAACCTCGCCCTCGACGCGCGGATGCTGGCGATGGAGATGCTGGTGCTGGGGCGCGGCGCGATGGGCGAAACCTATGCCAGCGGCCTGATCCACGACGCCTGGCGCATCCGCCGTAACGGCCGGCTGGTCTGGGCCGACACGCTGCACGTCGAGGGCGATTTCGCCGCCCAGGGTCGCGCGCCGTTCGGCTTCGGCGATGCCACCGCCATCGCCACTCTGGTCTATGCCGGACCGGACGCCGCAGACTATCTCGACCTGGCGCGCAGCCTGTTCGCGGGGCCGGGCGCGGGCGCGACCAGCTTCGACGGCCTGCTGATCCTGCGCCTGACCGCCGCCGATCCGCAGGCGCTGCGCAAGGATGTGATGCGCGCGGCCGGCGTGCTGCGCGCGGCGATCTTCGGCCTGTCGCCAACCATGCCGACCATCTGTTACTGTTAGGACCATCATGAATCTGACGGGGCGCGAAAAGGACAAGCTGTTGATCGCCATGGCGGCGATCGTCGCGCGGCGCAGGCTGGAGCGCGGGGTGAAGCTCAACCACCCCGAAGCGATCGCGCTCATCACCGACCATGTGGTGGAGGGCGCGCGCGACGGCCAGACCGTGGCCGCGCTGATGGCGAGCGGCGGCCATATATTGACTCGCGACCAGGTGATGGAGGGCGTAGCCGAGATGATCCACGACATTCAGGTGGAGGCGACCTTTCCGGACGGCACCAAGCTCGTCACCGTGCACAGGCCGATCCGGTGAACAGTATCTTGCCCCTCAATCCGTTCGCCCTCATCCTGTCGAAGGGCCGTTCTTCTCTTCCGGAAAGAGCGGGGCTTGGACAAGCTCAGCCCGAACGGGTCGGGAGGTCAGCATGATGATCCCCGGCGAAATCATCCCCGTCCCCGGCGACATCGTGCTGAACGCAGGGCGAGAGCCCATCACGCTGACCGTCGCCAACAGCGGCGACCGGCCGATCCAGGTGGGCAGCCATTATCATTTTGCCGAGACGAACCCCGCGCTGGTCTTCGATCGCGACGCGGCGCGGGGGTATCGGCTGGACATTCCATCGGGCACCGCCGTCCGCTTCGAGCCGGGGCAGAGCCGCGACGTGCAAGTCATCCCCTATGCGGGCGATCGGGTGGTGATCGGCTTTCGCGGCGATGTGATGGGGGCGCTCTGACATGCCCGTAACCATGAGCCGCCGCGCCTATGCCGGCATGTTCGGGCCGACCGTGGGGGACCGGGTGCGGCTGGGCGACTCTTCGCTGCTCATCCGGGTCGAGGAAGACCGCACCATCTATGGCGAGGAGGTGAAGTTCGGCGGCGGCAAGGTGATCCGCGACGGCATGGGCCAGAGCCAGATGAGCCGTGGGGATGGCGCGCCCGACACGGTCATCACCAACGCGCTGATCCTGGACCATTGGGGGATCATCAAGGCGGACGTGGCGATCCGCGACGGCCTGATCGCCGCGATCGGCAAGGCGGGCAATCCCGATGTCCAGCCCGGCGTCACCATCCCGATCGGCCCAGGCACGGAGATCATCGCGGGCGAAGGGCGCATCCTGACCGCCGGCGGCATCGACGCGCATATCCACTTCATCTGCCCTCAGCAGGTGGAGGAGGCGCTCAACGCCGGCATCACCACCATGCTGGGCGGCGGCACCGGCCCGGCGCATGGCACGCTGGCCACGACCTGCACGCCGGGGACTTGGCATATCGGGCGGATGTTCCAGGCACTCGAAACCATGCCGATGAATTTCGGCCTGATGGGCAAGGGCAATGCCAGCCAGCCGCACGCGCTGGAGGAGATGGCCCGCGCGGGCGTATGCGGCCTCAAACTGCACGAGGATTGGGGGACGACGCCCGCCGCGATCGACTGCTGCCTGTCGGTCGCCGACGAGTATGATATCCAGGTCGCGATCCATACCGACACGCTGAATGAAGCAGGCTTCGTCGAAAGCACGATCGGCGCGTTCAAGGGCCGCACCATCCACGCCTTCCATACCGAAGGGGCGGGCGGCGGCCATGCGCCCGACATCATCAAGCTGGCGGGGCTGCCCAATGTCCTGCCCTCCTCCACCAATCCCACGCGGCCCTACACCGTCAACACGATCGAGGAACATCTCGACATGCTGATGGTGTGCCATCATCTCGACCCGCGCATCGCCGAGGATGTCGCCTTCGCCGACAGCCGCATCCGCAAGGAGACGATCGCGGCGGAGGATATTCTCCACGACCTGGGCGCCTTCTCCATGATGTCGTCGGACAGCCAGGCGATGGGCCGGGTGGGCGAAACGATCATCCGCTGCTGGCAGACGGCGGACAAGATGAAGCAGCAGCGTGGGAGCCTGGAGTCGGACGACGCCGACAGCGACAATTTCCGCGCGAAGCGCTACATCGCCAAATATACGATCAACCCGGCGATCGCCCATGGCATTTCGCACATTGTCGGGTCGATCGCGGTCGGGAAGCTGGCCGATCTGGTGCTCTGGTCGCCCGCTTTCTTCGCGGTGAAGCCCGACATGGTCATCAAGGGCGGCAGCATCGCCACCGCGCCGATGGGCGATCCCAATGCCAGCATCCCGACGCCCCAGCCGGTCCATTACCGCCCGATGTTCGGCGCGCTGGGCCGGGCCGGCGCCTTGTCTGCGGTGCATTTCGTGTCGGCAGCGGGTATCGCGGAGGGCATCCGCGAGCGGCTGCAACTGGCGCGCCCGCTGGAGGCGGTGCGCAACACGCGCGGCGGGATCGGCAAGGCGTCGATGATCCTCAATGACGCGATGCCGCATATCGAGGTCGATCCCGAGACCTATGAGGTGCGGGCCGACGGCGAACTGCTTACCTGCGAACCGGCCAGCGTGCTGCCCTTCGCGCAGCGCTATTTCCTGTTCTGATGGTTGAGGTCAGGCCCAATTCCTCCCCCATAGGGGCGGGGGGACCGCCGCCGAAGGCGGTGATGGAGGGGTGTCCCGATCTCGATAGCGTCGATCAGGTCGGTCATGCCCCCGGCATGACCTTCAACTGCCGGGGGCAGTTGAACCTGATCGAACCCCACCACCGGCTTCGCCGGTCTCCCTCCCCTTCCAGGGGAGGAATGACAGGAACTTCCCCATGTTGACCGCCCATGACGTCCTCCCCGCCGGCCACTGGTCCGGCCCCGCCGCCGACCATATCATGCTGGACCATGACGCGCGTCATCGCCGCCGCTGGGTCTATACCGCCGACCATGGCACGATGTTTCTGCTCGACCTCGCCCGCGCGACGGTGCTGGGCCATGGCGACGCGCTGATACTGTCCGACGGGCGGCTGGTCGAGATACTGGCCGCGCCCGAAGCGCTGGTCGAAGTCACCGCCGACAGCCCGGCGACGATGATCCGGCTGGCCTGGCATATCGGCAATCGCCACCTGCCCGCCGAACTCCACCCCCATGCCATCCGCCTGCGCGACGATCATGTCATCAACGCGATGCTGGAGGGGCTGGGCGCGACGGTGACGAAGATCGAGGCGCCCTTCACGCCGGAGGGCGGCGCCTATTCGGGGGGCGGGCATCATCACCACGATCATGGCCATAGCCCCGACCATCATCATCACGACCATGCTGGCTGACGCCGCGCTCCATCGCCTGCTGGCCTGGACTTCGCCCTCCTATCCGGTGGGCAGCTTCACCTACAGCCATGGGCTGGAAACTGCGGTGGAGGATGGCCGCGTCCGCACCGCCGCCAATGTCGCCGACTATGTCGAGGCGGTGCTCGCGCGCGGCGGTGGCTGGATCGACGCGGTGCTGTTCGTCCATGCCTATGACGCGGCGGGGGACGCCGATGCGTTCGATGCCATAGCGGAACTGGCCGCTGCGTTTCGCGGCAGTAGCGAAACCGCTCTTGAAAGCCGCCAGCAGGGCGGCTCCTTCCTGTCGGTGACGCGCAAGGCCTGGCCGCATCGCGCGCTCGATGCCTTCGCAGAGCGCTGGGGCGAGCATCCCATCGCCCATGTCGCGGTCATGGCGCTGGCCTGCGCGGCGCACGACATACCGCGCGAAGCCGCGCTCCATGGCTGGCTGCACGCCACCGCGGCCAATCTGGTGTCGGCCGGCGTGCGCCTCGTCCCGCTCGGCCAGACCGATGGCCAGCTTGCCCTTGCCGCCCTGTCGCACGCGATTCCCCCGATTGCCGAGCGTGCCCTGATGACATCGCTCGACGACCTCGGTACCGCGGCGCCCGAACTGGAACTGGCGTCGCTCGCCCATGAAACCCTCTACACAAGGCTTTTCAGATCATGACCTCTCGTAACGGTCCCCTGCGTGTCGGCATCGGCGGCCCGGTCGGTTCCGGCAAGACCGCGCTGACCGACCGGCTGTGCAAGGCGATGCGCGACCATTACAACATCGCCGCCATCACCAACGACATCTACACCCGCGAGGATGCCGAGTTCCTGACCCGTTCGGGCGCGCTCGTTCCTGAACGGATCATGGGCGTGGAAACGGGCGGTTGCCCCCATACGGCGATCCGCGAGGACGCCAGCATCAACCTCGCCGCCGTGGACGAAATGAGCCGGAAATTCCCCGGCCTCGAACTCATCTTCATCGAAAGCGGCGGCGACAATCTCGCCGCCACCTTCAGCCCCGAACTGGCCGACATCACCATCTATGTCATCGACGTGTCGGCGGGCGACAAGATCCCGCGCAAGGGCGGCCCCGGCATCACCCGGTCCGACCTGCTGGTCATCAACAAGATCGACCTCGCCCCGCTGGTCGGGGCCGACCTCAATGTCATGGACCGGGACGCGAAGAAGATGCGCGGGACGCGCCCCTTCCTCTTCACCAACCTGAAGGACATGATCGGCCTGGACGCGATCATCGACTTCATCGTCGCGACCGGCGGGCTACGGCCCCGGCCCGCGCTCGAAACCGCCGGCTGATGGACCGCGCCGCCTATGTCCTGCGCGAAAAGCGGCTCTACAACAAGTGGGTCGCCAGCCAGACATTGGAGGATTATGCCCTGCGCTACACCGCAGACAGCGCCCGGCGCTGGACGGCGGGACAGGTCGCCAACACCGCGATCGGGGCGACCGCCTTCCTCGCCTGCGAGGCGATCGGAGCGTCCATCACCCTGACCTATGGTTTCGCCAACAGCGTCGCCGCCATCGCCGCCGCCGTGGCGCTGATGTTCGTCATCGGCCTGCCAATCGCCTATCATGCCGCCAAGCATGGCCTGGACATCGACCTTCTGACGCGCGGCGCCGGCTTCGGCTATCTGGGGTCCACCCTCACCTCGCTGATCTACGCCAGCTTCACCTTCCTGCTCTTCTCGGTCGAAGCGACGATCATGGCGGTCGCGCTGACGGCGATGACCGGGATGCCGATGAGCGTCGCCTATCTGGTGAGCGCACTGATGGTCATCCCGATCGCCCTCTACGGCATGAGCGCCATCACCCGGTTCCAGAATGCGACCCAGGCCTTCTGGATCGTCCTCCAGGTCGCGCCGATCGCCTATATCCTCTGGTCCGGCCCGGACGCGCTGGCGCAATGGAGCCGTTTCACCGGACAACTGGGCGCGCCCGACGGCAGCGTCAGCCTGCTCTATTTCGGCTTTGCCCTCTCCACCCTCCTGTCGCTGCTGCCCCAGATCGGGGAGCAGGCGGACTATCTGCGCTTCCTGCCCGCCAAGGCGAAGATCGGCCGGGGCAAATGGTGGACCGCGATGCTGGCGGGCGGCCCCGGCTGGACCCTGATCGGCGGCATGAAGCTGCTACTCGGCTCCTGGCTGGCGCATTTCCTGGTCCAGAGCGCCGCCTTGCAGAGCGAAGCGTCCAGCCCGACCGCGATGTTTCAGGCGATCTACACCGCCATGTCTGGCCATGCCGGCCTGTCGCTGGTGCTGACGGGCCTGTTCGTCATCATCTGCCAGCTCAAGATCAATGTCACCAACGCCTATGCCGGCTCGATCGCCTGGTCCAATTTCTTCGCCCGACTGACCCACAGCCATCCCGGCCGCGTCGTGTGGCTGATCTTCAACGTGCTGCTGGCGCTGCTGCTGATGGAAGTCGGCATCTTCGACGCGATCGAGGCGATCCTGATCCTGTACGCCACGGTCGCGGCGGGCTGGATCGGGGCGCTGGCGGCGGACCTCATGATCTCCAAGCCGCTGCGGCTGTCGCCGGCGGGGATCGAGTTCAAGCGGGCGCATCTGTTCGACATCAACCCGGTCGGCATCGGCGCGATGCTGCTGTCCATTTCGGTGTCGGGCATCGCCCATGTCGGCCTGCTGGGAGAGATCGCCCGCGCCTTCGCCCCGGTCATCGGCATGGCGGTCGCCTTCACCAGCGCCCCGGTCATCGCGCTGCTGACCCATGGCCGCTATTATATCGCCCGCCGGTCGCACTGGCCGGAGGGCGGCCAGACAAAGACGTGCATCATCTGCGAAAATGCGTTCCAGCATGTCGATATGGCGCATTGCCCCATGTATGCCGCCCCCATCTGCTCGCTCTGCTGCACGCTGGAGGCGCGCTGCCACGACCGGTGCAAGACCGACAGCCGGGCGACGCAGCAGGCCGCGCGGTGGCTGGAGCGCCTGCTGCCCCGCGCCGTGGCGACGCATGTCCATACCCCGGTGGGCCATTTCATCGCGGTGATGACGATCATCACACTCGCCAATGGCGCGGTGCTGGGCGGGATCGGCTGGCAGGTCGCGCGGCGCGCGCCCTCCATCGCCGCCCAGACCAGCAGCCTGATGCTGGGTCTTTTCCTCCTTTTCTCGCTGTTCGGCGGGGTCATCGCCTGGATGATCGTGCTGGCGCATCAGAGCCGCCGCAGCGCGATGCAGGAAAGCGAGCATCATGTGCAGAAACTGATGGAAGAGGTGATCGCGCATGACGTGACCGGCGCGGAACTGCAACGCGCCAAGGAGGCGGCGGAGGCCGCCAATGCGGCCAAGAGCCGCTATCTCGTCAGTGTCAGCCATGAAATCCGCTCGCCGCTCAACAGCATCTACGGCTATGCCCAGTTGATGGAACGCGGCCATGAGATCGCGCCGGTCGAAGCCGCCAAGATCATCCGCCGCAGCGCGGAACATCTGACCAATCTGGTCGAGGGGCTGATGGACATCAGCCAGGTCGAAAGCGGCGTACTGCGCATCAGCAGCGAAACCGTCCGCCTGTCTCCCTTCGTCGACCAGATCGCCAACATGTTCCGACCCCAGGCGCAGGCCAAGGGCATCGAATTTCTCTACGAACGGCCCGAAAATCTGCCCGACTTCGTGCGCACCGACCAGAAAAGACTGCGCCAGATCCTGATCAACCTGCTGTCTAACGCGATCAAGTTCACCCGGTCCGGGTCCGTCACCTTCCGCGTCCAGTATCGCAGCCAGATGGCGACGTTCGACATCATCGACACAGGGCTGGGCATTGCGGCCGACGACCTGAAGCGCATCTTCGATCCGTTCGAGCGCGGCTCCAATCCGGACGCACAGAAACAGAAGGGCATCGGCCTCGGCCTCGCCATCACCCAGGCGCTGGTGCAGATATTGGGCGGCGACCTGTCCGTCATCAGTGATGCGGGCAGCGATTCGACCCGCAGGGGAACCCAGTTCACGGTGCGCCTGATGCTGGGCCATGTCGCCGGACAGGCGGCGGACAGCCAGCCGGTCGACCGGATCAGGGGCTATGAAGGCGAACGGCGCAAGGTGCTGCTGATCGACGACGACGCCGCGCAGGTCGCGGTCTTGCGCGGCCTGCTCGAACCGCTCGACTTCACCGTGTTCGAAGCGCTCAGCGGCCGGGCCGGACTGGAGATCGCGGCGCGGGAACAGCCCGACATCATTCTCCTCGATATCTCGATGCCCGGAGAATCCGGCTGGGACATTTGCCGCATCCTGCGCGAACGACTGGGCGGCCGGGTCCGCATCGTCATGGTTTCGGCCAACGCGCATGAATTTCATCGCGGCGGCGACGGCCAGGCGGCGCACGACATGTTCCTGATGAAGCCCGTCGATCTGGACGCCCTGCTGGACGCGATCGCCGACCAGCTCCATATCCGCTGGACCGGCGACGCCCCGCCCCTCCCGACCGAAGCCGACGCCGCAATGCCGCCCCTGCCCGAAGAAGCCGCCCCCATCCTCGCCGATATCGAACAGAAGGCGATCATCGGCCATGTTCGTGGGATCGAGGCCAGCATCCGCGCCCTGGAGGAAACCGTGCCCGACGCCCAGCCACTGACCCGCGCTCTCCTCCTCCATCTCGACCGCTTCGACCTCAAGGCGCTGATCAGAACCATAAGGGCCGCTCAATGACCAAGACTTCCCCCGGCGACACCGTACTGGTCGTCGACGACACCCCCGAGTCGCTCCGCTTCCTGACCGACACGCTGGAAGCCGCGCATATTTCCGTCCTGATCGCCACCAGCGGCGACGCGGCGCTGGAATTACTGGAGCATGTCGCCCCCGACCTGATCCTGATGGACGCGGTGATGCCGGGGCTGGACGGCTTCGAAACGACGCGCGCGATCAAGCAGATGCCGGCGGGGGCGCCGATCCCGATCATCTTCATGACCGGCCTGACGGAAAGCGAGCATGTCGTCCATGCGCTGGAAGCTGGCGGCGTGGATTATGTGCGCAAGCCCATCGTGGTCGAGGAATTGCTGGCCCGCGTGCGCGTCCACATGGCCAACGCGCGCCAGACCCAGGGCGGCCAGTTCGCGCTGGACGCCACCGGCCGCAACCTGATCGCGGTAACGACCGGGGGACAACTGAGTTGGAGCACGCCCGGCGCGGAAAAGCTGATGGAGGCGCTGGAGCCGGGCTGGTCACGCGGCGACGCCGCGCCGCCCGCCCTGCTCCGCGCGGCGATCTCGCGGCTGCTGGGCGACGACCTTCCCGCCGGCGCGACCGCGAAGGCGGACAGCGGCGGCGGCGACACGGTGGAACTGATCATCGTAGGCCGCCCGCGCCGCGAAGAGATATTGATCCGCCTCAATCATCTCGACCCGCTGGCCGATATCGGTCGGCTGCAAAGCCATTTCGGCCTGACCCAGCGCGAAGCGGAGGTGCTGCTGTGGATCAGCTATGGCAAGCCCAACCGCGTCATCAGCGAGATATTGGCGATCAGCCCGCGCACCGTGAACAAGCATCTGGAGCAGATTTTCGAGAAGCTGGGAGTCGAGACGCGCGCCGCCGCAGCCGCCTTCGCCGTGCGCGTGATCGCGCAATAAAGCCAGTCCGCGCTCCCCGGAAATCGCGAGCGCGGCGCCGTCAGGCCAGGCCGTTCAGAATGGCCGCATAATCGGCGGGATCGACATTGCTCCCCGACAGGACGACCGCGATCGCCCCCTCGCGCGCCGGAACCAGTCCTGCGAGCAGCGCGGCCAGCGCCACCGCCCCGCCCGGCTCGACCACCAGCTTGAGCGTCGAAAAGGCGAAGCGCATCGCGTCGCGCACCTGATCGTCGGTCACGGCGAGGCCGCTCGTCACCAGCGCCCGGTTGATCGGAAAGGTCAGCGCGCCAGGGCTGGGCGACAACAGCGCGTCGCAGATGGACCGCGCTTCAGGCGCGACCGTCTCGCGCTGCCCGCTGCGCAACGACCGGGCCGTATCGTCGAACCCGACAGGCTCGACCGTGTGAATATCGACATGGGCGGCAAGCGACTTGACCGCCGTCGCGATCCCGGCGGTCAGCCCGCCCCCGCCGCAACAGACCAGCAGTTGCGAAAGCTCGGCGCCCGCGTCCGCGGCCTGATCGAGGATTTCCAGCCCGGCCGTGCCCTGGCCCGCGATGATGAACGGATCGTCGAAGGACGGCACCAGCGTCGCCCCGCGCGTCCGGGCCAGCTCCGTAGCAATCTCCTCGCGGCTCTCGCGAAGCCGGTCATAGGGCACGACCTGCGCCCCGAGCGCGCGCGTATTGGCGATCTTGATGGCGGGCGCATCGGCGGGCATCACGATGGTCGCGGGCATGTCCAGCATCCGCGCCGCCGCCGCCACGCCCTGCGCATGATTGCCCGACGACCAGGCGACGACACCCGCCGCCCGCTCGGCCACCGTCAGCCGCGCCAGCCGGTTATAGGCGCCACGAAACTTGAACGAGCCGGTATGCTGCGCGCCCTCGAACTTCAGCAGCACGCGCCGGCCGCAGCGTTCGTTCAATTGTGCATTTTCGAGCAGCGGCGTACCTATCGCCGCCGTCGCGATCACGCGCGCGGCGTCGACGACATCTTCGAGGCTGATGGCAAAATCCCGGATCATGCCCCATCCTTAGAATATGAATCGCCGGATTGGGAACCCGCCCCGCGCCAAGAGCGATGTGACAGCCAAAGAATGGCCCGCACGACCGGCCACATTCCCTGTTCGGCCCGCTCCTCGAGACGTAGATCACCGTTTGCAGACGACGCGGGGGGCGGGGATGATCGTCGCGCGCGGCAGTTCGGAAGTGACGCTGCGATAGCATCGCCAAAGGCCGCAGGCGGAAATTCGATACGGGCAGGCAATGATCGTCACATGATGCTATGACGGAGTTATGAAACGCATCGCGCCCTGGCTGTTGGCGGTGGCGCTGCTGGCGGCGGCAGCGGCCGGATGGCTGTTTGCAGTACAGACCCAGGACGTGACGCTCGCCCCGGCGCGTATCGGTGACGCGGTCGAACTGGTCTACGCCACCGGTTTTGTCGAGGCCGAGCATCCGGCTACCGTCGCCGCGCGCCTGACCGCCCCCGTGCGGCAGGTGCTGGTCGATGAAGGCGACCGCGTCCGGCGCGGCCAGCCCCTGATCCTGCTGGATGACGAGGAACAGCGCCATGTGCTGCAACAGGCCAAGGCTCAGCGGCGCGTCGCCCTTCAGGACGAAAGCAGGACGCTGACCCTCTTCGCCAGGGGCTGGGTCACGCGGGCAGCCCGCGATTCGGCTATGGCCGTGGCCGACGGCGCAAGGGCGGCCGAGCAGAGCGCCGCCGCGCGGCTGGACCAGATGGTGGTGCGCTCGGGCATCGACGGCATCGTCCTGCGCCGGGATGTGGAGCCGGGCGATCTGGCCGTGCCCAGCCGGACGCTGATGACCCTGGGCGATCCTGCGCGCATCCGCATCACCGCCACGGTGGACGAGCGCGACGTCCCACGCCTCCATCCCGGCCAGTCCGCGCTGATGTCGAGCGACGCCTGGCCGGGGCGTGTGCTGCGCGGCCATGTGCGGGACGTCACGCCAGGCGGCGATCCCGAGCAGCGGGCATTCCGCGCCCGGATCGTGACCGACGGCGCCATGCCCCTGCCGCTCGGCCTGACGCTGGAAGTCAATATCGTGACCCGCCATGTGGCCCGGACACTGCTCGTCCCGGCTGATGCGGTCGAGAACGACCATGTCTGGATCGTGCGCGACGGCCGCGCCCATGCCAGGGTGGTGCGTCCCGGCATCGCCGGATCGAGCGAGATCCAGATCCTGTCCGGCCTGTCGCAAGGGGAGAAGGTCGTCGCCCGGCCGGAGGGCAAGATAACCGAGAATATGCGCGTGCGGGCGACACGATGAGCGGGCAGTTGCGGCTGCTGGCGGGGATCGCCGCCCGGCACCTGGCGGGGCGCCGGCGCCAGACGCTGGTAGCGGTGAGCGGCGTTGCCGTGGGCGTCGGCTTTTTCCTGGCGGTGTCGGCGATGATGATCGGCAGCCAGAATGATTTTGTCGAGACGCTGATCGACGCGGCCCCGCACATCATCATTTCCGACGAACGGCGCAGCCCGCCGGCGCAGCCGGGTGTGCGGGCCTATCCGGGCGCCGCGATCGACCTGCGCCACTACAGGGTCCGCAGCGAAGTGCGCGGGCTCAAGGGCTGGCCCGAAATATTGCGCGCCGTCAACGCCGAGCCGGGCGCCATCGGATCGCCCAGCCTGACCGGCGCCATCACCCTGCGCAGCGGCGGGCGGGAGGAAGCGCTGACCGTCATCGGCGTCGATCCCGCCATCGAGGAGAAAGTGAGCACGATCAGCGATCAGTTGCGCACGGGCCGTCTGCGCGACCTGGAAAGCACGCAGGGCGGCATCATCATCGGGGAGGAAATGGCCGAGCGCCTGGGCATCGGCATGGGGGACATGGTCGGCGCGACATCGGCATCAGGCAAGAGCCGGTCGCTGCGCATCGTCGGCCTGTTCAAGCGCGGCCAGAGCCAGCTTGGCCCATCGGCCGGCTATGTGCTGTTGCGAGAGGCCCAGTCGCTGCTCGGCCGCCCCTTCATCATCAACCGCATCGGCGTGCGCCTCGCCGATCCCTATGGCGCGCAGCCGGTCGGCCTGCGGCTGGAACAGCGTTTTTCCTACAAGGCGGAAAGCTGGCAGGAACGGTCGGCCGATTTCCTCTCCTTGCTCGTGACCCGCAACGTCATCATGTACAGCGTCGTGTCGGCGATCCTGCTGGTCGCCAGCTTCGGCATCTATTCCGTCGTGTCGAACAGCGTTACCGACAAGCGCCGCGACATCGCGATCATGCGCTCCATGGGGTTTTCCGAGCGCGACCTGCAACTGATCTTCGTGTTCGAAGGACTGGCGCTGGCGGTGATCGGCATCATGGCGGGATGGCTGCTGGGCTATGGGCTGATGGCGATATTGGGGTCGCTGAAATTTCCGATCGCGGGCGACGACCAATATCTGCCGCTCGACCGGTCGCCCCGCCAATATGCGATCGCCGCCGCTGCCTCACTGTTCGCCGGCGTGATCGCCGCCTGGCTCCCGGCGCGCAAGGCGGCGCGAGTCGACCCCGTCGACATCCTGCGAGGCGCGGTATGAGCGCGGTCATGCAGGCGGAGGGACTGTCGCGCAGCCTGGCGGGGACACCGCCGGTGACGCTGGTGAGCGACGTGGCGATCGCCATCGAGCCGGCCAGCTTCACCGCCATCGTCGGGCCTTCGGGCTGCGGCAAGTCCTCGCTGCTCTACCTGCTGGGCCTGCTGGACCGACCGACGAGCGGAACCTTGCTGTTCCAGGGGCGCGACATGAACCCGCTCGACGGGGATGCCCGCGCGCAGATACGGCTGGCCAGCTTCGGCTTCGTGTTCCAGTTCCATTTCCTGCTGCCTGAATTCACCGCACTGGAAAATGTGATGCTGCCGATGCGCCGGCTGGGACGGTTGCCGCAGGCGCAGGCGCGCGACAAGGCGCTGGGCCTGCTGGACCAGATGGGCCTGGGCGCCAAGTCCGGCAAGACGCCCGACCGGCTGTCCGGCGGCGAGCGGCAGCGCGTCGCCATCGCCCGCGCCATTGCCAACGATCCGGTGCTGGTGCTGTGCGACGAACCCACCGGCAATCTCGACAGCCAGAACAGCGCCCGCGTGGTGGACCTGTTCCGCAGCCTCGCCCATGATCAGGGGCGCGCGCTGGTGTGCGTGACCCATGATGCCGATGTCGCGGCCGCCGCCGACGTGCAAATTTCCATGCTGGACGGGCGGATCAACGAAACCAGCGTCAGAACGCGCTGACAGCGGGCCTCACCCAGCGCGCATCGCGACATAGACGCCGACGACCATCACGATGAGCGCGAAAAGCCGCTCCAGCAGCCCCTTGCGCGCGGCGAGGCGTCGACCCATAGCCATGCCAATTGCCGAGCCGACCACCCCGCCCGCGACCATCACGCCCACTAGCCGCCAGTCGACATAGCCCGACAGCGCATAGGAGGCCGCCGTGGTCAGCCCGAGCGCGGTGACGACCACCAGCGATGTTCCAACCGCATTCCTGAGCGGCATGGCGGTAGCCAACATCAGTCCGGGCACGATCAGGAAGCCTCCGCCAATCCCGAAAAATCCCGCCGCCAGCCCGACGCCGAGGCCAATGGGCACAAGCCGGGGCAACAGGGTGGCGGCCGTCGCGCGCGACAGGCGAACATCGGGCGCCTCCATGCCGCGCCTCTTCCCCATCATGGAAAGCCCCACGCCGATCATCAGCAGGCCGAACAGCATCAGCAGCTTCCGGCCGTCCACCGCCTTGCCGATTTCCGCGCCGATCGCGGCTCCGACGACACCCGCCGCCGCGAAAACCGAGGCGCAGGGCCATTTCACCGTGCCTGCGCGGGCATGGCCGATCAGGCTGGCGGCGGCATTGGCGGCCACCGCGACCGCCGCCGTTCCGATGGCGGCATGGGCCGAGCCAACACCGACCACATAGACCAGCAGCGGCACGGCGAGGATCGACCCGCCCCCGCCGACCAGGCCCAGGACGAGGCCGACCACCCCGCCCGATGCCAGCGCGGCGGCGATCATGGCCGGGGGCATCATCGCGTCAGGCGCCGAGCGCGCGGCGGTTCCAGGGCATCAGCCGCAGCAGCCTGGCCATGCCGCACCAGCCCGTCGCACCTGCCATAATCAGCCCCGCGCCGACAAAGGCGGACAGGCCGAAAAAGGCCGGAGCGACCAGAAAGCCCAGCACCACGCCAAGCAGCACCAGCCCGCCGGCCACCAGTTGCACCTGCCGCATCACCTCGATCGGCTGGCGGCGATCGACCCTGGTCGGCAGGCCCGCCGCGCGCCAGCCGTCGAGCCCGCCCGCCAATATCCGGCAGGGCGTGACGCCCGCCGCCGCTGCAAGCGCCGCAGCGTTGGCCTGCGTCCGCATCCCCGACTTGCAATGGAAGATGATCGGCCCGGCGACACGGGGCAGATCGCCAAGGCGCGCCAGCGGCACATGGACTGCGCCCGCGATGCTTTCGCGCGCATGTTCGTCGGCGTCGCGGATGTCGACGAGCGTCGCGCCCGCCGCCACGGCCTGGGCCGCATCCTGCGGCGTGATGGTCCTGATCGACATTGGGGTCATTCCTTGCAGAAGATGGTATAAAGACTGGCGAGCAATTCCTCCGTCCGGGGATCGGCAATGCGGTACCAGAGCGTCTGGCTTTCCCGCCGAAAGGCGACCAGCCCCTCCTCGCGCATCCGGGCGAGATGCTGCGACAGGGCGGATTGCGACAAGCCCACGTCGCGCGCGAGGTCGGTCACGGTCATCTCGCCATGTTCAACCAGCTTGCACAGCACCATCAGGCGCCGGACATTGCCCATCGCTTTCAACAGGGTCGACACCTCCCCCGCCTTCTTCTCGAAAGTGGAAAGGTCCATCGGCGGCCGGATCATTGCGCTACTCCATTAGGTATTGCTAATTTAGTAAATAATAATATGTTGTCAAGCATCACAGGAGAAGAGCATGGAACCGCAACCCCTGATCGAAGCCTTTTTCGACGAAGCGACCTTCACGGTCAGCTATCTGGTCGCCGATCCCCAGACGCGCGAGGCCGCCGTGATCGACCCGGTGATGGACTTCGACATCGCCAGCGGAGAGGCGGATAGCCGATCGGCCGAACGGATGCTGGCCTTTGCCCAGGACCGGGGCTGGCGGATCGCCATGGTGCTGGAAACCCACGCCCATGCCGATCATCTGTCGGCCGCGCCCTTCATCAAGGCCAGGACCGGCGCGCCAATCGGCATCGGCGAGCATATCCGCGACGTGCAGAAGATCTTCCGCCCGATCTTCGGACAGGAGGGCGCGCAGGGCGACGGCGCGGATTTCGACCGGCTGTTCCGCGATGGCGAGCAGTTTTCGGTCGGCGCGCTGCGCTTCACGGTGCTGCATGTTCCCGGCCATACGCCGGCCGACATCGCCTATCTGGTCGGCGACGCCGCCTTTGTCGGCGATACGCTGTTCATGCCGGACTATGGCACGGCCCGCGCCGATTTTCCCGGCGGCGACGCCCGCACCCTCTATCGCTCGATCCGCAGGCTGCTCAGCCTGCCCGGCGACACGCGCCTGTTCCTTTGCCATGACTATAAGGCGCCGGGCCGCAGTGAATATCGCTGGGAAACGACGGTCGCCGAAGAACGGCAAGCCAGCGTCCATGTGCATGACGGGGTGGATGAGGACAGCTTCGTCGCGATGCGCGAGGCGCGCGACGCCACGCTGGCGGTGCCCAGGCTGCTCCTGCCCGCGATCCAGGTCAATATCCATGCCGGCCGCTTCCCGGAGGCGGAGGACAATGGCGTGCGCTATCTGAAGATTCCGGTGACGATGAAGCAGGGCTGATCGCGGCACATGTCCATGGGCGCATCCCGCCCGCGTTTCCAGATTTCGCCGCTTTCGTGCAAGAAGGCTCCATGTCCGACATCGCCCAGCCCTATCTGTCGATGATCGCCGCGATCGCGGTCGGATTGCTCGTGGGGCTGGAACGCGGCTGGGCGCAGCGCGACCTGGGCAAGGGCCGTCGGGTGGCGGGCTTCCGGACCTTCGGCCTGATCGGTCTGCTGGGCGGCATCGGCGGGCTGGCCCCCGACGGCATGGCCGCCGCGATCGGCATCGGCGTCGCGGCCATCCTCGCCATCGGCTATGCCCGGAGCGCCGACACCGACCATCTGTCAGCGACCACGACGCTCGCTGCTCTCGTAACCTTCGGCGCCAGCTTCTGCGCGACGCGGCTTTCCCCCGCGCTCGGCCTCGCGACGGGCGCGGCGACCTTCGCGATCCTGAGCGCGCGACAATCGATGCACGCCCTGCTGCGGGGCATGGACGAAAGCGAGATCGAGGGCGTGTCTCGCTTCCTGCTGGTCGCGCTCATCATCCTGCCGCTGCTGCCCGATGCCGCCTATGGCCCCTATGACGCCTGGAATCCCCGCAAGATCTGGATGGTGGTGGTGTTCGTGATGGGCCTGTCCTTTGCGGGCTATGCCATCGCGCGCCGTTTCGGGCGTGACCGAGGCATATTGCTGGTGGCGCTGACCGGCGCCATCGTCTCCTCCACCGCCGTGACCGCCGATTATGCGCGACGCCTGCGCGACGAGCCGGAGGCGCGCGGGATATTGTCGGCGGGCATTGCGGTCGCGTCCATCGTCATGTTCGTGCGAGTCCAACTCGTGGCGTTCGCCCTGATCCCGCGCGCGGTTCCGACCCTGGCGCTGACGATGGCCCCCGCGACGCTGGTGGCCGTCGCCTTCGCCCTGATCGCCTGGCGTCGGCACGGCGCCGGTGGCGATGGCGTGTCGATTTCCAATCCTCTCGGCTTCGGGCCTGCGCTCCTGCTGGCGGCGCTGGTGGCGGGCCTGTCGCTCGCCGCGCGCTGGGCGCTGGAGCATTTCGGTCAGGAGGGCATGGCAGTGGTCCTGACCCTGACCGGCATAACGGACGTGGATGCAGCGGTCATGACCATGGCCGGACTGCCATCCGATCTGCTCGACGATCATGTCGCCGGCCTCATCCTGGGCGCGGCCGTACTCGCCAATACCGGTGCCAAGGCGGTGATGACGATGGTCATCGGCTGGGGGCATGGCGGCATCCGGGCGGCCCTGCCGCTGCTCGCCGCCCTGGCGGCGGCAGCCGTCAGCCTCGCCGCCTGGGCGACGATATAGACGACCGGGACGTCGCCGTCCGGACAAGGAGACGCCTCGCCGGATCATCGACTGGCGCGGCGCGTCTCTTGGAGCTTGGGAATGGTGCGCTTACGGGACTCATAAAACGACACTATCATCTTTGATTAGTTGGATAATTTTGACGTTTGGATGACAAAGGCCCTCGCTTAAGCCCCCAAAAAAATTTCGAGCCAATTCGGCAGGAATTCGATTCCCGCAGACCCATTTCAGCAGTCATTCTCACAAACAATCCAAGGGAATTTGATCGCCAATTCATCGCTGACCTCGACCCTTCTTGGACTCTCAGCGCCAGATTCTCGCTTCCCAGCTGCGGTCGGTCCGCTTTTCCGGCTGGTCGCGACCAACTCAGGCCGTTCCAGTGCAGCCGCTGGAACGTCGGGTGACACTGAAACCGGTCCTTCGCCAGTCGAACACGCCCGGTCGGCTACGCGGGATAACTGTCGTGGGCGGGTGATAGCCATCTGAACTGTGCCGATCATATCAGCTGGCGGTCTAACGAAAAGACAGATCCCCTAACTGAAGCGTTAGTCAGCCCTACTGCGGACCGACAAAATGGTATCTCATCGCGCCCGAAAGCTTCTAACAGCCCCCTTAATACCAACACCACCCGTCACACTAAATTTCACGCTGCCAGGAGTTTGCCCCGAACGTAGGATCGCCAGAGCAAAGCCGTTGTGCAGGACCTTTTTGTTCCCCGCGAACAGATCGTCGCTCCAATGATCTCCATTATCCACGGCGATCAAGCGCCCAGCGCCACTGACATTGAAGGTGATCTCGTTGGTGGCCGTGGGCACCCTGCGTCCCTTGCTGTCCATGGCGTAAACCTTCACATATTGTAGATCCATTCCGTCGGCCTTCCAGGCCGGATTTTCCGCCTCGATCTGCAACGCCACTGCCTCGCCGGTCGTCTCAATCTGATCCCGGGCGACGACCTTGCCGCCGGTACGCCCCACCGCGGTAACTCGACCCGCCGCATAGGGGACGTCCTTCCAGTAGATCGTATTGCGCTGCCGGACTTCGGTGGAATTCCTTTGCACGCCGATAGACTTGCCATTGACCAACAGTTCGACTTCTTCGGCATTGGTATAGGTATAGATGTTGTAAGTTTTGCCTACTTGGCGGTTCCAGTTGGCCGATATGATCTTTTGCCCGACCATGACATCATTCCACATCTTCGATTCGCCTTCATTGTCGACGACGCCAATCTTGACTATCGGTTCATCGGCAAAGATGCTTTTGGTGAGCCAAGCCTGTGGGAAAGGCTCCAGCGCATGGTTGAAGAAGGAATAGGCCCAACCCTTTTTCGGCCAACCATCGGACTCGCCCCAATATTCGATGGCACCCCAATAGGCCAAGCCGACCATCTTTTCGCGATCCATGCCAAAATAGGGTGCGGCCAGTTCGTTGGTAACTGCCTCGCTCTGGTAGACGATCATTTCCGGCGCGTGCTTCAGATACTCTTGATAATCGTCCCAGACATAGTTGAACGAGGCCACGTCCGTAACCGTCGCAAGTTCAGGCGGGACGATGTTTTCTTTCAACTTGAAAGCAGGGTCTGCCTTGATGATACCATTGGCGCGCGCCGGATACATCGCTACCGTCGTCTTGCGGGTTGGGTCGTAGCGTTTCGCCACGACATCCATGATGCGATAGGTGGTCTTTCCCCAGTCGCCAGTCGGCCAGTTCCAGCGCGTCTCCTGAAACTGCAGTTCGTTGCCGAAACTCCACAGGATTACTGACGGATGATTGCGGTCGCGCTTGATCCACTCCTTCTCGTTGTCGAACCACACATCGTTCCAGGGCTTGCTGCCCGCCCAGGCCGTGGTGCTGCCCCATTTGTCGTAGAGTTCATCGACAATCAGCAGGCCTTTTTCATCCGCGAGGTCGAGGAAGGATTCCGAATAGGGGTTATGCGAGGTGCGGATATGGTTGAAGCCGAACGCCTTAAGGCGATCCATCATTCGGGCAATCGATGTCCGATAGGCAGCGACACCGACGGCACCCAGGTCATCATGATTGGCCACGCCCTTCAGGAAGACCTTCTTGCCGTTGAGGCGCAGGCCGAATTCCTTGGAAAACTCGACCGTCCGGATGCCAAAGCGCTTGGTCAGCCTGTCGATCACTTTGCCGTCGGCCACCAACTCAACTTCGGCGGTGTACAGCCTGGGAGTCTCGATCGACCACAGTTGCGGGTCTGCCACCGAGAGCCCTGGCAGTGGTACTTCGACGGTGGGTAGATTGCGCGGCGCTGGCACGAGAGCATTGGATGTGCCCACCAGTTGGCCCTGCGGCGAGAAAATCTTCGACCTGATTTCGACGGCATCGGCCTTGCCTTTCAGGCCAGCCACCTCGACCTGCACCGCGATCTTGGCGTCGTGCGGGGTGATGTCTGGCGTCGTCACGAAAATGCCGTGCCGCGCTATTGAGACCGGGTTCCTGACTACAAGGTGCACGTCGCGGAACAGCCCGCCACCAGTGTACCAGCGCGAATTGCCGTCCTTCGTCGAAGCGCGCACGGCCACGACATTGTCGGCATCGTAGCGGATGACATCGGCAATGTCGGCCTCGAAGCCCAGATAGCCATAGGCTGTGCCGCCGACCTTCTTTCCATTTACCCAGACCTCGCCCGACAGCATGATGCCTTCGAAATCGAGCAGGATCTGCTTGCCCTTCCAGTCGGCATCGCCCCTGAAAGTCTTGCGGTACCAGCCGACGTCGGGCGCCTTGAAGCCGCGACCGCGGTTTGCCGTTTTGTCCCAAGGCTGCTCAATCTGGAAATCGTGCGGCAGATCCAGCTTGCGCCAGCCCCTGTCATCGAAGGTGGGGGCCTCCGCACCGTTGATGTCGCCCTGTCGGAAGGTCCAGCCAAAATTGAAAGGTTGCCTGGTTCTGGTAGTGTCCTTGGCCCCGGCGGAATGCATGGTCGCAGTTCCGCTTCCATCTCGGGAAACGGTCGACTGGGCCAATGCTGGATGTGATAGCAGGCTGGCCCACAAGAGCGGAGCGAGGAATAGTTGCTTCATCATTCGCCTTTTATTTAGCCAGCAGGTATTGCGCGCCTGCAGAATCGAAATTGGGCGAGAGTCCTGCCCATGACGCCATGAAATCGCTTTGCTTACGCATTCCATGACTTGCTTGCGAAGGGTTGTTTCTTTGACAAAACGACTCTTCCGTCGGCGTCAAATGCGATGGCTGCCAAGCCAGGTTTCTCACGGAACGGCATTTGACTGTCGTTGCCGAAATAGGTCTGCCACCATTGCCCGCTACTATCGCGAAAGACGTTGCCACCTCCGCCGCCCGATGGTCCTTCGTGCCGCCCGCGATAGGGACCGAGCAGCTTGTCGGACGTGGCGAACATGAAAGAATAGCGGCCTTCGAAAAAGTCGCAGCAGCCTAGATAGTAGCGGCCACCCGACTTGAAAATCGTTGCTCCCTCGAAGCCGACGCGCGCTTTGGGCGGCAGTTCGGGTTTCGCATGATCGATCGACGCCGCTGGCATGTCGTACACGATCTGCTGCCAGTCCCCGACGAACGCGCTGAAGTCGCGCTTCACCTCGCGGATCTGCGCGGCGGCGCCATAAGTCAGGTAGATGCGTCCGTCCTCGTCCTCGAACAGCGTTGGATCGATGCCACCCTTGATGGGGGTGTCCTGAACCACATGGACATAGGGGCCGTCGGGCTTGCCGCTCGTGCTCTTGAGAATTGCCATGCCGACGCCACTGATGCAGTGGCATAGATAGTAGGTTCCGCCAATGAAATGGATCTCCGGCGCCCAGATCGTGCGGAAGGGCACGCCCTCTCGCATTGTCCAGTTTTTCTCCCAAGTGCCGTCGCGATCAATGCTCCATACTAGGCCGAGATAACGCCATGCCTTCAGGTCAGTCGAGGAGTATAACTCTATACCATCGTTCAACGCCCAGCAGTTGTCGCCGGTCGTCCCAGTCATATAATAGGTGCCGTCTCCGCCAATGCAGATGACTGTGTCGCGGATGTGGACGTCCCAAATCGGCCGCAGAGGAGGCATCAAGCCCTTAGCGACCGCTGAACCACTATCGTCATTGGCCCACGGCGCAGTCGGGTAAGAGCGCGGTACCGGCCCCTTATATTTGACGTCGCTTAAGCCCGATACCCAACCGCCCCGCGCTGTAGTGTCAGTGACAGCTTTTCCAGGACCGCTGATACCGGAGTAGGGCCAATAATCCTTAGCCGGTGCAGGCACAACGCGTCGGCTATTATCGACATCGTCACGCTTAGGGGCGCCAGGTTTTGGATAGCGACTGTAGACGAACTTCCTTTCCAGTGCTCCTGCAGGAATGGCTATGGTGGCCGCGCTCGCAGCACAGCCTGCAAGCAGTGCACGCCGGCTCAGTTTATAACGCATAGCCTCTCCCTATTTTCATTTGCACCCAACCCGCGCCGTATTCAGGCACTCATGCCGGGCCCATTCGACAATGACGTTGAAATCGCCTGCGCGTTGCAGCCCGTGCAGACCGAAAGTACGGATAAATTGGCTGATTTGCTGCAATCTCGACAATAGATTGCGCAACCTTCAGCAAGGCTTGAAACTGCAGATCATCGGTTCTGGCGGCTGTGCGCAACGCTGATTCCCCTATCCATGATGGCTTTTATCCAGGCCTCAGGCCAACAATCAACAAAAATGTTCCGCCATTTGGTTTTGTAGTTCACAATGTGACATGAATCTGAAGCCTGTTGCTAAGTCGGATTTCTACTTGCGATCTTGACCGAGAAGGAAGTGGAGTTGCCCGGCAGCTCCTATTTGAGAATGGAAGGCCTCAGTGTGTCAATCGGCGTCCAAACGGGACCCCCAATCGGCGCGCAAAAGGGACCCCCTTTCAAAGATGGTACGACGGTCGAGGAATGCTCCTTGCGCTGCGCGCGGCGTAGGGAGGGCGGAGCCCGACCGGAGGCGCGCGCAGCGCAAAGCATCTTCATCCCGACCTGCGGCGAGGATCAGTTTCGGTTCTTGAAGCGCCAGCTGTCATTGCCGGTCTCGATGATGTCGCAATGATGGGTGACACGATCGAGAAGAGCGGTGGTCATCTTGGGATCGCCGAACACGGTCGGCCATTCCCCGAACGCCAGGTTGGTCGTGATGATGACGCTGGTTTGCTCATAAAGCTTGCTGACCAGATGGAACAGCAACTGCCCGCCTGAGCGGGCGAACGGCAGATAGCCAAGCTCGTCCAGAACGACGAGATCAAGCCGGGAGAGCTGGGCGGCAAGCGCGCCGCTTTTGCCGATCCGGGCTTCCTCTTCGAGACGGGTCACCAGATCCACGGTGTTGAAGTAGCGCCCCCGCGCTCCGGCGCGGACGACATTGGCGGTGATGGCGATGGCCAGATGGGTCTTGCCGGTGCCTGTGCCGCCGACAAGGACGACATTGCGCCGTGCAGGCAGGAACGCGCCGCTGTGTAGCGAACGGACCAGCGCCTCGTTGATCGGCGTCCCCTCGAAGTGGAAGGCATCAAGGTCCTTCACCACCGGCAGCTTGGCGGCTGCCATCCGGTATCGGATCGAGGCTGCGTGGCGGTGGGTTGCCTCCGCGCGCAGCAGATCGGTCAGTATCTCCATCGTCGTGCGCTGCCGCTGAAGGCCGGTGGTAACGGCCTCATCGAACGCGCCAGCCATCCCCTTGAGTCCAAGCCCGCGCATCGCGTCGATCATGTCATGCCGCTGCATGGAAGTTCCTCAGTTGGTCGTAACGGGCACAGTCGGCGATCGGCGGATGCCGCAGGGCATTGTCCTCCGAAGTGACGATCGTCAGCGGTCGCGGCGGTTCGCGGCGCCGTGCCAGGATGTTGAGGATCAGATCGTCGCTTGCCGTGCCGGTCGCCAGCGCCTCCCGCACGGCGGCCTCGACGAGTTCCAGACCGTCGGTCAGCACGGCCGCCAGCACGCGCACGAACCGCCGGTCAGCATCATCGCTGTTGCCCAGCTTGCGGCGTAACCGAGCCAGTGCTGGCGGCAGCTCCCAGTCCTGGAAGGGGGCGCCGTTGCGCAAAGCGCCGGGCTTGCGGGCCAGCACCGGCAGATAGTGCCAGGGATCATAGATCGTGCGGTTCCGCCCGAAGAAGCGGGGATGCTCGGCAACGACCTCATCATCGCATCGCACGACAATGCGGTCGGCATAGGCCCGGACCTGCACCGTGCGTCGTGCCACCGTTGAGAGAACCGAGTATCGGTTGCGATCGTAGCTGATCAGGCAGGTGCCCGACACGCCATGCTCGCTCTCGTTGAAGCCGTCGAACGGCCCCAGCATCGGTTGCAATGCAGGGCGTTCCATCTCCAGCATCTGCGCCACGGTCTGTTCGCCCTGCTCAGGATGCGCCTGCCGTTCGGCCCAGCGCCGGCACTCGGCTTTCCAGCCAGCCATTGAGCTCCTCAAGGCTGGCGAACCGCAAACGGGGCTGGAAGAAGCGCCCTCGGATCGTCTGCACCTGGTTCTCGACCTGGCCCTTCTCCCAGCCCGCCGCCGGCGAGCAGGCCGTGGGCTCGACCATATAATGGTCGGCCATGATCAGGAACCGCCGGTTGAACACCCGCTCCTTGCCGGTGAACACGCTCGTCACCGCCGTCTTCATATTATCGTAGATGCCGCGCTTGGGCACGCCACCGAAAAAGGCAAAGCCGCGCGCATGCGCGTCAAACAGCATCTCCTGGCTCTCGCGGGGATAGGCCCGGACATACACCGCCCGCGATGCGCACAGCCGCATATGCGCGACCTTTACCCGCATCGGCTTGCCGTCGATCTCGACATCCTCGTGGCTCCAGTCGAACTGGTAGGCCTCGCCGGGCTGGAACAGCATCGGAATAAAGGCAGTCGTCCCATCGCCGACATTCCTGCGCCGCTCGACCTTCCACCGTGCCGCATAGCGACGCACGGCATCGTAGGAGCCTTCGAAACCCTCACGCACCAAAAGGTCGTGGATACGGGTCATCCGAAGCCGGTCACGTCGGCCCAGCAACTCATTCTCTTCCAGCAGCACATCAAGACGATCATGAAATGGACCAATCCGCGGTAGCGGCTGAACCTTGCGTCGATAATCAAATGCGCCTTCCGGCGCCCGGATCGCCTTGCGGATCACCTTCCGCGACACATGCAGATCACGCGCGATCGCCTTGATCGCCTTCCCGCCGGCATACTCACGCCGGATACGAACCACTGTCTCCAAAACCAACATCCCGATCTCGCCGCATGAACTTCCACGCGACTGTGTAAGCTATCGAAATGAGGGGTCCCTTTTAGACGCCGATCACCCCGCTAACGGGGTCCTTTTTGCACGCCGATCCACATCAATACCGTGAAACCGGAACTTCACCCGCCACAGATAGGAGCCAGAGGGCGAGACAAGTAGGTACAGACCCTTCTCGTCAGCGACCTTGTAAGGCTTCTCCCTGGGTTTGAGGGCATTGATCTGAACCGTTGTAAGCATCTGGGGGCCTCGACTCAAAAATGTCAAAAAGGCCCCCAATTCGAGGCCCCCAAATCACCCGGATAGGGGTGGATAGGAGCAGACGACACCGGAAAGCCGATGCCCAATTATACCAGTTTTTCAGGGGTTTTTCGAGGTTTCAGGCCCCTCGAAAAGGGCAGATCTGGTGCCGCTTACGTGACTCGAACACGTGACCCCATCATTACGAATGATGTGCTCTACCAACTGAGCTAAAGCGGCGTCGGGGCGGGCTGATAACAGCGGTTGGGGCGACGCACAAGCCGGCAAATTGCATCGGTCGCATCCTTTTATGGCGCCGCCGCATTTACCCCCCCTTTACCATCCCGTGCCAATGTCGAGTCCTGAGGAACGATTTTGACCTGTGTTAGGGACCGACCGGATGGACACTCTGCGGGGGCGCGACGTCGCCAACGACCAGGATGATTTCGATCATGCCGATGATGCGGCGATCGAGACACCGCCGGCCGTCGGTTCGGACGAACGGCGGATGCAGGTGCGCGCCTATAATTATTGGGCGTCGCTGCTGGGTGATCGCGCGCTGCCCTCGATCGAGGATCTCTCGCCCGAGCAACTGGAGGATTTCGGTCCCTACAGCGTCCTGCTCGACTTCAGCACGGGGATGGAAAATCCCGCGGTCGCCTATCTCGGCTCGGCATTGCGCCAGGAATGCGAGATCGAGGGTGCGATCGGCTTCATCAACGACGTGCCGGCGCGTTCGCTGCTGTCGCGACTGACCGACCATTATCTGCAGATCATCGCCAATGCCGCGCCGATCGGGTTCGAAGCCGAATTCATCAACCAGCGCGGCGCGGAAATCCTCTATCGCGGCATATTGATGCCCTTTTCGTCCGATGGCGACACGATCGACTTCGTGTTCGGCGTCATCAACTGGAAGGAAGTAGCGACCGACGACGTGCTCCAGTCGCTGGAGCAGGAAGTCGGCGAAGCGCTGCGCACCGCGCCCGCGCCCGTCCCCGTGACGCCGGTCTGGGCCGACGGCCCGGCCAGCGCGCCCGCTTCGACCTTCGATGCGGACGAGGAGGATGACGACACGCTGGACCTGGCCGGCATGGAGTGTCCGGGCGACGACGCCTCGCTGGCCGACTGGCTGGCGCTGGCGCGCGACGGCGCCGCGCGGGTTCGGATCAGCGAGGCGCGCAGCCATGCCGCCCTCTACCGCGCCGTCAGCCTGGCCTATGATTTCTCGCTGGTCGCGCGCGCCCGGCCCGACGATTATGCCGAACTGCTGGCCGACTATGGCATCAAGGGGCAGGCCCGCAGCCCGATGACCGCTGTCATCAAGCTGGTCTTCGGCGCGACCTATGACAAGACGCGCATCACCGAATATGCCACCGCGCTCGAACATGCGTTCGCTAATGGCCTGGGCGTCGGAAAATTCGCCGAATATCTCGCCACCTATGTCGGCGGGCTGAAGGCTGTGGTCCGCGACGAGCGCGCGCTGCGCCGCTCCGCCCAGCCTGCACGTCCCGACAAGCGCCAACTGGCCCGGACGGCAATGAAGGCGGCCGCCCCGCTCGATCCGCTGGCGATCACGACCGATGCGGACGGGTTCGCGGTGGTGGTGGCCCGCCGCGAAGTCGACGGCTCCCTGTCGCTGGTCGGCGCCCTGCCCGAAGATTCAGACCTTGGCCAGCGCGTAATCGCCGCCGCCGCCCATTGACGATCGCCCCGGCATCTCTGGCCGTCGCGCCGCCGTCATTCGCCGCGAAATGCTTTCCCGCCGTCCGGATCGGCGCTCGACAGGCCCGCGCTCCGGATTCATAGTCGCGACCATCCACACAGCCCCGCCGCGAGGCGCAGGGCCGTTTGTGCGATGCATCATATTATTTCACGCGCTGGAAATTTTGTTTCACTCTCGACTTGAGCCGTCCGCCACTCGGGCGCATATAGGCGCTCCAATACCGGGGAGTCGCATGGCGGCCATCCAGCGTCTCCTCCGTTTCGACAGGCAAGCGGGGCCCACCCGCGCTGAGAGGTGAGCGAATGACGGCGCTGGCAGATACGAAGATCAAGGAAGTCGACACATTCATCCGCGAGGCGCTGGAAGAAGCGCTGGCGCGCAGCGCCCTGCCCGGCGAACGGGAAGGGTTCGACAGCGCGGCCGTCGCCGCGGCGGCGGCGTTCCTGGGCCGCACGGCCAATGGCCGCAAGCCCGGTGTGCCGGCGATTGCCGTCGAAACGCTGGGCGAAGGCGCGACCGGCCGCTTCATGCGTATCGCCCTCGTCAATGACGACATGCCCTTCCTGGTGGATTCGATCGCCAACACGCTGGCGGCCGCCGACATCACCATCCACCGCCTGCTGCATCCGGTGCTTTCCGTCGCGCGCGACGGCGCGGGCGCATTGTCGGCGATTCTGGATGACGACGCGCCGGGCGCGCGCCGGGAATCGATGATCTATATCGAGGCCGACCGGGCCGACGCCAAGGCGCGCCGGGCGCTGGAAAAGGCGCTGGAGGACACGCTCGCCGACGTGCGCGCGACCGTCGCCGACTGGGCGCCGATGCAGACCGCCATGGCCAATGATGCCGATGCAGTGCCCGATGAGGAAGGCGCCGCGCTGCTGCGCTGGTTCCTCGCCCGCCACTTCACCCAGGTCGGCCATGAAATCATCCGCCGCGACGGCAGCAGCGTGGCCCGGCTGGGCATCTGCACCCGTCATGACAAGCCGCTGATCGCACCTGCTTCGCTGGAGGCCGCCTTCGTCTGGTTCGAGGAGGGCAAGCGCACGCCGCTGATCGTCAAGTCGAGCCGCCTCTCGCGCGTGCATCGCCATGTCCTGCTCGACCTCGTCATCGTGCCCCTGCGCGAAGGCAGGGAGGTGACGGCACTGTCGATCCATGCCGGCATGTGGACCAGTTCCGGCCTGTCGGCGACCCCGGACAAAGTGCCGCTGCTCCGGTCGGCCCTGTCCACGCTGATGGACAAGTTCGGTTTCGATCCGGCCGGCCATGCCGGCAAGACTCTGGCTCATGCGCTGACCGCCCTGCCCCATGACATCACCATCGGTTTCGATCGCGAAACGCTGGAGCGGCTGGCGCTGACCTTTATGTCGCTCAGCGACCGGCCGCGCCCGCAGCTGGCGCTCGCCACCAGCGCGCTCGCACGCCACCTCTACGCCTTCGTCTGGCTGCCGCGCGACGAATTGTCGACCGCGCGCCGCACCGCCATTCAGGACATGCTGGCCCGGGCGGCGAACGGTCCGGTGCTCAGCTGGTCGATCGCGCTGGAGGAAGGCGGCCTCGCCCTGCTGCGCATCACGCTCGACCTGCGCGATGGCGGCGTCGTGCCGGATGACGCCGCGCTCGACCAGCAGCTCAAGCAGATGGTGCGCGGCTGGGTGCCCGCCGTGGAGGAAGCGCTGGCCGCGACCGAGGAAGCGGGCCGCGCCGCTGCGCTGGCGCAGCGCTTCGCGCCGGGCTTTCCCCTCGCCTATCGCAACGGCGCCGGCCCGGTCGAGGCCGCGATCGACATCCGCTTGCTCCACGGCCTGTCGGGCGCGGGCGACAAGTCGATTCGCATCTACCGCAATCCGGAGGACAGCGCCGAACGGCTGCGCCTCAAGCTCTACAGCCACCACACCACGGCCCTATCCGAAGTCGTGCCCGCCTTCGAGAATTTCGGCTTCCGCGTGATCGAGGAGATGACGACGGCACTCGAAAATGGCGGACTGGGCCATGTCCAGCGCTTCGTGTTGGAACTGCCCGCCGGTGGCAACGCGCAGGCGGTGGTGGACCGCGCCGAAATCGTGACCGAAGCCATCGCCCAGGTGCTGGAGGGCCATGCCGAAAATGACCGGCTGAACGAACTGATCGTGACCGCCGGCCTGACGCCCCGTTCGGTGGTGCTGTTCCGCTCGCTCTACCGCTATCTGCGCCAGACCGGAATGGCCTATGGCATGGCGACCGTCGCCGAAACGCTGCGCCGCGCACAGGATGTCGCTGCCAGCCTCGTCACCCTGTTCGAGGCGCTGCATGATCCCGCCGCGCGCGACGGCGCAAACGAGAGGATAGCGCAGGCGCAGGCGGCGATCGACGCCGGCCTCGACCATGTGACCGCGATCGACGAGGATCGCGTGCTGCGCCTGCTGCGCGCGGTCGTCACCGCCACGCTGCGCACCAATTTCTTCAGCAAGGCAGCGGCAGAGGCCATCGCCTTCAAGCTGGACAGCGCGCAGATCCCGGGCCTGCCCGCCCCGCTTCCGTGGCGCGAAATCTGGGTCTATTCCCCGCGCGTCGAGGGCATCCATCTGCGCGCCGGCCCGGTGGCCCGCGGCGGCTTGCGCTGGTCCGACCGGCGCGACGACTTCCGCACCGAAATATTGGGCCTGATGAAGGCGCAGCGGGTGAAGAATGCCGTCATCGTGCCGACCGGCGCGAAGGGCGGCTTCTATCCCAAGCAATTGCCCAATCCGCAGATCGACCGCGACGCCTGGCTGGCGGAAGGCACCGAAAGCTACCGCATCTTCATCCGCGCCCTGCTGTCGGTCACGGACAATATCGTCAACGACAAGGTGAAGCACCCGCCGCAGGTGGTCATTCACGACGGCGAAGACCCCTATTTCGTGGTCGCCGCCGACAAGGGCACGGCGACCTTCAGCGACGTCGCCAACGCCATCGCGCTCGACCGCAAATTCTGGCTGGGCGACGCCTTCGCCAGCGGCGGCTCCAACGGCTATGACCACAAGGCGATGGGCATCACCGCGCGCGGCGCGTGGATCAGCGTCCAGCGCCACTTCGCCGAAATGGGCGTCGACGTGCAGAACGAACCGGTGCAGGTCGTGGGTTGCGGCGACATGTCGGGCGACGTGTTCGGCAACGGGATGCTGCTCAGCAAGTCGATCAAGCTGGTCGCTGCCTTCGACCATCGTCACATCTTCTTCGACCCCGCACCCGATCCGGCCAGGAGCTGGGACGAACGCAACCGGCTGTTCCAGCTGCCCCGTTCCAGCTGGGAGGATTATGACAAGTCGCTCATTTCCGCTGGCGGCGGCGTCTTTTCGCGCAGCCTGAAAAGCGTGCCCCTGACCCCGGAAGTCCAGGCAATCCTGGGCGTGACCGAAACGGAAATGGAACCGACGGCGCTCATCTCCGCCATCCTGAAGGCTCCGGCCGACCTTCTCTGGTTCGGCGGCATCGGCACCTATGTGAAGGCCGCCGCGCAAAGCCACGGCGATGTCGGCGATCCGGCCAACGACCGGTTGCGCATCAATGCCGAACAGCTGCGCGTAAAGGTGGTCGGCGAAGGCGCGAACCTGGGCGTCACCCAGGCCGGCCGCATCGCCTTCTCGTTGCAGGGCGGCCGCATCAACACCGACTTCATCGACAATTCGGCCGGCGTCGACTGCTCGGACAATGAGGTCAACATCAAGATCGCGCTCAACAAGGAAATGGCCGAAGGCCGCCTGCCCTTCGAGGAGCGCAACCGGCTGCTGGAAAGCATGACCGACGCGGTGGCCGACATCGTGCTGGAGGATAACCGCCTCCAGGCGCTGGGCCTGTCCATCGCCGAAGCCGGTGGCGCCGCCGACCTCGCCTCCTATGTCCGCCTGATCGAGACGTTCGAGGAAAGCGGCCGGCTCGACCGGCAGGTGGAGGGGCTGGCCGCCAACGACCAGTTGCTGCGGCGTGGCCAGGACGGCCAGGGGCTGACGCGCCCCGAACTCGCCGTGCTGCTGTCCACGGCCAAGCTGGCGCTTCAGGATGCGATCGAACAGGGCGACCTCGCCACCGACGTGACCATGGGCAGCGAACTCGCCGCCGCCTTCCCCCCTGCCATGCAGCAGAAGGAAGCCGACGCGATCGCCGCCCATGCGCTGAGGAAGGAGATCATCGCCACCAAGGTCGCGAACCGCATCGTCAACCGCCTCGGCCTCATCCATCCCTTCGAACTGGCGGAAGAGGAGGGCTGCTCGCTCGCCGATCTCGCCAGCGCCTTCCTGATCGCCGAACGTCTCTACGACATCGGCACGCTGTGGGCGGACATCGACGCGGCCGAGATGTCCGAAGGGGCGCGCCTTGCCCTGTTCAGCGATATTGCCGGGGGGATGCGCGCGCAGATCGCCGACATATTGCGCGCCCTGCCCACCGGCACGCTGCCGGCGCAGGGCCATGAGCGACTGGCCGCGGGCGTCGGCAAGCTCGCCGCCCAGGTCGACGACCTGCTGACCAGCGAGGCGCAGCGGCGCACCAATGCCGTCACCGACCGCCTGCTCGGTCTCGGCGCGCCCGAAGCGCTGGCGCTGCGCACCGCCGGGCTGTTCAAGCTCGACGGCGCGGTGGGCATCGCCGCGCTCGCCGCGCGCATGGACGTGGACGAAATCGCACTCACCCGCGCCTTCACCCATCTGGGCGAAGCGGTCGGCATCGACTGGGTCCAGTCCGCCGCCGCGCGGATGGAGCCGACCGATCCCTGGGAACGCCTGCTCATCTCCGGCGTCGCCCGCGACATGCAGCAGGTACGGCTCGACTTCCTCGCCCAGGGGAAGGGCCAGGACATCGCCACCCATGTCGAGCAGTGGCTCCAGGCCAAGGGCGCGCGCGTCCGCCAGTTCCGCACGCTCGTCCAGCGCGCCAAGGCGGCCGCGACGCCCAATGTCGCGATGTTGGCCGAAATCGCGGGTCAGGCGCGCGGACTGCTGGGGCGCTAATCTCCCGGTCATGAAAAAAGGGGCGCCCTCCATGAGGATGGCGCCCCTTTTTTGTGGAGTCGGATGACTTTACGTCGTTCCGTCGTTTCCAATCCGCGCGCTTATTGCGGCTGGTCCGTCTCCGGCTCATTCATGTCCGGTCCGTCCCGATCCGGGATCGTCACCTTGGGCGCGTTCTTCTTGCCCGGCGTCGGCATATCCTCGCCATAGATGGGCACGATCGGCTCGGCCGGCGCGCGCCCATGCAGCGCGTCGATCTCCGCCTGCCGCTGCTTCAGATACAGCTCGCGATAGACCGTATAGGGGTCATCCTCCTTGCGGATCGCCTGGATCGTCTCGTCGAAAGCAGCGCGCTCGCCCAGCTGGTTGAGGATCGTCGTCGGGAGGACATAGGCCGGCCGGGTAAAGGGATCGCCGGCGATGAAGGGCAGCACCATCTTGTCCACCGTATCGCCAATGATGTCGCGCAGCGTGGTCGGGCCGACGATAGGCAGATACATATAGGGACCGGGCTTCACGCCATAATAGCCCAGCGTGTTTGCAAGGCCGTTATTCCGGTGGGGCAGGTGGAAGGGCTTGCGCTTGGCGACATCGAAGAGGCCCAAGAAACCCAGCGTCGAATTGACGCCGAAGCGGCCGACCGTCTCCGCTGCCTTGCCCGGCTTGAACTGCAACAGATAGGCGGCGGCGACCACTGGCTCGCCCAGATTGGAGAAGAAGTTGCGCAACCCCTTGCGCACCGGACGCGGCAGACCCTTGTTATAGGCCTTGGCCACCGGCTCGACGACCGCCTTGTCGACCGACTGCACCGCTTCGAAGCTCTTGGCGTTCAGCTGTTCCAGCGGATCGCCCTTGGGCGCGCCCTTCTCCCCGGTAACGACGATGTCCTGCGTGGCGCCGGCCCCATTCGCGGCCGGCGGAACGGTCGGCACGACGGGGGGTGGCGGCGTTCCGGCAGCGGGCGCGGTGTCCTGCAACGCCGCCCCCTCGGCAACGGCGGCCATGGCCAGTCGCGGTGTCTCGGCTTCCGCCTGCGCACCCATCATCATCATTCCCGCAGCAACGGCCGGCAGCAGCATAGTGTCATCCCAATAGCGGCCACCGCTTGCTCTCCTGAAGAGCGGCCCGATCCACAGCCCCGACATCCCGGCGTTATTCCGCCTGTCTTACATCCGGCAAATATTTCGGCTAGTTGGGATGGACCTGCCCGTCAATAGCGGCGCAAGGGCGCCTGTCGCCCCCGGCGCTGCGTCCGCCGCACAAAAAGTCCGTCATACATTTTGATACAATTTGGCGACTGCGACTCGTTTGCAATTGCGAGGCGTTCGCGTTATGCGGTCGGCCTCGTTTTTTGCAGGACCAGTCCCTTCCCGATGCACGGAACCGCCCGCATCCACCCGCCCAAGAAGAAGAGCGCCAAGGCCTTCTGGCTGAAGCAGCTCCACACCTGGCATTGGGTCAGTTCGGCGATCAGCCTCATCGGCCTGCTGCTCTTCGCCTTCACCGGCATCACGCTCAACCACGCCGCCGATGTCGAGGGCGCGCCGCAGACCGTGGAGAAAAACGCCACCCTGCCCGCAGACCTTCTGAAACAGCTCGCTTCCGATGATGCGCCCGACGCGAAGAAGCCGCTGCCCGCCCCGGTCGCCGCCTGGGTGGAAAAGGCGATCGGACAGAGCGGCGCGGGCGTGGCGGAATGGTCCGCCGACGAAGTCTATCTTGCCCTGCCGCGCCCCGGCGGCGACGGCTGGATCGCGATCGACCGGGTGAGCGGCGACGTGACCAGTGAAAGTACCAGCCGCGGCTGGATCAGCTACCTCAACGACCTGCACAAGGGCCGCAACGCAGGCACCGCGTGGAAATGGTTCATCGACATCTTCTCGGTCGCCTGCTTCCTCTTCGCCCTCACCGGCCTGCTGCTGCTCCAGTTGCACGCGAAGAGGCGCCCGACCACCTGGCCGCTGGTCGCGGGCGGCCTCGTCATCCCGGCGATCCTCGCCATCATCTTCATCCATTAAGGGGGACCATCCATGCAGATCCGCCACAGCTTGGCCCTGACCGGCACGGCGGCGCTCGGCGCGCTCGCCGCGCCCGCCAGCGCCCAGACGCTGAACCTCAGCGTCACCATCCCGCGCCTGTCGGTCGCCGAATATCACCGCCCCTATGTCGCGATCTGGATCGAGAAGGAGGGCGTAGCTCCCCGCAGCCTGTCGGCCTGGTATGATTATGACATGCGCAATGGAGAGGGCACCAAGTGGCTGCGCGACGTGCGCCAGTGGTGGCGCGCTTCGGGTCGGGCAATGAAGTTTCCGGCCGATGGCGTGACCGGCGCAACCCGCGCGCCGGGCGACCAGAAAATCGCCTTCACCGCCGGCAAGGGGCCGCTGGGGCTGCTGGCGCCCGGCAATTACACGCTGCTGGTTGAGGCCGCGCGCGAGGTAGGCGGTCGCGAAGTCGTCCGCCTGCCCTTCGCCTGGCCACCGAAACCGGGCGCCACCGTCAAGGCGCAGGGCGGCAGCGAACTGGGCGCCATCACCCTCACCTTCGGCAAATAAGGGGAAGAAAGCCATGAAAACCAGGTTTCTGATCGCGGGGGCGCTTGCCGCCCTGTTGCTCTCGGGCGCGGCGCAGGCGCATCGCCAATGGATGATGCCGTCCTCCACCACCCTGTCGGGCAATGAAAGCTGGGTGACGGTCGACGCCGCCGTTTCCAACGATCTTTTCTATTTCGAACATTTCCCGATGGCTACGGACAATATCAGCGTCACCGAACCCGACGGCGCGGCCGGCAAGATCGAGAATGCGGCCAAGGGGCGCTATCGTTCGACCTTCGACGTCCACCTGACCAAGCCCGGCACCTATCGGATCGCCAATGCCTCGACCGGCATCATGGGCAGCTACATGCTGAACGGCAAGCGCGAGCGGCTGCCGCGCGGCACTACCAAGGACAAGCTGGCCAGCGCACTGCCCACCGGCGCCACCGATGTGCAGGTCGCCGAAGCTTCCAACCGCAACGAAATTTTCGTGACGCTGGGCGCGCCCACCACGACCATCTTCAAGCCGACCGGCGAAGGCATCGAACTGGTCCCCGTCACCCACCCCAACGACCTCGTTTCGGGTGAGGCGGCGACCTTCCAGTTCCTGCTCGACGGCAAGCCCGCCGCCGGCCTCAAGGTCACGGTCATTCCCGGCGGCATCCGCTATCGGGATGCGCTGGGCCAGATGGACCTCATTGCCGACAAGGACGGCAAGCTGTCGGTGACATGGCCGCAGCCGGGCATGTACTGGCTCAACGCCAGCATCGGTGGCGGACGCGAAGGTGGCGAAGGCGGCCCCGGCGGTCCGGGCCAGGCCGGTCCCGGTGCGGGCGCATCGCCCGCGCCGCGGCCGCAGGCGCCGGCCGGCCCGCCGCAGCGCCGCGCCTCCTACATCACGACGCTGGAGGTGCTGGCGCCCTGAACGCCGGCCACCCGCACGGCCTGCGCATCGCGATCGCGCCCGACCTTTCGCCCGAGCAATTCCTCGGGCGACAGCGTCAGGGCGCGATCGTCGCATTGGGCGGCCCCACCATGGGGACGAGCTGGTCGGCGCAGATCGTCGATCCGCCCGAAGGCTGCGCGGCCGAGATCGAAAAGGTGCTGACGGGCATCATCGACCAGATGAGCAACTGGGAGGCGAACTCCGCCATCAGCCGCTTCAACCGCCTGGCGGTGGGCGAATGGATGCCGCTGCCGGCGGACCTGCTGACGGTCTTGCGCGCCGGCCTCGACATCGCCCGCCTCTCGGACGGCGCCTTCGACCCCGCGATCGGCCGGCTCGTCGACCGCTGGGGCTTCGGCCCCGACGCGCAAAGCTTCGACGCCGCCGTCATCCCCTCCCCCTGGAGGCGGATCGAAGTGGATGGAACCCGCGCCCGTCGCACGGTCGACGTCTCGCTCGATTTCTCCGGCATTGCCAAGGGCTTCGCGGTGGATGCCATCGCCGCAGCCTTGCGGGCGATGGGCGTCGCCAATTTCCTGGTCGAGATCGGCGGCGAGTTGCGCGGCGACGGGATCAAGCCCGACATCCAGCCCTGGTGGGTCGATGTCGAAGCACCGCCGGGCCTGCCCGTGCCGACATTGCGCATCGCCCTCTCCGGCCTCGCCGTCGCCACCTCGGGCGATTATCGCCGGTATCGCATGGACCGCGACCGCCGCCTTTCGCACAGCATCGACCCGGCGACTGGCGCACCGATAGCGGAGGGCGTCGCCTCCGTCACCGTGCTGCACGACAGCGCCATGCTGGCCGACGCCTTGGCCACAGCCATCACCATTCTCGGCCCTGACCGGGGCATGGCCCTGGCCACCAGCCACGCCCTCGCCGCCCGCCTCGTCCTGCGCACGGATGCGGGCGCGCAGGAATATATGACGCCCAGGCTTGCGGCGATGCTGGACTGAGAGGCGGCGTTGCAGACGCAGCCGCGCCGTGACCGCGTTCAACCACCCGGCCGCCTCCGCACCTCCGTCACCCGACGGTTGGCGTCCAGCGCGATCAGCAGGTCGGCGCGTCCCGGCATCTCGGCCAGCATATGGCGCGTGATCCGTTCATAATGCTGGATGAAGCGCGCCACCTGCGCCGCGTCCATCACGCCCGCGCCGCCCCGCGTGCGCAGCGCCTCCTCCTGCTGGTTCCGCCAGCGCTCCACCACCGCGAAATCGGGCGCGGCCAGCAGCGCGAGCCGGTCGATACGGGCGAACAGCCGCTGATACACCCCCGCCAATGCCGCATTGACGAAGCAGCGCCAGCGGCCGTCCGCATCCTCGCGCGCCTCCAGCGGGTTGACGGGCACGGCCAGCGCCGCCCGCTCCTGCGGCCGCGCGCCGACGCACCAGCCCTCCAGGATCAGCAGCCGGGTGGCAGCGGGCGCGAGATCCCATGCGCTTTCGGGCAGGCGATCGTCCATCGCCTTGTCGAACCGGGGCAGGCCCGCCGCCTCCCCCCGCTCCAGCGCGGCGATCAGTGCCAGCCCCAGCGCGACATCATGCGTCCCCGGCACCCCGCGCGTCCGCAGCAGGGGATGGACCGTCCGCGCCAGCGCCGCGCGTTCCGCCGCGGTGCGGTAGAGATCGTCGATCGACAGCAGCGCACAGGCCACGCCCTGCGCCGCCAGCCGGGCCTTCAGCGCCACCGCCAGCGTGGACTTGCCGCTGCCCTGCGCGCCGGCGATGCCCCACCACCAGGCCATCGGCCCGCGCGGCCAGCGCCTGCGCGGCCAGCGCGCTCGCCGCATCCAGCGCATCCGCCACGCCCGGCCCTACCCCATCGCCACCAGCAGCTTGTCGATCTTGCGCCCGTCCATGTCGACGATCTCGAAGCGCCAGCCCTGGTCCTCGGCATAGTCGCCCACTTCGGGCAGGCGCTTGAGCAGCCACAACGCATGGCCCGCCACGGTGGCGTAGTCGCGATCCTCCGACAGGTCGATGCCGATCCGCTCGGCCAGCTGGTCGATCGGCATCTGGCCGGATACCAGCAGGCTGCCATCTTCGCGCTCGACCACGTCCGGATCGTCGAACACGTCGCGGTCCGACGCGAAATGGCCCGCGATGGCGGACAGCAGGTCGGCCGGGGTCACGATCCCCTCGAAATGCCCATATTCGTCATGCACCATCACCATCGGCACGTCGGACCGGCGCAGCACCTCCAGCGCGTCCATCGCATCCACCTGGTCGGGCACGATCTCCGCCCGGCGCATCAGCGTCTCGACGTTCAGCGGCTCGCCCCGGAACAGCGCGGTCATGATGTCGCGCGCCTGGACGATGCCGATAATATCCTCCACCGACCCGCGCCCCACCGGCAGGCGGGTGTGCGGCGTGTCGAGCAGCTTGGCGCGGATCGTCTCCTCGTCGGCGCCGATGTCGATCCAGTCGACATCCATGCGCTGGGTCATCACCTCGCGCACCGGCCGGTCGGCCAGCCGCACCACGCCGGATATGATCGCCCGCTCGCTTTCCTCGATGATGCCCGACCGGCTCGCTTCCGCGACGATCAGGTGCAATTCCTCGGCGGTGACATGATGTTCCGATTCGCGGTCCAGCCGCAGCAGCTTGAAGATCAGGCTGCTCGACCCGTCCAGCACCCACACGATCGGCGCGGTCAGTTTCGCCAGCCACTGCATCGGCCGGGCGACGAAGACCGCGATCGGCTCGGGCGCGCGCAACGCGAACTGCTTGGGCACCAGCTCGCCGACGATCAGCGAGGCATAGGTAGTAAGGCCGATGACCAGTGCGAAGCCCGCATTTTCGGCCAGGTTGGGCGACAGGCCCAGCGCCTGCAACCGCTCGCCCACCGGCCCGCCCAGGCTCGCGCCCGAATAGGCGCCCGCGACGATGCCGATCAGGGTGATGCCGATCTGGACGGTGGACAGGAACTTGCCGGGGTCCGCCGCCAGAGCCAGCGCCGCCCGCGCGCCCTTGCGCCCGGCCTTCTCCATCGCCTGGAGCCGGGGCTTGCGCGCCGACACGATCGCCAGTTCCGACATGGCGAAGACACCGTTCAGCGCCACCAGCGCCAGGATGATGACAAGGTCTGCCCAGGGAAAGGGCGTGGGATGGGGAGGGGGGATCGTGGCCATGGCGGTCAGTGACCCCCTATAGACGCTAATCTTTCAATTTCACAACATCGGCATCATCCACAGTTCAGTTCGCTTGTGGAACAAAGCGCTTGGCTCGGCCATTGAGGGGGGCATCCGCTCCACGGGGCGAATAGACAAGGGAACAGAATAATGAGGATTTCTCACCGGATCATCGGCGCCGCGGGTCTGGCCGCGATGCTTGCCACCACCGCCTGCACCACCGATCCGCAGACCGGGCAGCGCAGCATTTCCAAGGCGGCGATCGGCGGCATCGGCGGCGCGCTGGGCGGTTATCTGCTGGGCGATCTGGTCGGCGGGCGCAACGACCGCACGGAAAAGATCCTGGGAGCGGGGATCGGCGCGGTCGCCGGCGCGGGCATCGGCGCCTATATGGACGCGCAGGAGCGCAAGCTGCGCGAGGAAACCGCCGGCACCGGCGTGGACGTGATCCGCGACGGCGACAATCTGCTGCTGCGGATGCCCTCGGGCATCACCTTCGGCTATGACCGGGCCGACGTGCAGCCCCAGTTCCAGCCGACGCTGAACGATGTCGCGTCGGTCCTGGCGCAATATCCCAAAACCTATATCGACGTATATGGCCATACCGACAGCGACGGCGCGGACGCCTATAACCAGACGCTGTCGGAACGCCGCGCCCGCTCCGTCGCCGATTATCTGATCGGCCGCGGCGTCCAGTCCGCCCGCATCGGCACGCGCGGCTATGGAGAGACCCAGCCGATCGCCTCCAACGCGACCGAGGAAGGCAAGGCCGCGAACCGCCGCGTCGAAATCAAGATCGCACCCGTGACCGAAGCCGACGTGAAGGGCTAATCAGGACCGGGCAACCAGCGCCCGCGCCATCAGTTCCAGCGCCGCCCGTTCCGCCACCGGATCGGGCGGCAAGCGGCCGTCCAGCGCCAGCTTGGCGAGGCCATGGACCAGCCCCCAGCAGGCCAGCGCGCCCGCCTCGGCCTGGTCGGGCGACATGTGCGCCACGCGCGCCGCCATCAGCGCGTAAGCGCCCCGGCACTGGTCGTGCGGCAGGGTCATGCCCGCATCATCGGCGAACATCAGCCGGAACAGCGCTGGATGCGCGCGGGCGAAGGCGATATAGGACAGGCCCTGCGCCGTGAGCGCGTCGGCCGCCTCGATGGCGTCATCTGCCGCCTTCGCCTCCGCCTCCAGCATCGCAAATCCGCGCAGCGCCACCGCCGCCATCAACGCCCTCTTGTCCGCGAAGTGGCGATATGGGGCCATGGCCGACACCTGCGCCGCCCGCGCCACTGCGCGCAGGCTGACTTCCGCGTCGCCCGCCTCGATCAGCGCCAGCGCGCAATCCACCAGACGGTCATGGAGCGAAGGCACTGTGGGATCGGACATGGATGTTTACACTGTAATCCGGATAAGTCATGTTTACACCATAAACGTCAAGGAGCGAGTCGATGCAATCCCGCCAGTCGGTCGACCTGTCCGCCTATCCCGACCTCATCGTCATCATGCTGGGCTTTCGCGTGTCTAGCCTGCGCGGCCTCGTCTCGCTGATCGGCATCGGCAAGGGGCTGCGCTCAATCGTGGAGAATCCGCCCGAGGGGCTGCTGGCGCATGAGCAATGCCTGTTCGCGCTCAACCATTTCGGCATCCGCCAATATTGGCGCGACCTCGAAAGCCTGGAAAGCTTCACCCGTTCGGCGCCCCATTCGCACTGGTGGCGCGATTTCGCGAAACTCGGCCGGGGCGCCGGCTTCTGGCACGAAACCTATGCGCGCAGCGGCGCGATGGAGGCGCTCTACGCCAACATGCCCGGCGCCATGGGCTTCGCAACATTCGCCCCGCTTCTCGCTCCCGACGGCCCCTTCCTCACCGCCCGCCAGCGCCTGACGCTTGGCCGGGCGTAACAGCCGCCAGTTCCAATTGGCTGCGATGCATGGAGCCGGTTGACCAGTCCGACCATCCAGGCAACCTGCAGTCGTTGAAGTGCCCGTAACATCTTTCTGTCGCCTGCTGGGACGGCGACACCGTCAACTTCAGCCTCGAACCCTTGTGCGGCGCCAAAGATCGCCCCCTCGCCCCTTCACAAATCCTCCGCATCGGCCTATATGGGTCATCGAACTCCGGTCCAGACGGCGCCTCGTGCGCTTATGGATCGGCCTTGGATTTTTGCCGGGTTCCGGACCGCGTTGCGCACGGTTTCGGGTAGAATGGGCGGAAATCCTCGGATCACAAGACGCTGACAGTGCGGATCGGACAGTCCCGGCCCGCACTTTTTTGCGTGGCGGCGAAAGGGCGAATCACCCCTTTTATCGCCCACGCCAGGCTGAATTTTCGCTGTGATGCGAAAAAACGCGACGAATGAAGGCAAGGACAACGCATGGCGACCAAGGCTCTCCCAACGATCAACACCGGCGCTAAGAAGCGCATCCGCAAGGTGTTCGGCGACATCCACGAAGTGGTGCAGATGCCGAACCTGATCGAAGTGCAAAGGGAGAGCTACGAACAGTTCCTGCGCTCCGATCCGTCGATCGGCTATGTGTCGGGCCTGGAAAAGACCCTGCGCAGCGTCTTCCCGATCCGCGACTTCGCCGGCACCGCCGAGATGGACTTCGTCCATTACGAGTTGGAAGACCCGAAGTACGACGTCGAGGAATGCCGTCAGCGCGGCATCACCTATGCAGCGCCGATGCGCGTCACGCTGCGCCTGATCGTGTTCGAAGTGGACCAGGACACCGAAACCCGTTCCGTGCTCGATATCAAGGAGCAGGACGTGTATATGGGCGACATGCCGCTCATGACGCAGAACGGCACCTTCATCGTCAACGGCACCGAGCGCGTCATCGTGTCGCAGATGCACCGTTCGCCGGGCGTCCTGTTCGACCATGACCGGGGCAAGACCCACTCGTCGGGCAAGTACCTGTTCGCCGCGCGCGTCATCCCCTATCGCGGTTCGTGGCTCGATTTCGAATTCGATGCGAAGGACATCGTCAACGTCCGCATCGACCGCAAGCGCAAGCTGCCGGTGACGGCGCTGCTCTATGCCCTGGGCCTCAATGCTGAGGAGATCCTGGGCTATTTCTACAACAAGGTGACCTTCCTGCGCGGCGAAGGCGGCTGGCAGATTCCGTTCGTCGCCGAAGCGTGGCGCGGCCTGAAGCCTGCCTTCGACATCGTCGACGCCAAGTCGGGTGAAGTCGTCTTCGCCGCAGGCCAGAAGATTTCGCCGCGCGCCGCCAACAAGGCGGAAAAGGACGGTCTCGAAACCCTGCTGATCCCGACCGAGGAAGTCTATGGCCGCTACAGCGCCTATGACCTGATCAACGAGTCGACCGGCGAGATCTACATCGAAGCGGGCGACGAGGTTTCGCCGGAAAATCTGGAGAAGCTGGACAAGGCGGGCATCGACCGTCTCGAACTGCTCGACATCGACCATGTCGGCACCGGCCCCTGGATCCGCAATACGCTGAAGGCCGACAAGGCCGAGGATCGCGACCAGGCTCTTTCCGACATCTATCGCGTCATGCGCCCCGGCGAACCGCCGACGAAGGAAACCGCCGAAGCGCTGTTCGCCGGCCTCTTCTTCGATCCCGAGCGCTATGACCTGTCGGCCGTCGGCCGCGTCAAGCTCAACATGCGTCTCGACCTGGACGCCGAGGACACCGTCACCACCCTGCGCGTCGAGGACATCCTCGCCGTGGTCAAGGAACTGGTGAACCTGAAGGACGGCAAGGGCGAGATCGACGACATCGACAATCTCGGCAACCGTCGCGTCCGTTCGGTGGGCGAGCTGCTGGAAAACCAGTATCGCGTCGGCCTGCTGCGCATGGAGCGCGCCGTCAAGGAACGCATGTCGTCCGTTGACGTGTCGACCGTGATGCCGAACGACCTCATCAACGCGAAGCCCGCCGTCGCCGCGGTGCGCGAGTTTTTCGGTTCGTCGCAGCTCTCGCAGTTCATGGACCAGACCAACCCGCTGTCGGAAGTCACCCACAAGCGCCGCGTGTCGGCGCTCGGGCCGGGCGGCCTGACCCGCGAGCGCGCAGGCTTCGAAGTCCGCGACGTTCACCCGACCCACTATGGCCGTATCTGCCCGATCGAAACGCCCGAAGGCCCGAACATCGGTCTGATCAACAGCCTCGCGACCTTCAGCCGCGTGAACAAGTACGGGTTCATCGAGACGCCCTACCGCAAGGTGATCGACGGCAAGGTGACCAACGACGTCGTATACCTGTCGGCGATGGAAGAGGCCAAGCACACGATCGCCCAGGCGAACGCGGAACTGAACGCCGACCACAGCTTCACCGAGGATCTGATCTCCGCGCGTGAAGCGGGCGAATTCCTGATGGCGCCCAAGGACAACATCACCCTGATGGACGTCAGCCCCAAGCAGCTGGTGTCGGTGGCGGCCTCGCTCATTCCCTTCCTGGAAAATGACGACGCCAACCGCGCGCTGATGGGATCGAACATGCAGCGCCAGGCGGTGCCGCTGGTCCGTGCCGAGGCGCCGTTCGTCGGCACCGGCATGGAAGGCACCGTCGCGCGCGACTCCGGCGCCGCCATCGCGGCCCGCCGCGCGGGCATCGTCGACCAGGTCGATGCGACCCGTATCGTCATCCGCGCCACCGGCGATGTCGAACCCGGCCAGTCGGGCGTCGACATCTACACCCTCCAGAAGTTCCAGCGTTCGAACCAGGACACCTGCATCAACCAGCGCCCGCTGGTGAAGGTGGGCGAACTGATCCAGGCCGGCGAAGTCATCGCCGACGGCCCGTCGACCGAGTTCGGCGAGCTGGCGCTGGGCCGCAACGTGCTCGTCGCGTTCATGCCCTGGAACGGCTACAATTATGAAGACTCCATCCTGATCTCCGAGCGGATCGTGAAGGATGACGTCTTCACCTCGATCCATATCGAGGAGTTCGAGGTCATGGCCCGCGACACCAAGCTCGGGCCGGAAGACATCACCCGCGACATCCCGAACGTCGGCGAGGAAGCGCTGCGCAACCTCGACGAGGCTGGCATCGTCTATATCGGCGCCGAAGTGGAGCCGGGCGACATCCTGGTCGGCAAGATCACCCCCAAGGGTGAATCGCCGATGACCCCGGAAGAAAAGCTGCTGCGCGCCATCTTCGGCGAAAAGGCGAGCGACGTGCGCGACACCTCGCTCCGCCTGCCCCCGGGCGTCGCCGGCACTGTCGTCGAGGTGCGTGTCTTCAACCGCCACGGCATCGACAAGGACGAGCGCGCCATGGCGATCGAGCGGGAGGAAATCGACCGCCTCGCCAAGGACCGTGAGGACGAGCGCGGCATCCTCAACCGTGCGACCTTCAACCGCCTCCAGGAAATGCTGCTGGGCCAGACCGCCACGGCCGCGCCCAAGGGCGTCAAGAAGGGCGTGGTGATCGACGAGGCCCTGCTGGGCGAAGTCGAGCGTCATGAATGGTGGAAGTTCGCCGTCGAGGACGATGCCCGCCAGACCGCGATCGAGGCCGTCAAGGCGCAGTATGACGAAGCCGTGAAGCTGATCGTCGAGAAGTTCGAGGATCGCGTCGACAAGCTGCAGCGCGGCGACGAGCTGCCGCCGGGCGTGCTCAAGATGGTCAAGGTCTTCGTCGCGGTGAAGCGCAAGCTGCAACCGGGCGACAAGATGGCCGGCCGTCACGGCAACAAGGGCATCATCAGCCGCATCCTGCCGCAGGAAGACATGCCCTTCCTGGAGGACGGCACGCCGGTCGACTTCGTGCTGAACCCGCTGGGCGTGCCCTCGCGTATGAACGTCGGTCAGATCTTCGAGACGCATCTGGGCTGGGCCGCTCGCGGCCTGGGCGCCCAGATCGGCAAGGCGCTGGACGATTGGCGCGAAGCCAATCCGAACCCCGAGGCGGGCCAGCCCCCCGAGGCGGTCAAGGACCTGCTCAAGACCATTTACGGCAGCAACTACACCGCCGAGATCGAGCAGCGCAGCGCCGATGATATCGTCGAGCTGGCGCAGAATGTCCGCGGCGGCGTGCCGATGGCGACGCCGGTGTTCGACGGCGCGGTCGAAGCCGACGTGTCGGCGATGCTGAAGCTGGCGGGTCTGGATGAATCGGGTCAGGTGACCCTGTTCGACGGCCGCACCGGCGACAGCTTCGACCGCAAGGTGACTGTCGGCTACAAGTACGTCCTCAAGCTGCACCACCTGGTCGACGACAAGATCCACGCCCGTTCGATCGGCCCCTACAGCCTCGTCACCCAGCAGCCGCTGGGCGGTAAGGCGCAGTTCGGCGGCCAGCGCTTCGGTGAAATGGAGGTGTGGGCGCTCCAGGCCTATGGCGCCGCCTATACGCTGCAGGAAATGCTGACGGTGAAGTCGGACGACGTGGTCGGCCGCACCAAGGTCTACGAAGCGATCGTCAAGGGCGACGACACGTTCGAGGCCGGCATTCCCGAAAGCTTCAACGTGCTGGTCAAGGAAATGCGCTCGCTGGGCCTCAATGTCGAACTCGCGTCGATGGACGAAGTCGAGGACGACGACGGCTTCGCGGCAGCGGCGGAGTAAAGGGTTGCCGGGCGCTGCCTGCCGGTGGCGCCCCTTCCCTCCTTCGCCCGGAAAAATACACCCTCTAGAGGGACTTGAAATATGAACGAACTGACCAATTTCGCGAATCCGATCCAGAAGCCGGAAACCTTCGACCAGATCCAGATCGGCCTCGCCTCTCCCGAGCGCATCCGCAGCTGGTCCTTCGGCGAGATCAAGAAGCCGGAAACCATCAACTATCGCACGTTCAAGCCGGAACGTGACGGGCTGTTCTGCGCGCGCATCTTCGGTCCGATCAAGGACTATGAGTGCCTGTGCGGCAAGTATAAGCGCATGAAGTACAAGGGCATCGTCTGCGAGAAGTGCGGTGTCGAAGTCACGGTGAGCAAGGTCCGCCGCGAGCGCATGGGCCATATCGAGCTGGCCGCGCCGGTCGCGCACATCTGGTTCCTCAAGTCGCTGCCCTCGCGCATCGGCCTGCTGCTCGACATGCAGCTCAAGCAGCTTGAGCGCGTCCTCTACTTCGAATCCTATATCGTCACTGAGCCGGGCCTGACGCCGCTGGAGAAGTTCCAGCTGCTGACCGAGGACGAACTGCTCGACGCGCAGGACGAATATGGCGAAGACGCCTTCTCGGCCGGCATTGGCGCCGAGGCCGTCAAGCAGATGCTGATGGACCTCGACCTGGAAGGCGAGAAGCTGGCGCTGCTCGACGAGCTGGCGACCACCAAGTCCGAACTCAAGCCCAAGAAGATCATCAAGCGACTGAAGGTCGTCGAGAGCTTCCTGGAATCGGGCAACCGCCCCGAATGGATGATCCTGGACGTCGTGCCGGTCATCCCGCCCGAACTGCGCCCGCTGGTGCCGCTGGACGGTGGCCGCTTCGCGACTTCGGACCTCAATGACCTCTACCGTCGCGTCATCAACCGCAACAACCGCCTGAAGCGGCTGATGGAACTGCGCGCGCCGGACATCATCGTCCGCAACGAAAAGCGCATGTTGCAGGAAGCCGTCGACGCCCTGTTCGACAACGGCCGTCGCGGTCGCGTCATCACTGGTGCCAACAAGCGTCCTTTGAAGTCGCTGTCCGACATGCTCAAGGGCAAGCAGGGCCGCTTCCGCCAGAACCTGCTCGGCAAGCGCGTCGACTATTCGGGTCGTTCGGTCATCGTGACCGGTCCTGAGCTGAAGCTGCATCAGTGCGGCCTGCCCAAGAAGATGGCGCTCGAACTGTTCAAGCCCTTCATCTACGCCCGCCTCGACGCCAAGGGTCTGTCCATGACCCTGAAGCAGGCCAAGAAGTGGGTCGAGAAGGAGCGCAAGGAAGTCTGGGACATCCTGGACGAGGTGATCCGCGAGCACCCGGTCATGCTGAACCGCGCTCCGACGCTCCACCGTCTGGGCATCCAGGCGTTCGAGCCAGTCCTGATCGAGGGCAAGGCGATCCAGTTGCACCCGCTCGTCTGCTCGGCCTTCAATGCCGACTTCGACGGCGACCAGATGGCGGTCCACGTTCCGCTCTCGCTGGAAGCCCAGCTGGAAGCGCGCGTGCTGATGATGTCGACCAACAACATCCTCAGCCCGGCGAACGGCAAGCCGATCATCGTTCCCTCGCAGGACATGGTCCTGGGTATCTATTATCTGTCCATGGAACGCGAAGGCGAGCCGGGCGAGGGGATGCTGCTGTCCGACATGCAGGAGGTCCACCAGGCCCTCTATGCCAAGGCCGTGACGCTGCACTCGAAGATCATCAGCCGCGTGCCGCAGACCGACGAAGCCGGCAACCAGTATATGAAGCGCTTCGAGACCACGCCGGGCCGCATGTTGCTGGGCGAATGTCTGCCCAAGTCTCACAAGGTGCCCTTCGACGTCGTCAACCGCCTTCTCACCAAGAAGGAAATCGGTGACGTCATCGACCAGGTCTATCGTCACACCGGCCAGAAGGACACGGTGTTGTTCGCCGACGCCATCATGGCGCTGGGCTTCCGCCACGCGTTCCAGGCCGGCATCAGCTTCGGCAAGGACGACATGGTCATCCCCGACAGCAAGGTGACGTTCGTCGACGAAACCAAGGCGCTGGTGGCCGACTATGAGCAGCAGTATCAGGACGGCCTGATCACCCAGCAGGAAAAGTACAACAAGGTGATCGACGCCTGGAGCCGTTGCGGCGACCAGGTCGCGAACGCCATGATGGACGAGATCCGCGCCCAGCCCAAGGATCCGGCGACGGGCCGCATGGCCCCGATCAACTCGATCTACATGATGGCCCACTCCGGCGCCCGTGGTTCGCAGGCGCAGATGAAGCAGCTTGCGGGTATGCGCGGCCTGATGGCCAAGCCTTCGGGCGAGATCATCGAAACGCCGATCATCTCGAACTTCAAGGAAGGCCTGACCGTCCTCGAATATTTCAACTCCACGCACGGCGCCCGTAAGGGTCTGGCCGACACTGCGCTCAAGACGGCGAACTCGGGCTACCTGACCCGCCGTCTGGTCGACGTGTCGCAGGATTGCACCGTGGTCGAGGAAGATTGCGGCACCGAAAAGGCGTTGGAGATGAAGGCCATCGTCCAGGGTGGTTCGGTCATCGCCTCGCTGGGCGAGCGCATCCTGGGCCGCACCACGGCGCAGGACATCGTCGACAGCAAGGACGGCACCGTCATCGTTCCGATCGGCACGCTGCTCGACGAAGCGCTGGTGGCGCAGATCGAGGCGATCGGCACGCAGGCCGTGAAGATCCGCTCGCCGCTGATCTGTGAAAGCAAGATGGGGGTGTGCGGCAAATGCTACGGCCGTGACCTCGCTCGTGGTACGCCGGTCAATATCGGTGAAGCGGTCGGCGTCATCGCGGCGCAGTCCATCGGTGAACCGGGTACGCAGCTGACCATGCGTACCTTCCACATCGGCGGCGCGGCCAACTTCAACGAAACGTCGAACCTCGAATCCATGTCGGACGGCACGATCGAGCTGCGCGACATGCCGACGATCATGGACAAGAATGGCCGTCGCCTGTCGCTGGCGCGTAACGGCGAGATCGCGATCATCGACAATGAAGGCCGCGAGCGCGAAACGCACCGCCTGCCTTACGGCGCCACCATCCTTTTCGCGGATGGCGACACCGTGAAGAAGGGCGACCGCTTCGCCGAGTGGGATCCGTTCACCATGCCGGTGATCACCGAAAAGCCGGGTATCGTGAAGTATCAGGACCTGATCGACGGCAAGACGCTGACCGAGCAGACCGACGAAGCGACCGGCATCGCCCAGCGCGTCGTCACCGAGCATCGCGGTTCCGCCCGTACCAAGGAGGATCTGCGTCCCCGCCTCACCCTGCTCGACGACCAGTCGGGTGAAGCCGCCCGCTACATGCTGGCGGTGGGTGCGACCCTGTCGGTCGATGACGGTGCCCAGGTGCAGGCCGGTGACGTGCTGGCGCGTGTCAGCCGCGAAGCGGCCAAGACCCGCGACATCACCGGCGGTCTGCCGCGCGTTGCCGAGCTGTTCGAAGCCCGCAAGCCCAAGGACAATGCGATCATTGCCAAGGTGTCGGGCCGCGTCCAGTTCCTCAAGGATTACAAGGCGAAGCGCAAGATCGCCATCAATCCCGAGGATGGCGGCGAACCGGTCGAATATCTGATCCCCAAAAGCAAGGTGATCGACGTTCAGGAAGGCGACTTCGTGAAGCGCGGCGACAACCTGATCGGTGGTTCGCCCGATCCGCATGACATTCTGGAGGTGCTCGGCATCGAGCCGCTGGCCGAATATCTGGTCGCCGAAATCCAGGAAGTCTATCGTTTGCAGGGCGTGAAGATCAACGACAAGCATATCGAGACGATCGTTCGTCAGATGCTGCAGAAGGTCGAGATCATCGAGTCCGGCGACACCACGTTGCTGGTGGGCGAACAGGTCGATCGCGAGGAAATGGACGAGATCAACAGCAAGCTCCAGCCGGGCTTCCAGCCCGCCGCGGGCAAGCCGGTGCTGCTCGGCATCACCAAGGCCTCGCTCCAGACCCGCAGCTTCATCTCGGCGGCCTCCTTCCAGGAGACCACCCGCGTCCTCACGGAAGCGGCGGTCCAGGGCAAGAAGGACACGCTGGTCGGCCTCAAGGAAAATGTCATCGTCGGCCGCCTCATCCCGGCGGGTACCGGCGCGGGCATGAACCGGATGCGCGTTGCCGCCTCGTCGCGTGACGCGGCGATGCGGGCCGCGCTCCGCGCGTCCAGCCAGGTCGACCTGATCGCGCCCAAGACGGCTGCCGCCGAGCACGCCGCCGAACTGCGCCAGGGTCCGGAAGCGGCGATCGGCGACGATCCGCTCGGTGCCGTCCAAGGTGAGGATTTCACCACCGAGGACATGGAATAAGGCCTTTGAAACAGCGGGAGCCGCTTCCTATATCGGAAGCGGCTCCCAAGCCTTCGTTGCCGTCGACGGCCCGAAAAATGCCCGCCGGATGCGTGATCGCGCATCGGCGGGCTTTTTTTTGACGCTTTGAAGGCGGGGCGTTTCCGACCATTAGCGTTGACCGTCACGTCGTTCAGACGCTCGCCCCTATTTTCGCGATGGGAACAAGGCGAAAGCCTATCTGGTCGACGAAAGGGTCTGTTCGCCGCTGACCGCTGCCGATATGCCCCTGCACGCAGTCGGGAAATGCACGACAAGGCGGACCGGGGGGTGTGAATGGATTGGTTGCACGCGATTGCAGGGCTCTTCGTCGGCGTCATGGTGGGTATGACCGGTGTGGGCGGCGGATCGCTGATGGCGCCGATCCTGATCCTGCTGTTCGGCGTGTCGCCGACCACTGCGGTCGGCACGGACCTCTGGTTCGCCGCGATCACCAAGTCCGTCGGCGGCTTCGTGCATCATCATCATGGCGGCACGCATGGCGGACCGGACTATGAGGTGATCCGTCGCCTTTGCATCGGCAGCCTGCCCGCCGCGATCATCGTGCTGATCCTCCTGGGCCAGATCGACGCGCACCAGATCAAGAGCGGCGTCATCATGAGCGCGCTCGGCGTGGTCCTGATCCTGACCGCCATCGCCACGCTCTTCCGCACGCGCTTCCATCATTGGGCGTTCCATGCCCGCACCGACACGGCCAGCAGCTTCCTGCGCTATCAGACGGGTCTGACGGTGGCGGCCGGCGCGCTGCTGGGCGTCATGGTTACGCTGACATCGGTCGGCGCGGGCGCGCTGGGCGCGACGCTGCTGCTCGCGCTATATCCGCTGCGGATGCGATTGCAGAAGCTGATTGCCACCGACATCGTCCACGCCGTGCCGCTGACGCTGGTTGCGGGCATCGGCCATTTGTGGATCGGCAATTTCAACCTGATGCTGCTGGTCAATCTGCTGGCCGGTTCGATCCCCGGCATCATCCTGGGGTCGATGCTGGCCTCCAAGGTGCCCGAACGTATCCTGCAACCGCTGCTCGCGCTGGTCCTGATTGTCGCCGGTTGGCGGCTGATCGGCTGAACCGACCAGTAACGCCACCGCATCGCGCCGGCGATTGGCGACCATCCTCCCATATGGGAGGTACGCCAATCATGACTCGCTGGCATATGTCTGCGCACGAAAATTGCGAGGATAGATTGGTGGACGCAAAGACTCTGACCCATTTGGAGCGACTCGAAGCCGAGAGCATCCACATCCTGCGGGAAGTGGTGTCGGAAGCCGAGAAGCCGGTGATGCTCTATTCCGTCGGCAAGGACAGCGCCGTGATGCTGCACCTGGCGCGCAAGGCCTTCTATCCCTCGCCGCCGCCCTTCCCCCTGCTGCATGTCGACACGACCTGGAAATTCCAGGCCATGTACGAATTGCGTGACCGCATGGCGCAGGAAAGTGGCATGGACCTGCTCGTCTACCAGAATCCCGAAGCGCAGGAACGCGGCATCAACCCGTTCGACCATGGCCCGCTCCACACCGACATGTGGAAGACCGAAGGGTTGAAGCAGGCGCTCAACCTCTATGGTTTCGACGCGGCCTTCGGCGGCGCGCGCCGCGACGAGGAAAAGAGCCGGGCGAAGGAGCGCATCTTCTCCTTCCGCACCGCCAGCCATGGCTGGGATCCCAAGAACCAGCGCCCGGAACTGTGGAACCTCTACAACGCCAAGAAGAACAAGGGCGAGAGCATCCGCGTCTTCCCGATCAGCAATTGGACGGAGCTGGACATCTGGCAATATATCCACCTCAACAATGTTCCGATCGTGCCACTCTATTTCGCGGACAAGCGTCCAACCGTGGAGCGCGACGGCATGTTGCTGATGGTTGATGACGACCGCTTCCCGCTCAAGCCCGGCGAAGAGCCGGTGATGCGCTCGATCCGCTTCCGCACGCTCGGCTGCTATCCGCTAACCGGCGCGGTCGAGAGCGAGGCCAGGACGCTGCCCGAGGTGATCCAGGAAACCCTGCTCACCACGACATCAGAACGCCAGGGACGCGCCATCGACAAGGATGCCGGCGGCGCCGGCATGGAGAAGAAGAAACAGGAAGGGTATTTCTGACGCGCCACGTCATCCGCGCAGCGGGTGACGAAGCGTCAACCCCAGCGAAGGCTGGGGTCGCCTGCCTCCAGGCAAACCCCCTTCCCCAGATCACAACGATCCCGGTCTTCGCCGGGATGACGGGACAGACAACATGACCGATATTGCTGAACCCATCTACAAGACCGACGCCCTGATCGCGCAGGATATCGACCAGTATCTGAAGGTGCATGAGCACAAGACAATGCTCCGCTTCATCACCTGCGGCAGCGTCGACGACGGCAAATCCACGCTCATCGGCCGCCTCCTCTATGACAGCAAGATGATCTTCGAGGATCAGCTCGCCGCGCTGGAGGCCGACAGCAGGAAGGTCGGCACGCAGGGACAGGAGATCGACTTCGCGCTCCTCGTCGATGGCCTCGCCGCCGAGCGTGAGCAGGGCATCACCATCGACGTCGCCTATCGCTTCTTCGCCACGGAAAAGCGCAAGTTCATCGTCGCCGACACCCCCGGCCATGAACAATATACGCGCAACATGGTCACCGGCGCCTCGACTGCCGACCTCGCCGTCATCCTGATCGACGCGCGCAAGGGTATCCTCACCCAGACGCGTCGCCACAGCTACCTCGCCCACCTGATCGGTATCCGCAACATCGTGCTGGCGGTCAACAAGATGGACCTGGTCGATTATGATCAGGCGGTGTTCGACAGCATCGTCAAGGATTATGCCGAATTCGCCAAGTCGATCGGCATCAAGGCGTTCACGCCAATGCCGATTTCCGGCTTCAAGGGCGACAATATCACCGGCCCCTCAGGCAACACGCCCTGGTACAAAGGGCCGGCTCTGATCGAGCATCTGGAAACGGTCGAGGTGAACAGCGCGACCGATGCGGAAAAGCCCTTCCGTATGCCGGTCCAGTGGGTCAACCGCCCGAACCTCGATTTCCGCGGCTTTTCCGGCCTGATCGCGACCGGCATGGTGAAGCCGGGCGATGCGGTCCGCGTGCTGCCGTCGGGCAAGACCAGCACCGTCACCCGCATCGTGACGCTCGATGGCGATCTGGAGCAGGCGGTGGCCGGCCAGTCGGTGACGCTCTGCTTCGCCGACGAGATCGACTGTTCGCGCGGCGACGTGATCGCGCTGGCCGACAATCCTCCCCAAGCCGCCGACCAGTTCGAGGCGACGATCGTCTGGATGGCGGATGAAGAAATGCTGCCGGGCCGCTCCTATTGGCTCAAAATCGGCACCCAGACCGTGACCGCCACGATCCAGCAGCCCAAATACCAGGTCAACGTCAACACGATGGAACATCTGGCGGCCCGGACGCTGGAACTGAACGCCATCGGTGTCGCCAACCTGTCGACCGACAAGCAGATCGTGTTCGAACCCTACGCCGACAATCGGACGCTGGGTGGCTTCATCCTGATCGACAAGATCAGCAACGCCACCGTCGCGGCGGGAATGCTGCACTTCAGCCTGCGGCGCGCGCAGAATGTCCATTGGCAGGCGACCGACGTCAGCCGGGAATTCCATGCGGGTCTAAAAAACCAGAAGCCCGCAGTGCTGTGGTTCACCGGCCTGTCGGGCGCGGGCAAATCGACAATCGCCAATCTGGTCGAAAAGAAGCTGGCGCGGATGAACCGCCATACCTTCCTGCTCGACGGCGACAATGTGCGGCACGGCCTGAACAAGGATCTGGGCTTCACCGATGCCGACCGGGTGGAAAATATCCGCCGCGTGGGCGAGGTCGCCAAGCTGATGACCGATGCGGGCCTGATCGTCATCACCGCCTTCATCTCGCCGTTCCGCTCGGAGCGCGACATGGTGCGGCAGATGATGCAGCCGGGCGAGTTCATCGAAGTGCATATCGACACGCCGCTGGCCGATGCGGAGGCGCGCGACGTGAAGGGCCTCTACAAGAAGGCGCGATCGGGTGAACTCAAGAACTTCACCGGCATCGATAGCCCTTATGAGGCGCCGCACGACCCCGAAATCCACATCGACACGACCAGCCTGACCGCCGAAGAAGCGGCAGACGCCATCGTCGCGAGGATCATCCCATGAGCGAAACCCAGATCGACATCGCGGCGATGACCGACGCCGGTCTCGCCGCCCATCTCGCCGAGGTGGCTGGCCGCATCCTGGTAGAGGTCCGCTCGTCCGGCCTGTTCAGCGCCAAGGCGCTGGGCAAGGCCGGCGACCAGACCGCCAACCAGTTCCTGGTCCACGCGCTGCGCGAAGTGCGGCCCGACGACGGGCTGCTGTCGGAGGAGGAGAAGGACAATGCGGCGCGGCTCGACAAGAGCCGGGTGTGGATCGTCGATCCGGTCGACGGCACGCGCGAATATGGCGAGGAACGGTCCGACTGGGCGGTGCATGTCGGCATGGCGATCGACGGCGTGCCGGCCGTCGGCGCGGTCGCCCTGCCGGGGCTGGAGGGCGGCACGTTGCTGCGTTCCGACCAGCCGCGTCCGGTTCCGCCCGCGCCCGACACGCTGCGCATGGTCGTCAGCCGCACCCGCCCCGCTGCGGAGGCGGTAGCGGTGGCGGCGGCTCTGGATGCAGAGCTCGTCCCCATGGGCAGCGCTGGGGCCAAGGCCATGGCGGTGATCCTGGGCCAAGCCGACATCTATCTCCATTCCGGCGGCCAATATGAATGGGACAGCATGGCACCGGCCGCCGTCGCCCTCGCCCATGGCCTCCACGCCAGCCGCATCGACGGCAGCCCGCTCGTCTACAACCAGAGCGATGTCTACCTGCCCGACCTGCTGATCTGCCGGAAGGACCATGCCGACGCGGTGCTGGGCCATATCGCCGCGCTGGCGAAGGACGCCGCCTGACGACGCCATGGCCGGGGGATTGCGATCACCCGGCCAATAGTCGCCCGGCCAGGTCGACCCAGCCCGCCGACACGCTTGCCATGCCGAAATGCGCGATGCGCTCGCCCGGCCGGATGCGGGTGGCGGGATCAAGCTGCCGATCCATGGCCGTGGCCATCGCGTGCGCGTCGGCCGGATCGACCAGCAGGCCGTAACGCCCATCGTCCAGCAGCTGCGCCGCATTGCCCGCGCTGATCGACGCGACACAGGGCGCATCCACGGCCATCGCCTCCAGCAGCACATTGGCCGACCCCTCCCACCAGGACGGCAGGACGAAGCCGTCGCAGCGCGCCAGCCAGGGAAAGACATTATCGACCGTTCCGGGCAGCGCCAGATCATCCGCGACGCCCAGTTGCCGCGCCTGCGCCGTCAGCGTCTCGCGCGCATCGTCGCGGCTTTCGCCCAGTATGATGAGCCGCGCGGGCCGCTGGCGGCGTAGCAGCGCGAAGGCGCGGAGCAGGGTGGCAAAATTCTTCTGCGGCGCCAGCCGGCCGATGGCGAGCAGCACGGGCGCGTCTCCGCCCAGCCAGGGATGGGGATTCTCCCCCTCCGCTTTCCGCCGCGCCGCGCCCGCATCGATGCCATTGGCGATCACCGTCAGCCGTCCCCCGCGCGCCGCGCCAACGAAGGCGGGCGTATCCGCCAAGGTCGGCGACACCAGCACCAGATGGGCCGCATCCACTGCGATCAGCCGCGCCGTGGCGCTGCGCCCCAAACGCTTCAGCCCGCCGGACGGGGCGCCGGGGACGGCGCGCATGATGTCGTTGCTGATGCGATAGACCCGCTTCAGGCCGGGCACGCCGCGGCTCCCGGCCCAGGCGGTGCCATGGCCGTGATTGCCCGCCGAGATCAGCATGGCCGGCCGTTCGCGCAGCAGATGCCGGCGCAGCGCCAGCGCCGCCTGCGCCTTTTCCCGCAAGCGCGACGGATGCGCCTGCGGCAAAAGCGCGTGATGCGCGACGCCCGGCACTGCCTCGCCGCCCGGCAGCGCGGTCACCAACTGGACGCTATGACCCCGCCCGGCGAGATCGGCGGCGATCAGGCGCGCGTTGCGCACCACGCCCGTGGCGACCAGCGCATGGACATAGACGCAGATCACCGACCGCGCCGGTCCCATTCGACCACCCGCGCACCGCGCCAGCACGCCACAGACAGCCGGTCCAGATGATGCCGATAGAGCGCCCCCAGCCGTGTTTCGGCCAGACCCTGCCCGCTCACCAGTTGAAGGATGTCGGTACCGGGGTTCCAGTTCCCCTCGATCAGCACCGGCCCGTCACTGGTCAGCCCCACGTCCCAGCCGATCACGGTGAAGCCTGGGAACGCCGGATGGGCGCGGCGGGCCAGCGCCAGCGCCTCGGCCAGATCGGGAACGGTCGTCCCGGCGATCGCCGCGCCGGTCAGGGGATGCCGGTCAAGCGACAGGCGCTGATCGCCCCCGCCCAGCCACGCCGTCCCGCATCGCCCCTGATCGTCGATCCCCAGCACCAGATTGCCGGCGTTGAAATTGTCGACCGGCCGCGCGCCCCCCGCCGACAGCCGCAGCGCCAGCCCGCAGACTTCGGGCGCGCCCGTCTCGTCCAGACAGGTGACGACGCGCAGGGTCGGCAGCGCGCAGGGCGACAGCTCCGCCAGCGCGGCATGGGTAGGCAATCGCCGCTGGATCACCCCGCCTGCCTGCCACATCGCGCCCAGCCGGGCCTGCAAGGCCGCATCGGCGATCGCGCCTTCCGCCCCGTGCCAGTCGCCCCCGATCCTCCGGAACCGCGCCACCCCCTGCCCCTTGGACCGGAAGCTGGGCTTGGCGATGATGTCCGTTTCTCGCGCCAGCCAGCTGCCCAGCGCTTCGCGCGTCGGGTTCCAGCCGGACGCGACCGGCAGCCCGGCCTGCTCCGCCCTCTGCGCGAACAGCTGCTTGTTCTTGAGCGGGTTGGCCGCCACCGGAAAGGCGGCCGGATTGAGCAGCCGGTGCAGCCCCTTGCGATCGCGCATCGACAGGCCCGCCCGCCGAACGGCATCGGGCAGCAATAGTCGTTCCGCCGATGACCAGCCGCCCCGGCCGGTCCGCGCCAACAGATGCGCCAGGGCGCGCGCGCCCGGTAGCCAGTGCCGCCGCAGCCCGCCATGATAGGCGGCCAGCAGGCTGTTCTCGTCCCGGCGCGGGACCGCGCGGATGGTGAACAAAATCTACTCCGCAGCCTGCATCATGACCGCGCGCTGCTCCAGCACGTCTGCCGCGACGCTACGCGTGCGCGCATTGTCGACGTCGATCGCCACCGCGCCGTCCGACAGGATCACCGGCGCGATCGTCATGCGGAAGCGTCGCGAGAACCGTGCGAAGGTCGCCGCCAATGTGCCAAGGCCGAAGCGGAAGCGGATGAGGTTCAGCAGGCCGAACGCACCGACGATGCGCAGCGGATGTTTCACGAACTGCCCGCCCGACCGGAAAGTCTCCGCCGCCGCCAGCGCCGCGCGATCCTTCAGCCAATAGGTGTTGCAGTTGGAATAGCTGTCCTCGGCGAAACGGTAGAATTTCCGCTGGCCCTCTGGATGCGCGGCCAGCACCGACTCGCGCCGCGTGAACGCAACCGCCGCGTCCGCACCCTGCGCCTTGCAGCCTTCCAGCATCTCCGCGACGGCGGGCGGGGTCAGCAGCACATTGTCGGCGGTCGTGATCAGCAACGGGAAGGCCGCGCCATCCGCCGCCGCCAGCACCGAATCCACCAGATTGGGCCGCGCCGCGACCGCCACCAGCCGCCCGGTGGCGATCAGCCCGCGCAGTTGCGCCAGTCCTTCCAGCACCGCCGGGTCCTCGATCGCGACGCGGATCTCGCCGATCCGGTCACTCGCCGCCAGCGCGTCGATGACGTGTATCAGCATCGGCTGGCCCGCCACCGGGACCAGGCATTTATGGGTAACGCCCGCCTCCAGCGCCAGCGGGTCGGTCGCCCCGTCACGCTTTCCGGCCAGCACCAGCGCCGTCGCGCGCCCGTCCTTGCGGCCGCCCATCAGGCCGCGACCCGCAGCGGCGCCTCAGTCAGCAGCCCCTGCCGCTCCAGGCTGTGGCCGATGATCGTTTCAACCAGCGTCTGGTGGTCCACCCCGATCGACCGGGCCGAACGGGAAATCGTCTTCTTCGACCAGAGATTGCAGGACAGGTTGACTTCCATGAACTGCACCGCGCCGCTGACCGGATCATAGCGAAACTCGAACCGGCCATAGTCGAACGGCCAGAGTTCGGGCAGCAGCAGCCGGGTCATGTCCTCCAGCTGCCCCAGCAGCGCGCGATCCTCGACCAGCACCAACGGATCGTCGCCTGCATCGATCATGCCGCGCTTTTCCTCATGGCTGCGCGCACGGTGGGGATCGGCGGGCACATACATCATCGGCGGCAATATCCAGGGCTGGCCGCCGCTGCCGCCGACCACGGGCACGGCAACGTCGAGCAGCGGCGCCCAGGCCTCGACCAGCACGTCATGCCCTTCACCATGGAGATAGTCGATCTGCGCCTGCGCCTGCGCCCAGCTGTCGACCATGGCAAGGCCCCAGGACGCGGAGGAGGCATTCGGTTTGACCACCAGCCGCTCGGCGCGGAAGGCGGGTTCGGCGGGCAGGCCGCCCCGGCGGAATATCTGCGCCGGCATGGTCGGCACGCCATGGGCGCGGGCGATGAGCTTGCTCAGATATTTGTCGTCGGACACGCCGCGCAGGATCGGGCTGGCGCCCATATGGGGCACATCGCGCCAGCTGAGCAGCAGCGGCGCCATCATCTCGCTGTTCTGGAAGCCCCCGCGATTGAGCAGGGTGACGACGAAATCGACATCGGGCCGCTCGAACAGCGCCTCGTAACTGTTGGCGACCCGGATATGGAGGCCGATCTCCTCCAGCGTCATGCGCATCTCATGATGATAGATGGCATGGTTGCCGTCCACCGCGTCGGGCGCGCCGGTGGCCCGCGCATGTTTGGCGAGGAAGAGGACGCGCAGCCGGGCCTTGTCGGCCGGGGAAATGCGCACGCAACGGTCGATATGGGTCAGCATGAAGGCGCTTTTGCCCGACCTGCATGACATGGGCTTGACCGCGCGATGACGCCGCAGCGACGGGACGGCGGCACGCCCGTTACGGCGATATTACGGGATAAAGTCAGCCGGCGGTGATCGCCAGCGCCACGCCCTCCGCTACCTTGATGCCGTCGATCGCGGCTGAAAGTATGCCCCCGGCATAGCCGGCGCCCTCACCCGCCGGGTAGAGGCCGGCGACGTTGAGGCTCTGGAAATCCTTGCCGCGCGTGATGCGCAATGGGGAGGATGTGCGGGTTTCGACGCCCGTCATCACCGCATCGGGATGATCGTAGTTGGCGAGCTGGCGGCCAAAGACCGGCAGCGCCTCGCGGAACGCTTCGATCACGAAGCCGGGCAGGCATTGGGACAAGTCGGTCGGCGTGACGCCCGGTTTATATGACGGCGTGACCGATCCCAGCGCGGTCGACGGCCGCCCGGCCAGGAAGTCGCCCACCGTCTGCCCCGGCGCCCAGTAGGAGGAACCGCCCGCGACATAGGCCAGGCTTTCCCAGTGGCGCTGGAAATCGATGCCTGCCAGTGGCCCGCCGGGATAGTCGCGCGCCGAGTCGATCCCGACCACCAGCCCGCTATTGGCGTTGAACTCGGCGCGGCTATACTGGCTCATGCCGTTGGTGACGACGCGGCCTTCCTCCGAGGTCGCGGCCACCACCCGCCCGCCCGGACACATGCAGAAGCTGTAGACGGTGCGGCCATTGGCGCAATGATGGGCCAGGCTGTAGGCCGCCGCGCCCAGGTCCGGATGGCCCGCGCAATTGCCATATCGGGCGCGGTCGATCCAGCTTTGCGGATGCTCGATGCGAACGCCGATCGAAAAGGGCTTGGCCTCCATATGGACGGCCCGGCGGTGCAGCATCTCGAAGGTCGGCCGTGCGCTGTGGCCGACCGCCAGGACGACATGGTCGGCCTCGATCACGCTGCCGTCGTGGAGGACAAGGCCGCGCAACTGCTGCGTGCCGTCGCCCTGCCGCTCCAGCACCAGATCGTCGACACGGTGCTGCCAGCGATATTCGCCGCCCAGCGATTCGATCTGGCGCCGCATCGATTCGACCATCGAAACGAGGCGGAAGGTGCCGATATGGGGATGCGCTTCCCAGAGAATGTCGTCGGGCGCGCCCGCCGCGACGAATTCCTCCAGCACCTTGCGGCCCAGGAAGCGCGGATCCTTCACCCGGCAATAGAGCTTGCCGTCGGAAAAGGTGCCCGCCCCGCCCTCGCCGAACTGGACATTGCTGTCCGGGTTCAGCTCCGCGCGGCGCCACAGCCCCCACGTATCCTTGGTCCGCTCGCGCACCACTTTGCCGCGATCGAGGATGATAGGCCGGAAACCCATCTGCGCCAGGATGAGGCCCGCGAACAGGCCGCATGGCCCGGCACCGATCACCACCGGCCGCTTGCCCTGCCAGCCTTCGGGGACATGGGCGACGAACCTGTAGCGCGTGTCGGGGGTGGGACGGACGTCATGGTCGTTCGCGAACCGCTCCAGCACCCCGGCCTCGTCGGTCAGATCCAGGTCGACCGTATAGACCAGCTGAATAGCGGTCCTGCGCCGGGCGTCATTGCCGCGCCGCACGACGCTGTGGCCGCGCAAGTCCTGCGGTTCGAGTCCGAGGCGTTCGCAAATGGCGACGGGCATCGCCTCGGCCGGATGGTCGAGGGGCAGTTTCAGGCCGGAAAGACGGATCATGGTCGCCCCATAGTCCTTCCCGGATCGAAAGGAAACCAGGCCGGCCGCATCCACCGCGCCAGGGCTTCGCCCAGAAGCGCGGCGATCATGCTGAGACCGGTGAGCGGAAACAGCAGACCCAGCGCCAGCATCACCCCCGCCACCGCCCGCAGCGCGCCGGGGCTGGCCGGCGGCGGCGTGGACAGGCCGCGCTTCCACCAGAGGATCGGCGCGGTCAGGCAGAGCAGCAGCAGACACAGGCAGCCCGCCAGCATCAGCAGGCGATTTGGCTCGCCATATTGCTGGCCCATATGGGTGGAGACTCCCCATTCCACCATCCTCGCCCCAGCCCCGAACTGCCGCCAGTCGACATCCTGCACCACCGCCCCGTCAGCGGCGGCGATGGTGAGGACGCGGGCGTCATCGGCGCGGATGGTGATCGCGCTGACCAGATAGGGCGCGCCGGGACTGGCAGGCAGAAACAACTGATAGCCCGATACCAGGCCGCGTCGCGCGGCGACGCCGGCCACCGCATCGACGCCGATGTCCCCCGGCGTGCCGGCCGGGCCGCCGCGCTCGCGCAGGGTCCAGGGCAATACCGCTTTCGCCTGCGGCGCCCAGGGATTGACCTTCATCTGCGGACGCCCCGCCCCATTGGCGGCGATGATCGCACGCAGCCCGCCGCCCCAGACCTGGGTCCAGGGCATTCCCGTCACCGCCAGGAACAGGATGATCGCCGCCGACGTAAAGCCCAGCGTACCGTGAACGTTCCGCCAGAACAGCCGCGTTGCGGGCCTGCCCCGGATCGTCAGCGCGGGCTGTCCGCGCCGGGGCCAGCGCAGATATAGGCCGGTAATGCAAAGCAGGATCGCCCAGCCCGCCACCACCTCCACCAGTCGGTTGCCGACCGGGCCGGTCAACGCCAGGCTGTGCAGGTCGCGGATCACCTGCATCGCGCCGCCGTCATGCATCTGGCCTAGGACACGGCCGTCAAATGCATCAACGAAATTCACGACTGAATCGCCGTTCGCCGACCCTGTCGTGACGCGCCAGCTTTGCGTGCCGTCGGCCGGGCGGAGCAGTTGGCTGGCCTTGCCGCCGGCATGTCGTTCCACATTCGCGATGATCTGCGAAGCGGGCAACATCGCCTGTCCGCTATGCGCGGGCGTCTGCACCGGATAGAGCATGGCCTCGATCTGAGGCTTGTAGAGATAAAGCGCGCCCGTCACTGCCATCAGCGCCAGCACGGGCAGGACGATCAGCCCGGCATAGAAATGCCAGCGCCAGATCGCCCGATAGACATTCCCTTGCGTCATCACCGGCCCCCGTCAGAAGCGCGCGCGGACGCCCGCGTAGACGGCGCGGCGTTCGACGGGATAGAAAGCGACGCTGCCTTCGTCGGCGGCGGTGGCGGGGGTGTCGCGCGTATAGCGGACCAGCGCGCTGATGTCGCCGACCGCGCGCTCGTTGGTCAGGTTGCGCGCGTCGAGGAACAGGGTGAGGCCATCGCGCACCTGCGCCTGCGCCGTGATATTAAGCAGCGCATAGCCGTCCACCCGCTTCGTGTTGGCATAATCGACCCATGCACCCTGCGGCAGCCACTCCACCGCCGGGGCGAGACTCAGCCGCTCGGTGCCCAGTTTCAGCTCCGCCCGGTAGAAATGGCGCGGCACGACCGGCAGGCGGTTGTCGCCGAACTGCACATCGTCACGGAAGCGAAAGTCGCTATAGCCATAGACCTGTCGCAGCATCGCCCATGGCGTCAGGGTCAGGTCCAGTCCGGCTTCCACGCCTTGGTGGCGGGTCCGATCGGCATTGAAGGTCGCGGCCGGAATGACGCCCGCGACCACGCTATATTGCAACATCTCCCCCTGGATGTCGGCGCGATAGAGGCTGACGTCCCAGCCGACGATGCCGATCCGGCCGCGCGTGCCGATCTCCGCCGTCCATGCCCGTTGCGCGCCGACGGGGGTGAAGCCCGGCGCGCCGCCCGCCGGCGTCTGGCTGAGTTCGCCAAAGCCCGGCAGTTCGACCGAACGGCTGTAATTGGCATAGAATTGCGCCGCCTCCACGGGCTGGTAGAGCAGGCCCAGCTTGGGCGCGAAGGCGTCGAAGCGCGCGTCGCCGCTGCGCGCGGGGACAAGGCGATTGTCGATCCGGCGCTCGCCTTGGGTGTAGAGGCCGCCCGCGATCAGCCAGAGGCCGGGCAAGGGGGCGATGCGCGCTTCGCCATAGCTGTTGATCGTCTGCGCCCGGACCTGCTGATGGGCGGTGAGCGCTCCAGACCGGCCGCCGAGATTGACGAACTGCCGGGACGTGCCGCTGCCGAAGCGCGCCTGGCTGCCCAGGGTCAGTTCCACCGGCAGGCCAGCCAGGTCGCCGGCCAGGTCGAGACTGGAGAACAGACCCCAGACCTGCGACTTCTGGTCAATCACCTGATAGATGGGATGGTCGAGCGCCTTGGCGTTGAAGAAGGCACCGAACGCCAGCTGCCCCTTTTCCAGGTCGATGGTGGTGCGGTTCTGGAGGCGGATGGAATCAATGTCACGCGCCTGGTCGAGGACGAAGTTTCCTTTGGCGGGATTGGCCAACACATCCTTCTCGCTCAGCGCTCCGGCCAGTTTCTGGCGGATCGTCTGCGCGCTGGCATAGAAGCGCATCTCGACGCTGTCCGAGAGCTTCAGCCCGACATTGCCGTTGAAGCGCAGCGCTTTGCGATCCCCATGGGCGCGATCGCTGTCGGAACGGTCGGCGGTCAGCGCGGCCCAGGCGTCGCCATGGTCATCGGCATAACCATAGGCGATCTTGCCGCGGACCGTGTCGAAACTGCCGCCATCGATGCGGACTTCCGCGCCCGGCGCGCTGCGCCCGGTCAGCGTCACCGCGTTGATTGCGCCGCCCAGCGTCGATCCCCCGAACCGCAACGCATTGGCGCCGCGATAAACCTCCAGATGCTGGAAGACCTGCGGGTCCAGCTCCTGGAAATCGCCATTGTCGTCGGCGGCGTTGATCGGGATGCCGTCCTGCAACAAGGTGAGGCCGCGCATATGATAGCCGCGCGACAGGCCCGATCCGCGAATCGAGATGCGGACCTCCTGCCCGAAGCGCGGCTGGGTATAGACGCCAGGCGAGAAGGCCAGCGCGTCGCGCAGGGAAACGGCGAGCCGGATTTCAAACGCTTCCGCCGCGACGATATCGACGCCACCAGGGGTCTTTTGGACGCGGGCGGCCGCCGCTTCTACGATCGGGCTGGCGGTGACGATGATGCCACCCTGTTCGGCTTCGTCGGCGAAGGCCGGGGTGGCGGACAGGATGAGAGCGCACAGCGGCAGGCTGCGCGCGACATGGATGGGACGCATAAGGATAGGACTTTCTGAAAAAGGCGTAAGGCGGCGCGCGCCGGCTGGCGGCGCGACCGGACAAGGGATTTCAGAAAGTGGCCGGCGGCCCCGATGATGGCGGCGGCGGCGCGGCAAGGTGCGCGATGACCCCGGTCTTGAGCGCGAAGGCGATCGGCCCGAAGGCCAGTTGCCAGGCTGGGAGCGGCAGGTCGGCGGCCACCAGAGGCGGCACCAGCGGCTGGACCGACGCGCCGAAGGGGCAATGTTGCTGGCCCGCCATGCCATCGTCGGGCTGGCCATGTTTGCCCGGCGCATCGCCGCGCGGCACGACGACATTGACCGCGCCCTGCCCGGTGCAGAGCGTCACGACGACGCCCTTCTCGGTACGCACCGGCATGAAGCCCGATGGCGCGACCAGCTGGATCGCCAGCACGAGCAGCGCGAGTGCGGCCAGCAAGCCGCGCGCGCTTTCGCTCTGTCTGACCGCCCCCATCATTCCGTCGCCGTAGCGGCTTGGCCGCTGCCTGTCACTAAGGCAAAAGGACCGGGAGAGCGCGCTGGGCCTCTCACCTCACTAACCTTGACGTAAACGTAAAGCAGGGCTACATCGGCATCATGGACAAGCGCAGCAGCATCGCCGGCATCGAACTGCCAGACCACAGCGAACGGCAGAGCTACAGCATCACCGACCTTTCGGAGGAATTCGGCGTGACCGCCCGGGCGCTGCGCTTCTATGAGGATGAAGGGCTGATCTCGCCGGAACGGCAGGGTCTGGCCCGCATCTATTCGCGCCGCGACCGCGCCCGGCTCGCCTGGATATTGCGCGGCAAACGGGTGGGCTTCAGCCTCACCGAGATTCGCGAGATGATCGACCTGTATGATGCCGACGAAGCGCATGAGGCGCAGCGCCGCGTCACCGTCGACAAGTGCAAGGCGCGGATCGACCTGCTGACCCGCCAGAAGGATGACATCGACGCAGCGATCGCCGAGCTGTCCGCCTTCGTGGCCACCATCGAAGACAGATAGTCCCCTACCCCGCGTGCGGGGAACCAAAGAATAATCAGGAGAAGATCATGCCCAGCTATGCCGCCCCTGTCCGTGATACCCGCTTCGTGCTCGATCATGTCGTCGGGCTGGACCGCTACGCCAACCTCCCCGGTTTCGAAAATGCCACGCCCGACCTGGTGGAGGCGATCCTGACCGAAGGCGGCAAGATGGCGGCCGAAGTCCTCTTCCCCCTGAACGCGGTGGGCGACAAGGAAGGCTGCACCCGTCATCCGGACGGCAGCGTGACGACGCCGACCGGGTTCAAGGCGGCGTTCGACCAGTTTGTCGAGGGCGGCTGGACGACGATCCACGGCCCCGTCGAATTTGGCGGCCAGGGGCTGCCCACCGTGCTGGCGACCGCAGTCGACGAATATGTGCTGTCGGCCAACCAGGCGTTCGAAATGTATCATGGGCTGACCGCGGGCGCGGTCGCGGCGCTGATCGCCAAGGGCAGCGACGAACTGCAACAGCGCTACATTCCCAACATGGTGTCGGGCAAATGGACCGGCACGATGAACCTGACCGAACCGCATTGCGGCACGGACCTGGGCCTCATCAAGACCAGGGCGCTGCCGCAGGCCGATGGCAGCTATGCGATCACCGGCACCAAGATCTTCATTTCGGCGGGCGAGCATGACCTGTCGGAAAACATCATCCATCTCGTCCTCGCCAAGACGCCCGACGCGCCCGAAGGCAGCAAGGGCATCTCGCTGTTCGTCGTCCCCAAATTCTTCGTCGGCGAAGACGGGTCGCTCGGCGAACGCAACGCCGTGTCCTGTGGCTCGATCGAGCACAAGATGGGGATTCACGGCAACGCCACCTGCGTCATGAACTATGACGGCGCGACCGGCTGGATCGTGGGCGAAGAGAATAAGGGGCTGGCCGCCATGTTCATCATGATGAACGCGGCGCGGCTGGGCGTGGGCCTCCAGGGGCTGGGCCAGGCGGAGATCGCCTTCCAGAATGCGGTCCATTACGCGAAGGACCGCCGTCAGGGCCGCGCGCTGACCGGGCCGAAGGAACCGGGCGAGAAGGCCGACACGCTGTTCGTCCATCCCGATGTGCGCCGGATGCTGATGGAGGCGAAGGCGATGACCGAAGGGCTGCGCGCGCTCATCCTGTGGACCGCGCTCCAGGTCGACCTGTCGTACCATGCCGGGACCGAGGAAGAACGCCAGGCGGCGGATGACCTGCTCCAACTGCTGACCCCGGTGGTCAAGGGCTATGGCACCGACCGGGGCTTCGACGTGGCGGTCGCCTGCCAGCAGGTGTTCGGCGGCCATGGCTATATCTGGGAAAATGGCGTCGAGCAGTATGTCCGCGACGCCCGCATCGCCCAGATCTACGAAGGCACCAACGGCGTGCAGGCGATGGACCTGGTCGGCCGCAAGCTGCCGATGAACGGCGGCCGCGCGCTGCAATCCTTCCTCAAGATGGTGGGGGAGGAAGTGACGACGGCCAAGGCTGACGAGGTGCTCGCCCCCATCGCCGACGCGCTGGAAAAGGCCAGCGGACAGCTTGGGGCGGCGACCATGTGGCTGATGCAGAACGCCATGAAGAACCCCGAACATGCCGGGGCCGGCGCGCATCACTATATGCACATATTGGGAATCGTCGCGACCGGCCTGATGTGGCTGCGCATGGCGAAGGCCGCGACCACGCTGATCGCGGCGGGACAGGGCGACGCCCAATATCTGGGCGCAAAGCTGGTAACGGCGCGCTTCTTCGCCGAACGGATCATGCCCGATGCCGGATCGCTGCGTCGCAAGATCGAAGGCGGGGCCGACACGCTGATGGCGCTCGATCCGGACCTGTTCCTAGCCGCCTGATCCCCGCATTGCCGCTCATGAAAATGGCTCCCCATGTCGCCATGGGGAGCCATTTTCATGAGCCGGAAAGGCCAGAGCATCGTGCGCGAGCGGGGGACATCAATTCGCGCAAACAGGATGCGATTATCACAAGCCAGGTCGCGCGCCCTGCGCCGGAATGAACCCAGCGCACGTGGCGATTATTCTTCGCCATTATCCTTCACGCCAACCGTCGGCACATCCACGGTCGCTTCCTTGGTCCCGACGACGACTTCCTTCGAATCAACGTCGACCTTCGGAAGATCGCCACCCTGGACGCTCACTTCAGGCATATCGCCGCCACTGACGTCCGCCTTCCAGAAACCGGTAGCGAACAAAATGCCGACAATTGCCAGAATGGCGATCAGGACTATGGCGATTGTTCGACCTGGACCGCGCTTTTCGACAATCACCGTCCGGTCATCATAGCCGTCATTGCGCATATCAACCATCACATCATCCTCACATCATTATGACGCCAGAACGGACGGGCGATGATTTTGGTTCCTGTCCATTTTGCACGGCGACCGGAAGCCTTGCGATGCAGGCGTGGCATGCCGGGACGGGCGATGATCGGCAATGCGCAAAAATCAGGCGGCGAGCGGCAGTTCTTCTTCCATCGGAACCGGCGTCACGTCGTCCGCAACCGGCGCCTGCCCCTTGGCCAGGCCCGCGATATAGCGTTCGGCGGTCAGGACGTCGCGACGATAGGCAAAATAGAGCGAGAGCAGGGAGAACATCGGAAACCTCGGTTGAAAAACTTTGCTGCATTGCAGCATCGCAGCCCATCTGGACTTCAGCGCCCGTTTTCGCAAATGCAATGCGGGCGAAGGCGATTGCAGTTAATGTATCCTCCGTTCCGGGGCGGAAGCGGACTTGGCCTAGCCAGCGGCCCCGGCCGCCGTTAGCATCCGCTCATGCAAGCCACCGACACCGCCGCGGGCGCATCCCGCACTTTGGGCTTTGCCGCCTGCATCGCGCTGGTCATGGGCAACATGATCGGATCGGGCGTCTTCCTGCTGCCCGCCAGCCTGGCGCCCTTCGGTTGGGACGCAGTGGCGGGATGGGCCTTCACCATTGCCGGGTCGCTGGTGCTGGCCTTCGTCATCGCGCGGCTGACCGTCGCCATGCCCGACGCCAATGCGGCGCAGATGATCGCGCGCGCCTATGGCCCGCTGGCCGGCTTCGCGATCGGCTGGATCTACTGGCTGTCGATCATCATCACCAATGTCACCATCGCCGTCGCCGCGACCGCGAACCTGAGCAGCATCCTGCCTGCATTGGCGAAACCCGGCGTCGGGGCGCTCTGTTCGATCGGCTTTCTCTGGGCGATGACCGGCATCAACCTGATCGGCGCGCGCGCCGCGGGCGTGACGCAGATCGCCACGACGCTGCTCAAGCTCGTGCCGATCGCCGTCGTGCTGGTCCTGCTCATCCTGATCCTGGGCAGCGGCCGGGCGGAGGTGACGCCCTTCCCCGCGCAAGGGCTGACCGGCGCGGGCATCACCGCATCCGCCGCGCTGACATTATGGGCCTTGCTCGGCTTCGAGTCCGCGAGCGTCGCTGCCGACAAGGTGCGCGATCCCGCCCGCACCATCCCGCGCGCGACGTTGATCGGCACGGCCGCGACCGGCCTCATCTATCTGCTGGTCTGCTCGGGCATCGCGCTTACCCTTCCGGCCGCGGAAACCCAGACCGGATCGCCTTTCGGCGCGTTCGTCAGCCATTATTGGTCGCCCGGCCCGGCCGGCTTTGTCGCGCTGTTCGTGGTCGTGAGCTGCCTCGGCGCGCTCAACGGCTGGACCCTGTTGCAGGGTGAGGTGCCGCTTGCGATGGCGCGCGCCGGGGAATTGCCGCGCTGGCTGGCGGGCACCGATGCGAGGGGGACGCCGGTGCGCGGACTGATCCTGTCGACCGTGCTGGCCAGCCTGATGCTGGTCGCGAACAGTCTGCAAGGACTGGTGGCGCTGTTCACGGCGATGGCGCTGCTCGCCACCTCCGCGACCCTGTGGCTCTATGTCGGCTGCGCCTTGGCGAGCCTGCGCTTCAGGCTGGTGGTGCCTGCCGCCCTGATCGGATTGGGCTATGCACTCTGGACGCTCTGGGGCGCGGGCGTGGTCGCCAGCGGGTCGAGCGTCCTGCTGATGGCGGCGGGCCTGCCCTTCCACTGGTGGGCGCGGCGAGGGCTAGGCAGGGCGCAGAGCAACTGACCCCTTCCGCTAAAAGAGGACCGTCATCCCCCCGCAGGCGGGAATCCATCTCCTGACCTCATTTCGGAGGAGAGCGTTGGAGATAGATGGCCGCCTGCGCGGGAATGACGAACATGCATGGGATCAATAGCGGATCTCAGGGGAGATTGAATTCAATCCCCCCACATTTCCTTGAGCTTGGAGAAGAAACCCGTCGATTGCGGGCATTCCTCACCCGTCTCCGTCTCGCGAAAGGCTTCGAGCAGTTCCTTTTGCTTGGCCGTCAGCTTGGTCGGCGTCTCGACATCGACCTGGACGACGAGATCGCCCTGCCCTCGGCCGTTCAGCACCGGCATACCGGCGCCGCGCTGGCGGATCTGCTTGCCCGACTGGATGCCGCTCGGGATCTTGATCTCATGCCGGATGCCGTCGAGGCCCGGCACTTCGATCACGCCACCCAAGGCCGCCGTGGTGAAGCTGACGGGCGCGCGGCAGAACAGGGTCGTGCCGTCGCGTTCGAAGATCGAATGACGCTTCACATGCAGGAAGATATAGAGGTCGCCCGAAGGCGCGCCCCGCGCCCCGGCCTCGCCCTCGCCGGACAACCGGATGCGGGTGCCTTCATCGACGCCGGCCGGGATATTGACCGACAGCGTCTTGGGCTTGTCCACCCGCCCTTCGCCCCGGCAGGACCGGCAGGGGCTTTCGATCACCTGGCCCGCGCCATGGCAGGACGGACAGGTCCTCTCGACCACGAAAAAGCCCTGCTGCGCGCGCACCTGGCCATGGCCGCCGCAGGTGCCGCAGCTCTTGACCCCGGTGCCGGGCTGCGCGCCCGATCCGTCGCAACTGTCGCAGGCGGCCGACACCTCGATCTGGATCTCGGTCTGCTTGCCATGATAGGCTTCGTCGAGCGAGATTTCCATGTCGTAGCGGAGGTCCGCGCCGCGGCGCTGCTGCTGGCGCCCGCCGCCCTGGCCGCCGAAACCGGCCTGGCCGAAAATCGTCTCGAAAATATCGCCCAGATCGGAAAAACCGCCCGCGCCGCCCCGGAATCCACCGCCGCCACCGCCACCATTCTGGGCGTTGGTATACGCCGCATGGCCATAACGGTCATAGGCCGCGCGCTTCTGCGGGTCCTTCAGACACTCATAGGCTTCCGACACGGCCTTGAACCGGGCTTCGCTGTCGGTGCAGCCCCCGGTCTTGTCCGGGTGATATTTCATCGCCATCTTGCGATAGGCGCTCTTGATCGTGGCGCTGTCCGCCGTGCGCTCGACTTCGAGCAGCTCGTAATAATCAACTTCGGTAGTCATATCGCCCCCGGCGCGCACGGTCCCCGGCTCCGCCCCGGACGGTCGCGCTGGTCAGAGACCATGACGTCCGCCCGAAGCAAAGTCGAGGAGCGTTTCATCGGGCTTACGCCTTGTTGTCGTCCACTTCCGAGAATTCGGCATCGACGACATCATCGTCGGCCTTGGGCGCGTCGGCGCCCGGAGCGGCGGCCGAAGCCTGCTCCTTCTCGTAGATCGCCTGGCCGAGCTTCATCGCGACCGTGGCGAGTTCCTGCGCCTTAGCCTTCATCGCCTCGGCATCGCCGCCCTCGATCGCGCTCTTGGTCGCAGCGATCGCGGTCTCGATCTCACCCTTCAGCGACGCGTCGACCTTGTCGCCATGTTCGGCCAGCTGGCCTTCGGTGGTGTGGACCAGGCTTTCGGCATTGTTCTTCGCCTCGGCCGCCTCACGCCGCTTCTTGTCCTCTTCGGCGAAGCGCTCGGCATCCTTGACCATCTGGTCGATGTCGGCGTCGCTGAGGCCGCCCGATGCCTGGATGCGGATCTGCTGCTCCTTGCCGGTGCCCTTGTCCTTGGCCGACACGTTGACCAGGCCGTTGGCGTCGATGTCGAAGGTGACTTCGATCTGCGGCACGCCGCGCGGCGCGGGCGGAATGCCGACCAGGTCGAACTGGCCGAGCAGCTTGTTGTCGGCCGCCATTTCACGCTCGCCCTGGAACACGCGGATCGTGACCGCCTGCTGATTATCGTCGGCGGTCGAATAGACCTGCGACTTTTTCGCGGGGATGGTGGTGTTGCGGTCGATCATGCGGGTGAACACGCCACCCAGCGTCTCGATACCCAGCGACAGCGGGGTAACGTCGAGCAGCAGCACGTCCTTGACGTCGCCCTGCAGCACGCCCGCCTGGATCGCCGCGCCCATGGCGACGACTTCATCCGGGTTCACGCCGGTATGCGGTTCCTTGCCGAAAAATTCCTTCACGGCCTCGCGCACCTTGGGCATACGGGTCATGCCGCCCACCAGCACCACTTCGCTGATCTCGCTCGCCGAAACGCCGGCGTCGGCCATCGCCTTCTTGCAGGGTTCCATCGTGCGCTTGATGAGGTCGGCGACCAGACGCTCCAGATCGGCGCGGGTCACGGTCTTCACCAGATGCTTGGGACCATTCTGGTCGGCGGTGATGAAGGGCAGGTTGACTTCGGTCGTCTGCGCCGAGGACAGCTCGATCTTCGCCTTTTCCGCCGATTCCTTCAGGCGCTGGAGCGCCAGCTTGTCCTTGGTGAGGTCGATGCCCTCGGCCTTCTGGAAGTCGGCCGCCAGATATTCCACCAGCTTGGCGTCGAAATCCTCGCCGCCCAGGAAGGTATCGCCGTTGGTCGACTTCACCTCGAACACGCCGTCGCCAATCTCCAGGATGGAGATGTCGAACGTGCCGCCGCCAAGGTCATAGACCGCGATCGTCTTGCCGTCCTGCTTGTCGAGACCATAGGCCAGCGCGGCCGCGGTCGGCTCGTTGATGATGCGCAGCACTTCCAGGCCGGCGATCTGGCCGGCGTCCTTGGTCGCCTGACGCTGGGCGTCGTTGAAATAGGCGGGAACGGTGATGACCGCCTGCGTTACCGTTTCGCCGAGGTAGCTCTCGGCGGTTTCCTTCATCTTCTGCAGGATGAACGCGCTGATCTGCGACGGGCTGTAGTCCTGGCCGCCGGCCTTGACCCAGGCGTCGCCATTGCCGCCCTTGGCGATCGAATAGGGGACGAGTTCCATGTCCTTCTTGGTCATGGGATCATCGAAGCGGCGGCCGATCAGGCGCTTCACCGCGAAGATCGTGTTGTCCGGGTTGGTGACAGCCTGACGCTTGGCCGGCTGGCCGATCAGGCGTTCGCCATCCTTGGCGAAGGCGACGATCGAGGGGGTGGTGCGCGCCCCTTCCGCATTTTCGATGACCTTGGGCTTTCCGCCGTCCATCACAGCGACACAGCTGTTGGTGGTGCCCAGGTCGATCCCGATAACTTTTGCCATCTCTTCCTCTTGTAACCCCAAATATACTCAGCGGTTGACGGCCCCATACCTCACAAAAGCGCCAAGGCAAGGCCGTTTGCACGAGGGATATAGGCGCGCTTTCGCTTGGCACAAGAAGCTGCGGCGATTACCTAGAGCGTTCTGACGCCGACCGGCCCGGCCGGCGACTCGCAGAACGCGGAAAACAAACGAAAACAGGGCGGTCGCCGGAGCAATCGGATCGGCTGCCGCCGGCGGATCGACCGGAAACGAGACAGTCACGGAGTATAGGATGCGCGCGCCCCTTGCCCTTTTCACCCTTGCCGCGCCGCTGCTGCTGCCCCTCGCCCTTGCCGCCTGCGGCGATCCGGCGCCGACCTATGTCGACCAGGCCTGGGTGCGGCTGTCGCCGAACAAGGACATGCCCTCGGCCGGCTATTTCGTGGCGCATGGCGGTGACATGGGCACGCAGTTGCGCGGCGTCATCACCGACTATGCGCTCAAGGTCGAAATGCATGAAAGCCTGACCAGGGACGGCATGACGACGATGGAGCGGATCGAAAGCGTCGACATCCCCGCCAAGGGCAAGGTCGCCTTCGCGCCGGGCGGCAAGCATCTGATGATCTTCGGCGTCAACGACACCGCGATCAGCCGGGGCAAGATGCAGTTCACCTTCCTGATGGCCAATGGCGACCGGCTGCTGGTCGACGCGGTCATCCGCAAGCCGGAGGCCGCCGCCGCGCCCGTTCCAAAGGCCGGCAACGCCCCCGCCCCTTGACCAGCCGCCCGCTCACCCCGCAGGAAGCGGCGCTGGCCGGCTCGGTCTTCGGGCAGGCGATCGACTATGCGCGGGTGCGGGTGCATCATCGCAAATGGTGGCCCTTCCAGCCCAGAGGCGTGACCATGGCGCCTGACGGCGACCTGTGGTTCCATCCCGACAGCGATCTGTTCTGCGCCGACTTCTGCGCCAGTCCACTGCATGTCCAGGGCCATTTCATTCATGAGATGACCCATGTCTGGCAGGCGCAGCGATCGGGCCGCTGGTGGCTTCCGCTGATGCGCCACCCCTTCTGCCGCTATGATTATGCCATCCTGCCCGGCAAACCCTTCCACCGCTACGGCATCGAGCAGCAGGCCGAGATCGTGAAGCACGCATTCCTGCTGCGGCAGGGCGGTCGCGTGGAAGGCAAGCCGGGGCTGGACATCTATGAGGCGCTGTTGCCCTTTGGCCGGTGAAACCGAGGAACGGGCGGAGGAGAGACGGCGCGGCGCAGTTGGACTGGCGCTTGCCCCGAGCGTATCGCGCCGTCGCCTGAAGCCCCAGCGTTAGCCTGCGGCCGCCCTCCGGGTCGCTGGCGCAACGGTCATATGCATGGCCGCTTTCGAGCGGCGTCGCGCCGCGCTTAACCGTATGTCGCTGCCCCCCATGCCTTTTCCTATTGTCGCTGTTTCTATCCTCGCCGATGGTCCCACTGCCTTTCCTGCCGCCTTGCCGTGCGCGCCGTCCCATCCGCACGATGAAGGAAGGGAGGCATCGCAGGCGCGTCGGGAGCGCGTCCGGGCCGAAAAGCCCGGCGACATCGTGAACTTCGCCCGCCCCTCCGCCCACGAAAAAGGGCGGACCCTGCGGCCCGCCCCATCGCATTTCCACCGGTCGGCGCGCTCTTAGTAAACGCGCGCCTTGGGCTTGATATATTCGGCTTCGTCCGTGAGCGTATAGTCGTGGACCGGACGATAATCGAGCGTCACCTTGCCGCCCGATCCGCCCCAGCCTTCGAACCAGCTGACGGTGTGCTTCATCCAGTTGTCGTCGTCGCGGTTCGGGAAATCCTCATGGGCATGGGCGCCGCGCGATTCCTTGCGGTTCTCGGCGCTGACCATGGTGCAGACCGCCTGCGACATGAGATTGTCCAGCTCCAGCGTCTCGATGAGGTCGGTGTTCCAGATCAGCGAGCGGTCGGATACGCCGACATCCTGCATCCGGGCATTGACCTGCGCCATCTTGGTGACGCCCTCGGCCAGCAGCGCGCTGTCGCGGAACACGGCCGCGTGCTTCTGCATGGTGTGCTGCATTTCCAGACGGATCTGCGCCGTGGGCGTGCCGCCCTTGGCATTGCGATATTTGTCGAGGCGCGACAGCGCCAGATCGGCGGCATCGGCCGGAAGCGGCTTGTGCGGCGCGTTTGGCTTGAGCGTTTCCTTGAGGTGCAGACCGGTCGCGCGGCCGAACACGACAAGGTCGATCAGCGAGTTGGAGCCGAGGCGGTTCGCGCCATGAACCGACACGCAGGCCGCTTCGCCGACCGCATAGAGGCCCGGCACCACGACTTCCGGATCGTCGCCGACCTTGGTCACCACCTGGCCATGATAGTTACAGGGGATGCCGCCCATATTGTAATGGACGGTCGGGGTCACGGGCAGCGGCTGACGGGTCAGGTCGACGCCCGCGAAGATCTTGCCGCTTTCGGTGATGCCCGGAAGGCGCTCCGCCAGCACCTTGGGATCGATATGGTCGAGGTGCAGGAAGATATGATCCTTGTTCGGACCCACGCCGCGCCCTTCGCGCATTTCCATCGCCATCGAACGGGACACGACGTCACGCGATGCCAGATCCTTGGCCGAGGGGGCATAGCGCTCCATGAAGCGCTCGCCTTCGGAGTTGGTGAGGTAGCCGCCCTCGCCGCGCGCGCCTTCGGTGATGAGCACGCCCGCGCCGTAGATGCCGGTCGGGTGGAACTGCACGAACTCCAGATCCTGGAGCGGCAGGCCCGCGCGCAGCACCATGCCGCCGCCGTCGCCGGTGCAGCTGTGCGCCGAGGTTGCGGAGAAATAGGCGCGGCCATAGCCGCCCGTCGCCAGCACGACGGCATGGCTGCGGAAGCGATGGATCGAGCCATCCTCCATGCAGATGGCGATGACGCCACGGCACTCGCCATTTTCCATGATGAGGTCGATGGCGAAATATTCGATGTAGAAGTCCGCGTCATACTTCAGCGACTGCTGGTAGAGCGCGTGCAGCATGGCGTGGCCGGTGCGGTCGGCGGCGGCGCAGGTACGCTGCACCGGCGGGCCGGCGCCCATATTCTGCATATGGCCGCCGAAGGGACGCTGGTAGATGGTCCCGTTCTCGTTGCGGCTGAACGGCACGCCGGCATGTTCCAGCTCGATCACGGCCGCCGGCGCTTCGCGCACCATATATTCGATCGCGTCCTGGTCGCCCAGCCAGTCGGACCCCTTGACGGTGTCGTACATGTGCCAGGTCCAGTGATCGGGCGAATTGTTGCCGAGCGACGCCGCGATGCCGCCCTGCGCCGCGACGGTGTGCGACCGGGTCGGAAACAGCTTGGTGATGCAGGCGGTCTTGAGGCCCGCTTCGGCGCTGCCCATGGTCGCGCGCAGGCCGGAGCCGCCCGCGCCCACGACGACGGTGTCATATGTATGGTCGATGATCTTGTAGGCTTCGGTCATTATTCGGCGACCCCCGTGAAGGCGATCTTGGCGATCGCGAAGACGCCCGCGGCCGCGCCGCCAAAGGCATAGAAGTTCAGCAGCAGCATGGAGAAGAAGGCCAGACCCTTGTCATGGACATAATCCTCCAGCATCACCTGCATCCCCAGCCGCAGGTGCAGGAAGATGCTGACCACCATCAGCATCAGTGGCACCGCGACCAGCGGCTTGGCGATCCAGCCAACGACGCTCTCATAATCGAGGCCGGGCAGCGCGATCAGGCTGAAGATCAGCCACAGCACCAGCAGCAGGTTGCCGACGGCGGTGTAGCGCTGCGCCAGCCAGTGGTGCGCGCCGTGCCGCGCGGAGCCAAGGCCACGGACGCGGCCGATACCAGTACCGTTGCCCATCAGAATGCCTTTCCGAAGATATAGAGCCAGACGAGGCCGGTCACGAGCAGCGAGGCGACGAAGGTCGCGATCGACCAGCTCTTGTTGCTCTTGAGTTCATAGCCCGCGCCCATGTCGAGCACGAAGTGCCGGAGGCCCGAAAAGAGATGTTGGAAAAAGAACCAGGTCAGACCGATCATGACCAGATAGCCGACCGGCGACGTCGCGCACTTGACGAAGGTCGCATAGGCTTCCGGCCCGGTCGCGGCGGCCATCAGCCACCAGATGAGGCCGAGCGCGCCCGCAGTCGCCAGGCCGTTGCCCGTCACGCGGTGCATGATGGAGACGGCCATGGCCGGCCCCCATTTCCAGATCGTCAAATGCGGCGAGAGTGGCCGGCTGGTGGATCGCGCCATGTCTACCCTAGTCCCTGAAGCTTGTCCCTGAGTCCCGTCCCCTTAAGAGCGAAGAGGCGAGAGGGCAAGCCGCGTAGGCGCCGCGCAGGAAAAGTGCTGGCGATGGTTGGAATAAGGATCAATTAACCAAAGGGCGCTATTCCTTCCGACCAAAGGTTCGCGCATTTTCGAAGGGCACCCGATTAACATGAAGTCCGCCGAGACATTCCGGATCGTGAACGCCAATAATCTGGCCAATCTCGACCTGACCGACAGCATCGCACCCGACGCGCTGGAAATCCATGCGATGATCCGGGACTCGCTGCCGCTAGTCGCGCAGACCTTCTTCGAAAGCTACGCCGCCGACGCGCAACTGCGCCGGCATCTGAGCGAAAGCGCGCTGCGCAAGATCGAGGCCGAAACCGCCCGTTATATTGAACAGAAGCTCGCCAATTTCTCGGCGGGCGAATGGATCGCCACGGCAACCGATTGCGTGCGCCACGCCAGCAAGCACGGCTTCCCGGTGCAGGCGGTGCTGACCGCGGTGTCCCGATCCAACGAAAAGATCGCCGAACTGGTCTGCGACCGCTGCTGGGACGACAGGCCGCGCTGCCAGCGCCTGTTGCAGGCGATCAACCGCCTGTCCTCCATGGACATCGGCATCATGAGCAATGTGCTGGCACAGGATCTGGCCGAGTCCCAGCGCGCCGAACGGCAACGCTACGGCTCGCTGTTCGAACAACGCATCGTCGGCGAGATCGACGGCGCGTCGAAGCTGGGCGAATCGCTGCGCGAACAGGCGAAGGACGCCTCCGCCGCCACGCGCGGGATGCTGGGCAAGGCGTCAGAAGTCGCCGCCGCCGCCGAACAATCGGCGCTGGCGATGCGCGAAGCCGCCCGCACCTCCGCCGGCCTGATCCGCGCGATCGAAGATGCCCGCACCGAGGTGGAGGGCGCTGCCGATGTCGCCCAGCGCGCCGCGCGCCAGTCGGGCGACGCCGTCACCATGTCCGCCACCCTGTCCGAACATGCCAAGTCGATCGAATCGATCCTGGGCCTGATCCGCGACATTGCGGGCCAGACCAACCTGCTCGCGCTCAACGCCACGATCGAGGCCGCCCGTGCGGGCGATGCGGGTCGCGGCTTCGCGGTGGTCGCGCAGGAGGTGAAGAGCCTGGCCAACCAGACCGCCCGCGCCACCGACGAGATTGCCGGCAAGATCGCCGACATCCAGATGTCGACGCGCCAGTCGGTCGAAACCAACGAGCGCATCCGCGACACGGTGGGCGAAGTGCAGGCGAGCGCCGAACGCATCCGCCACGCCATGGACGCGCAGGCCCAGACCGTCACCATGATCACCGCCGCCGTCGACGAAACAGCGCTCGCCGCCGACTCCATGTCGACCACCATCTCGGCCATCCGCCAGGATACAGAGGTCGTGGCGTCGGAAATCGACCAGTTGGAACGCGGCTTCAAGAGCGTAGAGGACAAGCTTGCCAGCCTGCGCCATGCGTCGTCCGACTTCGGCCGCCAGGTCGCCTGACACAGGCGGCCTGAAGCGTCGTCCCCGCTCGAAACGAAGGACAGACCTGAGCGGCGACGCCCGGATGCTTCCCCTCCTCCCGTCGCTGGTCTAAAGGCGGCGGGATGAACGATGTCGCAAGACCGGCGCAAAGCTGGAAAGTCACCCTGCCCTGCACCCGCGCCGAAGCCGAGGCGCTGGACGGCGATATCGCCGCCTTCGCCCTGATGGATCGCCCTCCGGTCCTGATGACCAGCGAGGCGGAGCCGGACGACGAGGACAAGTGGCAGCTCGACGCCTATTTCGAGGGCAAGCCCGGCCCCGCCGCGATCAAGCTGCTGCGGACGCTGGTGCCCAGCGCCGCCGGGGTGAAGCCGATGGTCGAGCCTTTGCCCGACGAGGATTGGGTGACGCTGAGCCAGCAGGGTCTGGAGCCCGTAACTGCCGGACGTTTCCATGTCCGCAACCTTGCAAGCGACCCGGAACGCCCCGGCCATGCAAACCTGCTGATCGAAGCGAGCCGCGCCTTCGGCACCGGCCAGCATGAAACCACCGCCGGCTGCCTGATGATGCTCGACCGGATGCGCCATGTGGGGATGCGCGCGCGCAACGTTGCCGACATCGGTACGGGCACCGGGCTGCTGGCCTTCGCCGCGCTGCATCTTTGGCCCCATGCCCATGCTATCGCGTCAGACATCGATCCGGTCGCTGTGGAGATCAGCGCCGACAATGCCCGCGCCAATGGGGTGGCGCTGGGCCACGGGGCCGGTCAGCTTGCCCTCGTCACCGCCGCCGGCGCGGACCATCCGGCGCTGTTCGGCCGAGCGCCCTACGACCTGCTGATCGCCAATATCCTCGCCGGGCCATTGATCGAACTGGCGCCGGCCCTGTGCGCGCTGGTCGAGGATGGCGGGACGATCATCCTAGCAGGGCTATTGAAGGAACAGGCCGACGCCGTGCTCGCCGCCTATCGCGCGGAAGGTATGCGCCTCGCCGAACGCAGCGACCGTGGCGACTGGCCCACGCTGCGCCTGCGCAAGCGTCCCCGAATCGGCTGGAGGCGCCCCCGCCGCCTCAATGCCGCGGCGCGCGGCGAAGCGCCAGGTTTCGGCAGCATCTAGACAGCGAGTTGGACAGTCATGAGCATCATCCGCACCATCATCCTCCAGGACATCGCCGGTCAACCCTTTGAACATATGGCGGTTTCCGATTCCACCGATGCCGCGCGCCGACCCGGCATCCTGCTCTTTCCCAATGTGCTGGGCGCCAAGGAGGCGGATTTTATCCGGGCGGAAAAGGTCGCGGCGCTGGGATATGTCGTGTTCGTTGTCGATCTATTCGGACAGGGCAAGCGCGCCACCCGCGCCGATGCCGATCCGGCCCGCTACATGAACGCGCTGAAGGACGATCGCGCGCTGCTGCGCGACCGGCTGAACGCGGCCCATGCGCTGCTCAAGGGGCTGGACGGGGTCGATCCGGCGCGCACGGCCGCGATCGGCTTCTGCTTCGGCGGCCTGTGCGTCCTGGACCTCGCCCGCAGCGGCGCCGACATTGCCGGCGGCGTCAGCTTCCACGGCGTCTACCAGGCACCTCCCTTCCCCAATGCCGAGATCACCGCGAAGCTGCTCATCTGTCACGGCTGGGACGATCCGATCGCCCCGCCGGACGCCACCGTGGCGCTGGCCCAGGAACTGACGCAGGCCGGCTGCGACTGGCAGATCCATGCCTATGGCGGAACCGGCCACGCCTTCACCGACGAAAGCGTGAACATGCCGGACAAGGGCCTGGCCTACAGCGCCGACGCGGACCGGCGCAGCTTCGGGGCGATGGCGGATTTCCTGGCCGAATTGTTCGGCTGAACCCTCATCTCCTCTCTCGTCGGGAGAGAAGATTCAAAGCTCGTCGATCATTTCCGCCAGCACGGCCAGGCAATCCTTCGCCAACTGGATCGACCGCGCGGGCGACCAGCCATGATCGGCGTCGGGCAGGTCGTCATTATCCTTGAACGGCATTTCCAGCGTCATCGCCACCGCGCCGAAACGCTCGGCAACCTGGTTGGTCGACATGGACAGATTGGCCTTTCCCGCCGCCGCGACCGGATAGCCGAGCCGTGTCTGGAAATCGGGGGTGCGGGCCGCCAGCGTGTCGCGATAGCGGTGATAGAGCGCCGTCTGCTTCGCGCTAATCGACGGGATGCCTTCGAAGCCTGCAATGAAGACGGCGGCAATCGCCTCGTCGCCATGCACGTCCATCGCGAAATGGACGCCCGTCTCGTCCATCGCATTGCGGACCAGCAGCACTTCCGGGCTGCGCTCCATCGACGGCTCATGCCATTCGCGGTTCAGGTTCACGCCCGCCGCATTGGTGCGCAGATGGCCCCGACGGCTGCCGTCCGGGTTCATGTTGGGGACGAGGTGGATCGTCGCCTTGTGCCGGAGCAGGCGGGCGACCGCGTCTTCCTCGTCGCACAGCCGCTCCAGCGCGCCTTCCATCCACCATTGCGCCATCGATTCGCCCGGATGCTGGCGGGCATAGAGCCACAGCTGCTTCGGCCCGTCGCCCAGCGTCAGCAGGTCGAGCGGCTGGCCGTCGAGCGTCAGCCCCAGTTCGCGATGGACGACGCCCGGCTGGGTTGCCGCCCAGGCGATAAGGTCGTGGTGCCGCTCCATCGAATAGGGAGCAAAATAGGCGATCCATACGGCGTTGCTGTCCGGCGTCAGACGGATGGTCAGCGTCCCGTCGGCATAGCCGGTATCGGCGAGATACCAGTTTTCGCGATCCTCGCTCACCCGCGCGCTGTAACCGGGCCAGCCGTCGGGATAGGCCGACCCCGCGCCGTTGACGATTGCCAACTCCACCTCGCGCCCCGCCGCATTGGCCAGGCGGAAGTGGAACCACTGATAGAAGTCGCTCTGGTGATCGGTCACGATCTCCAGCTCGGCACGGACGCCGGCCGGGCTATCGGTGATGGAAAGAACGCGAATATTGCCGCTGTCGAAGCCGCTGGAAATGCTGATGGTCATTTGACGGTTATAGTGCGCCCCGATTCACCCGGATAGCCCCCGATCAGCGCGGCGGCGAGCTTTTGCGCGGCGAGGCCCGGCTGGGCGGCCGGCGTTCCCTGCCGCGCGGCAGTGGAGGCACGCCCTTCCCAGATGGTGGCCGAATCGGACCGGCGGCGCAGCTGCACCTGCAATTCGGTCGTCACGATATCCTTGGGCTTGCCCGACAGGTTGATGCCGACGCCCACGCCCAGCCCGGAAAAGCCGCCGCTGCCGATGCCGCCGCCTACGCCGACGCTGACCGGCTTGCCGCTGCGATCGACGCCGGTCGGGCGGAAGCTGCGGCGGAAGCTCACCAGAGCGACATAGTCGCTGCTGGCCCCGGCCGGCGCGGCCGTGAAGCCGATACGCTGCCATTCCTGCTGTACCGCCATGGCATAGGTGCGGAATTCCAGGCTGACATCCGGATTGCCGAGCATTTCCTCGACCGCGATCGTCCCCGAGCGGGCCGGATCGCCGACATGAAAGCGCGTTACCTCCACCGGCGGCACGGCCGTCGCGCAGGCGGCAAGGGGCAGGACAAGGCTGGCGGCAAGGAAGAGGCGCTTCGACATGGGTTCACTCCAACGGGCATTTGCGCAATACACGGCGCGGAGGACATAATCCCCTCCAACGCGTGAAGCCATCGGCTTGCTGCATGGAGGATGAACGGCGGAGCATATAGGGGCAAAAACCGGCTCGCCGCCCTTGACTTTGGACCGCCGCGCCCATAGGGGCTGCGCTTCGATTTTCCGATCAAACCAGATTCATCAAAGGCCGATTGCCATGAAGATCCGCAACTCGCTCAAGTCGCTCAAGGGCCGCCACCGGGACAACCGCGTGATCCGTCGTCGCGGCCGCACCTACGTCATCAACAAGACCAACCGCCGCTTCAAGGCCCGCCAGGGCTAAGCGACGGACGACGCCTCCTTCGGGAGGCGGTCGTTCCTGATGAACATGTGGCAGGCGCCCGGTCTATGATCGGGCGCCTTTCCGTGTTGGCGCAGGATGGCGCCGAATCAACTATCCCCGCCCTTGCGAGCGCAGCGAAGCAATCCAGGGGAATGGCAGTGGATTGCTTCGCGCCGCTCGCAATGAGGGCCGGACCTCAGCCCTCGTCGCGTCCCTTGAGTTCGTCGCCGCGAATCGACGCGACATGGAGCACGTTGGTCGATCCCGGCGTACCAAAGGGCACGCCCGCCAGCACGACGATCTTGCCGCCCTTCTCGACCATCCCGTGGCGCAGCGCCATGCGGCGGGCCTTGCCGATCATCTCCTCGAACGTCCCGATATCCTTGGTGCGGACCGCATGGACGCCCCACGTAAGGCCCAGCTTGCGCGCGGTATCGGTGCGCGGCGTCAGGGCCAGGATCGGCGCGGAGGGCCGCTCGCGCGCCACCCGACGCACCGTGCTGCCCGACGAGGTGAAGCAGGTGATGCAGCTGGCGCCCACCACCTCGACAATGCCGCCAGCACCCTCGGCCAGCGCGTCGGCGGTGGTCGGGTCGGGGCGCGTCTCGGTATAGTGGAGCCGGCCGAAATAGCCCGGATCGCGCTCGACGCTGTGGGCGATGCTGTCCATCATGGCGACCGCCTCGACCGGCCAGTCGCCGGCGGCCGTTTCGGCCGACAGCATGATCGCGTCGGCGCCGTCATAGACCGCCGTCGCCACGTCCGACACTTCGGCGCGAGTCGGCGAAGGCGACTTGATCATCGATTCGAGCATCTGCGTCGCGACCACCACGGGGCGGCCCATGCGCCGCGCGGTGGCGACGATCTGCTTCTGGAGCGGGGGCACGGCCTGCGGCGGCAGCTCGACGCCCAGGTCGCCGCGCGCGACCATCACGCCATCGGCCAGTTCGACGATCTCCTCCAGCCGCTGCACCGCCGACGGCTTCTCGATCTTGGCCATCAGCGACCCATAGCCGCCCATCAGCTTGCGCGCTTCGGCCAGATCCTCGGGCCGCTGCACGAAGCTCAGGGCGATCCAGTCGCAACCCTGCTCGATCGCGAAACTGAGGTCACGCCGGTCCTTGTCGGTCAGCGCCGGCACAGGCACCACCACGTCGGGCACGTTCACGCCCTTGCGGTTGGACAATGTCCCGCCGACCTCGACCATGGTCTCGATCCGGTCCTCGCTCACTGCCTTCACGCGCAGCACCAGCTTGCCGTCATCCAGCAGCAGCCGGGTTTCGGGCACCAGCGCCGCGTAGATTTCGGGATGGGGCAGGTTGACGCGGCGCGCGTCGCCGGGGGTTTCGTCCCGGTCGAGAATGAAGGGCGCACCGGTCTCCAATATGGCCAGCCCCTTCTCGAACGTACCGACACGCAGCTTGGGGCCTTGCAGGTCGCCCAATATGGTCGTCGGCCGGTTGAACTCCTTTTCCAGCGCGCGGATGGACGCGATGCGCGCGGCATGATCTTCATGCGCGCCATGGCTCATGTTGATGCGGAAGGCGTCGGCCCCGGCGACGAACAGCGCCCGGATCATCTCGGGCGTATCGCTCGCAGGGCCAAGGGTCGCAAGGATGCGGACCTTGCGCGAGCGGGGCGGTAACTTCGTCATGTCTTCTCCTGACCGTCATGATCGCTCCTGAACCTTGCCAGGGCGTCGTTATGGGTTATCCGTGCTGCACGACAGGATGATGTAGATCAGCGAAAGGATCGCCGATGGCCGACACCATACTCACAGATGCGGTTGCTGCAACCGCCTTCCGCCGTCTGGTTGCGCATTTGCAGCACCGGACCGACGTCCAGAATATCGACCTGATGGGGAGCGCGGGCTTTTGCCGCAATTGCCTGGCCGACTGGATCGCAGAGGCCGACGGCCAACTGACGAAGGACCAGGCGCGCGAGATCATCCACGGAATGCCCTTTGCCGAATGGAAAGCCCGGCATCAGGGCGAGGCGACGCCGCAGCAGATCGCAAAGATGCAGGAGAGTGTGGCGAAGAACGCCGACAATCATTAGAGGCGTCCGCCAGCCTGATTCCCATTTTCAAACTTGCACGGAGATTCCCATGAGCGAACCCAATGTCGCCGCCGACCAGCTACGCCTCTTCATCGAGCGCATCGAGCGCCTGGAAGAAGAAAAGAAGGGCATTGGCGACGACATCAAGGACGTCTATCTGGAAGCCAAGGCCAACGGCTATGACGGCAAGATCATGCGACAGATCGTGCGCCTGCGGAAGATGCAGCCGCATGACCGGCAGGAAATGGAAGCCATTCTCCAGACCTATCTCGCCGCGCTGGGGATGGAATAAACCGATCTAAAAGGAGAAGCGCCCATGTCCGAGATCATCGTCAGCACCACCAGCCGCCTGGAGGGAAAGCCCGCGAAGGAGTATCTCGGCATCGTCACCGGCGAGGTGATCGTGGGCGCCAACCTGTTCCGCGACCTGTTCGCCAGCGTCCGCGATATCGTCGGCGGCCGGTCGGGCGCCTATGAAGATGTGCTTCAGAGCGCCCGCGAGCAAGCGATCGACGAGATGCGCGGCCGCGCGGCGGCGAAGGGGGCCAATGCCGTGGTCGGTGTCGACCTCGACTATGAAGTGATCGGCGCCATCGGCTCCATGCTGATGGTGTCGGCTTCCGGCACGGCGATCCTCTTCTAAGAAGATTGCGGGATCGGGGCGCGCTCGCTAGAGAGCGCGCTTCGGTTTCACAGAAAAATGTCAGGAGACAGGCCGTGGCCGGCCATTCCAAATTCAAGAACATCATGCATCGCAAGGGCGCGCAGGACAAGAAGCGCTCGTCGATGTTCTCCAAGCTCAGCCGCGAAATCACCGTCGCCGCCAAGATGGGGATGCCCGACCCGGACATGAACCCGCGCCTGCGCCTGGCAATCAACGCCGCCAAGGCCCAGTCCATGCCCAAGGACAATATCCAGCGGGCGATCGACAAGGCGATCGGCGGCGATACCGAAAATTACGAGGAAATCCGCTACGAGGGCTATGGTCCCGGCGGCGTCGCGATCATCGTCGAGGCGCTGACCGACAATCGCAATCGCACGGCGACCAATATCCGCACCGCCTTCTCCAAGAATGGCGGCAATTTGGGCGCGTCCGGCGCGGTGAGCCATGGCTTCGACCGGCTTGGCCTCATTACCTATCCCGCTAGCGCGGGCGACGCCGATGCGGTGTTCGAAGCGGCGCTGGAAGCGGGCGCGGACGACGTGTCCTCGAACGAAGACGAGCATGAAATCTGGACGGCGATGGACGCCCTCCATGAAGTCGCCAAGGCGCTGGAAGCCAAGCTGGGCGCGGCCGACGGGGCGAAGCTCGCCTGGAAGCCGCAGACCACCGTCGAAGTCGACGAAGCCAATGCCGCGACCCTGCTCAAGCTGGTCGACGTGCTGGAAGATGATGACGACGTCCAGACCGTCTGGGGCAATTACGAAGTCTCCGACGAGGTGATGGAGAAGCTGGGTTGATCCATCCTCCCCTCCCGCTTGCGGGAGGGGCCGGGGGAGGGCCTGTTCCACCTCGGGCCCCATGCATATCCCCTTCCCCAAGCCCTGCCGCGCGCGGGAGGGCGATTTGATCCTCCTCGGTCTCGACCCGGGCCTCGGCACCACCGGCTGGGGCGTCATCGCCGCCGACGGCAACCGGCTGACCCATGTCGGCAACGGCCAGATCAAGACCGACAGCGCCATGTCGCTGGCGACGCGGCTGCTCGCCCTCGACCTGGCGCTGACCGACCTCATCCTCGAACATCGGCCCGATGGCGCGGCGGTGGAGGAGGTGTTCGTCAATGTGAACCCGCAATCCACGCTGAAACTGGGTCAGGCGCGCGGCGTCGTGCTGCTCGCCGCGTCGCGATCGGGCATGGAGGTGGGCGAATATGCGGCCCGCCTCGTCAAGAAATCGGTCGTCGGCGTCGGCAATGCGTCGAAGGAGCAGGTCCATGCCATGGTGTCGCGCCTGCTGCCGGGAGCGAAGATCGCCGGGCCGGATGCGGCCGACGCCTTGGCCGTCGCCATCACCCACGCCCATCATCTGGCCAGCGCGCGGCGAATCCCCGGCAAATGAAAAGGGGCGGATCAGCCCGCCCCTCTTTTTCTCATGGCCGTCGCCCGGTTATTTCCAGTCGAAAGGCAGCGGCGCCTCGCGGAAGGCGAAGCGATCGAGATGGTCGGCGACCACCTGCTTGAACCGTTCGACGTCGGCGTCCGGCGTCGGTTCGAGCGTCACCACCAGCGCGTCGGGGGTCGCCGCCATGCGGATCGGTCCCATCGGAAAGGCGATCTCGCCCTGGCTGGCGTCGAAATTCACCTCGAACTTGTGGCTCCAATGCTTGCAGAGTTGCTGGAGATAGCGGCTGGCGCTGGTGGTCGGGACGGTCGCAGTCAGGGTCATCGCTTATAGCCTTTCGATCTTGCTGGCCGCCTCGTCGATCAGGGACGCGACGTCGAACATGGTCTGGTTATCCGCCCCTTCCTTTTCAAGCCGCTGCTGAATGGCGAAGCGCAGATTGTGCATCGCGCGGCGCACCGGGCCGCCATCGACCCGTTCGGCCTTGCGGGCCAGCGACGCCAACCGCTCCAGCGCCATGTCCAGCGCATCCTTGCGCTCCGCGATCTGCGCGTGGCCTGCATCGGTGATGGCGAAGCGCTTGCGACTGCCTTCGCCCGGCTGCTCGACGATCAGGTCCATTTCCGCCAGTAGCGTCAAGGTCGGGTAGACGACGCCGGGACTGGGCGCATAGGCTTCGCCCGACAGCGCCTCGATCGCGCGGATCAGTTCATAGCCGTGGCGCGGCGCGTCGGCGATCAGCTTCAGCAGGATAAGGCGCAGCGCGTCATTGTCGAACAGCCGGCGGCGGCCACCGCGCCCACCCCGACCGCCACCCCGCAGCCCGTCCTCGCCGAAAGGATCGCCGCCGAACGGACCACCCCGGCCGCGGCCGAAGCCGTCGGGGGAAGCAAAGCGGCCGTGATCGTGCAGCGGACCTCGATGTCCATGATGACCGCCATGGCGACCGTGGAGGTTATGGGAGAATCGCATCATTTGCTCTTTCATATATGTCATGATGCTTTGCGATATATCTTATAGATCGAGACCGTCAAGGCTTACGATGCATCTTAAATGTATCAAAATGTCTTAGAGTTTCGTGAAGTCGATCGGCGCGTGGCGGTCCAGGGTCCGGCTCTGGTCCTCCAGCGGATATTTGAGGCCGCTGGCGCAGTTGAACAGCACTGCCTGCTCGTCGCGGCCGATCAGCCCCTCGTCCAGCGCCCTTTGATAGGCGGCGAGCGTTGCCCCGCCCTCCGGGCAAAGCAGCAGGCCATCGTCGCGCGCCACATCGCGCACTGCCGCCGCGATCGCCGCGTCCGACACGGCCAGCGCCGCGCCCCCGCTCTCGCGCACTGCGCGCAGGATCAGGAAATCGCCGACCGCCTTGGGCACACGGATGCCCATCGCGATGGTCTGGGCATCCTCCCAACGCTCGGCAAATTCCACGCCCTGCTCGAACGCGCGGACCATCGGCGCGCAGCCTTCGGCCTGCACCGCGAACATCCTGGGCCTTTTGGAGCCGATGAAGCCGATCTTCTCCAGTTCGTCGAACGCCTTCCACATACCGATAAGGCCGGTGCCGCCGCCGGTCGGATAGAAGATCGCATCGGGGAGGTCCCAACCCAGCTGCTCGGCCAGTTCGAGGCCCATCGTCTTCTTGCCCTCGATCCGATAGGGCTCCTTGAGCGTCGAGAAGTCGAACCAGCCGCGCTCCTTGACGCCCTGCCCCACGATCGCGCCGCAATCGTCGATATAGCCGTTGACGCGATAGACCCGCGCGCCCTGCGCCGCGATCTCGCGCACATTCACTTCGGGCGTGTCGGCCGGGCAGAAGATCACCGCCTCCATGCCCGCGACGGCGGCATAGGCGGCCAGCGCCGCGCCGGCATTGCCGTTGGTGGGCATGGCGACCTGGGTCACGCCCAGTTCCTTCGCCATCGACACCGCCATGACGAGGCCGCGCGCCTTGAAGGAGGCGGTGGGCAAACGCCCCTCATCCTTGGCAAGCAGATGCGCCCCACCCAGCCGCCTGGCCGTGCGCGGCAGCGGAATGAGCGGCGTCGCATTCTCGCCGAGGCTGACGATGTTCGACGTCTGCCGCACCGGCAGCAATTCACGCCAGCGCCACAAGTCCATCGGCCGCTGCGCCAGCGCGTCCCTGGTCAGCGTGGCACGCACGCCGTCGAGGTCGTAGCGAACGAGCAGCGGCTTCCCGGCCACCGAAAGCCCATGCAGCCGATCCGCCTCATAGCGCTCGCCGGTCAGCGAACATTCGAGATGGGTGACGAAGGTCGGGCGATCGGTGGTGAGGTTGAGGTCGTGGCGCAAGATCGTCTCCGTCAGGCTGAACCTCCTGACTCCCCCTCGCGCAGGCGGGCGGGGCGCGAGAACTGCCGAGCCGAAGGCGAGGTTAGTCGCAAAGGTGTGGGCAAGATCCATGGCTTCGCCACGAGCCGCCCACACCCGGCCCCTCCCGCAAGCAGGGAGGGAGAATATAGGTTATTCCGGCTTCTTCGCCACGCTGACCATCGCCGGCCGCAGCAGGCGGTCCTTGATCATGTAGCCGGCCTGCATCTCGACCAGGATGGTGCCCGGCTCGGCGTCGGCCGACGGGACTTCCATCATCGCCTGATGCTTGTTGGGGTCGAGCGGCTGGCCGACCGACTCCAGCCTGGCTATGCCGTTGCGCCCGAACACGCTTTCCAGCTCGCGGCCGGTCGCTTCCAGACCGACGACCAGGCTCTTGAACTTGTCGTCCTCGCGCAGGTCGGCGGGAATCGCGGCCAGCGCCCGGCTCAGATTGTCGGCGACCGACAGCATGTCGCGGGCAAAGGCGGTCGCGGCATAGGCGCGCGCGTCGGCCAGTTCCTTTTCCAGCCGGCGGCGCACATTCTGCGTGTCGGCATGGGCGTAGAGAATATCCTGCTTCGCGGTGGCGAGTTCCGCCTCCAGCGCGGCGATCCGCTCGGCCGCCGCATCTCCGGCAGGCGCCGCGTCCTCGGGCAGCGCATCCACGACTTCGGTATTTTCCAGATTCTGATTGTCTTCGCTCATCTCATCAATCTCGACAGCGTCTGTGCAGTGAAATCCACCATGGGGATCACCCGCGCATAGTTCAAGCGCGTGGGCCCGATCACGCCGACCACGCCGACGACCCGGCCGTCCGCGCCACGGTAGGGAGCGGCTATGACCGAAGAACCCGACAGGGAAAAGAGCTTGTTTTCCGAGCCGATGAAGATTTTGGTCGCGCTGCCGGCCAGCGCGCCGCGCAGCAGGTCCAAAATTTCCTGCTTGCCCTCCAGCTGCTCCAGCAATTGCCGCGCCCGCTCCAGGTCGGCCGCCGCGCCATCATCCAGCAGGTGCGACTGGCCGCGCACGATCAGCACCGGCCGGTCGTCAGCGTCGTGCGACCAGATGGCGAGGCCACGGGCGACCAGGTTGCGCGCGCTATGGTCGAGCGCGCTGCGCTCCATTTCCATCTCGCGCGCCAACGCCTCGCCGGCCTCGCGCAGGGTCATGCCGCCAAAGCGCGCCGACATGAAATTGGCCGCCTCGTTCAGCATCACCGGGGTGACGCCGTCGGGCAGGTCGAGCACGCGATTTTCGACCGACCCGTCCTGCCCCACCAGAACGGCGAGCGCCTGCCGCGCATTCAGGGGGACGAAACCGAACTGGCGCAGCACCGGCTCGCGCTTGGGGACCATGACGATGCCGGCGCAGGCGGAGAGGCCCGAAAGCGTCGCCGTGGCGGCGGACAGCGCCTCCTCGATCGGTCCGCTTTCGACGATCCCCGCCTCGATCGCTCGCCGTTCCTCGGCCGAAGGTTCGGCGGCCTGCATCATCCCGTCGACGAACAGGCGCAATCCCGTCTCGGTCGGCATCCGCCCCGCCGACGTGTGCGGCGCGGCAAGCAGGCCCAACTCCTCCAGATCCTGCATGACATTGCGAATCGAAGCCGGCGACAGGCTGAGCGAGGCCATCTTGCTGATGGTGCGCGATCCCACGGGCAGACCGGTGCCGAGATAGCTTTCGACCACCAGGCGGAAAACGTCGCGGGCGCGATCGTTCAGTTCGGAGATCGGAATGGCCGACATGGCTCCTATCTAGGCAAGAGGAAGCGCGCGCTCAAGGCGTGACCGCCTTGGGATTGAGCATATGCTGGACGTCCAGTATCTTGGGCACCGACGCGATCGCGACGCGCAGCCTGCCATAGCGCGCATCCATGCAGCCCGACTGATATTCCAGGCGCGTCGATGCCTGGCCCGGCCTGCTCCATTCCACGACATAGCTGGGCATGTCGGTGGCGAAGCGCTCGCAATTGCTGCCATGGGCGATCCTTTCGGTCGCACCCGCGGCCGGGCGATGCGGCGCCAGCGTCGCGATCAGCCGACGATATTGCGCCGCCGTCACGGTGAAGCGCGTCGGGCCGGGTACGGAGGTGAACCGCTCCGGCTCCAGCAGGCCCGACCCGTCAGGCGACACCTGCACGCTGTAGGCCGGGCACGCGCCGAAGCAGCGTCCCGCCGTGAAGCGGATCACGTCGCCCGGCGCCCGTGGCGGCTCCAGCCCTTCTTCCTTCACGGCGCATCCCGCCAGCGCGAACAGGCCGGCCGCGATCAAGATTTTCACTCTCATACCCCCTCTTATCGCCAAATCGCCCGCATGGCACTGGCAAGAAGCGTCTTCGGACGCTAAGCGCCGTCACCTGACCGCTTCGGAGAAGAAATTTATGCGTCCTTCCGGCCGCGCGCCCGACCAGATGCGCGACATCACCATGGAGCCCGGCTTCACCATCCATGCCGAAGGCAGCTGCCTCGTCAGCTTCGGCGACACGCGCGTCCTGTGCACCGCATCGATCGAGGAAAAGGTGCCGCCCTTCCTGCGCGGCAAGGGATCGGGCTGGGTCACGGCCGAATATGGGATGCTGCCCCGCGCCACCCACACCCGCGGCAGCCGCGAGGCAGCCAAGGGCAAGCAGTCCGGCCGCACCCAGGAAATCCAGCGCCTGATCGGCCGCTCGCTGCGCACGATCGTGGACCTCAAGAAACTGGGCGAGCGCCAGATCGTGATCGACTGCGACGTGATCCAGGCCGATGGCGGCACCCGCACCGCCGCCATTTCGGGCAGCTGGGTCGCGCTGCGCATCGCGGTCGACAAGCTGCTGGCGAGCGGCGCGCTCACCGAAGACCCGATCATCCAGAAGGTCGCAGCGATCAGCTGCGGCATCTATGAAGGCACGCCGGTGCTCGACCTCGATTATGCCGAGGACAGCAATGCGGAAACCGACGCCAACCTGATCCTGACCGGCGACGGCAAGTTCGCCGAAGTGCAGGCGACGGCCGAAGGCGCGGCCTATGACGAGGAGGAACTGCTCCGCCTGCTCCGCCTCGCCCGCATCGGCTGCGCGAAGATCTTCGCAGCGCAGGACGCGGCGACGGGACGGTAAGCGACCATAATCCCTTATTGCCGTCATGCCGGGCTTGACCCGGCATCCCGCTTTCCTTTGACTGGGTCGAAGAAGACGCGGGGTTCCGGCTGAAGGCCGGAATGACGCGAAAAAGAAGGCAAGGGCAAGGCGATGAGCGACGAATTCGGACAGGAACAGGCGATCCGCAAGCTGGCGCCCGGCAAGCTGGTGATCGCCAGTCACAATCCCGGCAAGGTGCGGGAAATCGCCGCGCTGCTCGGTCCCTATGGCATAGAGCCGATTTCCGCCGCGTCGCTCGACCTGCCCGAACCGGACGAAACCGGCACCACCTTCATCGCGAACGCCGAGCTGAAGGCGATGCAGGCCGCCGATCTCAGCGGCCTGCCCGCGCTCGCCGACGACAGCGGTTTGTGCGTCGAGGCGCTGGGCGGCGATCCCGGCCTCTTTTCCGCCCGCTGGGCTGGCCCGGACAAGGATTTCGGCCTGGCCATGCGGCTGGTGTGGGACGGTATCCAGGCGAAGGGGCCGGATGCGGGCCATGACGCCCATTTCATCTGCGCCCTCGCCCTCGCCTGGCCCGACGGCCATGTCGAGGCGTTCGAGGGACGGGTCGACGGCACGCTGGTCTGGCCGCCGCGCGGTGACAGGGGCTTCGGCTACGACCCGATGTTCATGCCCCACGGCCACGACATCAGTTTCGGCGAGATGGACCCGGACAAGAAGCACGCCATGAGCCACCGCGCCGACGCATTCGCGCAGCTGGTGAAAGCGGTTTTCTAAAGCGCTGCGTCCTACCGCCCTCCGCTGGCCAGCACCCTTGGCCCCGAATCGGCATCCAGCGGCCCCTGGCCGAAGGCGTTCCCCGCAGGGAAATAGCGGCAGACCAGATAGTCGTTACCGGCCCCTTCGCCCAGCGCGCAGCCCAGCTTGCGGGTCGTCCGCCAGATGATCTGGGTATAATGGGCGACATCCTGCCAGCGGCCTGTGGTGCTGATGTTCGGCAGCCGGCCGCCACGGCGGAACAGCCGCTTTTCGTCCAGGAAGCCGCCGACCATCACCTCATAGTCATAAAGGCCACGCGTCCCCATCCACAGATTCTCGCCGCTGGGAACCGACCGGCTTGCCCGGTTCGAATGGGCGAAGACCCCGGTCCGCGCCATCGTCCGCGCATAGGCGCGCGCATCCGCCGCCAGCGCATCGTCCCATTCCAGCGGCGCCAGTCCCAGCGAATCGCGCTCCTCATTATGCATGTCGAGCATGACGTCGCGCAGCAAACCGTCGTCGCGCTCCGCCTCCTCCATGCCATAATAGGCCGCCGTGCGTGATTGCGCGACCGCAGCTCCCGCCGTCATCATCAGCGCCGCAACACCCGCCCGTAGCACCGCGCGACAAATGCGTCTAAGGCCCGCCCCGTCCATGTCGATCAATGATCCCCGCAACCCGTCGGCTTCTGCCGCTCCCCTCGCCTTATATGTGCATTGGCCCTTTTGTGTATCCAAATGTCCCTACTGCGATTTTAACAGCCATGTGCGTGACCGGATCGACACAGATGCCTGGCGCGCCGCGCTGCTGGCGGACATGGCACATGAGGCGACGCTGACTGCCGGACGGCCGCTCTCTTCCATCTTCTTCGGCGGCGGCACGCCCTCTCTGATGCCGCCCGCGCTGGTCGCGGACCTGATCGCGGCAGCCGACGGCCACTGGGGCCTTGCGCCGGGCGTGGAAATCACGCTGGAGGCCAACCCCAATTCGGTCGAGGCCGCCCGCTTCGCCGACCTTGCCGCCGCTGGCGTCAACCGCGTGTCGCTCGGCCTCCAGGCGCTCGACAATGAGGCCCTGCATTTCCTCGGCCGCGCCCATGACGTGGACGAAGGACTGGCGGCGCTCGACACGGCGCAACAGGTGTTCGACCGGATCAGCTTCGACCTCATCTACGCCCGCCCGGGCCAGAGCGAGGCCGACTGGCAGGCCGAACTCGCCCGCGCTCTCGCCTTCGGCACCGATCATCTCTCGCTCTACCAGCTGACGATCGAGCCGGGCACCCGCTTCGCCACGCTGGTTGCGCAGGGCAAGCTCACCCCCGCCGATCCCGATCATGGCGCGACCCTCTACGAACTCACCCAGGCGATGACGGGCAAAGCGGGCATCCCCGCCTATGAGATCAGCAACCACGCCCGCGCGGGTCAGGAGAGCCGCCACAACCTCACCTACTGGCGCTATGGCGATTATATCGGCATCGGCCCCGGTGCCCATGGCCGCCGCACGGGCAAGGCCACTCTGCGCCACAAGAAGCCCGAAAACTGGATGAGCGCCGTGACCCGCAATCGCCATGGCACCCAGAGCGAGCAGCCGCTGACGGGCGAGGATCGCGCGCGCGAAGCGCTGCTGATGGGCCTGCGCCTGACCGAAGGCGTGGATCTGGACCGCATCTCCGCCCTGTCCGGCATCAGCGTTCCGCATCTGGTGGACGAACGCACGATCGACCAGCTGATCGACATCGGCCTGCTCCACCGCCGGGATGCCCGGCTCCAGGTCTCGGCGGCGGGGATGCTGTTGCTCGACGCCATCCTGCCGGAAATTGTCACGGTTTAGGGCCAGCTGAAACCGGATAGTCTCAACCTACAGCCGTTCGCTTCGCGCTTGTCGAGAAACCGGGCCAAACCGAGACCCGGAAAGCCGAATGCTCGAAGCGGACGGATCGAAGCAGATCCTCCAGTTCCAGGCAAAAGCCCGGATCAGGGCTGCTCGGTCGCCTTCGCCTGCGGCGTGGGCACTGCGTCCTTGCTGGTCAGCGCGACCGCCGGCGGCCCCTTCTGGATCGCGGCGGCCAGCTTGCCGACCGGAGCGCAATCGGCCTTGCACAGCTTCTGCGCCTGCGCCAGCACTTCCTTCGCCCGCGCGACCGCACCCTTTTCCATCATAGCCTCGCCCTGCCCGGCGAGCGCCGTGACGTCGGTCGGATCGAGCAGCAGCGCTTCCTTGTAGAGGCGGATCGCCTTGCCCTGAAGCCCTTGCGCCCGGGCGACTTCGGCCAGTTCGACATAGGCCGTCCGGTTGCGGGGATCGACCGCCAGCGCGCTTTCCAGCGCGTCGGTAGCACCCTGGAGATTGCCCGCCTTGCGCGCCGCCTCACCCGCCTTCTGCCATTCGATCGACTGCGGACTGATCTGGCTATCCGGCTTCTGGCTCAACCCCATGCTGGAAACGGTGGTCAGGACGGCAGCAAGGGCAATCGAGGCAGGGGTGAAACGCATTATGATCTCCAGCCATGTTTCAGGCGCTGATTCCGACCAAGTGTCGCGATTTTGCGCGGCCTTGTCCATGCTCTGTTTTCAAGCCCCCCGCTTGAGCCGCGCGAAATAGAAGCCGTCGCTGCCGTCATGTCCGGGCGTCAGCAGCAGCCCCGCACCATGGCGCCGCCCGACCGGCAGGTCTATCGGTTCCGCCTCCCAACCGGCATGGCGGCTGAGGAAGGCGTTCACCTGATCGCGCCCTTCCCGGTCGGTCAGCGCACAGGTGGCATAGACTAGCACGCCCCCCGGCGCGAGCAAGGGCGCGGCAAAATCGAGAATCCGAGCCTGCTCGGCAACCAGCCGGTTCAGGCGCGCGGGTGTCAGGCGCCAGCGCGCTTCGGGATTGCGCCGCCAGGTGCCGGTGCCCGAACAGGGCGCATCGACCAGCACGACATCCGCCCGGCCTTGCAGCGTTTCCAGACCGCGCGCCTCATGACTCTGATCCAGCAGCAGCGTCTCGATGAAGGTCGCACCCGCTCGCTCGGCACGCGGCTCCAGCCGGGCGAGGCGCGAACGGATGGTGTCAGCAGCCAGCAACCGCCCCTGCCCCTCCATCGCGGCGGCGAGCGCCAGCGTCTTGCCGCCCGCCCCCGCGCACATGTCGACGACCGTCATACCCGGCCGCGCGCCACAGGCCGCCGCGATCCACTGGCTACCGGCGTCCTGCACCTCGACCAGACCGTCCTTCCACGCCGCACTCTGCTCGACCGGCCAGCCTTCCGGCAGGCGCAGCCCATCAGCCAGACCCGCAATCGGCGCGGCTTCGGGCAGCATGGGCGCGGCATCGGCCGGCGCCGCCTTCAACCGATTGACGCGCAGATCGACCGGGGCGCGGCCCAGCAGCGCGTCCTGCTCCACGGGCGCGGCCAGCAGCGGTCGGAGCCAGCCAGGCACCGCACCCGCCGACACGCCGACCTCGCCCGGCTCGATCGGCAGCGGCGCATGGGCGGAGCCATCGAACAGCGCGGCGATCTGCGGCCGCTCCTGCGCCAGCCCGATCATCGCTTCGCGCCCCGTCTCCGGCCGTTCCGCGACCCGGCGGATGGCATCATAGACATGGTCGCGCACCGCCCGCCGGTCGCGCGAGCCGGCATAGCGCCGTTCCTTGAAATAGCGGGCGATCAGCGTGTCGGCCGCCGGACCGCCATCGCGCGCCGACGCGATGATGGCGTCGAGCAGGTCGATCGCGGCCTGGATGCGGGCGGATGGGGTCATCTATACCTTCCCCCCTCCCTGGAAGGGAAGGGAATGGAGAAGCGCTTTACCGCGTCGGATAGTTGGGCGCTTCCCGCGTGATCGTCACGTCATGCACATGGCTTTCGGACAGGCCGGCATTGGTGATCTGGACGAAGCGGGCGCGCTCCTGGAGATCCTTGATCGTGCGGCTGCCGGTATAACCCATCGCCGCCTTCACGCCACCCACCAGCTGGTGGATGACATCCTTGGCCGGCCCCTTGAACGGCACCTGGCCTTCGATCCCTTCGGGCACCAGCTTCATCTGGTCCTTGATGTCGGCCTGGAAATAGCGGTCGGCCGAACCGCGCGCCATCGCTCCGACGCTGCCCATGCCACGATAGCTCTTGTAGGCGCGCCCCTGGTAGAGGAAGGTTTCGCCCGGCGCTTCGGCCGTTCCCGCCAGCAACGATCCGACCATGACGCAGCCTGCGCCCGCCGCCAGCGCCTTCGCCACGTCGCCCGACGTGCGCAGGCCGCCATCGGCGATCACCGGCACGCCATGCTTCGCGGCTTCATTGGCGGAATCCATGACGGCGGTGAGCTGCGGCACGCCAACGCCCGCGACGACGCGGGTGGTGCAGATGGAGCCGGGACCGATGCCGACCTTCACGCAGTCCGCGCCCGCGTCGATCAGCGCCTTGGTCGCCTCGGCGGTGGCGACATTGCCGGCGACCACCTGAACATGGTTGGACAGTTTCTTGACCGCTTCGACCGCGACCGCCACCTGCCTGCTGTGGCCATGGGCGGTGTCGATGACGATCAGGTCGCATTCCGCGTCGATCAACGCCTTGCTGCGCTCCAGCCCCTTTTCGCCCACGGTGGAGGCGGCGGCGACGCGCAGCCGGCCGGAAACATCCTTGGTCGCCTGCGGATAGGTGACGGCCTTCTCGATATCCTTGACGGTGATCAGGCCGACGCAGTGATAGGCATCGTCCACCACCAGCAGCTTTTCGATTCGGCGCTGGTGCAGCAGCCGCTGCGCCTCTTCCTGATCGACGCCGACCTTGACCGTGGCGAGGTTATCCTTGGTCATCAGCTCGCTGACCGGCTGGGACGGATTTTCGGCGAAGCGGGTGTCGCGATGGGTCAGGATGCCGACCAGCTTGCCGTTCGCCTCCACCACCGGGATGCCGCTGATCTTGTGGCGCTGCATCAGCATCTGCGCGTCGGCCAGCGTGGCGCTCGGCAAAATGGTGATGGGGTTCACCACCATGCCGCTCTCGAACCGCTTGACCGCGCGTACCGCGTCCGCCTGTTCCTCAACCGTCAGGTTGCGATGCAGCACGCCGATCCCGCCCAGCTGCGCCATGACGATCGCCATGTCGGCCTCCGTCACCGTGTCCATCGCCGACGACAGGATCGGGATATTCAGCTTGATCGCCTTGGTCACATGGGTCGATGTGTCCGCCTGGCTGGGCAGCACATCGGATTCGGCGGGCTGCAACAGCACGTCGTCAAAGGTGAGGCCGAGGCGGATATCCATGGAAAAAGCCACTTTCTGCTACGCGGGCCGAACTGAGGGAAACCGGGCCGCTGGGGGATTTGTGGCGGCCCATGTAACCACTTCGTGTCGGAACGGCCAGACCCCAAGCGGGATTTTCTTGCGCTGGATCGCGAACTCGATTTCGCCCCGACGAAAGAAGGGCGCAGCCATCGGCCACGCCCTTCTTCGCTCAACTCTTGCGCTCCTTACGCCCCGGCGGGGGAAGGATCGCCGAACGGCCCCTTGCGCTTGCGCGTGCGGGGGATGGAGGAACCCGCCGCCGGGATCACCGAAGGCTTGATCGTCGTGCCGTCATCGCGGGTGATCTCGCCCTTGTCGAGCAGCGTCTTGATCTCCTCGCCCGACAGCGTCTCATATTCCAGCATCGCATTGGCCAGCAGGTGCAGCTGATCCTCATGACCCTTCAGCACTTCCTGCGCACGGGCATAGCCCTGCTCCACCAGGCCGCGAATTTCCTTGTCGATCAGCTTCGCCGTTTCGTCCGACATATGGACGCGCTGGCTCTGCGAATAGCCCAGGAACGTCTCACCCTGCTGCTCCTCATATTGCAGCGGACCCAGCTTGTCGGACATGCCCCATTGCGTGACCATGTCGCGCGCCAGCTTGGTGGCATACTGGATGTCGCCCGAAGCGCCGCTCGACACCTTGTCATAGCCGAAGATGATCTCCTCGGCGACGCGCCCGCCCATGGCGACGGCCATGTTCGCGTGCATCTTGTCGCGGTGATAGCTGTAGCTGTCCCGTTCCGGCAGGCGCATTACCATGCCCAGCGCGCGACCACGCGGGATGATCGTAGCCTTGTGGATCGGGTCGGACGCCGGTTCATGGACCGCGACGATGGCATGGCCCGCCTCATGATAGGCGGTCATCTTCTTCTCATCGTCGGTCATGACCATGGAGCGACGCTCGCTGCCCATCATCACCTTGTCCTTGGCCGCCTCGAACTCGTCCATGGCGACCAGACGCTTGCCGCGGCGGGCGGCCATCAGCGCGGCTTCGTTGACCAGGTTGGCGAGGTCGGCACCCGAGAAGCCGGGCGTACCGCGCGCGATGGTGCGCGGATTGACGTCCGGCGCCAGCGGCACCTTCTTCATGTGGACGGCCAGGATCTTCTCGCGGCCCTCGATGTCGGGGCGCGGCACCACCACCTGGCGGTCGAAGCGGCCCGGACGCAGCAGCGCGGGATCCAGCACGTCGGGGCGGTTGGTCGCCGCGACGATGATGATGCCCTCATTCGCCTCGAAGCCATCCATTTCGACCAGTAGCTGGTTCAGCGTCTGCTCGCGCTCGTCATTGCCGTTGCCCAGGCCAGCGCCGCGATGACGGCCAACCGCGTCGATTTCGTCGATGAAAACGATGCAGGGCGCGTTCTTCTTCGCCTGCTCGAACATGTCGCGGACACGGCTGGCGCCGACGCCCACGAACATCTCGACGAAATCCGAACCCGAAATAGTGAAGAAGGGAACGCCCGCCTCCCCCGCGATCGCGCGGGCCAGCAGCGTCTTGCCGGTACCGGGCGAACCGACCAGCAGCGCGCCCTTGGGAATCTTGCCGCCCAGCCGCGCAAACTTGGTCGGGTCCTTCAGGAACTCGACGATTTCCTGCAATTCCTCGCGCGCCTCGTCGATGCCGGCGACGTCGTCGAACGTCACCTTGCCATGTTTCTCGGTAAGCAGCTTGGCCTTCGACTTGCCGAAGCCCATCGCGCCGCCCGCGCCGCCGCCCTTCTGCATCTGGCGCAGCACGAAGAAGGCGATGCCCAGGATCAGCAGGAACGGCAGCGATTGATAGAGGATGATCTGCCAGAAGCTCGGCCCCTGCTCGGCCTGGCCCGAATATTTGACGTTATAGTCGTCGAGCAGGCCGGTCAGGCCCGGATCGCTGACGGGCAGGGTCGTGAACTTCTGGCCGCTCGACAATGTGCCGGAAATCTTATCCGCCGCGATAGCGACGTCCTTGACCTGCCCTTCCTGCACCTTGGCGCGGAATTCGGAATAGGCGATCTCGCTGCCGGCCGCGCCCACCGGGCGGTCGAACATGGACACGAACAGCAACAGGGCGACGATCACGCCGGCCCAAATCATCGCGCTCTTGATCCAGGGGTTGCCCTGCGGGTCTTTATCGTCGTTCATCATCACTCTCTTTCACCCGCCAAGATAGGGAGCGCCCGCAAAAGCGCAAGCGGATGCGCGCGGGGGTCAGCCGCCCAATATGGCGGACGTCGCAATATAGCCCAGGGCGATCGCCGCCCCGGCCGACAGGCCGCACAGCAGATAGCCCATGTAGAGCAGCAGCGGCGGATGCGGCTGCCTCAACCGGTGGTTCCGTTGCGCTGCCGAAAGGATCACACTCGCCAGCAGACCGTAGGTGAGAGCCGCAAATTCCATCATTCGTCCGAAAATCCCCGCATGAACAGGGCTCCGATTAACCATGGCGGGCGTTAAGAAAACATCATTGCACTGCAACAAAGCGGTCAGCCGTGAGAGTCGCGCGCCCGGCCGTGGAACCTTTCCGTAACGATCAGCGACGCGGCGGCGCGGGCGTCAACATCCAGCCGTTCTCGCCCTTGAGCAGCCATGCCCCGAGACTCGCCTGCCCCCCGCCCGTCGCGGCCGCGATCGCCCGGTCCAGCGCGTCGCCGCGCGGCGGCGGCGCGTCCGGCGCGGCCCGCTCCAGCATCAGCAGCACCAGTCGCCGCAGATATTCGCGCGGCAGGTCGGTCCGGTCCAGCCGATAACCCGCTCCCTCGGCACGCACATGGCACCGGGCGAGATCAGCAAGCGACCATTCGAGCGCCGCCTCCGCCTCCGCCAGCGCCGCGGCACTGCGGGCTACGGCCTCCGCGTCCAACCAGTCCGCCCCCGCCAGCGCGGACCGGATCACCGCCCGGTCGAAACGCGGATCTGCATTGGACGGGTCATGGACATGGGGGACATTCTCCGCCTCCACCAGCGCCTGCAACGCCGCCTTGCGCACGCCAAGCAGCGGCCGGATCACGCGTCCGGCCCGTCCCCGCACGCCCGCCAGCCCGCCGACCCCCGACCCCCGATTCAGCCGCATGACCATGGTTTCCAACTGGTCGTCGGCATGATGGGCGGTCATGACCCAGTCGATGCCCCGCTCCTGGCGCCACGCCTCGATGCGCGCGTAACGCTGCCCTCGCGCCCAGGCCTGCACATTGCCCGCCACGGGCGCATCAGGCGCCAAGATGCTGTGATCGATGCCCTGGGCGGCACACCATCGCCCGACCATCGCCGCCTCCGCCGCCGAGTCCACGCGCAGCCCATGGTCCAGCGTCACCGCCGCGACCCGCCCTGGAAAGGCGCAGGCGGCGAGAAACAGCAGCGCCATGCTGTCCGGCCCGCCGGATACGGCGATGCCGTATAGCGCCGCCGGATCGGCCACGCCCAGCGCCTCGACCGCCGCGATCAGCCGGGCTTCCAGCGCCGCCCGGCCGTGGCGCCTGTTCAGCTGCACTTCGCCTTGACGCGGCCCTTGTCCATCATGCCGCGCTGGCTGGCCGACAGGCTCGACCCATAGACCTGCTCCAGTTCCTGATAGACCTTGCAGGCGTCGGCCGGCTTCTTGAGCTGGATCAGCGCCTCGCCCAGATAGGCCAGGCTGTCGGCGGCACGGTCACCGCGCGGACGCTTCTGGTAATTTTCGTAAAAGGCAACTGAGGCCAGCGCGGGCTTGCCGTCATCCAGATAGGCGCGGCCCAGCAGGTTGGCGGCGCGGCTGCCGACCGACGTGTCGCCATATTTGTCCACCGTAGCCTTCAGCTGCGCCTGCGCTTCGGGATAGAATTTCGCGTCCCAGAGACGGAAGCCATAGCTATAGGCATCGCCTGCCGCATCGCCGCTATTGGGCCGCTCGATCGCCGCGACGGCGGCCTTGCGCTCCTCGCTTGCGGCGGCGGGTGCCGCCGCCGGCCGCGTTGCGGGCCTTGCCGCGACCGGCTCGGACGGTGCGGGCGCCGCCACGGTCGGACGCATCGCGGGCGGCGCTTCCGGCGCCGTCAGGCGACTGTCCGTCTCGGCCTTATATTTGTTGAACGCCTCTTCCAGCTGGCGCAGCTTGAAGCTGTTTTCCTCGACCTGGCCCGTGATCGCGGCAAGCTGCGATTCCAGCGCGCCCACGCGGGCGGTCAGGTCGGCGATCGGCGTGCTGGCCGGCGTCCCCGGCGTGACCATGGGCGTCGCCGGGCGGGTGATTTCCGCCTCCAGCGGCGCACCGGCGGGAAAGACCTTGCGCTGGACCGCCCGCATTTCCTTCTCCAGCCGATCGACCCGCACCTCCACCGCGCCACTCTGGGCGGTCGCGGGCACCGCGATCGAAAGCAGCGCGCCCCCTAGCAATGCTGAGGTCGCGAAAAAGGCGTGACGCATGATGATCCCCGACAATGAATTCGCAATAACCATAAGCCGTTATTCCGCGCCGTAAAGCGCGACATTCGGGCAGGCCGGCGGTGGGCCGGCGACGACCGGCTCAGTTGGCCGCAGTGGCGCCCGGCTGCGGCACGGCGGGCGCGGGCTGCGCCGGGGCCGGCACCGGCGCGCCGCCGACGGGGCGCGTCGCGGTGGGCTGGGCCGCCACTGCCCCTGCGCCAGCGGCCCGCGCCAGCAGCGCCTCGGCGCTCACCGGCACGTCGGCGATGGTGCGGTCCGCCTGACCCAGCGGCGGCACAGGCTTGCCGCCGACCGTGACGCCCAATGCCTGCGGCCGTCCTGTCAGGATCATCGGGTTGCGCGCAGCGGCCGGCAGGGTGAAGCTCTCACCTTTTTTCATCAGCCCGTCCTTCAGGCGTTCGCCCGCTTCGTCATAAATGCGCAGCCACACGTCATCGACGGCGGTGAAGACGACGGTCTGCGCCACCGGCGCCGCCGGCGCCGCGCCCGCCGGACGGGCGGCGACGGGCTTGGCCTGTTCCTGCGCGGCGATTTCCTCGCTGATCGGCGGCGTGAACATCTGGGTGCGCCAGATCATGAAACCGGCGATCAGCAGGACGACGATGGCCGCCGCCGTCCAGGCCAGCGCACGGGAAGGAACGCGCGCCGGATCGAGCGGCTCGAACGCCTCATAGCGATTGGCGCCCAGATCCGATCCATGCACGGCGTTGCGGACCTCCGCCGCGATCATCACTTCGTCCACGCCCACCGCGCGGGCATAGGCGCGGGCGAATCCGACGGCATAGGGAATGCCGGGCAGCGCCGCATAATCGTCCCGCTCGACAGCCTCCAGCTGACGCTGCGCGATCCGGGTGCGCGTCGCCACATCCTGGATCGAGAGACCCTGCACATCGCGCGCCGCGCGCAGCTTCGCGCCCGGGGTCGCGGGTTGCACATCCTGCGCCTGCACCGCGCCGGTTTCGACTTCTGGATCTTCTGCCATGCTGCTCCGCGACCTGTGATGGTCGGCCTTGTCTCATTGCGGGACGTGCGTTGTCAACGCCGCTCCCGCCGCCTCAGTTCAGTTCGATGCCCCGTTCGACCGCCCATCCGGTCAGCCTTTCGCGAATGTCCCGTGCGCCGCTGTCCAGCAGCTCGCGCATCAGCGCCTGCACCTCGCTGGCGTCGACCGCGCGGATCATCGCCTTGACCGGCCCGACCGACGCGGGGGTGATCGACAGGCGGCGGATGCCGAGACCGACGAGCGCCATGGCTTCGAGCGTCCGCCCGCCCATCTCGCCGCACACGCCCACCGGCACCTTATATTCCACACAGGTCCGCACGACCCGATCGAGGAAGCGCAATATGGCGATGCTCAGCCAGTCGTAGCGCTCCGCCAGCTTGGGATGGGCGCGGTCGGCGGCGAACAGGAACTGTGTCAGGTCGTTGGTGCCGATCGAAAGGAAATCGACGCGCGGCAGCAATATGTCGAGCACCTCGGCCAGCGCCGGCACTTCCAGCATCGCGCCATAGCGGACCGCGATCGGCAGCTTCTTCTTCTGCGCGTGCAGCCATTCGCGCTGATGCTCGACCAGCGCGCGCGCCTCCTCATATTCCCATGGCTCCGACACCATCGGGAACATGACGTTCAACACCTTGCCCGCGCTCGCCTCCAGCAACGCGCGGGCCTGGGCCTTCATCAGCCCGTCCCGGTCGAGCGCCAGCCGCAGCGCGCGCCAGCCCATCGCCGGGTTGTCCTCCAGTTCCTCGTCGCCGTCGCGCGTCATGTAGGGCAGCGCCTTGTCGCCGCCGATGTCGACGGTACGGAAGATGACCGGGCGGTCGCCCGCCGCATCCAGCACATCCTTGTAGAGCCGCTGCTGCTTTTCCCGCTGCGGCAGGGTAGCCGACACCAGGAACTGGAATTCGGTGCGGAACAGGCCAATGCCGTCCGCCCCGACCAGGTCCAGCGCCTGCGCATCTTCGCGCAGCCCGGCATTGACCATGAGTTCCACCCGCTGCCCATCGGTCGTGACAGAGGGCAGGTCGCGCATCGCGGCAAATTCGGCACGGCGCTTCTGCGTCACGTGCAGCTTGTTCTCGAACGCCTCGTCCATGTCGGCGCTGGGCCGGATCAGCAGCGTATTTTCCGCCACGTCCATCAGGATGAGGTCGCCCTCGTTCAACTGGTGGCGCACGTCGCGCACCCGCCCCAGAACCGGCACGCCCATGGCGCGCGCGACGATGGTGACATGCGCAGTCAACGATCCTTCCTCCAGGATTACGCCCTTCAGCCGCCGCCGGTCATATTCCAGCAGCTCCGCCGGCCCCAGGTTACGCGCGATGAGAATGGCGTCCTGCCGCAGGCCCATCTGCGCCGCCGTGCCCAGCTGGCCCGACACGATCCGCAGCAGGCGGTTCGCCATGTCCTCCAGATCGTGCATCCGGTCGCTCAGCAGGGGGTCGTCGATCTGGCGCATCCGCATCCGCGTGCGCTGCTGCACGCGTTCGATCGCCGCCTCGGCGGTCAGACCGCTGTCGATCGCCTCGTTGATCCGCCGGATCCACCCCTCGTCATAGGCGAACATCTTGTAGGTTTCGAGCACCTCCTGATGCTCGCCCTCGGTACCGAACTCGGCCGCGCCGGTCATGCGGTCGATCTGCTCGCGCATCTTGGTGAAGGCGGAAATGACCCGCGCCCGCTCCGCCTCCGTATCCTCCGCCACGGTATGTTCGATATGGACGCGCGGCTGGTGGAACACCGCATGGCCGCGCGCCATGCCCATCACCAGTTGCAACCCGTGCAGCATGGTGGTTCCCGTTTCCGCCACGCGAGAATCGGCCGGGCCGTCATCGGCCAGTTCGGCATTGGCGATCAGTTCCGACAGCACCATGGCGACCGTCTGCAACGCCTCGATCTCGACCTCTTCATAACGACGCGGCTCGACATGCTGCACGCACAGGACGCCGATGGCGCGCTCGCGGCGAACGATCGGTACGCCCGCGAAGCTGTGGAACAGCTCCTCGCCCGTTTCGGGGCGGTAGCTATAGTCGGGGTGCGACGCCGCCTCGTCCAGGTTCAGCGTCTCGACATTGGTGGCGATCAGACCGACCAGACCCTCGCCCATCGCCATGCGGGTGACATGGACCGCCTCCTGCTTGAGGCCGCGCGTCGCGAACAGCTCCAGTACGCCCTCGCGCACAAGATAGATGGAGCAGACCTCGCTCGACAGCGACTGGCCGATGATCTCCACCACCTTGTTCAGCTTCGCCTGCGCGCTGGTGCGCGACGCCATCACTTCCTGCAGGCGGATGAGGATCTGGCGGGCGGCGGCGGCGGGGGTGCTGGGCATATCGCTGCGCTATCAGATACAAGGGTCGCTTTCCAAGGTCGGGGCGCAAAAAAGTTGCGCGGAATTGCCGCCATTTGGCCTTTGCCGGGCATTTCCATGGCGGAAACATTCTGTACATTCGTCCAGCAGCGTGAAGAGTCTTTTGCAGAGGCTCGCAGGGAGACAGGGACCATGGCGACGCAACCCGATACCGCATTTGAACAGGATCTTCTCGACCGCGGCTATTCGCGCCGCCAGCTGGCGAAGGCAGCCGCGCTGATCGGCGCAGCCACCGCCACCATCCGGGTCGGCGGCGCCGCCGCCCAGCAGGCGGCCAAGCCCGTCGCCGGCGCCGTCCGCATCGGTGCCAACGAATGCTGGACCGGCCCCTTCCCCGTGGCCGCCGAAGCCGCGTTCAAGCTGGTGACGGAGGGCAATCGCTACGAACCGGACAATGAGCATCAGAAGCTGTTCGACGCCGTTTCGGCGGCCGAGGGCATTCCCGCCGACCGCGTGGTCGCCTGGCCCGGCTCGTCCGATCCGCTCAGCCGCGTCGCCGTCGCCTACGCCTCGCCCACGCGCGGCATCGTGACTGCCGACCCCACCTACGAAGCCATCTGGCGCACCGGCGCCTGGATCGGCGCCAAGGTGACGAAAGTGCCGCTGACCAAGGATTACGCCCATGACGTGAAGGCGATGCTGGCGGCCGACCCCAATGCGGGCGTCTATTATATCTGCTCGCCCAACAACCCGACCGGGACCATCACCCCGCTGGCGGACATCGAATGGCTGGCCAACAACAAGCCCAAGGATTCGATCCTGGTGGTCGATGAAGCCTATATCCACTGGTATGACGGCCCCAACGCCGCGAAGCTGGCGGCGACGCGCGATGACGTGATGATCCTGCGCACTTTTTCCAAGCTGTTCGGCATGGCCGGGATGCGCCTTGGCCTCACCTTCGCGTCGCCGACGCTGATGGAAAAGATGATGCGCTATGATGGCGGTCAGGTGACGGCAATGCTGCCGATGACCGCCGTCGCCTGCGGCACCGTGTCGGTCGCGCAGGCCGATCTCATCAAGGCGCGCCGCGCCGAGATGGTGGCCGCGCGCGACAAGGCCGTCAGCCACCTCAAGGCGAAGGGGATCAAGGTCATCCCCGGTAGCCAGGCCAATATGTTCATGGTCGACTGGGGCAAGCCCGCCAAGCCGATGCTGGAAGCCATCCTCGCCGCCAACGTGCAGATCGGCCGCAGCTGGCCGATCTGGCCCAATGTCTCGCGCGTCTCGGTCGGCTCGATGGAGGAAATGGAGGCCTTCAACGCGGCGGTGGACAAGGTCTGGAAGGCCTGATCGCCTTGTTTTGAAAATGCGCGGAAGATCGCATTTTTGACGGCGCGATTTTCCCAAGGAAAATTACCAAAAAGCAGGCGGCGCATTGCGGAAATGTGCCGCCGCTTCGTTTCTCCCAATGACTGACGCCATCGCAGGACAGGGGACGGACGACATGACCATGATGCTGAACAAGGATGCCAGGGACGACCTGATCGAACGCGGCTATTCCCGCCGCCAGCTTGCGGAAATCACCGCGCTGGTGGGCGCGGGCGTCGCCGCCAGCACGCTGCTCCCCGCCGCCGCGCTGGCACAGCAGCAGGCCGGGCGCGGAATCAAGGGCGCGGTACGCATCGGCGCCAACGAATGCTGGACCGGTCCCTTCCCCTCGGGCGTGCAGGCCGCCGCCGAAGCGGCCTCTTTCGGCAACTGGTATGATCCCGACAATTATCGGGGCGACCTCATCAAGACCGTCGCCGCGGTCGAGGGCATTCCCGAGGCGCAGGTCATGCCCTGGCCCGGCTCGGGCGGTCCGCTGGTCAGCATCGTCGCAGCCTATTGCTCGCCGACCAAGGGGCTGGTGACCGCCGACCCGACCTTCGAGTCCGCATGGCGCACCGCCGACTATATGAAGGCTCCCATCGCCAAGGCGCCCCAGGCGATCGGCAAGGGCCACGACGTGAAGGCCATGCTGGCCGCCAATCCGAACGCGGGCCTCTATTATATCTGCACGCCCAACAACCCGACCGGCACCATCACCCCGCTGGCGGACATCAAGTGGTTGCTGGACAACAAGCCGGCCGATGCGATGCTGCTGGTCGACGAAGCCTATATCCACTTCTCTGAAGCGCCCAGCGCCGCCACGCTGATCGGCAACCGCAAGGACATTATCGTCATGCGGACCTTCTCCAAGCTGTTCGGCATGGCGGGCGTGCGCCTCGGCCTCACCTTCGCCGATCCCGAAGTGCAGAAGCGCATCATGCTGTTCGGCCCGGCGGCCGGCGGTCTCGCCATCACCGCGATGCATTGCGGCAACGCGGTCTACAAGGAAGCCGCGCTCATCAAGGCGCGCCGCGAGGAAATGATCGCCAACCGCGACGAAACCATCGCCTATCTCGCCAAGAAGGGCATCGAGGTTCAGCCCGGCAGCCAGGCCAATATGTTCATGGTCGACTGGAAGAAGCCCGCAAAGGACATGCAGGCCGCCCTGCTCGCTGCACCGGAAAAGGTGCAGATCGGCCGCAGCTGGGCCATCTGGCCCACCGTGTCACGCGTGACGGTGGGTTCGGCCGACGACATGGCCAAATTCCGCGCCGCCGTGGACAAGGTCTACAAGGCGTAAATCCCGCATCCTCATCCCAGGCAGAAGGGGCGTCCGGGCAACCGGGCGCCCCTTCCATGTCCAGGGGAATGCACCATCGTCAATTCAGGGCTTCCTCCTCGGTAAGCAGCCCGATCCCGAGGGCCAGCGTCTGGTTGCGACCGTTGAACAGCCGGTTATTGTCCTGCGCCGCCGTCTCCAGCTTGCGGATCTGCCGGAAATAGCTGCCCTGATCCTTCGCGAAGAGGACGGTTGCGACATATTTCTGGCTCGGGCCCAGGCCGGCCGGCAGGGGATGCAGCGAACTGATCCTGGCGACGCCCTTCAACGCGGCATTGTCGAGCTGGCGCGACCCGGATGATCGGAGCAGCGTGACGCCCGCCGGCGTCCCCTTGTCGCTGCACACGAATTTCACCGCGACGACCCCTTCCTGCGGACCGCTCGCGATATCGGGATAGGTCAGGTTCCGGGACAGCATATGCCCGGTACGCTGCGTCCATTTTTCCAGCGTCTGCTGCTGGGCGGTGACGTTGATGTCGCTATGTGGATCGGCTCCTGCCACCCCATGGATCGGCGCCATCGCCAATATGGGTGACATCAGCATAAGCGTTAACGGTTTCATGATCGATCTCCTGCCTGAGGATGATCGGCCGGTTGCGTGAGGGCTGGCGCGATGAATGGCGTCTAGTCGGCCCGCTTGCGGTCGATGGCATGGGTGCCACTCCATGTGAGGTTGGGCTACCAAAACTGAGCGAATATGACAAAGGTATAATATTTCGCATAATCTTAAATTCTTGAAACGCATAATTTATAAAATATTATTTTAATGTTTTACAGTTGTAATACACTGTTTCCGTTTCTTCATCGCAATGAATATGCGCCGACTCACCCTCCTCATCGTCCGATCGCGCAACCGGAGCAAAGGCGGAGAGGCAGCTGGTAAATGACATCGACCCCATATATGGAATGGCGATCTACAAAGTGGAAGGGATGGACATTGAGGGGCAAGGGCATCTGGCTGGCGGCGATCTTCCCGATGCTGGCGGCGGCGCAATCGCCCGATGCTGCGCCGCCGCGCTGGATCGATGCCACAACCGGCCACCGCATCGTCCGGATCGATGACCGCCCCGGCAATTACGCCCTCTATTTCAACTATAATCCCTTCACCCCCGACGGGAAGCGCATGGTCTATCTGACGCCGGAGGGCATCCGCGTCGCGGACACCAGCGACTGGACCACCCGGCTGCTCCTCCGGGAGAAGGTCGACCGCCTGCTCTTCGTCGGCAACCGCGCGCCGGTCGCCTATTATACCACCAACCCGACCGGTGGCACCGACAATGAAGGCCCGTCGGTGGTCTGGTCGGTCGATCTCGACACCGGCAAGCGCCGTCGCATCGCCGATCTGCCCGGTGGCCGGATCGAGGCGATCAATGCGGACGACAACCTGCTCGCCGGCCATTATGAACTGGCACCACCCCCGCCCGCCATCGCCGCGCAGGGCAAGCGCGATCCCAGGACCGGATCGCCCGGCTATAGCGGCACCGGGACGGACGGCCGCCCCCTCTCCTTCGCTGAAGCCAAGGCGCGATGGATGGACGCCCGCCTCGCAGCGGGCGTGCCGATGGAAATCTTCACCATCGACATCCGCACCGGCGTGCGGCGCAGCGTCACCCGATCGAAGGACTGGCTCAACCATGTCCAGTTCTCGCCGACCGACCCCTCGCTGCTCATGTATTGCCATGAAGGACCGTGGCAACAGGTCGACCGCATCTGGACCATCCGCACAGACGGTAGCCAGAAGACCAGGGTCCACCAGCGCAGCTTCCAGGGCGAGATTGCCGGACACGAATATTGGGCGCCCAACGGCCGCACCATCTGGTACGACCTGATCCAGCCGCAAGGGGTGCGCTGGCTCGCCGGCCATGATGTGGTCAGCGGCGCACGCCGCTGGTATGCGCTCCGCCCGGATCAGGGGAGCTATCATTTCAGCTCCGCGCCCGATGGCCGCAGCTTTTCCGGCGACGGCGGCAATGATGGCAAATATATCAGCCTCTTCCATCCCCGTCCCGATGACAGCCCCCGCGCCCGCACCACGCTCGAGGCGGATCGACTGATCGCAACCGGCACTCTGGAAACCGAACGCCTCGCCGACCTGTCGAGGCATGATTACACGCTAGAACCCAACCAGCATTTCACGCCCGACGGCAAATGGCTGGTCTATCGCAGCAATATCGAGGGCAAACCCGCCATCTACGCGGTGGAGGTGGCGAAGGCGCGGTGACAGCCGGCTTCCGGCCGCAGCGAGCGCAGTCGAGAAGCGATTAGCCACGCCGGCCGTTGCTCGACTACGCCCGAAACGAACGGAACTGGTCCAGCTAGGCGCTCGCCGCCGACGTCTCGCTGAGCGCCTTGAACTGCGCCATCATCTGGTCCCAGCCGGGATGGAATCCCATCTTCTCATGCCGCGCCCTGGCCTCCGCGTCCCAGTGGCGTGCGGTGGCGGTGAAGCGCGTTCCTTCCCCTTCGTCGGCAAAGCTCCAGATCGCGGTCATGAACGGGGTCTGGGGCACCCAGCCCGCCGCATAGGCGTCCGTCGTGACGACCCTTTCGCCCGGCAAGACCTCCAGGAAGACGCCCTCCATCGGCCCGGTCTCCTCGCCATCCGGGCCGAACATCTGCACCGCGCTGCGCCCGCCGGGGCGCAGATCCTCCTCGATCACCTCGGCGCGCCACGGCTTGGGACAGAACCATTCGTCCTTCAGGTCCGTCCACACCTTCCAGCAGATCGCGCGCGGGGCGGCGACATGGCAGGTGACGGATAGTTCATGCTCTGTGCTGCTCATGCGGCCCTCCCCTCGAATGCGGCCTGCATCGCGGCGGTGTCCAGCTTCCGCATCGTCATCATCACCTGCATCATCCGCGCAATGCCTGCCTTGTCGTCCGTCCGGTAATTGGCCATGATCTGCCGCGTCACCAACTGCCAGCACAGTCCATATTTGTCCGTCACCCAGCCGCACGGGCCGTCCTTGCCGCCATCGGCGGTCAGGGCATCGAAATAGCGGTCCAGCTCCGCCTGATCCTCGCACGCCACCGACAGCGATATCGCTTCGTCGAAGCTGAATTGAGGCCCGCCGTTCAGCGCCTGATAGCTTTGCCCGAACAGGGTGAACTCGACCAGCAGCACGCTGCCGCCCGGCAACGGCGATGGAGAGGGATTGTGTTCGGGATAATGGCTGACATGGTCCACCGACCCGCCGAAGACGGACACATAGAAACGCGCCGCCTCCTCGGCCTGGCCGTCGAACCACAGACAAGGAGAAATCCTGTCCATCACGCCTCTCCCTGATCCTGACGCATCCCGACCAGCGCGAACATCGCGCCTTGCGGGTCGGTCGCCTGGATGATCCACGCACCGCCGGGCACTTCCATAGGGCCGTTCAGAACCTGGCCGCCGCCCGCCGTTACCCGCTCGACCGCCGCATCGATGTCGTTCACGACGAAATAGAAGAGCCAGAGCGGCACGGGCATCATCGGCGGCACGGGCATGACGCCGCCGGTCATGCTCTGGAAATCGCTGCCGCCGGTCTGGGAAATGAGCTGATAGCTGCCCATTTCGCCCATATCCATGGCTTCGCCCCTCGTCCAGCCGAACTGGCCGGTGTAGAAGGTCATGTCCGCATCGAAATCGCCGCTGTAGAGTTCATGCCAGCCGACATGGCCGGACGCCATCGGCGGCGGCGCATCCATGCCATCCGGGCTGGCGCCCTTGAGCAGCATGAACACCGCTCCGCCGGGATCGCTCATCACCGCGAAGCGCCCGACGCCCGATATGTCCTCAGGCGGCCTCTTCACGCTGCCCCCCGCCGCGCTCAGCCGCGCGACGTCGCCATCCACGTCGGCAGACCCGACATAGCCACCCCACCAGGGCGTCATGCCGCAGTCCTTCGCTTCGGCCGGAATCGCCATCACCCCGCCCAGTTGCCCGGCGCTGCCGGAAACGACATGATAGGGTTCGGCCAGATCGCCGCCGAAGGGCGCGCTGGTCCAGCCCAGCACATCGCCATAAAAGGCCAGCGCGGCCTGCGGGTCGCTGGTCATCAACTCATACCAGAAGAATTTGCCGGAAAAGTCGGTCATCGTCTTTCTCCTGCAACAGGTGTCAGGCTTTCGCGTCGAGCAGCACCTCGAAGCCGCCATAGATGAGCCGCGCGCCGGAAAAGGGCATGTCTTCGCCCTCCTTGGGCTGCATCCGGGGATCGTTCATGACCTTTTCCGCGCCCGCGTCGCGGGTCGCCTTGTCGGGCCATTCGACCCAAGAAAAGACAACTTCCTCATCCGCCTCGGCAATCACGGCGGTGCGGAAATCATTGACCTTGCCGGGCTTGATGTCGTCGGCCCAGCATTCCACCACGCGCGTCGCGCCATGCTCGATGAAGATCGGCGCGGCGTAGGCCGCCACCTCCCGATAGCGTTCCTTGTTACCCTTGGGCACCGGAATCACGAAACCGTCCATATAGGCCATCGTCTCTCTCCTCATTCTTGTTTCACATTTCGGCGGACCGTCCCGAGGCCAGCGCCGCCGCCATGTCCATCCACGCCACTTCCCAGATATGGCCGTCCAGGTCCGCGAAACTACGGCCGTACATGAAGCCATGATCCTGCCGTGGGTTCGGTTCGGTGCCGCCAGCCGCAAGCGCGCTTTCCACGGTCGCATCCACCGCCTCGCGGCTCGTCTCGCTCAATGCGAGCAGCACCTGTGCGGTTTCATGCGCGTCGGGAATCTTGCGCGGCGTGAAGCCCTGGAAGCGCTCCCGCGTCAGCAGCATCACGTGGATGCTCTCGGAAAAGCTCATCATCTGCGTGCTCTCGTCGGCGAAATCCTGGTTTGGCGCCGCGCCAACCGCCGCATAGAAGGCGATGGAGGCGCCCAGATCACCGACCGGCAGATTGACGAAAATCATCTTCGGAGCGGGTTCGGTCGCCATCGCACTTCTCCTCGGAATATTATCGGTCGCAGGCGCCTTCCTCGGGCCACGCGACTCACGGCTTGAACTTTCTGCGCCTATTGATTATTTTATGCAACATCTACGTTAGAAAAGATAACCAATGAGTCCGCCACCCAGAAAACGTGCCTATCAGGACGGATGCGCCGTCGCCCATGCGCTGGACATTATCGGCGATCGCTGGGCTATGCCGATCATGCGCGAACTGATGCTCGGCCCCAAGCGTTTCACCGACCTGCGCGCCGGCCTGCCCGGAATCAGCGCCAATGTGCTGACGCAAAGACTGGAGGATCTGGAAGCCGCCAGCATCCTCATCCGCCGTCGCCTGCCCCCGCCCGCCGCCAGCCAGATCTACGAACTGACCGACTGGGGCCGCGAGTCGGAGATCCTGTTTCAGGTGCTGGGCCGATGGGCCTGCCGCTCGCCCACCATGGAGCCCGGCAAGCCGATGAGCCAGGTTTCGGTGATCCTGTCGATGCGTACGATGATCGACCGCGGCCGGATCGGTGACATGGACGCCAGCTTGGGCTTTCGTTTTGGGGAGGAGGAATTTCGCGCGACACTCAAGGATGGCGATTTCCTGATCGACCGGGGCGCCGCGGCCGGCGCAGACGCGATCGTCAGCGGCGACCAGAATGCGCTGGCCGCGGTTCTCTATGGTGGCGCGCGCTATCAGGATGTGGCGGAGGCGCTGACGGTCGAAGGCGACAGGGGGCTGGCGGAACGTTTCGCCACCCTCTTCCCGCTGCCCCCCAAGGCGCCCGACATGCTCAATGGGCCGCCGTCAGCTTCATGAGCACCAGCCCCGACAGGATCAGCCCCGCCGCGACCAGCCGCGCGGGGCTGATCGCCTCGCCCAGGAAAACGACACCGACCGCGAAAGCGCCCAGCGCGCCGATCCCAGTCCAGATCATATAGGCCGTCCCCAGCGGCAGGCTGCGCATCGCCAGCGACAGCAGACCGAAACTCGCGATCATCGCACCCAGGGTAATCAGGCTGGGCGCCAGCCGCGTGAACCCCTGCGACTGCTTCATCGCAAAGGCCCATACGATTTCCAGCAGACCGGCAAAAAACAACGCGATCCAGGCCATGACGGCTCTCCTTCCACAAGAGAGCCGGGCCGTCCCGGACTTATACCCATGACTGGGGGAGGACGTGGCCTCGCTTGCCGAATTCCATGCCCGTTCGGCCCATCGCCTAGTTGGGAAAGCTGTCGAAGCCCTGCCTGTTCTTAAAACAAGGATGGCCCTTCGACAAGCTCAGGACGAACGGAACTGAGAAGGCGGCGCGTCTCTCAATGCGCCCCGTTCAGAATCCCGAACACCTGCGCGAACTCGCCCCGCTTCGTCGCCTCGCTGAGGAATCTCACCCGCTCGACATGGATTTCCGCGGGCGTCGGCTCCTGCCGCAGCAGCGCCATCGTCTCGGCCATGAATTCCGCCAGTGGCATCATCTGGTCGTTTTCGGCATGGCCCGGCATCAGATCTGTCTGCACGCCGGGCGGAACGATCTCGACGACCTCCACGCTCGTGTCCTTCAATTGCTCGCGCATCGAAAGGGACCAGCTGTGGATCGCCGCCTTCGTGGCGCTGTAGGTCGGCGTCGCCGCCAGGGGCACGAAGGCGAGTCCTGACGACACGGTCAGGATGGTCGCAGCCGGCCGCGCCTCCAGATGTGGCAGCAGCGCATGGGCGAGGCGGATCGGTCCCAGCAAATTGGTCGCGATCGTCGCCTCCGCGATGTCGAGGTCGATCTTCTCCTCGGCCACCATGATGCCGGCGTTGAGCAGCACCGCGTCGAGGGCAGGGAAGTCGGCGACCAATTGGCTCGCGAACGCCGTGATCGCCGCCGGATCGGCCATGTCCAGCACCATTGCTGCCATGCCGGGGTGCGCCGCCACGACCGCGTCCAGCGCTCCTCGCCGCCGCCCGGCGATGATCACCTGATTGCCCGCGGCATGAAATTCATGCGCCAGCGCCGCGCCGATGCCCGAACCGCCGCCGGTGATGAGAATGGTCTTGCCTGTGGATTGCATGGGTCAACTCCTTCGGTTGGCTTTGACGACACCCTAAACTTATGCTCTCTTTTGGAAAGTAAGCACCATAAAGTGCCGTACTCACCTGAGGGTAAGAAATGACAAATCTGCTCGAAAATCGATTCCGTGCCGACGACATCGCGCAGGCTGAACGACATCTGGCGACGGAATCCCCCACCGACATCGACCCGCGCGTCGAGCGACTCGTCAACGAGCTGATCGGCCGCATCGCCGACAAATGGACCCTGCTGGTGCTGGAATTGCTGGAGGAGAAGGGCACGCTCCGCTTCACCGAGATCGGCCGGCAGGTCGAAGGCATCAGCCAGAAGATGCTGACGCAGACGCTGCGGCACATGGAACGCGACGGGCTGCTGACCCGCACCGTCCATCCGGTCGTTCCGCCGCGCGTCGACTATGCCCTGACCCCGCTCGGCAACAGCCTCAGCGCCGCCTTCTGCGGCGTCTGGGTCTGGGCCGAGCGCCATCGGGAGACGGTGGAAGCCGCACGCGCCGCCTTCGACGCGCGCGACTGATCCCCCGCGCCTACTCCGACGGCGTCGGCAGCGGCTGCACCATCAGCCTCGGCGCGGCGCCCGGCAGGGTCGGCACCACTGGCGGCGGACCGGACAGCGATGGGGCGGGCGTGGCCGGCGCATCGGCCGGCGGCGGCGGCGCCTTTTCCAACGCGGTCGTGTAGCTGGGCGACCAGCCGCCTGGCGGCGGCGCCTCGCCCGGCGGCACGGGCGGCGGCGGCAGCGGAGTGGGCGACACCACCACCGTCACCGTCCCGCCGAAGCGCGACTGCCATTCGGCCAGCCGGCGCAGATAGTCCGCATAGGCGGCGTAAAATTCCTGATAGGGCTTTTCCAGCTCCTTCAGCGCCTCGGGCGCATAGGCCAGCAAGGCGCCGGACGGCATCGCCAGGATCTTCGTGCCAACGGCCGTCGCCACCGGGCAGAAGCTCTTGATGACTGGCGGCAGGGCGAAGAAATTATAGACGATGGTATTGAGCTGCTCGCGCGAACCCACGCCCGCCCGGCCATAGGCGACCTTGTAGTTGCGGTCGACGGCTGCGTTCGCATCGGTCAACACCGCCTTATGCACGGTCAATATCTGGTTATACTGGAGGCGCGCGGTGCTGCCATAGCGTTCGCAGTTCAGCGCCGCGACGTTTAGCGCCATGCGGACGTGCCACAGCGCGGTATTGGACGTCACCTTCCGGTTGGGCGTCAGATAGGCGCCCTCTTCGTCCTTCGTCGGCAGGCTCATCCCTTCCGCCGCATTGTTGGGCGGCGTGGGACGGATAGTCGGGACGACCGGCGGTGGCGGCGCGGGCGGCGGCGGTGGCGGCTTGGGGGTCGAGCAAGCCGCCAGCACAACCAGCGACACAAGGGAAATTCGCCCAAGAAAACGGCGCGTTACGGACATCAAATTCTCCGAGGGGCATGATGCCCGTTCATGCCGGGCAAAAGGCGCAGGGGGAATATGCCTTATGCTCCGTTCACCGCAACCCCTCAGGCGGCTCGCCGTTCCAGCGCCTGGCCAGCTTCGTCCATCAACTGGGCGATGATCGCGGCGACGGGTTCTTCCTTCGTGACCATGCCGACCGACTGGCCCGCCATCAGCGATCCGCCCTCGACATCGCCGTCGATTACCGCGCGGCGCAGCGCGCCGGCCCAATAATGCTCGATCTCCAGCTGCGCCTGGCCCATGTCCACCGCGCCACTGTCGAGCAGATTGGCGACCTCGCGCTGCTTGGCGGTGAAGGCTTCGGTCCCCGCATTCTTGAGCGCCCGCACCGGGATGACCGGCAGGCGCGGGTCGATCTGCACGCTGGCGATCGCATCGCGCGCCGACGCGCGGAAAAAGGCCTTCTTGAAATTGGGATGGGCGATGCTCTCGCTCGCGCAGGCGAAGCGGGTGCCCAGCTGCACGCCCGCCGCGCCCATTTCCAGATAGGCGGCGATCGCCTCGCCCCGGCCGATGCCGCCGGCAACAAAGACGGGAACCTGCTCCGCCATCTCGGGCAGGATTTCCTGCGCCAGCACGCTGGTCGCCACCGGGCCGATATGGCCGCCCGCCTCCATACCTTCCACCACCAGCGCATCGACCCCGGACCGCACCAGCTTCTTCGCCAGCGCCAGCGCCGGCGCGAAGCAGATCAGCTTCGCGCCCTTTTGCTTGATCGCCTCGATGCTGCCCTTGGGCGGCAGTCCGCCGGCCAGCACGACATGGCTCACCTCATGCTTCGCGCAAACCTCGATCAGGTCGAACAGCTGCGGATGCATGGTGATGAGGTTCACGCCGAACGGCTTGTCCGTCATGGACCTGGTCGCGGCAATCTCCTTGTCCAGCAGTTCGGGCGTCATCGCGCCACAGGCGATAACGCCGAAACCGCCAGCATTGGAAATGGCCGACACCAGATGCCGCTCGGATACCCAGCTCATCGCCCCGCACAGGATCGCGGTCTCGCAACCGAGAAATTCGGTGCCGCGGGCCATCAGGGAAGCGAGTTTGGCGGTGGTCATATGTCTAGCCTTCAAGATACAAAAAGCCCCTCCCCGTCGGGGAGGGGTTGGGGTGGGAACATGCCGAAACAGCCCCCTCACCCTTTCTCTTCTCCCCCCCTGACCGGGGAGAGGCAAAAAATCAAGCCGCCGGGGCGTCGAGGCCATAGGCGGTGTGCAACACACGCACCGCCAGTTCCGTCTCGTCCTCGTCGATCAGCACGCTGACCTTGATCTCGCTGGTGGAGATCGCCTCGATATTGATGCCGCGGTCGGCGAGCGTCTTGAACATGGTGGCGGCGACGCCGGCATGGCTGCGCATCCCGACGCCCACGACGCTGATCTTGGCGACTTCGGTGTCGGTGATGATGCGGCGGAAGCCGATCTCTTCCTTGTTCGCTTCCAGCAGGTCGACGCTGCGGGCCAGGTCGGCGCGCGGGACGGTGAAGGTGACGTCCGTCTCCTCATTGTCCTTGGAGTCATTCTGGATGATCATGTCGACGTTGATCGCCGCATCGGCCAGCGGGCCGAAGATGCTGGCGACCGCGCCCGGCTTGTCGGGCACGCGGGTGACGATGATCTTCGCCTCATTCTTGTCATGGGCGATGCCGGTGATGAGCTGACGTTCCATCTTGCTTTCCTTGAGCTTGGCTTCCAGTTCCTCGTCGCTCACGATCAGCGTGCCGGGGAGGTCGTCCTGGGTGGGATCATCGAAGGAAGAGAGCACCTGCACGACCACGCCTTCCTTCATGGCGAGGCCGACCGAGCGGGTCTGGAGCACCTTGGCGCCGACCGAGGCCAGTTCCAGCATCTCCTCATAGGTGACGAGGTCCAGCTTGCGGGCGCGCGCCACGATGCGCGGGTCGGTGGTGTAGACGCCGTCCACGTCGGTATAGATGTCGCAACGATCGGCCTTGACCGCCGCCGCCACCGCGACTGCCGACGTGTCCGACCCGCCCCGGCCCAGCGTCGACACGCGGCCATCGGCCATCATGCCCTGGAAACCGGGGATCACCGCGACCTGGCCCGATGCCATCTCCGCCAGCAGCGCCTCGGTGTCGATCTTCTCGACCCGCGCCTTGGCATGGGCTTCGGTCGTGCGGATAGGCATCTGCCAGCCCAGCCAGCTGCGGGCGTCCACGCCCATCGACTTCAGCGTCATGGCCAGCAGGCCGCTCGTCACCTGCTCGCCCGACGCGACGACGACATCATATTCCGCCGGGTCGTAAAGCGGCGAGGCTTCCTTGCAGAAGCCTACCAGACGATCGGTTTCGCCTGCCATGGCCGACACGACGACCGCCACTTCATGCCCCTGGTCGACGACATGCTTGACGCGCGCCGCCACGTTGCGAATTCGCTCCATCCCCGCCATGGAGGTGCCGCCGAATTTCATCACGATGCGCGCCATTTGCTTGTCGAACCTGCTTGCTGTTGTGAAAGAATATGTCCCAAAGGGGCAAAACGGCGCTCCTATTAGCAGCCGCGACGGATATGGCAAGCAATCCTGCGGCGCGGCTCGCCGCATCGTCGCCGCTCGCCCACCCGCCTTATTTACGTTCAACGGGATAGGCGCATTTGCCTACCGTCGCTGGCCTGCTAAAAAGCGGAGAAATCGATATCCCCTTTCCGCCGTTCGCCCTGAGCTTGTCGAAGGGCCGTCCCTTTCCTGAAGAGACTATTGGGCTTCGACAGGCTCGATCCGAACGATAGAAAGATGGTCGCGATCCCGAAATGTCAGCCAGATGGCTAACCGCCATTGTCGCCAGAAGCCAAGGTGCATGATGACCCAGACCACCGCAACGATCGACCCGAAGGAAGCCGCCCATTTCGGCGCCATGGCCGCCGACTGGTGGGACCCCGCCGGCTCCAGCGCGATGCTGCACAAGCTGAACCCGGTGCGCCTGCGCTATATCCGCGCGGCGATCGACCGCCACTGGCCCGGCCATGAGCAGGCGTTCCGGCCCCTCGCCGGCAGGCGCGCGCTCGATGTCGGCTGCGGCGCGGGCCTGCTCGCCGAACCGCTGGCGCGCCTCGGCGCGACCGTCACCGGCCTCGACGCCGCCCCGGAAAATATCGCCGCCGCCGCCGCCCATGCACAGGGCCAGCACCTCGCCATCGACTATCGCACCACCCCGGTGGAGGAAATGACCGACAGCGGCTTCGATCTCGTCACCTCGATGGAGGTGATCGAGCATGTGGCCGATCCCGCCGCCTTCGTGCGCGCGCTCGCCGGAAAACTGGCGCCCGACGGCCTCATGATCCTCTCGACCCCCAACCGCACGCCCCTCTCCCGCCTCGCCATGATCACCATCGGCGAAAGCGTCGGCGGCATCCCCAAGGGCACGCATGACTGGCACAAATTCCTCACGCCCGATGAACTGACCGCACTGCTGGAAGAAGCGGGCCTGGACGTCACCGACAGCAGCGGCCTCGCCTTCGATCCGCGCAGCGGCTTCACCCTGTCGAGCAACAAGGCGATCAACTATCTGCTCACGGCCAGGCACAAGTAAAATCTTCTCCGGTTAGGGAGACGGATAGGAAGCCGTGCCGCGAAACGGCCAGGCGAAGTCGGATGAGGGGGGAGCGAGATGACCGAAGAGTCGAAAGTCGACGCTTATATCACCACCCACGCCGACTTCGCCCGCCCCACCCTCACCCATTTCCGCACGCTGGTCCACGCCGCCCGGCCGCAGGCCAGCGAAGCCATCAAATAGGGCTTTCTCCACTTCGTCCACCGGACCAGGAATTTCGCCTCCATGGCCGCGTTCAAGGGCCATGCCGCGATCGGCTTCTGGTATAGCGAGGACGACGACATCCGCGCCGAACAACGCGGCATGGGCCATCTCGGCCATTCCCCCTGACCGCAAAGAGAAAAGCCGACCCGCCCGGCTTGGCCAACCCGCCTACTGCCCCACCGCCTCGGCCCGCGCGATCAGGGCTTGCGCCTCCTCGACATGCATCGCCTCGATCATCCGGCCCTCGAACCGTTCCGCCCCGCCGGTCGCCGTCTCGATCAGGCGCCGGGCGTCCGCCACCGCCTGCGCGTCCGGCCCGAACACCTGGTTCGCCACCGGCACCTGGCTCGGGTGGATCAGCGTCTTGCCGTCGAAGCCCAGTTCATGCCCCTGCGCGCATTCCGCCTCGAGCCCCGTCTCGTCCTCCAGCCGGTTGAACACGCCGTCGAACACCGCGATCCCCGTCGCCCGCGCCGCCAGCACCACCGCCTGCAGCGCGTGAGACAGGCCCGACCGCCCGGCCGAGGGCGGAATGCACAGATCCTTGCGAAGGTCGTTATTGCCCATGAACAGGCCGGCGCAGCCCTCCTCCCCCGCGATCGCCGGCGCAGCCAGCACGCCCCTGGCGCTCTCGATCATCGCGATCACCGGCTTCTGGCACACGCTGAACACGTCCCGCACCTGCCTGGGATGCTCGACCTTGGGCAGCACGACATAGTCGGCGCCCGACGCCTTCACCGCCACCATTTCGGCGCCATGCCAGGGCGTGCCCTCCACATTGATCCGCACCGCGCTCAATCGTCCGCCAAAGCCATCGCCCAGCGCCGCGATCGCCCCGGCCCGCGCCGCTTCCTTGGCGTCTTCGGGCACCGCATCCTCCAGGTCCAGGATCACCATGTCGCAGGGCAGGCTCCGCGCCTTGGCGATCGCGCGGGGATTGGACGCGGGCAGGAACAGCAGCGAACGGGCGTGGCGAAGCAACATGGAGACTCTCCCTCGGATCGGACCCTGGCGGTTTGACTTCCCCCGTTAACGATTAGGGCGCATAATCCAAGCCTGCGAAACGGGGGGAAGAGATTTGGACATGCTGACGACATTCGCGCTTACGCTTACCGGCCTCGTCCTCTTCTACCTCGCCGTCAGCGTGAAGGTGGTGCGGCAGGGCTATCAATATACCATCGAACGCTTCGGGCGCTTTACCGAAGTGGCCAGGCCCGGCCTCAATTTCTACCCCGCCTTCTTCTACGCGGTGGGCCGCAAGATCAACATGATGGAGCAGGTCGTCGACATTCCGGGGCAGGAGATCATCACCAAGGACAACGCCATGGTATCGGTCGATGGCGTGGTCTTCTTCCAGGTGCTGGACGCGGCCAAGGCGGCCTACGAAGTGTCCGAACTCTATGTCGCCATCATGCAACTGGCGACCACCAACCTGCGCACCGTCATGGGCTCGATGGACCTGGACGAAACCCTGTCCAAGCGCGACGAGATCAACGCGCGCCTCCTGTCGGTAGTGGATCAGGCCACCAACAGCTGGGGCATCAAGATCACCCGCGTCGAGCTGAAGGACATCCGCCCGCCCGCCGACATCGTCAGCGCCATGGGCCGCCAGATGAAGGCGGAGCGCGAGAAACGGGCCAATATCCTTGATGCCGAAGGGATGCGCGCCGCCGAAATCCTGAAGGCCGAGGGGCAGAAGCAAAGCCAGATACTGGAGGCCGAGGGCCGCCGCGAAGCCGCCTTCCGCGATGCCGAGGCGCGCGAGCGCGAGGCGGAGGCAGAAGCCAAGGCGACGCAGATGGTGTCCGACGCCATAGCGGCCGGCAACCCGCAGGCGCTCAACTATTTCATCGCCCAGAAATATGTCGAGGCGGTGAGCCAGTTCGCCACCTCCCCCAACGCCAAGACCATCCTCTTCCCGGTGGAGGCGACACAGTTGATCGGCACCCTGGGCGGCATCGGCGCGCTGGCGAAGGACGCGCTGGGCGGCGACGCGCCCACACCCAGCGCCCCGCCGCCCGCGCCGAGGCGCGGCCCCTTCGGACAGGCGCAGGGATAAGCGTGATGCGACCGACTGATTTCCGTCGCCGTCATTCCCGCGACAGCGAGAACCCGTCTCCCGACCCGTCCGCCAGGCACGGGGTCGGGGCGACACATCGCCGCCCGAACTGGAATAACGCGAAAACAGGGAGTGCCCGGCCATGACCGACTGGCTGAGCCTGCTGCACGATCATTGGGCCTGGCTGGTCTTCGCCGCCCTGCTGGGTGTGGGGGAAGTGCTGGTTCCCGGCGTCTTCCTGATCTGGATCGCGATCGCGGCAGCGCTGACCGGCCTTGCCGCGCTCGCCCTGCCCATCGCCCTGCCCGTCCAGCTGCTCCTGTTCGCCGCCCTCAGCATTGCGGCGGTCTGGGGCGGGCGGCGCTGGTATGCCGACCATCCGGTCGCGTCTGCCGACCCCCTGCTCAATGATCGCACCGCCCGCCTCGTCGGCCAGACCGTGACCGTGGTGGAGCCGATCAGCGGCGGCGAGGGCCGGGTCAAGGTCGGCGACGGTGTCTGGACTGCGACCGGCCCCGACGCGGCGGTGGGCGCCCGGATGCGCGTGACCGGGGCGGACGGCACGGTTCTGCGGGTCGAGCCTGCCTGACGCCGTCTCCCGCCGGGCTGCCGCGAACGCCTACAGGTCCAGATCCTTCTCGTCGGCGCTTTCCTGCGCGCGCTCGACCGCCTTGGCCTGCTGCGCCTGCGTCGCCATCGCCATCTGGGTCATCATCGCAAAGCTGGTCAGCCCCACGCTGAAACGCGCCGCGAGCGCCGGATTCTGCTGGTTGGGCATCACCTCATAGGAAATGGCGTGCAGGCAGGGCAGCACCTTGTCGGTACGGATATTGTGGCTGCGACATTCCGAATAGCTCATATTGCCGTTTGCCATACGCTGGCCGTCGCGCGACCGGATGATCCATCCCGACCGCTGGTTGCCATAGCTGCTGTCGTCGAACGCGCCATATTTGGCGCTTACCTCCTGCGCGATGTTGGCCACGGGCAGTTCCTTGCCGGCTGGATATTCGTTGGTCCGGTCGACATGGACCAGCCGTTCCCCATCTGGGGGGCCGATCAGCCAGACATTCACCTTGTCGAGGCCAGTGTCGGCATAAAGGTTGATTCGCGACATCTGCCCCCCATCGGGCAGCGAGGTGCTGCTCTTGCTGACATTGATCGCATAGCTGGGATTCTTGCACAGCAGGACGCCGCGCACCTGTTCCTCGCTCATCCCCTGCCGCAGCCCCACTATGTCGTCCGCCGCCTGGCCTTCGGGCGCGGTCTGGGGCTTGAACTTGCCGCAGTCGAGATCGGCCTTCTCGACCGCCGGCGGCGCCGCCTCCCCCGCCGCCTCTTCACCGGACGGGGCGTCGCCCGCGGCGCTGCCATTCGCGTCCTTGTCGCTGCCGCCGCCGCATCCGGCCAGCCACATCAGTCCACCGATGACGAGAATAGTGCCGCGCATGGCCATGCCTCTGTCTCTGTTTCCACCTGTCGCTCGGTCGCACATAGGCAAGGAAAGCCGCCATCAGCGCGGGCGTTAGGCCGTCATGTCTGCCATGGTCGTGACGGACCGACAACGTGTCGGCCGGGCGCAAAAGGATAGGCCGCATGGATAATCTTGAGGATGCGCAACGCCCGTTTCTACTAGTCGCACCAGTCCAGTCGACACTTGCCGTTTTTCGGTGCGGCGTCAGACGCAGACCGGCATCAACATCAGTCCTGTCGTTCGCCGGCCGCGCGCAGCACCAGCAGGTCGTCGGTAACGGTCATGGTGAAGATCGGGTCGGCATCGGCGGGCACTTCGGCGATGGCGTCGACGAAGGCGGCGCGGGTCGCCGGATCGTCATAGACCATCTTCTGCTCGAACGCCGCGCGCCAGGTCCGCTCGTCGGGCCATTCGGCATAGCCGACGAAGCGGCCGTCGGCGTCGCGATGGAGGCGGGACCCGTAGCTGCCATATTTTTCCCGGATGAGGTCGGTTCCGCGCCGCCAGGCCGCGCGGAACTGCTCCTCCTTGCCGGCATGGACCCGCCACCAATAGACCGCGACGAACATCGGCTCTCTCCTTTCAGGATATGGAGAATGAGCCGGATCGGGCGCCGGTTCCAGTGCTGTCTCGCGCAGAGCCACGCCAGCCCGCTCCCGCATCCGACATCGCGCCTGGAATGTCAGATGAGCGGGCTGGCGCCGCTACATCAGAGAATCGTCTGGCCGGTCTTGGCCCAGTCGGCGGCGAAGCCTTCCAGCCCCTTGTCGGTCAGCACATGCTTGGACAGCATCTTGATGACCGCGGGGGGAGCCGTGATGACGTCGGCGCCGATCTTCGCGCAATCGAGCACATGGATCGGGTGGCGCAGCGAGGCGGCCAAAATCTCGGTCTTGAACGCGTAATTGTCGTAGATCAGGCGGATGTCCTCGATCAGCGCGAGGCCATCGAAGCCATTATCGTCATGGCGGCCGACGAAGGGCGAGATGAAGCTGGCGCCCGCCTTGGCGGCGAGCAGCGCCTGGTTGGCGGAGAAGCAGAGCGTCACATTGACCAGCGCGCCGTCATCGGTCAGCGCCTTGCAGGTCTTGAGCCCGTCGATGGTCAGCGGCACCTTGATGCAGACATTGTCCGCGATCTTCCGCAGCACGGCGGCTTCCTTCATCATCGTCTCATGATCGAGCGCGACGACTTCGGCGGACACCGGGCCATCCACGATGCCGCAGATTTCCTCCACGACTTCCAGGAACTTGCGGCCCGACTTGTGGATCAGCGTGGGATTGGTGGTGACGCCGTCCAGCAGGCCAGTGGCGGCCAGCTCGCGGATTTCGGCAGTGTCGGCGGTGTCGACGAAGAATTTCATGGGAGGACTCCGGGATGGACGAATCGCGCCCCTTTAGCCGGTGGCGGACGGATTCGCCATCTTCGGCGCAGACAATTGCGTCGCGACCGCTTCCCGATTAAGCCGCAGCCACCTTTCCAAAGGACCGGTCATGAAGCGCGCCGCCCGACTGCTTACCCTTGTCCTCGCCGCTGCGAGCGCGTCGACAGCATCGGCGGCGACGGAGGAAAGCCAGGCCTGGATCACCGAGCAGGCCGCCATCCGCATCGACCCAGACACTGTCGTGACCCTGGATTCGAGCCAGCGCGCCCGCGCCGATGCCGGGAGCGGCGGCGAGCAGTTTCTGGCGCGCATCGCCATCGACCACCGGATCGCGCCGGCCATGCAGGTCGGCGGCGGCTTCGCCTATCTCAAGAGCGAGGTCGACCAGGAACTACGCCTGTTCCAGCAGCTGACGCTGACCAAGGGGATCTGGACGAGCCGCACGCGGATGGAGCAGCGCTTCTTCGACAATGCCGATGAGGCAAGCTGGCGCTTGCGCCAGCGGGTGCAGGCCGCAGTGCCGGTCGACCGGGCGAAGCGTTGGACCGTGATTGCCGCCGCCGAAATCTTCTTCCACCTCAACCGCGCGCGCGCCAGCGACAGGACGGGGCTGGCGACCATGCGCCACCAGATCGGCGTGCGCCATCCGATCGCCAGGGCCATCGATGCGCAGCTTCTCTACATGCGGCAGCAGAATTTCCGCGACGGGCGGCCGGACGCCGTGTCGCATATCCCCTGGCTGACTTTGAGCTGGCGGCTCTGAGCGGAGGGCATTGCACAGCGCGGCCAGCGCTTTAAGGACGGAAGCCATGTCTTCGCGCGCCCGTGTCCTGATCCTGAACGCCGCCCTGGGCCCGCTCGACTATCGCGTGCCCCACGGAATGACCGTGCAGCCCGGCAGCATCGTGGTCGCGCCGCTGGGACCGCGCCAGCTGGTCGGCGTGGTGTGGGAGGAAGCGAGCTTCCCCGATGTCGAGACGGTGGGCGACAACCGGCTGCGCAACCTGATCGAGCTGGTCGACGCCCCGCCGCTGCCCGAGCCGCTGCGCCGGCTGATCGAATGGACGGCCGACTATTATCTCAGCCCTCCGGCGGCGGTGCTGCGCATGGCGCTGTCGTCGATGGCCGCGCTGGAGGGTGCGCGGACGGTGATCGAATATCGCGCGACCGGCGCGGTGCCCGACCGCATGACCGAGCAGCGCGCGCAGGCGCTGGACCGGATCGGCGAGCGGCAGGGGCTGATCCGCGAGCTGGCGATGATCGGCGGGGTCAGCGACGCGGTGATCCGCGGCCTCATCAAGCAGGACATATTCGAGCCGGTGGAGGTCAGCGTCGACACGCCCTTCCCGATGCCCGATCCCGACCATGCGCCGCCCGCCCTGTCGGACGCGCAGCGGGCGGCCGCGACGACCATGGCCGATGCGGTGCGGGCCCATGACTTCGCGCCCTTCCTGCTCGACGGCGTGACCGGATCGGGCAAGACGGAGGTCTATTTCGAGGCGATCGCGGCCGCCATCCGGGCCGACCGGCAGACGCTGGTGCTGCTGCCCGAAATCGCGCTGACCGAGCCGTTTCTGGAGCGGTTCGAAAAGCGGTTCGGGACGGTGCCGGTCAACTGGCACAGCGGCCTGCGCCAGAGCGAACGGCGACGGGCGTGGCGCGCCATCGCTTCGGGTCAGGCACAGGTCGTCGTCGGCGCGCGGTCGGCGCTGTTCCTGCCCTATCCGAACCTGGGCCTGATCGTCGTGGACGAAGCGCATGAGGCCAGCTTCAAGCAGGAGGATGGTGTTCACTATCATGCCCGCGACGTGGCGGTGATGCGCGGCCTGATCGAGAAGTTCCCGGTCATCCTGGCGTCTGCCACCCCCGCGATCGAGACGCGGCATCAGGTCGAGCTGGGCCGCTATGCCGAAATCAAGCTGCCCTCGCGCTATGGCGGGGCGGAGATGCCGCAGATCGAGGGCGTAAACCTGCTGACCGACCCGCCCGAACGCGGCCGCTGGATCGCGCCGCCGCTGGTCAAGGCAATCGACGAAACCATGGAAAAGGGGGAGCAGAGCCTGCTCTTCCTCAACCGGCGCGGCTATGCGCCGCTGACCTTGTGCCGCCATTGCGGCTATCGCTTCCAATGCCCCAACTGCACCGCCTGGATGGTCGAGCATCGGCTGACCCATCGGCTCGCCTGCCATCATTGCGGCCATGTCATCCCCGCGCCGCGTCGCTGCCCGGAATGCAAGGAGGAAGATAGCCTGGTAGCCTGCGGCCCCGGCGTCGAGCGTATCGCCGACGAGGTGAAGGCGCTATGGCCGCAGGCGCGGACCGCCATCGCCACGTCCGATACGCTGAGTTCCCCCGCCCGCGCCGCCGATTTCGTGAAGTCGGTGGAGGGCGGCGACGTCGACATCATCGTCGGCACCCAGCTCGTGACCAAGGGCTATCATTTCCCGAACCTCACTCTGGTCGGCGTGATCGACGCCGATCTGGGGCTGGAAGGCGGCGACCTGCGCGCGGCGGAGCGGACCTTCCAGCAGATCGTGCAGGTAGCGGGACGCGCAGGTCGCGGAGAAAAACCCGGCAAGGTCTTCATCCAGACCCGGATGCCCGGCAGCGAGGTGATCCAGTCTCTGATCGAGGGCGACACCGAACGCTTCTATGCCGTGGAAACGGAAAACCGGCGGCGCGCCAATGCCCCGCCCTTCGGCCGCTTCGCCGCGATCATCATATCGAGCGAGGATGCCGACGAGGCGGCGCAGACCGCGCGGCTGATCGGCAAGTCGGCGCCGCTGATCGACGGGATGCGCGTCTACGGCCCCGCCCCGGCGCCGCTGTCCGTGCTGCGCGGGCGGCATCGCCATCGGCTGCTGATCCATGCGACACGGCAGGTGGACGTGCAGGCGGCGATCCGCGAATGGCTGGGCAATCTGGCCTGGAAGTCGGGCACGCGGGTGGCGGTGGACGTCGACCCCTACAGCTTCATGTGAGGATCAGGTGGCGTCCGCCGGAGAGACGATGATGACCACCCGGCGGTTTTCGCGCCGCCCGTCCGCCGAGCGGTTGCTTTCGACCGGCACGCGCGCACCCATGCCCACGACCCGCATCGCCGGCTGCGCCATACCGCCTGCGACCAGCGCGTCGGCCACCGCCTGCGCCCGCCGCAGCGAAAGGGCTTCGTTATAGCTGGACGCCCCCGTGGAATCGGTATGGCCTTCGACGCGCGCACCACGGATGTCCACCGCCGCCAAGGCCGCCGAGATCCGCCCGATCGCGACTTTCTGATCCGGGATCAGCGTGCTTTCGTCGGTGGCAAAAAGCAGCCTGTCGGCCATGCCGAACTGCCAGTCCTGACCGGACGGTTCGAAGCCCTGCCGCCGCAGCGCCGTCACCTGTTGCGGCGAGAAGCCCGCGGGCTGCGGGGACTGCACCGTCTGACAGGCAGCGAGGGGCAAAAGGGAAAAGAGAAGAAAAGCGTGGCGCATCCTGATCCTTGTCCTGTCAACGATCGCCATTGGCAACGCGGCCGGCCTTGGCCGCATACATGGCCGCGTCCGCATGGCGCAGCAGGTCGCGGGCATCGGCGCTGTCCTCGGGATAGCAGGCGCTCCCGATGCTGAGCGATGCGTCGATGCGCTCCCCATTGGGCAGCATGATCGGCTGGGCCATGCCGTCGGCGATATGGAGTTTGATCGCGGCAAGCTCGGGCGCCGACAGGCCGGGCGCAAGAATCAGAGCGAACTCGTCGCCGCCCAGGCGGAAGGCCTGGTCGCCAGGCCGCAGCACCGCGCGCAGCCGGGCGGCGATGACGATGAGCATGGCGTCGCCCGCATCATGGCCATGGGTGTCGTTGACCTGCTTGAAACGGTTGACGTCGATATAGATGATGGCGAACGATCGCCCCTCCGCGTTCGACCGCTCCACCGTGGCGGGCAGCGCCTGTTCGAACATCGCGCGGTTGCCGAGGCCGGTCAGAGCGTCGCGGGTCGCCTGGCGCTCCAGCATCCGGTTTTGCGTCACGATGCCCTTGTGCCAATCGCGCAGTTCATCGAGCAACGCGTTGAAATCGCGGCCCAGCTGATCGACTTCCTGAATATCGGATGTCGGCACGCGACGATCGAACTGGCGATCGGCGCGCACCGCATGGGCGACATCGGCGATCTTGCCCAACGGATCGGTGACGTCGCGCTGCAGGCGGCGGGACAGCGTCCAGGTTGCGACAAGGGTGAGGACAAGACAGGCCAGCCCCGTCGCCAGGCCCGACAGGATGAACCGGCCGAGGCCGTCGGCGCCGCCATAGACCCGGACCTGCGCCACCCGTTGATGGCCGCGCAGGATGTCGGCGACCGCAGGCGAGGGCGCGACCAGTTCGGCGAGACCGCGCTCGACCGCTGCCATCATACCGTCGCCCGGCCGCCGCCATTCCACCAGCATCCGCCCGCGCGCGTCGCGCACATCGACCCGGTGGACGCTTTCCGAGGCCGCCACCGCGACCATCCCCCGCCGCGCGGCGTCCATATCCTCGAACACCAGCGCAGGCTCGACAGTATAGGCCACGGTCCGGGCGATCAGCGCGAGGTTGCGATCGGCATAGCCCCGGATCACGAGGACCCCGGTGGCCATCAGGGTGACGCTGGCCATCAGCACGGCGACCAGGATCAGGCGCATATGCCCGCGCGCCAGCACCTGGCGCAGCGTGGGCATGGCGGATCGGGTCGAGGCTCTCATGGGTCAATAGCCCCCTTTAGACAGGCGCAGCACGCGCGGGTCGATGCGAACGGCCGATCGCGACACGGCGTCGATGCTGAGCTGGAACGACAGGGATTGCGGCGTGTAGAGCAGGCAGAACATCGCGCCGCTGCGGCAAGCGGGATCATCTTCCGCGATCGTCACCACCGCTTCTCCCCGCGCGCCTGCGATCAGCCTGCCGAGGGTCGGCGAATCCAGCCGGCCGATATAGAGCGCATCGCAGCGATCCGGCGCAGGCTCCCCCGGCGCGCCGATCGCGACCAGTTCGACCCCCGCACCGCTGGACAGACGGATATCCGCAAGCCGATCGGCATGACGCGCCGCACCCGCGATGCAGAGCCGCACCGCCGGCCGGGCGGACGGCCAGCGCGAATATTCGAGCATGGCGCCCACCATGCGCGCCGTACTCGCCGCGACGGCATCAGGCCCTTTGCCCAGCGGCATCATCGCAGGCTGGAAGGTCGGGACCGCGAGCAGGGCGCCCGGCACAAGAAGCAGCAACCAGAACAGCAAACAGCGCAAGCCCGACATCACTCCCCATGCCCGAAGGCTCGGCCGACTATAGTTAATCGGGCGTAAAATACAGCTAAAATCATTTCGCTTGCGACAAGTGCTGCTGCCTCCGGCAATCTCCCGCTGGCGACCGTCCGCCCTGCCGACTAGACCGAGGCGATGGAAACGCCCTGCCGCAACCTGTGTGCGCTCGACCGGGAGCGCAAGAACTGCACCGGATGCGGCCGGACGATCGAGGAGATCGTCCATTGGCGGAGCATGACCGACGCCGAGCGCGCCGCCGTCATGGCGCGGGTGCGGGACTTCCAGCCGGCGGCGCGCCCTTCCCCTTTTCCTCCGCCTGTGCGTCGAACTCCGCCTTCAGCCTGAGCGCGGCATCGCGCATGTCCGAACCGTGCGGCGAATAGGCGATCGGATCGAGCAGGATCGACGCCGTCTTGTAATCCCCCCGCAACGCCGTCGCATGGGCAAAGCTGAACCGATAGTCGGGGCTTTGGGGCAGCAGCGTGAAAGCCTTGTAGAGGCCGTCATAGCCCAGGTCCGGCATCTTGCCGCCGCGCATCGCATGATAGCGGTAGAAGAGCGCGAGCGGCACCGGGTCTTCGGTGTCGGCGCGGTTGGCGCGGACGATCGCTGTCAGGGCCGCCTTCCAGTCCTCCGCCTTGTCGCTGTCATGCGCCTTTTCCAGAAGCGCCTGCGCACGGACGGCATAGGCGCGGGCCGACTTGGGATCGATCGCGATCGCCCGGTCGGCGTCGGCCAGCGCAGAGTCCTTCTGTTCGGCCGCCCATTCGGCTTCGGCGAGCAGGGCGGCGGTATAGGCACTATCCGGATATTTGGCGGCGGTCGCGCGGATCGCGGTAACGAGCTCCGGCAGGTCTTCGGTACGCGGATGGTTGATGAGCCGAAGCTCATCCTCGATCACCGCGCCCTGCGCCGGGTCGACCGGGGCGACGGTGATCGTGTCGATCTTCAATTCCTTGGGCTTCAGCTCCGATGCCGAGAGCCGATGCCGCATATAGGCCTTCAAGTCCTTTTCCAGTCCAGCCAGGCCGCCCGCGAAATAGCTGTCAGGCTGCATATTCTTTACGCCGTCGGCCACATCCTTGAGATAGCGGGCGATTTCAGCACGGCGATCGGCCTTGTACTGGAAATAATGGGTCAGCAGCCAGGCGGTGCCATAATAGCGGTCGCCATCGCGCAGGCTGAGGCCATCGGTATCGCGGGCGAAGAGATTCTTCACCGGATAGGGTGATCCCAGCACCAGGCCCGGCGCACGCGCCAGGGGCACATGACCGAACTCGATCGATCCGTCCTTCGGGAATTTGATGACCGAAAAAAATTCGGCGAACCCCTCCACATACCAGGCGGGATATGCGGCCGGAAAATGATGCAGCATGAAATGATGGGTATATTCGTGGAAGAGGATTTCCTCGGCCCCGAAATCAAATTCACTGGTCTTGGCCCCGCGCGACAGCACGGCGAAGGCGGTCCGGTCCGAGGTCGTGTAGAATCCGCCGATATTGGGATTGCGGGCCAGGGTCTTCACCTTGGCCTCGTTCGACAGGAGATAGACCTTGACCGGACTGCCCTGTTCCGGATCGGTGACTCGGGTCACGACCCGCAACAGATAATCGAACTTCTCCAGCCGCTCGGCAAAGCCGCGCAGCTTCTGGTCGTTGCCTTCGCTGTAGACGGTGAAATGGCGGGTCTGCGCCTGATACCAGGCCGCCTGCGCCGTCCCCATGCCCGATGCGGCCAGGCCCAGCCCGGCCAGCATCTTCCCCCAGAATCGCCCGCGTCGCATCGCTTCCCCCATGCACCCCAGCCTATTCTGACCGAGGCAGCGGCGGAAGAAAAGACGAAATCTATCCGTTACTTGAGCGTTTCGCGTGCCAGCAGCGCCCGCTTCCGGTCCAGCCCCCAGGCATAGCCGCCCATGCTGCCGTCGCTGCGGACGACACGGTGGCAGGGAATGAGGACGGCGAGATTGTTGTCGCCGCACGCCGTTCCCGCCGCGCGCACCGCGCCGGGACGACCGATCGCGGCGGCGATATCGCCATAGCTGCGCGTCTCGCCCGGCGGGATGGCGCGCAGCGCCGCCCAGATCGCCTGCTGGAACGCCGTCCCGCGCACGTCGACGGGCAGGTCCGCGCCGGCGGCGGGATCGTCGACCAGCGCCGCGACCCGCCCCGCCATGGCGTCCAGCGCCGGATCGGCGCGCCGAACGTCGGCATGAGGGAAACGGGCGCGCAATTCCGCCTCGCCCTCGCCGAAGCTGATACGGCACAACCCCTTTTCGGTCGCCGCGACCAGCATTGGTCCCAGGCTGCTGTCGACGATCCGCCAGCGGATCGTCACGCCCCGCCCCCCATCCTTCCAGGCGCTCGGCGTCATGCCCAGATGCGCCTCCGCATCGGCATAGGCGCGGCTGGGCGCATTATAGCCCGCCTCGTAGATCGCCTCCGTCACGCTGCCGCCCTGATCGAGCGCCGTCTTCAGTCGCTCGGCGCGCAGGCCGCGCGCGAAGGCTGCGGGGGTCAGTCCGGTCTCCCGCTTGAAGAGACGGTGGAAATGATGCGGCGCATAGCCGACATGGGCGGCGACCTGCTCCAGCAGGGGCGCCTCCTCCGCCGCCTCGATGAAGGCGACCGCCGCTTCCACGGCGAGCCGGTCGCGCCCGATCTCGTCCGGTCGGCAGCGCAGGCAGGCGCGAAATCCCGCCGCCCGCGCCGCCGCCGGATCGGGCAGGAAGGACATATTCTCACGCCTGGGGTGGCGCGCGGCGCAGCTGGGCTTGCAATAGATGCCGGTGGTGGCGACGCAGCCCACGAAGCGCCCGTCCATCGCCCGGTCGCGCGCCATGAAGGCGGCCCAACAGGCATCATCATCCGGCAGGGCCGGGGCGGAAGGAGAAAGGCGAGTCATCTGGTTCATGACGATATGGGATAGAAGCGCGCGCGCCGCCATGCTTCCCGCGCCTTGCCGTCAAAGCATTTCGCCTTTTCCCGATTGCGCAAAGCCCGCCATCGCATATGAATGCGCCACGATGGTCGCCCTCCTCCGCCGCTTCACCCCTGCCCTTGGCTTCCTGCTCGCGCTGATCGCGCCGGTCGCTTCCCATGCCGAGCAGCAGGACATCGCCGCCGCCGCGCGCGGCGTGGCGCGGGTCGTGCTGGTCGCGACCGATGGCACCGAAGCCTATTTCGTCGGCCATGGCAGCGGGTTCGCCGTAGCGCCGGACAAGATATTGACCAACGCCCATGTCGTCGAACTGGCGCGCGAGGAAAAAAATCTCGTCATCGGCGTCATCCCGTCCGAAGGCACCAAGACTTATGGCGGGCGAATCATCGCCTATTCGCCGGGCAACGACCTGGCCCTCATCCAGCTGGAGGAAGGCCGCCTGCCGGTCAGCACCTTCTATGCCGGCGCGGTCAGCGACGGGCAGCATGTGACCGCGATCGGCTATCCCGGCACGGTCGACCGCGCGCAGGGACTGGGCCTCAAGCAGCTGGTCGAGCCGCTCGCCACGGTCAAGACCAGCGGCACCATCTCCTCGGGCCGGGCCAGCCAGAATTTCGACACCGTCCTCCACACCGCCCCGCTCGCCGCCGGCAACAGCGGCGGCCCGCTGGTCGATGATTGCGGCCGGGTGATCGGCGTCAACAGCTTCGGATCGGTGTCGGACGGCAATGACGCCGAGTTCGGATTCGCCGTTTCCTGGCGCGAGGTCGCCTCCTTCCTGCGGCAGGCGGGCATCTCCTCGCTCCATACGATCGTCGGGTGCCGATCCATGGCGGAGGCCGACGCGGCCGACGCCGCCCTGACCCAGCGCGAGGCGCAGGCGAGCGAGCAGAAGAACCGCGCCAGCGCCGACGCCCGCGAGGAAGCGCTGACCCGCGCGCGGGACGCCGCCGAGCGCGACGTCATCACCGCGCGCGAAAACGCCATGGCGGGTGCGGCCCTGTTCCTGGCGCTGGCGGTGCTGGGATTGGCGGCGGGCGGCCTGTTCTACAGCCAGGGCAAGGAGCGCAAGGCGACCTGGTTCCTGGCCAGCGGCGGCGCGCTGCTGTTCGTGGCGCTCGGCCTCTTCTTCCTGAAACCCAGCTTTTCCAGCATTGATGACAAGGTGAAGTTGCAGGCCGACATCGGCGTCGCCGCCAACGGCGCCTATGCCTGGGCCGGCGACAATGTGTGCAAGGTGGACCTCGATCGCAGCCGGCTGACCGTGTCGCAACCCAATGACATCGGCTTCAACTGGGCCGAGGGCGGTTGCGTCAACGGCGACACCCAATATGTCTCGGTCGGCACCCAGTGGCAGCGCCCCACCGTGCCCGACGAGGCCAATTATGTGACGACCAGCCAGTTCGACCCGGCAACCGGCACGCTGCGCGTCCAGCGCTGGCTGCCCGACCTCGATACCATGGGCAAGGCGCGCGCGCTGCTCAGGGACGGCCCGATCAAGGGATGCGGCGCCGACTCCGGCAGGCTCGCCCGGATCGCGACGCTCCAGAGCGACATGACAGCGCTGCTTCCGCCGCAGCCGAATGAACGGATCGTCTATCATTGCCAGAAGGGACGGCTTGCCCCGGCCGATCCTGCCGAATAACCGATTCGGGACAGCGTAAATACTCAGGCAAATAGCCGCGATTTCGCACTAACGATGGAATCGCGTCACATGACTTGCATAGTCATAATCGCACTGCTAACCGGCCGGGCAACAGGGGCTCGGGACGGCATCAGACCGCGCCCCTCTTTTTGCATGACCGGCAAATCACATGGAGGACGGTAAGCGCGTGGAGACTAGCGGCGGTATTCAAGCCAGCCTCAGCGGCCGTTATGCGGTGGCGCTGTTCGATCTGGCGCGCGATGCACATTCGCTCGACACGGTGGCGGACAGCCTTGGCGCGCTCAAGGCGGCCTTGGCCGAATCACCCGATTTCAAAGGGCTGATCAACAGCCCCGTGCTGAGCCGCGACGCAGCAGGCAAGACGATCGCCGCCGTCGCATCCTCCATGGGAATCGATGCGCTGACGACAAATTTTCTCGGCGTGCTCGCCCAGAACCGTCGCCTGGGCCAGCTGCCCGCGGTCATCCGCGCCTATGAAACGCTGCTGTCGAATCACAAGGGAGAGGCCCGCGCCGAGGTGACGAGCGCCCATCCCCTCACCAAGACCCAGATCGGCGCCCTGGCCAAGAGCCTGAAGGCGCGCGTCGGCCGCGAAGTCGCGGTCGAGGCGAAGGTCGATTCCGCGATCCTGGGCGGGCTGGTCGTCAAGATCGGCAGCCAGATGATCGACAGTTCCATCCGTACCCGACTGAATACGCTCGCCCAAGCTATGAAGGGCTGACAAGCCCAAAAGGCTTCGATGAAAGGCTGAACATGGATATCAACGCCGCAGAAATTTCGAAGGTCATCAAGGACCAGATCGCCAATTTCGGCACCGAAGCGCAGGTGAGCGAAGTCGGTTCCGTGCTGACCGTGGGTGACGGCATCGCCCGCGTCCATGGCCTCGACAACGTCCAGGCGGGCGAAATGGTCGAATTCGCCAATGGCGTGCAGGGCATGGCGCTCAACCTCGAAGCCGACAATGTCGGCGTCGTGATCTTCGGGTCCGACAGCGAGATCAAGGAAGGCGACGTCGTCAAGCGCACCGGCACCATCGTCGACGTTCCCGTCGGCAAGGGCCTGCTCGGCCGCGTCGTGGACGGCCTCGGCAACCCGATCGATGGCAAGGGCCCGATCCAGTATACCGAGCGCAAGCGCGTCGAAGTGAAGGCGCCGGGCATCATCCCCCGCAAGTCGGTGCATGAGCCGGTGCAGACCGGCCTCAAGGCGATCGACGCCCTGGTCCCCGTCGGCCGCGGCCAGCGCGAGCTGATCATCGGCGACCGCCAGACCGGCAAGACCGCCGTAGCGATCGACACCTTCATCAACCAGAAGGGCATCAACGCGGGCGATGACGAGAGCAAGAAGCTCTACTGCATCTATGTCGCGATCGGCCAGAAGCGCTCGACCGTCGCGCAGATCGTCAAGCAGCTCGAGGAAAATGGCGCGATGGAATATTCCATCGTCGTCGCCGCGACCGCTTCGGAACCGGCTCCGCTCCAGTATCTGGCGCCCTATACCGGCGTCACCATGGGCGAATATTTCCGCGACAACGGTATGCACGCCGTGATCGTCTATGACGATCTTTCCAAGCAGGCCGTCGCCTATCGTCAGATGTCGCTGCTGCTGCGTCGTCCTCCGGGCCGCGAAGCCTATCCGGGCGACGTCTTCTACCTGCACAGCCGTCTGCTGGAGCGTGCGGCCAAGATGAACGACGCCAACGGCGCTGGCTCGCTGACCGCGCTGCCGATCATCGAAACGCAGGCTGGCGACGTGTCGGCCTATATCCCGACCAACGTGATCTCGATCACCGACGGCCAGATCTTCCTGGAAACCAACCTCTTCTACCAGGGCATCCGTCCGGCCATCAACGTCGGCCTGTCGGTGTCGCGCGTCGGTTCCGCCGCGCAGACCAAGGCGATGAAGAAGGTGTCCGGCTCGATCAAGCTGGAGCTGGCCCAGTATCGCGAAATGGCGGCTTTCGCCCAGTTCGGTTCGGACCTCGACGCTTCGACCCAGAAGCTGCTGAACCGTGGCGCGCGCCTGACCGAACTGCTGAAGCAGGCCCAGTTCTCGCCGCTGCCCTTCGAAGAACAAACTGCGTCGATCTTCGCGGGCACCAACGGCTATCTGGACGCCATCCCGGTCAAGGACGTGACGCGCTATGAAGAGGCGATGCTCGCCTATCTGCGGCACGACCATGCCGACATCCTGACCGCGATCCGCGACAGCAAGGATCTGGGCGACGAGCCCAAGTCCAAGCTGAAGGCCGCGCTGGACTCGTTCGGCAAGACCTTCGCGTAAAGGCATCACGGAAAAAAGGAAGAACGAAGCCTAGGCAATGCTCACCGCCCAATCCCTCCTTGCCTGGACCGTGATGTCGATCGGTCTGGTGCTGCTTCCGGGACCGGACACCATGTTGGTGGCCGGTCACGCGGCGCGCCGTGGGCTGAAGGCGGGCATGGCGGCGATCGGCGGCATCCAGCTCGGCGGCCTCTTCTACATGCTGCTGTGCGGCTTCGGCTTCCTCAGCGTGCTGAATGCGGTGCCGGGCCTGTTTCTGGCCGTCAAGATTGCGGGCGCGCTCTATCTCGCCTGGATGGGCATCGGCCTGCTGCGCGGCGCGATCAGGCCCGCGCCGGCTTCGGACATGCCGAAGATGCGGCTGGGCGGATCGCCCTTCGCCCAAGGGTTCATCAGCACCGTGCTGAACCCCAAGGTCGCGATCTTCTTCCTCGCCGCGCTGCCGCAGTTCGTCGGCACCGGCCCGGATGCGCCCTGGCAGGGTATGTTGCTGATCGCGATCGTCTATGCGCTGGGCTTCGCCTGGTGCGCGCTGCTTGCTGCGCTCGCCGCCACGGCGGGGCGCAAGGTGGGGCAATCGGGCGCCCACAGCACTGCAATCCGCTGGTTCGAAGGCGCCATGGGCGTCGGTTTCTTTGGTCTCGCGGGCCGTCTGGCCCTTGCTCGGAACACATAATCTATGCCTAGCCTCAAGGAACTGAAGCTCCGCATCGGGTCGGTCAAGTCGACCCAGAAGATCACCAAGGCGAAGCAGATGGTCGCCGCCGCGAAGCTGCGCAAGGCGCAGGCCGCGGCCGAGGCCGCCCGCCCCTATAGCAGCCGCCTGGAAGCGGTGGTCGCGTCGCTCGCGTCCAAGATCGCGGGCGGTTCGGGCGAAGGCGCCTCCCCGCTGCTGGCCGGCACCGGCAAGGACGACGTCCATCTGCTGGTCGTCGCCAACTCCGACCGGGGCCTTGCTGGCGCGTTCAACGCCAACATCGTCAAGGCCGCCATCGCCAAGGCGCGCGAACTGGAGGAAGCGGGCAAGCAGGTCCGCTTCTACCTGATAGGCCGCAAGGGGCGTCCGGTCATCAACCGCGCCTTCCCGGGCCAGATCGTCGCCCAGTTCGACACCACCGGCACCAAGGAACCCGGCTTCGACCAGGCCCAGGCGATCGCGCACGAACTGACCGACATGTATCTGAACGGCAAGTTCGACGTCGCGCATCTCTTCTACTCGCGCTTCAAGTCGGCCCTCGCCCAGATCCCGACCGAGCAGCAGATCATACCGGTCAAGATTCCGGCCGACGCCGACCGCAACGCCATCGGCGCGACGGTGGAATATGAACCGAGCGAGGAAGCGATCCTGGACGACCTGCTGCCGCGCAACATCACGGTGCAGCTGTTCAAGGCGCTGCTGGAAAACAACGCGTCGGAACAGGGCGCGTCGATGACCGCCATGGACAATGCGACCCGCAATGCCGGCGACCTCATCAACAAGCTGACCATTCAGTATAACCGCAGCCGCCAGGCCGCGATCACCACCGAACTGGTCGAAATCATCTCGGGCGCCGAAGCCCTCTAAGTGCAGGCAAGGACAGAAGTCATGGCAACCACCAACAATGTAGGCCGCATTTCGCAGGTCATCGGCGCTGTCGTCGACGTGACCTTCCCCGATACGGTTCCGTTCATTCTCTCGGCGCTGGAAACCAGCAACAATGGCCAGCGGCTGGTGCTGGAAGTCGCCCAGCATCTGGGTGAGAACACCGTCCGCACCATCGCGATGGACTCGACCGACGGCCTCACCCGCGGCCAGGAAGTCACGGACACCGGCGCCCAGATCAGCGTGCCCGTCGGTCCGGCCACGCTCGGCCGCATCCTGAACGTCGTCGGCGAACCGATCGATGAGCGCGGCCCGGTCGCCACCGAGCTCAAGTCGCCGATCCACGCCAAGGCTCCCGAATTCGTCGACCAGTCGACCGAAAGCTCGATCCTCGTCACCGGCATCAAGGTCATCGACCTTCTCGCCCCCTATGCGAAGGGCGGCAAGATCGGCCTGTTCGGCGGCGCGGGCGTCGGCAAGACCGTGCTCATCCAGGAACTGATCAACAACATCGCGAAGGGCCATGGCGGCACCTCGGTGTTCGCGGGCGTGGGTGAGCGGACCCGCGAGGGCAACGACCTCTATCACGAATTCCTCGACGCGGGCGTCATCGCCAAGGACGCCGACGGCAACGCGATCAGCGAAGGCTCCAAGGTCGCCCTGGTCTATGGCCAGATGAACGAGCCGCCGGGCGCCCGTGCGCGCGTCGCCCTGTCGGGCCTGACGATCGCCGAATATTTCCGCGACGTCGAAAACCAGGACGTGCTGTTCTTCGTCGACAACATCTTCCGCTTCACCCAGGCGGGCGCGGAAGTGTCGGCTCTGCTCGGCCGTATTCCTTCGGCCGTGGGCTATCAGCCGACCCTGTCGACCGACATGGGCGCGCTGCAGGAGCGCATCACGTCGACCAACAAGGGTTCGATCACCTCGGTGCAGGCCGTCTACGTCCCCGCGGACGACTTGACCGACCCGGCGCCGGCCACCAGCTTCGCGCACCTTGACGCCACCACGGTTCTCAACCGTGCGATTTCGGAACTGGGCATCTACCCGGCGGTCGATCCGCTCGACTCCACCAGCCGCGTTCTGGAACCGCGCACCGTGGGTCAGGAACATTATGATACCGCCCGCGCGGTCCAGTCGATCCTGCAGAAGTACAAGTCGCTTCAGGACATCATCGCGATCCTGGGCATGGACGAGCTGTCGGAAGAGGACAAGCTGACCGTTGCCCGCGCGCGCAAGATCCAGAAGTTCCTGTCGCAGCCCTTCCACGTCGCCGAAGTCTTCACCGGCATCAGCGGCAAGTTCGTCCAGATCGAGGACACCGTCCGCTCGTTCAAGGCCGTGGTCGAAGGCGAATATGACCATCTGCCCGAAAACGCCTTCTACATGGTCGGCGGCATCGACGAGGCGGTCGAGAAGGCCAAGAAGCTGGCGGCCGAAGCGGCATAAGCTGATGTCCTTCTCCCAGCGGGAGAAGGATACGCAGACTTGCCGGTCTGCCGGCTAGTCGGAGTTGGACGAGGGTGAGCATCGGCGGTTTATCGCCCTCACCCTCCCACCGCTTCGCGGCGGGCCCCTCCCTCTCCCGATGGGAGAGGGGTTTGAGGATTAGAAAATGGCACTGCATTTCGAACTCGTGACCCCGGAAAAGCTCGTCCGTTCGGAGGAAGTCTGGCAGGTGGTCGTTCCCGGCACCGATGGCGATTTCGGCGTGCTGGAAGGCCATGCACCCTTCATGTCGACCGTCCGCGACGGCGCGATCCAGATCTTCAGCAGCGCCGGCGCCGCGCCGGAAGTCATTCCGGTGCAGGGCGGTTTCGCCGAGGTGAATGAAAAGGGTCTGACGGTTCTAGCCGAACATGTCGGCTGAACCGATCGGCTGACCGGTCGACGGACTGATCGCAGATGGGGTGACCTGCACGAGCAGGTCGCCCCATCTGCGTTTCCGGGTCATTGCCCTTCCCATTCGCAGCCTTCGCCCAGGGTTAAACAGACATTTACCCTCTCGCCCTAGTCATGGGGACGATGCGACCAGGTGCAGCCAGCAAGTTGATCGATGGATTCGGGCCGGTCGGCTCCTGCCCTGCGTGCGTCCGGAGGCTCGGGCGTCATGCATGACGGGCTGACCCCACCGCTGCTGGCGGACGGCATCGGCCTTGTCCTCGCCATGCTGCTCGGCATCGGCTGGATGCTGCTGCCCGGCGCCGGCATCGCCCGCCTGTTCGATCGGATCGACATGCGCTGCGGCACTGGGTGGAACCGGCTGGGCTGGTCGCTCCTGCTGGCGGTGACGCTGTTGCCCGCGATCGACGCGCTCCTGGTGCGCGGCGGCGGCATGATCGCCATGGCCGGCCTCCATGCCGCACTGGCCCTGTTCGCATTGCCGCAGGCCCGCCTGCTGATCCCGGCGCGGGATGCCGGATGGTCGATCGCCGTGCCGTTGATCGCGCTATGGGCCGGCATCGTCGCCTTCGTCTTCGTGGATTTCAGCATCGGCGGGGCGCTCAACCAGTCGCTGCTCGACCTTGATCTGGTGAAACATGCGGCAGTCACGGGCGCGATCGCGCGCGAAGGGCTGCCCTTCGCCGATCCCTTCTTCGCCCGGCCCGGCTATGTCGGCTATTATTATTATTTCTATCTGTGGTCCGCCGCGATCCATTGGTCGAACGAAACATTCATCAACGCGCGCATGGCGTTCGCGGGCGCTGCCTTCTGGGCAGGCCTTGCCTTCCCATCGCTGCTTTGGCGGATAGCTGTCGATGGCGGCCTGATCCATCCCGCCCGCAACCGCGCCTTCATGCGCCTGATCCTGCTCTTCTGCTTCGTCTCGGGCGCAGACCTCATCATGATGCTGCTGCGCGTGCTGGCGACCGGCAAGCTCGAATCGCAAAGCGACTGGTGGAATACCGCGGTCGATTTCGCGGTTCGATCGACGCTCTGGGTACCCCATCATCTGACCGCGATGGTTGCGGCATGGGGCGCAATGCTGTTGCTGGCGCGCGCGCAGGAATCGGATCGGTCCGAACGTTGGGCACTGGCGGCCGCGGCCGGCATAGGCATAGCCACATGCTTCGGATCGTCGGTCTGGATCATGCTGACAATCGCGCCGGTGTTCGTCGGCTGGGGCTGTCTGGCGCTCATCCGGCGCGACCCGATGCTGCCCTTCGCAGGCATTGTCGCACTGGCGATGGCTGCAATGCAGATCATCGACCTTATCAGCTTCCGCCACGACAGCGGATTGCCGATCGCGCTGACCGTCCGCCCCTTCACCGTCCTGCTTCCGGAAGGCGGCGCCTGGACATTGTTGCATCTGGCGTTGCTGCCCCTCAATTATGGCATGGAGTTCGGTATCTTTGCTGTCGGGGCCGTACTTTGGCTGCGATCCGGGCCGTTCCGTTCGCGCACCATCGTCCAGACCTTGTTGGCCGCGAGCGCCCTGTCGTCGCTGCTGGTCGCCAGCTTCCTGAAATCCACGATCATCAACAACGATCTGGCCTGGCGATCGATCTGGTTTGCGCAGTGCGCTGCAATGGTCTGGACTGCCGCCTGGCTGCAAGGCCCGACGCCTCGGCTGCGCGATCATCCCAGGATGTGCATCTTGCTGGCACTCGGCTTGCTGGCCGTCGCATGGGATGTCGTCGGTCTGCGGTTCATCAGGCCGCTCTATGTCGAAACCAGTTTCAGCGAACTGATCAGTCCTCGCGCCGACGATGACGACCAGCGGCGTGTCTACGAACGGGCGGCACGCCTTTTCCCGGCACGCGACGTGATCCAGCATAATCCGGCGCTGCACCGTCGCATCTTCAACTTCGGGCTTTACGGCGTGCAGCGCACGGGCGTGTCCGATCGCGAAGCCAATCTGTTCGGCGCACCGACGGAGGCCGTGCAACAACGGATCGCGGTGCTGCGCCCGATCTTCGAGCGGCCGGTCCCAGCTGCCGAAATGCGCCGCCGGGCGGCAGGGGCCGGTGTCGACCACCTCCTGTTCGCCTCGGTGGACCCGATCTGGCGACACGGGAACGGCCCTCCGCCAGGCCTGCGCTGCCGCGTCCGGGAACCGCTCGCCTGCCTGGTTTCGGTCAAGGACATCCGGCCATGAAACCCCTGCTACGGCGCCTTGGCGGACTGGCCCTTGTCTATCTGATCGCGCTGGCCGGCGGCTTCCTCCTCTACCTGGCGTTGATCGCCTCGCCCCTGCTGGGGTCGATCCCCCTGCTCTTCTATCGCGGCGTGCTGGTCGCCTTCATGGGCGCGCTCCTGCTGGGTGCGCTGATGGCACTGGCGGCACGGCGGGCGCCGATGCTCGACCTGTCCACGGCCGTCGGCGCCGTCGCCCTGTCGCTGGCGTTCAACATCAGCTTTCTGATCGTCTTTCCGGTCACGTTCGACCGCTCCATTACCATGTTCCTGCTCGCCCGGATCGAGGCGCAGGACGGGCAACTCGACGCGCAGGGGCTGGAGCGCGTCTATCTGCGCGAATATCTGGGCGACATGCGCCAGATCGACCGGCGCATCGCGGAACAGCGACTGTCGGGCAATATCGCGGTCTTGGATGGCCGCATCCACATCACCCCCCAGGGCCGCGGTCTGTTGACCGGCGGGCGCTGGGTCGGCGGCTGGTTCGGCGCGGACCCCCGCTTCGTGACCGCCCCTGCGCGGCCCGTGCCGGCCCATTAGCCATTTATCAAAGTTTCGATCCTATTCACCTTCACCATAGAGGACCGGCCCGCTCGGGTTCGCAGGCCAGTCACAAAAAATTGCGGCGGAGACCTATGAGCGCCTTTGGACGGAAGAATGGACCTGCCGGGATAAAGCCCGGCTTCGGCGTGGCCCGGCCCATGCAGGGCGGTACGGCACCGCGGGAAGAAGCGCCGCGCGGCGGCGACCAGTTCCCACCGCTCGACATCGCGTCGCTGCCGGGCGACTCGCCGTTCGATCCGCTGTCCGCGCCCACCAGCCAGATGCAGCGCAATGCCGACGCCATGTCGCGTCTGTCCGAACGCGCCAATGCGGAGCATGTGCCCGACGCCGGGCCGCAGGGGTTCGAGGCGAGCGTACACAAGATCAAGGAGCAGGTGCTGCCCCGCCTGCTGGAGCGCGTCGACCCCGAGGCGGCCGCGACCCTCACCAAGGATGAACTGGCGGAGGAATTCCGCCCGATCATCATGGAGGTGCTGGCGGAACTGAAGCTGACCCTCAACCGGCGCGAACAGTTCGCGCTGGAAAAAGTGCTTGTCGACGAACTGCTGGGCCTTGGCCCGCTCGAGGAATTGCTGGCCGACCCGGATGTCAGCGACATCATGGTCAACGGCCCGGACCAGACATATATCGAAAAGAAGGGCAAGCTCCAGATCGCGCCGATCAAGTTTCGCGATGAAGAGCATCTGTTCCAGATCGCCCAGCGCATCGTGAACAAGGTTGGCCGCCGGGTCGACCAGACCACGCCGCTGGCCGACGCCCGTCTACCCGACGGCAGCCGCGTCAACGTGATCGTGCCACCGCTCAGCCTGCGCGGCACCGCCATCTCGATCCGTAAATTCTCGGCCAAGCCGATCACCATCGACATGCTCGCCCAATGGGGCGCGATGAGCCCCAAGATGGCTACCGCGCTCAAGATAGCGGGCGCCTGCCGCTTCAACATCGTCATCTCGGGCGGTACCGGCTCGGGCAAGACCACCATGCTCAACGCCCTGTCGAAGATGATCGATCCGGGCGAGCGCGTACTGACCATCGAGGACGCGGCGGAACTTCGCCTGCAACAGCCGCACTGGCTGCCGCTCGAAACCCGCCCGCCGAACCTGGAGGGGCAAGGTGCGATCACCATCGGCGATCTCGTCAAAAACGCCCTGCGCATGCGCCCGGACCGCATCATCCTGGGCGAAATTCGTGGCGCGGAATGTTTCGACCTGCTCGCCGCGATGAACACCGGCCATGACGGGTCCATGTGCACGCTCCACTCCAACAGCCCGCGCGAGTGCCTGGGCCGTATGGAGAACATGATCCTGATGGGCGACATCAAGATTCCTAAGGAGGCCATTTCCAAGCAGATCGCCGATTCGGTCGACCTGATCGTGCAGGTGAAGCGCCTGCGCGACGGCTCGCGCCGCGTCACCAACGTGACCGAGGTGATCGGCATGGAAGGCGACGTCATCGTCACCCAGGAACTGTTCAAGTTCGAATATCATGATGAGGACGACAGCGGAAAGATCGTGGGCGAATATCGCTCCATGGGCCTGCGCCCCTACACGCTGGACAAGGCGCGCATGTTCGGTTTCGACCAGCCCTTCCTCGAAGCCTGCCTGTGACGACCCGCCCGTAACGGCCGGTCTGTAAGTTAATGTGGCTGGCGGGCGCATTCGCACCCGCCGCCCCTTGCGCCGCTGGCGCGCCGACGGCACATCATCCACTCCCCAGTCGAGAGGATGAACGATGCGCCTTTCCGCCCTGCTTGCCGCCGCCGCCCTGATCGTGCCGCTCGGCGGCGCCATCGCCCAACATGCCGGCCATCATCAGGCCGCCGCCGGTCCGATCGCCGCCGCAATCGCCGCCCCCAGCCGCACGCCGGCCAATGTGGCACGCGACACATATCGCCACCCGGCCGAAACCCTCGCCTTTTTCGGCGTCACGCCGGGGCAGACGGTGGTCGAATACAGCCCCAGCGGCGGCTGGTATACGGAAATCCTGGCGCCGCTGCTGAGCGGGAAGGGCACATTCTACGCGCTCCAGCCGACCGGCCGCTACCTGGATGGCTACCGCAATTTCCTCGCCGCCAAGCCCGACGTCTATGGCAAGGTGAAGCTCGTCGCCTATCCGGAGGACAGCGCCACCATCCCGGCCGGCAGCGTGGATACGGTTCTCACCTTCCGCAACGTCCACAACATGGTGATGAACGGCAGCGAGGCAGCGACCTTCCAGGCCTTCTTCGCCATGCTCAAGCCCGGCGGCACGCTGGGCGTGGTCGACCATCGCCTGCCCGAGGACCGCGACAGCGCGCTCGAAAAAAGCAGCGGCTATCTCAAGGTGTCGACCATCCGCCGCATCGCGGAGGCGGCCGGCTTCGAATATGTCGGCGCGTCGGAAGTGAACGCCAATCCGAAGGACACGGCCGACTGGCCCAAGGGGGTCTGGACTCTGCCGCCGACGCTCAGCCAGAAGGATGTCGACAAGGACAAATATCTCGCCATCGGCGAAAGCGACCGGATGACGCTCAAATTCCGCAAGCCGGCGGCCTGACCGCCCTTTGCCTTGCACGCTGGCGGAACGGGGTTAAGGCGGGGGCGTGACCGCTTCCGCCCGCCCCCATCGCCCGCTGTTCGCCATCGCCCTGCGCCTGACCGCCGTCATCTGTCTGTCGGTGATGTTCGTCATGGTGCGGCTGGCCAGCCAGCGCGGCGTGCATGTGGTGGAATCGCTTTTCTATCGACAGGCGCTGGCGTTGCCGATCGTCCTGGTCTGGGTCGCGATGGCCGGCGGCCTCCATAGCGTCCGCACCCGCCGCATCGGCGTCCATGCCAGCCGCATGATGCTGGGCCTGACCGGCATGTTGCTCAATTTCCTGTCCTATATCCTGCTGCCTCCTGCGGAAGCGGCGACCATCGGCTTCACCATGCCGATTTTCGGCACGATCCTGTCAGCCCTGATCCTGCGCGAGGCGACTGGTATCCATCGCTGGAGCGCGGTGCTGATCGGCTTTGCCGGCGTGCTGGTGATGATCCGCCCCGACGCCGGCCATTTCCCCCTGCAGGGCGTCGCCGTCGCCATCGCCGCGGCCTTCGCCACCGCCTGTGTCAGCCTGGTGCTGCGCGAACTGGGGCGCACCGAGGCGGCGGGCGTCGTCGTCTTCTGGTTCACCGCCCTGTCGATGATCCCTCTGGGGATCGCCATGCCCTTTTTCGCGCAGGCGCACGACGCTCTCACCTGGGGGCTGCTGCTGCTGATCGGCCTGTTCGGCGGGATCGCCCAGCTCTGCCTGACCGCCGCGCTGCGCTGGGCACCGGTCTCGGTGGTGCTGCCGATGGATTACAGCGCCATCATCTGGACCACGCTGCTGGGCGTGGCGATCGGGGAGAACTGGCCGATGGCGACGACCTGGATCGGCGCGACCCTGATCATCGCCAGCGGCCTCTATATCGCCTGGCGCGAGCATGTCCGCGCCAGGCAGCCGGCGGTCAGCTCAGCAGCTCGGCATCCAGGCTGATCTCGGCTTTCAACAGCTTGGAAATGGGACAGTTCGCCTTCGCCTTGGCGGCAAGATCCTGGAACGTCTCGTCGTCCGCGCCGGGAATCGTCGCCTTGAGCGTCAGCCGGCTGGCGGTGACGGCAAAACCGCCCTCCTGCTGCTCCAGCGTCACCACGGCATTCGTCTCCATCTTCTCCGCCGTCAGCCCCGCCTCGCCCAGGATCAGCGAGAGCGCCATGGTGAAGCAGGAGGCATGGGCCGCCGCGATCAACTCCTCCGGATTGCTGCCCGGCATCCCCTCGAAACGCGTCGCAAAACCATAGGGATAGGCGTCGAGCGCGCCGCTCTGGGTCGAGATCGCGCCCTTCCCGTCCTTCAGACCGCCCGTCCAGACCGCCGATCCGCTGCGATTAATCTTCATGGCCGTAGCTCCTTGTGGTGAAGCGGAGGAACCCCGGCGGCTCCCCATGGTTGCGATAGAATAGAGAAATTCATGCAGGAGAGTGACAATGAATGACCTGACGATGGAAAATCGCAGCGACCTGATCGCATCCGACCGGGTCGAAGGCACCGCCGTCTACAACCGCCAGGGCGAAAGGCTGGGCAAGATTTCCAATTTCATGGTGGAAAAGCGCAGCGGGCAGGTGCGCTATGCGGTCCTGTCCTTTGGCGGGTTCCTGGGCATGGGGCATGACCATTATCCGCTGCCCTGGTCGATGCTGACCTATGATGTCGACAAGGGCGGCTATGTGGTCGACCTGGACAAGAAGCTGCTCGACGATGCACCCCGTCACATGGCCGATGAACGGCCCGATTATGACGATGGCTATGGCCGCAACGTCTATCAATATTATGGCCTGATCTACCCCTGGTAAGGCAGGCGGACGGCCCCAAGAAAGGGGCGCGCGATCCGCGGATCGCGCGCCCCTTTTTCCATTGCGGCAGGTCGCCCTCCGATCGCCCATATTTCGACACATTTTGTCGCTTGCCATTTGTCTACTCTAAAAATAGAGTTATCTCGGTCCTCGAAAACGAGGATGAGGAGAATCCATCATGGACCGATTCGGACATACGAGCAGGACAAGGCCACCGGTCGTTCTGACCGTTCCGGGCCTCAACAATAGCGGTCCGGGCCATTGGCAGACCAATTGGGAAACGACGCGCGGCGACTGCGAGCGGGTCGACCTCGGCCGCTGGTCCAGCCCTAACCGCAACGCCTGGGTCACGCGGCTCGATGCCGCGATCCGAGAGATTGACGGGCCGGTGATCCTGGCCGCCCACAGTCTGGGCTGCATCACGGTCGCCTGGTGGGGCGCGCTTCAGAGCCAGGCCTATGGCTGGCCTGTGACGGGCGCCCTGTTGGTTGCCCCGCCCGATTGCGACCGGGTCGAAACCCCCGACATGATCGGCAATTTCGGCCCGGTGCCACGGTCGCAACTCCCCTTCCCGTCAATCCTCGTGGCGAGCCGGGACGATCCCTATATCTTCTTCGAACGGGCGCACAGCATGGGCAAATATTGGGGCAGCCAGTTCGTCGATGCGGGATATTGCGGCCACATCAACGCCGATTCCGGACTGGGCGACTGGCAATTCGGCCAATCGCTGCTCGACCGACTGATCGATGACGCGCAGACCCGCGCGGCGAGCGCCGATCCGGGCCTGCCCGCCATCCGTCCCACGGCGGCTCGCCGCGGGACGCAGGAGATGCACGTTCAGGGCTAAGCTTTCCGGGTGGGACAAGACAAACTTGCCCGCCCCCTATTTTTCTTTCTTTGTCTACTTTTTGAGTTGAGATAATAGACCGCCAAGAGGTGTCCATGACTGAACAACGACCGATCGACTATCGCAACGGACGCGCCGAAGCGCCCCGGATCGACATTATCGCCAGCATCGAAAAGGTCCGCGACGTGCTGCAGGATCTGCGCTTCGGATCGATCACGCTGACCGTCCATGACGCGCGCGTGGTGCAGATCGACGTGACCGAAAAAACGCGCCTGACCGCCTGAAGGCGGCACGGGGGCAAGATATTCCAGGGGGGCCGCAAAGAAACGGCTCATGCGGCTTGAAGGGGGTGAGCCGCATCGCAAGACGCCTGTCATTCCCGTAAAGACCAACGGCTTTGACCGGACCACCGGAAATGCCGCGATCATCAACCACCGGACAGCCGGAAGGGGACTATCATGATTGCGCGTTTCCTGTTGCTCGCGAGCGTCGCGAGCGCATCCTTGACCATACCTGCCGCTCACGCGCAGGAAGCCACGCCACAACAGGCCGAAAACGACATTGTCGGCGGCGCCATCGTCGTCACGGCGCGCCGCCGTGCGGAAGAATTGCAGGACGTGCCACTCTCCGTCTCGGTGCTTAACAGCGAAGCGATCGAGCAGACCGGCAGCTACAATATACAGCGGCTGACGCAGTTGCAGCCGACGCTGCAATTCTACTCCACCAACCCGCGCAACAGCTCGATCAACATCCGCGGTATCGGCGCTCCGCTGGGCCTCACCAATGACGGCATCGAGCAGGGCGTCGGCATCTATATCGACCAGGTCTATTATAACCGCGTCGCCGCCGCGACGCTGGACTTCGTCGACATCGAGCAGGTGGAAGTGCTGCGCGGCCCGCAAGGCACGCTCTATGGCAAGAACACTACCGCCGGCGCGATCAACATCACGACCCGCGCACCCAGTTTCAGCTATGAGGGCAAGGCCGAGATTTCGGTCGGCAATCTCAATTTCAAGCAGGCCAAGGCGACCGTGTCCGGCCCGATCACCGACCGCCTTGCCATCCGCATCGGCGCGTCCGTCACCGACCGCCAGGGCACGATCTACAATGTCGCGTCGAACCAGCATGTGAACAGCCAGGATTTCCTGGGCCTCAAGGGCTCGCTGCTCTGGAAGGCGACCGACACTCTGAACATCACCCTGGCGGGCGACTATAATCTCCAGAATCCGGTCTGCTGCGCGCAGATCTACGCCGGCTATGGCTCCACCCAGCGCGCCGCGAATCGCCAGTATCCGGCGCTGACCGCATCGCTCGGCTATCAGGTGCCCAGCACCAACCCCTATGACCGGCTGACCGACCTCGACGCGCAGCTGAAGGCCCGCAACGAGATGGGCGGCGCATCGCTGCGCGCCGAATGGGATCTGGGCGGGGGCACGCTGACATCCGTCTCCGCCTATCGCTACTGGGACTGGCAACCGTCCAACGACCGCGACTTCACCGGTCTCGACGTCACCACCAGGTCGCAGAACCCGACCCAGCAGAAGCAATGGACGCAGGAACTGCGCTATGCGCAGGAAGGGGAGACGATCGACTTCGTGGTCGGCGCCTTCGGCTTCCACCAGACGATCCACACCACCGGCAGCCAGGTCCAGGGCGCGGACGCCAGCGCCTGGCTGCTCAACCCGACCAGTTCGCTGTCGCGCAACCCGGCCGTGCTGAACGGGCTTACCGCCGAGAATGACATTCGCCTCAAGAATACCAGCGCCGCGCTGTTCGGCCAGTTGACCTGGCATGTCACCGATCGTCTCAGCCTCCAGCCGGGCTTGCGCCTCAACTATGACAAGAAGAAGGGCAGCTATGATTCGGTCGTGACCGGCACAGCGTCCAACGGCACGCGCCAGCTCGTCACCTTCGCCAGCACCGATCCCTGGATCGTCGCGCAGCGCGGTGTGCTGGCGCCCCAGTCGTTCGAGGCCAGTTTCAGCGACTGGAACCTGTCCTACGACTTCACCGCCGCCTATGAATTCAGCGACGATGTGATGGGCTATGCCACCTATTCGCGGGCATTCAAGTCGGGCGGCATCAACCTTAACGGCGTGCCGCTCGACGCTGCGGGCAATCCGCAACTCGACGTCGCGACGGTGAAGCCGGAAAAGGTCAATCATTTCGAAATCGGCCTCAAGACCCAGTTCTGGGACAAGCGGGCGACGCTCAACCTCACCGGCTTCTGGACCGAGATCGAGGATTATCAGGCGATCGTGAACAATGGCCAGAACAGCGTGCTGCGCGGCTATCTCGCCAATGCGGACAAGGTGCGGGTGCGCGGCATCGAGGCCGATTTCTCGATCCGCCCGTCCGATCGCGTCAACGCCTATGTCAGCGGCGCCTACACCGATCCCAAATATCGCAAGTTCACCAACGCCCCCTGCCCGCCCGAACTGTCCGGCGGCAATAGCGGGGCAACGCCGGGCGCGCCGGGCGTGCCGGGCGCGGTCAGCCCGGCTGTCTGCGATATTTCCGGCCAGCTGCTGCCCGGCATCTCGAAATATTCGCTGTCCTATGGCGTCGAATTCAACGTGCCGACCGCGTTGCTGGGTGGCGAAGGGCAATTCTATATCGGCTGGGACGGCAGCTACCGATCGACCTTCTCGTCCAACGCCTCGCGCTCCGTCTACATGGACATCAAGGGCTACAGCCTCAACAATCTGCGCCTCGGCTTCCGCAACAGCGACGGGCTGAACGTCTATGGCTGGGTCCGCAACATCTTCGACCAGAATTATATGGAAGTGCTGGCGACGACGCCGGGCAACACCGGCCTGATCGCCGGCCAGCCAGGCGACCCGCGCACCTATGGCCTGACGCTCAAGGTCGATTTCTGAGGGCTCACCCCCGTGGGCGCGGCTTGCCGCGCCCACAAACTGGAACAACGGGCACGGCTTGCCGCGCCCACAACCCGCAAAGGTCGGGAGCGGCATATCCGCGCCGCGCCCCCTTCCGATATTTGCGCCCCGCCCCTTGCTGGGGTAGAGCGCCTCCATGTCCACGACCTTCACGATCGACACCGCGACCAGCCGCGCCAATCCCACGCCCGCGCCGATGAAGCGCCTGACCGTGCCCGCCATCCAGCGACGCAAGTTCGAAGGGAAGACGGACACGCCGCTGGTGATGCTGACGGCCTATACCGCGCGGCAGGCGCAGTTGCTCGATCCGCACTGCGACATGCTGCTGGTCGGCGATTCGCTGGGCCAGGTGATCTATGGGCTGCCATCGACCCTGCCGGTCACGCTCGACATGATGATCGCCCATGGCGCGGCAGTGGTGCGCGGCAGCTATCACAGCGTCGTCATCGTCGACATGCCCTTCGGCAGCTATGAGGCATCGCCCGCCCAGGCGTTCGCCAGCGCCAGCCGGATCATGGCCGAAACCGGCGCCGCCGCCGTCAAGCTGGAAGGCGGCGAAGCCATGGCGGATACGATCCGCTTCCTCAGCCAGCGCGGCATCCCGGTGATGGCCCATATCGGCCTGACCCCCCAGGCGGTGAACGCGTTGGGCGGTTATGGTGCGCGCGGCAAGAGCCAGGAAGAACATGCCAAGATATTGGGCGACGCCCGCGCCGTGGCCGCCGCCGGCGCCTTTTCCATGGTCGTCGAAGGCGTGATGGAGGAACTGGCGGACATCATCACCGCCAGCGTCGACGTGCCGGTGATCGGCATTGGCGCATCGGCCCGCTGCGACGGGCAGGTGCTGGTGGCGGAGGACATGCTGGGCATGTTCGAACGGGTGCCGCGCTTCGTGAAGCGGTATGACAATATCGCCGAAACGATCAGCAATGCCGCCGAGCGCTATGCCGCGGACGTGCGCAGCCGCGCCTTTCCGACCGACGAACAGGTCTACCGGCCCAAAATATGATTTGCCTGTGGCATAAGCGCCGCTATTGATCGCGCCTTCCGGCAGAGATTTCTGCTGCATTTCTCGGAGATTCCCGTGGCACTTACGCCGCAAAACAGCGAAGCCTTCATGCGCGAAGTCGACGAGGCGGTCCGCCAGGACCAGCTTCTGACCTTCTGGCAGCGCTATGGCCGTGCCCTGCTGGTCGTCATCGTCCTTGGCCTCGCGGCATTTGGCGGCTGGCTCTACTGGCAGCATTACAGCAAGATCCAGTCGGAAGCCGTGTCCGAACAGATGGACGCCGTGCTGACCGCCGCAGCCGGGGGCGGCACGCCCGACGCCAGGCAGTTGGACGCCCTGACCAAGGCCAGCCAGCCGGGCTATCGCGCATCGGCCCTGCTGACGAAGGCCGGTGCCGCCGCGCGCAAGGGCGATGCCAAGGGCGCGATCGCCGTCTACAGCGCCATGGCGGCCGACACCGGCCTCGATCAGCCCTATCGCGACCTGGCACTGATCCGCCAGACCGCGCTGGAATATGACAGCCTCAAGCCCCAGCAGGTGGTGGACCGGCTGAAGCCGCTGGCGGTCGAGGGCGCGCCCTGGTTCGGCAGCGCGGGCGAACTGGTCGCCATCGCCTATATGAAAATGGGCAAGACCGACCTGGCCGGGCCGATGTTCGCCGCCATGGCGAAGGACGCCAATGTGCCGCAATCGATCCGTTCACGCGCCCGTCAGATGGCGGGCGTCATGGGTATCGACGCGGTCGAGATTCCGGCTGAGCCGAGCGAAGGATAAGCGAGCAGATGGTGAGCATGAAGAGCCTGGCGCCGGTTGGGCGCACCGTGACCATCGCGGCGATGATCGCGTTGCTCGCGGGCTGCGGCATCGTCGGCGGCAAGAAGGGGGGCCCCAAGACCCCGGTGGTGGGCAACCGCGTCTCGATCCTGACCAACGAACAGGGTGTCGAGGTCGAACCGTCGCTGGCCGACGTGCCGGTCAGCCTGCCTGCCCCCTATGTCAACGAAAGCTGGTCGCAGCCGGGCGGTGATCCGTCCAAGGCGATGGGCCATGTCTCGCTCGGCGGCTCGCCCACCCAGGTCTGGACCACCTCGATCGAGGGCAGTTCGCCCCAGGCCCGGCTCGCCGCGTCGCCGGTCGTGGCCGGCGGCAAGCTGTTCGTGACCGATGCCGGCGCGCATGTCATCGCCCTGGATGCCGCAAGCGGCGCGAAATTGTGGCAGACCAACCTCCCTTCGGAGGGCAAGGGCAACGGCCGCACCCTGTTCGGCGGCGGCGTCAGCGTCCTGGGCGACCGGGTGTTCGCCAGCACCGGCCTTGGCGACGTGTTCGCGCTGAATGCGGCCGATGGCGCCATCGTGTGGAAAAAGCATCCCGGCGGCCCGCTGCGCGGCGCACCGACGCTGGAAAATGGCCATGTCTACGTCATGGGCCAGGACAACCAGATCTTCGCGCTCAACCAGAGCGACGGCGAAACCCAGTGGACCGACAGCGGCACGTTGCAGGTGACGGGCATTTTCGGCGTCGCCGCGCCCGCCGCCGCGCAGGGGACGGTGATCGCGGGCTACAGCTCGGGCGAAATCACCGCCTATCGCTATGAAAATGGTCGCAGCCTGTGGGGCGATGCGCTGTCGCGCACCAGCATCTCGACGGCGGTCGCCACGCTGACCGACATCGACGCCGATCCGGTGATCGATCGCGGCCGCGTCTTCGCCATCGGCCAGGGCGGCCGCATGGCCAGCTATGAACTCACCAGCGGCCAGCGCCTCTGGGAAATCAACATCGCCGGCATCTCGACCCCTGCGGTCGTGGGCGAATGGGTGTTCGCCGTTACCAGCGACGCCCGGCTGCTTTGCGTCGCGCGCGCCACCGGCAAGATCCGCTGGGTCAGCCAGCTGCGCCGCTGGCAGAAGGAAAAGAAGAAGGACAAGGCGATCCGCTGGACCGGCCCGGTGCTGGCCGGCAACCGGCTGATCGTGGTGTCGACGCGCGGCGAAATGGTCTATGTCGACCCGACGACGGGCGCCGTCCAGTCGAGCGTGGACATGGACCGGTCGATGTCGCTCTCCCCCATCGTCGCCAACAATATGCTCTATGTGCTGGCCGACGATGGAAAATTGACGGCGTTCCGCTAAGAACGACAAACATGCTAAGCGTGCTCCTGCGAAGGCGGGGGGCCGGTTCCGGCAAACGGACCGGGCTCCCGCCTTCGCAGGAGCACTGCTTTTATCGCAGACTATGATTTTGGAAGGAATGCGGGCCATGCTGCCCACGGTAGCGATCGTCGGACGTCCCAATGTGGGCAAGTCCACCCTGTTCAACCGGCTGGTCGGCAAGAAGCTGGCGCTGGTCGACGACCAGCCCGGCGTGACCCGCGACCGGCGCGAGGGCGAGGCGCACCTGCTGGGCCTCGACTTCACCATCATCGACACCGCCGGCTATGAGGATGAAGACCCCCAGTCCCTGCCCGGCCGGATGCGGATGCAGACCCAGGCGGCGGTCGAGAATTGCGACGTCGCCCTGTTCCTGATCGATTCGCGCGCGGGCATCACCCCGCTGGACGAGGAAATCGCCCGCTGGCTGCGCGAAGGCGACGCCCCCGTCGTGCTCGTCGCCAACAAGGCGGAGGGCAAGGCGGCCGAACCTGGCGTCATGGAGGCCTTCAGCCTGGGACTGGGCGAACCCATCCCCTTTTCCGCCGAACATGGCCAGGGCATGGCCGATCTGTTCCAGGCGCTGCTCCCGCATCTGGAGCGGGAAGATGGCGAGGAATATGAGAAGGAATTTTACGAGGATGACGAGAGCGCGCCGCTCAAGCTCGCCATCGTCGGCCGGCCCAATGCCGGCAAGTCCACGCTCATCAACAGGCTGCTGGGCGAAAACCGGCTGCTGACAGGCCCGGAAGCGGGCATCACCCGCGACAGCATCGCCGTCGACTGGAGCTGGACGAGCCGGGAGGGCGTCGAGCGCCCCGTCCGCCTGATCGACACGGCCGGGATGCGCAAGCGCGCCAAGGTGCAGGACAAGCTGGAAAAGCTGGCGGTTTCGGACGGCCTGAACGCGGTGAACTTTGCCGAAGTCGTGGTGCTGCTGCTCGATTCGACCCGCGGCCTCGAAGCCCAGGATCTCCGCATCGCCGACAAGGTGCTGGAGGAAGGCCGCGCCCTCGTCATCGCGCTCAACAAATGGGACACGGTGGAAAATGGCTCGGCCCTCTATCAGGGCATCAAGCAGGCGCTGTCCGATGGCCTCGCGCAGGTGCGCGGCGTGCCGATCATGACCGTGTCCGCGGCGACCGGCAAGGGGCTGGACGACCTGATCCATGTCGCCTTCGAAACCCGCACCGCCTGGTCCCAGCGCATCTCGACCGGCGTGCTGAACCGCTGGTTCGAACGCGCGCTGGAGGCCAATCCGCCCCCCGCACCGGGCGGCAAGCGGATCAAGCTGCGCTACATCACCCAGAACAAGACGCGCCCGCCGACATTCGTGCTGTTCGGCACCCGGCTCGACGAACTCCCCGAAAGCTATCGCCGCTATCTGGTGAACGGCATCCGCAAGGAACTCGGTTTCGGCGCGGTGCCGGTGCGGCTGACGCTGCGCAGCGCCAAGAATCCCTATGGCACCAAGTGACGGCGACGCGCTGACCGTGAACGCCAGGGGCATGAAATGTCCCTGGCCCGCGCTGCGCGCCGCCCGCGCGATGCGGGACCGGAACGCCATCATCATCGAAGCGGACGATCCGATCGCCCCGGCCGAACTGGCCGCGCTGGCGCAGCAGCAGCAATGGACTTTCGCGGCGCTGGGCGATCATCGTTTTTCGCTGCGCCGGCCGATCTGACGCCTGCAATCCATTGCCTTCGGGCGCGCCCTTAACCCGCTGTTTACGCGCGAAGCCTATTCTGGTTTGGCATGAAAGGGAGTGGCGTCGTGCCTCATCAACAGACCGAACTGGTGAACTGGGCCGAATTTGCCAAGACGCGCGGCGAACTTGGCACGGCCTTCCTGCGCATCCTGGGCTATTTCCGCGAGGACGGCGTGAAGTCGATCAACGCCATCGAGGAATCCTTTCGCGCCCTCAATGCCGCCGCGCTTGTCACGCCAGCCCACACGCTGAAGGGTGAATCCGCGCAGTTCGGCGCCTATCGCCTCAGCGCCATGGCCGAAGAGATCGAAATGACCGCCCGGCGCTGCGTCGAAACTCGCGAAGGACCGGACGAACTGATCGAGACAGTGGTCGCCTTGCGCCCCTGCTTCACCGAGACGATGGCGCTGCTTGATCGCGATGCCAATCCGCTGGTCGCCCGGCGTCCCGCCAGTTTCGGCCGCCGCGTCGAGGCGCCCGTACAGGGTTTCGGCCGCGCCGGCTGAATTTAGTATTGAAATGAAACCAATCATGCCCCCATATGACGGGCATGACGCGCTTCTCCCTGCTCGACCTGGTTCCCGTCCGCGAAGGCGATGATGTCGCCACCGCGCTCGCCAACGCGGCCGATCTCGCCGCCCATGCCGAAATGCTGGGCTATCACCGCTTCTGGGTCGCCGAACATCATGGCATGGCGGGCATCGCATCTGCGGCCACCTCGGTCGTCCTGGCCCATATCGGCCATGCCACGTCCAGCATACGCATCGGCGCGGGCGGCATCATGCTGCCCAATCACGCGCCGCTGCTGATTGCCGAACAGTTCGGCACGCTGGAGGCGCTCTTTCCCGGCCGCGTGGACCTGGGCCTGGGCCGCGCGCCGGGGTCCGATCAGCGGGTCGCGCAGGCGATCCGGCGCAATCTGGCCGGCGGCCCCGACCAGTTCCCGCGCGACGTAATGGAATTGCAGGCCTTTTTCGCGGGCGACGAGCGTCTCGGCATCCAGGCGACACCCGGCGCGGGCGCGGATGTCCCGATCTGGATCCTCGGCTCCAGCCTTTATGGGGCGCAGCTCGCCGCCGCGCTCGGTCTGCCCTACGCCTTCGCCTCCCACTTCGCGCCCGCCGCGCTGGACGAGGCGATCGCGGTCTATCGGCGCGATTTCCGTCCCTCGGCGCAGCTGAAATATCCCTATGTGATGGCCGGCTACAATGTCTTCGCCGCCGACGATGCGGGGGAGGCGCAATTGCTGGCCAGCTCGATGCAGCAAGCCTTCGTGCGCCTGCGCACCGGCCAGCCCGGCAAGCTCCAGCCGCCGGTACCCGGCTATCTCGACAGCCTGCCCGTGCAGGCGCAGGCCATGCTGGCCGACGTCCTGAGCGTGTCCAGCATCGGCATCCAGGCCGATGTCGAACGGGACATCGCCGCCTTCCTGCGCCGCACCCAGGCCGACGAACTGATCCTTACCGGGCAGATATTCGATCCCGCCGCCCGCAAGCGCAGCTTCGCCATCGCCATGGCGGCAGCGCAGGCCGTGGCCGGGCGCGAACCCGTCAGCGCCGCCTGAGCCGCCCTCCGCTCAGGATGAAGGCGGCGCCTGGCGCGATCCGGCGCAGTACCGATCCGATCAGGATCACCGCCGCCAGCACGATCAGCGGCTGGGCGATCAGGTAGAGCGGGTAAAATGGCGATCCCATCGGACCGAACAGCGCGCCCAGCACCGGCCCGCCGAGCCAGATCAGGATGAGGTGCGAACAAAAGAGAAAGAAGGCGTAGCGTTCGATCCGGAGCAACAATCCTCGCGCCGCCGTTCCCGCCAATGACCAGGCCAACCGCCAGAAGGCGACCGCTGCCGCGATCCGCACCACCAGGTCGAGGCTGCGCTGGGCCAGCGGCCATTCGCCATCACCCAGGCTGACGGCCCGATAGAGTTGCATCCCCATCAGCAGCGCGAAGGGCAGGACGGCCAGCATCACGGGCAGCCGCGCCGCCCTCTCCTCGATCGCGTGGCGACGGACCAGAATGCCCAGCGTGAAGAAGAGGAGGATCGACGCGCGCATCAGCACCGGCGGACCCAGCCCCGCAATATGCGCCGCCGCCGCCGCGATGGCGACCAGCCAGAGCATCCGGTCGGGAACGCGCACCAGGATCGGCGCGGCGACCATGCACAGGAACAGGTCGCGCAGGAAGGGCATCTGCACATTGATGTCGGGATTGCGCGTCAGAATGATGATCTCGTCCACCAGCCACCAGACCGACTGGGGCTGCGGCGCCGACAGGCCCAGCAGCCGCGCCGCGCCCGACACGAACAGTATCCCCAGCATGTTCCAAAGGATCATCGGCAGCAATATCGTCCGCGCCTTGCGCAGCACATGGTGCGGCCAGTCACGCGTTCGCCCCGACCCCGCCACCAGCCAGCCGGAGATCAGGCCGAGCAGCGGCACTGCGCTGCGACCGAATATCTCCATCAGCGTCCAGCGCAGCACATCCTGTCCGCTGCCCCGCAAAGCCGCCAGGGTCTCGCCGTTGAGGCCCGTCCAGGCATGGACATAGACCACCCCCAGGATGCAGATGACACGGGCTATGGCGATCGCGTCGGAGCGGCGCGCTCCATGGACCGGTATCGTTTCGGGCAAGCAGACATCCTGACTGTGGCGACGGATGAATGTCCAGCCTTGATCTATGTTCCCCCGTCCGGGACCATCCGTGCCGGACCTGCCACCAATGGCGTGACAGGCACCGGCAGGTCCGCGCCGGGCGGATAAGCCTAAATTTACCTCTGCCCTGTATTCGATGTCTGTTCACCGGACATGCGTTCCGGTTTCAGGGACGATCATAGGCTTATGACCCAGATGCCGGCCGCACATGAATTCTCCGTCGCCACCGCCGCAGCAGAGGCCGACGTGGCCCAATCCATGGGCATGGTGTTCCAGATCGCCGGTTCCAGCTCCAAGGTGCTGATCGACGCCCAGCGCCTTGCCGTTCTGGGACAGGATGCCGATCCCTGCATCGCCATGGCGGGCCAGGTCGGCAGCCAGGTCAAGATGCGGGTCGGCAAGAGCTGGCTGATCGCCAGCGTCCGCGGCCTGTCCCTCGACCAGGCGAGCAAGAGCATCGTCGCGGACATCGATTTCCTGGGCGAAGGCGACGAGGAAAAGCTGACCGGGCGCATCTATCGCTTCCGGCGCGGCGTGACCCGCTACCCGACGCCCGGCACCGACATTTTTCCCGTGTCCAGCCGCGACATGCAGCAAATCTATGCCGCCGACGATCGGCCCCATGTCCAGATCGGGACCGTCTATCCCACCAGCGACACGCGCGCGGCCCTCTATGTCGATTCGATGCTGGGCAAGCATTTCGCGCTGCTCGGCTCCACCGGCACCGGCAAGTCGACCAGCGCCGCGCTGATCCTCCACCGCATCTGCGACCTGTCGCCGCAGGGCCATATCGTCATGGTCGATCCCCATGGCGAATATGGCGCCGCCTTCGCCGGCAATGGCGCGGTCTATGACGTCAACAATCTCGCCCTCCCCTATTGGCTGATGAATTTCGAGGAACATTGCGAGGTGTTCGTGACGTCGCAGGGGGCGGATCGCACCGTGGACAGCGACATCCTCGCCAAATGCCTGCTCGCGGCGCGATCGAAGAACCGGCTTGCCGAAAGCATCGGCCGGCTGACGGTCGATTCCCCGATCCCCTATCTTCTGTCCGACCTGACCACCATCCTCCAGAACGAGATGGGCAAGCTCGACAAGGGCACCAATTCGCTGCCCTATATGCGGCTCAAGACCAAGATCGACGAGATCAAGGCCGATCCCCGCTACAGCTTCATGTTCTCCGGCATGTTGGTCGCCGACACGATGCAGGCCTTCCTCGCCAAGATTTTCCGCCTGCCCGCCAACGGCAAGCCGATCTCGATCATCGACGTGTCGGCCATGCCATCCGACATCACCTCCGTGGTGGTATCCGTCCTGTCACGGCTGGTGTTCGACTATGCCATCTGGGCGCGCGACGAGCCGCAGCGGCCCATCCTGCTGGTCTGCGAAGAGGCGCATCGCTACATCCCCAACACCACCTCCGGCTCGGGCCAGGCGGTGCGCAAGATTTTGGAGCGCATCGCCAAGGAAGGCCGCAAATATGGCGTGTCGCTGGGCCTCATCACCCAGCGTCCGTCGGACCTTGCCGAAGGCGTGCTGTCGCAATGCGGCACGATCATCTCGATGCGCCTCAACAACGACCGCGACCAGGCGTTCGTGAAGGCCGCCATGCCCGAAGGCGCGCGCGGCTTCCTCGATTCGATCCCCGCCCTGCGCAATCGCGAGGCGATCATCTGCGGCGAAGGCGTCGCCGTGCCGATCCGCGTCGCGCTCGACAATCTGGAGGAGCATCGCCGCCCCGCGTCGAGCGACCCGAGCTTCACCGAACTGTGGCGTCAGGCGGGCGGCGAACCGGATATTCTCGATCGCACCATTACCCGCTGGCGCAGCCAGGGGCGGTAGGACCGCATCAGCCGGTGGGCGCGATCCGCCCGGCCGGCTCGGCCTCGCTGTTCACCGCCTCGCGGCATTCCTCCTCATGCACCGGGGCCAGCAGCTTGGCCTTGCGCCATCCGCCCTGCGCATAGACGAGGAAGGCGAGCAGCAGCGACATGAACGACCCGGCCGGGAAGCTGAACCACAGCGCATCGACGCCGATCCCCGGATAGGCCAGCCAGTAAAAGCCCAGCCGCACCGCGAACAGGGTGAAGATCAGGATCAGCAGCGGCGCCACCACGACGCCATTGGCGCGCATCACCCCGAACAGGATCATGGTGCAGCCGAAGGCGATGAAGCTCCAGCTCACCCGCAGCTGCATATGCCAGGCCTCGGCGATCGCCGCGCCATTATCGCCCAGGAACAGCGCCAGCAGGGGTTCGTGGAAGGCCAGCATCACCGCGACCATCGTGCCGGTGATGAGCAGCTGATAGCCGATGCCATAGCCGGCGATGCGGCTGATCCGGTCCCAGCGGCCGGCGCCGACATTCTGCGCCGCCATGGCACTGACCGCCGCGCCCATCGCCATGGCGGGCATCTGGAGATAGGTCCACAGCTGCTGCGACGCGCCATAGGCCGCCGTCACCAGCAGCCCTTCGCGGTTGACGAGGCCGATCATGACGAGCCCCGACGCCGACATCACGATCATCTGCAACCCCATCGGCAATCCCTTGCCCAGCAGCACGCGCATCTGGTCGGCGGCGGGGCGCAGATAGCGCAGTTCCGGCCCCCGCAGCCGCAGCGGCAGATCCTTGGCATAGGTATAGGCGATGATCCCGATCAGGCTGACGAAGCCGGCCGCCGCCGTCGCCGCCGCCGACCCGGCGATGCCCATGGCCGGGACCGGCCCCAGCCCCAGGATCAGCACCGGATTGAGCACCAGGTCCACGGCCACGCTGACGATCATGAAGATCAGCGGCGTCCGCGCGTCGCCGACGCCCCGCAGGCCCATCATCATCATGACGCTCAGCAGGCTGGCGGGCATGGCCACGAAGATTACGCGCAGATAGACCAGCGCCATGTCGAAGGCTTGCGGAGGCGTGGCAAGCAGGCGCAGCAGCGCGGGCGCGCCGATCCACCCGGCGGTCGCGACCACCAGCGCCAGCCCCATGCAGAATCCCACCGCCGATCCGAAGGCGCGCCGCGCCGCGTCGACATCGCGCCGGCCCATCGACTGGCCGATCATCACCGTCGACGCCATGCCGAAGCCAAAGACGATCGAGAACATCAGGAACATGATGATATTGGCGTTCGCTGTCGCCGCGAGCGCCTGCGCGCCCAGGAAACGGCCCACCCAGATGGCGTTGATCGACCCGTTCAGCGACTGGAGGATATTGGACGCCAACGTGGGAATGGCGAACAGCATCAGCGTGGACGCGATCGGCCCCTGCGTCAGGTCTTTCGCGCCCGTCTTGCCTGCTGCCATAGACCATCCCCCCAACCCGATGTTGCCCCGGCCATTCCTGTCCCCGTTCGGCCCCTCGACAGGCTCGGGGCGAACGGAGTGGGGTTTAACTGCTTAACCCAGCCGGTCCAGCGCCGCCTTCAGCCTTTCCGCCTCGGCGGTTTTTTCACCATGGTCCTCGCGTGCCTTGGAGACGGCTTCCGGCTTGGCCTTCTCGACGAAGCTGGGGTTCGACAGGCGCCCGCCCAGCGAATCCCGCTCCTTCTCCGCCGCGGCCAGCGCCTTGGCCAGCCGGGTCTTTTCCGCCGCGATGTCGATCACGCCTTCCAGCGGCAGGATGAAGGTCGCTTCATCCACCACGATCTGCGCCGCGCCGCCCGCCGGCGGCTCACCGAAGGTCAGGCTTTCGACGCGGCTAAGCCGCGCCAGCGCCACGCCCTGACGATCGAGGCGGCGCTGCGTCGCTTCCGCCGCATCGCGCACGACCATGGGCAGCTTGGCGCCCGGCGGGACATTGAGTTCGGTCCGCGCGGTGCGGATCGCGCTCACCAGCCGGATCAGCCAGTCGATCTCCGCTTGCGCATCGGTATCGACGGCGGCGAGCGCCTGCGGCCAGCGCGCCACGATCAGCTCGTTCGCGCGCTCGCCGGTCAGATGCCATAACTCTTCGGTTATGAAAGGCATGAAGGGGTGGAGCATCACCAAAATCTGGTCGAACGCCCAGCCCGCGACGGCGCGCGTCTCGTCATCCATCGCGCCCTTGGTCAGTTCGATATACCAGTCGCAAAACTGGTCCCAGACGAAATGATAGATGGCGTTGGCGGCCGCGTCGAAACGCAGTTCGATCATCGCCGCGTCGATCGCCTGCACGGTCGCGACCGTTTCGGCGATGATCCAGCGGTTGACCGGCAGAGCGGCGTGCGGCGCTTCATGCGTGGTCGATGCGGTAACGCCGTTCGACTGAAGGAAGCGCGCGGCGTTCCACAGCTTCGTCGCGAAGTTGCGATAACCCTCGACCCGCTTCTCATCCATCTTCACGTCGCGGCCTTGGCTTTCCATCGCCGCCATGAAGAAGCGCAGCGCATCCGCGCCGAACTTGTCGATCAGGCCCAGCGGATCGACGACATTGCCCTTGGACTTGGACATTTTCTGTCCGTCCGCCGCGCGGACGAGGCCGTGGAGATAGAGCTTGCGCCACGGCACATCACCCATGAACTCCATCCCCTGCATCGCCATGCGCGCATCCCAGAAGAAGAGGATGTCGAAGCCGGAGATCAGCAGATCATTGGGGTAATGGCGCGACAGCTTCTCGCTCTGCTCCGGCCAGCCCAGCGTGCCGAAGGGCCAGAGGGCGGAGGAGAACCAGGTGTCGAGAACGTCGGGATCGCGGGTCAGCACCTTGTTGCCGGCCAACGCCTGCGCTTCGGCCTCGGTTTCGGCGACATAACTGTTGCCGTCCGCGTCGAACCACGCCGGGATCTGATGCCCCCACCACAGCTGGCGCGAGACGCACCAGGGCTGGATATTCTCCATCCAGTTGAAGAAGGTCTTTTCCCACGTCTTGGGGACGATCTCGATCGCGCCGTCGCGCACGGCCTGCATCGGCGCGACGGCCAGCTTTTCCGCGTCGACATACCATTGATCGGTCAGCCACGGCTCGATCACCACGTTGGAGCGGTCGCCAAACGGCGTCTGGATCGTGCGCGGCTCGAAATCGGCCGAGACCTCCTCGCCTTCCTTGTTCTTCGTGACATGGGGGACGAGGAAGCCGAGTTCCTTCATCTCCGCCACCACGGCTTCACGCGCGCCGTCCACGCCATCCTTCTTGAAGCGGTGCAGCCCCAGGAAGCGATCGGGGATCAGGCCGTCGGCGGTCTGGACGACATTGGCGTCGGCGTCGAACATGTTGAGCATTTCGCCGGCCTTCAGCCCGGCGCGCTTGCCCACCTCGAAATCGTTGAAATCATGCCCCGGCGTGATCTTGACCGCGCCCGATCCCAGTTCCGGGTCGGCATAATCGTCGCCCACGATCCGCAGCCGCCGTCCGGTGATCGGCTGGAGGATGTCCTTGCCGATCACGCTCTGATAGCGCGGGTCTTCGGGATGGACAGCGACCGCCATGTCGGCAAGCATGGTTTCAGGGCGCGTGGTCGCGACCACGATATGGTCGCTGCCGTCAGCCAGCGTCACGCCGTCGGCCAGCGGATAGCGGAAGCGCCAGAAGCCGCCCTTGGTCTCGACCGTCTCGACCTCCAGATCGGAAATGGCCGACCGGAAATGCGGGTCCCAGTTCACCAGCCGCTTGTCGCGATAGAGCAGGCCGCGCTTGTGCAGTTCCACGAAGGTCTTGACGACCGCCCTGGAAAAACCCTCGTCCATGGTGAAACGCTCGTTGGCCCAGTCCATCGAGCAGCCCAGCCGCCGCAGCTGGCGCGTAATCGCGCCGCCGCTCTCGGCCTTCCATTCCCACACCTTGGCAACGAATTCGTCGCGGGTGAAATCGGTGCGCTTCTGCTGCTGCGCGTTGAGCTGGCGCTCGACCACCATCTGCGTCGCGATGCCGGCATGGTCGGTGCCGACCACCCAGAGCGCATCCTTGCCGCGCAGCCGCTCGTAACGGATCACGATGTCCTGCAATGTATTGTCCAGCGCATGGCCGATATGCAGGCTGCCCGTGACGTTGGGCGGCGGGTTCACGATGGTGAAGGGCGTCGCGTCCGGGCGTTCGGGGCGGAACAGGCCTTTTTCCTCCCAATGGGCGTACCAGTGGGATTCGATTGTCGCGGGGTCGAAGGTCTTGGGCAGCTCGGTCATGGAAGCGCCCTTAAAGGCCCTTCCCGCTCCATTCCAGCGAAACTATCATCCGATCCAGCGCCAGATGCCCGCGTCCCAGCCGGCAAGCGGGATATGCGCCCATGTCGCGGCCAGCCAGACGACCAGCCCGCCCGCCAGCGCGTGCATCCCGAACCGCCCGAACCGCGCCCGGCCAGCCGCGATGGCGGCAAAGGGCCAATAGCTGGTCCGCGCCTCCCACTGCGTCCAGACGTCGGCTTTCAGCGCTTCCTTCTTGCGATCCTGCAAGGCCGCGCCAACCAGTGCCAGGATGAGGATGGCCAGCGCGAGGATGATATTCTTGGCGACCGGATAGACCAATATGTGGCTGATGCTCCACAGCGCGAAGGACCACATCATCGGATGGCGGGTGATGGCGAACACGCCCTTCGCCTCGGCCGGCGCGCGCAGCCCGCCTTCGGGATCGGGCATGGCGGGATTGCCGACGAACGATCCCATCAGCAGGATCGCCGCCAGCAGCATGGTCACGCTGGCGACCGCCCATAGCCCGTCGCCCACCTGCCAGAGCATATCCGTTACGGATACGGAACGATATGCGACGACCAGCCAGCCCAGCGTGGCGAAGGCGACCAGCGAATAAAGGCCGAGAAACCCCTTCTCCCCCAGGCGCGCGACCAATGGGCCGCGCAGCGGATGGGACAGCAGGAAATGCGTCCCCACAAAGGCCACCGCCGCGATCAACACCATCGTCATGCCGCCCTCCCGCGTCAGGATGGCGCCATGTCTAGCATATCGCGTTTAACTGTCCATTTCGCTGTCGCCTTATCCGGCCACGCCCTCCGCCCTGGCGAAGGCGTCGAGCCGGGCGAGGCAGGCCGCGCGCGGCGCCTCTCCCATCCATCCCGCTTTGAACGCGTTGCGGGACAGCCGCACCAGTTCCGCCTTGGTCAGCGCGCTTCGCGCCTGCGCCTGCACCAGCACCTCGTTCAGATATTCGCTGCCCATATAGGCCGGATCGTCCGAATTGATTGTGACGTTGAGGCCCGCGTCCAGCATCCCGCGCACCACGTCGATCGGCGGCGCTTCCCCGCGCACCGTGCCGGAAAAGCTCGGACAGACCGTAAAACTGAGGTTCCGCGCCCTGGCCATCGCGATCAGTTCCGGCGATTCCAATATGTTGCCGCCATGGTCGATCCGATCCACCCGGATGTCGACGATGGCTTGGCGGATATGCTCCAATATGTCCTTCTGGTTGAGGTCGCAATGCGCCGTAACCTTCAGCCCCGCCGCCCTGGCCTTGGCGAAATGGGCCGCGAACTTGATCGGCGGGTGATCCTTCTCATCCGAATCCAGCCCCACCGCGACCAGATGCTGGCGAAAGGGCAAGGCCGCATTGAGCGTCTCCATCGCCGATTCCGCCGACAGATCGCGCACGAAGCAGAGAATGAGCTGCGATCCGATCCCCAGCTGCGCGGCCGCGGACTCCCGCGCGCTGGTGATGCCGCCGATCACCGCGGCCATCGGCACGCCCCGTTTCAGATGCTCCTGCGGGTCGAAGAACATCTCGGCGTACAGGATATTCTGCGACGCCGCCCTCGCCAGATAGGCATAGGCCAGGTCATGGAAATCCTGTTCGGTGCGCAGCACCTTCATGCCGTCATAATAAATGGCGAGGAAGCTGGGCAGGTCATGATAGACATAGCTGGCCTTCATCGCCGCAACATCGGCGAAAGGCAGGTCCAGCCCGTTGCGCTTCGCCAGCGCGAACTTCATCTCTGCTTCCAGCGTGCCTTCCAGATGGACATGATATTCCGCCTTGGGCAGCGCCGCGATGAAGCGGACCATGTCAGCGGCATCATCAGCCGGCACGGCGGGCGTGCTCCACGCAGGAAGGGAAGGCGCCAATGCGGCGCAGGATGCACCCAGCACGCCACGAACCAGACCGCGTCTGCTCAACATAGTCGCTACCCCCCGGAAACCCGTCTTTCTATCCGGGGATCGGGCGGCGCCTGTCCATCATGATATAGTCCACGCCCCGTAGCAAAAAAGGGAGCGGGAGGGATGCGGCTCAGCGGCTGGTGATGCGCGCGATTTCCTTCGCCACCATCTCTTCGACCAGCACCGGCAGACGGGCGTCGAGCCAGTCCTTGAGCATGGGCTTGAGCATAGAGCGGACCAGCCCTTCGAGCGTATTGTCCTCGCCGTCCTTGGGCGCGACCAGCATCGATGACAGGGCGGACAGCGAATGACGCGCCGCGACTTCGCTTTCCACCGACAGGATCGACTCGTCGCCGGCGGCAACGGGGGATGCCTTGGCGGCGGCTTTGGGAGCGGGCATGACTTCCTCCTCCGCGACCTCTTCGGTCAGTTCCAGCACTTCTTCGACGGCCGATTCGATCGGGACGGGCTTCGCCGCCTCGGCGCGGGCACGGCGGGGCGCGGCCTGGACCGCTTCCTCCCCTTCCTCCGCGATGATCCGCTTGATGGACGAGAGTATCTCTTCCATCGAGGGTTCCTTGGTCATGTCACCCATGGATAGTCCCCGTCCAAAATCCATTGCGCACCCTTATGCTTTAAGATTACCCGACCGGGTTAACAAGCGGTTAAGGCTGCTGCGAAGAAGCGGCATCGACATTGGCATTTTGTGCGGGCGTGTCAACGGTGCGCGTCGCCACGGGATTGGGCGCCGGGTCGAAGTCCCAGTCGAACCATTTGCCCTTTACCCGGTCATAATTGGCCATCGGGTCATACAGAGCACCGCTTTCCAGGCCCAGATCATCCGCTTCGGCATGGCCCATCGCGGCCAGCAGGCTGAAACCCGCGACATAGGCGTTGCGCTGCGCCGTCACCAGCTGGACCTTGGCGTTCAGCGATTCCTGCTCGGCGTTGAGGATGTCGAGGATGGTGCGGCTGCCAACGGAATTTTCCGCCCGCACGCCTTCCAGCGACAGCGACGCGGCGTCCACCGCTTTGCGGCTCGACTCGATCGTCTGGAGCGACGCCTGCCAGCTGGCATAAGCGGCGCGGGCCTGGGCGATGACGCTGCGCTCGGCCTCGATCTCCTGCTCGATCGCCTGCGATTCGAGGGCCTGGTTCTGCCGCACCTGGGCCGCCGGCCGGCCGCCCTGATAGAGCGGAACGGTCAACTGGAGGCCCGCCGCCGCCTGCTTGTTGATCTGCGCGCCCCCGCCCGGCTGGCCATTGTCCAGCGAGTCGAGATAGTTGGTGTAACCTGCCTGGGTGAAGGCCGACAGCGTCGGCATCACGCCGGCACGCGCCGCCTTCACGTCATAGCGCCGCGCCTCGCGCTGCTTCTGCGCGGCCAGAATGTCGGGATTGTCCTTCAACGCCACCTGGACCGCCGCGTCGGGGCTGCCGGGCAGGCCGGGCAGTTGCGGCGGCGGCTCCAGACTGTCGGGCGCCTCGCCGACCAGCGCGATATAGTTTTCGCGGCTGGTGATCAGGTTCGCCTGCGCCGTCTGGAGGTCCGAACGCGCCAGCGCCAGCCGCGATTCGGACTGCGCCACGTCGGTGCGCGTCAGGTCGCCGACCTCGAATCGGTCGTTCGTGGCCTGGAGATTGACGTCCAGCACCTTCACATTCGCCTCGTTGAGCGAGACCAGCGCCGTATCCCGGATCACGTCCATATAGGCCGCGACGGTCTGGGAAAAAATGCTGGCTTCAGTCCCGCGCAAATTGGCCTGGCCCGCCTCGACGCGGATCTTGGCGGCCTTGACCCCGTTGCGGACCGCGCCGCCGGAATAGACCGGCACGCTCAGTTGCGCCTGGGCGTTCACTGTCCGCTGGGGCGACGTGAAGCTGATCGTAGGCTTGAGGATACTCTCGCTATAGCTGCCGGTCACGTCGAGTGCCGGACGACCGCTGGCCTTCTGGATCGGCACATTCTCGTCGGTCGCCCGCTGCCCGGCGCGCGCGCCGGTCAATGTCGGGTTGGACGCATAGGCCTTGGCCAGCGCCCCCTGCAGCGTTTCGGCCTGGACGGGGGCGGTGATCGCGGAGGTCAGCAACAGCAGGGCGGCTGCGGCACGATGCCGTTTCGGTAAGCGCTTCGCTGTCATCTCCCCCCGCCTGTCATTGTCAGAACACAAAAGCCTTGGGCGCGCCGAAACCGGGCAGCACCACCATTTCCATGTCGATCAGGCTGCTCAGTCCCAGCAGGCCATCAACCACCCGACCGCTGCACAGGCGGGTGACGCCTCGGTCGGCGATCCCGGTCACGACGCGCGCGCCATCGGCAAGCTGTTGAACGAGCGCGGCGGGCACTTCCTCCACCGCGCCATCGATGAATAGCAGGTCATAGGGCGCGCCGGCCGCGGCCCCCGCCTGGAGCGGCGCGCGCACCACGGTCACGCCAGGCACGGCGATCTCCGGACCGCCCTCTTCCTCCACCGCCGTCACCTGCGCGCCCAGCGCCGCCAGCAGCGCGGCGGAATAGCCGGTCGCGGCGCCGATCAGCAGCACCTTGTCGCCCTCGGCAACCTGCGCTTCCTTGAGCAGCCGGCCGGTGACCAGCGGCGGATTGAGCGCGCGGCCGGCGGCCAGCGGGATCGGGCGATCGACATAGGTCATGGCGCGGCGGTCCGCGGGGACAAATTCCTCGCGCGGCACCCTGGCCATCACCGCGATCACGCGCTGGTCGTCCACGTCGCTGGTGCGCAACTGGCTGTCGACCATGGCGGCCCGCATCGAAGAATAGTTCTGCTCGGTCACGATAGTTCCTCGCTTGGCACAACTGTATTGGCAATGCAATACACTAAGGAGATCATCGGACCTCTAAATCAGCAGGCCGCCCGCGCCAAGCGGCTTTGCGCGGTGGTCGCGAAGATTCTTGGGCTGCAAGCTCCAACCGCGGCTTGACTTTGTCGCCAAAGCCGCACATTTGCGGCCACCCACGCCGAGGCCCGATGGCGGAGTGGTGACGCAGCGGACTGCAAATCCGTGCACGCCGGTTCGATTCCGGCTCGGGCCTCCATATTTCTGTCAGCCAATGCTCGCTGATAATTAAAAAACCTCCGATTTTCTTTATTTAACGGGAAGTCACGGGTTGGCGGTGATCACCTCTATTCGCCTGTAACTGTCGAAGGCGGGACTTCGCTATGAGCCTCGGAAGGCCCCCAAGGGCATCGACCGATACTGCAATCCGAAACTCAAAGCCCAAGAAGAAGCCGTAGACGATGGCAGATTCTCTGCGGCTTTCTTGTCGGTCAACCCCAGGGGCAGCAAGCAGCGGCTCCTCACATGCAGAATGAACGGCTGAGAGCCGCGCTGACCACAGCGAAGGTCGAACACTTCCCGGCGATCACCTGACCGGTCAGGTTCGGCGCATTGCTGCGGGCAACAGAGGATTATCGGGGCGATCCCGTCGTCATATATGCCCTGAAACTTATACCGCATGTGTTCCAGCGCCCCGGCAGAAGCCGACAGTTGGAATGGCTGGAGCCAATTTCGACAAAGCGGTCCGGATCATCCTCCAGGAGAAGATGACGTTGCGCCAGCCCCATTCGGCGCCATTGTTCCGCCAAGCGTTGGGGATCCTGTCGGAGATGCGTTCCCTTCCGGCTCCTCTCGTTTACATACGTCCGCGCACCGGGCAGGATGGTCGCGCGCCGGATTTAACATGTCCAATCAAGCGCAAAATATGCGATGGCAGGCGTAACCATATACCGGAGACCCTTGCCCCATGACGACGTCCCGCCGCGATTTCCTTGTCGCCGGCTCCTCTGCCCTTGCCCTCGCTGCCCTGCCCGTTCGCGCCTTCGCCCAGGCCGCGCGGGCGACCGACACGCCAGACGCCCGCGCCCAGGGGATCCTGGCCGACATGGCCGAAGCCATGCTGGCGGACGCCCCCGAAACCGCCGGCGGCCTGGGGCTGGACACCGGCGCCCGCGCCGCGCTGCGCAGCCGCCTCGGCGACAAGAGCGTTGCCGGCCAGGCCCGGATCGCCGCGCATGTGCGCGACCGCCTGGCCGCGCTGCGCGCCATCGACCTTGCGCCACTCTCCCCCGCCACCCGGACCGACGTGGAAGTGGTGCTGGCAGCCCATGAACTGGCGGCGGACGGCTTCGCCTTCCCTTTCGGGGACATGGCGATGATGAACAGCAACTGGTCCTATCGCAATTCGCCCTATGCCGTCGCACAGAACACGGGCAGCTTCGTCGAGACCCCCGACTTCCTCGACAGCAACCATCCCGTCACCAACCGCGCCGACGCCGACGCCTATCTCGCCCGGCTGACCGCCTATGCCGCCAATCTCGATGGGGAAACGGAGCGACTGCGCCATGACGCCGGGATCGGCGTCGTCGCCCCGGCCTTCCTGCTCGAAAAGACGCTGCGGCAGATGACCAGCGTCCAGGGCCAGCCGCTCGACCAATGGACGGCGGTCGCCTCCCTCGCCCGCCGCACGAAGGACATTCCGGGCGACCATGCCGCCAGGGCCGAAGCCATCGTCCGCGAAAGGGTCGCTCCCGCCCTCGCCCGCCAGATCAGCGAACTTCAGCGCCAGCGTGCCCTTGCCACGATGGATGCAGGCGTATGGAAACTGCCGCAGGGCGAGGCCTATTATGGCTGGGCGCTGCGCGCCGGCACCACCACGACCATGACCCCGGAGGAGGTCCACAGGCTCGGCCTCGACCAGCTCGCCGCGCTCCAGTCGGAAATGGACCAGCTGCTCAAAGGGCTGGGCATGACAAAAGGCACCGTCGGCGAGCGCATGACCGCCATGGGGAAAGATCCGCGCCACCTCTTCCCCAATGACGACAATGGCCGCCAGCAGATATTGTCCTTCATCGACGGCCGCCTCGCCGACATCCGCACCCGCCTGCCCCGCGCCTTCGCCACGCTCGTGCCGGCGAAGCTGATCGTGAAGCGCGTACCGGTCGAGATCGAAGCGGGCGCGCCCGGCGCCTATGCCGGCGCGGGGTCGATCGACGGCTCGATCCCCGGCAATTATTATATCAACCTGCGCGACACCGGCATGTGGCCGCGCTACGCGCTTCCCACCCTTTGCTATCATGAAGGGATTCCCGGCCATATCTGGCAGGGCGAATATACCTACAAACTGCCCCTGATCCGCTCGCTGCTCGCCTTCAACGCCTATAGCGAAGGCTGGGCGCTCTATGCCGAGCAGCTTGGCGACGAGCTGGGCGCCTATGATGGCGATGTCGCCGGGCGGCTCGGCTATCTCCAGTCGATCGCCTATCGCTGCTGCCGCCTGGTGGTCGACACCGGCCTCCACGCCAAGCGCTGGACGCGGGAGCAGGCGATCCACTGGTTCGCTACCACCAACGGTTCCACGGTCGAGGAAGTCCAGGGCGAGGTGGACCGCTATTGCGCCTGGCCGGGCCAGGCCTGCGGCTACAAGGTCGGCCATGGCGAAATCGTCCGCCTGCGCAAAATGGCTCAGCAGGCGCTGGGATCGAAATTCGACTTCCGCCTGTTCAACGACGCCGTGGTCAAGAGCGGCGGCGTGCCGATGACCGTGCTGGCGGGGAATATCGACGCCTGGGCGGCGGAACGGAAGAACGCCTGATCCCGGAGACATGAAAAAGGGCCGGAGGATCGCTCCCCCGGCCCTTCCCTATTCTCGCTGCGGTCGGCGCTCAGCCGACGAAAGCCCGCTCGATCACGAACTGGCCCGGCGCCGCGTTGGAGCCTTCGGTAAAGCCGTTCGCCTCGAAATAGGCGGCGAACTGCTTGATCATCTCCATGCTGCCGCACATCATGATCCGGTCGGTTTCCGGGTCGAACTTCGCCGGCCCCTCGATCCCCTCGAACAGCGCGCCGCTCTCGACCAGCTTGTCGATGCGGACGGTGTTGCGGAACGGCTCGCGCGTCACGGTCGGCACGTAATGGAACTGGGTCGCGGCCTGGTCGGCCACCAGCGGATCATCCGCCAGCTTGCCTTCAAGTTCGTCATGAAAGGCCAGGTCGCTCACCCGGCGTACCGAATGGACTGCGACGACCTGCTCGTAAAATTCATAGACGTCGGGATCGCGCGACAGGCTCAGGAACGGCGCCAGGCCCGTGCCCGTCGACAGCATGAACAGCCGCTTGCCCGGCAGCAGGGCATCGGTGACGAGCGTGCCGGTCGGCTTGCGGCCCAGATAGATCTGGTCGCCCGGCTGGATCAGCTGGAGCTTGGACGTCAGCGGTCCGTCCTGCACCTTGATCGACAGGAACTCCAGTTCCTCGTCCCAGGCGGGGCTGGCGACCGAGTAGGCGCGCAACAGCGGCTTGCCATTGTCGCCCATCAGGCCGATCATCACGAACTCGCCGGACCGGAAACGGAAGCTGGCGGGTCGCGTGATGCGGAAGCTGAACAGATGCTCGTTCCAGTGCCGCACCGACAGCACGGTTTCCACGGAAAGCGCGCCGGTGGGTTCCAGAACCGGCTTTTCGATCGTCACGTCGGTCAACACCTTATCCTTGCCTTGCATCAGCGCCGTCTGGTCAGCGACGCCAGTTGCGGATCGTTCGCAATAAACGATGATGCTGGCGAATTGGCCCTTTCGCCGCGCGAAGGCAAGGCCAAAAAAACTTGTGCGGCCCAAAGGGCGCCCTTGCCGGACGCCCGGCGCCGACGCGTCGCGCTATCCGAACAGACCCTTGGCGATCCCGCCCAGCTCGTTGAGAGGATTGCCGTCGCCATCCCGGTCGAACAGCCCACCCAGCTTGCCGAGGATCGCTTCCGGTCCGCCAAACGCGCCCAGCAGTTCCTGCAACTTGTCGGCCGATACGCCATGTTCGGCCGCCGTTTCGGCCAGCGCCGACACGCTCGTCTCGCCGGATCCGATCTTGGCGCTGATCTCGCTCATCAGCCCCTGCATCTTCTCCGGCGACACGCCGATCTGCGCCGCAATCGCTTCCAGCCCGCCCATCTTGCCAATCAGATCTTCGAACATGCCCAAACTCCCGCAAAAGGTTGGCGGCAAGCATAGCACCGCCGACACGCCCCCGACAGCAAAAGAGCCGGCCCAGAAGCAAAAGAGCCGGAGGATCGCTCCCCCGGCTCCCTTGCCTCGTCGGTCGCTGCGATCAGGCGGCGGTCAGGGCCGCCCCGCGCACGCCGTCGTCGACATGGTCCACGAACTGGGCGAAATTATCCACGAACGCCTTTACCAGGGTCGCGGCGGTTTCGTCATAGGCGTCCTTGTCGGCCCACATGGCGCGCGGGTCGAGGATGGTCGGTTCGACGCCGTTCACCGCGACCGGCACCTGGAAACCGAAATTCGGATCGGTGCGGAACGCGACATCGTTCAGGCTGCCGTCCAGCGCCGCATTGAGCAGCGCGCGCGTCACCTTGATCGGCATCCGCTTGATGCCCGGCATGGTCGCCTTGCCGCCCGCCCAGCCGGTGTTGACCAGCCAGCAGGTGACGCCGCCCTTGTTGATCCGCTCCTTGAGCAGATTGCCGTAGACGCTGGGGTGACGCGGCATGAACGGCGCACCGAAGCAGGTCGAGAAGGTCGCGGTCGGCTCGGTCACGCCGATCTCTGTGCCCGCAACCCGCGCGGTATAGCCCGACAGGAAGTGATACATCGCCTGCTCCGGGGTCAGCCGCGCGATCGGCGGCAGGACGCCATAGGCGTCGGCGGTCAGGAAGATGATGTTCTTCGGGACCGGACCCAGATTCTTCTCCGACGTGTTCGGGATGAAATCGATCGGGTAGGAACCGCGGCTATTCTCGGCCAGGCTGTTATCGTCCAGGTCAATCGTGCGGGTTTCCTCGTCGATGACCACATTTTCCAGGACCGTGCCGAACCGCTTGGTGGTGGCGAAGATCTCCGGCTCGGCCTCGGCCGACAGGTTGATCATCTTGGCGTAGCAGCCGCCCTCGAAATTGAACACGGCGGTATCCGACCAGCCATGCTCGTCGTCGCCGATCAAGGTCCGGGACGCATCGGCCGACAGCGTCGTCTTGCCGGTGCCGCTCAGGCCGAAGAAGACGGCGGTATCGCCGTTCGGACCGATATTGGCCGAACAGTGCATCGGCATCACGCCCTTGGTCGGCAGCAGATAGTTGAGGATGCCGAACACCGACTTCTTCATCTCGCCGGCATAGGACGTGCCGCCGATCAGGATCAGCTTCTCGGTGAAATTGACCGCGATCACGGTTTCGCTGCGCGTACCGTGACGGGTCGGATCGGCCTGGAAGGTCGGCAGGTCGATGATCGTATATTCGGGCGTGAAGCCGGCCAGTTCATCGGCGGTCGGACGCACCAGCAGGGTGCGGATGAAGAGGTTGTGCCACGCGCGCTCATTGATGACGCGGACGTTGACGCGATGCTCGGGCTGCGATCCGCCGAACAGGTCGGCGACGTAGAGTGTATCCTTCTCGCCCAGCGCCTTGAAGAAATCCTCCTTCAGCGCCGCGAAATGCGCCGGCGTCATCGGAACGTTGGTCTTGCCCCACCAGACGGTGTCCTGGGTCTCGGCGTCCTGGACGATGAACTTGTCGCTGGCCGAGCGGCCGGTGTGCTTGCCGGTCTTGACGACCAGCGGGCCGTCCTTGGACAATATGCCTTCCCCATTGCGGATGGCTGCCTCGACCAGCGGCGCGGTGCCGAGATTCCAGAACTGATCGGCACGCGTGGAAATGCCCTGGTCCGCCAGGGTGATTGAGGATTTGGCCTGCACGCCTTTACTCCCGATATAACAATGTCGGATCGCCGATTTTTATCTGGCGACCAATCCGCCGCTCATGCGCCGCGTCTTCGCGCGTCGGCATGGCTGCGGACACTTCGGCCATAAGGCTTTGCGGAACGGCCGTCAAATCGGGGCGGACGGCCATTCGTCCCGAATCTCGGCAGTTGCGCCGCAGAGCGTGCCGCCACCCCTTCCTTGCGGCTGGGCGAACCATGGTCTAACGCTCGGAACATTCTCCTTTCTGCTCATTCCGGGTAATTGCATGACCGCCACCATCGCCCTTGTGGATGATGACAAGAATATCCTGACTTCCGTGTCGATCGCGCTCCAGGCCGAAGGCTTCCTGACGCGCATCTATTCCGACCCGGAAGGCGCCTTGAAAGCGCTGCTCGACAATCCCGCCGACCTTGCCGTGTTCGATATCAAGATGCCCCAGATGGATGGCCTGGAGCTGCTGCGCCGCCTCCGCGAAAAGAGCCAGATGCCGGTCATTTTCCTGACCTCCAAGACCGACGAGCTGGACGAGGCGCTGGGCCTGGCGATGGGCGCCGACGACTATATCTCAAAGCCCTTCTCTCAGCGGCTGCTGATCGCGCGCATCCGCGCCATCCTGCGCCGGGCGGAGGTCAGCAAGGCGACCGAGGAACCGGACGAGCCGGTCGCCGACCCCATAGTGCGCGGCCGGCTGGAAATGGACCCGGCCCGGCATCGCGTGAAATGGGGCGGCAAGGACGTGACCCTGACCGTCACCGAATTCCTGATCCTCGAAACGCTCGCCCAGCGACCGGGCGTGGTCAAGAACCGCAACCAGCTGATGGATGCCGCCTATCAGGATGACGTCTATGTCGACGACCGAACCATCGACAGCCATATCAAGCGGCTCCGCCGCAAGTTCCGCGAGGTGGACTCCGATTTCAACGCAATCGACACGCTCTATGGCGCCGGATACCGATTCTCCGAGGAATGACGCGGCGGCGCTCGCGGTGCGCTGGTCGGGACGGCTGAGTCTCACCCCGCGCATCCTTGCGGTCAACGTGTTCGCCCTCGCCCTGCTGGCGGGCGGCTTCTTCTATCTCGACAGCTATCGCACGCGCATCGTCGATGACCGGCTGGAACAGTCGGCGCGCGAACTGAAGTTGCTCGCCATCGGCCTGGACAATGCGCCTGCCGACCGGCAGGATCGTCTGATCGCCGCCTATTCGCGCCAGACCGGAGACCGGGTCCGGCGCTACGACGCCACCGGCGCGCTCGCCGCCGACAGCTTTGCCATGGACGCGCCGCGCTACCGGCTGCGCCTGCCCTCGGAGGAGGAATGGCAGCGTCATGTCGCCCGCTTCCTCGACAAGGTGGTCGACCGTGTCGTTTCCGCCGACCGACCGCCCGATTTCGAGGAACCGGCACAGGACCGCGCCACCGCGTGGCCCGAAGTCATGCTGGCGCGCAAGACCGACCGCCCCGCAGCAATGAACCGCTACGCGCCGGACCGCACCTTCATGATCTCCGCCGCCGTGGCGATGAAGGACGGCGGCAGCCTGCTCGCCACCGAAAATGCGCGCGACATCACGCGCATCGTCCGCGCCGAACGGCTGCGTCTTGGCATGGTGCTGGCGGTCGCGGTGCTCGCCTCGGTGCTCCTGTCGCTCTTCCTCGCCCGCACCATCGTCCAGCCGCTCCAGCGCCTGGCGCGGGCCGCCGTGCGCGTCCGCCTCGGCCGCGCGCGTGAAGTCACCGTGCCGCGCCTGCCCGAACGGCGCGACGAGATTGGTATGCTGGCCCGCGCCCTGTCCGACATGAGCCATGCGCTGCGCCAGCGGATCGACGCGACCGACGCCTTCGCCGCCGATGTCAGCCATGAACTTAAAAATCCGATCGCCTCGCTGCGCTCCGCCCTCGATTCGCTGGAGCGGGTCGACCGGCCGGACCTGCGCGCGCAACTCATGGCGATCGCGCAGGACGATGTCCGCCGCCTCGACCGGCTCGTCACCGATATCGCCGAAGCCTCCCGCGTAGACGCCGAACTGTCCCGCACCCGCTTCGAGCCGATCGACCTCGGCCTCCTGATCGAGAAGATGGTGCTGGCCCGCGAGGCGCGCGGCGTGCCGCGCGGCGTCCGCCTCGCCTTCGCCCGCCCGCGCAAGGATGTCGCGGTCGTGCTGGGCGAGGAGGCTCGGCTGATCCGCGTCCTCGACAATCTCATCGACAATGCCGTCTCCTTCTCGCCAGAGGGCGGACTGGTGCGGATCATCGCCACCGTCGCCGACGACCAGATTTTGGTCAGCGTGGAGGATGAAGGACCGGGCGTCCCCGTGTCCGAGCGCGAGCATGTCTTCCGCCGCTTCCACAGCGTCCGGCCAGAGGGCGAGATTTTCGGCAAGCATTCCGGCCTCGGCCTCGCCATCGCCCGCTCGATCGTGGAGGGGCATCAGGGCCGCATCAGCATTGGCGACCGCGAAGATGCGCAACGCGGCGCCTGCTTCGTCGTGCGCCTCCCCATGGCGGTGGCCCGCGATCCCGGCATCGTTTCGGAATAGGACGAAGGACCGACGCCACGGCCATTTCCATCGCCGTCAACACAGGGTAGAAGAAGGCAGGGGTATGGCGCGCGCACTTTCATCCGAAACGCTTCATGCGACCAGCGTGGCCATAGGCGGCCGCGCCGTTCTGCTGGCCGGGCCTAGCGGCGTGGGCAAATCCGACCTTGCACTCCGCCTGATCGACCGCGGCGCGATTCTGGTCAGCGACGACTATACGCTGGTGAAGCGCGTCGATGGCCAGCTGATCGCTACGGCGCCGGACACGATCGTGGGGCAGATGGAGGTGCGCGGCCTCGGCATCGTCGCCATGCCCCATGCCGACGCGCCGGTGGCACTGGTCGCCGACCTGTTCGACAAGGTCGACCGTATGCCGCTCGATCCGGTATTCCGCGCGATCGCCGGGGTCCAGATCCCGATGGTCAAGATCGCCCCGTTCGAAATTTCCGCCGCCATCAAGGTCGAACTGGCGCTCCGGACGCTCGCCCCGCTATGAACACCCCCCATCCCAAGACCATCCTGCTGCTGTCCGGCCTGTCGGGCGCGGGCAAGACCACCGCGCTCAAGACGCTGGAGGATATGGGCTGGGAAGTAGTCGACAACCTGCCCCTCCTGCTGCTCGACCGGCTGCTCGACACGCCGCTGGCCGCCGGGCATGAGCCGGGCGACGACCGGCCGCTGGCGCTGGGCATCGACGCGCGCACGCGCGGGTTCGACGCCAATGCCATCGTCCAGCGGATCAAGGCGCTGCGCGAACGACACGGCCATGATGTCGAGACGCTGTTCCTCGACTGTTCCGGCACCGAACTGGAGCGCCGCTTCGCCGAGACGCGCCGTCGCCACCCGCTGGCGCTGGACCGCCCCGCCGCCGACGGCATCGCCCGCGAACGGGAGTTGACCGAGCCGCTGCGCCGCTGGTCCACCCAGGTCATCGACACCACCAGCTTCACCAGCAACGCCCTGCAACAGGAAATCCGCAACCGCTTCTCGCGCGAGGGGCTGTCGGAACCGGTGCTGACCATCCTCTCATTCGGCTTCTCGCGCGGGGTGCCGCGCAACGCCGACCTGATGTTCGACATGCGCTTCCTGCGCAACCCGCATTGGGACGATGCGCTGCGGCCCCGGACCGGGCTGGACCCGGACGTCGCCGCCTATGTGATGGCAGACCCGGCCTATGAAGAGGCGCTGGGCCGGATCGAGGATCTGCTCGTCACCCTGCTGCCGCGCTACGCGGAGGGCGGAAAGACCTATATTACCGTGGCTTTCGGCTGCACCGGCGGGCGGCATCGCTCCGTCCACGTCGCGACGCGGGTCGCGAAACACTTGCAAGAAGCGGGCTTTTCGCCCACGGTCTTGCACCGCAATATTGAATCGGTGCCCCAGGACAGTCTGGAGAAGCGCCGTCCGGGAGGCCCGAAAGCATAATCATGACACAGGTGGGCCGCACAAGCAGATGATCGGACTCGTACTCGTCACCCATGGATCGCTCGCGACGGAATTCGTCGTGGCGATGGAGCATGTCGTGGGGCCGCAGCAGCAGATCGAGACGATCTGCATCGGCCCGGAAGATGACATGGAGCTGCGCCGCGCCGACATCGCGGCGGCGGTAGCCCGCGTCAATGACGGCACCGGCGTGATCCTGCTGACCGACCTGTTCGGCGGCACTCCGTCCAACCTCGCCATCTCGCTGCTCAAGGCCGGCGAGATCGAGGTGATCGCCGGCATCAACCTGCCCATGCTCATCCGCCTCGAAAGCGCGCGCAAGGTGATGGACGTGCGCGCCGCGGTTGCCGCCGCGCGCGAAGCCGGGCAGAAATATATCAGCGTCGCGTCGGAACTGTTGGGCAGCACCACATGAACGAAATCAGCCAGGAAGTCCGGATCAGCAACAAGCGCGGCCTTCACGCGCGCGCCAGCGCCAAGTTCGTCACCCTGGCCAGCGGCCTCCCCGCCGACATCACCGTCAGCAAGGACGGCAACCACGTCACCGGCACGTCGATCATGGGCCTGATGATGCTCGGCGCGGCGATGGGCGACAGCATCACCATCAAGGCCACCGGCCCCGAAGCCGTCGACGCGCTCGGCAAGCTCGTCACCCTGGTCGAGGATAAGTTCGGCGAAGAGTGACGCCGCCGCGTTACAGCTATAGTCAGCGGACACTCCACTCCAGTTGACGGGAGTGGCAGCGAGGCTGGGTGCGGCCAGGCCGGACTTGATCGCAACACCGTGGGCTGTCCGCCGCGCCGCTGCGCGCTTCCCCGATGCCCCCGCGCTCACGCCCGGCTTGCCACCCTGGTTCCGACCGCTTACATCACGCCCTCACCCTTCCGAAAGGATCGTCGCCATGGACATCGCCCTGATCGCACAGCCCCCTCGCTCTGCCTTCAGGAAAGCCCCTGTCCATGCCTGCGCCCCTCTCTGCCATCACGCTTTCCAACCTCGGCTGGTCCGCGCCTGACAGGACACCCGTCCTTACCGGGCTGGACTTCCGTTTCTCTCCCGAACGCATCGGCCTGATCGGTCGCAACGGGGTCGGCAAATCGACCCTGCTCGCGCTGGTGGCGGGCGAACGTCGCCCCGCGACCGGCGATGTCCGGGTCGGCGGCAGCATCGCCATGCTCCGCCAAACGCAAGCGCCCGAGACCGGACAGACCATCGCCGACCTGTTCGATGCGCGCGCCGCCCTCGCCCTGCTCGACCGGGCCGAGACCGGCGCAGCGACAATTCCAGAGCTGGAGCAATGCGACTGGACCCTGCCCGCGCGCCTCGCCGATGCGCTGGCGGAGGTCGGCCTCGCGAACGATCCCGCCACGCCGCTGGCGCATCTGTCGGGCGGTCAGCGCACCCGCGCCGCGCTGGCGGCGGCCATGGCCGCCCGGCCCGACTGGCTGCTGCTGGACGAACCGACCAATCATCTCGACGCCGATGGCCGGGATGCTCTGATCGCGCTGCTCGAGCGCTGGCGCGGCGGCGCGATCATCGTCAGCCATGACCGGACGCTGCTGGAACGGATGGACTCCATCGTCGAACTGACGGGCCTGGGGCTGACCCGCTATGGCGGCAACTGGTCGGCCTATCGCGCGTGCAAGGTGGTCGAACTGGCCGCGGCCCATCATGCGCTGGACCATGCCGAGCGCTCGGCATCCGACCTCGCCCGCAAGATCCAGCGCGCGACCGAGCGAAAGCAACGACGCGACGGCGCGGGCGCCCGCCATGCGGCGAAAGGCGACATGCCCCGCATCCTGCTGGGCCAGCGCAAGAACCAGGCGGAGCGGTCCGGCGGGAACGCCGCCCGCCTCGCTGACAGGCAGCGCGCGCAGAGCGAAAGGACGATCGCCGACGCCCGCGCGCAGATCGAAATTCTCGCCCCGCTGACCGTTGCCCTTCCTGCCGCCTGCGTCGCGACAAACCGCACGCTGCTGAGGCTGGAGGATGTGACCGCCGGCCACGATCCTGCCGATCCGCCGATCCGCCATCTCAGCTTGGCCATGACCGGCCCGGAACGAATTGCCATCACCGGCCCCAATGGCGCGGGCAAATCGACATTGCTCCAACTCGTCGCCGGCCAGATCGCGCCGCTGTCGGGCGTCCTGCATCGCCCGATCGCCTGCGCCCTGCTCGATCAGGATGCGGGGCTGCTCGATCCCGGCGCGACCATCGCCGACAATTTCGCGAGACTCCATCCCGGCACGACGCGCAACGCCGTCCATGCCGCGCTCGCACGCTTCCGCTTCCGGGCCGAGCTGGCGCTGCAACGGGTGGAGGCATTGAGCGGCGGCCAGCGGCTACGCGCCGCGCTCGCCTGCGTACTGGGCGGGGAAACACTGCCGCCGCTGCTGCTGCTGGATGAACCGACCAACCATCTCGACCTCGATTCGATCGCGACGATCGAACAGGGGCTCGCCGCTTATGACGGCGCGCTGATGGTGGTCAGCCATGACCCCGCGTTTCTCGACGCCATCGGCATCTCGCGCCGGATCGCTCTCCCCGCGCGCTGAGCCTCAGTGCGCCGCCGACGTGTCGACCGTCCCGGTGGGCCGCGGCGCCAGCCAGACGATCGCGGCGGCGGCGAACAGGACCAGCGCGGAAATGAAGAAGACATGGTCGACCGCGATCACGATCGCCTCCTGCTCCACGATGTTGGAAATGGTCTGCCGGATCTGCTCGGTCGACAGACCCATCGCGCTCAGTTGGGCCTGCACGTCGCCCGGCTGCAAAACGCTCGCCAGTTCGTTGCGGGACACGCGCTGCGAATCGCCCCATCCCGTCAGCACCAGCGATGTCGCGATCGCGATCGCCATGGTACGGACGAAATTCTGCAACCCCGCCGCAGACGCAGTCTCGCTCGGCAGCACCGACCCCAGCGTCAACGTGGTCAGCGGGATCATGAAGAAGGGCATGGCGAAGCCCTGGATGAACTGCGGCGCGGCCATGGTCCAGAAATCGACCCCGCTGGTCCAGTGCGCGCGCCACAAGGTCATCAGGCCCAGCCAGAATACCGCCCCGGAAATCATCAGCCGCGGATCGACCCGGCCCATGAAGCGGGCGGCGAAAGGCGCCGTCATCAGCGCCGCCATCGCGGTGAAGGCGGTCAGGATGCCCGCCCAGGTGGCGGTGTAGCCTTGGGTCGTCTGCAACCATTGCGGGATAATAACGATACCGGAAAAATAAGCCCCGAAACAGAGCGCCAGCGAAAAGACGCCGGACGAAAAGCCGATATGGCGGAACACGCGCAGGTCGACGACCGGATGCTCCTCGGTCAGTTCCCAGATGATGAATGCCAGAAAGCCGATCGCCGCCAGCACCGCCAGGATGACGATCGTCGTATCGGCGAACCAGTCATGGTCGCGGCCGATGTCCAGCATCACCTGCAGGCAGCCGATCCAGAAGACCAGCAGGAACAGGCCCATCTTGTCGATCGGCACGCGCGCCGTATCCGTCTCCACCGGCCGCAGAAGCGCCTGCGCGGCAAAGACGCACAGCACCGCGATCGGCAGGTTGATGAAGAAGATCCAGTGCCAGCTCCAATTGTCGCTGATATAGCCGCCGATGATCGGTCCCATGGCCGGTCCCAGCAGCGTCGTCATCGCCCACAGGCCCATAGCCCGCGATCGCGTCTCGGGAGGAAAGATACGCATCAGCAGGGTCTGCGACATGGGCATGATCGGCCCGCCGCAAATGCCTTGGCCGACCCGGGCCGCGACGATCATCCCCAGCGTCATCGACAGTCCGCAAATCAGCGAAAAGAATCCGAAGCCGATCATCGCCAGCGTGAAGACCCTGACCACGCCGAAGCGCGCGGCGAGCCAGCCGGTGAGCGGCACGCAGATCGCTTCCGCCACCGCATAGGATGTGATGATCCACGTCCCCTGGTCGGGAGCGATGCCCAGGTTGCCGGCGATGTGCGGCACGGAAACATTGGCGATGGTGAGGTCCAGCACCACCATGAAGTTGCTCATGGCCAGCACCAGCCCGGCCAGCGTCCGGGTGCGCGGCGAAAGCCGCGAAAAAATCTCGTCGTCGCTGCTCATCGCCCGGCTGTCCTTATTTTTCGGAAAGTTCGAGTTCGACTTCCATCGACAGACCGACCCGCAACGGATGCGCGGCGAGTTCCCTGGGATCGAGCGCAATGCGCAGCGGCAGGCGCTGCACCACCTTGATCCAGTTGCCGGTCGCATTCTGCGCGGGGATCAGAGACATGGCCGATCCGGTGCCGCCGGCGAAACCGACAACCTTGCCATGATAGACGACATCGCCGCCATAGAGGTCCGACGTCAGCGTGGCGGGCATCCCGACCTTCACGCCACGCAGCTGGCGTTCCTTGAAGTTCGCATCGACATAAAGCTGGGCCAGCGGCACGATGGACATGATCGCGTTGCCCTGCGCCACGCGCTGGCCGACCTGCACCTGCCGCTTGGTGACGACGCCGTCGATCGGCGCGCGAATGACGGTCCGATCGAGGTCCAGCTTCGCCGAATCCAGCTTCGCCTGGGCGGCCATCACCGCCGGGTCGGTGTCGATCGTCGATCCGCGCACCAGCGCGTCATTGGCTTCCAGCTGGCCGCTCGCCGCGCTGCGCGTCGCCTCGGCCGTCTTGACGCCCGCGCGCGCCAGATCCAGCGCGGCCCGGGCAGCGGCATAGCCCTTGCGCGCGGCGGTGACTTCGTCGCCGGACACCGCGCCGTCTCCCACCAGCGCCTCGCGCCGCTGGAGGTCGATGCGCGCCTTGTCGAAATCGGCCTGTGCGGTGGCCAGCTGCGCACGCGCCTGGACGATGTCCGCGCCGCGCGCATCGACCTGCGCCGCCAGCGAATCACTGGTCGCGGCCGTCTGGCGGAAACGCCGCCGCGCTTCGGCCAGGTCGGCCTGTGCCTGTGCCACGGCGATCTGGGCGTTGGTCGGGTCCAGCCTGACCAATATGTCGCCCTTCTTCACCATCTGGGTGTCGCTGACCAGCACTTCGGTCGCCTGCGCGGAAATCAGCGGCGTCACCTGCGCCATCTCGGCGTTCACATAGGCATTGTCCGTGCTGACCTGGTTACGCCCGACCAGCAGGTACCAGGCCGCCCAGATCAGGCCGAGGACGATGACCGCCAGCGCCAGCCGGGTCAGCCATATCCTGCGCGCCGACTGGCGCCCTTCCTGCTGTGCGTCGGTGGTGTCGAGAGCGGCGTCAGCCATGCGGTTGGTCCTTGGAGAGAGGTTCGCCGACGGTGAAGCCACCGCCCAGCGCACGGATAAGGGCAATATCGGTGGAGAAGGCACCTGCCTCCAGCCCGGCCAGCGCCTCGCGCGCCGCCAACAACTGGTCCTCGACGTTCAGCACGTCGAGATAGGTCGACAGGCCGCCCTGATAGCGTTTCTGCGCCACGGCATAGGCATCTTCCGACGCGGCGACGGCGGCCCGGGCATCGGCCAGCCGCTGCTCCAGCGTCCGGCGCGTCGTGACGGCATCGGCCACCTGCTGATAGGCGGCGAGCACCGTCTTGTCATAGGCAGCGACCGCTTCGTCATAGGTGGCGCGCGCTCCGCGATACTGGCCCTGCAACGCTCCGCCCCGGAAGATCGGCAGGCTGATCGCCGGGCCGGCATTGCCGAAGAGCGAATCCTTCTCGAACAGATTGTTGGCGAAGGGCTGCGCCGAACCGACCGCGCCGCCATTGGCGAAGATCGTGTTGTAGCCGAGCGACTGGAGGCCGATCAGCGCGCTCAGCCGCACCGCCGGAAAGAAATCGGCCCGCGCCACCTTGATCTGCTTGGCCGCCGCCTCGGTGCGGGCAAGCGCCGCCGCGATGTCGGGCCGACGCGCGACGAGGTTGGTGGTGACATCGGCCGGGAGACCGAGCGGCGCCAGCTTGCCTGGCTGCGGTCGGGTGATCGACAGGCCGCGATCAGGCCCTGCGCCGATCAGCGCCGCGATCTGATGCTGCCGTACCCGGATCGCCAGCTGCGCGCCGGCCAGTTGCGCCTTGGCCGACGACACGGTGGCGTCCGCCTGGCGGACGTTGCCGCGCGTTTCCAGCCCATTTTGCCGCCGGTCGGCGACCAATTTCTGGCTCGCCGTGCGGATGTCGAGCGTGCGCTGCTGGATTTCCGCCTCGTCATGAAGGCGAGCAAGATCGGCGTAGGCATCGGCAATGCCCGTCGTCAGCGCCAGCCGCGCCTGCTGGGCGTCGATCTCGGCCGCCCGCGCCTCGGATGTCGCGGCCGCCAGCGACGCCTTGTTCTTGCCCCACAGGTCCAGGTCGAAGCCAAGATCCAGCGCTACCCGACCGGTGCCGAGCCAACCCTGCGGAACGAACTCCTTGGGCATCCCCATATTGTAGCTTTGCTTGGTGGCAGCCGCGCTGGCCTCCAGATTGGCCGACGGCAGCATCGCCGCACCCGCCTGCTGCGCCATCGCCTGGGCCTGGCGGAAACGCGCCGCCGCGATCGCCATGTCGGGCGCATTGCGCAGCCCTTCCTCGATCAGTGCGGTCAGCTGCGGATCGCCATAGGCGGTCCACCAATCATCCCTGGGCCAAGCCGCATCGGACGCAGCCAGGCTTTGCTGCGCAGCCACGCTCTCCGGCGCGCGAACCACGGGTTTGGGACCAAGATCGGGAACCGCGGCGCAGGCCGCCAACGCCATCACCGATGTCGCCGCGCACATCACGCGGGAGGAAAAAGCCATGCGACTCACCGCCATAACAAACCGTACCAGATAGTATGAAAATGGCCATTGCGCCTGTTGCAAGGCCTTGTCAACAGGGTTAGCGTACTATATGGTACGATTTTATGACGGAGAGTAAGACGCCCCCACCGAGCGGCCGCCGGGAAGCGCGCCGCCGCAATCGGCAGGACATGATTCTGACCGTGGCGGAGCGTTATTTTCTCGAACATGGTTATGCGGGGACGACCATGTCGGGCATCGCCGCCGCGCTTGGCGGGTCGAAGGGCACCTTGTGGAGCCATTTCCCGTCGAAGGAAGCGTTGTTCGCGGCCGTACTCGGGCGGGTGGCCGGCGCCTATCGGGCGCAGCTCTCGCAAATACTCGATCCCGAAGGGGAACTCGGCTCGATCCTGCACCGTGCCTGTATCAGCCTGATCGCCAAGGTCACGTCGGCCGAAGCCATCGCGCTCCACCGCCTCATCATTTCCGAAGGCGGCCGCTTTCCCGAACTCAGCCAGATATTCTTCGAACTTGCCCCCCGCAACACGCGCTCCATGCTCGCGGACTTCCTGAAAGGCGCGATGGCGCGGGGTCATTTGCGGCAGGCGGACGCCTATAACGCGGCCCGCGTGCTGATGGCGCTCTGCATGGCAGGTAGCCACCAACAATTGCTCATGGCCCAGATCAAGGCGCCCGACCCGGCGCAGATCGAGTTGGATGCGGCCTTCGCCGTCGACATCTTCCTGCGCGCCTACACACCTGACGATCCGCCACCTTCGGCCGTCTCCAGCATATAACCCTGCCCTCTCACCGTATGCAGCATCGGCCGGGCAAAGCCCCGGTCGAGCTTGGCGCGCAGGCGCGACATATGCACCTCCACGCTGTTGGTGCCGGGGTCGAAATCCAGCCGCCACACCGCGCGCAGCAATTCGCCGCGCGTTACTGCCTCGCCGGGACGACGCGCCAGATGCAGCAGCAGAGCATATTCGCGCGCCAGCAGCGGCACCGCCCGTCCCGCCCGCGTCACACTGCGATCGACCAGTTGGATCAGCAGGTCGCCCAGCGCGAGTTGCGGTTGCCGCTCCCGCGCCAGGCGGATGATCCGCGCGACCGTTTCCTCCTCGTGCATCCAGGGACCGACAACCTCATGCGCGCCGCTTTCCAGCGCCCGCGCCCGTTCGGCCGGATCATCCACCCGCTGCCACAATATCGTCGCATCCCCGGCGCGCAGGTGGGGGCGGACGGCGTCGCCGCGCATCGCCAGGTCGAACCCGCGCGCGTTCAGCGCCCGCGCCACCGGGGCGAAATCGCTGCCCAAACCATGGCATTCCATCCGTCCGCTCACATCCGGCCCGCCGTCCGCTGATACAAGTCATCCGACCGTTCCGGCAGCAGAAAAACAAGCCATTTCATCTCCATAATGGATGATTTCGAGGGCCGCGACGCTGGCCCGGCGGATCAGCGGGCTGCTGCTGCGCGCACCCTGTTCCCAATGCGCCAGCCGCGCTGCATCCTCCAGCGTCGCGCCGATCGCCTGCCAGGCGGTCAGTCGCATCGCATCCTGCGGGTGCGCCCTGGAAAAGCTGTCCGCCAGGTCCTGCGCATTGTCGCTACCGCATCCGACCGCCAGTTCCAGCAGCATCTGCGCGCTCGCCACCGTCATGCATTCGGCGATCACGCCCCTGGCCGTGTCGAACCGATATTGGCGCCGCCAGCCCTGCCCCGGCGCACTCGCCAGGATATTGAGCGATACGGAGAGCGAATCGGGCGGCAATTGCGCATGAATATCGCGATTGGCGCGGTAGAGCAGCATCCGCCCTTCACTCAGATAGCTGCGTTCCACGAAGCGCAGCGCCACCGCCTCCCCCGCCGCCCCGGCGACATCGCCCTCATAGACATAATAGTCCGACCCATAGCCCGGCCCCAGATAGCCCACGGTCAGAAAATCGAAGCCATGGTCGTGCGCCACATGATAAAGAAAAGGCGCCGTCCCGCTCATCCGCACGACATGGTCGCCGACCGCGGGCCAGAAGACCGCCCGCAGCACATATTTGCCCCCCGGCGGCCGCAGCAGCATCACCTGCGCCGAATAGGGGTTGATCCGCCGCTGTTCGGCGCACCGCGTCTTGAGTTCGGCGATCGCCGCATCGGCCAGGAAATGGCGGTTGCGCGACAGGGCGCGCAGCATCGGCGCAGCCTCCGCCAGCCCATCCTCGCATGACGGGTCGAACGCGGCGCTTTCGCACCAGTCCACCAACTCGTCGAGGCCGATGCTATCCTCCGACGCCGGGGTTTCGATCAGGCGCGGCATGACCCGCCCGCTATCTGGGTCAGCGTGCGCTGCGCCAGCAACCGCACGGCTCCGTCCTCTTCCCGCGCGGCCATCGCCCGCAACGCCGGCAGCGCGCGCCCCGTGTCGAGCGCCAGATATTCCCGCATCACCGCCCAGCGCTGCGCCGGCAGCCCAGCGTCCATTTCGGCCGCGAACTGGTCGGCGGCGTCTCGCCGCCCCTGCATCCGCAGCAGCGACAGCAGCATCAATGCGCGCGCATGGCCCTCGTCCGCCTGCGCCTGCCCCAGCGGCGCACCCGTGGCCACGTCGAACAGGCGGGACACGACCGGCCCGGTCGGCGCGACTTGCGCCCTGAGCAGCAGCAGGGGAACCTCCCCCGGCCGAAAGCGCAGCGTCTCCCGCCGCTCATCCACCGCGATCACCATCCCCGGCTGACAGAGGCGCGGGCCGGTCGGCACCGCCCGCCCCTGCTCTATACGATAGGCATCGGCGCTCATCGCCCGGTTCAACGGACGGCACAGCGCGTGGCGGCCCGAAAAATGCACGCGGCCATGCGCGTCCGGCGCGGGATCGACGACGGTCGCCGTCACCCAGATGCGTTCCGTCCGGGCGAAAACCAGATGCCGCGCCGCGCCGCTGCGGCTCGCCCGGAAAGGGGGCAGATGCAGCGGGTCGGCCGCGATCCGCGCCCTTTCCTTATCCAGCAACGCCTCGAACCAGCCAATATCCTCCAGGAACGGCTGGATCAGCGCCACCGCGTGCTCGATCGGCGCGGTGTCGGCCACCGCGACCGCAGCGGTAAGATCGGCAAGCCTCACGGCTGGTCGATGATCGCGATCACCACATCCATCAGGCTGATGTCGAGCGCATCGCCATCGGCAAGTCCGAACAGGCTCGCGCCGTCGGGCAGGTCTGCAATATCCTCGATGGCCAGCTGCGCCATGGTCTGCGGCATGTGATCCCCCGTGTCGATTGAACGGGATCAAGGCTATGGCGCGCCGGCGAGCGGTACCAATTAAATCGGTGTAATCCCCGGCCCGCCATTAACCATTTCTTTGCGCGCCAATCCTATGCTGCGGCCTCGACCCAGGAACCGGACCCCATGCAGTTTTTCAGGCGCAACCCGATTCATCCGCACAGGAAGCCCCCGGCCGGCGACGCTGCGCCGATGCGCCGTCTGCGCCTGCTGCTGGTCGACGAAAATCCCGTGGCCCGCGCCGTCGTGGCGCGCCGCCTGTCCCATCTCAACTATGATGTGGCGCTGGCCGAAAACGGCCATGTCGCGCTCGGCCTGCTGGTAACGCGACCGGCGGACATCATCCTGATCGACATGGGCCTGACCTTGCTGCCGGCGGTGACGACGATGGAAAAGATGCGCGCCGCCCATCTCGCGCCATCGGCCTGCGTCGTCATGATCGGTGGTCGCGAGGACGGCCAGTCCGCGATCGAGGCGCTGAAGGCCGGCGCCGACGACCATATCCTCAAGCCCTTCGACTTCGACCTGCTCGATGCCCGCCTGCGGCATCTGTGCCAGCGCGCCGAGCAGGTGGGGACGCTCAACCGGCACAATGCCGAACTGGACGCGCGCATCGCCCGCCGCGCGGTGGAACTGGGCGAAACCCGCGAAACGCTGCGCGAAATGCAGGCCGACCGCGCTCGTCTCGTCTCCTCGATCCAGGCCTTGCAGGACGAAATCGCGCGGCTGCAATCAGCCCGGATATAACCAGAGCGACAGGCCCTCGCCCGGCGCGTCGGGCGGCCCATCCGCAACGATCCGCACAGCATCGGCCCGCGCGCGGTCCAGGATCGCCGCCGGCACATGCGCCGGATGATAGACGCGATCCGCCTCCCCCAGCAGCCGCGCCGCGCGCAGCGTCAGATCATCGGGATCGCCCGACAGCAGCCGGATCGACTCCAGCCGCGACCCACGATGGTCGCCCGTCCCTGCCAGCCAGGATGGCACAGCCCCGGCCGCGTCCTCCTGCAACGGATCGATGATCCCGCCCGGCGCCAGCCCCGCATCGATCGCCCGTCGCCGTTCGCCCGCATCGGCCCAGCGCGCGCGGATCGCCGCCCGCGCGCCGAAAAGCGCCTCCGCGAGCGCCCCCAGCCGGGCGGGCAACATCGCTTCCAGCCGCTGCCGCAAAGCCTTGGCCAGGCCCGCCGACGCGCCTCCGGTGCCGATCGCGATCAGCACCGGATCACGGTCCACGATCGCCGGCAGGGTAAAGTCGCAAAGAGCCGGCCGATCGGTCGCATTGACCAGCACGCCGCGCGCGCGCAGCCGCGCCACGACCGCGCCGTCTCCGTCCGACACGATGGCGATTCGCGCCGCCGCATCCTCCTCGCCGACGATGATCGCGCCTGCCCGCTCCAGCAGTCGGCGTTTCGCGTCGGCCGCCTCGCCCTCACCGGTCAGGATGACCGGCCTGCCCGTCAGCAACAGGAAGACGGGCAGGCTCTGCATCAGTGTTCGATGTCCTTGGCCACCCAGTCGGGGATGATGTCGCCATCGATCAGCGCCTGGATCGGCGGCCGGGCCCGCACCACCGCCCATTTGTCGCCGGACACCAGCACTTCGGGCGTCAACGGCCGGCTGTTATAGGTGCCCGCCATGGTCGCGCCATAGGCGCCCGCCGTCATGAAGGCGACCAGATCACCGGCCAGCACGACATCCATGTCGCGGTGCATGGCGAAGGTGTCGCCCGTCTCGCACACCGGCCCCACCACATTGGCGGTGGCGCGCGCACCCACCGGCTTCACCGCGCGGATATCATGCCACGCGTCATAGAGGCTGGGACGCATCAGGTCGTTCATCGCGGCGTCTACGATCACGAAGGGTGCCTGCGCGCCCTGCTTCACCCGCACCACGCGCGAGAGCAAGGCGCCCGCATTGCCCACGATCACCCGGCCCGGCTCGAACATCAGCCGCACCGGCCAGCCCTGCGTCACGCGACACACCATCGCGCCATAGTCCGCCGGGCTGGGCGGCAAGGGCTGCGAGGGATCATAGGGGACGCCGAGGCCTCCGCCGAGGTCGGCGGTGCGGATGTCATGCCCCTCCGCCCGCAGCGCCTCGATCAGCGCCCCGACCTTGACGAAGGCCGCCTCCAGCGGCGCAAGGTCGGTCAGCTGGCTGCCGATATGGACGGCGACGCCCTGCACGTCGAGCCCGGGCAGATCGCGCGCGGCTGCATAGCTCTCGATCGCCCGGTCATAGGGAATGCCGAACTTGTTTTCCGACTTGCCCGTGGAAATCTTGGCATGGGTGCCCGCATCCACATCGGGGTTGATGCGATAGGCGACGGGCGCCTTCCTTCCCATCGACATGGCGATGTCCGACAGCATTTCCGCTTCCGGCTCGCTCTCCAGGTTGAACTGGTAGATGCCCTGTTCCAGCGCGATCCGCATTTCCTCGGCGGTCTTGCCGACGCCGGAAAAGACGATGCGGTTCGCGGGAATGCCCGCCGCCACCGCGCGCAGCAATTCGCCGCCCGACACCACGTCCGCGCCGAGGCCCAGCCTGGCCAGCGTTGCCAGCACGGCGGCGTTGGGATTGGACTTGACCGCAAAAGCGATCAGCGGGTCCGCAAGCTGCGACAGGCCCGCGCGGAATACGCCGACATGGCGCTCCAGCGTCGCGGTCGAATAGATATAGACGGGCGTACCGACCGCCTGCGCGATCGCGTCCATCGGCACCTGCTCCACCTGCATGGCGCCATCGACATAGGTGAAATGATCCAAGGTCTGTTCCTGTAACTTACTGGGGCCGCGCTTCGGGCGGCAGGTCGAACGGATCGTCGCCCCTCTGCCGGGACTGCGTCAGCAATTCCACATTGCGTTCGGGCCGCGCCTGGATGGAGGGCGTCAGCAGTTCCGTGCTGGTCGGCGCGGTTGCAGCGCCCGTCGGCACGGCGGGCAGGCTCTGGCCCTGGACCGGCTTCAAGGGCTGGCGTCCGCCGCACGCCGTCAGCGCCAGCGCAACCATGCCAAGCCCCGCGAGCGTGCGCGTCCTCATGACCCCAGTTCCTCCTTGGCCTGCGCGACACGCGCCCGTACCTGGCTCGGCGCGGTGCCGCCATGGCTCTGCCGGCTGGCGACCGATGCGTCGACCGTCAGCACGGCATAGACCCGCTCGTCGATCCGCGCGTCAATGTCCTTCAGCGTCTCGAGCGGCAGCCGGTCCAGCGGCACGCCCGTTGCCTCCGCCGCAGCCACCGCGCGGCCGGTGATATGATGCGCCTCGCGGAACGGAATGCCCCCTTCGCGCACCAGCCAGTCGGCCAGGTCCGTCGCGGTCGCAAAGCCGCTTTCGGCCAGGCCCCGCATCCGGTCGGTGCGGAACGTCACCGTCTCGATCATCCCGGTCATCGCCGCGATCGACAGGCCCAGCAGGTCGTGCGCCTCGAAAACCGGCGGCTTGTCGTCCTGCATGTCCTTGGAATAGGCCAGCGGCAGCCCCTTCATGGTGACGCACAGCGCATTCATGCATCCCATGATCCGCCCGGCATGGCCCCGCACCAGTTCGGCCGCGTCGGGGTTGCGCTTCTGCGGCATGATCGAACTGCCGGTCGAATAGGCGTCGGGCAATTTCACGAAGCCGAAGGGCTGGCTCGCCCAGATGATGAACTCCTCGGCCAGCCGCGACAGGTGCAGCGAGGCCTGGGTCGCCGCCATCAGATAGTCGAGCGCGAAGTCGCGGTCGCTGACGCTGTCCAGGCTGTTGTCGGTCGGCTTGGCAAAGCCCAGCGCCGCCGCCGTCATGTGGCGATCGGTCGGGAATCCGGTCCCGGCCAGCGCCGCCGCGCCCAGCGGACATTCGTTCAGCCGCGCGCGCGCATCGGCGAAGCGGCTGCGGTCGCGCCGCACCATTTCATAATAGGCCATCAGATGATGGCCCAGCGTTACCGGCTGCGCGGATTGCAGATGGGTAAAGCCGGGCATCACCGCATCGACATGCTCCTCCGCCCGTGCCACCAGCGCCCGCTGGAGACCCAGCAGCCCGGCCTCCACTTCATCGATCGCGTCGCGCACCCACAGGCGGAAATCGGTCGCCACCTGGTCGTTGCGGCTGCGCGCGGTGTGCAGGCGGCCGGCCGCGGGGCCGATCAACTCGGCCAGCCGCGACTCCGTGACCATGTGGATATCTTCCAGGTCCAGGTTCACCGGCACGCCGTTCGCTTCATATTCGGCGGCGATGCGGCTCAGTCCCTCGGTGATCGCCTGCGCATCCTCGCCATCGACGATCCCCTGCGCGGCCAGCATCGCGACATGCGCCTTGGACCCGGCGATATCCTGTTTCCACAATCGCTTGTCGAAGGGGATGGAGGCATTTATCTCACGCATGATCGATGCCGGGCCGGCTGCGAACCGGCCGCCCCACATGCTGTTGGAGCCTGCTTCCGTGATATCGTCGTTCCGCGCGCTAATGATACTGCTCCTGCCTGCCGCCCTGGCGGCCTGCGATAGGCAATCCCGGTCCCCGGAGCAAGCCAATGCAGGCATCAGCGGTGAGGTTCCCGCCGCCTCCGGCGAAGTCAGGGACGCGGGCGCGAAGGGCAATGCTTTCAGCTACAGGCTGGACCGCAGCAAGGCGGGCACCCCCGCGCCCGATTTCGCCTTCCTCGATCCCGATGGCGGGGAAAGGACGTTGCAGGACTTCGCCGGCCGCCCGCTGCTCGTCAATCTCTGGGCCACCTGGTGTGCGCCGTGCATCGCGGAAATGCCCACACTGGACCGGATCGCGGCGGCCCAGGGCGCCAGGGGGCTGGCCGTCCTCACTCTCTCGCAGGACATGCAGGGAATGAAGGCGGTGACGCCCTTCTTCCAGAAGCACAAGCTGCCCCATCTCAGGGGCTATGCGGACCCGGAAAACCGGTTCGGCTTCCATTACGCCACCGGCCAGCTCCCCACCACGGTCATTTATGACGCGCAGGGCAAGGAAATGGTGCGGGTGATCGGCGCGATGGATTGGGAAGGGCCGGAGGCGAAGGCGCTGATCGATGCAGCGACAGCTTCCTGACCACTGGCGCATAAACGAACGAACCGAAAAAACCCGCCATGCCAGTTGACTGCAAAATGCACTGGCATCGTCGTGCAGTTATCAATTGCCGAGCGATAGTCGATGCGACATGCTTGCGGATCAAGTGCCAGAAATAGTCGGGAAACAATCCGCTTTCGGGTAAAATTTGTGCAGTGCAATAGCGGTTTCACCGGCAATGCTCGTTCATCCCCTTGTCATCGATAATGCAAAACAGGGGGCATGAATGACAAGACTGTCCGCGTTGAAACTTTCTCTCATTATGGCATCGTCCTGGTCGGCCTGCGCGATGGCGCAGGAAGCGCCGCAGGAGCCGCAGGCTGACGACGGCGCCGCGATCATCGTCACCGGCACCCGCGCGGTGGGCATGCAGGCAGCCGAAAGCGCCGCGCCGATCCAGGTGCTGGGCGAAGAAGCGCTGACCCGCGTGGGCCAGCCGAACCTCAATCAGGCGTTGACCCAACTCGTGCCGTCCTTCCAGGCGCAGACCCAGGGCACCGACATGGCGAGCTTTTCGCTGTCGGCCCGCCTGCGCGGTCTGTCGCCCAACCACACGCTGGTCCTGGTCAACGGCAAGCGCCGCCATGGCAACTCCATTCTGCAGGTCATCAACGGCGCCTTCGGCGGTTCGGCCGCACCGAGCATCGACCTTATCCCGCCGGACATCGTCAGCCGCATCGAAGTGTTGCAGGACGGCGCGGCGGCGCAATATGGTTCGGACGCGATCGCCGGTGTCATCAACATCATCCTGAAGGATGACAAGGAGGGCGGCACCATCAAGCTGAACGCCGGCCAATATTATGATGGCGAAGGCACGACCTACAGCGCCAGCGGCAATTTCGGCATGAAGATCGGCGAGGACGGCTATCTCGACGTCTCGCTGTTCCACCGCCGCAGCGACTGGACCACGATCGGCGACGGCCAGATTTCAGTCATGAACTATAACGGCACTACCGTCACCAATGTCTCTCCCGCCTTCAAGCCGCTACTCGATGCCTGCAATGCGGACGATTGCACCGCCAACGTCAATGGCGGCCAGCCGGCGTCGAAGCTGACGCTGGGTTTCTACAATTTCGGCTATGATTTCGGCGGCGTCGAACTCTACTCCTTCGGTGACGTGTCCTATCGTCATGGCGACGCGCTCCAGGGCTATCGCCATCCCACCCGCCTGTGCCGCGCCCAGAATTCGGCGGGCGTATGGGTGGCGACGACCACCGATCCGACTCAGTGCTTCGGCACCTCCGCACAGACCGGTCTAGTCCCGCACATCGAAGTGAAGCAGAATGAATTCCAGATCACCAATGGCCTGCGGGGCGATCTGGGCGACGGCTGGAATTGGGATCTGGCCGCCAGCTATTCGGAAGACGTCGCCAAGGTCTATACGACCCACTCGGTCAACGCATCGCTGTTCGTCAACACCGGCCAGTCGCCCAGCGACTTCTACGACGGCAAGTTCGAATTCCGCCAATATGTCGGCACGGCCGATATCCGCAAGGAATTCGATATCGGCCTCGACAAGCCACTAAACCTTGCGTTCGGCGCGGAATATCGCCGGGAGAGCTACACCATCGGCCAAGGCGATCCACTGTCGCTCTATATCGAAGGCGGCCAGTCCTTCCCCGGCTACGCCGCCAGCGACGCCGGCACGCTGCGCCGCACCGCCAAGGCGATCTATGCGGACGTCTCCTTCAATCCGACGCCCGAATGGCTGGTCGACGTCGCCGGCCGCTACGAACATTACAGCGATTTCGGCGACACCCAGATCGGCAAGATCACGACCCGTTACGACTTCTCGGACGCTTTCGCGCTGCGCGGCACCGCCAGCACCGGCTTCCGCGCCCCGTCGCTTCAGGAATCGGGCTATTCGTCGACCAATGTCGGCCCAACCTCGGCCACGCTGCAACTCGCGCCCAGTTCGCCCGGTTCGGCAAGCGCGGGCTTCGGCGCGCTGAAGCCGGAAAAGTCGGTCAACCTGTCCGCCGGCATCGTGTTGCGCCCGATCCCGCGTTTGGCGATCACGCTGGACGGCTATTACATCAAAATCAAGGACCGCATCGTGTCCTCGGGTTCGATCACAGGCCAGCAATTTAACGGCCTGACTACCGCACCGACCCGCATCCTGACACCGCTGATCAACGGCCTGACGCCCTATGACCTGGTCCAGGCCGCGATCGCCGCGAGCGGCAAGCAACTCGACCCCACCGTCATTAGCAACGGTTCGCTCGCGATCCAGACCTTCACCAACGGTATCGACACCTCGACAAAGGGCCTGGAAATCGCAGCGCGCTATCCGGTCAATCTGGACTTCGGCAAACTCGACCTGTCGCTGGGCGCCAACTATAATGTGACCAAGGTCACGAAGAACAAGCTCGGCACCCTGTTCAGCCCCACCGCCGAACAGACCATCGAAGCGGCCAGCCCCAAGTTCAAGGGCACGGCCAGCGCTCTGTTCACCAGCGGCCGGTTTGGCGCCAATCTGCGCATGAACTATTATACCAAAGTGAATTCCTACGTGCAGCCGAACAGCACGTCGTCCAACGGCAACGTTTCGCGGGGCATTGCGGCCCTGCCCGCGCCGATCCTGCTGGCGAACGGACAGCGTTATTATAATGCCGAAGTGAAGCCGGCGGCGATCTTCGATCTCGAACTGGATTATGACATCACCGAATTCGCCAACATCGCGATCGGTGCGAACAACCTGTTCGACAAGAAGCCGGAAATCGCGCCGCTGGTGGGCAACTACGACCCGGCGACCTGGCCGACCACGGGCAATTCGCCCTACATCAACAATGGCGGCACCATCAACGCCCCCTATACGTTCGGCCCCTACGGCACGAACGGCGGCTATTATTACGCCAGGGCGACGATCAAGTTCTAACCTGACGTCACGAAGGAAGGGCCGGTCCGGCGACGGACCGGCCCTTTGCCATGGAGAGAAAAAGCATGAAACGCCTGCTCGCCGCCGCCCTGCTGCTCGGCGCCACTCCCGGCCTGGCCCAGCCCGCCCCCGAGCCCCAGCCCCAGTCCATGCCGGCCAAACTCCCCTTCTCGCCGTCGGTGCGCGTGGGCGACATCCTGTTCCTGTCCGGCCAGATCGGCCAGGTGCCAGCCGGCATGGACAAGCACCTGGAAGGCTTCGACGCCGCCGTGAAGGGCGCGATGGATTCGATCGGCAGAATATTGAAGGACAATGGCCTCGACTTCGGCCACGTCGTCAAATGCACGGTGATGCTCGACGACATGGCCGACTGGCCCCGCTTCAACGCCGCCTATCTCCCCTATTTCGAAGGCAAGCGGCTCCCCGCCCGCAGCGCCTTCGGCGCAGACGGCCTGGCGCTGGGCGCCCCGCTCGAAGTGGAATGCATCGCCGCGTTCAAGTGATCGGATGGCGCGCCCGGCTCATGCGACGCTCGCCGCCTCACGCGATGGCAACGGCCTCGCGCACCACCAGCACCGGCACGCCGTCCCGCACCGGGAAGGCCAGGCCCGCCGCGTCGGACACCAGTGCCCCGCTCGCCGCGTCCCAGCGCAGCGGTGTGCGCGTCACCGGGCAGACCAGCTTCTCCATCAGCCAGGGATCGATCGGGCCCGTCCCGATCTTCGCCGCGCTCATTGCATCGTCGCCCCGCCATCGCGCTCGATCCGGCCGACAATCTGCATCAGCTGGATGATCCGCTCCGACCGTTCGGACAGCGTGTCCGCTTCCAGCAAGGTCTGCTTGGCCGCGGGATCGAAGGGTGCGATCTGGGCGATGCCGTTCACCAGCGCCGCATCGTCCAGCCGCGACACCGCCGTCCAGTCGACCACATAGCCCAGCAGGTCGGCGAAGCGCCGCGATTCCTGCTCCAGCGCCGCACGCTCGACGGCAGACAATATCTCATCCTCCTGCGGCGCCTGCTCGATATCGGCCTCGACCTGCCGGAACTGGGTCGCCACCGGCAATTCGCGCACCACGCGAAACCGCGCCAGGCCGGTCAGAATGATATTGAACCGCCCATCCTCCAGCGCCTCGATCTGGCTGACATGGCCCAGGCAACCGACATCGAACAGCGGGGGCTGCGCCGCGGCGTGGGCCTCCTTCACACTCCCATCCCCGCGCGGCTGGATCATGCCGATCCGCCGGTCGCGCGCCATGGCGTCATGGATCAGCGCGCGATACCGCGGCTCGAAGATATGCAGCGGCAATTCCATCCCCGGCAGCAGCAACGCGCCTGACAGAGGAAAGATCGAGACGCGCGCGATCGGCATCTCAGGAAAAGAGAATCTGCGACAATTTGCGCCGCTGCCCCGCTACCCAGGGATCTTCCAGCCCCACCGCCTCGAAAATCTTGAGCAATTGCGCCCGCGCCGCGCCGTCATTCCAAGCCCGGTCGCGCCGCACGATCTCCAGCAGCGCGTCGGCCGCGCCATCGCGGTCGCCATTGGCCATCAGCCCGCCGGCCAGTTCGAACCGCGCTTCATGATCGTCGGGATCGGCCGCGACCTTCGCCGCGACGCCCGACAGGTCGGACACCGGCCTGACGTCGCGCGCCAGTGCGATGGCGGCCCGCGCCTGGTCGATCGCGACATGCTTGGCCGCATCCTCGGGCAACGCCGCCAGCACCGCCTCGGCCTCGTCCAGCTGGCCCAGCGCAACCAGCGCCCGCGCCTGGCCCGACGCCACCTCGACATTGTCGGGTGCCATCTCGGCGATCTGGGCGAAAACCGACAGCGCGCGGTCAGGCTCGCCGCCCGCCAGCAATTCCTCGCCCATGGCGATCAGTGGCGCGACTTCGGCGGCCAGCGCCTTCTCGTCGGATTCGATCGGCAACTGGCCCAGTATCTGGTCGAGATATTGCTTGAGCTGCCCTTCGGTGCGCGCCTGGCTCAGGTCCGCGACCGGCTGGCCCTGAAACACCGCATAAACGGTGGGGATCGACTGGACGCGGAACTGGCTGGCGATGAAGCCATTTTCGTCGACATTGACCTTGACCAGCTTCACGCCCTTGGATGCATATTCGGCGCACACCTTCTCGATCACCGGGGTCAACTGCTTGCAGGGGCCGCACCATTCAGCCCAGAAATCGACGATCACCAGGCTGGTGCGCGAAGGCTCCACCACGTCGCGGCGAAATGCCTCCACGGCCGCCTTTTCGGTGTCGCTCAGTCCCAGGGTCGCCACGCTTCTCGTCTCCTGCAATGCGGTCCAACTCGCCGCCGTCATACAGCGCCTTATGTGGGGCGTCACCCCTCGGGCACAAGACAGGAAGGGGAGAAAGGCGGCGCCCCCGCGTCAGAGGAAATATTTGAGCCTTATGTCCTGCTCGACTTCGCCGCCTCCGACCGAAAAGCTGGCCGACCGAAAACTGGGCGCGCCGAAGCGGATCGCTGGATTGCGCGAGAAGCCCACCCCCTCGCGCGGAATGCCGGCGAAGGTGTCCAGCTTGCCGTTGCCATTCTCGTCATGGATGATCGCGATGGCATAAATGCCGGGCGCCAGTTGCCCCAGTCCCACCGGCGCGGCGGACGCCGGCACGGCGAAATGCCGCTTGTCGGGGTCATGGCTGCAATCGGGGAAATGAGCGGGCGACCGGGTGACGCACACCAATATCTGCCCCTTGCCCGAACGCAGGCCCTCCAGCCCCATAAGCAGCGGCTGGGGCTGGAGGGCGGGCGCCGCGCCCACCGATCCCGCCATCGCCGCCAGCAACATACCGTATCGCGTCACGCCTGCCCCTTCGCAAAGTCGCCCAACCCCTTGTCGGTGCCACACAGCCGATCCCAGAATCGAAAATAGAGACCGTAGTTGCAACGATAGAGATCATGATGCCGTTGATGATGGCTGGCGGTGATCAGCCACGATCCCATCGGTCCGCGCACCATCCAGCGCGGAAACATCTCCCACCCCATATGGTTGCTCACCCCCATGACCGTCATGATGGTCAACACCACGCCCAGCGCGCCGACATGGATCGGGATCAGGACCACCAGCGCCGGGATGACGACCGCGCCGGTCAGCGCCTCCCAGGGGTGAAAGCTCATCGCTGCCCAGGCCGTCGGCGGCCTGCTGGCATGATGCACGGCATGGGCGATGCGGAACAGCGCGGGCCGGTGCATCCAGCGATGGGTCCAGTAGAACCAGCTGTCATGCGCGGCCAGATAGAGCAGCACCGATACCGGCAGCCACCACAGCGGATAGCTGTCCAGGTCGGTGTATATTTTCGTCCAGCCCCGCGCCTGCCAGCCCCAGGCGACCACCCCGGCGGGCACGCCATAGATCAGCGCGGACAGCAGCGACCAGCCGACCTCGCGCCCCATCTGCGCCTCGAGCCCGCGATACAGGCCCGGCTGGCGCATCCGGGTCGCCAGCGCGAATCCTCCGCTGGTGAGCAGGTAGCGCACGCCGACGATGGCGCTCATCGCCAGGGCGGACAGGATGATAGCAATGGCCATGGCGCGGCTATAGCTCAAGCCAGGACCATGATCCCAGCAAAAGGTGGAGCGATCCTATGTTCTGGGCCGCGCCTGGCGATAGCTGCCCAGCATCCGCACCCATTTGGTGTGGAACTCCAGCTCGGCCAGCGCGCGGTCGACCGCCGGGTCGCCCGGCATCCCCTCGATGTCGCAGTAGAATTCGGTCGCGGCAAAGCTCGCGCCCCGTTGGTAACTTTCCAGCTTGGTCATGTTGACCCCGTTGGTGGCGAAGCCCCCCATCGCCTTGTATAGGGCGGCGGGGACATTCTTCACCTCGAACAGGAAGGTCGTCATCACCGGCCCGACATTGGGGGTCGGCATCTTCGGTTCGCGCGCCAGCACCAGGAAGCGCGTCATATTGTCGTCGCTGTCCTCGATATTCTCCGCGATCAGGCGCAGGCCATAGAGTTCCGCCGCCAGATAGGGCGCGATCGCCCCCTCCCCCGGCGTGCGCGTCTCGGCCACCAGCGCCGCCGCGCCGGCCGTGTCGGCATAGGCGACCGGCTGGATGCCGCGCTCGCGCAGATAATGGCGGCACTGGCCCAGCGCCTGCGGATGGCTGATCGCGCTCTTCACCGGGCTGTTGTCCGGCGCCATCAGGCAATGGCGGATGCGCAGGAAATATTCGTCGACTATCCGCAGCCCCGATTCGGGCAGCAGGAAATGCATGTCCGCCACGCGCCCGTGCAGGCTGTTTTCGATCGGGATGATCGCCCGCGCGGCCTGTCCGTTGCGCACTGCGTCAATCGCATCCTCGAATGCGAAACAGGGCAGCGGCACGCAATCGGGCGCATAGCCGAGCGCGGCCAGATGCGAATTGGCGCCCGGCGCGCCCTGATAGGCGACGGCGCGGGCGGGATCGGCGGCGGCCTTGGCGGCCAGTTCCGCGACGATCACGCGGGCAGGGGCGGGATAATTTTCCATGGACGCGTGCGCGCTTAGGGTTTCCGCCGCCGCCACGCAAGCGCGGACAGGCATCGCCGGCACAATCCGGTGCCAACCCGACTTGCACCATCGCGTGTCCCCCTTTATGGCAGCGCACAAGAGGGGGCGCGTCTGACAGTCTCCAGGACAAAAATCTTAGGGAAGTCGAGCGAGATGGGCGATCGTTTCAATACCGTGGCGGGCTGGGCTTTGTTTGCGGGGATCATCGCCTTGGGCGGTGGGATCGTCAGCGCCAAATATTTCCATGACGAACGGCCCGAAAAAATGGGCTATGCGATCGAAGGCGTGGAGGCCGAGGGCGAAGGCGGCGACAGCGGCCCCGGTCTGAACACCCTGCTGGCCAGCGCCGATGTCGCGGCGGGCGAAAAGGTGTTCGCAAAATGCGCGGCCTGCCACACCGTGAATCAGGGCGGCGCCAACGGCATCGGCCCCAATCTCTATGCCACGGTGGGTGAAGCCGTCGCCCAGGGCAAGGGCGGTTTCGCCTTCTCCGAAGCGCTCAAGAGCAAGGGCGGCAACTGGAGCTTCGACGCGCTGGATCACTGGCTGAAAAGCCCGCGCGAATTTGCCCCCGGCACGAAGATGACCTTCGCGGGCCTTGGCAATCCGGTCGATCGCGCCAACCTGATCGCCTGGCTCAATACCCAGGGGTCGAACCTGCCGCTGCCCGCCGCCGACGCGGCGCCGGCTGCCGAGGGCGCGAATGTCGCCGCCGCCGGTGAGGCCGCCAACGGCGCCGAAGCGCCGGCCGCAAACACCGCAAACGCTGCCGAGTAAGCGCCGATCGCCACGCCGGTCCGAATCGCGGATCTGACGGGCGCGGCGCTGACCGCCGCGCTCGATTCGCTGGCCGAGCTGCGCATCGCCGTCTTCCGCGCATTCCCCTATCTCTATGATGGGGACCACGGCTATGAGCGCGACTATCTGACCGCCTATGCGCAAAGCCCCGACGCGCTCGTCGTCGGTGCCTTTGCCGGCGCGGCGGGACAGGAACGGCTTGTGGGCGCCGCCACCGCGGCCCCCATGGCCGATCATGCCGCCGAATTTGCCGCCCCGTTCCGCGCGTGCGGCATCGACCTGGCCGACGTCTATTATTTCGGCGAATCGGTGCTGCTGCCCGAATGGCGCGGCCATGGCATCGGCCACGCCTTCTTCGACCGGCGCGAGGCCAGGGCGCGCGAACTGGGCTTCCCGCTCGCCAGCTTCTGCGCCGTCATCCGGCCGGCGGATCATCCCGCCCGGCCAGCCGGCTACAGCCCGCTAGATCCCTTCTGGCGCAAGCGGGGCTTCGCGCCGGTCGACGGTCTTGTCGGCCACTTCGCCTGGAAGGACATCGGTCATGCGACGCAGACCGACCACGCCATGCAATTCTGGACGAAGCGGCTCTGACCCTTGCCGCAGGCCGCGCCGATCAGCCCTCCGCCACCTCGCCCACGCCACGCATCCGCGTAAAGATGTTCCAGGTGGCGATGAAGAGCGCCGCGATCACCGGCCCGATGACGATGCCGTTGAAGCCGAACAGCTCGATCCCGCCCAGGGTGGAGATCAACACGACATAGTCGGGAATGCGCGTATCCCGGCCCACCAGGATCGGGCGCAGCACATTGTCGACCATGCCGATCACCAGTATGCCGCAGGCCACCAGGATCGCGCCTTCCCAGACCGCGCCCGTGACGAACAGATAGATGGCCACCGGCACCCAGACGAGGCCCGTTCCCACCGCGGGCAGCAGCGAGAAAGCGCCCATCAGCACGCCCCACAGCAGCGCGCCCTGTATGCCCAGCGCCCAGAAGACGATGCCGCCGATCAGCCCCTGCACGATAGCGACGACGATGCTGCCCTTGATGGTGGCACGGATGACGACGACGAACTGTTCGATCAGCGCCTTGCGCTGGCCCGCGCGCAACGGCGCCGCGGCCGCCACGCGCTGCGCCAGCACCTCCCCGTCACGCAGCAGGAAATAAGCGAGATAGAGCATCACGCCCAGCGCCATCAGGAAGCTGAAGGCACTTTGCCCGATCTGAAAGGCCTGCGCCGCCAGCATCCGGAAACTGCTGGTGATACCCTTCGTCACCATTTCCTGCGCAGCGTAGAAGTTGGTCAGGCCCCACCGGCGCAGATAGGGACGCAGCCAGTCGGGCAGGCTGGCGACCGCTTCGGAGAAGAGGCGCGCGAAGTTGATCTCGCCCGACTGGATCTTGCCATAGAAATAGGCCGCTTCCTGGAGCAGGGCGGCGCCCAGGACGAAGGCGGGCACGATCACCACGGCCAGGATCAGGAACAGGGTGATGAGCGCCGCGCCGTTGCGATGCCGGGGCATCGCCGCCAATATCCGCCGGTTGACCGGCGCAAAGACGATGGCAGCGATCACCCCCCACAATATTGCGGCAAAAAAGGGCTCGATCACCAGCGCGAAGGCGATCGACACCATCAGCACGAAACCGAGGAAGAAGCCATCCTCGATCCGGGGCGTGACGTTCAGGGCCGGCGCGGGGAGCGCGGGATGCGGCGGCGGGGTCGGTTCGGCGTCCATGCCCGCTCCTTCGCAAAATTCCACGGCCAAATCCATCGCGCAAAGATCGTCGCGCCCTCCCCCTGTCCTTTTCCTCTTTCCGCCGGTAGAGAGGCCGCTTCCTTTGTCTTTGGGACCAGCAACGACCGTGGCACGCGAAATCACCGGATTTTCCAACCCGCTGGTGAAGCGCGTCCGCTCCTTGCGCGAAAAGAAATATCGCAAGGTCGAGGGGCTGTTCCTGGCCGAAGGGCTACGCATCCTTACTGAAGCGCGCGAGGAAGGCGTACTGCCCGAAATGCTGTTCCACGCCGGATCGACGCATCCGCTGGCGGCCGAACTGATCGCGGCGATGGAGGCAGCGGGCGGCGACGTGATCGAAACCACGCCCGACATCCTGTCGAAGATCAGCGGCAAGGACAATGCCCAGGCCGTTGTCGGCGTCTATCGCGATCGCCTCACCCCCCTCGACCGGCTCGACCGCAGCACGGCCGCCATCTGGATCGTCGCCCAGTCGCTGCGCGACCCCGGCAATCTCGGCACGATATTGCGCACCGGCGACGCCGTGGGTGCGGGCGGCCTCATACTCATCGACGATTGCGTCGATCCCTTCTCGGTCGAATCGGTCCGCGCCTCGATGGGCGCGCTCTTCACCCAGTCGATCACCCAGGCGCGCTGGGGCGAATTCATGCACTGGCTGCGGCAGGGTCCGGGCGAACTGATCGGCACCAGCCTCAAGGCGACCCAGGACTATCAGGAACCCGTCTATCAAAGCCCCAGCTTCCTGCTGGTCGGCAATGAAGCGCAGGGGTTGCCGGAATCTTACGAAGCCGAATGCGACCAGCTGGTAAAGATGCCGATGCTCGGCAAGGCCGACAGCCTGAACGCCGCGGTAGCCACGGCGGTGATGGCCTATGAACTGCTGAACCAGAAGAGAAGACGCGAATAGACCGTCAGACCTGCGCAGGCGGGAACCCATCTCCCGACCTTGCGCCACGGGATAGCGCCGGAAATGGATTCCAGCCTTCGCGGGCATGGCGAACGGGATAAAGCGACAGGGGGCGAAAAGACGTGACGAACACAAACGGCATCGGCGAAATGTGGCGGCACAAGCGCGTGCTCGCGGCCAGCCTGATCGGCACGGCCGTGGAGTTTTACGACTTCTACATCTACGCCACCGCCGCGAGCCTGATCTTCCCCTCGCTCTTCTTCCCCTCCTCCTCGCCCACGGCGCAGTTGATGGCCTCCTATGCCAGCCTCGCCCTCGCATTCTTCGCCCGACCGGTGGGCGCGGCGGTGTTCGGCCATTATGGCGATCGCGTCGGGCGCAAGGCGACCTTGGTCGCTTCGCTGATGCTGATGGGCGGCTGTACGCTGCTGATCGGCTTCCTGCCCACCTATGCGATGATCGGCTGGTGGGCGCCGCTGATCCTCTGTCTCCTGCGTTTCGGCCAGGGTTTCGGGCTGGGCGGGGAATGGGGTGGCGCGGCCTTGTTGGCGGTGGAAAACGCACCGGCCGGATGGCGCGCCCGTTTCGGCATGTTCCCGCAGCTTGGCGCCCCGGTCGGCTTCATCGCCGCCAACGGCCTGTTCCTGGTGCTGGGCGCCTTCCTGTCGGACGCGGATTTCTTCGCATGGGGCTGGCGCCTGCCCTTCCTCGGCAGCGCGGTGCTGGTGATATTGGGCCTGTGGGTCCGTCTCAAGCTGACCGAAACCCCGGAATTCGCCGCCGCGCAGAAGGAGACGCCGCCGCCCGCCGTGCCGCTGGCCACCCTGCTCTCCTCGCATCTGGGCGCGGCAATCGCCGGCACCTTCGCCTGCGCCGCCTGCTTCGCCGTCTATTATATCGCGACCGCCTTCGCGCTCGGCTATGGTACGACCGCGCTTGCAATCGACCGCGAAATCTTCCTCGCGCTGCAACTCGGCGCGATCCTGTTCATGGCCTTCAGCATCATCCTCGCCGGCTGGTGGTCGGACCGCACAAGCCCCACCACCGCGCTCGCTTGGGGCTGCGCCGGGACGGTGCTTATGGGCATCGCCTTCGGCCCGCTGATCGGCACCGGGGCGCTGCTGCCGATCTTCGCGGCGCTCAGCCTGGCGCTGTTCGTCATGGGGTTCATATACGGGCCGCTTGGTGCCTATCTGCCCGCCCTCTTCCCGATCCAGCTGCGCTATACCGGCGCCTCCTTCGCCTTCAACCTGGGAGGGATATTGGGCGGCGCGCTCGCCCCGATCGTCGCTACCTGGCTGATCGGCGCGCAGGGCGTGGGGCTGGTCGGCCTCTACATGTCGGCCGCCGCGCTCATCAGCCTTGGCGGCCTGTGGTGGACGAGCCGGGCGCCCGCCATCAGATGAGCTTGCGCATCAGCAGCATCGGCACGCCGCTATCCTCGAACGGGCGCACGCCTTCGAACCCGAAGCTACGGTAAAGCGGCACTCCCGCCATCGTGCCCGACAGTTCCAGCGCGGCGAAGCCCTCCGCCTTCGCCGCCGCCTCGCACAGCGACAGGATCAGCGTTCCCACGCCTTTGCGGACATGGTCGGGATGGGTGTACATCGCCCGCACCCGCGCCGGCTCGCTGGCCGGGTCGAGCAGCCGGTCGTCGCGCCCGGCGCTGTGATTGCCGCCATAGGCTGTCGCCCGCCGGCTCCAGCCGCCACAGCCGGCGATATCGCCCGCATCCTCGATCACGAAATAGGTGCCGTCGGCGATCAGCCGGCTGTCCAGCCCCATGAAGCCATGGCTGGCCTGCACCTGATCCGGCGTCAGCCAGCCGGATTGCAGCCGCTCGATGGCCAAGGTCATGAGCCCCGAAAGCGCGGGCTCGTCGGACAAGACGGCAAGTCGGTGGGTCAGCATGAATAGCTCCTGGGACGAAAACGGCCGACCCCGCAAGGGACCGGCCGCCGTCGTGACGTCGAACGAAGGGATCAGAAGTTGAAGCCTACCTTCGCATACCAGAAGCCGCCGTTGAAGCCGAAGGGCGACACGTCGGGATAGATGTCACCGGTGAAGCGGCCGCCGGTCGAGGCATAGACCGGACCCAGCGTCCCCTTGGTGTTCGAGAATTTATCCGGATAGTTGCTGAAGATATTCTGCGCGCCGGCGCTCAGCGTGAAATTCTCGTTGATCTCGTAGCTGACCTCCAGGTCGAACACGAACTCGCTGCCGAAGGTCTGCGACACCGGGCCGTCGTCCGTCACCGTATATTTGCCGTACCAGTTCATGCGGCCCAGCACCGACAGAGGCCCTGCGGTCCAGTTCTCGGTCAGGATGACGCGGGTCTTGGGCAGCGTCCTTTCCAGCTGGGCCACACGCACGTCCGACACGATCGCCGCATCACGCGCGATGACCTTGGTCTTGTTCCAGTTGAAGGCCAAAGTCGAATTGAGCGACCCGAGGTCACCGACCGCGAAGCGATAGCTGCCAACGACATCGATGCCCTGCGTCCTCGTGTCGAAGGCGTTGGTCAGGAACTGCACCTCGTTGACGGTGGCATAATTGGCCAGGCCCAGCGACTGGAGCGTCGGCCGCTGCGCGTCGGTGATCTCGAACGTGCCGGACGTACCGATCCGGTCCTTCACCTTGATGTTGTAATAGTCGATCGACAGCGTCGCGCCGGGTGCTGGCGTGAAGACCGTGCCAAGCGAGAAGCTGACCGATTCTTCCGGCTTGAGCGCCTTGGCGCCCAGATAGGCCGCAACCGGACTCGTCACCGGGAGCGTCATCGATTCGATTGCATTGGGATTGCCGGGATTGAAGCCGGTGGCGATGCTGCTGCTGTTGACCTGGCCCGGCGTTGGCGCGCGGAAGCCTGTCGCCACCGTCCCGCGCAGCGCAAGGACGTCGGGAACGACGGCGTAACGGGCCGAGAATTTGCCGGTGGTCGAATTGCCGAAGTCGGACAGATGCTCGTAGCGGCCGGCGATGCCGAAGGAGAGCTGCTCGGTGACGTCGCCTTCGATGTCGATATAGATGCCCTTGGAATTACGGCTGCTCTCACCCGCGATTGCCGGCCCATAACCGGGGAAGCCGTTGGCCCCGACCGGCAGCGTAACCGACAGTTGCGATCCATCCGCATTCAGTACCGGCGTACCGTCCTGATGGAACACCAGGTTCCCGGTATATTGCCCGATCGCATAGGAGGCCGCATCGCCCAGGCCCAGTTCATAGGATTCGCGGAAATATTGCCCGCCGAAGGCGATGGTGACGGGGCTGGCGAAGCCGACTTCCCACGGATAGCTGAAGTCCGCGTTGACCAGGGTTTCGCGCTGCTCCAGCTTGCCCAGATAGAATTCGGTCGGCGACGTGATGCCCAGCGACGGGTTCATCGTCCCGTTCATCGTGTAGCGCAGGGTCGACTGGCCGTAACTGCCCGACAGGTCATAGTTGAGGCCGAAGCCCGTCACCCCCTTATAGCCAACCGTACCGGAAATATCGTCGATCTTGCCGAAGAAGATCGGAGTGAAGCCGCCGGGATAGACGCAGCTCCAGTTCTGGACCAGCGGGTCAGAACAGCTGGCGACCTGGGTATAGTCGCGATCGGTGACTTCATAATCGTTGGGGGCGTAGACGTTGCCGCCCGCCGCGCCGCTCTGGATGCCGGGCTGCGTATTGTCGAAGTCGGTGAAATAGTCGTTGAAGATGCCATTCTTGCCGAAGCTGTTGCCCTCGATGTCGACTCCGGATGTGTTCACCGACTGGCGATAGTTGAAGCTTTCCTCCTGGAAGCTGTGGCCGTAATTGCCGAAGAAATAGACGCTGCTGTCCTCGCCCAGATCGAAGCCGCCATTCACGAAGAAGCGGTAGGACTCCATTTCCGGATTGCCATAGCGCTGCGCCAGTTCAGGCACCCCGATGTCCGGCTGCTCCTGCGCCAGCAGGTGCGCGCCCGCGCGGGTCACGCCGCGGCTGGTCTTGCCGGCGTTCACATATTCGCCGCTGATGTTGATATGGCCGCTGTCGCCCAGCTTGAACCCGGCATTCAGCGCAAGCTGATAATCCTCGCCGTCGCCACGATAATATTGGCCGTACCGCGCATAGCCCGACAGGCCGTCGCTGTCGTCGCGCAGCGTCATGTTGATGACGCCCGCGATCGCGTCCGATCCATATTGCGCCGACGCACCGTCACGCAGCACTTCGACCGCCTTCACCGCGATCGCGGGAATCTGGGCAAGGTCGGCGGAATGGGCGCCGGCCGACTGGGCGTTGGCGCCGATCTGGACCAGCGCGGAACGGTGCATACGCTTGCCGTTGACCAGCACCAGCGTCTGGTCGGGCGCCAGGCCGCGCAGGTTGGGGGGACGGACGAAGGACGAACCGTCGCCGATGGCGTAGCGCGCGACCGAGAAGGAGGGAACCAGGTTCTGGATCACTTGGTTCATGTCGGCCGTGCCCTGCTTCTGCAGTTCCTGGCCGGAATAGACGTCGATCGGCGTGGGGGATTCGGCCACTGTGCGGTCGGTCCGCCGCGTGCCGGTGACGATGATGGTCTGGCCGGCCGCCGCCGCAGGTTCCTGGGGCGTAACGTCCTGCGCCAATGCGGGCATCGAATAGAAAAGCGCGACAGCAATGGCGCCGCGCGAAATCAGACCCTCATACTTCATCAAAAAGCCCCCTATTGTTTCTTTTACTGAGGCCTTTTCGACATCCTCTTCCCCACAACCGATCTAAAACACCATGGCCGCATAAATATATGGCCGAAATCGATGGATTTCGGCGTCGAATTATTCAGCAACATATGGAAACGAAAGGCTGGCACAAATCCACTAGGGGAGAAATGGCCCTTTTTCATGCCGCCGCACAATGTCGCGGAGGCGCAAAGGCCGGACGCTCGTCCGAATTTTGGAAGTCATTGTAACATAACGAAAAAGGCGGCGACCCTTGGGGTCACCGCCTGTTTCATTTTTACAACTGTCAAGCGATTAGGACGATCAGTCCTCGCTGCGGTTGTCGCGGCGCTCGGCGATGCGAGCGCGCTTGCCGGTGCGGCCACGCAGATAATAGAGCTTGGCACGACGCACGACGCCGCGGCGAACGACGGTGATCGAATCGATGTTGGGCGAATAGAGCGGGAACACGCGCTCCACGCCTTCGCCGAACGAAATCTTGCGCACGGTGAAGTTGGAACCCATGCCCTTGTTCGAGCGGGCGATGCACACGCCTTCATAATTCTGGACGCGGCTGCGCTCGCCTTCGATGACCTTCACGCCGACGCGCAGCGTGTCGCCGGGGCGGAAGTCGGGAATGTCCTTGGCGAGGGCGGCGATGCTTTCCGCCTCGATCTGCTGGATGATGTTCATGTCAAACTCAGTCCTTGGTCGTTCGTTGCGCACCAGAGGGCGGCTGGTCCCGAACGCCGATATGGCGTTCCCAAAGGTCCGGCCGCCTTAGCCGTGTATCTGCCTCCGCCTGCTGTTTCCGCCAGGCGGCGATCTTCGCATGATCCCCCGATCGCAACACTTCGGGGATCATGCGCCCCTCCCATTCTACCGGGCGGGTATAGTGCGGATATTCGAGCAACCCTGTTTCGAAGGATTCCTCGACTCCGCTGGAAGCCGCGCCCATTACACCGGGAAGCAGCCGAACACAAGCATCGAGCAGCAGCAGGGCGGCCATTTCCCCGCCGGACAGGATGATGTCGCCCATGGAGACCTGCTCGATCGGCCGGGCATCGAAAATCCGCTCGTCAAACCCCTCGAACCGGCCGCACAATATGGTCGCGCCCGGCCCCTCCGCCAGCGCGCGCACCCGGCCCTGCGTGATCGGGCGGCCACGCGGCGTCATCGCCAGCACCGGCAGGTCGGGGCGCGTCTCCAGCGCATGGTCGACGGCCTTGGCCAGAATGTCGGCGCGCAACACCATGCCCGCGCCCCCGCCTGCGGGCGTGTCGTCCACCGTGCGATGCCGGTCGGCGGCGAAATCGCGGATATGGATGGGATGGCAGGCCCATTTCCCCTCGCTCAGCGCCCGCCCCGCCAGCGACACGCCCAATGGCCCCGGAAACATTTCGGGATAGAGGGTCAGTATCTGCGCGGTGAAGCTCATTTGCGGCGCCCCGCCCGCAGGCGCGCGGCCGACCAGCCGCCGGCCATGCACAGGATGCCGCAGATCAGCAGCGCAATGCCGACCGACTGCAACAACCCGGCAAAGGGCCGCTCGGGATGCAGCAGCGCCGGGATCAGCACCAGAAGCGGGATCGGCAGGATCAGCCCGGCCGCCGTCGCCAGCCTGGCCAGGCGCGACCAGCCGATGCCGAACAGGCGCCAGCCAGCGACGAGCATGAACAGCAGATAGAGAGCGGTGACGATCTGGGCCATGCGCCGCGCTTAGAGCGATTCCCCCTCGGATGGAACATCTGGCGATCCGGAAAATCACGGAAATCAAGAGATGGCCAGACGACGGCCATCGCCCTGTTCCGCCGCGTCAGGGCGTCTTGATGGCGATCTTCAATTCCTGGATCTGCGCCGTGGCGGTCGGCGCCAGCAGGATCGTGCCGGCCACCCGCCCCCTATCGCACGTCCAGGTGAAGCTGCCCGACAGAGTGCCGGTGGCGGTCACGGGCGCATCGGTCCGGCATGTGCCGACCTCATTCCGGACGGCCGCCAGTTTCCTCGTCCAACTGTCCATGTCGCTGTCCATCAGGAAGTTCATCGCCAGATGCGCGCGCGCCGCCCCGACATCGCCCGCCGCATAGATGCGCCCCGCGGCGGCATAGCCGTCCGCCAGCAGCGCCGACACCGGCACGGTCCCCGCGATCAGCGCGCCCGCCTGCCTCAGCGCCACCGCCGCGTCCCAGGCCGGACCGCTGCCGCCATTATAGGTGCGGTTGGTGAAGACGAAGATGCCCACGCCATGGTCGGGCATCAGCATCACATGGCTGCCATAGCCCGGATAGCCGCCGCCATGCGCCAGCGTCAGCCCCAGGTCGCAATCCTGCGCCACCCGCATCCCGAAGCCATAGGCTGCCGCCTGCCGGCACGCCGTCGCCCCGCTCCTGCCGTTGCGCTGGGCGATGGTCACGAAATTGCTCCCTTCGGCCAGCATCCGCACGGCGCCGCGCGACACCGGCCCCGTCTGCGGATCGTCGCGCGGCGGCCAGGCCGACAGCAGGAAGGCGACCCAGCGGGCATAGTCGTTCGCGCTGGTCTGAAGGCCGCCCATCGCCCCAAAGGCGCCATCCACCATGTCCGGCTCGCTTTTCCAGCGCCCCTCCTCCCAGCGATAGCCGAGCGCACGGCGCTCCAGCGGCCATTCGTTCACCGCATAGCCGCTCGACGTCATGCCGAGCGGCACCAGCAGGCTCTGCTCGACATAGCGGCGATAGGGCATCCCGCTCACATTGGCGATGATCCGCCCCAGCACAGCATAACCGAAATTGCTATATTCATACCGGCTGCCCGGCGCGGTGCTGAACGGCACGCCAGCGGCAAGCATCCGGGTGAACTCGGCCTCTGGCAGCGGCGTCTGCCGATCTCCCCAGGGATTGTCATCGACAAAGCCCGCACTGTGAGTCAGCAGGTCGCGAATGCGGATGCGCGGGCTGTCCCTGGTCGGATAGGCCCATCCGCGCATTTCCGGCACATATGCCTCCGCCAGATCGTCGAGCGACAGCTTGCCGTCCTCCCGCAGCTTGAGGATCGACAGCGCCGTAAACGCCTTGGTCATCGACGCGATACGGAACAGGCTGTCCGGCGTCACCGGCCGTTTCCGGACCAGTTCCTGCACGCCAAAGCCCCTCACATGGACCAGCCGCCCATTGGCGACGATGCCGTAGACGAGGCCCGGCGTGTGACTGTCCACCTGAAATTCGGCGAACAGGCGGTCGATCTCCGGGATTGCGGCATCGATCTTACTCTCATCGGCCGCCCTGGCCGTCGCGGGAAGCAGGGCCAGAAGCAGCAGCGATGGAAGGAAGAGCCACCTCACCGGGTCCAGTCCTCCACTTTCAGGCCGGCTATGTCGGTAAAGTCCGACAGGTTGCGCGACACCAGCGATGCGCCCAATGCGAGCGCCTGCGCTGCAATGAGACGATCGAAGCTGCCCCGACGGAAGGGAATGGCGGCATAAGCCCGCGCCGCCGCCTCATCGAAAGGCAGAACTGCGATCTCTTCCACGAAGGCAGCCAGAGCATCAGGCGACGGCGGCTTACCCCCTACCGTGCCATAAGCCAGTTCCGCATAGGTGATCGACGATATGAAGACGCTTCCGGCCGGCTGGTCTGCCAGACGGTCGATCAGCGACGGGTAAGCACCTGTGAAAATATAGATGCAGCTATTGGTATCCAGCAGATGGATCATTTGCCGCTGCTGTCACGCCCCAGAAGATGCCAGTCGCGCGGACTGTCCTCGAACTCGCCCTCTTCATAGGTGCGCGGCTCCAGCCAAGGCGCCTTGCCGGCGAACTTGCTGACGTCGACCTTGCGCTCCGTCTGCACAGGCTCGAAGGTGAACTTGCCCTTCTCCTCGCGCAGCGTCACCTCGGCGCCCTCCTTGAGCCCAAGCGCCTTGGGCAGCCGCAATGCCAGGCTGTTGCCCGACTTGAAGACCTTGGCCCGATATTCCTCGCCCATGGCGGACCTCCGTGTATACGGAGTGTATATACTATTCAGCGAAAGCGGCGTCAATCAACGCGCCGTCCTCGCTCAGCGTGACGACATGCATGGGCGCCATGAAGCGCTTGCCCGGCTTGTCGCCGACCGCGGGACGCTGCACCTCGATGATGTCGCCGGCGCCAAAATTCTCGACCGCGACGATCTCGCCCAGCGCTTCGCCGGTGCTGGAGGTGCAGGGAAGGCCGATCAGGTCGGCATGATAATATTCGCCCTCGCCCAGGGGCGGCAGTGCGGAACGGGGCACGGTCAGTTCCGTGCCGCGCAAGGCCTCGGCCGCGCTCCGGTCGCCGATCTCGGCGAAGCGGGCGACCGCGCCATTGGGGCCGGGGCGCACCGACTTCAAAGTCAGTGTGCGCCCCGCCGCATCGAAGCCCTTGAAGCTCTTGAGGCTTTCCGCCCCTTCGCCAAACAGCTTCAGACGGACTTCGCCCGCCACGCCATGCGCGCCGATGATGACGGCAAGGGTGACGGGCTTGTCGGTCAAGATAATCAGCCCTCGGCCGCTTCTTCAGCGGGAGCAGCTTCTTCAGCGGCCGGCGCAGCAGCGGCTTCGGCCGCAGCAGCCTTGGCGGCTTCGGCGGCTTCAGCGGCTTCCGCAGCCTTGGCGGCGCGATCTTCCGCGCGGTCCTTGGCCTTCTGGCCCGGCTCAGCCTTGTTCGGGTTGTTGCGCGCCTTGCGCTCCTTCACGCCGGCGGCGTCCAGGAAGCGGGCGACGCGGTCGGTCGGCTGCGCGCCGGCTTCGACCCAGTGCTTCGCACGTTCGGTATCCAGAACGACGCGCTTCTCGTCGCCCTTGGGCAGGACGGGGTTGTAGCTGCCGATGCGCTCGATGAACTTGCCGTCACGCGGGGCGCGGCTGTCGGCCACGACGATGCGGTAATAGGGACGCTTCTTGGAGCCGCCGCGCGACAGACGGATGGAGGTTGCCATGGAACTTGCCTTTCTACTCTATTCTAATCTGTTGAAACTGCTTATTTCTTCATGAAATTCTGGAAACCGGGCGGAAGCTTGGGCATGTTGCCGCCCAATCCGCCAAGGCCGCCCAGACCCGACAGGTCGGGACCACCCGCACCGCCGTCCGGGCCGCCAAGGCCACCCATGCCGCCGCCGGTGAACATCTTGGCCAGCCCCTTGAGGCCGCCCATCTTGCGGATCTTCTTCATCGCCGTTTCCATTTCCTGATGCATTTTCAGGAGACGGTTGACGTCCTGCACGGTCCGCCCGGCGCCCTTGGCGATGCGGATCTTGCGCTTGGCGTTGATCAGCGCGGGCTTCTCCCGCTCCTTGGGCGTCATCGATCCGATCATCGCGTCGAGATGCAGCAGCGTCTTGTCATTGGCGCCGCTGTTAGCCATCGCCGCCTGCGCCTTTTTCAGGCCCGGCAGCATCCCGGCAAGCGCGCCCAGGCCGCCCATGCGGCGCATCTGGTTCAACTGCGCCCGCAGATCGTTCATGTCGAACTGACCCTTGGCCATCTTCTTGGCCAGCTTGTCCGCTTCCTCGGCGTCGATGCTCTCGGCCGCCTTCTCGACGAGGCTGACGACGTCGCCCATGCCCAGGATGCGCTGCGCGACGCGGGCGGGATGGAAGGGCTCGATCGCGTCCAGCTTCTCGCCGGTGCCCGCGAACTTGATCGGGCGACCCGTGACCGCGCGCATCGACAGCGCAGCGCCGCCACGGGCATCGCCGTCCATGCGGGTCAGCACCACGCCGGTCAGCGGCACCTGCGCCGAGAAGCTGGTCGCGACATTGACCGCGTCCTGGCCGGTCAGCGAGTCGACCACCAGCAGGATTTCCGCCGGATTGGCGACGTCGGCGACCGCCTTCATCTCGTCCATCAGCGCCTGGTCGACGTGCAGGCGGCCGGCGGTGTCGAGCATGACCACGTCGAAGCCCTGGAGCTTCGCCGCCTGGAGCGCGCGCCTGGCGATCTCGACCGGCTGCTGGCCCGCGATGATCGGCAGGGTCGCGACGTCGGTCTGGGTGCCGAGCACGGCCAGCTGCTCCTGCGCAGCCGGGCGCTGGACGTCGAGCGACGCCATCAGCACCTTCTTGCGTTCCCGCTCCTTCAGCCGCTTGGCGATCTTGGCGGTGCTGGTGGTCTTGCCCGACCCCTGCAAGCCGACCATCATGATGACGGCCGGCGGGGTCACGTCGATCATCAGGTCGGACGTGTCCGAACCCAGCGTCTCCGTCAGCGTGTCCGAGACGATCTTGACGACCATCTGCCCCGGCGTGACCGACCGCAACACGTCGCTGCCAACCGCGCGCTCGGTGGCCTGATCGACGAACTGGCGGACGACGGGCAGGGCGACATCGGCTTCCAGAAGGGCGATTCGCACCTCGCGCATCGCGGCGCGGACATCGTCCTCCGTGAGCGCACCGCGCCCACGCAGCTTGTCGAATACCCCACCGAGACGATCGCTTAGCGAATCGAACATCATCACCTCATTTGGACCGAAAGGCCCGGAAAACTGCACTTACCCATCAAACGACAAAATCGCCGGCGGGCGAAACCTCGCCGGCCAGCGTCCATCCGATGCCCCTCTTGGGCGTCCTGGAGTCGTCAGGGTATCGGACGGAGACCGGCCGATTGCACGGGCGCCCTTAGCGCAAGGGCGTCCGCGATGCAAGCAATCAGGCAGGAGCCAGAACGGCGACCAGTGCACCGATCGGCGGGGTCGCCGCCAGCAGCGGAACCGCCACCCCCTCGACGATGACGACCAGCGCCCCCACGCCATAGGCCGGATGCACCCGGCGGCGCGAGATCGGATCATAGGCCGCCGCGATCCCCAGATAGAGAAGCTGCATCCCCAGCACCGCCAGTCCGCCCCACGGCCCCAGCAGCGCCATCGGCAATATCCGCCCGAATGCGGGACCGATTATCGCGATCAGCGTACAGATCATCAACCGGCGGTGCCAGTCGGTCCGCCGCCGCGCGCGGATGGCCAGCGTCAGCAGCAGCATGAAGGCCACTATCTCCAGCAGGCTCAGCGCCATGAAGATGCGCGGCGTGAAGAAGGGCGGCACCCGCCCCAGCCGCACCGCCATGCCGGCGGTCAGCAGGCCCAGGGGCACCATCGCCACGCCCAGCCCCACGGCGATCCACCCCAGCCGCCGATGCAACGCCATCGTGCCACGCCAAACCAGCGCGGCCTGCGCGACGAACAGCAGCGTCCACGCCACGAACACGGCGCCATGGACATGCACCCAATAGGGCACACGTCCCACATCCACCTGGCCCCGCAGGGCAAAGGAGCCGAAACCACCGATGACCGTGACCGCAATGAAGACGGCCATGGCCAGAAAAAAGCCGTTCTCGCGCGCGGTGACGCGCGGCGGCATAGCTATCGCATCCATGGGAGCCCTTTCCGCTCGATGACCCTGGCGCGACCCTTCGACTGTCGTTGACGCCTTTCTATCAGAAGCGCAGGGGCAAGACGACAGGGCGCGACGAGTCCCGTCAGCGCTTGCGCGGGACGCTGTTTTACGCCAGCACAACAGCCCGCAACAGACATATATGGGGAGCCGATCAGGACATGAGCTGGACACGCCGCAAGCCGATGGAGGCGATGATGCCGCAGGAGGCGGTGCACCAGATGGCGCGCACCCTTTCCTGGCCGCATCTGCTGGCGCTGGGCGTCGGCGCAATCGTCGGCACCGGCATCCTGACCTTGATCGGGGTCGGCGCGGACCGGGCCGGCCCCGCCGTGCTGCTCTCCTTTGCCATAGCGGGCGCGATCTGCGCCTGCGCCGCGCTCGCCTATGCCGAACTGTCGACCATGATGCCGGCGGCGGGCAGCGCCTACAGCTATTCCTATGTCGTGCTGGGCGAAGGCATCGCCTGGATCGTGGGCTGGAGCCTGATTCTGGAATATTCGCTCGTGGTGTCGACCGTGGCGGTCGGCTGGTCGGGCTATGCCGGGCCGCTGCTGACGCCGCTGGGCTTCCCGGAACTCTTGACCAAAGGGCCGGAACTGGGCGGCCTCGTCAACCTGCCCGCCATCTTCATCATCGCCGTGGTCGCGGGCCTGCTGATGTTCGGGACCCATGAAAGCGCGCGCCTCAACACCATCCTCGTCCTCATCAAGATCGCAACCCTGAGCCTGTTCGTCTGGGTCGCCCTGCCCGCTTTCGACGCACAGAATTTGCAGCCCTTCATGCCCTTCGGCTTCGCCAAGCATATGGGGCCGGACGGGGTCGAACGCGGCGTGATGGCGGCCGCCGCGATCATCTTCTTCGCCTTCTACGGCTTCGACGCCATCTCGACCGCGGCAGAGGAAGCGAAGAACCCGGACCGCGACCTGGCCATCGGCATCGTCGGGTCGCTGATCGTCTGCACGCTCATCTATGTGCTGGTGGCCGCCGCCGCGATCGGCGCCCTGCCCTTCACCCGTTTCGCCGCCAGCCCGGAGCCGCTGGCGCTGATCCTGCGCGAGATGGGACAGGGCGGCATCGCCCGGATCGTAGCCATCGCCGCCGTGATCGCGCTGCCGACCGTGCTGTTGGGCTTCCTCTACGGCCAGAGCCGTATCTTCCTGGTGATGGCGCGTGACGGCTTCCTGCCGCAGAGCCTTGCAAAGATTTCGCGGCGCGGCACCCCCGCACGCATTACTGCCGTCACCGCCGTGCTGGTGGCGATCATCGCCGGCGTCCTGCCGATCGACGAGATCGCGGCACTGGCCAATGCCGGCACCCTGATCGCCTTTACCTCGGTCGGCCTCTGCCTCCTCGTCCTGCGACGCCGCTCCCCGGACCTCAAGCGCCCCTTCCGCACCCCCGCCGCCTGGTTGGTTGGTATCGGCGCGGTCGCAGGCTGCGCCTATCTGTTCGTCAGCCTGCCGATGAAGACGATTCTGGCGTGTGCGGTGTGGAACGCGATTGGGTTGGCAGTCTATTTTCTTTACGGGCAGCGGCGGGCAACCGTCGTGTAAGGGGGAAAGTAAGTTTGTGGTATCCGGACTTTTGATGGCAAGTGCGCTTGCATTGGCTTCACCGGCCGGAAATCCCGGCAGTTGGATGTCCGACAACGACTATCCGGCCGGCGCGCTGAAACGACGAGAGGAAGGCACAGCCGGCTTCCAGCTATTGATTGGCCCAAAAGGAAGAGTTGCCCGGTGCACGATCATGGAACCCAGTGGCTCGACGGACCTGGACGCAGCCACTTGTAGTATGATCGTCGCTCATTCAAAGTTCAGACCAGCGACCGACGAAAGCGGTCAGCCGAGCTATAATATTTATGACGGACGCCTCACATGGCATCTGCCCGGTCGTTCCGGACCGTTCAGGAGCAAGAGGCCCGCACCACCTGGCCCGACAATTGAATTAACGGTTCAAAAATTGCCCGACGGTTCACGGGAAAAAATGGTCTGGCTCATCGCCAGATACGACGCCACCGGACAGATGGCTGCGTGCGAGCCAAGCCCTACCAATTCTAAAGAATGGAAGCTCGCCTCTGTCGCCTGCGGGCAGGCGAAAGCAATACCCGCCGAGATCATCAAGGACAATGACGGCACCCCCATATCCTTGGTTCGCGGCATCAGCGTCTTGTTCAAGACCGCGCAATAGCCCGGACTCGCCTTTTTCGTCCACTCCCACTACATGCGCGCCCATGGGACGCTTTTCCAAAATGCATGGCCTGGGTAACGACTTCGTCGTGATCGACGCCCGCGCCCACCCCGTCGAGATGACGGAAGCGCGCGCGCGGGCCATTGCCGATCGCCATGCCGGCATCGGCTGCGACCAGCTGATCCTGATCGGCGACGCGCCGGATGCCGACGTATCGATGCAGATATTCAACGCCGACGGCAGCGAAGTCGAGGCGTGCGGCAATGCCACACGCTGCGTTCCCCTGTTCGTCGGCCGCGACGTGCTGATCCGCACCAGGGCGGGCCTGCTGGATGCCAAAGCCGTCGACGGCGGCGCGAGCGTAGACATGGGTGCGCCGCGCTTTGAGTGGGATGCGATCCCGCTCGCCTACCCCATGGACACGCTGACCATGGGCGCGACCTGGGAAGACCTGCCCGCACCCGCTGCGGTCAATGTCGGCAACCCGCATGTGATCTTCTTCGTGGACGATCTGGACGGTGTGAACTTCGACCGTCTCGGCCCGCTGATCGAGCATGATCCGCTCTTCCCCGCGCGCGTGAACGTCAATTTCGCGCAGGTCGTCGGCGACAATCATATCCGCCTGGTCGTATGGGAACGGGGCGCGGGCCTGACGCGCGCCTGCGGCACCGGCGCCTGCGCCACCGCCGTTGCCGCCATCCGCCGCCGCCTGATGGCCGGCCCGGTGACGGTCAGCCTGCCCGGCGGCGACCTCGTCATCGAATGGGCACCGGGCGGCACCATCCAGATGACCGGCCCAGCCACCCATGTCTTCGATGGCGAGGCGGACTGGTCGCGCTTTTAGGCCATGGCCGGCCCCGACATCATCACCATGGGCTGCCGCCTCAACATCGCGGAGAGCGAGGCGATCCGCGACATGGCGAGCGGCCAGGACGACCTGATCGTCGTCAACAGTTGCGCCGTCACCGCCGAAGCCGTGCGCCAGACCCGCCAGGCGATCCGCCGCGCCCGGCGCGAACGCCCCGACGCCCGCATCCTCGTCACCGGCTGCGCCGCCCAGACCGAGCCGCAGACCTTCGCCGCCATGGCCGAAGTCGACGGCGTGATCGGTAACCTTGAGAAGATGGAGGCGGCCACCTACAGCTCCGTTCGAGTCGAACGGAACATCGTCAGAGTCTCCGACATCATGGCCGTGCGCGACACCGCGCCGCACATGGCGTCGGCCTTCGCCGATCATGCCCGCGCCTTCCTGGAAGTGCAGAATGGCTGCGACCATCGCTGTACCTTCTGCATCATACCCTATGGCCGGGGGAACAGCCGCTCCGTCCCCGCCGGCGCGGTGGTCGAGAAGGCGAAGCAGCTGGTCGATGCCGGCTACCGGGAAATCGTGCTGACCGGCGTGGATGTCACCAGCTATGGTCCCGACCTGCCGGGCAGTCCGTCGCTGGGCCTGTTGATCGAACGCATCCTGAAAGGCGTGCCCGACCTGCCCCGCCTGCGCCTCTCGTCGATCGACAGCGTGGAAATCGATAACCGCCTGCTCGATCTGATCGCTCATGAGCCGCGTATGATGCCGCACCTGCATCTCTCGCTCCAGGCCGGCGACGACCTGATCCTCAAGCGCATGAAGCGCCGCCACGCCCGCGCGGACGCGATCCGCATCGTGGAGACGGTCAAGGCCGCCCGCCCCGACATCAGCATCGGCGCGGACATCATCGCCGGCTTCCCGACCGAGGACGAGGCGATGTTCGAAAACAGCCTCCGCCTGATCGATGAATGCGTCATCGTCCATGGCCATATCTTCCCCTTTTCACCCCGCACGGGCACCCCCGCCGCACGAATGCCGCAGGTCGATCGCGCGACGATCAAGGCCCGCGCCGCGCGGCTGCGCGATGCCTGTGCCACCCGCCGCGAAGCCTGGCTCCGCAGCCTGATCGGCACCACCCAGTCGGTGCTGGTCGAACGCAGCGGGTTGAGCGGCCATGCGGAAAATTTCGCGCCCGTGCGCTTTACGGAAGGGCAAGCGCCCTCCTCCATCGTGCGCGCAACCATCACGGGCCTTGAGAATGGCTCCCTGATCGCGCAAGAGGCGGCATGACAGGGATTTCCATCATCCGTCATTCCCGCGAAGGCGGGGATCCATCTCCCGGACTTGCGGTTTTGGGATATGGCCGGAGATGGTTTCTCGCCTTCGCGGGAATGACGATGGTTTATTTGCATGGCTGACACTTCCTGGCGCGACCGCCTCTTCGGCGGATTGAAGCGCACCTCCGACAGGCTCGGGGAAAATCTCACCGGCCTTTTTACCAAGGCCGCGCTCGACAACCAGACACTGGACGAGATCGAGGAAGCGCTCATCATGTCGGACCTTGGTCCCGCCATGGCCGCACGCGTGCGCGAGCGGCTGGCCGAGGGGCGCTACAACAAGGAATTGACCGAGGACTATCTGCGCGAAATCATCGCGGAGGAGATCGAGAAGACCCTCGCCCCGGTCGCCCGCCCGCTGGAGATAGAGGCCTTCCCCCGCCCGCAGGTGATCCTGGTGATCGGCGTCAACGGCTCGGGCAAGACCACCACCATCGCCAAGCTCGCCCATAATTTCCTGGAGCAGGATTATGGCGTGATGCTGGCGGCGGGCGACACCTTCCGCGCCGCTGCCATCGGACAGCTGAAGGTCTGGGCCGAGCGGCTCGGCGTCCCCATCGTCGCGGGCAAGGAAGGCGGCGACGCGGCGGGCATCGTCTTCGATGCGGTCAAGCAGGCCACTGCCACCGGCATCGACGTGCTGATCGTGGACACCGCCGGCCGCCTCCAGAACAAGACCGAACTGATGGACGAACTGGCCAAGGTGCGCCGAGTTCTGGGCCGATTGAACCCCGCCGCTCCGCACGACGTTGTCCTGGTGCTGGATGCCACCACGGGACAGAATGCGTTGAACCAGATCGAAGTCTTCAAGGAAACCGCTCAGGTGACGGGCCTCGTCATGACCAAGCTCGATGGCACGGCGCGCGGCGGCGTGCTGGTCGCGGCGGCGGAGAAATATCGCCTGCCCATCCATGCGATCGGCGTGGGCGAGAAGATCGAGGATCTGCGCCCCTTCGATCCGGGCGACATGGCCAAGGCGATTGCGGGGACGGCCTATGCCCGCTGACACCAAGGCGTCCGCAAAGCCCGCTCATGGCGGCACGCTCAGCCTGGCGCTCGACTTCGGGCCGCTGCTGGTCTTCTTTCTGACCTACAAGGGCGCGGGCTGGATCTGGGGATCGGGCAATCCCATCACCGCCATGACCTTCGGCACCGCAGCCTTCATGGCGGCGATCGTGATCGCTGTCATCATCTCGAAGGTGAAGCTGGGCCGTGTGTCGCCGATGCTCTGGCTCTCAGCGCTGCTGATCCTGTTCTTCGGCGGCCTCACCATCTATTTCCACGACCAGAGCTTCATCCAGCTCAAGCCGACCATCATCTACAGCTTCTTCGCGCTGATGCTGTTCGCCGGTCTGCTGCGCGGCAAGCCGCTGCTCAAATATCTGCTGCAAGCAGCCTATGACGGGCTGACCCATGAAGGCTGGCTGAAACTGTCGCGCAACTGGGCGCTGTTCTTCGTCGCCATGGCGGTCGCGAACGAGGTGATGCGCCGGTCGATGAGTTTCGATACATGGCTGGCGGTCAAGGTTTGGGGCGTTACCATCGTGTCGATCGTCTTCGCCGCCGCCAACATCCCGATGCTCATGCGCCATGGCCTGACCCTGGGCGATAGCCTGGACAGCGACGAAGTCGGCGAAACCACCCCACCGCAGGGATAGGCGCCTTTTTCTGCGATCGTTTCGCAATAGGCATATCCCCCTTTCAATCCCCGTCAGGGTGAGCATATGGGAGGCGCGGCGGGCTTGCAGCCCAGCCCGGATCATTGAACCAACCGACCGCGCCAGCCGTTGTGCGGCCGTCCCATAACGAACCCGAGGAGTTCCGCCATGGCCTTTGTTCTGCCCGACCTGCCCTATGCCAAGGATGCCTTTGGCGACATCCTTTCGATCGAAACCTTCGATTTCCACCATGGCAAGCATCACAACGCCTATGTCGTGAAGGCCAATGAACTGGTCGCTGCGGACCCCGCCCTGCAGGGCAAGTCGCTCGTGGAACTGATCAAGTCGTCCAAGGGCGGCCTTTTCAACCAGGTCGGCCAGATCTGGAACCACACATTCTACTGGCAGTCGCTGTCGCCGACCAAGACCGCGCCCACCGGCGAACTGCTGGCCAAGATCGAGGAAGCCTTCGGGTCGGTCGATGCGCTGATCGAAAAGCTGAAGACCGAAGCCGTCGGCCATTTCGCCAGCGGCTGGGCCGCGCTGATCCTGAAGGACGGCAAGCTGGAAGTGACCAGCTATCATGACGCCGACACCCCCGTCGCGCATGAAGGCCATGCGCCGCTGCTGATCGTCGATGTGTGGGAACATGCCTATTATATCGACTATCGCAACCTGCGCCCCAGCTATGCCGACCGCATCCTCAAGGAAGCGATCAACTGGGATTTCGCCGCCCTGAACCTGGACGGCGAGGGCGCCAGCCGCGCCGACCAGCCCGCCTGATCGGACGGACTGTCTCCGCGCCCCGGCGTGGAGACAGTCATTCCCGCACCATTATGGTGCCGGAACAATATTTTGTTAAAGCTCCTGCGGTCATGATCGGCTCTCCGTGGCACGGGGAGCGCCCTGATGATGAATTTGCATGAGCTGCGCCGGCAGCATGAAGAAATCAGCCTGAGCGCCCGCCAGCTCGCGCAGGCCATCACCGATGACCGGCAGCCGCAGGGCGTGGCCCGGCTCCGCTGGCAACTGGCGCGGCAACTGATCGCGCATCTCGCGCTGGAAGACCGCATCCTCTATCCGGCGCTGCAACGCGCCGCCGATCCCCTCACCCGCGAGCGCGCAACGCTCCTGCAAAAGGAAACCGGCGCCCTGGCCGACAGATTTTCGGTCTATATGGCGGCCTGGAGCGACGACCGGATCAGTTCCCAATGGTCCGATTTCTGCGCCGAAACCCGCCTGATCCTGACCGCCCTGAGCGACCGGATCGATCGCGAAAACCGCGCTCTCTATCCACTGGCCGACACGGCGGCGGCCGACGCATCCCGCTTGGCCCGACGGGCCTGACCCCTGTCAGGCGGCTTCCAGCTGCCCGACGAACCGGTCGGTCGCCCGCTGCAAGGCCTGCGCGGTGCGCGACAGGCCCGACGCAGCGCTGGACACACGATCGGACAGGCTTTCGGTGCTGCGCGCCATGTCGGCCACCTGCTCCATCCGCCCCGCCATTACGATCGCGTCGCGCGCCGTATCCCGCGCCGACTGGCCGATCGCCTCGGTCGCATCGCGCTGGTCGCCGACCGCGCGCTGGATCGCGTCGGCCGCTCCGGCCAATTGTTCCACCGCCCCAGCGACATCCGCCAGCGCCTCCTGCGCAACCCCGGCCCCTTGCTGCGCCGATTGCGCCAGGGTCTGGATCTCGCCGGTCGCGCTCGCGGCCTGCCCCGCCAGTTGCTTGACCTCCTGCGCGACGACGGCAAAGCCCCGCCCCACCTCGCCCGCGCGCGCCGCCTCAATGGTGGCGTTGAGCGCCAGCAGGTTGGTGCGCGCGGCAATCTGGGTGATGGAATCGGCGAAACCAGTGATGGAGGCGGTGCGATTCTCCATGTCGCGCATCGCTTCATGCCCGGCGCTGGACACGCGCTGCGCTTCCCCACCCAGCGTCGCCTGCTGGGTCGCGGCGGTCGCAATCGCGGTGATGGATTCGGAAAGCTGGTCGATCCGTCTCGCCAGTTGCGCCGCCCGGCTCGACGATTGTTCGGCAGCCGCAACCGTCTCGTCCGTGCCGGCGCTAGCACGGCGCGCTACATCGTTCAGCGAACGGGCCGACTCCTCCAGTTCGCCGGTGGCGGTGCTGACCGCATGGACGACGTCCGCGATCGACTGGCGGAACGCCTGCACCAGCGCCAGCGTTTCCGCGCGTCTTTCCGTGGCGATCCTCGCCCTGTCCTGTTCGCGTTCGGACCGCAACGCCGCCTCGCGCTCGCTCGCCGCCCGGCTGGCCGCCATGGCCGATTCGGCCGCGGCGCGACCGGCCTCGGCCTCCTGCGCCAGCCGCGCCGCACCACTGACATGTCCATCGAGGGCCAGCAACATCGCCCGCAGGCGCGTGGTCAGATAGCAGAGTATCGCGGCCTCAAGCAGCACCGCCAGCGCATGAATCGCGACACGCTGCACGTCGCCCCCGCCGGGGAAAACCCAGATGGGCGAGAGAAAGCTCAGCAGGAGGTGATGCAGGGCCACCAGGCCCGCCGCCAGCAGGATCGGCCGCCAGTCGTACAGCAGGGCGAGGCCGGCAAGCGCGACGAAGAAGAACATATGGCCGTCCATCTGCCAGCGGTGGCCCGCCATCAGGAACACGCCCAGCGCCGGTTGCACCGCAGCCAGCGTGCCGACCGCGAGCCGCACGTCCATGTCGCGCCGCTGGCGCAGGACCATGACGGTCGGCAGCGCATTGGCGAGCGCGGAAAAGAACAATATCGTGCCCCCCTGCGGCAGGCCCAGGGCAATCGCCATCAGCCCCAGCGCGGCGCTCCAGATCCAGCTGGCCAGCAGCAGGATTCGCAACCCCTGCAATCGCAGCCGGCCCAGACTGTCGATCGCGCTCATCCAGCGGCCGCTCCGCACCCGCCCGCGCGCGCCGACAGCGCGATCACGCCCTTGCCCAGCAGCGGCCGGGCCAGCCGGTCGCGCTGCCCATCGACCAGGAAGGAGCCGGCCCACGGCCCTGCCGCCACCAGGCGCGCGCCGTTCGCCACCGCCATGGGCACCAGTTCGGCCCGGGCTGCCCGTGTGAGCGGCACCAGCAGCATCGTGCCGCTGGCCGGCGGCGCTGCATAGAGCGCGACCAGGCCGACCAGGATCAGCCCGCACTGGGCGACCAGCGGCAATCGCGACCGGACGGAAGATAATGATTTCATTTCGACCGGTTAGGGTCGGAATGGTAAGAAATGCATTAACGATGATCGGGAAGCAGCCCCAGCGTCGCCGCCAGCTCGTCCAGGTCCGCGTCCGGCCGCACCAGCAGCCATTCCCGGCTGTCCGCGCCGTTCACGACCGTCACGGCGCCCTTCGGACAGACACCCAGGCAATTCACCTCGACGATGCCGGCCGCACCCTTGCGCCCCTTCCTGATCGACAAGTGCCGCCGCAGCGCCTTGGCCAGACGCTCGTCGCCGCCCGGACCGAAGCCGCCGTCCAACTTCCTTGAACATTTGCGGCAGACCAGCACGGTATTCCGCCAGTTGGAGCGGACATGATCCTTAATCGGTCGCGCCCTTCGGCTTCCAGCTGCGACGTTCCTCCGCTGCACGCAGCACTTCATAAGCCGCCTGGATGGCCTGGAACCGCACCGCTGCTTCGGCGTCGCCTGGCTTCACGTCGGGATGATGTTCCTTGGCGAGCCGGCGCCAGCTCTTCTTGATCGCGTCGAAACTCGCGTCATCCTCTAGGTCCAGCGCTTTCAGCGCATGGAGCTCGTCCCGCGATCGGCTGCCATCGCCAGGTCCGCCCCAGCCATGATAGGCGCTCGACTGGAACGCGCCCGCATCGCGCCGCTCCTCCTGCTCACGCCGCGCCCGCTCTTCCTGATCCAGCCCCTGAAAATAGTCCCAGTTCCTGTTATATTCGGCGGCATGGTCGCTACAGAAATACCAGCGATCACGGCTGTTCGGGGATTTGGGCGCAGGGCATTGGCCGGGCCGGTCACAGCCATAACGGTCGCACAGGCGCACCTGCTGCGCCTCGCGCGTGGCGCCATAACTGCGCCACCGGGGAAAGCCCCAGTCATTGGATCGGCTCTGTCTTGCCATTTATGCAGAGTAGGGATTTGCCAGGCCGAACGCCAGCCCGCCCCTTTCCTTTTTGCGTGAACACCAGTGCCAGAGGGTCTGTAAGCCGGGTTCTGTCCACCCCGTTAAGGGGATAGGCGACCATTCCTCTAGGGAACGGATTGCTCCGTTCCTCCAGCAACCAACCCGGGCGATCTCGGCCGAAACATGCCTAGCAGCCTTTCGACTGCGCGCCGCCCCTATTCGGTCTTGCTTCCGGTGGGGTTTACCGTGCCGCCTTCCGTTGCCGGAGACGCGGTGCGCTCTTACCGCACCCTTTCAATTTCGCGGGGTCGAAACCTTCGCGACCTGCTTTCTGTTGCACTGTCCCTTGGATCGCTCCAGCCGGCCGTTAGCCGGCACCGTCATTTCGTGAAGCCCGGACTTTCCTCGCCGTGGAAGTTACCCGCCACGCCGCGGCCGCCCGACCCTCTGGCGATGCTGCCCCTAGACCGATTCTGGCGCTTAGTCACCCTGTTTAGTCGTCGCCCTGTGGCTTGGGCAGCAGCAGGGCGAGCAGGATGGCGCGACATTCGCCGTCGATCACGCCGTCGATCAGTTCCGGGCGAAACCGTCGCTGGAACGCAACGACCGCCGCGTCCGGCTCGGCTATGTCATAGCCGAACCGCTCCAGCGCGAGCATGAAGGCGCTGTCGGTCCACAGCGGGTCCATCAGATTCTTGGTCGGCCGCGGTAGCGCCAGACGCAGCCGCGCAAGTGTTCCCCAGGGGAAGAGTTCGCCTGGATCCTGCTTGCGCGCGGGGGCCACGTCGCTGTGGCCGACGATATTGCCGCGTGTAATGCGATAGCGCTGGACGATGTCGTGGATCAGCGGGATCAGCGCGCCCATCTGCGCCTCGGGGAAAGGGCGATAGCCCCATTCATGCCCCGGATTGACGATCTCTATGCCGATGCTGGCCGAATTGACGTCGTCGGTGCCGCGCCAGTGTGCACGGCCCGCGTGCCACGCCCGCTTGGCCTCGTCCACCATCCGGACGATCTGCCCTTCCTCGGTCACGACATAATGGGCCGACACCTTCGATTCGGGACTGGCCAGCCAATCGATCGCACTCGCCGCGTCGGGCATCCCCGTATAGTGCAGCACCAGCATCGAGACGGGCAATTTCCGATCGTCGAAATTGGGCGACAGCGTCTCTATCATGGGAATGTCGGTCATCGGGAAAGGCCAGTCACTTCCAGCTGTTCGATCATCGCGCCCTTCCGGCCGCCTGTTCACGCGGCAGCCTTGCAAGACCATGGCCGAGACCGCCACGGCAATCAAGCATGGTTAAGGCGGGCGACCGCCTCAGCCGACGCGGCGCACCCGGCCGATCGCATTGGCGGGCAGCGCCGCCTGCCGCGCATAGCTGCCACGGAATTCGGGATGGGCAATGAAATCATCGCCTTGGCCGATCACCGTTTCCCCGGCACCCAGCAGCAGGATCGAACGCGCATGGCTGTGCCGGGCAAGCAGGCCGAGCACGGTCTGCCGCCGCTCCGGCGTGAAGTAGAGCAGGACGTTGCGACAGAGCAGCAGGTCATATTCCCCCGAAGGCGCCGCCGCATCGAACAGATTATCTTCCCGGAAATCGATCATGCGCCGCAATTCCGGACTGGCCCGCCAATCGTCCCCATGAGGCTCGAACCATTTGATCAGGTCCCCGATCCCCAGCCCCCGCTGCACGTCCATCTGGGAAAAGATGCCAGACCGCGCCTGGTCGATCGCAGCGCTCGATATGTCCGTCGCTAATATCTCGATCCGCCAGCCGTTCCAGCGCGACCAGTCGTTGCGCAACTGGATCGCCAGCGAATAGGCCTCCTGCCCGGTCGAACAGCCCGCGCTCCAGATACGGAGCGTGCGATCCGTTCGATCGGCATGGATATGCGGCAATATCTGTCGACTGACCATGTCGAACAGCTGAAGATCGCGGAAGAAGCTGCTTTCATTGTTGAGCAGCGCGTCGATCACCGCCTTTTCGAGCGGCAGGTCGCTCTGGCGCAGCAGCCGCGCGGCGAGCGCATCGATGTCAGCCAGGCCATGGTCGCGCAGCACAGGGCGCAGCGCCGTCTCCATGCGCCAGGCCCGGCCTTCGGACAGGATCTGGCCGGTCCGCGCCTCAAGCAGGCCCGACAGAAGCCGGGCCGCGCCCTGGTTGAGGCGAGCGGTCGATCCGGAGGGCGGAAGCGTCATCAGGCGCTCACCTTTCCGCGTCGCGCCACGAACGCCATCATTGCCGCCGGCTCCAGCAGCGCGCAGGTCAGGCCCGCACCCGCTACCGAACCGGGCATACCCCATACGACGCTGCTCGCTTCGGTCTGCGCGACGATCCAGCCGCCCGCAGCCACGATGTCCCGCGCACCCATGGTACCGTCACGCCCCATGCCGGTCAGCACGATCCCCGCCGCTCCGGCGCCATAGACTTCCGCCATACTGGTGAACATCGGGTCGACTCCCGGCAGGTTGCCCGCCGCCGTCCGTTCGGGGTTGAGATGGATCGCAACCCGCCCATGCAGCCCCTTGCGCAGTTGAAGATTGGCGTCACCTGGTGCGACATAAACCGTGTCAGCGGCCAGCGGATCACCGGTTTCCGCAACCTTCACCCGCAGGCTCGTCATCCGCGCCAGTTGCTGCGCGAAATAGATGGTGAAGCTCAGCGGCAAATGCTGGGTCAGCAGGATCGGCACGCCAATCGGCGCGACCAGCCCCTGGAACAGTTGCCCCAGTGCGTGAATCCCCCCCGTCGAAGCGCCGATGCCCAGGCAGCCGAGCGGCTGAACCGCCGGCTCGGTGACGGGCGGCCCCGCAGAACGCGACCCGACCGGGCTGTCCGATCGACCGTCGAACAACCGGTTCAGCCGCTCGATCAGCGCCTGGGGGAACTGCTCGCCAAAACTGCCGCTGCCCGGCTTCGACACGATGTCGCTTGCGCCCAATGCGAGCGCCTCGACAGCGGCCGCGCTGCCCTCCTCGCACTTGCCCGACAGGATCGCGACCTTGATGCCCGCGTCCGCGCGCAGGATCGCCGGCAGCGCCGCAAGGCCGCTCTGCCCCGGCAATTCGATGTCGAGCAACACCAGGTCGACCGCATTGTCCGCCAGATAGTCGAGCGCATGTTCGGCGCTGTTGGTCTTGTGAACCACAGCATAGCGCGGGTCGGCGTTCAGGATGCGTTCGATGACGGTACGCACGACGACCGAATCGTCGACAACCAGCGTGCGAAACGGCTTCCGCTCACTGCTGTGACTGGTCATGATCGGCACGATGGCGGTCATCACGGCGCTTTCTGCACGAAATATGGAAGGAAAGACGGCACTCCTCGGGTCGGGACGCGGCTGTTGCCGTTAGATGACCCCCACGATCGCCAGCTTGCTTTCCAGCGTTTCGCGGTCGAACGGCTTCATCACATATTCGTCCGCCCCGGCCTCGACCGCCGCCTTGATGTGGCTGATGCCATTTTCCGTCGTGCAGAAGATGATCTTGGGTCGCGCCTGCATCCGTGCGCTCGACAGCGCCTGGAGGAATTCCATGCCGCTCATCACGGGCATGTTCCAGTCGAGCAGGACGACATCGGGCGGGGACGCTTCGCACTGGGTCAGCGCGTCCTGCCCGTCCACGGCCTCGCTAACCGTCAGGTCGAGCGATTCGAGAATATGGCGGGCTACCTTGCGGATAACCTTCGAATCGTCGACGACCAGGCAATTCTTCATGAAACGTCCCTTTGGATTATTCGCCCCGTGCGACGAGAGTTAACCGGCAAAACCAAGTATTTGGTAAACATCTGGAGAATTCATGCAGCCTGCGCTGCCGTTCCGCCCTCGATAAATCCGGCGAGCGACACGAGCAGCCAGGGATGCCCGTCATGCTCGACGATCGCGCGCGCATAGGGCGCCCAGGCGGCGTCCAGTTGCCCCCGCATCGGCACCTCGCCTTCCGGCACATGACAAATGTCGATCACGCTATCGACCATCAGGCCGTAGCTATGGCCGCTGATGTCGGCGATGACGGCCAGGCCGCGCCGCTCCGCCGGCGTTGCCCGGCCATGCACGATCGCGGCGACATCGATGATCGTGAGGACCCGACTGCGCAGCGCGGAAAGCCCGGCGACATGCGCGCCCATGCCCGGCACGGGCGATATGTCGGCCAGCTTGACGACGGCCTCGACCTCCTCGGTCTCGACCGCCACGCGGGTGCCCGCCAGCATGGCGAAAAGATAGAGTCTGTCCATGGCCTCACCCCTGTCCGCTGGCGATCGCCGCCATCAGCGCATCCTGATCGTAACGATAGATGCTGCCGTCCTGCGGACCGGCCGCGCGCGGCGACGTGCGCAACTGGACGACGCGGCATCCCATGATTTCCGCCGCCTGCACCGCATCGGAGCCGCTGCACAGCACCACGTCTCGCGGATCGACAGCCGCGTCGGCCGGCAGGCCCAGCATCACGTCATGCCCCGCCTGACGCAGCAGCGGCGCCAGTATCTCGCGCGTCCAGCCATCGTCGCTGTCGGCCAGCAGGCAGCGCCCGCGCGGCCGCTCGTCCAGCGTCTCTTCGGGCAGCGCGGCGAACAGGGCGAAGGGGTTGAGCACTTCCAGATGCTCGCCATCGATCACCGATATGCCGCTCAGCAGTCCGTGCATCGCTACCATGTCGGGCACCAGCGGCATGTCGACGATGTCCAAAACCGCCGCCACCGGATAGCAGGCCTCCCGCTGGTCGCCCCGCAGGCGCAAGGCCGAAACCTTGTCCCGGTCGAACCGGTCATGGCCATTGGCTACCGGCATCAGGCGCCCGTCGAGCCGCACGAAGGCGCGACCGCCGGATCGTCCGAACAGGCGCGCATCGATATCCTCGACGCGTTCGATCAGCGACAATTTGAGCAGACGTCGCTCGCCGGTCAGTTCCTCGAAGCGCAACGCCGCGACCATTTCGACCCCGGCCTTGGCATCGTCCTGCTCTTCCTGCCATTGCGCCGCCCGATCGTCGATGATGTTGGGCAGGCGCGCCGCATTCGCCAGGCCCGCCGCATCCAGCAGCAGCATCGGCTTGCCATTGTCGGGCAGGGTCATGCCGGCATAGACGCCGGTCGCCATGACCAGCGGCGAGGCGGGACGGATCACCAGTTCCTCATGATTGTCGACAGCCGCCACGCCCATGGCGAAGGGAACGCCAGTGGCGGATCGCACGACCATGATCGCGCGCGGTCCCGCCTGCGCCAGCTTCTCCATGCCCAGCACGTCCTCCAGCGCGATCATCGAATGGCGAACGCCGCGAATGGTGGCGATCTGCGCGCCGGCCACCTCGCTGATCTGGAGCATGTCGTTGTTGTCGTGCAGGATTTCCACGACCGCCGAGCGCGGTATGGCGAAATGCTGACCGCCTGCGCGAATGATGAGGCCGGGAATGATGGTCAGGGTCAGCGGCACGCGCAGCGTGATGCACAGCCCCTGGCCCGGCTGATTGTCGAGTGCGATGACGCCGCCGATCCGCTCCACATTGGCGCGCACCACGTCCATGCCCACGCCCCGGCCGGAAATGGCGGTTACCTGCCGGGCGGTGGACAGCCCCGGCTGGAAGATCAGCTCCAGCCGATCCTGCTCGCTCATCCGCGCCGCCGCTTCGGGCGTCAGCCGCCCGGCAGCGATCGCCTTTTCGACGAGACGCGCCGTGTCGATGCCCGCACCGTCGTCGGCAATCGCGATGACGATCTGGTTGCCCGACTGCCGGGCCTCGACCCGCAGCTTGCCGACCTCCGGCTTGCCCCTGGCGCGGCGCTTGTCCGGCGTCTCGATGCCATGGTCGATGCTGTTGCGCACGATATGGGTGAGCGGGTCGACGACCATCTCCACCATCTCGCGGTCCATTTCCACATCGCCGCCTTCCAGCGTCAGGTCGATGCGCTTGCCCAGTTCGCGACCCAGATCGCGCACCATGCGCGGGATCGCGGCGAACAGCCGGTCGACGCGCTGCATCCGGGTCTTGGAAATCACGTCGCGCATGTCCGCTACGCAGGCCGACAGCCGTTCGAATACCGTATCGAGTTCGGGGTCTGCGGACCGCTCGCGCAGCTTGCGCGACAACTCGTTGCGCGCCAGGACCATGTCCGAAACGCCGTTCATGAGCTGGTCGATCAGGCTCAGCGGCAGGCGGATGGTCCGTGGCCCCGCCTGCCGTGCGGCGACCTGCGCCACGGCGGCTTCGGCGACCGGCGCGGCGGACGGCACGGACCTCTCGACCGGCGCACTCAGCGCCGCGATCAGATAATCGTCATTCTCGTTGGGCAGCGCGGCGCCCATGGCGACCGCTTCCGCCAATTCGCCGATCCGGTCCATCAGGCCCAGGACCGCGCTCACCGTCGTGGCGTCCGCCTGCCGGTTGCCGGCGCGAATCTCCGACAGCACATCCTCGGCCGCATGGCTCAACCGCTCGAAACGGGGCAGGTTGAGGAAGCCGCAACTGCCCTTCACGGTGTGGAAGAAGCGGAAAATGGCATCCAGCCGTTCGCGATCCGACGGATCGGCCTCCCACGCAATCACCTCCCCGGCGAGCGCCTCCAGTGTCTCCTGGGTTTCGGATATGAATTCCTGAAGTAGTTCGTCCATTGCCTCTTGGCCCCACGGAAGCGCGCAGCCGCACCATGGCGGGGCGTGGTTAAAGGGCCGTTAAAGGCGCGACGACATGCAAGGGGCGCCGCGATCCCATCGCGACGCCCCTTGCAGGTCAGACGAACCAGTGGTTCGCTTATTCCTTGTTCTCGACGGCTTCCTCTGCCTTCTCGCCCGCCTCGCGGGTGGCGTCGGCCTTGTTCTCCAGCGCATCGGCCGCGTTCTCGGCCGCATTTTCCGCGCTGCCGGTCAGATTGTCGGCCATCGCTTCCATGTTGTCGGCCTGGTTGTCGAGTGCGTCCGCCTGGTTTTCGTAAGCATTCTCGACCTTGTTTTCCTGGGCGGAATCGCACGCGGCGAGCGCCACAAGGCTGGCAAGGCCAAGGACTTTGACGAAGGTTTTCACGGCGTTTTCTCCTGTTGCGCCCCCTGGGGCTGACGTCATTCGGCATAGGGTCCGATTGGCGCAACGCCATGCCGAACCCTGACGCCGATCAACTGGCCGCGCCGGGGATGGTTCCCGTCGCAGGCTCGTTTCGTCGCATAAACGATTATTTTCTGAGCGAATCGCGGATTTCCCGCAGCAGCATGATGTCTTCCGGCGTCGGCGCGGGGGCAGCTTCCGGTTCGGGCTTGGCGGTCAGCTTGTTCACCGCCTTGACCAGCAGGAAGATGATGAAGGCCAGGATCAGGAAATTGACCAGCACCGTCAGGAACTCGCCCCAGCCGAACATGGCGACCCCGGCCGCCTTCAGGTCGGCATAGCTTTCGGGATTGCCCTTGAAGCCAGCGGGCAGGTCGCCGAGGCGGATGAAATAGCCGGAAAAGTCCGCCCCGCCGAAGACATAGCCAACCACCGGCATGATCAGGTCGTCGGTCAGCGACTTGGTGATCGTGGCGAAGGCGCCGCCGATGATCACGCCCACGGCCAGGTCCATCACGTTGCCGCGGTTGATGAACGTCTTGAATTCCGAAATCAGCCCCATGTGCAATCCCCTTGTGCCAGGGCGTTTCCGAGGCACGGGAAAATATCCGCCGGCTCGGAAAACGCCTCAAATCAAATGACTGAAGCCTCCGGACCGATACCATCGGAACGGATGATCCCGCTATGATATAATCAGGATGGCCCGTTGCGCCACGCGCGGCAACGTCCTATTTCCCCAAGCGAAACAAAGCCGAGGATGTTCCATGACGCTCCTGCGCCGCTTCTCCACTTTCCTGCTGCCGATCTTCGGCGCCCTCGCCCTGTCGGCCTGCGGCATCAACAGCGTGCCGACCGCCGAAGAGGAAGCCAAGGCCAAATGGGCCGATGTCCAGGCCCAATATCAGCGCCGCGCCAACCTGACCGGCAATCTCGTCGCCACGGTCAAGGCGGCGGGCAAGCAGGAACAGGCGACCCTGACCGCCGTCACCGAAGCCCGCGCCAGGGCGACCTCGATCCAGGTCAATGCCGAGGATCTGTCCGATCCCGCCAAGGTCGCGCAGTTCCAGGCCGCCCAGGCGCAACTCAGTCAGGGACTGGGTCGTCTGCTGGCATCGGTCGAGGCCTATCCCGACCTCAAGACGAACGAGAATTTCCTGCAACTCCAGTCGCAGTTGGAAGGCACGGAAAACCGCATCGCCGTCGCGATCCGCGACTATAATGCGGCAGTGCAGGCCTATAATACCCGCATCCGCACCTTCCCCGACGCGATCGGCGCCAAGCTGATCCATGGCGCCAAGCCCATGACTCCGTTCCAGGCGACCACGCCCGGCGCGGAAGAAGCGCCGAAGGTCGACTTCGGCAACTGATCCGATGCTTCGCCGCCTGCTCCTGATCCTCACGTTGCTGGCGCTCGCGCCGGCGGCGTGGGCGCAGAGCTTCCCCAAATTCGACGACAAGGGCGTTGTCGATGCGGCGAACCTGCTCGACCCGGCGCAGGAACAGGCGCTCAGCGCCAAGCTGATCGCAGAAAAGAAGGCGAGCGGCCGGGCGCTGGTGGTGGCGACCATCCCCGACCTCCAGGGCTATGATATTGCCGATTATGGCTATCGCCTTGGCCGGGCCTGGGCGATCGGCGACAAGGAAAATCAGGGCGCGTTGCTGATCGTCGCGCCTGCCGAGCGCAAGGTGCAGATCGAGGTCGGCTACGGCCTCGAAGGCATCCTGACCGACGCCCTCTCCTCCAGCATCGTCCGCAACGCCATCACCCCGCGCTTCAAGGCGGGCGACATGGCAGGCGGCATCAACGCCGGCGTGGACGAGATCACGACATTGCTCGCCCTGCCGCCCGACCAGGCCAGACAGCGCGCGGCGCAGGCTGAAGAACAGGCGCTGAGCGGGAATGGCGACGGCGCCATCCTCGGCTTCTGGATCATCCTGTTCATCGTCTTCTTCATCGCCCTGCCGCTCCTGTCGCGGGTGCGCGGCGGCAAGCGCTATCGGGGCAGCGGCGGCGCGCCGATCATCATCTGGGGGCCGGGTACCGGTGGTTCCGGCTGGGGATCTGGCGGCGGCGGCGGCTGGGGCGGATCGAGCTGGGGCGGCGGTGATAGCGGCGGTGGCTTTTCGGGCGGCGGCAGCTTCGGCGGCGGCGGGGCATCGGGGGATTGGTGATGCAGCTTCATCTGACGCAGGCCGACCATCATCTGGTGTCCGCCGCCGTGGCGGAGGCCGAAGAACAGACCTCTGGCGAGATCGTCACCATCGTCGCGCGACGGTCCGACAGCTATCATGATGTCGGCCTCAGCTGGGCGGCGGCGGCGGTGTTCATCGCCCTGGCGCTGATGGCCGCCTATCCGGCGCATCTGCGCGCCTTCCTCTCGACCTTGCTGCTCGACTGGGAGCATGAGCTGGCCGACTGGAAGCTGCTGACCGGCCTGCTCGGCCTGCTCATCCTCAAATTCCTGGTCGTGCGCTATCTGCTGGCGATCATGCCGCTGCGGATGCTGATGACCCCGCGCGCGACCAAGGCGCGCCGGGTGCGACGCCGCGCTATCCTCCTCTTCCGTACCGCGGCCGAAGCGCGCACCCATGGACGCACCGGAGTCCTCATCTATCTCTCGCTCGACGAACATCGCGCCGAGATCGTGGCCGACCGGGCGATCAACGAAAAGGTCGCACCGGAAGCCTGGGGCGAGGCGATGGCCGCACTGATCGACGCGATCCGCGCTGGCCGCGCCGGCGAAGGCTTGGCCGGGGCCGTGCGCCAAGTGGGCGCCGTCCTCGCCACCCACTTCCCGCGCGCGCATGACGACATCAATGAACTACCCGACAGGCTGATCGAATTATGACCGACCCCGACCGGACCGTGCCGGAAGAAGTGATGTGGGCCGGCCGCTTCATCACCGCCAAGAAACGCGGAAAATGGGAATATGTCGGCCGCGCGCGCGGCATCCACGCCGCCGTCATCCTGGCCATCGACGAAGCGGCCGACGGCCGGCACGTCCTGCTCGTCGATCAATATCGCGTCCCGCTTGGCCGCCGCTGCATCGAACTGCCCGCCGGGCTCGTCGGCGATCATGACGCGGGCGAGGACGCCAGCCTGGCCGCCGCGCGCGAACTGGAGGAAGAAACCGGCTACCGCCCCGCCCGGCTCGAATCGCTCGGCCAATTCTACAGCTCCCCCGGCATGGTGTCGGAAAGCTTTACCCTGTTCCGCGCCCATGGGCTGGAAAGGACGGGCGAAGGCGGCGGCGTCGATGGCGAGGACATCCATGTCCACCGCGTCCCGCTCGCCAGCCTGCCCGATCAGGTCAACGCCTGGCGGCAGGAAGGCTATGCGATTGACGTGAAGCTGCTGCTCCTGCTGGGCGCGGGGATGCTCGGCTGACCTCCGTTGGCGCCGGGTTTGTCGAAGCCCGTCTTTACGGCACCCGATACCAGGATGCGACCCGGTCCAGCGCCAGGGTCAGCACCAGCTTGCCCGCCCGGCTCGGCCAGCCCAGCGCCTTTTCCGCCGCAACCAGCCCTTCGCCGGCACAGGCGACCCGCCACAATATGTCCGCCAGCCCCGGCCCGGCGGCCCCGATCGCCCCGTCGAACCGCTCGCGGGCGGACAGTTGCGCCAAGGTCGGATCACTCCGGCGGCCCGGTCCGCGCCGTCCGCCCTCGCGCGGGGCCGCATCCCAGCGCATCGTCACGCGCGCGCCCAGCCCGGCCCTTTCCCAGTCGGCACGCAGCATGTCGCCCGCGACAAAATGGCGCTCGCTCAGATGGCCGCGCGCGTGCAGCCAGGACAGAGGCGACTCGCCAAGATGGACCATTACCGTCCGCCGTTGGCCGTCCGGCCCTTCGACCTGCTGCTCGACATGGTTCGTCATCCGCGCCTCCATCCTAAGAATCATGAGGATAAGGCTTGCCATATCGGATAATCTGTAGGAAACGGAAAACCAAATAGGTTATCGTGAGGTCCGCAATGATTACCCGCATCCGCGAGGTCCGCAAGGCGAAGGGACTGACCCTGGAACAGGTCGGCGCCCTGTGCGATCCGCCTACCACTGCACAGACGATCGGGCGACTGGAAACCGGAACCCGCACCGTGTCTGTCAAATGGCTGAACCGCATCGCGCAGGCGCTTGGCGTGACCAGCGCCGAACTGGTGGCGCTGCCGGGACAGAGCGAAGTGGCGGTCGCCGCCCTGCTCGGCCCCGACGGCGCACGCGCGCCGACCCGTCCACTGTCCTTCCCGCCCCCGATCGGGTCGGACGGCATGGTGGGCGTGCATGTGGGCGCCAGCATCGGCGACTATCGCGCGGGAGACGCCATCTGGTGCCGCCGCATCGCGCCAGACGATTATGCCAGCGCGCTCAATCGCGACATATTGCTGCCCCGGCCCGCCGGACGCTTCCTGTTCGGGCGGCTGATCGGGCGGGAAGGCGACCGCCTGCAACTTCTGCCGCTCGGTTCGGGCACCAGGCAGCTGGTGTTGACCGACCCGCCCTGGGCCGCCGTCGCCGAACAGCTGGTGCGACGCCTGTAGCAGGGCGGTTGCACCCTGTGATGCCACTCCTCCACCCAAAGGGGATGCACATGCCACATTCGCTCCCCTAGCCAATTTGTCGCTCTGCGCTTAACCATAAGTCAAAGCTGTGCATCCAAAAGAGGGACCATGACATTCAACGTCCTCATGCTGTCGACCCTCTTTCCCGACATCAGCCGGCCCAATTTCGGCGTGTTCGTGGAAAGGCAGGCGCGCGAACTGGCCAGCCGCCCGGAAGCCGACGTGACCGTGGTCGCGCCGGTCGGACTGCCGCCCTGGCCGCTGTCGCTCGCCAGCCGCTACGCCGCGCTCCGCGCCCTGCCGCGCAAGGAGCGATGGCGCGAGTTGACCGTTTATCGCCCGACTTTTTCCATCATCCCCAAATTCGGCGGGCGCACCAATGTCGGCGCCATGACCCGTGCGATCCTGCCGCTGGTGAGGCGGCTGCACGCCGAAAAGTCCTTCGACGTGATCGACGCCAGCTTCTTCTTCCCCGATGGCCCGGTGGCGCAAAGATTGTCGAAGGCGCTGGGCGTCCCCTATTCGGTGAAGGCCCGCGGCGCCGACATCCACTATTGGGGGACGCAGGGCGGCACGCGCCACATGGTGCGCAAGGCAGCCGACGGCGCCGCCGGGCTCCTCGCCGTGTCCGACGCGATGCGGCGATCGATGATGCGGATGGGAATCGACGGAGACAAGATCCGCGTCCACTATACTGGCGTTGATCTCGACACATTCGAAATCACCGACCGCGCCGCGGCCAAGGCGGCGCTCGACTTCAACGGCCCCGTGGTGCTCAGCGTCGGCGCGCTCATTCCACGCAAGGGCCAGGATCTGCTGGTGCGCGCGCTGCCGCATCTGCCCGACGTCACGCTGCTGCTGGCGGGTCAGGGGCAATATCGGCGCACGCTGGAAAATCTCGCACAGGAACTGGGCGTGGAACGGCGGATCGGCTTTCTCGGCTCGGTCCCGCATCACAAGCTGCCCCGCATCTTCGCCGCCGCCGATGTCATGGCGCTGCCGTCCGAATCGGAAGGTCTCGCCAATGCCTGGGTCGAATCGCTGGCGTGCGGCACCCCCATCGTCATCAGCGACGTGGGGGGCGCGCGCGAACTGCTCGACCGGCCGGAGGCGGGGCAGATCGTGGCGCGCGATCCCGAAGCCATCGCCGCCGCCATCCGCGCGATCCTGGATGATCCGCCCGCGCAGGCAGCGGTGCGCGAAACCGCGCTGCGCTTCACCTGGCAGGCCAATGGCGACGCGTTGCTCGCGCATCTTCAGGGGATAGCGGCGTCCGTCTGATCGCCCGGCGCCAGCAATCGCGGCCGCCCGTCCGGCGTCGCGAACCGCCCCTCGTCGAACGGCACCTCCCCCCAGCGCCATGGCGTCAGTTCGGCGTAGGCCGGGTTGGAGATCGGCGCATGGCGCTTAAGGTTGAGCAGCCGCGCGCCGTCATTGCGATAGGCGGTCAGCCGCACATGCTCGCGATAGATATCGGCCGCCCATTCATAATGGAAAGCGTCGCCCCATCCCATCGCCTGGGCCACCTTGGTCAGCATCCACCAGTCCGGCCGAGCCTCTCCTGGCAGATCGAGCAGGCGACGCTGGCGGCTGATCAGCCGGTCCATGCCGGTCAGCGTCCCGTCCTTCTCGATCCAGGCCGCCGAGGGCAGTTGGAAAGTCCAGCCGCCCGCATCCGGCTCACCCCGGTCCGTCGCGCGGATCGACAGCGGCACCAGCGCGCGGGCTTCCCTCAGCCAGTCTGAAGCCGCCTCATCCGGCCCGATGCTCCACAGCGCTTTCACCTCCCCGTCGCGCATGGCGCGCAGCAGCGCCTCGCCCTCCAGCCCCGCCCCGCGCACCAGGTCGCGCGCGCCCCAGAAGCGGGCGGCCCGGTCCAGTGCCCCGGCATCGAAACCCATATGCGCGGCAAGGCCATCGGCCATGCACCCCACCTCGCGCGCGCCCATGCCGTTGGCCCCGCCGCCGATCAGGAAGGGCGCGGTGCCCGGACGGCCGATGCGCGCCGCGGCGAGATGCAGGTTCAGGATCGCCGCCGCCGTCGCCCGGTCCGTCCCGGCCGCCAGCGTCACCGCACGACCCTCCGCCACCCACGTCTCATAAAAGCCGCGGATCGTCGCCGGCGGCACGGCGCAGGCACGGGCAACCGACCAGATGTCATGACCTCGGCGCAGATCATCCCAATAGCCGTCCGGCACGACAAGGCCAGCAGCTTTGGCTACCCCGGCATCGCGGCAATGGAGCAGCAAGCCGCCGATCAGCCGCGCCATGCTCCCCGCAGCGATAGAGAGATGGAGGTCCGCCTCCGGCCCAAGTTGCTCGCCTGCCGTCGCCACATGGATCAGCCGCGCGCCATCCGCCCGCGCAGCCTGCACCCGGTCGATCAGCACCGGATGGTCGCGGCTGATCTGCCCACCCAGCAGCAGGATGGTGCCCGCCCGGCCGACATCCTCCAATGTACCCGGCATGACATCCTCGCCATAGGCAGCGCGCTGCAACCGCCCGACATCGCCCAGCCAGGGCGCATGGATATGGGCCGACCCGAAAAAGCCCTTCATCAGCTTGTTGGCGACATAATAATCCTCGGTCAGCAGGCCGCCGCCCACATGGAGCGCGATGCTGCCGGGGCCATGGCGCGCCCGGATGGCGGACAACCGCCGCGCAAGCTGCGCGATCACGCGCTCCCATCCTTGCCGTCGCCCCTGCACCAGAGGATGAAGCAACCGGCCGTCAAGCCCTTCGCCTAGCTCGAGCGCACGCCCCCGCGCGCAAAGCAGCCCGCCATTCGCAGGGTGGGTGGGGTCGCCCTCGATCCGCAGATCGCGGTCCTCACCGGTCAGCACGCGGATGCCGCACCCTAAGGCGCACTGGCCGCACTGGCTTCTCACGATCGCCATCTCAATGCGATGTCCCGATACGATCGCTCATGTTCCGCCCCTAGCGCATTGAAGCGGAGGACAAAAGCGGCACTTGCCTCGGCATCCTCCCCGGCGCACACAGGCGGGCATGATGACGCTCCTGTTCCGCGCCCTCGCGCTGATCGCTCTGCTCAGCGCCTCCCTGGCCCATGCCGCACCCGGCGATCGCGGCCCGCTGCTGCTGGCCGCCGCCAGTATGCAGGAAGCCATGAACGCTGCGGCGGACGCATGGGCGGCGCGCGGCCATCCACGCCCGGTCCTGTCCTTTGCCGGTTCCTCCGCCCTCGCGCGACAGATCAGGGCCGGCGCCCCCGCCGACCTGTTCCTGTCCGCCGACGAGGAATGGATGGACGATGTGGAAGGCGCGGGACTGGTGGCACGCGGCACGCGGGCCAATATGGCGGGCAATCGGCTCGTGCTGGTGCGGCCTGCGGCAAAGCCGGTCCATTTGCGCATCGCGCGCGGAATGCCGATCGCGCGTGCGCTGGGCGACGGACGCCTCGCCATGGCCGATCCCGATAGCGTGCCGGCCGGGAAATATGGCAAGGCGGCGCTCACCGCGTTGGGCGTGTGGGCATCTGTCGAACACAAGGTCGCGCGCGCCGACAATGTCCGCGCCGCGCTCGCCCTGGTCGAACGCGGTGCCACCCCGCTCGGCATCGTCTATGGAACTGATGCGCGCGCCAGCAGGAACGTCGCCCTGGTCGGCACCTTCCCCCCCGGCAGCCACGCGCCGATCCGCTATCCTGTCGCCCGGCTGACCTCCAGCCGGCACAAGGACGCCGAAGCCTTCCGCCGCTTCCTGCTGTCCTCGATCGGCCGGTCGATCCTGGCGCGCTACGGCTTCAGCGCGCCCTGATCCTCATTTCTGGCAGGCGACGATCGCGGCGATGACCGCCAGCGTTTCCTCCGGATCGCGCACCCGCACCGTATCCAGCCCCAGTTCCTTGGCCGGATAGTCGTTGCCGCCGGGGAAGATGGCGTCGCCGATGAACATCATCGCGTCGAGCGCGATCCCGCTCGCGTCGCGCAGCTTCTTGAGACCATAGGCCTTGTCAACGCCCTCGCGCGTGACGTCGATCGAGGTCGCGCCTCCCATGTTGATCGAGAGGCCCGGCAAACGCTGGCGCAGGTCCGCCTGGATCACCTTGCGCTTGGCGAAATCGGGGTCCCACCCTTCCTTGGCATGGATCGGCGCCTGCTGGCCGAGCGCGGAGAAGGTGATCTGACTGCCACGATCCTCGATCCGCTCGCCCCAGGTCTGTTCGGGCACGAAGCCGGTCGCCTCCAGCGACGCGTCGAACGCCTCCAGGATCGCGCCCTTCTGCCCCGCATCGAACAATTCGGCATAGACCGGATGCCAGCCGCCATCACGCCAGGTGAACAGCTTGGTGCCGGTCGTCGGCATCAGCCACAGCCGCGTCACGTCCGCCCGCGCTGGCAGCCGGCTCGCCACCTGCTTGTCGAACTGCGGCCAGTCGCCGCCGGAAATCACCGCGACATGCGCGACCTCCAGCAGGTCGGCCATCGCTTCCCCCATCGCTTCGCCCAAAGGCTGCTTGCTTTCGGCCAGCGTTCCGTCGAGATCGAACGCGATCAATTCTTTCATGCACCTGTCCTGTCGGATGAAGTGAAAAATAGAGCGGTTGCGACCCTCGGATGACCGGGCGCTACGCCAACGTGACGCCCTTTTCCAGCCAAAGCCAATCGCGTCGCAATAGGAAAAAATGCGACAAATTAAAAACATGGTGGGCAAGACATTCATATTCGGCACAGCCTGGCTTTCTTGACGGAACGGCGCATATCCCCCACGCAGCGGGCATGGATTTTTCCCTGACGCCCGACGATTGGACCGTCATCAGCCTGTCGCTGAAGGTCAGCCTGGTCGCGGTGACGGCCATGCTGCCGGTCGCCTTCGGCCTGGCGTGGATACTGGCGCGCCGGCGCTTCCCCGGCAAGCTGCTGCTTGACGCGCTGGTCCACCTGCCCCTCGTCGTGCCGCCGGTCGTGACCGGATGGCTGCTGCTGATTCTCTTCGGCATCAACGGCCCCATCGGCCGCTGGCTCGACCAGTGGTTCGGCGTCACCCTGCTGTTCCGCTGGACCGGCGCGGCGCTCGCCGCCGCGATCATGGCCATGCCGCTGATGGTGCGGGCGATGCGCCTTTCGATCGAAGCCGTCGATCGGCGGCTGGAACAGGCGGCGCAGACGCTGGGCGCATCCCGCATTCGCACCTTCCTGTCTATTTCGCTGCCGCTGTCCCTGCCCGGCGTGCTGGCGGGCGCGATGCTGGGGTTCGCCCGCTCGATCGGGGAATTCGGCGCGACCATCACCTTCGTCTCCGACATTCCCGGCGAAACCCGCACATTGCCGATCGCCATCTATGCCGCGCTCCAGATGCCAGGCGCCGAAGCGACGGTCAGCCGCTTCGCCATCATTTCGGTGTTGCTGTCACTCGGCGCGCTGCTCCTGTCCGAACTGCTCGCGCGCCGCATGACCCATGGACGTGCGCCCCATGTCCTTTGACGCTATGCCCTTTGACGCCATGCCCTTCGACCCCATGCGCTTCGACATCGGCGTCCGCCGCCGCCTGGGTGATCGCACCATCGCCTTCACCTGCCGCTCGGACGCCCGGCTGATCGCTCTCACTGGCCCCTCGGGCGTCGGCAAGACCAGCGTCCTCAACATGATCGCCGGCCTGCTGCCGCCCGATGAAGGCCATATCGCCATCGGCGGCGAGCGCCTGTTCGACCGCGCAGCCGGCATAGACCTGCCGGTCGCGCAGCGTCATGCCGGCTATCTGTTCCAGGATCTGCGCCTTTTCCCCCATATGCGGGTGGAGGCCAATCTGCGCTACGGCCGACGCCCCGGCGGCGCGCTGTCGCAGGCGGAAATCCTCGCCTTCCTCGGCATCGGCCATCTGCTTCACCGTATGCCCGCCAGCCTCTCGGGCGGCGAAGCGCAGAGGGTCGCGATCGGCCGCGCCCTGCTCTCGGCCCCGCGCTTCCTGCTCATGGACGAACCGCTCACCGGCCTGGACCAGGCGCGACGGGCGGAAATCGTGCCGCTGATCGAGCGGCTGCGCGACGAGATCGGCCTGCCTATCCTCTATGTCACCCACGAAATGCGCGAAGCCGAAAGACTGGCGGACATCATCGTCGAGATGCCCGGCGACTGAGCCGCCACGCCAGGCGAAGGTTCGCAGCGCGCTACATCATGTTGTTTCGCGCGATTTCAAGCGGGGCATTCCGACACACAGGCCTCGTTCCGCTACCATTAGGTGCGGCAACGTTCGCTCGTCGGCCCGGCGGCGCTGGTCGCCCTGCCCGCTTCGATGCCGTGCCGGCCGCGGGCCGCCGCATGTGGAAGGCCGAACGCTTTTCTTCCCATGACCTCCGGCTTGCGAAAGTCGATAGAAGAGGTGCACAAAAAGGCTTGACCGACTTTCAAACCCCACCTATCTGCGGCTTCCCAAGCGGGGCTGGCCCCGCCGACGATGCCCGATCGTCTAAAGGTAAGACTACGGACTCTGACTCCGTCAATCGAGGTTCGAATCCTCGTCGGGCATCCAATACTCGCCTTCTGCGAGCAACTCCCAGCTAAATCGCGAACAGATTGACGTTGTCGTCTTCTACCGGGCCTGACGTCGCTGGTCAGGCCGCATCACCACGCACCATACCCATCGGCGGCCGCCTGCTTGCGGCCTGCCGCGGCAGAGGCAACACTTCGGAAGGCTCTTTTTCCAGCCGCTCGACCGCATTGGCGACAAGCATCTGCAACCCTTCCGCGCTCAGCAATCCGCCCCGAATCAGGCAACGATCCACCAACACGCGCCGGAAGGCGGAATAGAGCGCCATGTCGGGCGGGGATGGCGTAGCCCAGAAATCGTCCAACCCGGTGCGATGGACGACGCCCGGTACTTTATAGACGGCGTGGCCCAACACGACGACCGGTTTGCCGCTGTTGAGCGCCAGCGTACCGACGGTACTGTTGACGGTCACCACGCCAAGCGACTTGCGCACGACTTCAGCGACGTCCCAGTCGGGCAGGTAGAAAACGCGATCGGCGACGCCATAATGCGCCGCCAGCTTGCGAGTCAGCCGACTCCACGCAACCAGCCCCGGATCGAGCGGATGGCGCTTGACCAGCAATGACACACCCTCGGGCGCGTGGCGGGCGAAGCTCTTGATGACGAAGCGCAGCGCGGCGCGCATGTTGCCGAAGGGGGAATGGACCCTGATCTGGTAATCGGAATTGAGTTGCAACGGCAATGTGAAATAGGGCCGATCCTTGACCGCTTCCCACATTTTCAACGATTGTCGCGTCTCACTCTTGCGCACGAGCAACTTGCCGCACCAGGCGATCGATTCCAGCAGGAAACTGTGCGGCCGATGCGTGCGGTAGAAGGGAAAGAGCGGCCGCATCAGCGCCGCGGCCAACCCGTTGCGCATGGTGTTGCGCGCCCGCGCCCGGAAGGTCGAGGGGACGGGCGGCAACACGCCCTCATATTCGGGCAGCCCCTTCGCCTGGTCGAGATACCATTGCGGATCGAGCGGCAGGGTCGAATTGCCGTTCACGCCGTCATCCTGCAACGTCAGGAAATCGGGACGGATATAGCCTTCCTCCATGCAATGGACCCGCAGCCCCCGCAGCCGTGCCATCGCATGTGCCGACGTGTGATAGGGGCGGCAGTCGCCATAGAGAATCAGGTCGGTGACGCCATGATTGACGATAAAATCGTCGAAGAAAAGCGGCCAGTTCCGGAAGGTGCCGCGATAGTCGGTCGCCTCGCCCGGCCAGTCGACCTTGTCGCCGCCATTGATGTTGATTCGCAGGGCGCGATGCCCTCGCGCCTTGAGCGCGTCGGCCAGCATCGCGAAATAGGGTCCGTGCGGCCCCTGAAGAAACAGGAAAGTCTTCACCGGCACGTCAGCCATGAAGATACTCCGCGGACAATGTCATAAATCTTCTTATCTTTCCCTGTAATGCCCGCAATCTCATCAATGACGTTGCCGGTGGTTTCGACCCGTCCGTCATACGCTCCACCATCACTTCGGGTCCACATGGCAATCGCGTCTGCAAATCCAGATAGCGAGGATAGAGAATGAGGGCAGCAGCGACAAGCTGATCCAGGGTCAGCCGCCGCCCCCGCCGGGCGCTTGGCTGGGCCAGGTCGCGGGTCAATCCCCAGCCGGCATAGAAGGGCATACCATGCACTGTCACGGGACGGCCGCGCATCAGCGCCTCGAACCCGGTCAGCGACGACAGGACATGCACTTCGTCCACCGCCTGCACCAGTTCCATCAGCGGCGCGCCGCTGTCGATCGCATCGGCATGGGCCAACACCGCGGCTTCGGACAGATGCCCCTTGCGATGCCCCGCCTGCACGTCGGGATGAGGACGGTAGACGATCCAGGCGTCCGGCTCGGCGCGTCGGACCCGTGCGAGAAAATCCAGATTCCCGTCGACGCCAGCCCCGCCCAGCCGAACCGACAGGTCGTCATCGACCTGTCCGATCGCCAGTACGGTGCGCCGCCCCGCCGGCAATGCCAGCATCCGTCCTGCCTCCGGCCCATATTTGGTCACGCCCGCCAAGCAGATGCGCGCGCGCAGCCTCGCCGCGCGCTCGATCAGGGGCGCTGGGAACGCATGGGTTGCGAGCAGGGTCTCCAGATCGTTCGCCGCGCGCGCGTTATAATAAATGCCGGTGCGGTCGACGACCACCGAACCGGGTGGATGGAGCGCCGCGCCCAGGCCGCGGGACCGGATGAAACCATCCTCCACCCGCGCCAGCGGCACCTGCTGCGCCGCAGCCTCCTGGACCGTGTCCGGCGGCACGCGCGACGGCCAGATCGCCAGCGCGCCCCGCGCAAGCCGCGCGCAACGCAACCCGCGCGATACCGACTGGAAGGGCGGCGAATGCGCCCCGTCCCACAGAAATTCCCGGATCGCCTCCCGCTTCCAGAAGGCCATGCCGCTCGCCGCGACGATGCCACGATTGCCGTCCAGATGACGGCGCCAGTCGGCCAGAAGCCTGATCGCCGTCGCCGCGTCCGTCTGCCGGCCGGTGAAGGGGTCGCGATAGCGCGCGCCCGCGATCCGCCGCCCCGTTTCCGCGCGCAACCGCGCCGGATCGATCCGTCGTCCCTCCGGGCCGATCACCGGCACATCGAGCAGCCCGGCCACCAGCGCCCATTCATCCTGCTCGCTCGCATGGAGCGTCTGCGCGCCCGCGATCATCCACCAAGGGTCGCAGTCCGCCGGCAGCATCCGGCCCGGCATGGGCGCCTGGCCCTTCCCCGGCAGCAAGCCGATCTGGTCCTCCATCAGCCCGGCCAGCGCACCGGGGTCGATCGGCGTTCCGATCCGCACCAGCACCCGTGCCGGGGCCGGTTGCCGTCCCCAGAAACTGCCGCCCACGCGCGCCGCGACCAAGGCGTCGAGCACATCGTCCCAGATGCCATGTCCGTCCTCGACGCCATCAAGGGGCGCGCTGATCGCCGCCGCGGACGGCGCGACATGCGGGAAGGGCGGGGATCGGAGAAAAGGAGCCATCAGCGTCAATCGGCGGGTGCCGCCGCCGCACGCGCCCGAACCACCGCGACCCCGCGCCATCTATTCCGTGAGCGCACCGCGCACCGCATCTTCAAGCCCCTTTTGCCCATCCTTGGGCAGCAAGGTGGCGAAGGTCAAGAAACAGAAGCCGTTACTTCTTCGATCAGGTCGATGATGATGTCAAAATAGTCACGCCAGGTGGGCGCCCGCCAGTCGACGATGCGCGCCAGTTGCGCCGCGCGCTCCGGGGAATCCGCCCGCGCATAGGCGCAGACGGCGCGCATCCATCCCAGCCCGTCCAGCGGATCGAGATAGTCGGGCGCGGCCCCGCCCACCTCGCGATGGGCGACGATGTCGCTGCAGATCACCGGCACGCCCGCCGCCAGCGCCTCGACCACCGGCATCCCGAATCCTTCGGCGAAGGAGGGCATCAGCATCGCCCGCGCATGGGCGACCAGCGCCTGCATCCGGCTGTCCGACACTTCCCCCGCCTCGATCACATGGCCGCGCAGCGCCTCGGCCCGTTCGAGAATATCGATGACATTCTCATTCTCCCAGCCGCGCCGGCCGATCAGCACCAGCATCGGCGCCCTGTCGCCCTGCTCCTCCACCAGCCGCCGCCAGATGTTGAGCAGCAGCAGATGGTTTTTCCGCGGCTCAATGGTCGAGATATAGACGAAATAGGGACGCGTCGGCAGGTCCGTGTCCAGCGTGCCGAAAATGTCGGGCGGGTCCGCGCCGAAATGAGCGACGCGCACCACGCGCCCCTCCAGCCCCCGCTGCATGTGCGGCGCGAGCGCGTCGATCGTCGCCTGGCTGTTGCCGATGATGCCGGTGGCATGGCTGTCGATCGTGCGCACCCGCCGGCGATGTTCGTCGGCGCCCTGCGGCCGGGCATATTCGGGATGGCTGAGCGGGATGACGTCATGCACCAGCGTCACCAGTTTCGCGCCCTCAGCGCGCAGGATCGCACCAACCTGGTCATGATTGTCCAGATGATGGGGCGACACCTGGAGGTAGAGGCGCGGACCGCTGGCGCGCGGGACGGGCCGGGGCCGGGTGGCGAACATGTGGCGAATGACGGCCGCCTTGCCCTCCCCGGCGTCGGCCGAACCGTCGTTGCGCCATTTCGCCGCCGTGAAGGCCAGGAACTGCCGGACGGCCGCGCTGCTCAACCGGCCATAATAGCCGCCCGCCGGATGGACCGCGGCAAAGGCCAGCCGGTTCGGAATCCGCTCCAGCAATTCGCGCGCATAGACATATTCGACCCGGTCGATCCCGGTGGGCGAAGGATGGAAGGCGCGCGAGAGCAGCCGCGACAGGTCCAGAACGACCTCGCTCTCGCCGCGCCGCCCCTGGAAGCGCTCGCTGGCCCGCTTCGTCCGCAGGGCCAGCCGCGCGCCGGGCGCATTAAAGGGACGCAAAGCCATGTCAGCGCCTGTTCCACAGGCCGGCATTAAAGAAAAGAGGCATCAGAACTGCGCGCGAATCTCGTCGGCCAGCGCCTGCAACGCCGTCATATCGGCCTGCTTGCCATGGCCATGGGCGGCAAAGCCCCTGGGGTCGCCCTCCCAGCGCGGCAGGATATGGACATGCAGGTGAAAGATGGTCTGCCCCGCCGGCGCGCCGTTGAACTGGGCAATCTGGATGCCGTCGGGATTCAGCGCCCGGCGGATGGCGGTGGCGACCTTCTTGGTGGTCGCCATCACCTGCGCCAGCGCCTCCTCCTCGATCTCCAGCAGGTTGCGCGCCTTCGACCATTTGGAAATGACCAGCGCATGGCCTCGGGTCTGCGGCATGATGTCGAGAAAGGCGAAGGTCGTCTCGTCCTGGTAAAGCGCCGTCGCCGGGATCTTGCCCGCCAGGATCAACGCAAAGACATTGCTCTCGTCATAGGTGCCGTCGAGGCTCATGAAACGCCCTTAACTCAGATAATGGGCGCTCGTCTTAGCAGCGACTTCCTCCGCCGTCACGCCCGGCGCCAGCTCGACCAGCCGGAACGGGCTGTCATGGTCGGGACGCTGGAAGACGCAGAGGTCGGTGACGATCATGTCGACCACATTCTTGCCGGTCAGCGGCAGGGTGCAGGCCGGAATGAACTTGGGCGTGCCGTCCTTGGACGTATGCTCCATCACCACGATGATCTTTTTGACGCCTGCCACCAGGTCCATGGCGCCGCCCATGCCCTTGATCATCTTGCCGGGGATCATCCAGTTGGCAATGTCGCCATTCTCGGCCACTTCCATCGCCCCCAGGACGGTCAGGTCGATATGCCCGCCGCGGATCATGGCGAAACTGTCGGCGCTGGAGAAATAGGCCGATTGCGGCAGTTCGCTGATCGTCTGCTTGCCCGCATTGATGAGGTCAGCATCCTCCTCGCCCTCATAGGGAAAGGGGCCGATGCCCAGCATCCCGTTCTCCGACTGGAGCGTCACCTCCACGCCTTCGGGTATATGGTTCGCCACCAGCGTCGGAATACCGATGCCCAGGTTCACATAGAAGCCGTCCTGCAATTCCTTCGCCGCGCGCGCGGCCATCTCGTCACGAGTCCAGGGCATCGTCACTTCTCCCCTTCGGCGGGCGGCGCCCACCTCTTGTCCATCGGAAACACATCGTCGAACCCGCCCTTGAGGCCGCTGCCATAGACGGGATTGGGCATCACGAACCAGCCATTGCCCCACAGGCCCGCGATCGGCGACCGCATGGTCGCGGCGCGGCGGGCAGCGGGCGAAGGCTTGTCCGCATTGAACAGATCGGAAAAATCGCCCAGTTGGTCGCCACCCATGGCGATGACGCAATAGCGGGCGGAAATCGTCCAGCGGCGGCCATCCTTGCGCGATCCCATGGCGTCGTCGCCGCTCAGAAACAGCGTCTGACCATGCACCGCCTCGCCAAGGCCGGCCGCCTTGATCGCCCGGACGGTCGCATCGGCATTGGCCGCCGACCGGTTGGTGTTGAAGATCACGGTCACGCCCATCGCCCGCAGCGCTCGAAGTCCTTCCGCCGCGCCTGGCACCGGCCCGACCGCGCCCTGGCCGGTCTTTTCCCAGGCGTCCCAGTCCGCCTCGTTCCATCCCCGGCCGGTGCTGGCATCATGATATTCATAGCCGATGTTCAGCATTACCGTCTCGTCGACGTCGAACACTACGGCGAGCGGCTTGCCCCCGCATGGCAGAAATGTCGGCGCGTCCAGGCGCGCGCCCTCCGCCAGCACCACGCTATCGGCCGGGCGCGCCTTCACCCTGGCCGCCACATAGCCGAGCAGCCCTTGCCAGGCCTGCGCCGAAAGCGCCGCCGCCTCGCCCGACCCGTAGAGATATTGCATCCCCGCAGGCGGGCTGGCCGGCACTGCCCGAATCGCGGCCGGCCGCTGGGCCGAACATCCGCCGAGCGCCACGAGCAGCATCACGCCCGCGCGGCGCATCGCCTGCGCCATCACGCCGCTTCCCGTGCCCGCACCGTCCGGAACTCGATCTTCTTGTCATAGGGCGCGCCCACGATCATGCGCTTCACATAGATGCCCGGCAGGTGGATCGCGTCGGGATCGAGGCTGCCGGTCGGCACCACTTCCTCGACCTCGGCGACGCAGATTTTCGCGGCGGTCGCCATCGGCTGGTTGAAGTTGCGCGCGGTCTTGCGGAAGATCAGGTTGCCGCTCTCGTCCGCCTTCCAGCCCTTGATGATCGCGACATCGGCGAAGATGCCACGCTCGAGGATATAGTCCTGCCCGTCGAAAGTCTTGACTTCCTTGCCCTCGGCCACGGCCGTGCCGACGCCGGTCTTGGTGTAGAAGCCGGGAATGCCCGCCCCGCCCGCGCGGCACCGCTCGGCCAGCGTCCCCTGCGGGCAGAATTCCACCTCCAGCTCGCCGGCCAGATATTGCCGCTCGAATTCCTTATTCTCCCCGACATAGGAGGAGATCATCTTCTTCACCTGCTTCGTGCGCAACAGCTTGCCCAGCCCCTCGCCGTCGATCCCGGCATTGTTGCTGGCGATGGTCAGGTCCTTGACGCCCGAATCGCGGATCGCGTCGATCAGCCGTTCGGGAATGCCGCACAGGCCGAAGCCGCCCGCGCACAGATGCATCCCGTCGAACAGCAATCCGTCCAGCGCAGAAGCGGCGTCGGGGTAGAGCTTCTTGACCATCGGCATCCATCCTTCTCAAAGTTGGCTATCTTCTAGGCAGGCCGACCGATCAATACCAATGATTTGTTTTTTCGGTTAAGACAAAACAATGTCTATCAATCGCATCGCCTTCTACCATCTGGAAACGTTGCTGTGGATCGCCCGGCTCGGCACCTTCGCGGCCGCGGCGGCGCGCCTGAACACGACCCAGCCCGCCATTTCCGCCCGGGTGCGCGAACTGGAAAGCCATCTCGGCACCGCGCTCTTCCGGCGCGAGGGGCGGACGATGGCGCTCACCCCCGCCGGGCGCGAACTGGTGCGCGAAAGCGAACCGCTCTGGGCGCGCTTCCAGGGCGTGCTGATGGGATGCAGCGACATAGCGGGCGCGACCGGCATCATCCGCATCGGCGCGGGCGAGATCGCGGCGGCCAGCTGCCTGCCCGGCTTCGTCGCCCAGCTTGGCCGCGATCTGCCCCATGTCAGCCTTGAGGTCGACATCGCCCTAACCGCCGACCTGATCCAGCAACTGGCGGCCGGCCATGCCGACATCGCCTTCGCCGCCGGCCGGATCGCCCATCCGATGCTGCGCACCGCGCCGATCGGCGGAGTCGATCTGCTCTGGCTGGCCAGCCCGGCGACGCTGGCGGCCATGGATGCGGCCAGGACGCCGATCTGGTCGCTCTCCAACCTCTCGCCGCTCTACCGCATCATGAAGGAAGCGATCGCTGCCTCGGCCCTGGCCGACTGCCCGGTCAACCTGTGCAACAATGTCCGCACCATGATCGACATCGTGCTGGAAGGCGGCGGCATCGGCATCTTCCCCCAGCCCATGGCACGCCAGCAGCTGGCCAGCGGCCGGCTGGTCGCGGTACCGGGCGCCCCCGCCATGCCCCCCGTCGACTTCCACGTCGCCGTCCGCGCCGCCGAAACCGACCCCCTCGTCCTCGCCATCTTCGACCGGGCCAGTCGGCTGGAACTACGCGGGAACACGAGGTAAATCGACATCATGCCCCCCGGCGCACGACGCACCCCGCCTGCACAGGAATGACGAAATGGGGTGGAGTGCGGACATTGCCCCACGCCGTCATCCCGGACTTGATCTGGGATCCATGAGCCTCAACCTCTCAAGAATGTGCAGGCGTCGAGCAAATGGATGCCGGGTCAAGCCCGGCATGACGGCAGGCGGTGGTTAAGCGACTGAAGGCTCTGAAAGTTGAAGACGCTATAGCTGCCGTTCCGCAACGGCAGTATGTCGCCATCATGAACGATGAGGCCTCAACTGACACGGACTGCTATTGTGGATCGCTGCCTGATCTTGCTGTGGTCCCGATGGGTTCCGATGGTTTGGATGAACGCGTATTTGCGTCCTTTGAGCGGCTCGCCGAGCATGGAGGCGATCAATGGTGGCTCTATGTCTCAAACTGTCACCGGTGTTCGCAAGATTGGATGATCGCATCCGACGAGCGCATTTACGACAATCACTATCTGCGCCGCATCACACCGTCCGTTCGGCAAGCCGCTGTGGAAAATGGGCGGTGGCCCGACGAGTTCATGACCTACGAGCAGGTTTTAAGGATCGGCCGAACCATGAGCACACCGTGGACATTTCTCGACCGTCGTTCGCCGGGACTGGTCTGGACGGCCGAAGACTTACGTCGAGAAAAGCCCGACATCTCATTTGCTGAGATTGCCTATCTGCTTGGCATCCCCGAGCCTGATGCTGTTCGCTTGCTGCAAAAGCCGACGTTTATGGACCGCTTTCGGGCATGGCTCTCGCGCCATTGAACGGCAAAAACTGGTCGCAAGCGCCCCCCCCTAACCTCTCCCAAAAAGGGACGTGAGCGCCAGGGACTGTTACTGGCCATCCTCCCCTGGAAGGGAGTTCACCAGAGTCACCTGCCTCTGTTGAACAGGGCGCAGCCCTGACGGAAGGGTGTCCTGCTGCCGACGCCCGCCCGCTACCCCTCCAGCAGCCGATTTCCCCACCCGATGTCGCCCGCCGCCCGCGCGCGCCACAAACGACTTTCCTATCCGGCGCGGCTCTGATCCACCCTCGGCGATGGATCCGCGCGCCCCAATCCCCCCTGTCCACTACCCCACAGCGACCATCCCACAACAGGGGCGCGCCCGTGACGGGGCCGACGCGTGCCCGTCGCGTCAGGCGCGCGTGGATGGGACCCGACCGGCGCGTCGGGGACGTGTCGCAGGCGCATCGCGGAAGCGTCGCGAGCGCAATCGGCCCGAAAAGCCCGACGACAGTGTGAACTTCGGAGGAGAACCCAACCGGCGCGTCGCTCCGAACGCCCGCCCCTAGATCAGCCCGGCCAGCGGGCTCGAGGGATCGGCATACATGCGCTTGCCCATGCGCCCGGCGCGATAGGCCATGCGGCCCGCTTCCACGCCCGCCTTCATCGCGGCGGCCATCAGCACCGGGTCTTTCGCTTCGGCGATCGCGGTGTTCATCAGGACGCCGGTGCAACCCAGTTCCATCGCCTGCGCCGCTTCCGATGCGGTGCCAACGCCCGCATCGACCAGAACGGGCAGCTTGGTGCCTTCCACGATCAGGCGGATCGTCACCCGGTTCTGGATGCCCAGCCCCGACCCGATCGGCGCGCCGAGCGGCATGATCGCGACCGCGCCGACATCCTCCAGCCGCTTGGCCGCGATCGGATCGTCGACGCAATAGACCATCGGCTTGAAGCCTTCCTTGGCGAGAACTTCCGTAGCACGAAGAGTCTCGACCATGTCGGGATAGAGCGTCCGCGCCTCGCCCAGCACCTCCAGCTTGACCAGATCCCATCCGCCCGCCTCGCGCGCCAGCCGCAGGGTGCGGATCGCCTCCTCTCCAGTGAAGCAGCCCGCGGTGTTGGGCAGATAAGTGATCTTCTTCGGGTCGATATAGTCGGTCAGCATCGGCGCCTTGGGATCGCTGACATTCACGCGCCGCACCGCGACCGTGACGATCTCCGCCCCCGACGCCGCCAGCGCCGCCGCATTCTGCTCGAAGCTCTTATATTTGCCCGTCCCCACGATCAGGCGCGATCGGAATGTCTTGCCCGCAACGGTCCAGCTGTCATCATCCAGGGCGGTCACGTCGCCGCCACCCACGAAATGCACGATCTCCAGTTCGTCGCCATCCTCGACCCGGACCTGCGCCAGGGTGGAACGCGGCACAACCTCCAGATTGCGCTCCACCGCCACCTTTTCCGGCACGAAGCCCAGTTCGCTGGCCAGTTCGGCCAGGGTCTGTCCCTCGCGGATGCGGCGATGCTCGCCATTGATGCGGATGGAAATGGTGCCGTCTATGCTCACTATGCTTTCCCGAACATGCGAAGTGTCTCGACTAGGCGAGACAGGAAGGGCTAAGGATCGTGGCCGCATATAGGGGCGCTTGTCCCCGGCTCGCAACAGAAGAAGGGGGATCGCCTTGGCCGACACGCGCAAAATCTATGTGCTGAACGGACCCAATCTCAACATGCTCGGCACCCGTGAGCCGGACATTTACGGCTATGACACGCTGGACGATATCGCCGAGCGGATGGAGGACGCGGCCAATCGCGCCCATGTGGAGATCGATTTCCGCCAGTCCAACCATGAAGGCCATCTGATCGACTGGGTGCAGGAAGCGCATCAGGAGGGCGCGCACGCCATCATCATGAACCCCGGCGGCCTGACCCACACGTCGATCGCTCTGCATGACGCGATCAAGGCGGTCACCGTGCCGGTGATCGAAATCCACCTGTCCAATCCGCACGCGCGCGAGCCTTTTCGCCACAAAAGCTATGTCGGGATGGCGGCCAGGGGGACGATCGCGGGCTTTGGCCCGCTCTCCTACATGCTCGCGCTGGAGGCCGCGCTCGAATTGTAACTCGACGCACGAAAGTTGCGCTTTGCCGTAAATACGCATAGGCGCGGGCACCAGAAACGACATTCACCGGCCAGGGACTTCACATGACCGAAAAACAGGAAAAGGGCGCAATGCAGGTTGACGTGCAGCTGGTGCGCGATCTCGCCGCGCTGCTGGACGACACCAACCTGACGGAAATCGAGGTGGAAGATGGCGATCGGAAGATCCGCGTCGCGCGCAAGGCCGCGTCCGCCGCCGCGCCCGTCTATGCCGCCGCGCCGGCCGCCGCCCCCGTCGCTGCTGCCCCGGCCGCTGCGCCCGCCGCTCCCGCTACGGCGGCCGAATCCGGCCTCCCCGCCGGCACCGTGGTCAAGTCGCCGATCGTCGGCACCGCCTATCTCTCGGCCGAACCGGGCGCCGCGCCCTTCGCCCGCATCGGATCGCAGGTCGCCGCCGGCGAAACCGTCCTGATCGTGGAGGCCATGAAGGTCATGAACGCGATCACCGCTCCCTCGGCCGGCACGGTCAAGGCGGTGCTGGTCGATAACGGCCAGCCGGTCGAATATGACCAGCCGCTGATCGTGATCGAATAAGGCCCGCATCGCTCATGGCCATCGAAAAGCTGCTGATCGCCAACCGCGGCGAGATCGCGCTCCGCATCCACCGCGCCTGCCATGAAATGGGCATCAAGACCGTCGCGGTCCACTCCACCGCCGACGCGGACGCCATGCATGTGCGCCTCGCCGACGAAGCGATCTGCATTGGCCCGCCCGCGGCCAAGGACAGCTATCTGAACATCGCCGCGATCATTTCGGCGGCGGAGATCAGTGGCGCGGACGCGATCCACCCCGGCTATGGCTTCCTCAGCGAAAACGCCAAGTTCGCCGAAATCGTGGAGGCGCACGGGATCGCCTTCGTCGGTCCCAAGCCCGAACATATCCGCACCATGGGTGACAAGATCGAGGCGAAGCGCACTGCCGGCGCGCTCGGCCTGCCGCTCGTCCCCGGTTCGGACGGCGCGGTCAGCGACCTTGAAGAGGCCAAGGCGATTGCCGAGGCGGCTGGTTATCCCGTCATCATCAAGGCGGCATCGGGCGGCGGCGGTCGCGGCATGAAGGTCTGCACCTCGCCCGACAGCCTTGAAACGCTGATGCAGCAGGCGGGGTCCGAAGCGAAGGCCGCCTTTGGCGACGCCACCGTCTATATCGAGAAATATCTCGGAAATCCGCGCCATATCGAAATCCAGATCTTCGGCGACGGCAAAGGCAACGCCATTCACCTCGGCGAACGCGACTGCTCGCTCCAGCGCCGTCACCAGAAGGTGCTGGAGGAAGCCCCCTCCCCCGTCCTGTCGCAGGCCGAACGGGAACGCATTGGCGGCATCTGCGCCAAGGCGATGGCCGACATGGGCTATCGCGGCGCGGGCACGATCGAGTTCCTGTGGGAAAATGGCGAATTCTACTTCATCGAGATGAACACCCGGCTTCAGGTGGAACATCCGGTGACGGAGATGATCACCGGCCTCGATCTGGTACGCGAACAGATCCGCGTCGCCGAAGGCAAGCCCCTGTCGGTGGCGCAGGAGGATATCCGCTTCACCGGCCATGCCATCGAATGCCGCATCAACGCCGAGGACCCAAAGACCTTTGCTCCCTCGCCGGGCGTCGTCACCAGCTATCATGTTCCGGGCGGGATGCACGTCCGCGTCGATAGCGGTCTCTATCAAGGCTATCGGGTACCGCCCTATTATGACTCCATGATCGGCAAGCTGATCGTCTATGGCCGCACCCGCGAGGGCGCGATCATGCGGCTCAAGCGCGCGCTGGACGAATATGTGATCGAGGGGATGAAGACCACCATCCCGCTGCATCAGGCGCTGCTGACCGATCCCGATTTCCTCAACGGCGACTATACGATCAAGTGGCTGGAGGATTGGCTGGCGCGTGAGGACAAGGCGTGAAGGCCAGCATCTGGCATAACTCCCGCTGTTCCAAGTCGCGTCAGGCGCTGGCGATCCTGACGGAGATGCCGGGCGTGGAGGTGGAGGTCTTCGACTATCTGAAGACGCCGCCCACCCGCACGGAGATCGAGGCCGTGCTGGCCAGGGCCGGCGTCCGCCCGTCCGAAGCCGTCCGCAAGGGCGAGGCCGTGGTGAAGGACATCGGCCTCGACACCAGCGACGACGCTGCCGTGCTGGACGCGATGGCGCGGCACCCGATCCTGATCGAACGCCCGATCGTCATCACCGACAAGGGCGCCGTCATCGCCCGCCCGCCGGAAAAGGCGCGCGACGTCCTTTAATCCGCGTCGCGATGCGGTCGGAGGAACCGTGGCGGCATCCAGGAGTCCTGTTGACAGGTCAACCGGGAGTCCTGCCATGAACCGCTTATGGGTCGCCGCCTTCCTCCTGTCCGTTCCAGCCACCGCCATCGCCCATCATGGCTGGAGCAGCTACGACGCATCGAAGACGATGAAGATCACCGCGCCGCTCACCGATGTCCGCTGGGGCAATCCGCACGGGAGCGCGAAGCTGACCTGGCAGAAACGGACTTGGGACGTCGTGCTCGCCCCGGTTGCCCGGATGGAGCAGCGCGGACTGAGCAAGGACATGCTATCCGACGGCAAGCCGGTAACGCTGGAAGGCTATCCCCGTCGCGACGGCGCGGCGGAAATGCGCATCGAACGCATCACCGCGCATGGCAAGACCGTCGAGTTGCGCTGATTGATCGCGGAGCTTGCCGCAGCATTGGAGACCAGCCCGCTGGGAATGATGGCGCGCGAATCGGCCTGGGTCTATCCGCTTGCCAATATCGTCCACCTGCTGGGCCTGATCCTGCTGGTGGGTGGCATCGGTCTTCTCGACCTGCGGCTCGCCGGCTGCTTTCGCACCCTGCCGCTCGTCCCGCTCTGCCGCGCGCTCACTCCGTTTGCGATCCTGGGTCTGCTGCTGCTCGCCGGGAGCGGTACGCTGCTGTTCGTCGCCGATGCCGGAGCGCTGGTCCGATCGCCACGATTTCAGGCAAAGCTGCTGCTGATCGCCATCGCGCTGGCCAATGTCCTTGTCTTCCGACTGCTGTGGCGCGGCGAGACGACACCCCATCTCCTGCTTCGCGTCGTGGCGCTCCTTTCGCTTCTACTGTGGTTGACAGTGGCGGCGCTCGGACGACTGATCGCCTATGCCTGAACCAACCGTCACCACCGCGTAACAAAGCAATGATTTGAGCGCTTGCTTTGGCGCGAGGACGAACTAGCCTCCCCGTTCATGGCAAAGGAACCGGCATTGGCGACCATCGCCGTCTACAGCCTCAAAGGCGGCGTGGGCAAAACCACCTTCGCGATCAACCTGGCCTGGGCATCGGCCAGCATCTCGAAGCGGCGCACGCTGCTATGGGATCTGGACCCCCAGGCGGCGGCGAGTTGGCTCATCTCCACCGACATGACCAGCCGCGACGCCGCGCAGGCGATCTTCAGCAAGGATGTGGAGGTCAGGAAGCTGATCCAGCCTTCGACCGTGCCGGGGCTGGACCTGATCGCCGCCGACACATCGCTCCGCGGCCTAGATCACCTCTTTCGCGAGATGGACAAGAAGAAGCGGCTGGCGAAGCTGATCGAGAGCCTGGGCAAGGATTATGACCGCATCATCCTCGATTGCCCGCCGGGGCTGACCGAAACCAGCGAACAGGTGCTGCGCGCCGCCGACCTGATCGTCATCCCTGTCATCCCCTCCCCGCTATCGCAGCGGGCAATGGGCGAGGTCGCCCGCTATCTGGTCCAGCGCGGCGGCAGCCATGCTCCGATCCTGCCGGTCTATTCGATGGTCGATCGTCGCCGCGGCCTGCACCGCGCGGCTCTGGAAAGCCAGTCCGGCTGGCACGCCATTCCGATGGCAAGCACGATCGAGCAGATGACAGTGCGCCGCAAGCCGCTGGGTGCCTTCGCTCCCACCTCACCGCCAGCGCAGGCCTTCGCGTCGTTGTGGACGCTCGTGGAGCGTCAGCTTCAGGCCAGATAGCCCGTCGTTCAGGCGATCGCTTGCTGCAAGGGCTTGGGAAACAACCGCGCGGCATCGGCGGCCGGCATCGGGCGTCCGAAATAATAGCCCTGAACCTTCCTGCACCCGAGGGCGCGGACCATTTCCAGTTCGGCCTCCGTTTCCACACCCTCGGCCGTGGTCGCCATGCCCAGACTATCCGCCAGCGTCACGACGGCGCGGATGATCGCCAGGCTCTCGGCGACATTCTTCGACGCGCCGACAACGAAGCTGCGATCAATCTTGATGGTATCGAACCGGGTGCGGCTGAGGTAACCGAGCGAGGAATAGCCGGTGCCGAAATCATCGAGCGACAGCTGGATGCCAAGGCCCAGCAACTGGTCGAGTACGCGCAGTGCGCCGGCATCATCGTTCATGAAGACGCTCTCGGTGACTTCGAGTTCCAGCCGCCGCGCGTCGAGCCCGCTCTGCGCCAGGGCCGACATCACCGCCGCGACGAAGCTGGGATGCGTCAGCTGCTCGGCGGAGACGTTGACGGCGATGCGTACATCCTCGGGCCAAGTCGTGGCCTGGTGGCAAGCGGTGCGCAACACCCATTCGCCGATCGGACCGATCAGCCGGGCCTCCTCCGCGACGGGAACGAACTTGACAGGGGACACCGGCCCCAGTTCCGGGTGGGTCCAGCGCACCAGCGCCTCGAAGCCCACCACCCGGCCCTCGGCTGCATCCACCACCGGCTGATAGAGGACGTGCAACTGATCCTTTTCCAATGCATCGCGCAACGCCAGTTCGAGCTGGCGCCGTTCCTCAGCCTCGGCGTGAAGCTGCGGCTCATAGGCGCAATGGATGCCGCCGCCCTCTCCCTTGGCGCGATAGAGGGCCAGGTCGGCGCTGCGGATCAGTGCATCGGATTCGGTACCGTCGGTGGGCGCCTGGGCCGACCCGACCGAGGCCCCGACATGCAGCACATGCCGATCGACCTGATAGGGTGCCGACAGCGCTCCGATGATCGCGCTGGACAATCTGGCGATGCCATGGCTGTCGGCGTGCGGGATGACCACGGCGAACTCGTCGCCGCCGATCCGCCCGCAGAACCCCCGCCCGGAACAGACCTGATGCAGACGCTGCGCCACCTGGCTCAGCAACCGGTCACCCGTCTGGTGGCCCAGCGTATCGTTGATCGCCTTGAACCGATCGAGGTCGATCATCAGGAAGGCGCAACCCGGCGCACGGCCCTGCTCCCCGGCCATCGCCTGATCGAGCGCCTCCCGCAGATGCGCCCGGTTGGGCAAGCCGGTCAGCGGATCGAAACGCGCAAGCTGCGCGATTTTGTCGGCCGATTCGCGCTGGATCGTGACATCCGATCCGACACCCCGGAACCCCAGAAAGGCGCCGGCTTCGTCATGACGCGGTGACGCCGACAATTCCCACCAGCGAACGGCGCCCTGAACCTCGACCGGCAGCACCAGGTTGCTGAAACTTTCGCGATGCTTGAGATGGTCGGCCAGACTGTGCAGGCCAGCGGCGAATCGCCCGCTCTCCCAGCTGCTGCCAGCGAGCGCCTGGACGAGCGGCATACCCTCCAACTGCTCGGGCGTCCGGCCCAGCATGTCGGCGAAACGCCTGGAAACTCCGCTGATCCGGCGCAGCGGATCGGTCTGCCACAACCAGTCCGAACCGCCTCCCTCATATTCGCGCAGCAGCAGGCTCACGACCTCGCTCTTTTCCTCCAGCTGCGCCGTCGTGCTGTGCTGGCGCGCGAAGGTGCGAGCATAGATGCAGCAGCCCGCCAGCAACAGCAGCGCATAGCTGGTCGAAAGCGCGCGCAGCGGGAGTTGACCGTTATCGTCGAACATGGCGAACAAGCCGAGGATGCAGGTGAGCAGGAAAGCGCTGGCTGCCAACGGCGTCGCCGCATAGCTGATCGCGCCACACACCATGACGCAGCTGACCAGGGTCCAAAGCGCCACCAGTTCCTCGGTCGCGCCCATATGAGACAAGGCGGGCATGGTGGCCGTCCAAGAGAGCCCGTGCAGCCAAGCGCCAAGTCCATGCCACCGCAGACCCGCTGCATCCACGCTAGCCCGGCGGCGCCGATCATCCAGCAGCATCATGATCACCGTGGCGGCGATCAGCCCCCCGCTCCACAGTCCCAGCCGCAGGGCCGAGCAACAATGGGAGAAAACCTGCCAGACGAACAACATGCCGCACAGATTCATGCCATGGCGCAGGATCGCCATGCGATCGGCAGCGTGCAGCTGCGCCTCCAATATCCGCCCCGCAGCCTCACCGTCAAGCGCACGCAGGCCCATCAGGGCGCGCATCGACGCACGCTCCTGACGCTCCGGTTCGACATTGTTTCGCTGCTGAATGCCCACAACCCGGCGATAGCAGGCAGGGGTTAGCAATCAGTAACCTTGCGAGCGGGAATGATCGCCCGTCAGGCCGCGATGTCGTAGGGGCGGATTTCACCGGTCAGATAGAGGTTGCGCGCCTTCGACCGGCTGAGCTTGCCCGAGCTGGTGCGCGGCAGGGTGCGCGGCGGCACCAGTTCCACTACGCAGTTCATGCCGGTAATGGCGCGCACTCGCTCGCGGATCTGGTCCCGCAGGCGTGAGCGTTCCTCATTGTCCGACGTGCGGCAATGGACGAGCACGGCCGGCGCTTCCTCGCCACCCGGCGTGGTGATGGCGAAGGCGGCGATGTCGCCCTGCTTGAAACCGGGCAATTGCTCCACCGCCCATTCGATATCCTGCGGCCAGTGATTTTTGCCGTTGATGATGATCATGTCCTTGGCGCGGCCGACTATGTAGAGATAGCCATCGCTGAGATAACCCATATCTCCTGTGTCGAGCCAACCGTCGGCCATACAAGCCTTGGTCGCGGCCTCGTCACGGAAATAGCCGACCATCAGCGACGGGCCGGTGGTCCACACTTTGCCGATCTGCCGTTCGTTCAATGGCGCGCCGTCCTCGTCGCGGATTTCCACGACCATGTCCTTTGCGGGCTTGCCGCAGTTGACGATGGATCGGAAACGCTGCGGCCGGCCTTCGGGTGCATCACCACCCGACAGGTCGGTTTCCTCAACCAGTTCGACGATGATGCCCTCGCCCGGCGGCATGATGGTGACGGCCAGCGTCGCTTCGGCCAGGCCATAGCTCGGCAGGAATGCCTTGGGACTGAAACCCGCATCGGCAAAGGCATCGACGAAGCTCTGCATCACGTCAGGGCGGATCATGTCGGCGCCATTGCCGGCCAGCCGCCAGCGCGACAGGTCGAAACGGTCCTGCGCCTTGGTCTGGCTGGACATGCGGCGGGCGCAGATGTCATAACCAAAGGTTGGCGAGTAGCTGATCGAGGTGCCTTCATTGCGGCTGATGAGGTCCAGCCAGGCGAGCGGACGGCGCGCAAAATCCTCGGTCTTCATGTAGTCGGTCGATACCTGGTTGGCGACGACCGACAGGAAGCAGCCGACCAGCCCCATGTCATGATACCAGGGCAACCAGCTGATGCAGCGGTCGCTGTCCTGCACTTCCATGCCATGGCTGTGCGCCGACAGGTTGCTGAGCAGCGCATGATGCGTCACCGCGACGCCATGGGGGAAGCGGGTCGAGCCGCTCGAATATTGCAGATAGGCGATTTCCTCGCCCCTGGCTTGCGGCAAGGCGCAGGGCACGGCTTCTCGCGCGATAAAATCCTCGAACGCGATGCTTTCGACATTCTTCTGGCGGCCGGATTCACCCGCCATATCCTCCAATTCCTTGGGGAACAGGAACAGCATCGGGTCGCAGCTCGACAATTGGACGTTGAGCTGGTCGATATAGCTTTCCTTGCCACCGAAGCTAGTGGGCAGGGGCAGCGGCACCGGCCAAGCGCCCGCATAGACGATGCCGAAGAAGAGCTGCGCGAAGTCGGCGCCGGTTTCCGCGACCAGAGCGACCCGGTCCTGCGGCTTGACGCCGTGGGCGATCAGGCGGTGAGCGCAGGCGATGGCGTCGGCGCGCAGCTCGCTGAACGGGTAGGGGCGCGCCAGGTTACCACGCGCGTCGTGGAAATTGAGGCCACGCCGCCCCTGCGCCGCATAGTCCAGCGCCTCGCCCAGCGTCTCGAAATCGGAGAAGCGGCGCGGCAGATCATCGGTGGTCGGCGTCGGTGCCATCATCTCTTGCGAACCCGTCATATTGGTTGACCCAATGTCTTAAAAATCGTGAAAGCGCGGCCGCTAGCAGCTTTGACCGCCAGTTGCACCGCCTATTCCATTCCAGCGTCGCTTATTAGCCGACAAGGCGCGGTAAAATTCCGGCCCGACTGTGGCATAAACATGGCGTATCGGGCATTGAGGCACGGCATGACCGGCAAACGCCTCCCTCCGCCGCTTGATGAGTCCGCCCTGCGCGACATGGCGTTGCGCCATGTCGCGCGCTTCGCGACGAGCCGGGGCAAGCTGCTTGCCTATCTCAACCGGAAGCTGCGCGAACGCGGCTGGGACGGAGAGCGCCCTGCCGACCCGGACGCGCTCGCCGACCGTTTCGTCGAGCTGGGTTATATCGATGACGCCGGATATGCGCTGATGAAGAGCGCGGCGCTCGCCCGACGCGGCTATGGCGCTCGACGCGTCGATGAGGCGCTGCGGGCTGCGGGCATAGCGGAGGACGACCGACAGCGGGCGCATACGCAGATGGCATCGGATGCCTGGTCCGCCGCCGACCATTTCGCTCGCCGCAAGCGCCTCGGCCCCTACGCCCCGCAGCCGCTCGATCCCAGGCAAAGGGAAAAGGCGATCGCCGCCTTCCTGCGGGCGGGCCATGCCTATGCGCTGGCGCGCCGTTGGGTGGACGCCGCGCCGGGAGAGGATCTGGCCGAGGACGGCTAGGCCGACGCCACCGTCCCGTTGCCTCTCGGGCTCAAGCCGGTAAAACCAGGCTGGCTTCCAGTCCGCCCCGCGGCCGGTTCGCAAGGCGCAGTTCGCCCTGATGTTCGGCCATGATCGCGCGGACCAGGGCAAGGCCGAGGCCAGCGCCGCCGGTCTCGCGGTTGCGTGATCCTTCCAGGCGGGTGAAAGGCTCCAGCATCTCGGCCATGCGATCCTGGGCGATGCCCGGCCCCTCGTCGGCCACGGCGATGCGGATCATGCCCCCTTCGTGTAGCACCGACACATGGGCGCGGTCGCCATAGACGACGGCATTCTCGATCAGGTTGCGCAGCGCGCGGCGGATCTGCTGCGGCCGGACGAAAGCGACCGCGCGTTCGCCCTCGACCAGGTCGACCGGCGAGCCCAGCTCGATGAAGTCCTCCACCACCGCATCAGCCAGCGCGGCCAGGTCCACCTTCTGCGCCGCCTCCGTGCTGCGCCCGGCGCGGGCGAGCGAGAGAATGTCCTCCAGCATCCGGTTCATCTCGTCGATCGTTTCGGACATCCGCGCCCGTTCGCCGTCATCCTCGACCGATTCAGCGCGGACGCGCAGAGAAGCAAGCGGTGTGCGCAGGTCATGGCCGATCGCACCCAGCATCCGGTCCTTCTCGTCGAACATCGCGATGATGCGCGCGCGCATCGCGTTGAATGCCAGGGTGAGGTCGCGCACGTCACCGGGGCCGCGCTCGTCCACCGGATCGGCCGCGCCGGTGCGGGCGAATTGCTGGGCGGAGCGCGTGAGTTGCTTGAGCGGCCGCGCCAGGCGGCTACCGATCCACAGCAAAGGCAGCAGCACGATGACATAGAGGATCAGCGTCTGGCCAACCAGCCAGCCGCCAAAGCGCGCCGGCCGATCAGCGCCGCTGCGCGCCTGCGCCACGACCCATTTGCCCGGTTCATATTCGGCCGCCAGAGTCAGCAGGCCAACGTTATGATCATGCGGGCCATCTCCATTGGCGCGCATCCGGATGCGTTCCCAGCGCCGGACCGGTATGATTTCGCTATTCTGGACCGCACGAACGGCAAGGATACGCAGGCCGATATCCTCGAACATCACGGTCGCGCGCCGCTCCACATCGGGGCGCGGATCGCCGGTCAGTCGCGGCGCACCGGTGACGAAGCGTGCGCGCATACGGCCGCGTTGCCGGGCGCCTTCCCGTTCCACGCGCCGTTCCGGCCGACTGTCGAGCGCATCGACGACGCGGTAGACCGCCGGCGCGGTCTGGCCGGTGAGTTCCAACCGCTGCCGTTCGCGCAGCAGCAAGCCGAAATTGATCGCCTGCGCCACGAACAGAGCGATCGCGACCAGAGCGATGATCTGGCCGACCAGGCTCTGCGGCCAGAAGCGAAGACGGCTCACAGTTTGCGCACTTCGGCGGACAGAGTGTAGCCACCACCCCAGACGGTCTTGATCAGGGTCGGATTCTTGGGGTCCGGCTCGATCTTCTTGCGCAGTCGGCTGATCTGGTTGTCGATCGCCCGGTCAAAGGCATTAGCCTCGCGCCCCTGGGTGATGTCGAGCAACTGGTCACGGCTCAGCACCTGGTTGGGCCGAGTGGCGAAAGCGAGCATCAGATTATATTCGGCGGTCGAAAGCGGCAGCGACACGCCCTCGCTGTCGACCAGGGTCCGTTCCTGCGCCTTGAGCAACCAGCCGGCAAAGGCGTAGCTGGCTCCGTCTGGCGCTGTGACGCGCTGGCCGCCGGTGGCGACGCGGCGGAAAATCACCTTGATGCGAGCGACCAGTTCACGCGGCGAAAAGGGCTTGAGCACATAGTCGTCGGCGCCCATTTCCAGCCCGACGATGCGGTCGGTCTCTTCAGACCGGGCGGTCAGCAGGATCACCGGTATTTCGCTCGTCTCCCGGATATGACGGCAGAGTGACAGGCCATCCTCGCCGGGCATCATGATGTCGAGAATGACGAGGTCGATCGCGTTCGCGCTCAGCCGCAGCCGGGCTTCAGCCGCATTTTCGACGGCGGTGACGCGAAAGCCGTTGCGCGACAGATATTGCGCCAGCGGTTCGCGGATCGAACGCTCGTCATCGACGAGCAGGAGATGGGGACGGTCGCTCATCTTGGCTGTCTGTCATGGCTTTCAAATGGTTGGAAGGGCGAAGGCATGGGGGGGGGGTAAGCCTTCGCCCTTCCCGTCGGGCGGCTGTCGGTCGGGGCCAGGTGGAGAGGAACACCCCGCGCCGGGGAGCCGCCATTACGACATCCTATTTCTGCGCGGGCGGGGTCGGCGCCATGCGGTCCTGCCACTGGCCACGCATCGCCTGGCGCGCAGCCTTCATCTCATCGGCGGTCACAAAGCCGTCCTTGTTGCCGTCAGCCTTGTCGAACATTGTCACGGCGCCGGCCATGAACTCGGCCTTGGTGATCGTGCCATCCTTGTTCGCGTCGCCCATGCCGCCCGGACCGCCCGGCCCCCGGTGCATCATGCCCCGGCCTGGACCGCGATGATGGCCCCCGCCCCAGCCCCGGCCGTCGGGCTCGCCCGCATCGGCACGCCGTTCCGCACGCTTTTCGGCGCGCGCTTCATGCATGGCGGCGAATTCGCTCTTGCTGATCTGACCGTTCTTGTCCGCGTCGAGCGCGGCAAAGCGGGTATCCAAACGCTGCTGGCGCATCGCGTCGCGGTCCTTCTGGGTCAGCTGGCCATCCTTGTCGACGTCCATCTTCGCGAAGCGAGCCTCCAGCCCGGTGGTCAGTTCCGTCTTGCTGATCTTGCCGTCCTTGTTGGTGTCGGCCATCGTCATCATGCCACCTCGCGGGCCATGACCGGCATGGGGGCCATTGTCGGCGCCGGGCTGAGCAAAGGCGAGGTGGGTTGCAGCCAAACCGCCGACGAACAGCGAGCCGGCGGCGACGGTGGTGAAGAATGTGCGGAGCATGTCGGTCTTCCTTTGAAGGTCATCCCGGACGGCCCGTGGAGCCATCCTTGACAACGCTTATGGAAGCAACTTGTCCCGCAGATATGTCATGCCGCCCGCTTGTTTGTCGCGAATTGTAACGGGCGGCATCGCGATCTCAACGATCGCGCCGTCCCAGCAAACGAAGCCGCAGCGCATTGAGCTTGATGAAGCCAGCCGCATCGCGCTGGTCATAGGCGCCCGCGTCATCCTCGAAGGTCACGACCTTCTCGCTGTAGAGCGAATAGGGCGACTTCCGGCCGACGACATAGACGCCGCCCTTGTAGAGCTTGAGGCGGACGGTGCCCGTCACCTTTTCCTGGCTATGGTCGATCGCAGCCTGGAGCATCTCCCGCTCGGGGCTGAACCAGAAGCCGTTATAGATAAGTTCGGCATAGCGCGGCGCCAGTTCGTCCTTCAGGTGCGCGGCGCCACGGTCGAGCGTCAACTGCTCGATACCGCGATGGGCGAGGTGATAGATGGTGCCGCCCGGCGTCTCGTACATGCCGCGCGACTTCATGCCGACGAAGCGGTTTTCCACCAGGTCGAGCCGACCGATACCATGCTTGCGGCCATAGTCATTCAGCGTTTCGAGCAGCGTCGCGGGCGACATGCCGACGCCGTTGATCGCGACGCCATCGCCGCGCTCGAAATCGATCGTGATATATTCGGGCGCGTCGGGCGCGTCTTCCGGGTTCACCGTACGCGAATAGACATAATCCGGGGTTTCCTCCCACGGATCCTCCAACACTTTGCCTTCCGACGAAGTGTGCAGCATGTTCGCATCGGTCGAGAAGGGGCTTTCGCCACGCTTGTCGCGCGGAATCGGAATCTGGTGCTTCTCGGCGAATTCGATCAGCTTGGTGCGGCTGGCCAGATCCCATTCGCGCCAGGGCGCGATCACCTTGATGTCGGGGGCGAGACCATAATAGCCAAGTTCGAAGCGGACCTGATCGTTACCCTTGCCGGTCGCGCCGTGCGACACCGCGTCGGCGCCCACCATCTTCGCGATCTCGATCTGGCGCTTGGCGATCAGCGGACGGGCGATCGAGGTGCCGAGCAGGTAGAGACCTTCATAAAGCGCGTTGGAGCGCATCATCGGGAAGACATAATCCTTCACGAATTCCTCGCGCAGGTCGTCGATGAAGATATGCTCTTCCTTGACCCCCATCAGGCGGGCCTTGGCGCGGGCCGGTTCCAGCTCCTCGCCCTGCCCCAGATCGGCGGTGAAGGTCACCACTTCGCACTGGTAGGTCTGCTGGAGCCATTTCAGGATCACGCTGGTGTCGAGACCACCGGAAAAGGCGAGGACGATACGGTTGATCTTGTCGGACATGGGCGGCGACTCTTTTCGTGCAGAAGGACGCGGAATTGATGCGCGCGCCCGGTATCAGGCAAGCCGCCAAAGCGCAACCGGACATGAAGAAAGCCGGGCGTTCCGACGCCCGGCTTTCTTCATGTCACGCGGATGGTCGGTCAGCTTGTGCGCGGCTTGCCGAAGCCCGGCCGCTGGCGATCCGCACCGAAGCGATAGACAGTCTGGCTGCGGTCCAAGGCCGACAAGGGGGCCGACGCAGGGACCGGTTCGGCATGGACCGTCTGTGGCGGGACATGGGGCGCCGCTTCCATCGCTCGCTCGGCCAGCAGGAACTTGGCGCGGCGCAGGCGCTTAGTCCGGGTGGTGAAGGGATTGTCCGCGCTGGGCGGCGCGGCGACCATCGCCTCAAGCGTCGCATCGGCTGGCATCGCCGCCATAGGGGCCATGGCCGGACGGGCGACCATCGGGCGTGCCGGCGCGGGCGTCATTGCGACGGCGGGGATCAGCGAGGGTTCAAGCGCGCGCACCGGGCCGGCATAATCTTCCTCCGGTCGACGACGACGCATCATCGCCGCCCCGCCCAGCCCCAGCAGCAGCAGCGCACCGCCGCCCAGTGCCCATAGGAGCGCATCGTCCGTCCGCCCCGACTGGGGCGTGGTCGCGGGCGTGACAACCGGATCGCCCGTGGCGGCCTCGACGGGCGCAGGAGCAGGAGCAGGCAGGACAGGTTCCGCCGCAACGGGCGGAGATGCAGGGGCAGACTGTGGAGCGGGCGCCGGCGCCCGCTCCGTCATGCGTTCGGCGCGGGACGCCGGCCGGGGCTGCGGCCTCGCCTCTGCCGTGCGGCGGGCGGCCGGTTGCGCGCCCTGTTCCGCCTCTGCTGCGGCGGTCGCGACGGCGATGCGCTCTTCCAGGGGCGGGGTGGCCTGCACCACCGGAGCGCTGGGCTTGAATACCGGCGATGGCGTGGTTGCGGGAGCTACCGGCATGGGCGTCGCCGCGGGCGTCGGCGCGTCCGGCACGGTCGTGGGGGCTACCAGCGGCGGCGCGACAGTCTGCGCGAATAGCGGGGTTGCACTGAGGGCCAGAACAGCGGCGATCGCGGCCCTGGCGGGGCGAATGGTGCGAATATGTCCAGTCATAGCGGCAATGAAACCGCCGAACGGGTGATTAATCTCACCCATTCGATCAGAATCGGGATGAATCGAGCAAGGCCCGCGCCGTGCCGAACAATATTAATAAGCGTTCATCTGAAGATGAACCGAACATTGACGAAACTCATGATACTCGATGAGCTCGATACTATGATTCTTCTGCGTCCGCCTGACCGTTTGTCTTTTCGCGTCGCGCGCCTTCCAGCAGAGCAATCCGCGCCTTTTCATCCGCCGCGTCGGCGACCCGCTGCGCCTTGCTTCGGCCGAACTTCACGCGATTGACCTCCGCCTGGCTCGCCTTGTCGGCGCGTGCTTTCGCCTTTCGCGCCTGGCGCAGGTTGATGACGTTGCTCATGCGCGCAGCATAGGGCCGGGGACCGCATCTTGCCAAGAGGCCCGAAATCCGGGCATGACAACCTTTTCCCAGCGTCCCGAGCCAAGTATCCCATGACGAGCATCCACGACGTCGCCGCCCGCGCCAAGGTTTCGATCAAGACGGTGTCACGCGTCGTCAACAAGGCGCCCAATGTCAGCGACGAACTGCGCGAACGCGTCCAGGCGGCGATCGATCAGCTTGGCTATCGCCCCAACCAGTCGGCGCGACGGCTCGCGGGCGGGCGCTCCTTCATGATCGCCTTTCTCTATAACAACCCTGCCCCCGGCTATGTCAGCCGCATCCAGATCGGCGCAGCCTGGCGCTGTCGGGAATTGGGCTATCATCTGGTGGTGGAGCCGATCTCACCCCGTGCGGAGGAACGGTTCGAGGTGCTGGAACGGCTGGTCGCGGCACTGCGCCCGGACGGCGTGCTGCTGGTGCCCCCGCTGTCGGACGATGTTGGGCTGCTGGAGCGGCTGGCGGAAATGAAGCTGCCCTGTGCCCGGATCGCGGGTTCGGTGGACGCGCCAAGCTTCACCATCCGCACGCCCGAGCAGGCGGCTGGCCGGATGATGGCCGATCATCTCATCGGCCTTGGCCATCGGCGCATCGGCGTCATCACCCCGCCCGCAACCCACCACGCCGCGCTGCGCCGTGTCGAGGGGTTTCGCGAGGGGTTGGCCGCCGCCGGGATCGCCGTGGACGAAGCCCTGTTCGTACCTGGCCGGTTCGATTTCGCCTCCGGCATCGAGGCAGGCGAGGCGCTGCTCGCCCAGCCCCAGCCGCCGACCGCGGTCTTTGCCACCAATGACGAAATGGCGCTGGGCGTGCTGACGCTGGCGCATCGCATCGGCCTGCGCGTGCCGGAGGATCTCTCGGTGACGGGCTTCGACGACACGACGGCCAGCCTCACCTCCTGGCCGCCGCTGACCACCGTGCGCCAGCCGCTGGAGGATATGGGTCGCTGCGTAATCGACGCACTGGCCGCCGGCCCGCTCGACGCCCCGGAATTCCAGTTCACGCTGATCGAACGCGGAAGCTCGGGTCCGCCGGCGAAGGAAGAATAAGGAAGGGCTGGAGCGGGTAGCGGGGATCGAACCCGCATCACAAGCTTGGAAGGCTAGTGCTCTACCATTGAGCTATACCCGCCCGGCAGGAGAGCGCCCTGCCATCATCGCAGGGGTCTCGTCAAGATCACCCTTACCCATCTTCCGCATTTCCTCTATCAGGCGGTCATGGATCGCCCCTCCCTGCGCCAACTTGACCTTTTCGCGCAGATGGTTGCGGCCGGAAGCCTCGCTCGCTGCGCAATCATGCTGGGGGTGCCGGCAGAAGCGATCGCGCGCGACATGGCGTCATTGGAGATGCGGCTGGGGTACCGGCTGTTCGACGATCTGGAGGGCGCGGCGCGGTTGACCCCGGCGGGGCGCAAGACCGCGCAGGCCATGACCCAGTTGACGCAGGACGAGGCCGACGCACCTGACGATCCTGCGTCGCCGCCGCCAACCGACCCTGTCGTCCTGCCCGCGACGCTGGTCCGCCCCACATCCACCGAACCGCCGCGCCGGACGATCCTTCTCGCCGCCCCAGCGCCGGTCTTCGGCCAGTTGCAGGAGAAATTATCAGCCTTCGAGGCGGCGAACGAGGATATCGCGATCACGCTCGACCTGCATGTCCAGTCGGCCGAAGATGCCGCGGCAGCGCTGCGGCATGGCGGCGCGGACATCGCCTATTTCTATGCGTTGAGCGCGCCGGACGCCTTTCCCTCGCGCTATGGCTGGTCGGAGCAGCTCAACCTCTATGCCGGCGCGGCGCATCCGCTGGCGCGCGCGGACATCGTGTCGCGGGATGATCTCGCAATCAGCCCGATGATCGCGATGGACCGGCGCAACGCCACCCGCGCGATCATCGCTGACGCGCTGGAGCGCGGTCGCGCGCGGCTGGGACCAATGGCCTTGGAAAGCGATGATATGTTCGCAGTGATGTCGGCACTGCGCAAGGGCGCGGGCTTGTTCCCGGCCTTCGGCGCGCTCGCCCGCGACCTGGGGCGAATGGCGGGAATCAGCCGTCTGCCGCTCGACATGCCCCTCCCCCCGATCGAGATCAGACAGGCGCTCGGCCCTAAAGCGGGCGAGACGCCGGCCGTCGAGGCTCTGGCAGAATTTCTGTTTCTCTGAAGCATGGCGCCGCTTGCCAGGGCAACGGCGGTTCGCGCCGCGCATGGTGGATCGGCCTCGCTCATCCGTCCAACATGATGCCCCGCGACAAAAACGCGGCGAACTGGTATTGATATGTTGTAACATGCTAGATACAGGGTCTCATCCTCTTTCGCGATTGCCCAAGGATGACAGTCCCCAATGTCCCGTTTTTCTTCGCTTCGTGCCGGTTGCGCCTCGTCCGCCCTATATCCCTACGGCCTGTATCTGGCCGCCGCCTGTCTCGCCTCCCCCGCCTTGGCACAGGCGCCGGCCGACACCGCAGCCCCCGACCAAGCCTATCATGACGATGCGAAGGCCGATATCGTCGTCACTGCGCTGATCCCGCGCCGACAGGGCGACATATTGTCGGGCACGTCGGTCCTGACCGGCGAGAAGCTGACCCGCGACCTGCGCCCCAGCATCGGCGAGACGCTGGCGCGCCAGCCCGGCGTGTCGGCCACCAGCTTCGGTCCCAATGCCTCGCGCCCGATCCTGCGCGGCTTCCAGGGGGAGCGCGTCCGCATCCTGACCGACGGCATCGGCAGTTTCGACGTATCCAACACCTCGGTCGACCATGCCGTCGCCATCAATCCGCTGACCGCCGACCGGATCGAGATATTGCGTGGCCCCGCGGCGCTGCTTTACGGATCGTCGGCGATCGGCGGCGTGGTCAATGTGATCGACAGCCGTATCCCGCGCCGCGTGCCGGACGAACCGATCCATGTCGAGGGCATCGCCACCTATGGCAGCGCCGCGAACGAGCGCACGCTGAGCGGTGAAATAGAAGCGCCGCTGGCGGAGAATTTCGTCGTCCATGTCGACGGCAGCTGGACCAAGACCGACGATCTGCGCACTGGCGGCTATATATTGTCCAAGCCGATGCGGGCGCTGGCCGCCCAGTCGAACGACCCGGAAATCCGCGAGGACGGCCAATGGAAGGGCAAGCTGCCCAACACCGCCGCCGAAACATGGGAAGTGGCGGGCGGCTTCGCCTATGTCGGCGACGGCGGCAATCTGGGCGTGTCGGTTTCGCACAGCGAAAATCGCTATGGCGTGCCGTCGCGGATCGACGTCGCGGAGGATACTGACGATCATGGTCATGACGACGAACCGGGCCACACCCATGAGGATGTGACGTTGGCGATGAAGCAGACCCGAGCCGACCTGCGCGGCGAGGTGGCGACGGGTGGCGGCTTCCTCGACAGCATCCGCCTGCGCGCGGGTTTCGCGGATTACCAGCATCAGGAAATCGAACCCAGCGGCGAGGTCGGTACGACCTTCTACAACCAGTCGATGGAAAGCCGGCTGGAATTCATCCAGGCGCGCCAGGGGGGCTGGGATGGCGCGTTCGGCGCGCAGTTCTTCACCCGCCGGTTCGAAGCGGTCGGCGAAGAGAAATTCCTGCCGAAGAACGAGACCAACCAGATCGGTGTCTTCACGCTTCAATCGCTGGACCTTGGCCGCACACGGATCGAGGCGGGGGCGCGCTACGAACATACCGATCTTTCCTCCAACGCCGATGCCGACCTGTTCGTGGGTGGCTATCAGCGCAGCTTCAACGCGCTGTCCGGCTCCGTCGGCATCAGCCAGGAGATCGTGCCGGGCTGGCGGGCTGGCCTCAACCTCTCGCGCAGCGAACGCGCGCCCTCGGCCGAGGAGTTGTTCGCGCGCGGCAATCATGCAGGAACCCAGGCGTTCGAACTGGGCGACCCGCGCTTCGGCAAGGAAAAGAGCTGGGGCGCCGAAGCCACGCTGCGCGGCAAAGGCGAAGGCTATAGCGTCAGCTTTGCAGCCTATCACAACTGGTTCGACGGCTATATCTATGACTCGGTCGTCGACGACAGCGTGTGCCAGGCGGCCAATGGCGGGGCGGAGATGGAGTTCCCCTGCTACGCCTATGCCCAGGCCGATGCCCGCTATTATGGCTTCGAGGCCGAAGGATCGGTGAAGCTGGCGCAACTGGGCGGCTACGCCATCAACCTGGACGGCGTTGCCGACTATGTCCGCGCCACCATCAAGGGCAGTGGCCCCGCTCCGCGCATCCCTCCCCTGCGCCTGCTGGGCGGGATCGAGGCGCAGGGCGACCGGATCAGCGCGCGAGCGGAAGTCGAGCATGTATTCGAGCAGGACCGCATTGCCGCGACCGAGACGCCCACCGATGGCTTCACCCTGGTCAACGCGTCGCTCTCATTCAAGCCCTTCGCCGGCAATGACCGCACCACGCTGATGCTGTCGGCCAACAATATCTTCGATGTGGAGGCCCGCCGCCACGCCAGCGTGCTCAAGGATTTCGCTCCGCTCGCGGGCCGCGACATCCGGGTGACGGCGCGCTTCTCCATCTAGGCCGTGAGGGCGGGCGGAGGTGATTGCGCATTATGACAATATTGTTACAAGCGGTCCATGCGCCAGATCGCCGCCCTGCCCTATACCACCGCTGCCGACGGATCGATGCAGATCCTGCTGATCACCTCGCGTGAGACGCGGCGCTGGGTGATTCCAAAGGGCAACCGGATCAAAGGGCTGGCCGGCCATCGCGCCGCCGAACTGGAAGCCTATGAGGAAGCGGGCATCCACGGCATTGCCTGCCCCGCCCCGCTCGGCCGCTACCGCTATGACAAGCGCCGCCGCAAGGGCGGGTCGCGCGAGGCAGAGGTTGAGGTTTTTCCGCTTGCGGTCACGGGCCACCTGACGCAATGGCCCGAACAGGGCCAAAGGGAACTGCGCTGGTTCCCCGTCGCCGAAGCTGCAAGGGCCGTCGACGAACCCGACCTGAAATCGATCATCGCCGCCTTCCGCGAACCGCCCGCCGATCCGGGCTGGTTCATCCGGTTGCTGCTGGCGATACGCGAGAAGCAAAGTGAAAGGACTGGAATGCTGCGCTGGTTTCATGCGCTGATGCCCAAGCAGGGGCGTTTCTTCGAGCAGTTCGAGGATCATGCGACGACGCTGGTCGCCGGCGCCGATGCGCTCGCGAAGCTGCTGAAGGGCGGGCCGGACATGGCCGAGCATATCAAGACCATCTCCGACCAGGAGCATGAGGCGGACGACATCATCCGCGAAGTGTTGCAGGACGTGCGCCGCATCTTCGTCACCCCGTTCGACCGCAGCGCCATCACCGGCCTGATCGGCGTTATGGACGACGCGATCGACCAGATGAACCAGACCGCCAAGGCGATCGCGCTGTTCGACGTGAAGGAATTTCCCTCGCAGATGCAGGACATGAGCGCGCTGATCGTCGAATGCGCGCGCATCACGGCCGAAGCCATGCCGCTGCTGCGCTCGCTCAACCTCAATTCCTCACGCCTCCACGACCTGACCGAGCGACTGGTCAAGCTGGAGGGCCATGCCGACATTCTTCATGAAGCCGGCCTCAAGGCGCTCTATGAACAGGCCCGCGCCGGGAACCCGATGGACTTCATTGTCGGCAACGAGATCTACAGCCATCTGGAGAAGGTGACCGACCGGTTCGAGGACGTCGCCAACGAGATTTCCGGGCTGGTCATCGACCACGCCTGACCGCTCATATCCATGGACCCCATCGCCCTCCCGCTGCTGATCGCGCTGATCGGCGTCGCGCTCGCCTTCGACTTCCTGAACGGCCTGCACGACGCAGCCAACTCGATCGCCACCATCGTGTCGACCCGCGTTCTGAAGCCGCAATATGCGGTCGCCTGGGCCGCCTTCTTCAACTTCATCGCCTTCCTCTTCTTTGGCCTGCATGTCGCGACGACGGTGGGCAAGGGCATCGTCGACGCCAGCATCATCGACCCGCAGGTGATCTTCGGCGCGCTGATGGGCGCGATCGCCTGGAACCTCATTACCTGGGGGCTCGGTATCCCGTCCTCGTCCAGCCATGCGCTGATCGGCGGACTGCTGGGCGCGGGGATCGCCAAGGCCGGCCTGACCGCGGTGGTGTGGAGCGGCGTGTTCAAGACCAGCGCCGCAATCGTCCTTTCGCCCACGATCGGCCTGCTGCTGGCGCTGCTGCTGGTCCTGCTCATCAGCTGGATTTTCCGCCGCTTCACCCCGCAGGGCGCCGACAATGTGTTCCGCAAGCTCCAGCTCGTCTCCGCCTCGCTCTATTCGCTCGGCCATGGCGGCAATGACGCACAGAAGACGATGGGGATCATCGCCGTGCTCCTCTATTCTCAGGGGATGCTGAACGGGGAGTTCCACGTTCCCTTCTGGGTAGTCATCAGCTGCCAGGCGGCGATGGGCCTGGGCACGTTGCTGGGCGGGTGGAAGATCGTCCACACCATGGGGTCGAAGATCACCCGGCTGACCCCGGCGCAGGGTTTCTGCGCGGAAACCGGCGGCGCGATCACCCTGTTCCTGGCCACCCATCTGGGCGTGCCGGTGTCCACCACTCACACCATCACCGGCGCGATTGTCGGCGTGGGCGCGTCCCGCCGCCTGTCGGCGGTGCGCTGGAACGTGGCGTCGAGCATCATTGTCGCCTGGGTCGTCACCCTGCCCGCCGCCGCGATCATCGGCGCGGCCTTCTACGGGCTGACCCGCCTGTTCTGAACAGCGTGAGGGCGCGGTCGGTTGCCCGCCGCGCCCTTCCTCCCCTCGCCTTGACGGTTCAGGCCACGCGGCCGAGCCGGTGATAGAGATTGGCATATTTGACCGATTCCGGCTGGTCCTGAACCTCGCGCAGATAATGGGCGATGGCGGTGCGGATCAGGCCGAAATCCTCCTGGCTGAACACCGCACGGGAGCGAGCGGGCTGGGGGTGGCCGTGGGTCTGTTCGATCGTATCGGTGGTCATCCTCTTGTCCTTCATCGCTGGCCCATTGATCGGGCTATGGACAGCGAAATAGACAGCCAAACGCGCTTGCGTAAGGCCGATGAGTGGCCTCCAGTCATAATCAGATTTGGTCATTTTGTCATTCTATGACATTATGACCATATGGCAGAGCTGACCGATCGCAAACTCTATCTCGGCCCGAAACTGCGCGTGCTGCGGCGCGAACTGGGCCTCAACCAGACGCGCATGGCGGAGGAACTGGGCGTATCCCCCAGCTATCTCAACCATCTGGAGCGCAACCAGCGCCCGCTGACCGCGCAGATGCTGCTGCGGCTGGCCAATACCTATGACATCGACATTCGCGATTTCACCGCCACCCCGGCCGAGGGCGGCCCCGGCGAACTGAGCGAGATTTTGTCCGATGCGCTGGTCCGCGACATCGGCATCGCACGCGACGAAATATTGGAGGTGGCGGAAAATTATCCGGGCGTCAGCGAGGCGATCGCCCGCTTCTACCGCGCGCTGAGCGACCTGCGCCGCCTGCCGGGCGACGCCCTCGACCGCAGCAGCCCCGGCCCGCTGGTGGCGCCTGTCGACTGGCTGCGCGAGACGATCGCGCGCGCGGGCAATCATTTCGCCGAGATCGACGCGGGCGCGGAAAGCCTGGCCGCCGGCCTGCCCGACGATCCGGCACTGTTGCAGGCGGAATTGCGCGCGCGGCTGAAGGATCGGCACGGCATGAGCGTCCAACTGGTGCGGGGTGACGTGCTGGCGGGAACGCTGCGCCATTATGACATGCACCGGCGACGGCTGATGCTGAGCGAGCGGCTGCCCGCTTCGGGGCGGCTGTTCGCCATCGCCTACCATCTGTGCGCGCAGGAACTGGCCGATTCGATCGCGGCACAGATCGCCCGCGCCGCGCCGCCCGACGAGGACAGCCGCCGCCTCGCCAGCATCGCGCTCACCAACTATGCCGCCGCCGCGCTCCTCATGCCCTATGACCGCTTCCGCCAGGCGGCCGAACAGGGCCGCCACGACATCGCCCTGCTGCGCGACCGGTTCGGCATGTCCACCGAGCAGGTCGCCCACCGCCTCACCAGCCTCAACCGCACCGGCGCGCGCGGCATCCCCTTCTTCATGGTCCGGATCGACCGCGCCGGCATCATCTCCAAGCGCTTCGACGGCGAGGCATGGCCCTTCGCCCGCTATGGCGGCCTGTGCCCGCGCTGGGACGCGTGCGACGCGCGCGCACCGGACCGGGTCGAAACGCAGTTGATCGAGACGCTGGACGGCCGCCGCTTCGTCACGCTGGCCATGGCGCTGCCCCATCGGCCGGACGGCGGCCGGGCAAGCCCGGTGATCGCGCTGGGGTGCGAGGCCAAACATGCCGGACGCATCGTCCACGCCGACGGGCTCGACACAGAGAAGGACGAGGCGACCGGCGTCGGCCCCACATGCCATTTGTGCGAGCGGCGCGACTGCCCCGACCGGGCGCTGCCGCCGGTGACGCGCGCGCTGGACCTGCACAGCTACGAACGCACGATCGCGCCCTATCCGTTCCGGCGGGTTTAGTGCCGCAGCATCGGGACAGTCTGGAAGCGACCAAAAATGGACACTCACGAGTCTATGAGGATTGCCCGCAAGCGGACTTTGGAAGCTATCTCGGCAAACTGATAGCTCGAATAAGAAGCCCCACACCATACAGAGATACAGGGCCGCCCAGACCAAGCACAATTACAATAGCAAGCCCGAACACACCACGTCCGCTGCCGTAGTTAGTATACAAAACAAGCAGATACGAAGAGCCAACAACGGCTGGGACGAGGACGCAGAGTGCCCCGACTTTCCATGCACGATTCCTCGCAATATTGCTAGCAATACCAAAATAGACCGCCAGAAACGCGAGGGCACCAAACAAAAAGAAGCCGATCGGCATAGGATGCCTCTCCATCACAAAATGCCATTCTGCCGAGCAATATCGAAGCCATATTCATAGCAGTTTCGTGTAAAACGGCTCGGACTTTCACCGCAACCTGACAGTCCGCTCCCCACCCCAAACAGCCGTTCACCCGCGCGCCGCGAAACGACACGGCGATCCCGAAAGAAAACCCGGCGCTCCTGCCGAAGCGCCGGGTCATGTCAGGGTCTGGCCGGGAGCCGCCCCTTGTACGCTTTGTCTGTCAGCCCTTCTTTTCGGGCGGCAGCGTGATCTTCACATTTTCCCCATTCTGGCCGGGGAAGTTGGTGAACATCGCGTCGATCAGGTTCGGAACCAGATAGGTCAGCTTGTTCGACAGCGACTGGGCGCTCGCCTTGCCTTCGAACAGACGCCGATTATCAGCCGCGCGGTCGATCTTCACGCTGAGGTCGCTGGTGTAGACAGTGTAGCTCGACACGTCATTATAGCCCGCGCCGCCAAACAGCCACGGATCATAGAAGCCATAGCCCCAGGGGCGGCCCCAGCGGCCGCGCCAGCCCCAGCCGCCGCCATACATGAAGGGATCACCACCAAAGCCGGAAGAGCGGACCTTCTCGCGACCATTGTCGACATCATAGGCGACCCGGACGATCAGGTCGGCACGCGCCGGGTCGCTGGCGGGAACATAGCCGGTCTGGGTCAGGCGCTGCCCGACCAGATCGGCATAATGGGCGAACTCCAGTCCGCCGGCGAGCCGGGGATCGTCGGCGACGACGGTATAGCTCTGGCCTGCCGGGGCGGGGAGTTGCTGGAAACGGGCGACATCAGCCTTGAACGACGTGGCGCAGCCCGACAACGCCACCAGCGCCAGTGCGGGCGCTGCAATCAGGCCGAACATCTTGAAACGGGTCATTTTTCTGCGTCCTGTGACAGGCGTTGAGCCTGGGTTCATTCTTGCGCCCTTCGCTAGCAAAAGGCAACTGAACATCGTTTGAACGCACGATCGGACCGAATGGGCGCAAACCATGTTCTCGCCCTCAAGGACGACGCCCGGAGACCGAACCCGTACCGGGCAGACGTGGGGCGCGCCCTTTTCGCGCGCGCGCCTGCCCCTTCGTTATCAGCGCATCAGGCCCATCGCGTCATAGGCCGCGCGCAGCGTCGGCTCGGCCGCCGCCGCCGCCTTGGCCGCGCCCTTGTCCAGGATCGCGTCCAGCGCCGCGTCGTCAGTGCGCAATTCCAGGAAGCGCTCGCGAATCGGGCGCAGCGTCTCGACCAGCAATTCGCCCAGCGCCGGCTTGAACGCGCCGAAGCCCTTGCCCGCAAACTCGGCGCAGACCGCGTCCGGCGTGGTGCCGCGCAGGGTGGCGAAGATGCCGACCAGATTGTTCGCTTCCGGGCGGCCCGCCAGCCCTTCCGCCGTTTCGGGCAGCGGTTCGGGATCGGTCTTGGCCTTCTTCACCTTCTGCATGATGGCGTCATCGTCATCGGTCAGGTTGATGCGGCTCATGTCGCTCGGGTCGGACTTGGACATTTTCGCGGTGCCGTCGCGGAAGGACATGATCCGCGCCGATTCCTTCGGAATGATCGGGTCGGGCAGCGTGAACAACTCGACCCCGAAATCGGTGTTGAACTTGGTCGCGATGTCGCGCGCCAGCTCCAGATGCTGTTTCTGGTCCTCGCCCACCGGCACATGGGTCGCGTTGTAGAGCAATATGTCGGCCGCCTGGAGCACCGGATAGACGAACAGGCCGATCGAGGCGCCCTCGCGGTCCTTGCCGACCTTGTCCTTGAACTGGGTCATGCGGTTGAGCCAGCCGATGCGCGCCGTGCCGTTCAGCAGCCAGCAGAGTTCCGCATGGGCCGGCACGCGCGCCTGGTTGAACAGGACCGAGCGATCGGGGTCGATCCCGGCGGCGACCAGAGCGGCGGCCATGTCGCGGACGTTGCGGATGCGCTGCTCGCGTCCTTCATGCACGGTGATGGAATGCATGTCGGCGAGGAAGAAGAAGCACTGGCCCGGCGTTTTCGTCGGCGTGTCCGTGTTGGCCGCCCCGCTGTCCATCTCATCCTGCATCCGCACCCAGTTGCGGATCGCGCCGAGGTAGTTGCCCAGGTGCAGATTGCCGGTCGGCTGGATGCCGGAAAGGACGCGCATGTGACTGATCCGTTCTTATGAGGTTGCGTGTTTGCGGCGCATAAGCGCCTTGATGTCGGAGAGCCGATAGGCGCCCGTGATGAAGGACGCCAGCCCGTAAAGCGTCACGCCCGCGCCGACGAGCAAGGCGAGCGCCACATAACGCTGGAGCATGGCGCCGGTCAGCCAGGGGTCGAGCAGCCCCTCCCCCGCCCACAGCGCGCCGCCCATGATGAGCGCAGCGAGGGCGAGGCGGGGAATACGCCGGCGCAACCCGGCATCGGCCGCGAAATGACCGCGCTTCACCAGCGTCGCATAGAGCATCGCGACATTGACGGTGGAGGACAAGGCGGTGGCGAGCGGCGGCCCGATATGGCCGAGGGTGGGGATCATCGCGAGGTTCCCGACGATGTTGATGACGATCGAGACCATCGCAAAGCGCACCGGCGTCTTCGTATCACCGCGCGCATAATAGCCGGGTGTCAGCACCTTCACCAGGACATAGGAGGGCAGGCCGATCGAGAAGGCCGACAGCGCCCAGCCGCAGCGCATCGCATCCTCGGGCGTGAAACGGCCATATTGGAACAGGCCGCGCACGATCGGCTCCGCCACGACCAGGAATGCCACGGTGGCGGGCAGGGTCAGGAACAAGGCGAGTTCGATGCCGCGATTCTGCGTCTCCATCGCCGCCTGCTCCTCGCCCTTCGACAACATGCGCGAGATCGTGGGGAGGAGGATGGTGCCAAGGCCGATACCGATCAGGCCCAGCGGCAACTGGTTCAGGCGATCGGCATAATAGATATAGGTGATGGAGCCTGAGGCGAGCAGCCAGCCCGACAGCGCGGTGGAGATCAGCAGGTTGATCTGCGACGCGCCCGCCCCGGCGGCGGCAGGAACGATCAGGCGGAGCAATTGCTTCACGTCGGCGTCGAGGCGCGGCCGCCGCAGCTTCATCGACACGCCCGCGCGCCGGCACGCCCAGATCAGCCACAGCAGTTGCAGCGCGCCGCCGATCGTCACCGACATCGCCTGCACTCGCGCCGTCTCATATTCGTCCGCGCCGTGGAACAGCCACAGGCCCGCGATCATGCTGAGGTTGAGCAGGATCGGGGCGGCGGCGTTGACCCAGAATTTGTCGAGCGAATTGAGGATGCCGCCCAGCAGCGAGGCGAGGCTGATGAGCGCCAGATAGGGGATGGTGATGCGCGAGAGGGCGACAGCGAAGGCGAATTGCTCGGCGCTTGGATTCTGGCGCGAAAAGCCGCCCGAGAGCGCCCAGGTCACGGGCCAGGCGGCGGCGATCAGGATCGCGGTGAACAGGATCAGGACCGGCAGCAGTACCGCCAGCGCGCGCTCGGCGAAATGGAAGCCGGCGGGCAGCCCGCCCTCCCCTGCCGCCTTGCGGTTGAACAATGGCACAAAGGCGGCGGCGAAGGCGCCCTCAGCGAAGAGCGCGCGGAACATGTTGGGCAGGCGGAAGGCGACGCCGTTGAACGCGTCCGACGCGAAGCCCGCGCCGACATAACGCGCCGCGAGCGAATCGCGCACTAGCGCCAGGATGCGGCTGGCCAGCGTCAGCCCGCCGACCGAACCGAGAGCGCGGACGAGTTTCATCAAATGATCCCTTCCCCCGTTCGGCCCGAGCTTGTCGAAGCCCTTTTCTTTTCTTCAAGAAAGAGCGACGCTTCGACATTCGGGCGAGACGCGTGGCTCGCCTGAACAGGGCGAACGAAGGCCAGGGACATCCTTATATCAGGCGTGACCGGCCGGCTCGCCTGCGGTCGCTTCCATCTGTTGCGCCTGTTGCAGGTAGAGCGCGCCGAAGTCGATCGGCTCGAGCAGCAGCGGCGGGAAGCCCCCGTCGCGGATCGCATCAGCCAGCACGCGGCGGGCAAAGGGGAAGATGAGGCGCGGCGCTTCGGCCAGCATGAAGGGCTGGACCTGATCCTCGGGCACGTTGCGCATCCCGAACAGCGCCGCATAGAGCAGCTCGACGGCGAAGGCGGTGCCCTGCGGCGCAACCGCCTTAACGTCGATCTTCAGCGCGATTTCCAACACTTCCTCACCCACGCGGTCGGCGCCGATGTTGAACTGGACGTCGATCTGCGGCTGGTCCGGCCACTGGTAGACGGCGGGCGCGTTGGGGTTTTCGAAGGAGAGATCCTTCACATATTGGCTGATCAGCGCGATCTGCGGCGCGGTGTCGGCGCCATTGGGCTGGACGTTGATGGTGGTGCTGGTGTCGGCTTCGTCGGCCATGCTCTCTACCTTGACTTTCCCTGTTGGCCGGCGGCGGCTCGCCCCCGGAATATGATGACCCGCGCGCTTAGCAGGGGCGCTGGAGGAGGGCAATGGCGCCGCCGTCAACCCGCCATTTGAAGTTGCGGGCAAACATGCCTATGTTGTCGATGGAACCTGATTTTGAACAAAGGGTATTAGCCCCCGTGTATGTGATCGTCATCCTCGCCATGATCGCCGGCTTCCTGGCCCTGCGGCTCTATTCTGTGCTGGGCAAGCGTACCGGGCACGAACAGGAGCCTGCACTGCGCCCGGCGGAGGATCGCGCCAAGGTGACGGTGCTGCAACCCGGCCCGGTCGCGCAGAATAGCGGTGATTCGGTGCGGCTGGCCGAAGGGCTGATCGCGCCGGGCGCGGAAACGGGCGTGCGCGCGCTGATCGCCGCCGATCGCAGCTTCGACGTGCCCCAGTTCGTGGAGGGCGCCAAGAGCGCCTACCGGATGGTGCTGGAGGCTTTCTGGCGCGGCGACCGCGACGAACTGGCCTGGCTGTGCGACACCGACGTGCTCGCTTCCTTCGAGGAAGCGATCGCCGCGCGCGCGGCGCAGGGCCATGTCCTCGACAATCGGCTGGTGCGGATCGAGAAGGTGCAGATCGTCGAGGCGTCGATCAAGGACCGCATCGCCGAGGTGGCGCTGCGCTTCGAAGCGGACATCGCCGCCGTCACGCGCGACAAGGACGGCAATGTCGTCGCCGGCTCGCTGACCGATGCGATCGGCACCAAGGACATCTGGACCTTCAGCCGCGACATTCGCAGCGCGGACCCGAACTGGAAGCTCAGCGAAACCGACGAAGCGTGATCTGGGGCGCGATCGGGGCATGAATTTCCGGCAATCGGGCGGCGTACTGGCCGCAGCACTGTTGCTGTCGGCCTGCGCGGGCGGCGTGATCCCTCCGTCCGCCGGCGGTCCGGCGCCGACACGACCTTCCGGCGAGACGGCAACCCGCCCCAGTCCCGCTACCCCCCGCCCTGCCCTGCCGGTCCAACCGCCTGTCGAACCAGCGCTTGACCAGAGCACCGCCGCCGGACTGGGCGTGACGAAGGGTCCGGACATTGCCGGACTGATACCCTCGGGCGAGCGTGCCCGCCTCGCGCTCCAGGCCTTCCGCCTGTCCTGCCCGACGCTGATGCGCCGCACCGACCAGAGCGGCCTGACCAGGGGGGCCGACTGGAACAATAGCTGCGCCGCCGCATCGAGCTGGCCCGAAGCCTCAGCCAGCGAATTTTTCTCCCGCTATTTCGAAGCGGTGCAGGTGGGCGAGGGCACGGCCTTCGTCACCGGCTATTATGAGCCGGAGATCAGCGGATCGCGCGTCCGCCAGCCCGGCTATGACGTGCCCATCTATCGCCGTCCGACCGACCTCATCGATGTCGATCTCGGCCAGTTCAGCGAGAGCCTGAAAGGCAAGTCGATCCGGGGCAAGGTGCAAGGGACGAAGTTCATCCCCTATGACGAGCGCAGCCGGATAGTGGCCGGATCGCTCGCGGGGCGCGGGCTGGAACTGGCCTGGGCCGCCGATCCGGTGGAATTCTTCTTTCTCCAGGTGCAGGGGAGCGGCCGGCTGAACCTGCCAGACGGCGGCGTCATGCGTATCGGCTATGACGGACAGAATGGCCGCGACTATACCGGTATCGGCAAGCTGATGAAGGATCGCGGCCTGATTCAGGCCGGGTCGATGCAGGACATCATGGCCTGGCTGCGCGCCAACCCCGTCGAGGGCGCCGCGATCATGAACGAGAATAAGAGCTTCGTCTTCTTCCGCGAACTGACCGGCGCCGGGCCACTGGGCGCGCTCGGCGTGCCGGTGACGCCGGAAGCGACAGTCGCGGCCGACCCGAAATTCATTCCGCTGGGCGCACCGGTGCTGCTCTCGCTCGACCGGGCCGAACCCAATGGCATCTGGATCGCGCAGGATACGGGCGGGGCGATCAAGGGCGCCAACCGCTTTGACAGCTTCTGGGGCGCAGGCGCGCGGGCGCGCGGTATCGCCGGGGGCATGTCGGCGCGGGGCAGCGCCCTCATCCTGCTGCCGATCGGATCGGCGGCGCGGCTCGCGCGCCCCTGACGGTCGGGCCATGGTCCGGCGCCGTCTCACAATCGATGAAGAGGCGCTCTGGGACGCGCTGACACGATCGGTACGGCCGCTGCGGCCGGGCCAGCGACGGCCGGCGCCGGTCGCCACGCCCACGCCGACACCGAAAATAGGGTTAACGCCGCCGCTCCGCCCCGCCACCCCGGCCAAGCCCGTCGCGACGCCCGCCGCCACGCTCGATTCAAGCTGGGAACGCCGAATCCGTAGCGGCAGCCTGACCCCCGAAATGAGCATCGACCTGCACGGCCACAGTCTCGCCGCAGCGCACAACAGGCTTAACCAGGCGCTGGCCCAGGCGCTGGCCCAGGATGCCCGCATCATGTTGGTCGTAACCGGAAAGCCACCCAAAAATGCGGGTGGAGCAGGCACGGCACGGCGCGGCGCCATCCGGGGAGAAATCGGCCACTGGCTGGAAACCAGCCCCTATGCGGACCGTATTGCCAGCGTCCGGATCGCCCATCCGCGCCATGGCGGCGACGGCGCCATCTATCTTATATTGCGTCGCAAAAAATAGCGCCGATCCCGCCGGTTGCTGATATTTTCTTAACCACTGTCCTTCATATCCGGTGGATCGGGGCTCCATATGGGGCGGCTATCGGGCAGGAGGCGAATGCAGGGCGTTACCTTGAAGAGCCGCGCCACTGCCTTCGCCTGCGCCGCGGGGGCGCTGGTGTTCATCCTTTCGATGATGCTCGGCTATACGGCGGGGCAGGAGGACGACCTGCTGCGGATCGGGCGCGCCCTGATCATCGCGATCCTGTGCGGCACGATGAGCTGGGCGTCGGCCCGCCGGTCCATGGCTGCCACCGCCACCGCAATCGATGTCGCAACCGAGAGGCTGGTGTGCGCCGCGCATGGCGACCTGCAATCGCCCGTTCCCAGCGAAATCGCAAAGGAACTGCCCGACCTGTCGGTCGCGATGGAAAGCCTGTTCAGTCAGGTTCGCACCAATCTCGATCATGTGCAGGCGCTCGCCCTGTTCGACCAGGTGACGGGCCTCGCCAACCGCACCAGCTTCTGCCGCCAGGTGGAACGCCATCTGGCGGAGCGGACCGACGCCGGCATGGCCGCGCTCTTCTTCATCGACCTGGACGGGTTCAAGGGCGTCAACGACACGCTGGGCCATGCCGCAGGCGACCAGTTGCTCGCACGCGTTGCCGGGCGGCTGCGCGAAGTGGTGATGGCGCAGGTCAGCAACGGCACCGGCGACGCCGTGATCGGCCGCCTCGCCGGCGACGAATTCACCATGTTCTTCCCCACCCTCACGGGTCGCAGCGCAGCCTCGCGGATCGCGCGCGCGATCCAGTTCGCGCTGAGCGAGCGGTTCGACCTGGGCAGCCAGCATGTAGAGCTGGGCGCGTCGATCGGCATCGCCTGCTATCCCGACCATGGCGACACGCTGTCCGCCCTGCTGCGCGCCGCCGACATCGCCATGTATCATGCCAAGCATGAGGGGCGCGGACGCGCGGAAATCTACACCGCCGAACTGGCGCTGGAAGCGGCCGACCGGGCCGAACTGGAGCGCGAATTGCTGCTGGCGCTCCAGCGCGAGGAATTCCTGCTGGAATTCCAGCCGCAGATCGACATCGTCACCGGTGACGCCGTCGCCGCCGAGGCTCTGGTGCGCTGGGCGCATCCCGAACGCGACCTGGTGATGCCCGGCGCGTTCGTGCCGGTCGCCGAGGAAAGCGGCGCGATCGTCGCGCTGGGTGACTGGGTGATGAGCCGGGTGTGCGAAACCGCCGCGCGCTGGGCGAAGGCCGGCATGACGCAGCGCATCGCCATCAACATCAGCACGCGCGAACTGGCGCAGGCCGATTTCTTCCTTCGCCTGCGCCACGCCATGGCGACGCATGAGACGCCCGCCGCCATGCTGGAACTGGAAATCACCGAATCGCTCGCCATGGAGATGGAGCCGCGCATCCTGACCCAGTTGCGCGCGCTGCGGGACGATGGCGTCCGCATCGCGATAGACGATTTCGGCACCGGCTATTCCAATCTCGCGCGCCTCCGGGAATTGCCCGTCGACCGGGTGAAGATAGACCGCAGCCTGGTGCGGGACATCGCCACCTCGGCCGAAGCGCGGACCATATGCAGCGCCGTCGTCGGCCTGATCCAGGGGCTGGGCATGGAAGTGGTGGTCGAAGGGATCGAGAGCGAGGCCCAGATGGACGTGCTGCGGGTGATCGGCTGCTCGCTGTTCCAGGGCTATCATCTCGCCAGGCCCAGCCGCGAGCGGGCCTATCTCGACCGCTTCGCGCCTGCGCTGGCGGTGCTGGACATGCGCAGCGTGTGAAGGCGAGTGGAGCGGCGCTTTGCCGCCCCGCTCCTGCCCGGCCCCGGAGCCGCCGCTGCTATTCCACCCCGCGCCGCACCTTCGCCCGGCGGGCGAAAATGTTGAGGCACTCGACCAGCGTCGAAAAGGCCATGGCCGCGTAGATATAGCCCTTGGGCACATGCACGCCGAAACCATCGGCGATCAGCACCGCACCGATCATCAGCAGGAAGCCCAGCGCCAGCATCACCACGGTCGGGTTGCGCGCGATGAAGTTGGCGAGCGGGTCCGCCGCCAGCAGCATCACCGTCACCGCCACGACCACCGCGATCACCATGACCGCCAGATTGTCCGTCATGCCCACCGCCGTCAGGATCGAATCGAGCGAGAAGATCATGTCGAGCAGGATGATCTGCACGATCGCCGCGCCGAAGGTCATCGTCGCAACGCTCCGCTTGTCGAGCATATCGTCGCTGCCGGACGGGTCGACATTATGATGGATTTCCTTCGTCGCCTTCCAGATGAGGAACAGGCCGCCGCCGATCAGGATGATGTCGCGCCAGGAAAATTCGGTTTCGAAGGTCGGCGCGCCATGCGTGTCGAGCGGGCCGCTGAGGCCCAGGTCGAACACCGGCTGGGTCAGCCCGACGATCCAGGCGATCATCGACAGCAGGACGAGGCGCATCCCCAGCGCCAGGCCGATGCCGATCCGCCGCGCCTTCGGCCGCTGCGCCTCCGGCAGCTTGTTGGTGAGGATGGAAATGAAGACGAGATTGTCGATGCCCAGCACGACCTCCATCACCACCAGCGCGATGAGCGCGGCAAGGGCCGTGGGATCGGTGAAGGCGGCGATGAGACTGTCCATGATGTTCCTCTTTGTCGTGCCCATTGGCACGCCAGCGCAACGACAGGAGCGGCCTCTCGTTCCGCCATACATAGTTTGTCACATGACAACGCTAACAGGGACACGGGACGTCGCGTCCGGCTGGACTAGGGCGTTTCTCTCCCGTAGCGAGGGCGTGTCATCCCCGGTCCGGCCCCGGCCGCGATCTCCCGACCCATTCGCGAAAGGCGTTTCATGGCTCGAACCACCCTCACCCGCTTCCTCATCGAACAGCAGCGCCAGGCCAATGCCCTTCCGGCCGAATTGCGCCTGCTGATCGAAACCGTCGCCCGCGCCTGCAAGACCATCAGCCATTCGGTGGGCAAGGGCGCGCTGGGCGAGGTGCTGGGCAGCCTGGACAGCGAGAATGTGCAGGGCGAGGTGCAGAAGAAGCTGGACGTGATCGCCAACGAACTGCTGCTCGACGCCAATGAATGGGGCGGCCACCTCGCCGCCATGGCCTCGGAGGAGATGGAGACCATCTATCCCATCCCCAACCGCTATCCCAAGGGCGAGTATCTGATGCTGTTCGACCCGATCGACGGGTCCAGCAACATCGACGTCGACCTGTCGGTCGGAACCATCTTTTCCGTCCTGAAAGCCCCCGAAGGCTGCGCCGGACGGGACGTGACGGAGGAGGATTTCCTCCAGGACGGCCGCCAGCAGGTCGCGGCGGGCTATGCGATCTACGGTCCCCAGACGATCCTGGTGCTGAGCGTGGGCACCGGCGTCCATGAATTCACCCTCGACCGGGAGGTCGGCAGCTGGGTCCTGACCGACGCCAACATGCAGATGCCCCAGGGCAAGTGCGAGTTCGCCATCAACATGTCGAACCGCCGCCAATGGTCGCCCGCCGTCACCCGCTATGTCGACGAGCGCGTCCTGGGCGCGGCGGGGCCGTGCGGCAAGGATTACAACATGCGCTGGACCGCATCCATGGTGGCGGACGTGCATCGCATCCTGAAGCGCGGCGGCATCTTCATGTATCCCTATGACCACCGCAGCCCCGGCAAGGCGAAGCTGCGGCTGATGTATGAGGCCAATCCGATGAGCTACCTGATCGAGCAGGCGGGCGGCGCATCGAGCGACGGCTTCATGCCGATCATGGACGTGCCCGCCAGGGGGCTGCACCAGCGGGTCGGCGTGGTGCTGGGCGATACGGCCGAAGTGGAGGCCGTGGTCGCCTATGGCCGGGAGGAACAGGCCGCGGCCTGATCCCCGCACGGTTGGGTCGGCCGATGCCGGCTCAACCTACCCCTCGATCAGGTCGAGATAGGCGACCACGTCATTGTCGGTCGCCAGGAAGAGGCCGTCCTGCACTTCGGCGGGCTGTTGTTCGGCGACGTGGAGCGCCTGGGACAATGGCCCGTACATGATGGTCATCGCGGCCCCGTCATCGCCCAGATGATAGAGGCGGACGGTCGCGCTGTCATAGGTGGTTCGCATCCCCCTGCCCTAGCAGAACGGCCCCGAAAAGTCAGCGCCCTCCCTTAACGCCGGTCCTTGACCTTCATCGACGGCGCCAGTTCGTTCGCGCCGATCCGGACCGGATCATCGGTGAAATTGGCGACGAAGGTCGAATTGCGCTCGACCCCCGGCACGAAACCCGCCCGGTTCCCATCGATCACCAGTCCGGCGCTCGACTGTTCGCGGCCCTCCGGCGCGACGGTGATGAAGGCGGACCAATTGTCCTTGTCCTTGCCCTGCACCATTTCGTTGCCGCTGATGACCCCGCTCGCCCCGTTGCTGAGGTCGATCATGTAGTTGGTCAATCGCCCGCCGCTGTCGTCGAAGCTGTTGCCGGTGATGGTGACGCGGGCGGTGCGGGTTTTCAGATAATGGCCGCCATCGCCCTGGTCGAAGCGGCTGTTGGTGACGGAGAGGCTGGCGAGCCGCCCGATATAGATGCCGTGCGCGCAGTCGAGATCGCGGTCGCAACGGCCGAGATGGCGGAAGGTCGACTTGTCGATGACCACCTGCCCGTCGCCATGATCGCCGGTCAATATGCCTTCCTCGCTGTTGCGGAACAGGCTGTTGCGGACGGCGAGGTTGCCGCTTTCGAGGCGGATGCCCGCGCCATTGCCGTCGGGCACGCGGATATTCTGGAAGATGATCCCCTCGACCGTGCTGGACCGGCCGCGCAGCACCAGCGCCGCCTTGCCCTCGCACGGCACGCCGTCGAAGATGGCGGTGCCCGGCGTCGCGGCGCGGATGGTGACGTCGCCGCCCTGCTGCACCGCGCACTGGCGATAGGTGCCGGGCGCCACCAGCACCGTGCCGCGCCCGTCGCCGATTGCGGCGAGCGCGTCGCCCAGCGACGCAAAGGTGCGGCCGGTTTCGGTAACGGTGAAGGGCGCGGCGTTGCCCTGCGCCAGCGCGGTGGCGCCGATCGCGACGGAGACGAGGAGGCTGGTGGAGAGGATACGCATGGCGCGGACGATAGGCCCGGCCGATTGCAGGACCAAGGCGGGAACGGGGTTAATGGCGCGCTGGCCCGATATGGGACAGGTGCGCGCGGGTGGATGAAGGACGCGGCCGACGGGCGCGGCTGGACGGTCATCACCGGGTCACGCCCGCGAAGTTCACGGTGTCGCTGGTTCCATATTCGCGGCGAAATCGCGCCGGATGCGCCAGCGACGCGCCGGGAACGCGCCCCCGACGCGACGACGACGCGCCTGTCGGGTCACAATGACGCGCCGCGAGGGTCATAGTGACGCGCCCCCCGCGCATCAGCGACGCGCCGGCCGGGTCACATCGGCCGGGACGGCGGGCCGGCCGGAATGGGCAGCGAAGGGATCGGCGAGGCTCTGCGCATGGAGCGCGAGCGCGCTGGTCCACGTCCGGTCGAACACCGTCCCCGCCAGCCGCCGCCGCAACCGATGCGCGCTGGCGGGCGACATGCCTGCGGCCCGCGCCGCCTGCGTCACATTGCCGGTCGCGAGCAGGGTGGTGAGGAAAAGGCGCTGCCGCTCCGGCGTCCAGCGGACGCGGTCGGCTGCGGGCGGATTGGGGTCGGGCTGCTGGTCCATCGACAAGGATAGATCAGATGAAATCCTATTTTGGAAGAGGAATAGGATTTTGGGGAGCGGACCTTGCTACCGCAGCGCCTTCGACGAACATTCGGGAATATGGACGCGCGCATTCCTGTTGCCGATGCCAGGCGGCAGGTGGCGACGGAAATCGAAACCTTCGTGGTGCCGACGCCGCGTCCTGACCAGTTAGGAGAGGCACTTCCCGCCGCATGGTTTGTGCAGCAACCAGATGAGATGAGAGCGGCTTTGACCGAGCATTACCTCGTCGAGATTGATGGTGACGCGCGCTTCCCCGGAAGCATCCCCAAGCCGGTGCCAAGGCGGGTTATCATTGTCGCCGAGGAGGACGATATCGTCCTCGCTTGCGATCCTGACCCTGGCGGTGATTTCGCTTTGATATCCTAGTCGGCTTCCGGCTTTGGTGTATCGCCCATTCGCGGCCATGCCGTGGATCGCTTCATGGCACGCCAGGCAGGGCGGTTGCCTAAACCGGTGGCATGGAAGTTCCGTAAGGGGGCGTTGGCGGCCAAGCAGCATGCGGCCACTGTCACCGGATCGCAGCGCCCGGTGGTCGGGAGCAGCCCGGCGCCGGGCATCAATCGGATGAATCGACTGGCAAGGCGCTTGATAGTGATTGCCGTGGGAGGCAAAGGCCGTTGATCCTCCCACTTGGTTCGGATGAGAAATGCAAAAATTACTTAGGGTTATAATCGTTGTCGTCGTGGCTGTGATCGTGATGTTCGGCGGCCGATGGTATATGTATGTGGCGCAAGGCAGCAGTCCTTACGACGAGGTTGGCGTCGCTTTGAATGGCTATATGCCTGCGCCTTTGCGGGATTGGGGCTGCCACAAGATGCAATCGCGGTTCCCGGGCCAGTTGCCCCCCTATGGTTGCTCGGTGGATGGCCGTAACTGGATCTGAGCTTCTGACCTGCCGCCTGCAAAATGGCGGCAGGTATGGATTACACGCCGGATTGCGCCATTTGCGGTCGCTTGGCGTCCCAATCTCCACTCCCATAAACGGACATTCCCGAGGATGCCATTTGCTGACGTTGAACTGCCTGCCGCCAACCTCGCAAACTGTCATCTTTTTAAAAATTTGTGATTTGGAAACTTGGAAACCAAGACTGTTGCCGACGCTCTATAGATGATGATCTATGCAAGCCGGATAGTGTGGGAAAACCAAATGCAAGATACTTTACGGATTGGTCGTCTTCGATTTGCAGCGGGTAGTGCTCCTAGCCAGCCCCCTCTCGAAATTGAATGTCCGAATGTCACTATATTGGTTGGACCGAACAGCGCGGGAAAAAGTCAGACTCTGCGCGAAATTGAGGCCCATTGCTCGGGCTTGGAAGCGCCATCCGCGCTTCTAGAAAAAATTGAAATTACTATGCCTCAGGACGGCGAGGCCGTCGATCGAATGATGAAGATATACCAGACGGAATCTCCGCAAGGGCAAGTAATGCAGCCCGGAAATATCTGGTTCTTTCGCCCCCGCTCGCGAAATAATGAGCAAGAACTCCGAATTCAGATACCAAAAACAAGTTTCGTTGATTGGCATAACAATGGAAACTTTGACGCTCTTCGTAAGTATTTCGTCCGATTCTTTACAACGCGCCTAGACGGTCGAACTAGATTTGAACTGATTGATCCAAAACCTACAGGAGACCTTGAGAAGGCGCCTGAGAATTTACTGTGGCATCTTTTCATGTCCAAGCCTATTCGCGAAGCGGTTCGCAAATTCACCGAACAGGCTTTCGGAAAATTTTTTGTCGTTGATCCAACGGCCATGACTACTTTCCGTGTCCGCTTAAGCAACCGAGCGCCTGCAAACGAAACGGAGGAACAGGCGGTCGATGATAACGCCCGTCGGTTTCACGGAGATGCACCAGTCATCCAGTCGCTTGGTGACGGCGTCCAAACGTCAGTAGGACTTGTTGCCGCTGTCTTAGCGTTGCCGGATAGAATTATTTTGATCGACGAACCCGAGGCATTTCTGCATCCAACCCTCGCTCGGCGTGTTGGCAAAGTGCTCGCAAAAGCGGCCCGAGATCGCGATGCCTCATTGATCATTGCGAGCCATAGCTCAGAGTTGTTGCTAGGTTGCATGCAATCTGAACCCAATCTTCGAATTGTGAGACTGACCTATACCGGCGGATTGGCAAGCGCGCGTTCCCTCGACCCTGCGGAAATCCGCCAGTTGATGAATGATCCGCTTCTTCGCTCCGCGCACAGTTTAAGGGCGCTTTTTCATCGCGGCGCAATTGTCTGCGAAGCCGATGCGGACCGCGCGTTCTACGAAGAAATCAATTCGCGCATGAGTGCTGCCGAGCGAGGTATCGAAGATTGTATCTTTATGAACGCGCAGAACTGGCAAACGATACCTAGATTGGTTGAGCCTCTGCGACGTTTAGGCGTGCCCGCGCTCGCAATATTCGATTTCGATGTTCTTATGAGCGAAGAATTTGGACCAATTTGGTCTCTGGTGAATCTGGACGTAGCCGACCTGCATATTATGCAAAATGAACGAGCATTAATCAAAGCTGCGATGGAAAATATTGGACGCGATAATTGCAAAAAACTTGGTGTTAATGCGTTAGATATCGATAAGATCGATGCAATCACTTTGCTTAAAAAATTTGCATCTTTTGGCATAATGTTTGTGCCAGTTGGTGAATTAGAGTGTTGGCTAAAATCGCAAATGCAAGAACAGGTGTCGAAGAAAAATTGGTTGTTCGCTATGTTTGAAGCCATGGGAGCCGATCCTGACGATGCGTTTTATGTCAATGCGGGAGACGACGACGTATGGGAGTTCATTGAAACAGCCCGTCTCTGGATCGATGACCCTGAACGTCGCGGTATGCCGCACTGACGGATTGAGATCGTCGTAAGAGAGTTTTTGCCAAGGTGAGGCGGAAAGCCGACATTCCGCAATCGGCCATTAACGGCCACTACCCCACAAACAAATCCACCCGCTCCGCGTCGGGCAGCACCGCGTCCAGCAGCAGCGAGCGGTGGCAGGCTGCGGGATCGCGTTCGAAGCAGAGCAGGGCCGTGGGCGTTTCCGCCGCCATGTCCTTGAGCTGTTCCGCCTGCACGATCGCCTCCGGCAGGTCGAGTTGCCGGGCGTAGATTTCGGCGAGGCGGGCGTGGTGGCCCTTGCGCGCGGCCTCCCGCCCTTCGGCCGGCGTGCCCAGCGCCTTGAGCCCGACATAGTCGATCCCCGCTTCGCGCAGGCCGGCAGCGAGGATGTTCTTCGAGAAGCCGGGCCGCCGCGACAGCGGCACAGCGCGGACATCGGCCAGCAGGCGCACGCCCGCCTGCGTCAGCGTCGCGATCAGTTCCGCCTGCGTCGCGCCTTCATAGCCGATGGTGAAGATCTTCATCGAGGGGAGATAGGGATTGGGGGACGGACCGCCAGTCTCTTTTGCCGACGGCGATGCGCTTTATCGCGGGGCGCATGGCCCACCCCGCTGCGACCAGCGCGCTAAGCGCGCAAGGCTCGCTGCCCCTCCCGGAAACGGGAGGGGCGTAAAGAGGGATCAGTCCAGATTGGGCCGCAGATAGCGTTCCGCCGTGTCGAGGTCGATGCCGCGCCGCTGCGCATAATCTTCCATCTGGTCCCGGCCGACGCGGGCGACGCCGAAATATTCGGCCTGGGCGTGGCCGAAATAGAAGCCGCTGACCGCCGCCGTCGGCAGCATGGCGAAGCTTTCGGTCAGGGTGATGCCGGTGGCGTGATGGGCGTCCAGCATGTCGAACAGGATGGGCTTGAGGCTATGTTCCGGGCAGGCGGGATAGCCGGGCGCGGGGCGGATGCCGCGATATTGCTCCCTGATGAGCGCCTCGTTGGTCAGCTGCTCCCCCTCCGCATAGCCCCAGAGCGCAGTGCGGACATAATGGTGGAGACGCTCGGCGAAGGCTTCGGCGAGGCGGTCGGCCAGCGCCTTCAGCAGAATGTCCGAATAATCGTCGATCGCCGCCTTGAACCGGGCCAGATGCGGCTCGATGCCGTGGATCGACACGGCGAAACCGCCCATCCAGTCGCCGTTCGGGCTGATGAAGTCGGCGAGGCACATATTGGCCCGCCCTTCGCGCTTGGCGATCTGCTGGCGCAGCATGGGGAGGCGATAATGTTTCTCGTCCTCGACATGGACGACGATGTCGTCGCCTTCGCGGCGGCAGGGCCACAGGCCCGCGACGCCGCGCGCGGTCAGCCATTTTTCGCTGACGATCCGGTCCAGCATCTTCTGCGCGTCGGCGAAGAGGCTGCGGGCGCTTTCGCCCACCACCGCATCGTCCAGGATGGCAGGATAATTGCCCGCCAGTTCCCAGGCGCGGAAGAAGGGGGTCCAGTCGATATACTGCACCAGATCCTTCAGATCCCAGTCGGGGAATGTATGGACGCCGGGCAGCAGGGGGCGCGGGGCCTTGAGGCTTTCGTCCATGTCGAAGGCGTTGGCGCGGGCATCCTCGATGCTGAGCAGCTGGCTCTGGCCCTTGCCCTCGCGCGCCTTGCGGACATGGTCGTAATCGTCCTTGGTCTTGCGGACGAAATCCTCCTTCTGCGTTTCGGAGACGAGCGCGGTGGCGACGCCGACGGCGCGGCTGGCGTCCAGCACATGCACCACCGGGCCGGTGAAGGCGGGGTCGATGCGCAGCGCGGTATGGACCTTCGACGTGGTGGCGCCGCCGATCAGCAGCGGCATGGTCATGCCCGCGCGCTGCATTTCGACCGCCACCGTCACCATCTCGTCCAGCGAGGGGGTGATGAGGCCGGAGAGGCCGATCATGTCGGCGTCATGATCGTTCGCGGCCTTGAGGATGTCCTGCCAGGGCACCATGACGCCCATGTCGACCACCTCGAAGCCGTTGCATTGCAGCACGACGCCGACGATATTCTTGCCGATGTCGTGGACGTCGCCCTTGACCGTGGCCATGATGATCTTGCCCTTGCCCTTGGCGCCGGGTTCCTTGGCGGCCTCGATATAGGGAAGGAGATGGGCGACCGCCTTCTTCATGACGCGGGCGGATTTCACGACCTGGGGCAGGAACATCTTGCCCGCGCCGAACAGGTCGCCGACGACGTTCATGCCGTCCATCAGCGGGCCTTCGATCACCTGGATGGGCTTTTCGGCGGCGAGGCGGGCTTCCTCCGTATCCTCGACCACATACATGTCGATACCCTTGACCAGCGCATGTTCCAGCCGCTTGGCGACCGGCCAGCCGCGCCATTCCTGCGCGGCCTTTTCCGACGCGGCGTCCTTGCCCTTGAAGGATTCCGCGAGCGCGACGAGGCGGTCGCCGGCTTCGGGGTCGGAGTTCAGGAGGACGTCCTCGCACGCCTTGCGCAGGGCGGGGTCGATCGCGTCATAGACGTCGAGCTGGCCCGCATTGACGATCGCCATGTCGAGCCCGGCGGGGATGGCGTGGTAGAGGAAGACGCTGTGCATCGCGCGGCGGACCGGCTCGTTGCCGCGGAAGGAGAAGGAGAAGTTGGACAGGCCGCCCGAGATATGGACGTGCGGGCAGCGCGCCTTGATCTCGCGGCACGCCTCGATGAAGTCGACGCCGTAATTGTTATGCTCTTCGATCCCCGTCGCCACGGCGAAGATATTGGGATCGAAGATGATGTCCTCCGGCGGGAAACCGATGGTCATCAGCAGCTTGTAGGCGCGCTCGCAAATCTCGACCTTGCGCTGCTTCGTGTCGGCCTGGCCGGTCTCGTCAAAGGCCATGACGACCACGGCGGCGCCATAGGCCATGCAGAGTTTCGCATGATGCAGGAAGGCCTCCTCGCCCTCCTTCATGCTGATCGAGTTGACGACCGGCTTGCCGCTGACGCATTTCAGCCCGGCTTCGATGACTTCCCATTTTGAGCTGTCGATCATGACGGGGACGCGGCTGATGTCCGGTTCCGATGTCATGAGTTTCAGGAAGGTGGTCATCGCCTCGACCGCGTCGAGCAGCCCTTCGTCCATGTTGACGTCGACGATCTGCGCGCCATTTTCCACCTGCTCGCGCGCGATGTCGATGGCGGCGGCATAGTCGCCCGCCATGATGAGCTTCTTGAACTTGGCCGAGCCGGTGACGTTGGTGCGTTCGCCGATATTGACGAAGGTGGCGGTCGATTTCTGGGTCATCTGATTCTCTCTCCCCTCCCTTCAGGGAGGAGTCGGGGGAGGGCATGTCGGAGAGCAAGCGTTTACAGGCCCTCCCCTAACCCCTCCCTGAAGGGAGGGGAACTATGGTCAGGCCGCGATGTGCATCGGTTCGAGGCCTGCGAGCCTTGTCACCACGGGCAGTTCCGGCACGACACGCGGCTTGTGCCCCGCCAACGCCTTGGCCACCGCGCCGATATGCGCGGGCGTCGTGCCGCAGCAGCCGCCGACCATGTTGACCAGCCCCTCATCCACCCACTGGCGGATGAGGCTGGCGGTGGTTTCCGGCAGCTCGTCATATTGGCCGAGTTCGTTGGGCAGGCCGGCATTGGGATAGGCCAGGATCAGCGTGTCGGCGTTCTTCGACAATTCGCTCAAATAAGGCCGCAGCAGGTCCGCACCGAAGGCGCAGTTCACGCCGATGGTGAGCGGCTTCAGGTGCCGCAGCGAATACCAGAAGGCGTTGATCGTGTGACCCGACAGGTTGCGGCCCGACATGTCGGTGATGGTGAAGCTGAGCATCAGCGGCACGGCGCGGCCCGCCGCTGCCTCCGCCTCGCGCGCCGCCATGCCCGCCGCCTTGGCATTGAGCGTATCGAAGCAGGTTTCGACCAGCAGGAAATCGACGCCTCCTGCGATCAGCGCGTCGCACTGCTCGCGATAATCGGCCTTGAGCGTATCATAATCGACTTCGCGATAGGCGGGATCGTTGACGTCGGGCGAGATGCTGAGCGTCTTGTTCGTCGGGCCGATCGAGCCGCAGACGAAGCGCGGCTTGCCGTCCTTCGCGGTCGCAGCCTCGCACGCCTTGCGGGCGATCTTCGCGGCGGCGACGTTGATGTCCCACACCAGATGTTCGCAGCCATAATCGGCCATGGCGATCTTGGTGGACGAGAAGGTGTTGGTCTCGATCATGTCGGCGCCATTGTCGAGATAGGCGGTGTGGATACCCTCGACGATGTCGGGCCGGGTCAGGCAGAGCAGGTCGTTATTGCCTTTCTGGTCCTTGGCCAGGTCCAGCGACCCGCGATAATCGGCTTCGGTCAGGCCATGTTTCTGGATCGACGTGCCATAGCCGCCGTCGAAGATCAGGATCTTTTCCGCCGCCAGGGCGCGCAACTGTGCTTCGGCGCTCATGCTGCCTTCTCCGATTGGGCGACCGCCGCTGCATTGGGCCGCAGCCCGAGCAGGTGGCAGATCGCGTAGCTATGTTCCGCCCGGTTGAGCGTGTAGAAATGAAAGTCGCGCACGCCGCCTTCATAGAGTTTGCGGCAGAGTTCCGCCGCGATCGTGGCCGACACCAGTTGCCGGGCGGCGGGATGATCGTCCAGCCCCTCGAACAGGCGCGCCATCCAGCTGGGCACGTCGGTGTTGCACATGGCGGCCATGCGCTGGGTCGCGGCGAAATTGCTGACCGGCATGATGCCCGGCACGATGTCCGCGCTGATCCCCGCCGCCGCCGTCCGGTCGAGGAAGCGGAAATAGGTTTCGGGCGCGAAGAAGAATTGCGTGATGGCGCGGGTCGCCCCGGCGTCCAGCTTGCGCTTGAGATTGTCGAGGTCGCTCTGCGCGCTCGCCGCTTCGGGATGGACTTCGGGATAGGCGGACACCGAAATTTCGAACGGATGCTGCTTCATCAGCCCTTCGACCAGTTCGGCCGCGCCGGCATAGCCGTCGGCATGAGGCTCGAACCGGCCGCCCGCTTCGGGCGGATCGCCACGCAGCGCGACGATATGGCGCACCCCCGCCTCCCAATAGGCGTCGGCGATCTCTGCGATCTCGCCCTTGCTGGCGGCGACGCAGGTCAGATGGGCGGCCGCCGCCAGCGGCGTTTCCTGCGCGATCCGGGCGACAGTGTTGTGGGTGCGCTCGCGCGTAGAACCGCCCGCGCCATAGGTGACCGACACAAATTTGGGCGCCAGCGGCGTCAGCGTTTCGATCGCCGACCAGAGCTGCGTTTCCATCTTCTCCGTCTTGGGCGGGAAGAATTCGAAACTGACATGGCAGTCGCCGGCCAGATCCGCGTAAAGCGGTGCAGCAGGATCATTGAGGGTCATGCGGAAATCCGTCCTTCGATGGGCAGGACGCGCGCGCTCCGGCGCCGGCCCAGCCAGAGTTGCACCGTCAGTTCCTGGCCGGGCAGCGTTTCCACCCGTTCCAGTTCCAGGCCCGCCTGCGCGAACCAGCGTTCGATCTGTTCGTCGGCAAAGCCCAGCCGCGCATGTTGGTCGCGCACGCGCAGCTCTTCGCGTTCATGCGGCGCGAAATCGGCGATCAGCACCCGCCCCTGCGCTGCCGTCACACGCGCCGCCTCGGCAATCACCACCTCGGGCGCCTGTGCATAATGCAGCACCTGGTGGAGCACGACCGTGTCGATGCTGCCGGGCGCCAACGGCAGGTCCAGGAAATCCCCCAGCAGCAGCGCATATTTGTCGCCCGCATCCTGCGGCAGCTTGGCACGGGCGAGCCGCAGCATGTCGGGACTGCGATCAAGTGCCGTCACCTGATCCGCCGCGTCGCCCAGCAGTTCGATCATCCGCCCAGTGCCGGTGCCGACGTCCAGCAGATGGCCGATCGGCTCGCGCGCCAGCAGGCTGCGTATCGCCGCCTCCACCTGCGCCTCGGGCACATGGAGCGACCGGATCGCGTCCCATTCCTCGGCATGTTCGGCGAAATAGGCTTCGGCCGCGCTGGCGCGGTCGGCCCGGACCGCCGCCAGCCGGGCCAGGTCCGCCGCCTGCCACAATTTCTCGCCCTCAGACGGGGTCAACCGGTCGAACAGGTCCAGAAAGGGCGCGACCTCCCCGCCCCGGCCCAGCCGCAGGAAGACCCAATTGCCCTCCTTGCGGCGTTCGACCAGCCCGGCTTCCGCCAGGATGCGGACATGGCGCGACACGCGCGGCTGGCTCTGCCCCACGACCTGCGCGATCTCGCCCACGGCCAGTTCCATCGCCCGCAGCAGGTGGACGATCCGCAGCCGCGTCGGGTCGCCCAGAGCGCGGAAAATGTCGAGAGCGGACAGCATGGCGCCATCATATAAAGAAATCTTTATATGCGTCAATGCTCCTCATTTCCGCGACTCGCGAGCCAAAGGAGGTAGCGCAACCACCCCGATTTGCATGAATGGGATTGCCTTGCTCTTTCCAAAGCATTACGAATCGCGACGCAGGCGCAATGGGGGGTGAGCTTTTCTCCGAGAGTGGTCTGCATCTTTTTTTTCTCAGAGAGGGGTTGTTGCCCATGACCAAGTCGATTGCTCTTTCGCTCGTTCTCGCCGCTTCGCTCGGCCTCGCTGCCTGCTCGGGCGGCACGGAAAACGCCGCGAACAACGCTGCCAACGCCGCCGAGAATGCTTCGAACGCTGCCGACAACGCCATGAACGCCGCGCTGAACGCTGCCGACAATGCCGCGAACGCTGCGTCGAACGCGACCAACAACGTCGCCAACGCGATGTAAGTCCCGTTTTCGGGAAGATTTCGGAAAAGGGTCGCGCCGGCAACGGTGCGGCCCTTTTTCATGGGAGAGACAGGATGCACGGCCGACGGGCGATCCTTTGCGCGCTGGTCGCCCTGGCCGGATGTGGCGCGGAGCCGGACGATGGCGTCGGCGGCGTCAGCGCCAGCGAGGCGCGCGCGCTGAACGAAGCCGCCGCCCTGCTCGACGCCCGGAGCGGCGCGGCGCGAGACGAGGCGGGGCTGAATCCCGCAGCGCGGGCGGCAGCGGCGGCCGATCGTCGCCGCATGGTGCCCACGCCCATCCCCGAAACAGCGGCACGATAAAGGGCCGCTCCTTGCGGAACGGCCCTTCCCGTTGTTCAGCGTCGCATCGGCTCAGCAGTTGCGGTCGATAGCCCGGCCGGCCAGCGCGCCCACGCCGGCACCGATGATCGCACCTGTGGTGCCATCGCCCCGGCGGCCATAGCGGCCCGAACCCTTGCCGACTTCATTGCCGAGCAGGCCACCGGCGATCGCGCCGATGATGGTGCCGCCCGTGCCATTGTCCCGGCAGCGATAGCCGCCACGATAGCGGTCACCGCGATAATAATTGTTGCGATAATAACGATCGCCGCGGTAGCCGCGATAATAGTCGCCGCGATAGCCGCGATCGCCACGGTAGCCGCGATCACCACGATAATAATCGCCGCGCTCATAGCCGCGATAATAGCCGTCGCGGGCCATGGCCGGCGTGGCGGTGACGGCCAGGGAAGCAGCGCCCATCGCCAGAGCGGCTCCCATATTCACTAGAAACTTCATCTTCATGGCGTTGCTCCTTCCATAAGCCATCATCATGGGCGAGGGTCCGGAAAACGGGATTCGCCATTGATTGACGTCCTTATGGGCGATTCAGCTTGAGCCGCGCCTGAATGTCGCCGTCAGCCGCCGTTCACCTGCAAACGGCCTGCCACTGCTTTGCTGCGTCCTGCCGGATAATCGCCTATGGCACGGGATAATGACGCGAATCCTGATCGTGCTGGCGCTCGCCATCCTGCTGCTGCCAGCCCCTCCCCCCGGCAAACCGGAAGGCGTGCACCCCGGCGCGCTGCTGGTCACGGCGCGCCCGCTCGCGCTGAATGCCGGCGATCCGGCGGCGCGGCGGGCCGGGGATCTCCGCTATCTGGGCGGCTGGGAGCTGCGCAGCGCCAATCCGGGCTTCGGCGGCATTTCCGCGCTGCTGGCGTCGCCGACGGGCGACCTGCTGGGCCTGAGCGATTCCGGTGTGCTGATGGGATTCCATGTCGGGGCCGGCCCGCCACGGCGACGGCCCTTCATCGCCCCGCTGCCGGTACGCGCCCAGGACCGACACCGCCCCTGGTGGGCATGGGATGCCGAATCGATCACTCATGACCCTGCCAGCGACCGCTACTGGGTCGGCTTCGAACTGGAGCAGGCCATCTGCCGCTATTCCCCCGGCTTCGCCCGCGTCGAGGGATGCCGGACCTGGCCCGAGTTGGTCGCTTGGCCCAAGACCGGGTCGATCGAATCGCTCTCCCGCCTGCCGGACGGCCGCTTCCTGGCGATCGGGGAGATGGGGATGACGCCGGACGGGCGGCACGAGGTGCTGCTCTTCCCCGGCGATCCGGCCGACCATGGCACGGCCGACCCCATTCATCTGCGCTATGCGCCGCCGCAGGGCTATCGCCCGACCGACGTGGTGGCGCTGGATGCGCGGCACCTGCTGGTGCTGAACCGCCGGCTGACCTTGCAGGAATTGTTCACCGCGACGATCGCGATCGTCGACCTGCCCGAGCGGATGGAACCGGGCGCGCTGCTCAAGGCGCGCACCCTCGCCCGCCTCGCGCCGCCGCTGCTAGCCGACAATTTCGAAGGCATGGCCTTGACCCGCGAGGCCGGCCGGCCGGTCCTCTGGGTTATTTCCGACGACAATCACGAATTTTTCCAGCGCACGCTGCTGCTGAAATTCGGGTTGGACTGACCCGGCCCCATTCTGAACGCAAAAAAGCGGCCCGGTGAGGGGCCGCTCCTTATGCCGAAACGAATCGAAACGAATCAGGCCGCGACGGCGGCCTTCTTCTTGGCGATGTCGCGCTTCAGGCGACGCGCCTTCAGCGACAGCTTGTCGTCGCTGGTCTTGAGCAGCCAGTTGTCCAGCCCGCCATTATGCTCGACCGAGCGCAGACCATGGGTCGACACGCGCAGCTTGACGCTGGTTTCCAGCGCTTCGGAGATCAGCGAGACGTTCTGCAGGTTGGGCAGGAACACACGCTTGGTCTTGTTATTGGCGTGGGAAACATTGTGACCCACCTGGCGACCCTTGCCGGTCAGCTCGCAAATGCGCGACATAGTCAATCAACCTTTGAATTCGGGTTCGTTCGGAAAGCCGCGCCGATAACGGGATTCCCTGTCCCCGTCAACCCGCAGCAAGGCTGGATCGCAACCCTTGGCGGTCCAGCGCGTTGAAAGGGCAACTAGCCCAAGGGAGGCGGATATGCGAATCATTGGTGGATTGCTGCTCATCATTCTGCTCGTGCTGGCCGGCGGCATCGCCACGGGCTTCATCGACCTGCAAAAGACGCAGGAGGGCCGCCTGCCCGAAATCGCGGTCAAGGAAGGCGCGCTGCCCAAATATGAAGCGAGCGTGGCCAAGGTCGAGGTCGGCACGCGCAACGAAACGGTCGAAGTGCCCACGGTGGACGTGAAGAAGCCGTGAACGCTGTCTGATGCGCCGTCGGCGCGGTGCGGCACCGGCCCGCTCCCCCCACCCGACCACCCATATAATATTGCCGTTGGGTGGCCGAGCGGGGCATCGGGCCGGCTCTGCATCGCGTGCGCGCCTAATGTCGCCCAATCCTTTCACCCGATTGCATCATCCTGTAACGGCGGGGGATGGCTCCGCCCTTTCCCCTGCCCGCGCCCATGCGCCGCGCGCTCGACCTCGCCCGCGCGGCGGAGGCGGCGGGCGAGGTGCCGATCGGCGCGGTGGTGACGAAGGACGGCGCGATCATCGGCGAGGGCGAGAATCGCAACAGGCGCGACCATGATCCCAGCGCCCATGCCGAAATCGTCGCGATGCGCGCGGCAGCGGCGCGGCTCGGCGATTTCCGGCTGACCGGCTGCGACCTCTGGGTCACGCTCGAGCCGTGCCCGATGTGCGCGGGCGCCATATCGCACGCCCGGATCGCGCGGCTCTATTATGCGGCCGCCGATCCCAAGGGCGGCGCGATCGAGCAGGGGCCGCGCCTCTTCACCCAGCCGCAATGCCTGCATCGGCCCGATGTCTATGGCGGCATCGCCGAGGCCGAGGCCTCAGCGCTGCTGCGGGCCTTCTTTCTCGCCCGACGGTGAATAGAGTATCCGGTAGACTTGATAGGGCATGGTCATGCCGGTCTTGAGCGCCACCGGGACCAGCCAGTCGGGCCGCTCGCCGCGCATCAGGTCAGCATAGAAGCCGCGCGGGCTGCGCGCCTGATAAATGGTGCCTTCGGGAAAATTGGGGCAGACCAGCAGATAGGTGGCATGATGCTTCGCGGCGATCGCGCGGAAGCCGCTCGCCGGACCGTCGAAGGCATGGTGGATGTCGAGGATCGTCGCGCCGTTGCGATGATAGGGACCGGCCAGCGCGCTGTGATGCGTGGTCGCCAGGATGCGCGGGCCGAGGTCCACCATGGTGAAGATGGTCGCGGCAGGCAGCTGGTCCAGTTGTTCCAGCGCCGGCAGGGTGCGGCAACGGCCATTGGCCTTCTTGATCGCGTCGTTCCGCGCGATGGCGGAGGGCCGCCATGGCCGGGGCTTGCTGCCCGTCGCCTCCTGCCAGAGCGTCACAGCCTGCGGATAGAGCGGATAGGCGAAGGCGATCAGGCCCAGCAGCGCCACGCCCGTGCCCGCCGCGATCCGCGCCCTGCGGCTGCCCGTCAGCACCGCCGCGACCAGCCGGTGCGCGGCCCACGCGGCGGGCGGGATCGCCAGCAACTGCGCCGCCGGCCCGGCGCGCAGCTGCCAGAAGAGCAAGGCGGTCGAAAAGAGCATCATCAGCCCCACCGTCGCCCAGGCCCAAAGCCGTTCCGCGTCGCGCCGCGAATCCCACAGCGCCCAGAGCAGGCCGACAAGGCCCGCCGCCGGGATCGCCAGCAGCGGCACGACCAGGCTTTGCGCCTGCGCGGTGATCGGCTTGGCTTCCCGGATATTGGCGAGCCACAGCCGCTCCAGTTCGGGCGAAATCTGATAGGGGCGCAGGCATTGCGGCCAGTTCATCCAGAAGAACAGCGCCACCGCCCCGCCCACGACCGCGCCCGCGGCCAGCCGCACCGGCCAGCCACGCAGGGGCGCCAGCGACAGGATCACCATCCCCGCGCCCGCCGCGCCGAACACCGCCACCCAGACGGGCGACAGCGCGTCGCAGACCATCGCCCGGTTGGCGTAGCTGGCGAAGAGCAGGTAGAAGAGCGAGGTCGCGCCCGCCAGGCTCAGCGCATAGGGCAGCATCCGCCGCTCCGCGCCCGGCCGGAACACCCAGCGCAGCGCGATGAGGCCGCCGCCCGCCGCCAGATAGACGATCATTTCCATGCCGATCGCGATCGACAGCGCGCTGCTGACCCCGGCCATCACCCCGCCGCGCAGCCGGTTGGCGTCGATCACGCCCGCCAGCATGGTCAGCGCCAGCGCCAGTTGCCAGCCATGATGGTCGATCCGCATCGGCGCATACATGCCCAGGCCCATCTGCGCGGCGAGCGGCGCCAGGACGGCAAGCGCCCAGCCATTGGGACCGGCCAGCCGCCGCCCGATGAAGCCCAGGCTGAGCATCAGCAGCAGCAGCGGCAGCAGCGGCGCGATGGCGCAGGCGAGGCGATCAGCCAGCCCCTGGTCGACGAAGGCGCGGAAGAAGAGGATCAGCCCGGCCAGCGGGATGTCGACGATGCGCGACCAGTGGATGTCGGCCCCGCCCGGCGGATCGAGCCGATACTGGCGCAGGTCGTACCAGCCCTGCCCCGCGAGCCAGTCCTTCACCTGGACATAGCGGATATTGTCGTCGGTATCGCTGAGCACCAGCCAGTGGACCGCCGGCCAGCGCGTCGCCACGAAGGTGACGGCGACGATGATCCACAGCAGGAAGGTCAGCCATTTCCAGTGGCGCGCGCCATGGACGGACAGGAGCGCCGCCAGCCGGCAGGCGCGCGCGCGCAGGGTTTCACCGCTATGCAAGGTCATGCGCGTGGATTAGAGGCTGCGCGTCAAAGCGCAACGGGGACCATCATGAAATTCGCGCAGCGGCTGTCGCCCGAACATCGGGCGCTGTTCTGGCAGATCGTCCGCTATGGCCTGACCGGCCTGTTCGTCACCGCCTGCCAGGCCGGCATCTACTGGTGCCTCGCCGCGCTTGCGGGGCTGCATGTCCAGATCGCCAACCTGATCGGCTATGGCGCGGCGGTCTGCATCGGCTATGTCTCGCACAGCGCCATCACCTTTCGCGGCCATGGCCAGGCCGATGACGGCCACGCCGCGCGCGGGGCGCGGTTCGTCGCCGTCTCGCTGGTCAGCTATGCGCTCAACGCGCTCTGGGTCTGGCTGTGCGTCACCCATATGGGCTGGCCCGCATGGTCGCCCATCCCCCCCATGATCTTCGTGACGCCGGGGATCGTCTTCCTGCTCAACCGGCAATGGGTGTTTCGCTAGACCCGTACCATTACCGTCATTCCCGCGAAGGCGGGAATGACGAATATTTGCCTGGCTTTCAGCCCTTCACCCCGGCTCCCGCGCCAGCAGGGCATCGGACCGGGCCAGCACCACCAGCGGCAGACCCGCTTCCGCCGCCCGATCGGCCGCCAGCCGCGTCGGCGCGGAAATGGTGACGAGCAGCGGACAATCGGCCAACGCCGCCTTTTCCACCAGTTCATAGGAGCAGCGCGAGGACAGCAGCGCGAAGCCGCCGTCCCAGCCCGCGCCGGCGCGCATCATCGCGCCGACCAGCTTGTCGAACGCATTGTGCCGGCCGACATCCTCCCGCACCAGCCGGATCGTCCCGTCCGCCCCGACCCAGGCAGCGGCATGGGCCGCGCCGGTGGCGGCGTTCAACGGCTGATGATCGCCCAGCGCCGCCAGCGCGCGGAAAATCGCCGCGCGATCCGCTCGCGTCGCCGCGCTCACGCGCGGCAGCGGCCGGATCGCCTGCTCAAGATTCTCGATCCCGCACAGGCCGCAGGCGCTGTCGGTCGCCCGGTGGCGCACCCGGTCCAGCAGCGCGCCGGTGCGTTCGGGCGGCAGCGTGGCGCGGGCGATGATGCCCTGCGCGGTGCGATGCACGTCGACATCGAACGGCGCATCCTCCCGCCCGATCAGCCGTTCGGCCAGCGCAAAGCCCAGCACCAGATCGTCCAGATGTTGCGGCGTCGCCATCAGCACGGCATAGCCAATGCCGTTGAATTCGATCGCGACCGGCACTTCTTCCGCCAGCGCGCGCTCGACCGCCTGCGTCGCGCCATCGGGCGTCAGCCGATCGAAGGACAGGCGGACAAGCGCCGTTTCCTGCTCCAGCAGATCGGTCAACGGGCGATCCGGCGGACGGCCGCGGCCGCGATCGGCGACAGCGCATCGGGCTTCTCCGCCGCGAGCAGCCCGATGCGCGCGCGCATGTGCGGGTCCCAGAAGCTGGCGATATGGTCCGCCGTCGCCGCGACCGCTTCCGCCTCGCCCTGCGCCGCCAGGTTGCGGGCAATCTGGTTGGCCATGTAGATCAGCCGGTCGCCGGTCGACATGACATCATTTTCGTCGCTCATCCCCGCGATCCTATTCGGCTGCTTCCAGCGGCGCAATGCGGCGGCTGTGGCGGGCCTGCTCGGCATAGTCGCGCTGCCAGTCGCTCGGCCCGTTGGACGCCGACACCTGCACCGCCGTCACCTTATATTCCGGGCAGTTGGTGGCCCAGTCCGAATAGTCGGTGGTGATGACGTTGGCCTGCGTTTCGGGATGGTGGAAGGTGGTGTAGACCACGCCGGGCGCGACCCGTTCGGTGAGGATCGCGCGCAGCGTCGTTTCCCCCGCCCGGCTGCGCAACGTCACCCAGTCGCCATCCTTGAGACCGCGATTGTCGGCGTCGCTGGGATGGATTTCCAGCCGGTCCTCCGGGTGCCAGGCGGTATTGGCGGTGCGCCGGGTCTGCGCGCCGACATTATAATGGCTGAGGATGCGCCCGGTGGTCAGCAGCAGCGGGAAGCGCGGCCCGGTCTTTTCATCCGTGGGCACATAGTCGGTCACGACGAACTTGCCCCTTCCCCGCACGAAGCCGTCGATGTGCATGGTCGGGGTGCCGTCGGGCGCGGCATCATTGGCGGGCCATTGCAGCGATCGTTCCGCGTCCAGCCGGTCATAATGGACGCCGGCGAAGGTCGGGGTGAGCGCGGCGATCTCGTCCATGATCTGCGAAGGATGATCGTAGGTCCAGTCGAGGCCCATGGCGTTCGCGACCAATTGCACGATCTCCCAGTCGGCATAGCCCTGGCCATTTGGGCCATTGAGTGGCGCCATCACCTTGCGCACGCGCTGGATGCGGCGTTCGGCGTTGGTGAAGGTGCCGTCCTTTTCGAGGAAGGTCGATCCGGGCAGGAAGACATGCGCGTAATTGGCGGTTTCGTTGAGGAACAGGTCCTGGACCACCACGCATTCCATCGCCGCGAGGCCCGCCGCGACATGATGGGTGTTGGGGTCGGACTGGAGGATGTCCTCGCCCTGGATGAACAGCCCCTTGAACGTCCCGTCGGTCGCCGCGTCGAGCATGTTGGGGATGCGAAGGCCCGGCTCGCTGTCGAGGGCAACGCCCCAGGCGGTTTCGAACAGCTTGCGGGTGGCATCGTCCGACACATGGCGATAGCCGCTATATTCATGCGGGAAGCTGCCCATGTCGCAGGCGCCCTGCACATTATTCTGGCCCCGCAGCGGGTTCACGCCCACGCCCTCGCGCCCGATATTGCCGGTGGCCATGGCGAGATTGGCGATCGCCATGACGGTCGAGCTGCCCTGGCTATGTTCGGTGACGCCAAGGCCATAATAGATCGCCCCGTTCCCCCCGGTCGCGTAGAGCCGCGCGGCGGCGCGCACCGCGTCGGCCTTCACCCCGGTCAGCGGCTCGATCGCTTCGGGAGAGCGGGCGGGTTGCGACACGAAGTCCGCCCAGTCCACGAACTCGTCCCAGTCGCAGCGTGCGCGGATGAACGCCTCGTCATAGAGTTTCTCGGTGACGATCACATGCGCCATCGCCGTCAGCATGGCGACATTGGTGCCCGGGCGCAGGGGCAGGTGATGCTCCGCCTCGATATGGGGCGACTTGACCAGATCGGTGCGGCGCGGATCGACGACGATCAGCTTCGCGCCCTGACGGAGGCGCTTCTTCATGCGCGACGCGAATACCGGGTGCCCGTCCGTGGGATTGGCGCCGATCACCAGGATCACGTCCGACTGCATCACGCTGTCGAAATCCTGCGTCCCCGCCGACGTGCCGAAGGTAGTCTTGAGGCCGTAGCCGGTCGGCGAGTGGCAGACGCGGGCGCAGGTATCGACATTGTTGTTGCCGAACCCCTGGCGGATCAGCTTCTGGACGAGGAAGGTTTCCTCGTTGGTGCAGCGGCTGGACGTGATGCCGCCGATGCTGCGCGTTCCATATTGCGCCTGGATGCGGCGGAACTCCGACGCGGTATGGGCGATCGCCTCCTCCCACGACACTTCGCGCCACGGCTCGTCCACCGATGCGCGGATCATGGGGTTGAGGATACGGTCCTGATGCTGGGCATAGCCCCAGGCGAAGCGGCCCTTGACGCAGCTATGGCCGCGATTGGCCTTGCCTTCCTTCCACGGCACCATCCGCACCAGTTCCTCGCCCCGCATTTCCGCGCGGAAGGTGCAGCCGACGCCGCAATAGGCGCAGGTGGTGACGACGGCGCGGTCGGGCGTGCCGACCTCCACCACCGCCTTCTCGATCAGGCTGGCGGTCGGGCAGGCCTGAACGCAGGCGCCGCAGGACACGCATTCGGAGCCGAGAAAATCCTCGCCTTGCGAAGCGGCGACTTTGGATTCGAATCCCTTGTTCTCGATGGTGAGGGCGAACGTCCCCTGCACCTCCTCGCAAGCCCGCACGCAGCGCGAACAGACGATGCACTTGCTGGGATCGAAATCGAAATAGGGGTTCGACTGGTCCTTCGCCTGCCCCATGTTGGTCGCGCCGTCATAGCCGTAGCGCACGTCGCGCAACCCGACCGCGCCGGCCTGTTCCTGCAATTCGCAGTCGCCATTGGCGGCGCAGGTCAGGCAGTCGAGCGGATGGTCGGAGATATAGAGTTCCATCACCCCGCGCCGCAGCTGCTTGATGCGATCGCTCTGGGTGCGGACCACCATGCCCTGCGCGACCGGCGTGGTGCAGGAGGCGGGATAGCCATTGCGCCCCTCCACCTCGACCAGGCAGAGGCGGCAGGAGCCGAAACTTTCGACGCTGTCGGTCGCGCAGAGTTTCGGGATGGAGCCGCCCAGCAGCGAGGCGGCGCGCATGATGCTGGTGCCTTCGGGCAGGGTGACGCTCTGGCCGTCGATGGTCAGGGTGACGCTGTTGCCGGTGGCGAGCGCCGGTGGGGTGCCATGGTCGGTTTCGCGGGAAAAGCTCATTCCGCGGCCTCCTTCAAAGGCGCAGAAGCGCCGAAATCCTCGGGGAAATGGTCGAGCGCACTCAGCACCGGATAGGGCGTGAAACCGCCCAGCGCGCAGAGCGAGCCATATTTCATCGTGTCGGCCAGGTCGCGCAGAAGGGCGGTCTGCGCGTCGAGCGAGGTGTCGATACGAGCGGGGGAACGGGAATAGAGCGCCTTGTCGAGATAGCCGCCGACCGCTCCACCCGCGCCTGACGGTGCGGCATCGCGCGCACCGATGATCCGGTCCATGATCTCCACCCCGCGGGTCGATCCGATGCGGCAGGGGGTGCATTTGCCGCAGCTTTCCACCGCGCAGAACTCCATCGCAAAGCGCGCCATATGCGCCATGTCCACGCTGTCGTCGAACAGGGTGATCCCGGCATGGCCGATGAGGCCACCCGCAGCCGTAAACGCTTCATAATCGAAGGGCAGATGGAACATGGACGGCGGGAAATAGGCGCCCAGCGGCCCGCCCACCTGGACCGCGCGCACCGGGCGACCGCTCGCCGTGCCGCCGCCGATGTCGTTCACCAGCTCGCCAAGGGTGATGCCGAAGCCGATCTCGTAGAGGCCGCCATGCTTCACATTGCCCGCCAGCTGCACCGGCATGGTGCCGCGCGACTTGCCGAAACCGACCGCCGCATAGGCGTCTGCTCCTTGGGCCAGGACGAACGGCACGGCCGCCAGGCTCAGCACATTGTTGATGACGGTCGGCTGGCCGAACAGACCTTGCAGCGCCGGCAGGGGCGGCTTGGCGCGTACCTGGCCTCGCTTGCCCTCGATGCTGTCGAGCAGCGCCGTTTCCTCGCCGCAGACATAGGCGCCCGCACCCTCGCGCACCTCCAGCACGAAGGGCGCGACCAGATGCGCCGACGCGTCGATCGCCGCGCGCATGGTCGTGATGCAATAGGGATATTCGGAGCGGATATAGATATAGCCATGGCCCGCACCCACCGCATGGGCTGCGATCGCCATGCCCTCGATCAGGCAGAATGGATCGCCTTCCATCAGCATCCGGTCGGCGAAGGTGCCGCTGTCGCCCTCATCGGCGTTGCAGACAATATATTTCTCGGCGCCGGGCGCATCCAACACCGTCTGCCACTTGATGCCGGTGGGGAAGCCCGCGCCGCCACGCCCGCGCAGGCCCGACGCCTTGACGGCGTCGATCACGGCCTGTGGCGACTGCGCCCGCGCCGCGGCCAACCCCTGCCAGCCGCCATGCGCGGCATAGTCGGCAAGGCTCAGCGGATCGGTGATGCCGCAGCGGGCGAAGGTGAAACGCTGCTGCGAGGCGAAGAAGGGCAGCGCTTCCACCCGGCCCAGCCGCGCCGCGTGCGTGCCATCCAGTATCGCCGCCACATCCCCCGGCCCGACGGGACCGAAGCCGATGCGGCCTTCGTCCGTCTCCACCTCGACCAGCGGCTCGATGCTGAACAGCCCGCGCGACCCGGTCCGCACCACATTGCAGCCGGCGTCGACGAAGGCGCGTGCCACATCGTCCGCGCCGAGCGCGACGGAGGCCATGTCGCGACTCACGAACACCCTCATGCCGCCACCTCCAGCGCGATCCGCTCCAGCGCGGCGGCGTCGATTCGCGCCACCGGTCGGCCGTCGACCAGCGCATTGGGGCCGATGGCGCACAGGCCCAGGCAATAGACCGGCTCCAGGGCCACCTGCCCGTCGCCGCGCGTCTCGCCCATCGCCACGCCCAGACGCTGCGCCGCCGTCCGTTCGATCGCCGCGCCGCCGCGCGCCTGGCAGCTTTCCGCGCGGCACAGCTTCACCACATGGCGGCCGGGCGCCGCGCGGCGGAAATCATGATAGAAGGTGACGACGCCATGGACGTCCGCGCGGCTGAGGTTCAGTGCCTTCGCAATCGCCGGGACCAGCGCATCGTCGATATGCCCCGCCTCCGCCTGCACTGCATGAAGCAGCGGCAACAGCCGATCGCGCGTCGCGCCATGGCGCGCGGTCCACTCCGTGACAAAATCTTCCATCATATCCTGCATCCCTGGCCTGCTGTCCTGGCCCGATTTTGGCCGCGATCCTGCGCCCGCGCGGCCGAGGGGTCAAATCGAAGCCTGCCATGGCTGATAGAAGAATCCTATCAACCGACCCGAAATCCCGGCGGCAGGCGCAGTTCGCGCGCGACTCCCAGCACCGCCTGCGCCAGCGGTCCCATCGGCGCGCTGTCCGACACGATCACGCCGACCCGGCTGCCCTCCCCCATATCCGGCAAGGGGCGCGTGCGCGCCCAGGCCAGCCCCTCCAGCAGTGTCGCATGACTGTCCGGAATGATCGAGCAGAGCCGCCCCTGCTGCACCAGCCCGAGCAGCGCGACATAGCTGTCCGCCGTCACCAGGGGTCGCAGCGCCAGCCCACGCTCGGCCAGCCGTGCGTCGAGAATCCGCCTGTTCTGCATCCCCTGATGCAGCAGGCAGAGCGGCAGCGTGGCGAGAGCCGCCCAGTCGAGCGGGTCGGGAATGGGCACGCCCGTCACCGCGCTCACCAACATGGTCCGCTCGACATAGAGCGGGACGGAGAGGGCATGGGCGGGCGGCTCGAAATCGAGATAGGTCAACCCCGCGTCCAGCTCGAACGCCGCCAGTTCGCGCTCGATCTGCCGGGATGTCAGCGCCCGCACCGAAATATTCAGCCCCGGATGCCGCGCCAGCATCGCTGCGGCGAGGCAGCCGATCGCGGGCATGGCGGCCGGGATCGCGCCCAGTCGCAGTTCGCCCTTCAACGGCCCGCGCGCCGTTTCCGCGGCCTGCCCCAGCGCCTCCGCCGCCGCCACCAGTTGCCGCGCCCAGGGCAGGATCGCCTCTCCCTCCGCCGTCAGCCCGGCATATTTGCGGTCCCGGCGGATCAGCCGCTTGCCCAGTTGCGCCTCCAGCGTGGCGATGCCGGCCGACAGGGTCGGTTGCGACACATGGCATTGGGCCGCCGCCCGCGCGAAATGGCCTTCGCGCTCCAGCGCCAGGAAATATTCGACGAGGCGGGTCTGCATATATCTGCTATAGTGCAGCCAGTCCCGTCTTTATAGAGGGCGACTATCACGGAGGCGGATATGCGCAACGGACCGATATTGGGCGCCGTGCTGGCCGGTGGACACTCCAGCCGTTTCGGCAGCGACAAGGCGCTGGCCCTGCTCGACGGAAAAAGGCTGCTCGACCATGCCGTGGCGGGGCTGGCGCCCCATGTGGCGGAGGTGGTGATCTGCGGTCGCCCCGACACCGAAGGCGCCGGGCTGGCCGACCGGCCGCATTCCGACATGGGACCATTGGGCGGCCTCAACGCGGCGCTGCACCATGCGCTCAGCCACGGTTTCGTCGGCGTGCTGACCACCGGCTGCGACATGCCCTATTATCCCGCCGACCTCCCCGCCGCGCTGATCGGCGACGGCGCCGCGATCCTGCAAGGCCAGCAACTGCTCGGCTGGTGGCCCACCTCGCTGGCGTTCGAACTGGACGCCCATCTGGGCGAGGAGAATAACCGCTCCATCGCCGGGTGGCTGGACCGCATCCATGTGCGGGTGGTGGAGATGCCGGGACTGGTCCTGCCCAACATCAACCGGCCGGAGGATCTGGCTAGCCTTTCCTCCTGACTCCATTCGGGCTGAGCCTGCGCCGACAGGGCGAAACGGACTTGAAGTCGGCGCTAAGCCGGCAACGCCACGCTCGCTGCCACGTCCGTCGGGCAGTGCGTGCCCGCCACCGCCTCCCCAATCAGCAGCAGGGTCGGGTCTTCGTCACTGATCGTCGCCACCAGGAAGGCGAGCGCAGAGAGCTTCCCCCGGATCAGCCGCTCGCTGGGCAGCGAGACATTGACCGCCACCATCACCGGCGTTTCGGGATCGCGCCCGGCGGCGATCAGCGACCGGCTGATCTCGCCCGCCGCCGCCCGGCCCATATAGATGCCGAGCGTCCCGCCCGGCCGCGCCAGCGCTGCCCAGTCCAGCTTGAGCGGCTCCCCGGCATTGAGATGTGCCGTCACCAAGGTCAACCCGCGCGCCACGCCGCGCAGGGTGAGCGAGGCATGGCCGCTCGCTGCCGCCGCGCTGGCCGTGGTGATGCCGGGGCAGATGCGGAAGCGCACGCCGTCGCGCGCCAGATGCTCCATCTCCTCCGCCGAGCGGCCGAACACCGATGGGTCTCCGCCCTTCAACCGCACGACGCGCTTGCCCGCCTTCGCCGCCGCCAGCAGCAGGTCGTTGATGCTGTCCTGCGCCTTGGAGTGGCGGCCCGAACGCTTGCCGACGCTCACCTGTTCGACACCCGTCGGGATCAGGTCCAGCACGCCCGGCCCCACCAGCGCGTCGTAGAATATGATGTCGGCGGCGGCGATCAGCTTTTCCGCCTTGCGGGTCAGCAGGTCCGGATCGCCCGGTCCCGCGCCCACCAGCCAGACTTCACCCGGCGCGATAAGGTCATTCGGCTGCATGGAGCGTCTCCTGCGTGGATTGGGCTTGAGCGAGGATATTGGCGATGGCGGGGCGGCACGATCCGCAATTGGTCCCGGCGCCCAGCGCCTTGCCCACGGCGGGCACGTCGACCAGTTGCTGGTCGCGGATCGCGGCAACGATCTGGTTGAGGCCGATGTCGAAACAGACGCAGATGGTCGCGCCCTTGTCCGGCTGGCTGCCCGGCCCGCGCGCGGCGAGCACCGAGCCGCCCACCCCTTCGACCTCCAACTGGCGGATCAGCCAGTCGCGCGAGGGCAGCAGGCCGGTGCGCGTCACGAACAGCACGCCGCGCAGCCTGCCCTCGCTGATGATCGCGACGCGGCGGGTGCCACGGGTCATGTCCATGGCCTCGACCCGGTCGCCCTTGGGCAGGAACGCCTCCAGCCGCGCAGGATCGCCATTGCCCGCGATCTCGTAGAGCGCGCCGCCCGGCACGCTGATCTTCGTCGCCCAGAGGCAGGGCAGCTTCACCGGCTCCGACCCGCGCAGGATGAGGAAGCCCTTCCATTCGGTCGCGACCTTCTCGACGCTGGCCGGGGTCGACTTGAAACCCGGCTGGCCCGAATGAGGATCGACCAACGGGCGCGGCAACAGGCCGGTGCGGCCGCCGCTGCTGGTCTGGTCGGTCCAGTGGATCGGGGTGAAGATCTCGCCCGGCCGCTGGCCGTCGCTCACGCGCACGCGGAAGATGCTGTTGCCCTGCGCGGTCTGGACCCGCGCCAGATCGCGGTCGACGATGCCCAGTTCCTCGGCGTCGCGCGGGTGGATTTCCACCAGCGGCTCCTCGCGGTGGCGCGCCAGCTTGGGGGCCAGGCCGGTGCGGCTCATCGTGTGCCACTGGTCGCGATAGCGCCCGGTGTTGAGCGTCATCGGCCACTGTTTCAGCGGCTCCTGAATGTCCATCTGCTTCGTCAGCACCAGCCGCGCCTTGCCGTCTGGGGTGGTGAAGCCGCCTTTTGCGAAGGGCTTCTCCCCGCCCCAGCGGAACGGCTCCATCGCGTCATAGGCATCATTGCCGATCGTGGCCTGCGCCCGCAGGTTGAGCAGCCGCGCGCCATCATTCTGATAGGCGGTCAGGCGCGCATGTTCGCGCCAGATGTCGGCGGGCCGGTCATAGGCGAAGGCGTTGCGCCAGCCCATGCGGCGCGCGACCTGCGTGACGATCCACCAGTCGGGCTTGGCCTCGCCGGGCAACGCCAAAAAGGGGCGCTGGCGGCTGACGGTGCGGTCCGAATTGGTGACGGTGCCGTCCTTCTCGCCCCACCCGGCGGCGGGCAGGCGGACATCGGCATGGGTCGAGCTGTCGGTATCGGCCATGATGTCCGACACGACGAGGAAGGGAACCGCCTCCAGCGCCTCGCGGACCCGGCCAGCGTCAGGCAGAGAAACGGCGGGGTTGGTCGCCATGATCCACAGCGCCTTGATCCGCCCTTCGTTGATCGCGCGGAACAGGTCGACCGCCTTCAGCCCCGGCTTGGTCGCCATCGTCGGCGCGGCCCAGAAGCGGCCGACGCGCGCGACATTGTCGGGCGCGAAGTCCATATGCGCCGCCAGCGTCGAGGCAAGGCCGCCGACCTCGCGCCCGCCCATGGCATTGGGCTGGCCGGTGATCGAGAAGGGCGCCGCGCCCGGTTTGCCGATGCGGCCGGTGGCGAGGTGGACGTTGATGATCGCATTGACCTGATCGGTCCCGCGGATCGACTGGTTGATGCCCTGGCTGAACAGGGTGACGGTGCGCGGCGTGGCGGCGAACAGCTTGTAGAATTGTTCCAGCAGCGCGGGCGCGATGTCGCAGGTTTTCGCCGTAGTCCACAGATCGTGGCCGTCGCGGATATGCTCCCAGAAGCCTTCGGGGGCGTTCACATGATCGGCCATATAGGCCGGATCGGTGATGCCCTGCGCCGCTACCCATGCGAGCAGCCCGTTCATCAGCGCGACGTCGGTGCCGGGCTTCACGGCCAGATGCAGGTCCGCGCCCTCGCAGGTTTCGGTGCGGCGCGGGTCGATGACGACCAGCTTCGTGCCGCGCGCGGCACGGGCGGCCTGGATGCGCTGATAGACGATCGGGTGGCACCAGGCGGTGTTGGACCCGACCAGGACGATCAGGTCCGCTTCTTCCAGATCGTCATAGCTGGCGGGCACCACATCCTCGCCGAATGCCCGGTTATGCCCGGCGACCGCGCTCGACATGCACAGGCGGCTATTGGTGTCGATGTTCGCCGAACCGATAAAGCCCTTCATCAGCTTGTTGGCGACATAATAATCCTCGGTCATCAACTGGCCGGAGACATAGAAGGCCACGCTGTCCGGGCCGTACCGTTCGACGGTTTCGCGAAATTTCTTCGCGACCAGGTCCAGCGCCTTGTCCCAGCTGGCGCGCTTGTTGCCGATCATGGGATGCAGCAGCCGACCGGTCAGCCCCACCGTTTCGCCCAGATGCGTGCCCTTGGAGCAGAGGCGCCCGCCATTGGCCGGGTGCGCCTCGTCGCCCTTGATGATGACCGATCGCGGCCCGGTCGGCGTGGCCGAAATGCCGCAGCCGACGCCGCAATAGGCGCAGGTGGTGCGGATGGCCTCTGTCATGCCTTACCTCTTGATCCGAAAAGGGAAAACTGGGTGGAGGCGCGTGCCGCAAGGGATGGCCGGCACCCATCCTCCACCCCGGCCCCTGCCGCCAGCGACAGGGACCGAAAGCTCATGCCGCCGCCTTCAGCGCGGCGGGCCGAGCGATGAGGATGCGGTCGCCATCCTGCCTGACCGCGATGGTCGGGGTGCAGCCCTCGTCCGCGCCCTGCGCCTCGCCGGTCTTGAGCGCGATGTTCCAGTTGTGCAGCGGGCAGGCGACGCTGTGGCCGTGGACGATGCCCTGGCTCAGCGGCCCCTTCTTGTGCGGGCATTCGTTGACCAGCGCGAAGATCTGGTCGTCGCCGGTGCGGAAAACGGCGATTTCCTTCTGCCCTTCGATCTGCACCGTGCGGGCGCCGCGCTGGGGAATGTCGGCCAGCGTTCCGATGTCGATCCAGTCGGTCATGTCGTTCACTCCGCTGCGATGGAGATGGGCTGGAGATGCTGATGCAGCTCGGCATGTTGGCCGGCGGCACGCTCGGCCCAGGGATCGTCCTGGCTGAAGCTTTGCGAATAGAGGAAGCGGGCGCGCAGTGCTTCCCGGCCTGCCTCGTCCTCGACGATCCGGCTCTTGATATAGTCGACGCCGACCCGCTCGATCCAGGGCGCGGTGCGCTCCAGATAGCGCGCTTCCTCGCGATAGAGCTGGATGAAGGCGGCGCAATAATCGAGCGCCTCCTGCTCGGTCGCGACCTTGCAGAGCAGGTCGGTGGCGCGGACATGGATGCCGCCATTGCCCCCGACATGCAGTTCATAGCCCGAGTCGACGCACACCACGCCGAAATCCTTGATCGTCGCCTCCGCGCAGTTGCGGGGGCAGCCCGATGCCGCGATCTTGAACTTGTGGGGCATCCACGACCCCCAGGTCATCCGCTCGATCTTGACGCCAAGGCCGGTCGAATCCTGCGTGCCGAAGCGGCACCATTCGGACCCGACGCAGGTCTTCACCGTGCGCAGCGACTTGCCATAGGCATGGCCCGACACCATGCCCGCGGCATTGAGGTCGGCCCAGACGGCGGGCAGGTCTTCCTTTTTGATGCCGAAAATGTCGAGGCGCTGGCCGCCGGTGACTTTCACCATCGGGGCGTCATATTTCTCGACCACGTCCGCGATCGCGCGCAGCTCGCGCGGGTTGGTGAGGCCGCCCCACATGCGCGGGACGACCGAGTAGGTGCCGTCCTTCTGGATATTGGCGTGCATCCGCTCATTGACGAAGCGGCTCTGCTGATCGTCCTGATATTCGCCCGGCAGCGCGCAGAGCAGATAATAGTTGAGCGCAGGGCGGCAGGAGGAACAGCCGTCCGGGGTCGACCAGTGCAGCAACTGCATCACCTCCGGGATCGAGCGCATATTTTGCGCCACGATCTCGCGACGGACATCGTCATGGGTGAAGCTGGTGCATTTGCACATCGTCTTGGGGCCGGACTTCACCTCGTCGCCCAGCACCACGCTAAGCAGATTCTCGACCAGACCGGTGCAGCTGCCGCAGCTGGCCGACGCCTTGCACCCGGCGCGAACCGCGTCGAGCGAGCAATTGCCCGCTTCGATGCAGGCGACGACCTGGCCCTTGCTGACGCCGTTGCAGCCGCAGATCTCGGCATCGTCCGAGAGCGCCGCAACGGCCGCCTTAGGGTCCAGCGCGCCCCCTCCCGAGGCGAAGGCCTGGCCGAAGATCAACAGGTCGCGAATGTCGCTGACATCCTCTTCGCGCTTCAGCAGGTCGAAATACCAGCCGCCGTCCGCCGTGTCGCCATAGAGCACCGCGCCGACGATCCGGTCTTCCTTGACCACGACGCGCTTGTAGACGCCGCGCGACGCATCGCGCAGGACGATATCCTCGCAACCTTCGCCACCGGAGAAGTCACCGGCGGAGAAAACGTCCAGCCCGGCGACCTTGAGCTTGGTCGAGGTGACCGAACCCTTGTAGCCCGTGTGCTGGTCGGTCAGACCGTCGGCGAGGCTGCGGCACATGTCCCAGAGCGGCGCGACGAGGCCGTAGACATTGCCGTCATGCTCGACACACTCGCCGACCGCCAGCACGTCGGGGTCGCTCGTGACCATGTGATCGTCGACCTTGATGCCGCGATTGACCTCCAGCCCCGCTTCGCGGGCCAGCGCCGTCGACGGGCGGATGCCCACCGCCATGACGACCAGGCTCGCCGGAATCTCGCGCCCGTCCTTCAGCCGGACGCCCTCGACCTTGCCGTCGCCATAGATGGCTTCGGTGTTGGCGCCGGTCAGGATGGTCTGGCCGCGTGCCTCCAGCGCGCTCTTGAGCAGCCAGCCGGCGGCCTCGTCGAGCTGCCGCTCCATCAGCGTGTCCATCAGGTGGATGACCGTCACCTTCATGCCGCGCAGGGTCAGGCCATGCGCGGCTTCCAGGCCCAGAAGGCCGCCGCCGATCACGACCGCGTCCCCGCCCGCATCGGCGGCGGCAAGCATGGTGTCGACATCCTTCATGTCGCGGAAGCTGATGACGCCGGGCAGATCCTTGCCCGGAACCGGGATGATGAAGGGATCGGAGCCGGTGGCGATCAGCAGCTTGTCATAGCCCATGGTGCGACCCGAGTGGCTCGTGACGGTCTTGGCGGTGCGGTCGATCGCCGTAACCGGATCACCCGCGATCAGCTCTATGCCATTGTCGGCATACCATTCGCGCGTGTTGATGATGATGTCGTCGAAGCTCTTTTCGCCGGCCAGCACCGGCGAGAGCATGATGCGGTTATAGTTCACATAAGGCTCTGCGCCGAAGATGGTGACGCGGTAGCGTCCCGCATCCCGCGCCAGCAGTTCCTCGACCGCCCGGCAACCGGCCATGCCGTTGCCCACGACCACCAAATGTTCACGGACATCCTCGAACGGCACCAGGATGTCGTCCTGCGCCTCCGTCCGATCCTCGTCCTTGACCTGAAACTCCATCCCTGCGTCTCCGGAAAAGAAAAAACAAAAAGGCCGCCATCCGGACCCCCGGTTCGAAAACCGAAAGTCTGGATGGCGGCCTTGCCATCATTTGCGCCTTGCTGATCCGTCCCTGGACCAGTGCGGCTATGGTAGGAAGGACAACCTCGTCCTTTGCACTGCAACATAAAGCGAATCGTCGGCCAGCTCAAGCGATTCCACGCCGCGCTGGCGAAAAAGCTGGGGCGGCGGTCCGTAACGGCCGCCGCCCTCCTCTCCAACTCAGATGCGCGCGCCGGTATTCCAGGTCGCACGCCACTTGGTCTTGACCAGCGCGACGCCCGCAAAGGCCAGGATCGCAAGGCCGGCAAAGATCAGGAAGCCCGGCGCGAAGCTGCCCGTGAACTGCTTGGCGATGCCCAGCGAACTGGCCAGGTAGAAGCCGCCAATGCCGCCCGCCATGCCGACCAGGCCGGTCATGATGCCGATTTCCGCCTGGAAGCGCTGCGGCACGAGCTGGAAGACCGAGCCATTGCCGGTGCCCAACGCCAGCATCGCCATCACGAACAGGCCGAGCGCACCGACCAGCGTGGTCGAATAGGCGACACCCGCCAGCGCCAGCGCGGCGACGACATAGACCATCATCAGCGCCTTGACGCCGCCGATCCGGTCGGCCAGCGCGCCGCCCATCGGCCGCACCAGCGACCCGGCGAACACGCATCCTGCGGTGCAATATCCCGCGACCACCGGGGTCAGGCCGAACTGGTCGGTGAAGTAGATCGGCAGGCTGGCGGCGAGGCCCACGAAACCGCCGAAGGTCACCGCGTAGAAGGCCATCAGCCACCAGGCATCGGCCTGCTTCAGGGGCGCGAAATAATCGACCAGCTTCTTGGGCGCGGGCGCGTTGGGCGCGTCCTTCGCCATCACCATATAGGCGATGAACACGATCGTCAGCGGGATGCAGGCCAGGCCCAGCACCGAATTCCAGCCGAACAGCTTGGCCAGCCCCGGCGCGAACAGCGATGCGAGCACCGTGCCCGAATTGCCCATGCCGGCCAGACCCATCGCCTTGCCCTGATGTTCGGCCGGATACCAGCGGCTGGCGAGCGGCAGCGCGATCGCGAAGCTCGCCCCGGCAAAGCCCAGGATCACGCCCAGCGCCAGCGTGCCGGCGAAGCTGTCGATCCCCGCCATCCAGGCGGTGAACAGCCCGGCGATCACGATCACCTGGCTGATGGCGCCCGACATTTTCGGGCCGATGCGGTCGACCAGCAGGCCGTTGACCACGCGCAGCAGCGCGCCGGCCAGCGTCGGCGTCGCGACCATCAGCCCCTTTTCGGCGGGGGTCAGGGCCAGCGTCTTGGAAATCATCGGCGCCAGCGGACCCAGCAGCACCCACACCATGAAGGCGAGGTCGAAATAGAGAAAGGCGGCGATCAGCGTCGGCGTGTGGCCGGCCTTCCAGAAGCTCGTCGCGGGCGCGGGCGCCCGGCCCTCTTCCTCGCGATCCCAATAAGCGGTTGCCATGCTACGTCCCCAATTAAAGCGAATGGACATGAAAAAAGCCGCAGGCCGGACATCACCATGGGGTGAGCCCGGTCAGCGGCTTTGCTGTAAAATCTGGTGAGGAAACGCGATCCCCACCTTGGGACGGCGCATCCGATTTACGTGCGCTTCATCGCGCGACTCCGATAGTATCTCGCGATTCGCGCCATGTTGCAAGGCACAAAAATCAAGGCCGCTCAGCGCGGCTGCGCGAACCCCGCCAGGAAATCGTCGATCTTTTCCGGATCGAACACCCGCCCGTCGAAAAACCGGTCCGGCCCCAGGGTCAGTTCGCCCCGGCGCGATCCCACCGCCAAGGGCAGGTCGACCGCCCCTTCCAGCTTCATGCTGGCACCGGGCATCGGCATGTCGCTGTCCGCCAGCGCACGGCGGAAAATGTCCGGACGGAACACCGCCCCGGCCTTCGCCGCGGTCGCGGCGTCATGCGCCACCATGTTCCAGCGCACCAGCTGCGAATAGATCCACAGCGCCTGGCTGCGCCACGGAAAGGGCGTCGCTTCGCGGCTGAACAGCATGAAATCAGGATTGGCGATCGCCGGCTCGCCCGCCCGCGCGACGATCCGGCCGCCCAGCGCGCGCAGGATCAGCTCGGCGGGCTGGTCGACATAGCGCGCCGCCGCCATCAGCTCGGCCAGCGCCGCATGGTTCGCCGGATCGTCGCACCAGGCCGCCGCCCGCGCCAGCGCGCGCAGCAGCCGGTCGACAGTATCGGGATTTTCCTCCAGCCAGGGCTCGCGGAAGGCCAGCACCTTCTCCACGCCGCGCCGCCAGATGCGCTCGCCGATCGCCGCCGTCTCCGCCAGCCCCGCCTCCACCGCCGCGCTGCCCCATGGCTCGCCCGCGATGAAGCCGTCAATCTCGCCCGCACGCATCGCCTCCACCGTCAGCGACGGCGGCAGCACGCGCAGCACCACATCCTTGTCCGGGTCGACCCCCGCGCTCGCCAGCCAGTAGCGCAGCATGATCGCATGACTGGAAAAGCGATGGACGACGCCGATCACCGGCTTGCGCCGCCACAGGCCGATCGCGGCGGCGAAATCATGCGCGGTGCCCAGCGGGTCGGCCAGCCGCGCGGCGACGTCCGGCTCCAGCGCCTTGGCGAAATCGGTCGCCATCACCAGCATGTTGCCGTTGACGTTCAGCTTGTAGGGCGCGGCCAGCGGCGCGGCCTGCTGGCTGAGGCCCAGCGTCACGGCGACCGCCAGCGGCGCCAGCATGTGCGCGGCATGGACCTGCCCGAACACCAGCCGGTCGCGCAGCGTCGCCCAGCTGGTCGTCCGCACCAGCTGGAGCGCCAGCCCCTCCGCCTCGGCAAAGCCCTGCTCGCGCGCTGCGATCAGGACAGCGGCGTCGGTCAGCGGCAGGAAGGCGATCTTCAGTTCGGTCGTCATAGCCCTCCTCCCAGCAGGTCGCTGGCGGTGATCAGCGCCTGCGCCACGTCCACGATCTTCTTGCCCTGGTTCATCGCGCTCGACCGCAGCAGCGCATAGGCATCCTGTTCGGAAAGGCCGCGCTGGTTCATCAGGATCGACTTGGCGCGGTCGATGATCTTGCGGTCGCTGAGCGCGGTGCGGGCCTCGTCCAGCTCGGTCTGGATCTTGGCGAAGGCGTTGAAGCGCCGCACCGCCAGTTCCAGCACCGGCTTCACCCGCTCCTTGCGCAGGCCGTCGACGACATAGGCAGACACGCCCGCGTCGATCGCCGCGCCGATCATGCTGTCGTCCGACTGGTCGACGAACATGGCGATCGGCCGGGCGAGCGCGCGGCTGACGGTCAGCATCTCCTCCAGCGTGTCGCGGCTGGGGCTGCCCAGGTCCATCAGCACCACGTCGGGCGCCATGCGCTCCAGCCGCGCGACGAAGGCGCCACGCGGCGGGACGATGTGGATATCGTCATAGCCCGCCTCGCGCAGCCCCTCCTCCAGGACGGTCGCGCGAAGCCCGCTGTCGTCGATGATGACGATTCGCATCTACCCTGCCTCTCTCGCCCCGTAACTGACCGCGATGCTGCGCCGCGTCAATCGGCGCGGCGGAATGCGAAGCCACCCCTGTCCCCGTCCACGCCCCGGTTCCCCGTCTCCAGGCCCGGCGCCCCGCGCCGCCTAGAAGCTCGCCTTGATCCCGTCGATCACAAACTGCGCCGCCAGCGCCGCCAGCAGAACGCCCAGCAGCCGCGTGATGACCGCCTCGATCTTCCGCCCCAGCAGCGCCATCAGCGGCCCAGCCGCCAGCAGCGATCCCAGCATCAAAGCCAGCGTCAACACCACCGCGCCCAGCACGACGCCGCGTTCGGCGATGCCATTGGCGCGCGACATCAGCAGCATGACCGTGGCGATCGATCCCGGCCCGGCGATCATCGGCATTGCCATGGGAAAGACCGACACATCCTCGACATGCGGCTCTTCGGCGTTCAGCTTCTGCGCCCGGTCCTCGCGCCGCTGGGTGCGCTTTTCGAACACCATGTCCATCGCGATGATGAACAGCATGATGCCGCCCGCGATTCGGAAACTGTCGAGCGCGATGCCCAGCACGCCCAGCAGCTGCTTGCCCCACAGCGCAAAGACCAGCAGGATCGCCGCCGCGATGCCGACCGCGCGGATCGCCATCGCGCGGCGCTGCGCCTGGCTCGCGCCGGCGGTCAGGCTGGCATAGATGGGAGCGCAGCCCGGCGGGTCGATCACCACGAACAGGGTGACGAAGGCGGAAAGGAAAAGTGCGATCATGATCCGGCCACTCCGCTCGCCTGCACCCTGTCGTCGATCACGGTTTCATAGGTTTCGCCGGTCCACATCTTCACCGTGACGCGGCGGCTCAGGTCGGGCGCGACATCGGCGCTCCAGACCAGGCTCTCGTCGGGCGGCGGCGGCATGTCGCTCCCCTTCCCCGGCTTTGCGCCCGGCGGCGGTCCGTCCGGGCGGGCGCCGCGCTTGCAGGTGGCGACCTTGCCCGTCAGGAACTCGGGCACGGGGCGGGGCGCGGCCAGCCGGTCGCCATGATCGAGAATCCACTGCCAGCGCCCCTTCCTGTCGCGCCGCCAGATCGTCGTGAAATAGCCGGCCGATCCGTCCGGCCGCGTCCAGTTGCCGGTGCTGGCGGCCAGATTGCCGTCACAGGAGACATGGACGATGGACGGCGCCCAGCTCACCGATGCGGGCGGGTCGGCCTGCGTCTTCAGCCAGTCCCTGGCCAGCACCTTCTGCGGCACGAACATCACAGCGTCGTCGGCCGCCGTCGCGCGGAAGGCGGTCCATTGCCCCTTTTCCTGCGCCAGCCGGTTGAAGGCGATTTCCGCCGCGATCACCGAACTGGGATCGGGCTGGAAGCGCATCGGGGGTTTCGCGGCGACCAGCGCGAAGAGGCTGGCGGTCAGGAGCGCCAGCCGCCCCTTCACAGCCCCTCCGGCTTCGCGAGTCCGGCGCGGGCATGGGCGGCGACCAGCGTGTTGCGCAGCAGCACCGCGATCGTCATCGGGCCGACCCCGCCGGGCACCGGGGTGATGGCGCGGACATGGGCCAGCGCCTCGGCGGTGGCGACGTCGCCGACAATGCGGCTCCTGCCCTCTTCCTCGGTATCGGCGACGCGATTGATGCCGACGTCGATCACGGTCGCACCGGGCTTGATCCATTCGCCCTTGACCATTTCCGCGCGGCCGACGGCGGCGACGACGATGTCGGCGCGATGGACGACGCTCGCCAGGTCATGGGTGCGGCTGTGCGCGATGGTGACGGTGCAGTTTTCCGCCAGCAGCAGCTGCGCCATCGGCTTGCCGACGATGTTGGAGCGGCCGACGACCACCGCCTCCATGCCGCTGAGGTCGCCCAGCTCATCCTTCAGCAACATGATGCAGCCCATCGGCGTGCAGGGCACCAGCGCCTCCTGCCCGGTCGCCAGCCGTCCTGCATTGACGACATGGAAGCCGTCCACATCCTTGGCCGGGTCGATCGCGCCGATCACCGCGGCCTCGTCTATATGCCGGGGCAGCGGCAGCTGGACCAGGATGCCATCGACCCGCTCATCATGGTTCAGCTCCTCGATCAGGTCGAGCAGGTCGTCCTCGCCGATGCTGTCGGGGCGCTTGAACTCGAAGCTCTCCATGCCGACCGCGACGGTCATCTTGCCCTTGGAGCGGACATAGACGCTGCTTGCCGGGTCTTCGCCGACCAGCACGACCGCCAGGCCCGGCTTGCGGCCGGTCCGTTCGGTGAAGTCCGTGACGCCGCTGGCAATCTTGTCGCGCAGTCCCGCCGCGAAGGCCTTGCCGTCAATGAGCTTGCCGATGGTCATGTCTTTTCTACCCATGTATCGATAAGGGCGACGAGGCGCGCCGACGCGCGTCCTCCGCCGATGATCCTCAGCCGCTTTAGCCGGTTGGTGTCGCCCGATTCCAGCAAAATCGCCCCTTTGGGCCAATCCAGCCGTTTCGACAGCAGGGCAATCAACGCGCCATTGGCCCTGCCCTTTTCCGGTACCGCGCGCACGCGGGCCGACAGCCAGCGCGCGCCGTGCGCGTCGGTCCAGCCGCCGCCCAAGTCATCCTTCGCCGCTCCGGGGGTCAGCCGGACGCTCAGCAGCAGGTCGTTGCCGGCCTGCGTCCAGACGGTCACACCATTCCGAAGAGCGGCGGCAATATGGCCTGGCGGATGATGAGGATGGCGAGCAGCACGACCATCGGCGACAGGTCGAGCGCGCCGAGGTCCGGCATCACCCGGCGGATGGGGTTATAGATGGGCGCGGTCATCCGGTCGAGCGCGACCATGACGGTGCGGACGAAATCATTGCCCATGTTGACGACATTGAAGGCGATCAGCCAGCTCATGATCGCCTGGATGATGATGATCCACCACAGCACATCCAGAAGGATGACGATGATCTGATAGAGGGCGTAGGACACACAGGTCTCCGTAGGATGCTTGGACGCCGCTCTAGCCGAGGCAGCCACCTCGCCACAAGCCTAGCGTGTCGCAACAATGGTGCGACGCAAAATCCACCAACGACAGGACAAATTCTGCCGCCGGGGCCGGGCCACCCCCGCTTGCGGCTATCAGGCTGCGGGAAGCGTGCCGGGCCGGACATGGCCCAACATATGTGTTACATAGTCGGCTTTCCCCAGCGCCACCCCCTGCGCCCGCAAGATCGCGTAGGCCGTCATGAGGTGGAAGTAGAATTGGGGCAGCGTCCAGTCCCGCGCATATTGTTCGGCCGTCAGGTCCAGAACCATGCCGTTGGGCAGCGCGTGCGCGATCGCCGCACTGGCATCCATGTCCAACGCGTCGGTCGGCAGTCCTTCCAGCAGGGCGACGGTTTCGGCGATCCGGGCCTTGGCGTCGACGATCGAACCGGGGCGTTCCCCCGCGTCGCGCCCTTCGTTCAACAGCGCGTCCAGAGATGCCGGAAACGGCTCGCCCTGCAATCGACACACCGCTTCCCACGCCTGCACGCAGGCAAAGCGGATCTGCGTGGACAGTGGAAACATGTCGGGCGCCAGCCGCGCCGACAGCAAAGCCTCCGCATCGGCGGCAGAACATTGCGCCTGCGCCTTGTCCAGCCAACCCGACAGCGTCTTCAACATCTGCACATAGGTCGGCACGAGAAATGTGGTGAGCGTCATGACGGCACCTACTTCCGCACCAGCGTGCCCGCGCCGCGATCGGTGAAGATTTCCAGCAGCATCGCGTGCGGTACCCGCCCGTCCAGGATGACCGCGGCGTCCACCCCGCCCTCGACCGCGCGGACGCAGGTTTCCAGCTTGGGGATCATGCCGCCGCTGATCGTGCCATCCTCTTCCAGCACATGGATGGCGGCGGGGTCGAGGTCGGTCAGCAACTGGCCCTGCTTGTCGAGCACGCCCGCGACATCGGTCAGCAGGAAGAAGCGCGCGGCCTTCAGTTCCGCCGCGATCGCGCCGGCCATGGTATCGGCATTGACATTATAGGTATGGCCGTCGGTGCCGATGCCCACCGGCGCGACGACCGGGATGATGCCGTTCTGCGCCAGCGTGTCGAGGATCGAGCGGTCGACCGAGACGGGATCGCCGACGAAACCCAGGTCGACATTGCGCTCGATGCCCGAATTGGGGTCCGCCTCCCGCTTGCCCAGCACCTTCTCGCAGACGACCAGCCCGCCGTCCTTGCCCGAAATGCCGACCGCGCGGCCGCCCGCGCCGGCGATCCAGCCGACGATTTCCTTGTTGATGGACCCTGCCAGCACCATTTCGGCGATCTTGGCGGTTTCCGCGTCCGTCACGCGCAGGCCGCCGACGAACTGCGATTCGACGCCCAGCTTCTTCAGCATCGCGCCGATCTGCGGCCCGCCGCCATGGACGACGACGACATTGATGCCGACCGCCTTCATCAGCACGACATCCTCGGCGAAATCGCGGGCGGCTTCGGGGTCGCCCATGGCGTGGCCGCCATATTTGACGACGAAGGTCTTGCCCGCATAGCGCTGCATGTAGGGCAGGGCTTCGACGAGGGTTTCGGCCTTGGCGAGGAGGGCCGGATCGGGCGCGTGCTTGCTGTTCATGCGCGCGCGCATAAGACCATATGCCCCGCATCGCAAGTTTTGCGCGCCGCCGCCGCCCCGCGCGAGGCTGGCGGCCCACGCCGTCCGCTTCGCGCGCGGTCGGGAAGCGGAGCGCGCAAGGCACGTATTTTTCGGCAGGAAGGCGGAAGTCCCGCCCCCCGTTACAACGCCGGCGACACTCTAAAATTAGTTAGCTAAGCAATGAAAAGGCGCCATGTCGAACCAGCTGTCCAGTTCGCTGTCGCCCTGGCGCGCTCAGCGATCCAGCCGCCGCCCCAGCCCGACCAGCAGATAGATGACCGGCGGCACCAGCAGGGCGGACAACAGCACCTTGGCCATCATCTGGCCCAGCAGCAGTTCGCCGATCGGAAACACGCCATAGAAAGCGATGGTGACGAACAGCAGGGTGTCGACGATCTGCGACAATATGCTGGCCGCGGCCGCGCGCAGCCACAGCAGTTGGCTACCCTCCTGCCCCTTGAGCGCCGCGAACAGGGTGACGTTCAGCGTCTGTGAAATGCCATAGGCGATGATCCCGCCCAGCCAGATGCGCGGCGTGCCGCCCATCATCATCGCGAAGGCTTCGGCACGCTTGGGGTCCATGTCCCCCGCGGCCGGTGCGGCCAGCACGACGATCGACAGCAAGATCGACGCGATCAGCGGCAGGAAGCCGATCTGCACCAGCCGGCTGGCGACGGCGCGGCCATGGAGTTCGGCGACCGCGCTGGAAATGGTGACGAGCAGCAGGAAGGCGAAGATCCCCGCCTCCACCGCCAGCGGCCCCAGCCCGACCATCGGCCCGATGCCCGACAGCGGCCCCAGCGCGACCTGCTTGTTCCCCAGCACGCCCGCAATACAGACCATGCCGCCATAGAAGATGGAAAAGACGAAGAGCGAGCGGCTGATGGGCGCGGGCGTGGAAGTCATCTGCCGCCCTTAACGGCAATTGCAGGGCGGGGGAAGATGGGGGTTCAGGGGTGGGGCGCCAAGCGTGCGCCGGATCGAGACGTTGCGCTCGCTCCCTGCCCGTCCCCGAAACCCGCCGATCGGCCTGCCCTACACGCCCAGCAGTTGATATTTCACGCCCATCGCCTGCGCCAGGTTGCGCAGCCGGCGCTCCACCGCCTCGCCATAGAGATCGGCGTCCTCGCCGCGCATGTGCAGGTCGATCCGATCGCCCACCCGCGCAAGATGCGACACCGCCAGCGGCCCTTCGACGCCGCCCGACAGACGCTGGGCCAGGCGGATGGCCAGCCCCCAGAGCGCGGCGCGGCGGACGGCCTCCGGCCTGGCGATGCGGTCGATCCCCGGCGGCATGTTGAGGCCGCCGCCGAAATGGCTGTGCAGCGCCTGCCCCAGCATCGCCCGTTCCGCCGCGGTTATGCCCACCCAGTTGCTGTGCAGCGCGATTTCCACGCCACGTTCGGCGCGGAAGTCCGGGTTGGCGCGCCAGCTCACGTCGGCGAGCAGGCAGGCAGCGCGGCGGATGCGCCGGGCGGCGGCGTCATCATCGGGAAAGAGCGGCGCGATCCAACGGTCGATGCGGTCGCCATGGCCACGAAAGCGCGCCTGCGCCTCCCCTTCCGCCTCGGCCGCGACCAGCAGCGGGTCATGGGCGCGAATATCCTCCGGCAGATCCTCGTAGAGCAGCCCTTCGCGCAGGCCATAGGCCGACACGACGAGGCGGCTGGACTTGAGCTGCCGGACCACCACCGACAGAAGGGCCGCCGCGTCGGGCAGGGTCGGCACGCGCGATCCGGTCATGGCCGGGATCTGCTTCAGCCGCACCCGGTCGACATGGGACACGATCCGGGTCAGCTGCTCGGCGCGCGCCGCCGTCATCTCATATTGGTGGACCACGGGCAGCGGGAAATGGGTCAGCTGCATGTCGAACCGCGCCAGCGCCCGCCACGACCCGCCGACCAGGTAGAAGGGCAGCCCCGGCTCGGGCTTCCACCCGGCCTTGTCCAGCATCTTGGCGACGGTGCGCTCCAGCGCGCGCGGCCCCTTGGCGCGTATCTGCGGCAGCCGCAGGACGCCCAGCGGCAGGGAGATCGTCTGTTGGACCACCCCGCCCCGCACCCGCGCCAGTTCCAGGCTGCCGCCGCCCAGATCGCCGACGATCCCGTCGGCGTCGGGAATGCCCGACAGCACGCCCATCGCCGCGCCGATCGCTTCCTGCGCGCCGGTCAGCAGCTCGACGGTCAGGCCCATCTCCGCGGCGCGGGCGATGAATTCGGCGCCGTTGGTGGCATCCCGAACCGCCGCCGTGGCGACGCAGCGTATCGCCGTCACCTTCATCGCGCGGCAAAGATGGGCGAAGCGGCCGATCGCCCGCAGGCCGCGATCCATCGCCTCCGGCTCGATCGCGCCGGTTCTGGCCAGCGACGCCCCCAGCCCCGCCATCACCTTTTCGTTGAACAGGATGAAGGGGATGCGGCGCGGCCCGTCATAGACGACCAGGCGCACGCTGTTGGAACCGATGTCGATGATGGCGGTGCGCGCATGGGCCGGTTCGGGCGATGTCGCCATCTGTTCGGCGACGGCGCGGACACGGCTCAGCATCGAGTTCATGGGCGTCAGGCTTTCCCGCGCAGGCGCAGGGTCGGCACCGCTTCATTGTCGAACGCGGCACCGCGCCCGGACAGCGACGGGTTGGTCATGAAATAGCGATGCAGGTTGAACGGCTTTTCGCCCGGCTCCAGCCGCGTATAATGGCCGTCCCGGTCCAGCGACCAGCTCTGTTCGGTGTCGATCAGATTGGCCACCATGACCTGGTCCAATATCTGGTCATGGACCGTCTCATTTTCCACCGGCGCCAGAAATTCGACGCGCCGGTCGAAGTTGCGCGGCATCCAGTCGGCCGAGCTGATATAGACTTTCGCGCCATTGTTGGGCAGCGCCTTGCCGTTGCCGAACACGGCGATGCGGCTATGTTCCAGGAAGCGGCCGACGACCGACTTCACCCGGATATTCTCCGACATGCCCGGCACGCCAGGCCGCAGGCAGCATATGCCGCGGATGATGAGGTCGATCTGGACGCCCGCGTTGCTGGCCGCATAGAGTTTCTCGATGATCGCCGGGTCCACCAGACTATTCATCTTGGCCCAGATGGTTCCAGGCCGCCCGGCGCGGACATGCTCGATCTCCGCATCGATGCAGGCGCACAGCGTGTTGCGCAGGTCGCGGGGCGACATGACCAGTTTCTCCAGCCGCTGCGGCTCGACATAGCCGGTGATATAGTTGAACAGGGCGGCCGCATCGCGCCCATAGGCCGGATCGGCGGTGAAAAAGCTGAGGTCGGTATAGATGCGCGCGGTCACCGGATGATAATTGCCGGTGCCGAAATGGCAGTAGGTGCGGAACTGCTCCCCTTCGCGGCGGACCACCATCGACACCTTGGCATGGGTCTTCCAGTCGATGAAGCCATAGACCACCTGCACGCCCGCGCGTTCCAGCGCGTCGGCCCACATCAGATTCTGTTCCTCGTCGAACCGGGCCTTCAGCTCGACCACCGCCGTCACCGACTTGCCCGCCTCCGCCGCGTCGATCAGCGCGCGGATGATCGCCGACTGCTTGCCCGCGCGATAGAGCGTCTGCTTGATCGCAACCACATCGGGGTCGGTCGCCGCCTGCTTCAGGAAGGAGATGACGACGTCGAACGCCTCATAGGGGTGATGGACGACGATATCCTTGGCCCGGATCGCGGCAAAACAGTCGCCGCCATATTCGCGGATGCGCTCGGGAAAGCGCGGGGCATAGGGTTCGAACTTGAGGTCGGGACGGTCCACGTCGACGATGCCGGACAGGTCACCGATTCCGATGAAGCCCTCGACCTCGACGACGCTGGCTTCATGGCCCTGGAGCATGTCCTGCAACATCTCCTCGACCGGCTCGGGAATCCGCTCCTCGATTTCCATGCGGATCACCCGGCCACGACGCCGGCGCTTGATGGCGCTGCGGAAATAACGGACCAGATCCTCCGCCTCTTCCTCGATCTCGATGTCGCTGTCGCGGATGATGCGGAACACGCCGCTGTTGCGGACGCGATAGCCGGGGAAGAGATCGGCGGAGAAGCGGCGGATCACTGCCTCCAGCGACATATAGCGCGCCGGTTCGCCGGGGATACGCACGAACCGGGCGAGCGACGACGGGATCATCACCAGTTCGCGGATCGGCTGCTTGTCCGACAGGCGTTGCAGGTCGAAGACGATCGACAGACCCTGGTTGGGAATGAAGGGAAAGGGGTGCGCGGGGTCCAGCGCCTGGGGCGTCAGGATCGGGAATATCTGCGTCAGGAAATGCTCCCGCAGCCATTCGCCGCAGGCCGTATCCATCTCTGCGGACGGGCCGATCACCTCGACCCCCACCTGCGCCAGTTCGCCATGGAGCGCGCCCCACACCTTCTGCTGGGCGCGCATCAGCGTCGCGGTGGCGTCGGTGATGGCCGCCAGCTGCTGCGCCGGGGTCAGCCCATCGGCCGACCACATGTCGACATCCTGCAATTGCTGGCCTTTGAGCCCGGCGACCCGGACGGAAAAGAATTCGTCCAGGTTCGCGCCGGAGATCGACAGGAAGCGCAGCCGCTCCAGCAAAGGATGGGCGCGGTTCATCGCCTCCTCCAGCACGCGCTGGTTGAACGCCAGCCACGACAGCTCACGGTTGAAATAGCGGTCGCTGGCAGTGGCCAGGCTGGCGATGGGATCGGCTTCGGCCACGGATTACTCGCGCTGGTCGGTGGAGGGATCAGGCAGGACTATAGGCAGAAATCCTGCCGATTGCAGGGTCTCTTTCGCCATTGCGACCGAAATCTTACGGCCGGATGACAGTGCCGCCCGGTCGAGCAGCCGCGTGACCTCCGCGATCGCGCCATAGCGATGCTCGACCCGACGCAACAGCCAGTCGGGCAGATCGGGAGCATAGCTCGCCCCCGCAAGGTCAAAGGCGCGGCAGATCAGCGCGCGGGCCAGCCCTTCGTCCGGCTCCTCGATCGCGACATGCGGTGCCGCGGCGAGGCGGGATCGCAGGTCCGGCAGCGCCACGGTCCAGCTGGCCGGCGGCGCATCGCCCACCATCAGCAGGGGGCGGCGCCGGGTCTGCGCCTCGTTCCAGGCGTGGAACAGATAATGCTCGTCCCGCCCCTGCGCGTCGTCGATGATCTCGCCCCCGCTCATCCGCGCAAAATGGCCCGACAGCGTCGATCGGCCAGACAGCGGCGGGCCGGTCAGCACACTCACCGACAGCGGCCATTCCCGCCAGCGCTCCAGATGGGCGACGGCCAGGCGATTGGCGTCGCTGACCAGGAAATCGCCCGCGCCCGCGCCGCCATGCCATTCCAGGGGCAGGCTGATCTGGCTCATTGCGATGGCGGGGGCGCCTGCCGCCGCGTGATCCGCAGCGTATTGCCGGACATGGCGACGCTGTAGCCGCGCGCCTGCAACGCATTGCGCAGCATCTCGACCGTCCCCTCGAAACTGACCTGCATCACCGATGTCCCGCCCAGCGCCAGGCTGCTGGTCGCGGCCGACCGGACGCCGGGTATGCCGCGCACCGTCGATTCGCCCGCCCCCACCGAACTGACGTCGGGCGTGTCGAACTGGATCGCGACACTGGTCGTGCTGCTCGCCTGGATGGGCAGGTCGATCGCCTCGATCGGCGCCTCGGCCGCATTCTCGATCGCCAGCGCGTCTGGGTCGACCGGCTCCTCGATGATGAGCGAGGGGTCGGGGCGCAGGCGGCCGTCGTTGAGCGCGCGGATATATAGCGCGTCGATCCTGCGCGCGCCCTCGTCCAGCATCTGGGCGATACCGCTGTCATTGGAGGCGCGCAGCGAAAAGCTGCCGATCAGGCTGTTGTCGGGGCCGTAGCGCGCGGTGAAGGTGCCGGTGACGGGACCGCCCGGATAGGCGCGGTCGAGCCGCGCGATCGGGATCACCACGTCGGCCGCGCCATATTGGTCGAGCAGCACACGCCACCAGAGGCGTCCGCGTCGCCCGGTCTGACCGGCGTTCAACAGGATCGGGTCGGCGATCGACCCCGCCACGCGGACATAGTCTATCGCGCTGTCCCCGGTGCGGTATCGCGCCCAGGCCTTCTGCCATTCATTGGTCCGCTCATAGGAGACGGCCGATCCGCCGTCCCACAGGACCGGGATCACCAGCAGCGGCGGCGACCGCATGACGTTGCCCGACACGCCCAGCAACTGGCCGGTGCGCGCGCGGTCGAACAGGATGCCCAGGGTCGCGACATAGCGGTTGGGGCCGGCCTGTTCATATTCGATCTCGATGCCGGAGATCATCGCCTCCAGCTGCGAATCGGAAAGGGCCGGCGCGCCGCCGCCCGATGCTCCGGAACCGTGCGTGCGGCTCCACAGCATCCGCCATGCCTGCCGCTGCGCCATGCGCCAGCCGGCATAGCGGGCGCTGTCGGCGTCCTTGGCCTGAACGTCGACCTTCACCCCGCGCACCTCGAAATCGCCGCCGCTGGCGATCGGCGGCACGCCGCGCTCCCCCTCCATCTGCGCGAAAAGGGCCGCCGCCGCCAGGCCGATGCCGATGGCAATCATGATCTGGACGGGCCGGACAAACAGGCGCGAAAGGGCGGCTGGCTGGAACGGCAGGCGGAAAAAGGTCTGGCTCAGGCTCACGCGCGCCCTTTTGGCGGGATTTGCCAGACATGCCAAGCGTGAACCATGCGACCTTCCGTTTTCCGCGCCTTTGCTCTAGGGGACCGCCTCATGAGCGACAACGAATCCTACAGCTACGCCAAGGCTGGCGTCGACATCGCCGCGGGCAACGCCCTTGTCCGCGCCATCGCCCCGCTGGCCAAGGCCACCCGCCGCCCCGGCGCCGATGCCGAGCTGGGCGGTTTTGGCGGCTTTTTCGATCTCAAGGCCGCCGGCTATGACGATCCGCTGCTGGTCGCGGCCAATGACGGCGTGGGCACCAAGCTGAAGCTCGCGATCGACCACAACCGTCATGACGGCGTGGGCATCGACCTGGTCGCCATGTGCGCCAACGACCTGATCGTGCAGGGCGCCGAGCCGCTCTTCTTCCTCGATTATTATGCGACCGGCAAGCTGGAGAGCGGCGTCGCCGAACGGGTCATCGCCGGTATCGCCGAAGGCTGCCGGATCGCCGGTTGCGCGCTGATCGGCGGCGAGACGGCCGAAATGCCCGGCATGTATGCCGACGGCGACTACGACCTCGCCGGCTTCTGCGTCGGCGCGGTGGAACGGCACAAGGCGCTGACCGGCAACAAGGTGAAGTCGGGCGACGTGCTGATCGGCCTCGCCTCCTCGGGCGTTCACAGCAACGGCTTCTCGCTGGTGCGTCGACTCGCCGCCGACAAGGGCTGGAAGCTCGACCGTCCGGCGATCTTCGATCAGGACGTGCTGCTGATCGACGCGCTGATGGCGCCGACCCGCATCTATGTGAAGTCGCTGCTGCCGCTGGTGCGCGCGGGCATGGTCAATGCGCTCGCCCACATTACCGGCGGCGGCCTGCTGGAAAACATCCCCCGCGTCCTGCCCGACGGCTGCCACGCCATCGTCGATGCCGACGCCTGGGAACAGCCGCGGCTGATGGCCTTCCTCCAGGCGCAGGGGAATATCGAGCCGGAGGAAATGGCGCGCACGTTCAATTGCGGCGTCGGCATGGTGCTGGCGGTGGACGAGAGCCATGTCGCGGGCGTTACCTCCGCGCTGGAGACGGCGGGCGAGACGGTGCATCGCATCGGCACCGTCGTCGCGGGTGAAAAGGGCTGCACCGTCCGGGGCAGCGCCGAAAGCTGGAGCGCGAAGGCCGACTGGTCGGCCACGCATCTGGGCTAACTTCGCTTCCCTCCGTTCGTTTCCAGCGAAGTCGAGAAACGGTCGCGCGAGGGTTCCCGACTTCGCTCGAACCGAACGGATGTTGTTATGCACAAGGCTAAAGTCGGCGTCCTGATTTCCGGCCGCGGGTCGAACATGGCGGCTTTGCTCTACGCCGCCAAGGCGGAAAGCTGCCCCTTTGAGATCGTGCTGGTCGCGGCCAACGATCCCGACGCGCCGGGCCTGGCCCTCGCCGCCGCAGAGGGCATCGCGACCTTCGGCCAGAGCCACAAGGGTCTGAAACGCGCCGACTTTGACCGGATCATCGACGCGCAGCTTCGCGCGGCGGGCGTCCAATATGTGGCGCTGGCCGGTTATATGCGCCTGCTCTCGCCGGAATTCGTCTCGGGCTGGGAAAGCCGGATGCTCAACATCCACCCCAGCCTGCTCCCCAAATATAAGGGGCTGGACACCCACCAGCGCGCGATCGACGCGGGCGACGCCCAAGCCGGCTGCTCGGTCCATATCGTCACCGCCGAACTGGACGACGGCCCGGTGCTGGGCCAGACGCCGGTGGCGATCCTGCCCGGCGACACGGCGGACAGCCTCGCCGCGCGCATCCTGATCGCCGAGCATCAGCTTTATTCCCGCACCCTCGCCGATTTCGTCACCCGCGAACGCCAGCCCGACTGGCTGCTAAACAAGGTACGCGAAATCGCGCTCGCCCTGCCGCAGGCCGATGAGATCGTCTCCCACGGGATGCCTTGCTTCGGCATCGTGAAGGGCAGGAAATTCGGCTATTTCACCCGCGACCATCATGGCGACGGCATCATCGCGGTCCTCGTCAAAACCACCGCGCCGGAGGAACAGGCGACCCTGATTGAAGCCGACCCCGACCGCTATTACCGCCCCGCCTATTTCGGCACCGACTGGGTCGGCATCCGCCTGGACCTGGGCGACACCGACTGGGATCATATCGCGCAACGGCTGCGGTCCAGCTGGCGCCAGGTCGCGCCGAACAAGCTGCTGGGCCTGATGGATATTGCGGAGGAGTTCTGACCCCTTTCCTTCGCCGCCCTCGATCCCCATAGAGTTGAGCCATGACCGACAGCCCCGCCCGCCAGCCCGCGCAAGAAGCAGCGATCGAGATCCGTAACCTGACCAAGGTCTACAAGGGCGGAAAGCGCGCGCTCGACGGCATCAACCTGTCGATCCCGCGCGGTCAGATCTATGGTCTGCTTGGCCCCAATGGCGCGGGCAAATCGACCACGATCAACATCCTGGCCGGCATGGTGAACAAGACGGCGGGCGATGTCAGCATCTGGGGCTTCGACATCGACGCGCATCCGCGCAACGCCAAGAACAGCATCGGCATCGTGCCGCAGGAAATCGTCTTCGATCCCTTCTTCACGCCCTATGAGACGCTGGAGAACCAGGCCGGTTTCTATGGCGTGCCCAAGGGCAAGCGCCGGTCGATGGAGTTGCTGCGCGCGGTGCATCTGGAGGACAAGGCGAACGCCTATGCCCGCACGCTGTCGGGCGGCATGAAGCGCCGCCTGCTCGTGGCCAAGGCGATGGTCCATTCGCCGCCGATCCTGGTGCTGGACGAGCCGACCGCCGGCGTCGACGTGCAGTTGCGCCAACAACTGTGGGAATATGTCCGCGAACTCAACGCCATGGGCGTGACGATCGTGCTGACCACCCACTATCTGGAAGAGGCCGAGCAATTGTGCGACCGCATCGGCATCATCAACCATGGCAAGGTCATCACCGACAAGCCGACCCGCGAATTGTTGGCCATGGCGCAGGAAAAGGTAGTGCAGGTCACGGTCGACCGCGACGTGACCGTCGCGCCTGACGCGCCCTGTTTCGAAAAGGTCGAACTGTCGGGCGAACGCACCCTGACCATCACCTATATGAAGGACCGCGCCAATGCAGGGCAGGTGCTGAGCGCGGTGCAGGCGAGCGGCCTCGCCATCGTCGACGTGGTGACTCGCGACCCGGACCTGGAGGATGTGTTCCTGAACCTGACGGCGGCGGCGTGACGAACGAGGCGCCGCCAGTTCCCCCTCCCGCAAGTGGGAGGGGGCCAGCGCGACCTTTCAAACCTCGCGCCACCTCCCGAGCCAAAGCATTACGCCATAGCACCACCACGCCAGAACAATTGCTGTGGCAGTGCTTGAAAGGTCGGAAACTAGGGCCGAAATTCAGCCGCCAGATGCCTGCCGGCCCCAATTTCGCTGATTTGCGTTGTCGCAAACTGAAATTCATCATCGAACTCGACGGCGCGAGCCATGATCAAATCGTCAGCCATGACATTCAGCGCGACATTTACTGCCGTTCGATCGGCTTCCAAATCTTGCGTATTGCCAATGACGATGTGATGACAAATCTCGAAGGCGTGGTGTCGCACATCCAGGCGACCCTTGCGCAGGCCCACCCCAAACCCCTCTCGCCTGCGGGAGGGGAGTAGCCAAGAAGCAGCAAGACCAATAATGACCACCACCACCCATGACGTCGTCATCATCGGCTCCGGCGCGGCGGGGCTGACGGCCGCCATCAACCTCGCGCAGGACCGCAAGGTGCTGGTGCTGGCCAAGGGTGCGCTCGACGGTGGCTCCACCAACTGGGCGCAGGGCGGCATTGCCGCCGTACTCGACGCAGGTGACAGTTTCGAGGCGCATGTCCATGACACGATGATCGCGGGCGCCGGCCTCAACAATCGGGCGACCGTGGAATTCGTCGTCTCCGAAGCCCCCGCCGCGATCGAGCGGCTGGCCGATCTCGGCGTGCCCTTCAACGGCGGCGAGGAATTCGGCGAACGCTGGCACCTGACCCGCGAGGGCGGCCACAGCCACCGTCGCATCGTCCATGTCGACGACGCCACCGGCCATGCCGTGCAGGTCGCACTGCTCAAGGCCGCGCGGGCCAATCCCAACATCACGCTGATGGAGGATATGGTCGCGATCGACCTGATCACCTCCCGTCATGGGGAACGCTATTCGGGCGATGGCCATGTCTGGGGCGTCTATGCCTTCAACCGGCAGACCGGCCGCATCGACGCGCTGCTCGGCCGGGCGACGATCCTGTGCACCGGCGGCGCGGGCCGCACCTATCTCTTCTCGACGGCCCCGCGCGGCGCGACCGGCGACGGCATCGCCATGGCCTGGCGCGCGGGCTGTCGCGTGTCGAACATGGAGATGAACCAGTTTCACCCGACCTGCCTCTATAATCTGGAGGTCAAGAATTTCCTCATTACAGAGGCCGTGCGCGGCGAGGGTGGGCATCTGAAGCTCCCGCCCGGCGTGCCGGGCGGCGGCGAGCGCTTCATGCCCCGCTTCGACCCGCGTGAGGAACTGGCCCCGCGCGACGTGGTGGCGCGCGCCATCGACCATGAGATCAAGCGCCTCGGCCTCGACTATGTCCATCTCGACATCAGCCACAAGCCGCCGGAATTTGTGAAGCACCATTTCCCGACCATCTACGCCCGGCTGCTCGACCTCGACATCGACATCACGAAGGAGCCGATCCCGGTCGTCCCGGCGCAGCATTATACCTGCGGCGGGGTGGTGATCGACCTGGACGGGCGGACCGACCTGCCCGGCCTCTATGCCGCGGGCGAAGTGAGCGAGAGCGGGCTGCACGGCGCGAACCGCCTCGCCTCCAACTCGCTGCTGGAATGTTTCGTCTTCGGCGAAGCGGCGGCCAAGCATATTCGCAGCTCTTGGGACGAACTGCCCAGCCCCCCGCCGATCCGGCCCTGGGACGAAAGCCGCGTCACCAACAGCGACGAGGAAGTGATCGTCCAGCATAACTGGAAGGAAATCCGCCGCTTCATGTGGGACTATGTCGGCATCGTCCGCACCACCAAGCGGCTGGAGCGCGCCCAGCACCGCATCGACCTGCTAGCCAGGGAAGTGGATGATTATTACGGCAATTTCCGCGTCACGCCCGACCTGATCGAACTGCGCAACCTGCTGGAGGTTGCTCGGCTGGTGGTGCGCTCCGCCCTCCATCGCAAGGAAAGCCGGGGGCTGCACTATACGCTCGACTATCCCGAGACGCTGCCGGAGGCGGTGGACACGGTGCTGGCGCCCTGACGAAAAAGTGGCGCGGTATCCGGGGGGACGCCGCGCCTTCAGGTGGAGGAGGGACACGCTGCAAGCGCATCCGGGAACCCCCTGCTATCGCCCCTCCCCACCCATGGGTTTGATGGAGGTCAAACGGCCAGAAATTCCCTGAGCGATGCGTGGAAACGGGCGGGCTGGTCGGCCATCACCATATGGCCGCTGGGACCGATGGCTTTCAGCAGCACGCCTTTTTTCCCGGCATAGGCGGCGCGAAACCGGCTGGTGATGGCGGCGGTCTGTTCGGCGTCGGCGCCCACCGCATAGACGACCTCCAACGCGGCGGCGAGCCGCGGCAATTGGGGTTCGAGATCGACATTGGCAAGGTCGCGCAGCGCATTGGCGATGACGTCCGGATCGCTGCCGCTGGCGCCCGGCGCCTGTGCGACCATCTGCGCCAGATAGCGTCGTCCCGCCGCCGTGCCGGTCAGATAGCCGCCGATCTGGTCGGCGAGGAAGCCCAGCCCGCCCGCCGTGCCGCCGACCATCGCCGCACCGGCGGGCAGCATGTCGACCACCATGACGCGCCCAGCAATGCCCTTCAGCCCCAGCAGCATCGCCAGCGTTCCGCCCATGGAGTGGCCGACGATGGCGGGGCGCTTCAGCCCGGCCGCGGCGACATAGCGGGCGATCTCGTCGGCGACCGGCTGGAGCAGCGGCCCGCTGGCATTGGCATCCGCCGCCAGCCCGGCAAAGCCGCGCACATGGACCAGATGGAAGCGATAACCCGGCAGCGCGCCCAGCACCCCGTTCCAGATGCCCGGACCACTGGCGAGGCCGGGGATCAACAGCACGTCCCGTCCCGTCCCGCGCACCGTCATGGCGATGCGGCGCGAGGCGAAGGGCACGGCCCATGCCGTGCCTCCGCTCGCCACCATGCCTGCCGCCAGTCCGCCGAGCAGCAGCGCCCGCCTGTCCATCACCATCGCCATGCCGACGCTATTGCCGGTCCCCCGCTGAACCGCAACTGAGCGATCCTTGCCCTCGATCAAGAGCGTTCCTCATTCATCCTCCTTACATCGCATTTGTGGAATCATTCGTCGCATGGGTCTTGCCGGAACGTCCGGCAAGCCATCCCTTGAGGCCGCAAGAGAGTGCGGGGAAGACGATGACATCGAAGACGAACCGGGGCGGGTCCGCGCGCCTGGTCCTGTTGATCGCGGCGCTGTCCGCCTGCGTGAGCGCACCCGACCCGCGCCGGGCGCAGGCCGCAGCCCCTGCCCCGCAAAAGCCGCTGCCCGCGCGCCCGCAACCCACCACCAACAGCTGGCCGATCCGCCCGGTTGCCAATCCGCCCCAGCCCTATCGCGACGTCGACCAGCGCGAAACGCCGCCACCCGCGCTGGTCAATGTCGTGCGCAATCTGGGTCAGAGCTTCAACGGCAAGGTGGGCATCGCCGTGCGTCGCATCGGCGCCGACTGGACCGTGGCCTGGAATGGCAACGCCCTTTTTCCGCAGCAGAGCGTGTCGAAGCTCTGGGTGTCGATGACCTTCCTCGACGCGGTCGACCGGGGCAAGCTGCGCCTGACGGACACGACCACCATCACCCGCAACGACCTGACCCTGTTCCATCAGCCCTCGGCCGCGATGCTCAAAAATGGCAGCTGGACCACCAGCTATTCCGACCTGATGCGCCGCGCGATGACGCAGAGCGACAATACCGCCAACGACGCGCTGCTGCGCGCGGCGGGCGGACCGGAAGCGGTGCGCGGCTTCCTGGCGCGGCGGATGATCAAGGATATCCGCTTCGGCCCCGGTGAGCGGCTGTTGCAATCGACCACGGCGGGCCTCGACTGGCGGCAGGATTATTCGGTGGGCCGCAATTTCTACGCCGCCCGCTCGCGCCTGCCCATGTCGGTTCGGGTGAAGGCGCTCGACAATTATCTGGCCAACCCGCCGGACGGCGCAGCACCGGCCTCGATCGTCCAGGCGCTGGCGAAGCTGAAGGAGGGCGACATGCTCTCTTCCGCGTCGTCCCGGCTGCTGATGACGATCATGTCGGAAGCCAAGACCGGACCGCAACGGATCAAGGGCGGAGTGCCGCCCGGCTGGTCCTATCTGCACAAGACCGGGACCGGGCAGGACCTGCCGCCGCGCTCGACCGGATTCAACGACATCGGCATCATGACCGCTCCGGACGGCACCAGCTATGCGGTGGCGGTGATGATCGGTTCCACCACCGTGTCGATCCCGGAACGCTGGGCGCTGATGCAGGCGGTGTCGAGGGCGGTCGCGGCGAACCACGAGAAGCGCTGAGCATGGTGGAGGGGAGCGGCGAAAGTCGCTATCCCCCTCCCCCATGACCCAGAATCATCTCTATCTCGTCGATGGCAGCGGCTATATTTTCCGTGCCTATCACCAGCTTCCCCCGCTCACCAACCAGCATGGCCAGCCCGTGGGCGCGGTCTATGGCTATACGACGATGCTGTGGAAGCTGGCCGAGGAGCTGGGCAAGGCGGAGGGGCCGACGCACCTCGCCGTCGTGCTGGACAAGGGGTCGCACACTTTCCGCAACGACATGTACGACCAGTATAAGGCGAACCGCCCGCCCGCGCCCGAGGATCTGGTCCCGCAATTCCCCATGATCCGCGACGCGACCCGCGCCTTCTCGCTCCCCTGCATCGAGGAAGCCGGATTCGAGGCGGACGACATCATCGCCAGCTATACGAAGGCGGCGGTCGCCGCGGGCTGGCATGTGACGATCGTCAGCAGCGACAAGGATCTGATGCAGCTGATCCAGCCCGGCGTCGACATGTACGACACGATGAAGAATGAGCGGCGCGGCGCCGACTATGTCATGGGCAAGTTCGGCGTTCAGCCCGAACAGCTGGGCGACGTGCTGGCGCTGATGGGCGACAGCGTCGATAACGTCCCCGGCGTGCCGGGCATCGGCCCGAAGACGGCGGCGAAGCTGATCACCGAATATGGCTCGCTGGAGGCCGCGCTCGAAGCCGCGCCGTCGATGAAGAAATCGAAGATGCAGGAAAATCTGATCGCCCATGCCGATATGGCACGGCTGTCGCGGCGGCTGGTGGCGCTGCATGACGCGATGGACCTGCCCGAACCGCTGGACGAGCTGACCTTGAAGGGCATTCCGCCCGAACCGTTGCAGGCCTTCCTGTCGCATCACGGCTTCAAGACGCTGCTCAACCGCCTTGGCGCGCCCGCCGCTGCCGTCGCGGTGGCAGCGACCGCCGCCGTTGCGACCGACACGGCGCCACCCGCTCCTCCCGCTCCGGCGGACGAACCGGCGATCGACCGCAGCCTCTACGAGACGGTCGTGACGGAAGAGGGGCTCGACCGCTGGATCGCGGCTGCCCGTGCCGAAGGTCTGGTGGCGGTGGACACCGAGACGGACATGCTCGATTGCGTGTCCTGCGCGCTGGTCGGCATCAGCCTTGCCACCGGCCCGAACAAGGCCTGCTATATCCCGGTCGGCCATGGCGGGACCGACATGTTCGCCGAGCGGCCGCAACAGCTCGACAAGGCGCTGGTCCTCGCGAAGCTGAGACCGCTGCTGGAAGACGACTCCGTCCTCAAGATCGGCCAGAATCTGAAATATGACCTGACCGTGCTACGCCGCCACGGGATCGAGATCGCGCCCTATGACGACACGATCGTCATGAGCTTCGACCTCGACGCCGGACAGTCGCTGGCAGGGCATGGCATGGACGAAGCAGCGCGGGTCCACCTCAATCACACATGCATCAGCTTCAAGGAGGTGGTCGGCACCGGCAAGAGCCAGATCAGCTTTGCCGAAGTGCCGCTACCCCGCGCGACCGAATATGCGGCCGAGGATGCCGACGTGACGCTGCGCCTGTGGAGGCGGTTCAAGACGCGCATCGCCAATGAAGGCGCGAACCGCGTCTATGAACTGGTCGACCGGCCGCTGGTCGGGGTGATCGCCAAGATGGAGCATCAGGGGATCAAGGTCGATCGCGAGCATCTGTCGCGCCTGTCGGCCGAATTCACCGCCGGCATCGCCGCGCTGGAGACGGACATACACGAGATTGCCGGCCAGCCCTTCGCCATCGGATCGACCCAGCAGCTTGGCGCGATCCTGTTCGACAAGCTGGGCTACAAGGGTGGCAAGAAGGGCAAGTCGGGCGCTTATTCCACCGACGTCACCATCTTGGAGCAACTGGCGGCGCAGGGCGCGCCGATTGCCAGCAAGGTGCTGGAATGGCGCCAATTATCGAAATTGAAGTCGACCTATACCGATGCGCTCCAGGCGCAGATCAACAGGGATACGGGGCGCGTCCATACCAGCTATTCGCTGACCGGGGCGCAGACCGGGCGGCTGTCCTCGACCGACCCGAACCTCCAGAATATCCCCATCCGCACCGAGGTCGGCCGCCAGATCCGCCATGCGTTCGTGGCCGAACCGGGCAATGTCATCCTGGCCGCGGACTATAGCCAGATCGAACTGCGGCTGGCGGCGCACATGGCCGATGTGCCGGCGCTCAAGGACGCCTTCGAGGCGGGCGAGGATATTCACAACCGTACCGCGCAGGAACTGTTCGGAGAGGTCAATCGCGACACGCGCGGCCGGGCGAAGACGATCAACTTCGCCATTCTCTACGGCATCTCGCGCTGGGGCCTGGCCGGGCGGCTGGAGATCAGCGCGGACGAGGCGCAGGACATGATCAGCCGCTATTATGAGCGCTTTCCCGGCATCAGCATCTATATCAGCGAGACGATCGAGAAGGCCCGGACAACCGGCTATACCGAGACGCTGTTCGGGCGAAAGACCTGGTTCCCGCGCATCAAGGCGGCGGTCCAGCATGAACGGCAGGGCGCCGAACGCGCTGCGATCAATGCCCCGATCCAGGGCACCAGCGCGGACATCATCAAGCGCGCGATGGCGCGCATGGGACCGGCGCTGGAGGCGGCGGGTCTGGGTAGCGTGAAGATGCTGCTCCAGGTCCACGACGAACTGGTGTTCGAGCTGCCCGAAGGCGATGTGGCAGCGGCCAGCGCAGTCATCCGTCAGGTCATGGAGACAGCCGCCGAACCCATTGTGAAACTGAGCGTGCCGCTGGGCGTGGAGATCGGCACCGGACCGAGCTGGGGCGCGGCGCACTAACGAAAAAGGCCGGCCCCATCGGGACCGGCCTTTCCTCAATCGAACAGTTCTTCCAGAAAACTCTTCTTGCGCTTTTTCTGATAATAGCGCCCGTCATCCCGGTCCGGCCGATAGCTTGGCTGGGCGAAGGGCGCAGGCTGCGGCGTCGGCACGCTCGCCTGCGCCGATCGCTCGATGATCTTGTCCAGTTCGCCCCGGTCCAGCCAGACGCCCCGGCATTGCGGGCAATAGTCGATCTCCACCCCCTGCCGGTCCGTCATGGCGAGGCCGATATGACAGACCGGACAGAGCATCGCCGATACCTGAGCGGGATCGCGCATTATTCGCGCTCACCCGTCAGGCTGAGCAGCGCCTGGAAGAGGTTGATGAAGTTGAGGTAGAGCGACAGCGCGCCCATCACCTGCATCTTCTGCGCCACCTCATGGCCGGCATAGTAGAAATATTCGGACTTGATGCGCTGCACGTCCCAGGCGGTCAGGCCAGTGAAGATCACCACCGCCAGGATCGATACGACCATCGCCATCGCCGACGAACCGATGAACAGGTTGATGAGGCTGGCGACGATGATGCCGATCAGGCCCATGATCAGGAAGCTGCCCATCTTCGTCAGGTCGCGCTGCGTGGTATAGCCCCACAGCGCCATGGCGAGGAACATGACCGCCGCCGAGAAGAAGGCCTGCGCGATGCTGCCGCCGGTGAAGACCAGGAAGATGCTGGCCATCGACACGCCCATCACGGCGGAAAAGGCCCAGAAGGCCATGCGCGCGCCGGCCGTGCTCATCTTCTCGATGCGGAAGGTGAAAAAGAAGACGAACGCCAGCGGCGCGAAGATCGCCACCCATTTGAGCGGCGTACCGAAGATGGCCGCAGCCAGAGGCGGCGTATTGGCGATCGCGAAGGCGACGAGGCCGGTGATGACAAGGCCCAGGCCCATGTTGCGGAAAACGCCCAGCATGTGCGCGCGCAGCCCGGCATCGGTATCGACCGACCGGCTGGCGCCATAGCCCGGCATACGAACGGGATTATTCACGGCTTCACTCACTCCATCCAAATGTGGTTCGAGTGGCCCGGCGCGGTCTCCTGCGGCAACGAGAGGGGGCAAATCGCCGCAAAACCTGCACCGGGCACACCCGATGCGGTCCGACATCGCGACTGGATCAAGGGGGAAATCCATGTCGCCAGAGGGGCCCGGCCCGCAGAGGATATATCGGGTGGGGAACGCCTACGCGCAAGGGATTGGCCCGACTGCAACATTTTATTACAATCGCGCGCCCGCACCGGGAAGGATTGACCCCCGCCCCGCTTCGCGACATGGCTTGCGGCCATGTCCGACGACCAGCATATCCCCGCGCCACTGCGCCTGTTCAACAGCCTGACTCGATCCATCGCGCCGTTCGCGCCGATCGAACCGAATCATGCCCGCGTCTACAGCTGCGGCCCGACCGTCTACAACTATGCCCATATCGGCAACCTGCGCGCCTATGTGTTCACCGATACGCTGCGGCGGACCCTGTTGTGGAAGGGGCTGAGCGTCACCCACATCATCAACATCACCGATGTCGGTCATCTGACCAGCGACGCCGATGCGGGGGACGACAAGATGGAGGCGGCCGCGCGGGCGAGCGCCAAAAGCATCTGGGACATTGCGGCCCATTATACGCAGGCGTTCAAGTCCAACATCGCCGACCTCAACATCCTGCCGCCCAGCGAATGGACGGTCGCGACCGACTATGTGCCGCAGATGATCGAATTTGCCGAGAAGATCGCCCCGGATCATTGCTATGAACTCGAGAGTGGCCTCTATTTCGACAGCACGACCGTACCCGATTATGGCGCCCTGGCCGGCGGACGGGACGATGCCGCTCATGCCCGGATCGACCCGGTCGCGGGCAAGCGCAACCCGTCCGACTTCGCCATCTGGCGCAAGTCGCCGCCCGGCGAGCAGCGCCAGATGGAATGGGACAGCCCCTGGGGCAAGGGCGCGCCGGGATGGCATCTGGAATGCTCGGTGATGAGCCAGGCGCGGCTGGGCCAGCCGTTCGACATCCATACCGGCGGCATCGACCATCGCGAAATCCACCATCCCAACGAGATCGCCCAGAACCAGGCTTTCCACGCCTGCTGCGGCGGCCCCGGTGCGGCGGCGGCGGGCTTCACCGGCGCGCGCTGGTGGATGCACAATAATTTCCTGGTGGACCGGCAGGGCAAGATGTCGAAATCGAAGGGCGGCTTTACTACGCTCTTCTCGCTGATCGACGCTGGCGTGCATCCGATCGCCTATCGCATGCTCTGCCTTGGCGCGCATTATCGCAGCGAACTGGAGTTCAGCGCGGACAATCTGGCGGCGGCGCTGACGCGGCTCAAGCGGCTGGTCATGGGGGTCGAGGGGCTGAAGGCGCGCGCCGAGGGCGTAACCTGGCAATCCCCGCGCCTCGACTATCTGCGCGCCAATCTGCACCCGAAGCTGGCACCGCTGCTGGAACAGTTCGACGCCGCGATCGCCGACGATCTGATGACCCCACGTGCCCTGCCGCTGCTGGAAGAGGCCATCGGCATGAAGAAGGTACCCGTGGACGAGAAGCTCTGCCTGATCGCGGCTTTCGACCAGGCGCTCGGCCTCAATCTCCTGACGCTGACCCGCGCCGATCTGCGCATTCAGCCAAAGGATGCGCAGATCAGCCCGGAAGAGGTGGAAGCCGAACTGGAACGCCGCGCCACCGCGCGCTCCGACAAGGACTTCGCCTTGTCGGACGAGATACGCGATAGACTGAGCAGCCGGGGGATCGAGGTGATGGACGGCGATCCGCTACGCTGGGACTGGCGACTGACGATCGCCTGAGGATCGTTACGCCCCCGCACCGCTCTTGACGGGCGACGCCGCGCGACCGAATAGACAGGCGGGTCGACTCGCAAGCGGGGGGTGATATGCTGCTTTCCACGCGTTGTTCGGTCGTCCTGCTGGCGCTGGCTCTGCTATCCTCCGCAGCGGCGGCGAGCGCGCCTTTTTCTTCCAGCGATCCTCGCCACGCCCGGCTTCGCCAACTGGAGCGTCAGGCGTCCGACCTGTTCGACAGCGCGGATTATGCCCTGTCGATGTCGCAACGGACGCGCGATGCCTGGAGCCGCCTGCACGATGTAGCGATGAAGGTGAAGGTTTCGGGGAAGCCTCATCCGCTGGCGGGCGTCGCCTTGGTCAACCTGTCCTCCATGGACCAGATCGACGGCAAAAATCCCGATGCCCTGGCGCGGTCGAGCGAGGGTCTGGCGCTGCTGTCGCCCTTCGCGGACGCCTATCCCATCCAGTGGATGCAGGGACTGTCGATCAAGGGCTATGTCCAGGTCGCGCTCGGCAAGGTGGCGGAAGGCGCGGCGACACTGCGCGATGCCAGTCGCTACATGGACGGCTACATCGCCCGCACGCCTGCGGACAGGCTGGACAAGGACGCTCATATGCTGCGTTCCAACATCGCCTTCAGCCATGCGCAGGCGCTCACCCGCCTTGGCCGCAACGCAGAAGCTGTGGACGCGCAACGGGCCAGCATGGAGGCGCGGATCGCCGCCGTCGGGCCGAACAGTGCGGACGCGATCGGTTCCTATTACACCTATGCGCAGCTGCTGTCCCGCGCCGAGCGGGACGCCGAGGCGGAAAAATATGCGCGGCTGGCGGTCGACGTTGCCACCGACCATGTCGATCGCAAGCATCCCAGCTATGCCCGCGCGCTCGAAGCGCTGGGCCTGCTGCTGTCGCGCACCGGGCGGCGGGTGGAGAGCCTGGACTATCTTCAGCGCGCCATCGCCATCAAGCGCGAGACGGTGGGCACCGACAGCCTCTATTTCCAGTTCGGACTGCAAAATCTGGGCACCGTACTGCTGCCCTTGGAACGTTATGCCGACGCCGGTCCGCTTTTCATGGAGGCCGAGCGCGGATTCCGGAAGATCGAGGGCGAACATAGCCCGCAATCGGCCCGCGCCCTCGCTTTTGCGGGGTCGGCCAGCCTGGCGGAGGGCCGGCGCGACGAAGCGGTCGAACGACTGACCATGGCTTTGGCGCGGGTGCGGGCCGGGTCGGACAAGGACCGCGACATCGGCCAGCGCGTCTATCCCTATCTGATCCCGGCGCTGATCGGGACCGGACGCATGGACGAAGCGCGGACGGCGGCGAGCGCGTTCGCCACCGAGACGCGGCAACTCGACAATGCGCCGGCATTTCCGCTGGCGCAGGCGGCGATGCTGTCGGACTGGACCGCGCAGCAGGTCGGGTCGCTGAGGGAAAGTGCCGGGCGGCTGGCCGGGGTGCTCCGCGACAGTGCGGGCATGACCGACAATGGCGAGCTGACCGAAGAACAGCGCGCAGCGCTCGACATGGTGCTGGCGGTGGCGGCGCAGACGCAGGACGCCGCGCTGGCGCTGGAGGCGATGGCCGTGCTGGCCGGATCGCGCATCGCGCAGGCCAACCGGCTCGTCGCACAGCGGCTGACCGAGGATCAGGCGCTGGCGGCGCGGGTGCGCGCCTTGCAGGACCGGGTAAGGACGCTGGAGGCGGCGGACAGCAAGCTGCTGAAGGCACTCGCGACCGACAGGGGCGTCGCCGAGGCGCGGGCCGATCGTGGCGTCGTGGCGGCCGCGGTCGAGGCCGAGCGCGCGGCGATCGCGCGCGACTACCCACGCTGGATCGAGGCGCAGGGCGGCGAGCGGCCCGACATGGACGCGTTGCGGGCAAAGCTGGGCAGCGAAGAGGCGTTGCTGGCGGTCATGCCCGCGTTCGATGGCGTCTACATGCTGGCGGTCGGCCCGGGCGGCACGCGGATCGCGCGCGCGCGCATGGATCGGGCCGCGATGGTCGCGCTAGTCGATCGGCTTCGCGCCTCCCTGACGCCCAAGGGGTTCGACCGGACGGCCGCGCATGACCTGTATCGGCAAATCTTCACGCCCGACATCATGGCGACATTGGGCAAGGCCCGGACGTTGCGGATCGTGCCAACCGGCGCCTTCGCCTCGCTGCCCTTCGCGATGCTGCCGCAATCGCCCGTGGCCGCCGTCGAGCGCAAGACCCCCTGGCTTATCCGCCGCTTTGCCATCGAAGTGCAGCCCGGCTTCGCGATCGGCGCGACCAGCCGGCGGCAGATGGCGGCGCGGGATCAGCGTTTCCTAGGGATCGGCGCGCCGCAGGCCTTTGGCGCGCAGGCCGGCATCCAGTCGGAAAGCAGCGGCGCGCCGATGGCGGCCCAACGTTATTTCCGCAACGGAGGGGCCGATAGCCGCGCCCTGGCGGAACTGCCTCCGCTGCCCGGATCGCTCGCCGAACTGCAAGCAGTGGCGGCGCGATTCGGAGCGAAGCGCGCCACCCTGCTCGTGGGCGCGCACGCCAGCGAGGCGGCGCTACGCGACCGCGACCTGTCACCCTATGGCGTGATCCTGTTCGCGACCCATGGGCTGGTGAGCGGGGAGATGGAGGGGGTGGCCGAGCCGGCGCTGGTGCTGTCCCCGCCTGCCGCCGGTGCGACCGGCGAGGACGGCCTGCTGACCGCGTCCGAAGTCGCCACCATGCGAATCGGCGCGGACTGGGTGATCCTGTCCGCCTGCAACACGGCCGCCGGTGACGGATCGGCGAAGGGCGCGGCCTATTCCGGGCTGGCGCAGGCGTTCCGCTATGCCGGCGCGGGATCGCTGCTGGTGTCCCACTGGCCCGTGCGCGACGATGCCAGCGCCTTTGTGACGCTAGAAACGGTGAAAAGCGCCGGCCGCGGCCTGCCGCGCGCAGTCGCGCTGCAACGGGCGATGCTCAAATTCATCGAGTCGGAGCGCCCCGACGCGGCCCAGCCCTATATCTGGGCGCCCTTCATCCTGATGGGGCGCTGACCCGCGTCAGTGCGCCAGCAGCAGCGGAACCCGCGCCGTGCGGAGCATCGCGCGGGTGACGCCGCCGAACATCAGCTCCCGCCAGCGGCTATGGCCGAAGGCACCCATCACCACCCAGTCGGCGCCGAGCGTGTCGATCGCCTCGCGCAGCGCGATTTCGATCGGGCGGTCCTTGCGCGACCAGCTCTGCAGTTGCGACTTGATGCCGTGCCGGGCGAGATATTCGGACGCGCCGGTCGCGGGAAATTCGGCCTTGTCGGACTCCTCGACGGTGACGATGTCGACGCTCTGCGCCAGCCGCAGCAACGGCACCGCGGCACGCAGCGCGGCGCAGGACTCGGAGGAGCCATCCCAGGCAACCAGCGCCCGTCCCGTGATCGTGACCGAGCGCGCGCTCTGCGGCACGGCGAGAACCGGCGTGCGGCCACCGAGCGCCAGGTCCGCGACGATCGGCAAGGGGTCCATGGCGTCGCTCCGCCGCCCTTCGGGCAAGGTGGCGACGATCAGGTCGGAGAGGCGCGCGGCGGCGAGCAGGCTCGCGATGCTGTCGCCATCAATCTGCCGCCAGTCCCAGGCGATGTCCTCGCGGTCGAGATGCGCTTCCACCTTGGCGCGGTAACTTTCGTCGATGGCGTGCAGTTCGGCCGCGATCGTGGGCGCATAGCCGGCGCCGCCATAGACGTCGGCGGCGATCAGGTCGGGCATGGGCGTTACCTGGACGCACTGGACATGGGCATTGCAGGCACGGGCGATGTCGCAGGCCGCCTGCATACGGCTGTCGGCACCTCGATCGTCATGGATATGCAGCAGGACCGTTTTCATCGCAGGGCTCCCAGCAAGAGTATCGCTGCCTGCAAGCTAGGCCTTACCCCCACCGGCTCGCCATCAGGGATAGTCCTTATAGCATGTGCAGCGCCCAGATCCGATCAAAAGCCGCATGAGGCGGGCCGGACGGAGCCGGCGCCTGCCGTCTTCCGACTGGAGATTTCCGATGATCGCGCTCGAAACCCGATATGGATTCCGCTTCGACATTCGCCTCGCCACCCATGCCGACGAACCGGGGCTCGCCGCCTTCTTCGCGGAGGTCACCGACGATGACCGGCGCTTCCGGTTCCTGTCGGCGGCGGCGCAGGTCAGTCCGGGGCAACTGCACGAGCTGGCCGACTTCGCCTATCACCGGCATGAGACGTTCCTGGCCTTCGTACCGGGGAACGACGAGATCATCGCGGCGGCGACGCTGGCGGCGGACCCGGACGGCCGAACCGGCGAGGTCGCCATCTCCATACTGCCTGACTTCAAGGGCAAGGGGATAGGCTGGACGCTGCTGGATTATGTCGCGCAGGAGGCACGCAGCTGGGGCGTGACACGGCTCCAGTCGATCGAGAGCCGGGAGAACCGCGCCGCCATCAGCCTTGAGCGGGAAATGGGCTTTTCCGCCAGGGCCGTCGAGGGCGATCCGGGGCTGGTGCTGCTGGAGCGGGCCTTCTGACCACAGGCCGGTCGCTTCGGGCCGGCCGAGACGCGGGCAGCGGGGCGCCGCCGTTCCCCGACCAGGCTCGAAACGAACGGAGAAGGATCAGCCCGCCTCCAGCGCCGCGCTCGCTTCCATCCAGACTTCCTCGGCCGCTTCCAGCTTCTTTTCGACGGCGGCGCGCTTCACCATCAGTTCGCTGGTGGTCATCTTCGCCTCCGCGCCGGTCGCGGCCTTGGGGTCGAACAGCGCCTGGTCGATGCGGCTGCGCTCGGCGGACAGGGCCGCCATTTCCCGCTCCGCCTTGTTGAGCGCGTTCTTGAGCGTCTTCTGCTTTTCGCGCCATTCGGCTGCCGCGCGCTTGTCGGCCTTGCGGTCGACCTTCGGCGCGTCGCCCCCGCTGCTTCCATTGCCATCCGCCTTGCGCAGGATGATGTCGGTATAATCATCCAGCGACCCGTCGAATGGCTGGGCGGTACCATTGTCGACCAGGACGAGGCGGTCGGCCACCAGTTCGATCATGTGGCGGTCGTGGGAGACGATCACCACTGCGCCGCTATAGTCGTTCAAGGCCTGCACCAGCGCTTCGCGGCTGTCGACGTCGAGGTGGTTTGTCGGTTCGTCGAGGATCAGCAGGTGCGGCGCGTCGCGGGTTATGAGCGCGAGCGCCAGGCGGGCACGCTCGCCGCCCGACATGGAGCCGACCTTCTGCGTCGCGCGCTCGCCGGAAAAGCCGAAGCGGCCGAGCTGGGCACGGACCGCGCCGGGGGTCGCGCCCTTCATGACGCGGGTCATATGCTCCAGCGGCGTGTCGGTGATGTCGAGTTCCTCCACCTGATATTGGGTGAAGTAGCCGACATTCATCTTCGACGTGGCCTGCACCGTCCCTTCCATCGGTGCCAGCTGCGCGGCGATGAGGCGGGCCAGCGTCGTCTTGCCGTTGCCGTTGCGGCCGAGCAGCGCCAGCCGGTCGTCGGGATCGATGCGCAGGTTCACCCGGCGCAGAATCGGCGTGTCGGTATAGCCGACCGCCGCCATATCCATGGTGATGAGTGGCGGGCGCAGTTCGGCGGGACTGGGGAAGCCGAAATGCAGCGTCGGATCCTCGATAGCGGCGGCGATGGGCTGCATCCGGGCCAGCGCCTTGGCTCTGGACTGGGCCTGTTTCGCGGTCGAGGCGCGGGCCGAATTGCGGGCGACATAGTCCTGCAACTTCTCCCGCTCCGCCTGCTGCTTGGCACGGGCGGATTCGAGCTGGGCGAGCCTTTCGGCGCGCTGCCGCTCGAACGCGTCATAGCCGCCGGGATAGAGCGTGACCTTCCCGCCCTCCAGATGAAGGATATAGTCGACCACATTGTTGAGCAGGTCGCGTTCGTGGCTGATGACGACCACGGTGCCGCGATAGGCCTTGAGGAAATTTTCCAGCCAGAGCGTGGCTTCGAGGTCGAGGTGGTTCGACGGTTCGTCGAGCAGCAGCAGGTCGGGGTTGGAGAAGAGAAGCGCGGCGAGCGCCACGCGCATCTTCCAGCCGCCCGAATAGCTGTCGAGCGGACGACCCTGCATTTCCTCGTCGAAACCGAGGCCGACCAGGATGCGGGCGGCGCGAGCCGGGGCGGTATAGGCGTCGATCGTCGTCAGCCGCTCATAGATATGGCCGAGGCGGTCGGGGTCTTCGGTATGTTCGGCCTCGGCCATGAGCGCCGCGCGTTCCTTGTCGGCGGCAAGCACGGTATCGAAGGGGGTCGACGTGCCCGACGGCGCTTCCTGCGCGATATAGCCGAGGCGCGTGTCGCGGGGCATGTCGCACGACCCCTCGTCCGGGTCGAGCTGGCCGATCATCACCTTCATCAGCGTGGACTTGCCCGCGCCGTTGCGGCCGATGAGGCCCACGCGGCTGCGCGGCGGCAGCGCGGCGCTGGCGCGGTCGAGAATGGTGCGGCCGCCCAGGCGCACGGTGATGGCATTGAGGTTCAGCATGGAGGCGGGCTTTAGGCATTTTCCCGCGCCGCGGAAATGCCCCATTGCCGCGATGCCGCATTTTTCGAATCAGGGGCCGGATCGGGAGGCCATTCCGGCGCGGCAGCGGGCGGAGCGGCGCGCGCCGCAGTGGTATTTGGCAAGTCGGCGCGGCCTTGCGAAATATACAGTGTCGTGGCCGACGCAAAAGCGTCGGTCCGGACGGGTGGCGTCGATTTCGCAATAGGAGAATTTCTGCAAAATGCCGCGCGCCGGAGCGAAGCGCGGCGCGGGACGGCGAGGAGCGGACAGTGCGAAAGAGCGGGGATGGTTATGGCACGGGCCGGGGGCTGTAGGACAGCGACCTGAGCCGCGCCCGCCGCGCGCGGCGGCAAGAGCGGATAATCTATCGACAAAGCGCGCTGCCTGTTCGACATTCCAAAAAACAGGGAGACATTTCGTCCATGGATTTCATGAAGATCATCGAGTCCCTGGACGAAGCGCTCTACACGGTAATGGGGTGGCTCGTCTTCTATCCCATCACCTTCTGGCGCATCCTGGTCCGGCCGTTGCACATGATGGCCTATGCCGATCGGGAGGTTTCGGATCGTCCGGAAAACCAGTATGACGACGCGATCCGGCCACCGCTTTTCCTGTTCCTGACCTTGCTCATTTCGCACGGCATCGAAACGGTCGTGGCGGGCCAGAACCCCCTGCTGGCCGACCGCCACGGCCTGGCCGCCATGGTGGATTCCGATCTGGCGCTGCTGACTCTCCGCCTGATCCTGTTCAGCCTGTTCACGTTGATGATGGCGGTGCGCCTGCTTCGCCGGCAGGGCGTCCGGCTGACGCAGGAGAATTTGCGGCGCCCTTTCTACGGCCAGTGCTTCACCGCCGCGCCATTGGCGTTGTTCGTGGGATTGGGCGCGCTGCTCGCCGAATCGCAGGTCCCGATGGGGCGAAGCGGCGGCCTGGCGCTGGTGCTTGCCGCGTTCGGATGGTATCTCAGCGTCCAGTCATTATGGTTTTCGCGGAAGCTGGACATCTCCCTGCTGCGCGGCTTTGGCCAGGCATTGACCGCTTCTTCCTTCGCCCTCGTGATGTTCCTCGCCCTGTCCCTCATGATCCGCTGACATGGGTCAAGAGCCTGCGATCGGGTCGCACGGGCAAGGCGATCTGCCCCATGTGACAGGATGATGTGAGCCGCACGATGTGCGACATTGGATCAAGAGGTGCACGTGCACCCTTCACCATTCCGCAACTCCGTTTCGACAAGCTAACGCGTTCCGATCACCATAGCGGAAAATAATGGAGGCAGATCATGAAGATGTGGGCCATGGCTTTGGCTGCTGCGGCAGCCGGTTCGAGCGCTGTCCAGGCGCAGACGCCCGATGATGTCCGCGATCTGGTGGGCGCACGCGCGGCGGGAGCGGAAACGGCGATCCAGTCGCGCGGCTATATGTTCGTGAAGACCGAGACGGGCGACGATCGCAAATATAGCTATTGGTGGAATCGCGAGACACGCCAATGCGTCACCGTGGCGACGATGGACGGTCGCTATGCCTCCATCACATCGACCCCTGCCCCCGATTGCAACCAGAGCGCGGGCGGGCGGGCCGGGCATGATGCGCGGCGGACGATGGACCGCGATGCGACCGACCGTCCCGACATCGGCTATGCGCGACCGAACCCCCGGCGTGAATCGCCGAGCTATGCCGGCGACCAAGGCCCGTTGCGGGTGGGCGACTATGACGTCGACCTGGGCCTGGTCTGCTTCGGCGATGGCGAAAGGCCCGGCCTGGCGACCAGCTATGGGTGGTCGTGGAACAGTCGGCGCAATCGCTACGACTATGGCAACCGCACGGAGTTGGCGCCGCAGCAATTCGATGCATCCGTCATGATCCAGCTATGGGACAATGGCGGACGGATCAGCCTGCCCAAGAAGCTGGTTCCGCCGATCAACTCGCGTGGCCATGATGGCTGGTGGGATCTCTACGATGTCGAGAGCGGGCCTGACGTCATCCATGCCAAATATCGCCTCAACGGCCTCAACAAGCCGGCAATCACGATCAACCGGCGGAGCGGCCAGATCAGCATCCGCGGCCTTGATTCCTATGGGTTCCGGGGCAGTTGCGACCTGATCGACGGGAAAGATCATCGCCGCTTCTGACGTCGGGGCACAGCGCCCGGTCAAGGCCGCATCCGTCCGATGACGGGCGCGCGCGACATGGCCGACCATGTCGCTCAGCCCCTCACCGCAGGCTCAGCAGATAGTCCACCACCTGCCGCCGTCGCGTGGCGTCCGGGATGCCAGGGAAAGGCATTTTCGTGCCGGGCACCAGCTTTTGCGGGGCGGTGAGCCAGCGGTCGAGAGTGGCGGCGTCCCAGGTGAGGCCTGATGCCTTGAGCGCCGGGCTGTAGCTGTAGCCGGGCAGGCTGGCCGCCTTGCGGCCGGCGACGCCGCGCAGATTGGGGCCAAAGCTGGTCTTGCCCGGCGCAGTCGCATGGCAGGCGGCGCAGGGCGTGAAGCCAGGCGTAGGCGCCTGGGCGTGGGCGGCCGTTCCCGCGGCCGCGGGCAGCAGCAAAGCGGCGGCGCGGAACGTGGGGAAAGGAATGGTCTTCATGGGCGGCTTTCCCGAAAAAATGGGCCGGAGGCGAACGAATCGCCGCCGGCCCTGTCGTCATGCCTGATGGTCAGAAGCGGTCGGCATCCATCACCTTGGCCCAGGCGGCCACGAAGTCGGTGACGAACTTCTGCTTCGCGTCGTCGGAAGCATAGACTTCCGACACGGCGCGCAGTTCGGAGTTCGACCCGAAGATGAGATCGACCGGGGTCGCCATCCAGCGCAGCGCGCCGCTCTTGCGGTCGCGCCCTTCATAGAGGGTCGCGTCCGTCGTCGACTTCGACCAGACCGTGCCCATGTCCAGCAGGTTCACGAAATAGTCGTTGCTGAGCTGGCCCGGACGGGTGGTGAACACCCCGTTCCGCGACTTGCCGCTATTGGCGTCGAGCGCGCGCAGGCCGCCCAGCAGCACGGTCATTTCCGGCACGGTCAGGTCGAGCATGTCGGCCTTGTCCACCAGCGCTTCGGCCGGAGCGAGATCGGAATTGGCGGCGTAATAGTTGCGGAAGCCGTCGGCCTTCGGCTCGAGGAAGGCAAAGGACTGGACGTCGGTGTCGGCCTGGGTCGCGTCGACACGGCCCGGCTTGAACGGCACGGTGACGCTGTAGCCGGCCTTCGACGCGGCCTGCTCCACCGCGGCGTTGCCGCCCAGCACGATCAGGTCGGCAAGGCTGACCTGCCGGCCGGCCGCCGCCTTGTTGAAGGCGGTGCGGATGGCGTCAAGCTTGCCCACGACCCTGGTCAGTTCGGCCTTGTCGTTGACCGCCCAGTTGATCTGCGGATCAAGCCGCACGCGCGCGCCATTCGCCCCGCCGCGCATGTCGGTCGAGCGGAAGGTGGAAGCCGAGGCCCAGGCGGTACGCACCAGTTCCGGCCCGGTCAGGCCCGACGCGAGGATGCGTGACTTGAGCTGGGCCACGTCGGCATCGGTGATCGCGGCATAGGTCGCCTTGGGCAGCGGATCCTGCCAGGAGAAGCTCTGCGCCGGCGCGTCCTTGCCCAGATAGCGGGCGCTGGGGCCGAGGTCGCGATGGGTCAGCTTGAACCAGGCGCGGGCGAAGGCGGCCGAAAATTCCTCCGGATCCTTGTGGAAGCGCTCGGCGATCTTGCGGAAGCCGGGGTCTTCCTTGATCGCGATGTCGGTGGTGAACATGATCGGCGCGTGGCGCTTGTCCTTCACATGCGCGTCGGGGACGAGCTGGGCCGCGGCAGGATCGGTGGGAATCCACTGGGTGGCGCCGGCCGGGCTTTTCGTCTTCACCCAGTCGAAGCCGAACAGATTGTCGAGATATTGCGTGGTGAAGGCGATCGGATTGGCCGACCAGGCGCCTTCGAGGCCGCTGGTGATCGTATCTTCGGCATTGCCCTTGCCGCACTTGTTCTTCCAGCCCAGCCCCTGGCCCTCGATGCCGGCGGCCGACGGGTCGGCGCCCATGCACTCTTCGGGCTTGTGCGCGCCATGCGCCTTGCCGAAGGTGTGGCCGCCCGCGATCAGAGCGAGGGTTTCCTCGTCATTCATCGCCATGTTGCCGAAGGCGCGGCGGATGTCGGCGGCGGCGGCCAGCGGATCGTGATTGCCGTTCGGGCCTTCGGGATTGACGTAGATGAGACCCATCTGGGTCGCGGCGAGCGGTCCCTTCAGATTGCCCTTCGCGTCGCGGCGCTGATCGGCCATGAATTTCTTTTCCGGCCCCCAGAAGACCAGGTCGGGCTGCCAGGCGTCGACGCGGCCGCCGGCGAAGCCGATGGTCTTGAAGCCCATATCCTCCAGCGCGACATTGCCGGCCAGGACCATGAGGTCGCCCCAGCTGATCTTGCGGCCATATTTCTGCTTGATCGGCCAGACCAGGCGGCGGGCCTTGTCCAGGCTGACATTGTCGGGCCAGCTGTTGAGCGGCTCGAACCGCTGCTCGCCGCCGTCGGACCCGCCGCGCCCGTCGCCGGTGCGGTAGGTGCCCGCGCTGTGCCAGGCCATGCGGATGAAGAAGGGGCCGTAATGGCCATAATCGGCCGGCCACCAGGGCTGCGAGGTGGTCAGCACCTTGCGCAGATCCGCCTTCACCGCGTCGAGATCGAGCGTGGCGAATTCGGCGGCATAGTCGAAGTCGGCGCCATAGGGATTGGCGCGGGTCGCCTCATGCTGGCGCAGGGCGGAAAGGTCGAGCGTCTGCGGCCACCAGTCCTTGGTGGTCATGGCCGGTTCGGCGGCGCGGGCGGGCGTTGCCGCCAGCGCGGGCGCCATCGCCGCGGCCATCAGCGCGATGAGCGAAATATGCGATTTGGACATGGTTTTTCCCCTGTATCCGTTGCGATCCTGCTCCTGGGAGCCGGGGAAGCGATAGAGGGGGGCGCTTCATTGCTGAAACGAATCGATTGGGTCAGAGTGATCGACATTCCCCATGAGAGAAAATCGTGCCCAAGCGAAAAGGATGCTACGCGCGCAGGGACGGCTGGCGCGCCGGCGGCTTATTTCTTCTTGCCGAAATCCACGGTGACGACGTTGGAGCCGTCCTCGCTCGTCACCTGCGGGCCGTCATTTTCGGCGGCGTCATGGGGTTCCGGCTCCTCGTCGGCCGCCACCTGGAACTGGAGCGCGAAATTGACGGCCGGATCGACGAAGGCGGTGATCGCGCTGAAGGGAATGAAGAGATGGGCCGCGACCTGGTTGAAGGTCAGGCTGACCTCGAAATGGGTGCCGCTGACCTTGAGATCCCAGAACTTGTTCTGGAGGACGATGGTCATTTCGTCCGGGAAGCGTTCCACCAGCTGCTTCGGAATCTCGACGCCCGGCGCCTGCGTCTTGAAGGTGATGTAGAAATGATGCGCGCCCGGCAGGCCGCCGGTCTGCTGCACTTCGCCCAGCACCCGCCCGACGACCGCGCGCAGGGCCTCCTGCACGATTTCGTCATAGGGAATCAGGCTATCGGGCAGGTCGTCGCTCATGGCCCAATGTCCTAGCGGCACGAAACAGGCGGTCAACCCCTGCACGAGCAGATTGCAAGACTGGCGGCACGCGCTATAGGGCGGCCATGCGCAAGGCCGAGATTCACCGCAACACGGCGGAAACCCAGATCGACGTCACCGTCAACCTCGACGGGACGGGCCTTTATACGGTGTCGACGGGCATCGGCTTTTTCGATCATATGATCGAGCAACTGTCGCGCCATTCGCTGATCGACATGGATGTGAAGACTGTCGGCGACCTGCATGTCGACCAGCATCACACCACCGAGGACACGGCGATCGCGATCGGCGAGGCGGTGGCGAAGGCGCTGGGCGACAAGCGCGGCATCAGCCGGTACGGCAATGTCTATTCGCCGATGGACGAGACGCTGACCCGCGTGTCGCTCGACATTTCGGGGCGTCCCTGGCTGGTGTGCAAGCTGCCCTTCACCGTGCAGAAGATCGGCGAGTGGGACACCGAGATGGTGGAACATTTCTTCCACAGCTTCGCCCAGGCCGCCGGCATCACGCTGCACATCGAATTTCTCTATGGCAGCAACAACCACCATATCGTCGAAAGCGCGTTCAAGGGGCTGGCCCGCGCGCTGCGGCAAGCGGTGGAGATCGACCCGCGCAAGGCGGATGCGATACCCTCGACCAAGGGCATTTTGTAAGCAGACACGCATAGAAGGGCCGTTTCCATGTTCATCATTTCGCTGACCTATACGGCGCCGATCGATGTGCTGGACGGCCATCTGGCGGATCATCGCGCCTGGCTGGACCAGGGGATCGCCGATGGCTGGCTGCTGCTGGCCGGACGGCGCGAGCCGCGCACCGGGGGTATATTGATGGCGCGGGGCGAGCGGGCGGAGATCGCGGCCAAGGCGGCGACCGATCCTTTCGTCGCCAATGGCGCTGCATCCTTCGAGCTCATCGAGTTCCATCCGGCACGGGCCGCCAGCGTCAATCTGGAGACATTGCTGCCATGATCGCCCTGATCGACTATGGCGCGGGCAATCTCCATTCGGTCCATAATGCCCTGCGCAAGGCCGGGGCGGACGATGTCGTCATCACCGCCGACGCCGATCTGGTGCGCCGGGCCGACCGGATCGTCCTGCCGGGCGTGGGCGCCTTCCGCGCGTGCCGCGACGCTCTGGTGGCGATCCCCGGCATGGTCGAGGCGATGGGCGAGGCGGTGGGCCAGCGCGGCACGCCCTTTCTGGGCGTGTGCGTTGGGATGCAGCTGCTCGCCGACGCGGGCGAGGAGTTCGGCCGGCATGAGGGGCTGGGCTGGATTCCCGGCACGGTGCGGCGGATCGAACCGGGCGACGCCGCGATCAAGGTGCCGCACATGGGCTGGAACGATGTGGTCCTGAATAGAGCGGACCAGGGGATTTCGACCCTGCTGGAGGCGGGCGAGGCCTATTTCCTGCACAGCTATCATTTCGAGGCGGCCGACCCCGCCCATGTCGCAGCGACGACCGACCATGGCGGGCCGCTGGTCGCCGCGGTCGCGCGCGACACCATCATCGGTTGCCAGTTCCACCCGGAAAAGAGCCAGCGCTACGGGCTGTCGTTCCTCGCGCGCTTCCTGAACTGGCGGCCGTGAGATAATGCAACGTCCGTTCGGTTCGAACGGCATTTTGGAAATCGGATAATGTCGCTGATCGTCTTTCCCGCCATCGACCTCAAAGGGGGGCAGGTCGTCCGCCTCGCCGAGGGCGACATGGACCGCGCCACCGTCTATGGCGACAATCCAGCCGCGCAGGCCCTGCTCTTCGCTGAAGCGGGCGCCCAGCATCTCCACGTAGTCGATCTCGACGGCAGCTTTGCCGGCCACGCGGTCAATGCCGAAGCCGTCGAGAAGATCGTGGAAGCCTTTCCCGGCCATGTCCAGCTGGGCGGCGGCATCCGCAACCGGGAATCGGTCGAGCGCTGGTTCGACCTGGGCGTATCGCGCATCGTGATCGGCACGGCGGCGCTGAAAGACCCCGCCTTCGTCAAGGCGGCGGCGCGCGACTTTCCCGGTGGCATCGTCGTCGCGGTCGATGCGCGCGACGGCTTCGTCGCGACCGACGGCTGGGCGGAAAAGAGCGACATGGCCGTCATCGACCTCGCCCGCCGGTTCGAGGATGCGGGCGTGGCCAGCCTGCTGTTCACCGATGTCGGCCGCGACGGGATGCTCAAGGGCTGCAATGTCGACGCGACCGTGGATCTCGCCCGCGCCACCGACATTCCGGTGATCGCCAGCGGCGGCGTGGCGGGGATCGCGGACATCCGCATCCTCAGCCTCCATGCCGATGACGGGATAGAGGGCGTCATCACCGGCCGCGCGCTCTATGATGGCCGCCTCGATCTCAAGACCGCTCTGGCGGTAGCGCAGGCGGCGGCATAAACCATATCGTACAACCGCCGTTCGTTTCGAACGGACACCTGGAAACCAGCCCCATGACCGTCCGCACCCGTGTCATTCCCTGCCTCGACGTCGCCAATGGACGCGTGGTGAAGGGTGTCAATTTCGTCGACCTGAAGGATGCCGGCGATCCGGTCGAGCAGGCGAAACTCTATGACGCGGCCGGGGCGGACGAGCTGTGCTTCCTCGACATCACCGCGACCCATGAGGCGCGCGGCACCATCCTGGACGTGGTGCGCCGCACCGCCGAGGTCTGCTTCATGCCCGTCACCGTGGGCGGCGGCGTGCGCAGCGCGGACGATGCGCGCGCGCTGCTGCTTGCCGGAGCGGACAAGGTCGCCGTCAACAGCGCGGCGGTCGCCCGGCCCGAACTGGTCGCCGACATTGCCGACCGATTCGGCAGCCAGTGCATCGTCGGATCGGTCGACGCCCGGCGCGCCGGATCAAATGCCGACGGCACGCCGCGCTGGGAAATCTTCACCCATGGCGGGCGGAAGCCGACCGGCATCGACGCGCTGGACCATGCGCTGCGCCTGGCCGAGCTGGGCGCGGGGGAATTGCTGGTCACGTCCATGGACGGGGACGGCACGAAGCAGGGCTATGACCTGGCGCTGACCCGCGCGATCGCCGATGCGGTGGCGATCCCGGTGATCGCCAGCGGCGGCGTCGGCACGCTGGACCATCTCGTCGAGGGCGTGGTCGAGGGCCATGCCAGCGCCGTGCTGGCCGCCTCCATCTTCCATTTCGGCCAGCACACGATCGCGGAGGCGCATCGGGCGCTGGCGGCGGCGGGCGTGCCGGTGCGCGTGCCGGTGACGGGAGAATGACGATGCGCGACACGCTGCACAATCTGGAGCAGACCATCCGCCAGCGGCGGAGCGCAGACCCGTCGGCCTCCTATGTCGCCAAGCTGACCGCCCGGGGCCGCGCCAAGATCGCGCAGAAGGTCGGCGAGGAAGCGGTCGAGACGGTGATCGCCGCCATGGCCGACGACCGGGAGGGCGCGATCGGCGAAAGCGCCGACCTGATCTTTCACCTGATGCTGCTGCTGGCCGACCTCGACGTGCCGTTCGACGCGGTGCTGGACGAACTGGACCGGCGCGAAGGCGTGTCGGGCATCGCCGAAAAGGCGGCGCGCCCGACGGACTGACCGGAAAGAAACCGCCCTTCCCGCGTTGAGGCGTCAGCTTCGCGTCCACATGGGGAGGGAATATGGTTCGGACAGTGATCGGCGGCCTGCTGGGCGGGCTGGCCATCTTCGTTACAGGATTTCTCTTCTGGGGCACGCCGCTGTCCGCGCTGGCGCTGAGCCGGGTCGGGGACCAGGCGAGCGCCAACCTCCAGGCGGCAATGGCGCAGGCGCTGAACGCCACGGGCACCGGCGTATACGTCATACCCGATCCTTCGACGGCGCAGGGCACGATCCTCTACGGCCGTGGCCCGGTGGCGCAGATCTTCTACAATAGCAGCGGCTTTCCCGTCATGGACGGCGGCGCGCTGATCGGCGGGCTGGTGCTGGCGCTGGCGGTGGGCGTAGTGATCGCGCTGGCGCTGCGCTTCGCCCTCGCGGACTTCGCCAGCCGCGCGCGGGTGACGATCCTGTTCGCGCTGGCGGCGGTGCTGTGGCTCCATATCGGGCAGGCAGTGTTCAACCATGCGCCCTGGGGCTATATCCTCTACCTCGCCTTCAGCGATTTCGTGGCCCTGGCGGCGGCCGGGCTGATCGCCGCGAAGCTGATGGAGACGAAGATTGTGGTCAGGCCTGGCGATACGCCGCGCTGACCGCTTCCTCGGCCATTCGGATCATGCTGTCGGCATGGCGGCGGGCGACCCGCATCCGGTCCTCGCCATAGCCGCCGCCCAGCGTGCTGGCGAGCGGCACGTCCCGTTCCCGCGCCTGCCGCACCACATAGCGGTCGCGGGCGTCCAGCCCGGCATCGGTCAGCGCCAGCCGGCCCAGCCGATCCTCCTCATGCGGGTCGACCCCCGCCTGGTAGAGGATGAGGTCCGGCGCGAAATCATCCAGCACGCGCGGCACGATGTCGGCGAGCAGCGCCAGATAGGCGGAATCCCCGGTCCCGTCCTCCAGCCCGATGTCGAGCGTCGAACGGGCCTTTCGCACCGGGAAATTCTTTTCGGCGTGGACCGACAGGGTGAAGATGTCGCTGCGTCCCGCCAGCAGCGACGCCGTGCCGTCGCCCTGATGCACGTCGAGGTCGAGGATGAGGATGCGGGCGGCATCCCCTTCCGCCACCAGCCGGTTGGCGGCGATAGCGAGATCGTTGAACACGCAATAGCCCGCGCCGGTATCGGCCAGCGCATGATGGCTGCCGCCCGCCGCATTGGCGGCATAGCCATGGCGGATCGCCAGCTTGGCCGCCGCCCAGGTGCCGCCCGGCGACAGGATCGACCGGCGCATCACCCGCTCCGTCACCGGAAAGCCGATCCGCCGCGTTTTTTCCGGCGGGACCGACAGGGTCAGCACTTCATTGACATAGGCCGGATCATGCACCGCTTCGATCCAGTCGCGCGGCATCGGTTGCGGTTCATGGACATGGCAGGAGGCGCCGCTTTCCCGCAGCGCTTCCATCACCAGCCCATATTTGTCGAAACGAAAGCGGCTGCCGGGTGTTGCAGGCGAGACATAGGCGGGATGGTGAACAACGTGCAGCATGATCTTTTCCCGCTATCGCGATTTGAACGATGGCGGCTTTGCGCTATCTGGTCCAGCATGAACCGTCCCAAGATGATCCGTTTCCCGCTGCTGGCCCTTGCCGGGCTGAGCCATGTCGCCGCCTTCGCACAGACGCCACCCCCGGCGGTCGCGCCCACATTGCCTCCTGCCACCGTCCAGCCGCTGCCCGCCCCGCCGCCGCCGGTGCCGATCCCGGCGCTCTCCCCGGCGCAGGAGGTCTGGGCGAACGACTGGCTGAAGAATGGCGCGGCGCAGGGTCTGATGGCGCGGCAGAAGGCGAGCGGGCCATTGAAGGGCGATGCGCTGGTCGGCGCGCTGCTCGACCGGGCCAAGGCGCTGTCGACCGGCCGGGTCGATACCGCCGATTTCCTGAATATCTGGGCGCTGCGCCCGGCCGCCTTCGACCCGCGCCCTGCGCTGGCCAAGGCGGTGGCGGAAGATCGGCTGCAACAATGGGCCGCAGGCCTGACCCCGCCCTGGGCCGGCTATGAAACGCTGCGCAAGGGCCTGACCCGATATGAGGCGATCCGCGACAAGGGCGGCTGGCCGACGCTGACCGCCACATCCGCCCCCGATGTGGTGCGGGCGCGGATCGCGCTGGAAGACCCCGCCGTCACGCGCGACGAGCCGCTGGTCGACGTGATCCAGCGCGCCCAGCGCCGCTACGGTCTGGAACCGACGGGCCAGCTGGGCGCGCGCACGCTGGCCGCGCTCAATGTCGGCGTGGACGAGCGCATCGCCGCGATCATGGCGAACATGGAGCGGTGGCGCTGGATGCCGCGCAGCCTGCCGGTCAACCGGGTGCAGGTGAACATCGCCGCCGCCGTGCTGACCGTGTTCGAGGGCGACCAGCCGGTCAGTTCGATGCGCGCCGTGACCGGCAGCCCCGACAATGCGACGCCGATGCTGTCTTCCAGCATCCATTCCATCGTGGTCAACCCGCCCTGGAACGTCCCGATGTCGATCGCCAAGCGGGAACTGTTCCCCAAGGGCCGCGCGACGCTGATCCGCCAGGGCTACAAGATCGTCAAGACGCCCGAGGGCGGCGAGCGCATCGTCCAGCCCGCCGGGCCGAACAGCGCGCTGGGGCGGCTGAAGTTCGACTTCAACAACAGCTTTGCCGTCTATCTGCACGACACCCCGTCGCGCGGGAAATTCTCCAGCTATGACCGGCTCGCCAGCCATGGCTGCATCCGGCTGGAAAAGCCGGTCGCGCTCGCCGAGCAGATGGTCGCGGCCGACCCCAACCTCAACGGCCAGATCCAGGCGCTGATCGACGAGGGCAAGACCCAGCGCGTGTCGCTACCGCAGGAGGTGGCGGTCTACCTGCTCTACTGGACCGCCTTCGCCAGCCCCAACGGCACGGTCAGCTTCCGCGCCGATCCCTATGGCTGGGACAGGCTGCTCGCGCAGAAGATCGAGGCGTCGAGCCGTCGCGCCGACCCAACCGCCGCCCCATCCCCCACCACCATCGCATCGAAGGACTGACGCCCCCATGCGCAAATATGCCCTGATCGCCCTTGCCGGCGCGCTGACCCTGGCCGCCTGCGGCAGACAAGAAGAGGAGGCTCCGGCGACCAACAATCTGGTCGAGCCGCCGGTCGAGAATGTAATCATTGAGGAACCCGAGGCGCCGTTGCCCGAACCGCAGAACAACGCGGTCGCGACTCCGGCCGCGCCACCGCCGACCGTATCGGAGGAACAGCAGATACTGGACGATGCCGAAGCGACCGGCATGACGTCGCGCCTGCCCCAGGACGGCGAGCAGAGCCAGCCGGTGGGCGAAGCGAGCGGCACGGGCGAATGAGTCTGTTCGCCCCGGTCTTCAACCGGGGCGCCAGCTTTGCTATATTGCTCCAATGGATCGCCGTAATTTCACGAAGTTCGCTTTGAGCGGACTCGCCTTTTCGTTTCTGCCCGACAGCATGGGCCGCGCCGCGCTGCCCATCGCTCCCGAACCCGTAAGCCCCGCGCCGGTTCCCGCTACGCCGCGCCCGGCGCCGCAAAAACCCTATGCGGCGCTGCTGGAACGGGCCAGGGCGGCGCTGGACCGTCATGCCCATCATTTCGCGCTGCGCGACCGGGTGGCGATCGTCGACTTCGACGCGCCGTCGAAGGACATGCGGATGCATATCGTCGACCTTATCAGCGGCCAGGCCAACAGCTATCTGGTGTCCCATGGCCGCGGGTCCGACCCCGGCCATTCGGGATGGCTGCACAGCTTTTCCAACGAGTTCGATTCGCTCGCCAGCAGTTCCGGCGCTTTCCGGACGGGCGAGATGTATGTCGGCCAGCATGGCCGGTCGATGCGCCTGCTGGGCCTCGACCCGCAGAACAGCAATGCCGAGGCACGCGCCATCGTCGTCCATGGCGCCGATTATGTGAGCGAGGACCATGTCGCCGCCTGGGGCAAGTGCGGCCGGTCCGAAGGCTGTTTCGCGGTCGCCCCGCATATCGTGCCGCAGGTGCTGGGGCTGCTGGGTCCGGGGCGGATGCTCTATGCGGACAAGCTCGGCAAGGGCTGAGCCACAGGAGCCGTCAGCCGCCTGCGGGTGACGGCGCGGGCATGTCGGCATAAAGGGTGAACTGCGCGTGCAGGCCGCCGACCGACGATGATCCCACCCACAGGTCGAACAGGCCCGGCTCCGCGATCCGGCGGTTGCGGGCGCCGACAAATTCGAGATCGGTGCGCGACAGGGAGAAGCGGACGATCCGGCTGTCGCCCGGTGCCAGGGTGACGCGCGCCATGCGCTTGAGTTCGCGAATCGGACGCGTGCGGCTGGCGACGCGGTCGCGAATATAGAGCTGGACGACTTCGCTGCCCTTGCGCCCGCCCGCATTGGTGACGCGCACGGTAATCTCGATCGCAGAATCCCAGCGCAGCGCGCTGTCCGACAGCTTCAGCCGGTCGAGCGCGAAATCGGTGTAGCTGAGGCCGTGGCCGAAGGGGAAGCGGGCGCTGTTGTCGGTGGTGGTGTAGCGCGCCTTATATTCGGTGCGATCGTCCACCACCGGACGGCCGGTGGACTTGCGATCGTAGAAGAATGGCTCCTGCCCGCTTTCCCAAGGGAAGCTGACGGGCAGCTTGCCCGACGGATCGACCCTGCCGAGCAGGATGTCGGCGATGGCGTGGCCGGCCTCGCTCCCCAGGAACCAGGTAGCGAGGATCGCCTGCGCGTCGGCGACGCCGCCATGCAGGGCCAGGGCGCGGCCATGGCGCAGGAGGATGACGACGGGCTTGCCGGTGGCGACCACCGCGTCCGCCAGGGCCTGCTGTGCGGCGGGAATGTCGATGACGGTGCGCGACTGGGCCTCGCCCGACATGGCTTGCGATTCACCGATGGCGAGCAGGACGATGTCTGCCGCCTTCGCCGCCGTCACCGCCTGCGCGATGCCGCCGTCGATCGCGCCGCTGATGTCGCTGCCGCGCGTGACGCTGAGTTTCGCGGCATCCGGCAGCGCCGCGCGCAGGCCGGTGGCGATGTCGACGCCCTTGCCCGGATCGCCGTAAAAGGCCCAGGGGCCGTAGAGATTGGCCGTGTCCTCCGCGAACGGCCCGATCAGGGCGATGCTCTGCCCCTTGGCCGGGTCGATCGGCAGGACGCCCGCATTCTTGAGCAGCACGACCGAGCGCGCGGCCGCCTCGCGCGCCAGGCCGCGGTGGGCCGCTGTGTAGATGCGCGTCTGTTCCGCTTCCGCGTTGAGCGAGCGATAGGGATTGTCGAACAGCCCGATCGCGGCCTTTACATAGAGAATGCGGCGTACGGCGACGTCGACCGTGCCCATCGGCACCGCGCCGCTCTTCACCAGTTCGGGGAGGTAGCGGATGAAGAGGCCGCTCTGCATCGACATATCGACCCCGGCGAGGACGGCGAGGCGGGCGGCATCGCGCGCATCCTCCGCAAAGCCGTGGGCGACCAGTTCCTCGTCGGCGGTGTAGTCGGAAAAGACGAAGCCGCGAAACTGCATCTCGCCGCGCAATATGTCGGTGAGCAGTTCGCCGTCGGCGGTGGCGGGCACGCCGTTGATCTCGTTGAAGGCGGCCATGGTGGTCAGCGCGCCGGCGGCGAAAGCCTGTCCGAAGGGGGGCAGATGGGTTTCGCGCAGCGTCTCCTCGCTGATGTCGACATTGCCATATTCGAGCCCGGCGGCGACCGCGCCATAGGCGGCAAAATGCTTGGGGCAGGCGAGCAGCGAATCATCGCGGCGCAAGTCGCGGCCCTGGAAGCCGCGGATGCGGGCGGCCGAGAGCAGGCCAGTGAGGGTCACATCCTCGCCCGCCCCTTCGACCACGCGGCCCCAGCGCTGGTCGCGGGCGACATCCACCATCGGCGCGAAGGTGAGATGAAGGCCGGCGGCAGTGGCTTCCACGGCCATGGCGCGCGCGGTGCGTTGGCACAGGTCGGGATCGAAGCTGGAGGCTTCGGCGAGCGGCACGGGAAAGATGGTCTTGAGGCCATGGATTACGTCCCCGGCGAACAGCAGGGGGATGCCGAGGCGGCTGTCCCTGACCGCGATGTCCTGCGCCCGTCGCGCGCCGGCGACGCCGATGCCGTTGAACAGGCACCCGACCCGGCCCTTGCGGATTTCCTCGGCCAGCCGTTTTTCGTCCTGGATGCCGGCCTGGGGGTTGGGCGGGTTGAAGGGGCGGAACGAGTCGGCAAGGCAGGTCATCTGCCCGGCCTTCTCCTCGATCGTCATCTTGGAGATGAGGGCGTCGACCCGCTCGACATCGGTCTGCGCCAGCGCGCGGCGCGGCAGGCCAAGCGCGAAGGCGCCGCCGAGCGTGCGGATCAGAAGGTCGCGACGGTCAAGGGTCATGCAGGGGACGGGATAACCAGGATAGGATGAACGGAGATTGTCCGGCGAACGTCCCGATGGCGATTTCGTTTCCATGCGGCAAGGCGCGTGCGGCGCGCCGCCCCTCGTCCGCGACATGCGGGCGAAGCTATCATCATCCCAAGGAAGGTGGTGGTGGACGCACTAGGGCTCGAACCTAGGACCCGCTGATTAAGAGTCAGCTGCTCTACCAACTGAGCTATGCGTCCACACTGGCCTGTTTCCAGTCCCGTAAGGGGCCGGCTGCATCGGGCCCGATGCAGTGGTGGACAGGGCTGGATTCGAACCAGCGTACGGGAAACCCGGGCAGATTTACAGTCTGCTGCCTTTAACCACTCGGCCACCTGTCCAGTGCCCTGCGCAGTGAAGAATTTGCGTTCCCCGCCGCGCTGGAGGCGGCTCAATGGCGAAAGGAGGCTTGCCTGTCAATGGGGTGATGTGAAAAGAGCGCGAACATGAAAAAAGGTCATCGCTCCGCCAAGCCCAAGGGCGCCTTCCCGCGCTTCTATGGACGCCACGCCGTCATCGCGGCGCTCGCCAACCCGAACCGCACCGTGCGCAAGATCTGGGGGACGCGCGAGGCGCTGAACCAGCTCGATCTGCCGCCGGTGCTGCCGATCGTCTATTCCGACGTCGCCGACATGGGGCGGATGGTGCCGTCCGACGCGCCGCATCAGGGTATCGTCGCCGAAGTCGAGCCGCTGGACGATGTCTGGCTGGGCGAAATCCTGGAAGAAGGACAGGATGACAAGCGACCGATCCTGGTGCTGGACCAGGTGACGGACCCGCATAATGTCGGCGCGATCCTGCGCTCCGCCGCCGCGTTCGACGCGCTCTGCATCGTGACTCAGGACCGGCACGCGCCGCCCGAATCGGGCGTCCTGGCGCGCGCGGCGTCCGGCGCGCTGGAAATCGTGCCCTGGGTCCGCGTCGTGAACCTCGCTCGCGCGCTCGATGAGATCGCCGAAGCGGGTTACTGGCGAATCGGGCTGGATGGCGATTCGGACACGCATCTGAGCGAAGCGATCGGTGAATCGCGCGTGGCGCTGGTGCTGGGAGCCGAGGGCGAAGGGCTGCGCCACAACAGCATGGCGCATTGCGACATTATCGCTAAGCTGCCGATCAGCCCGCGCATGGAGAGCCTGAACGTCTCGAACGCCGCGGCCATCGCCCTCTACGCCGCGACCAACCGGTAACGGCCTGAGCGGGCCAAGGGGGGAGCTTCGCCAATGAATCGCCTGTATCGCATTGCCGGGGCGCTGTGCGGCCTGCTCGCCCTGTCGGCCTGCCTCGTGACGCCGGGCAAGTTCGAATCGAGCCTGGACATCCGCGCCGACCGCAGCTTCACCTTCGCCTACAAGGGCGAGATACTGGCGTCGGACATGGGCAAGGAGGCGCTGACGGGCGGTTCGACATCCTCGGACGAGGACGCGCCCGAGGGCGAGGTCGAAAATGCCCCGACCCTGTTGCCGATCGCGGCGCAGGATGAGGATTTCAGCGACAAGACGGGGAATGGCGCCAAGGGCGACGAGGCGCAGATGCAGGCGGTGGCCGCCGCGCTGTCCAGGGAAAAGGGCTTCCGTTCCGCCCGCTATGTCGGGAATCACAAGTTCGAGATCGATTATGCGATCACTGGCAGGCTGACCCACGCTTTCCTCTTCCCCTTCAACATCGACGCGCAGATCGTACTGCCCTTCGTCGCGGTGGAGATGCGGGGCGAGGACCGGGTGCGGGTGAAGGCGCCGGGATTCGCCAACGGCTTCGACAAAAGCCAGGGACCGGGCGGCATGGGCGGCGCGGGCGACGAAGCGGCCAAGGCGCTCGACGGCCGCTTCACGCTCACCACCGACGCCGAGATCGTCAGCCAGAATCAGGAGGAAGGGGCCCAGTCGACACCCCAGGGCAAGCGGATCGTCTGGACCATCACGCCGCTGACCGGCGAAGCGCCCGCAGCCACGCTGCGAGTGCGGCCCTGATGTGACGGGCGACGCCGGACGACGCACCGGCCTGGCCCCGGACGGGCGCACGGACCGGTGCGGCTATCTTGAAAAAGGACTCAGTCTTCCGGCGCGATGGTGACGCGCAGACCGTCCAGCGCGTCGCTCAGCACCAGCTGGCAGGACAGGCGGCTGCTGTCGTTGCGATGGTCTGAGCTGTCGAGCAGGTCGTTCTCGTCCTCCGTCATCGCGGGCAGCGCGTCGGCGAAGGCGGGGTCGACATAGATGTGGCAGGTCGCGCAGGAGCAGCAGCCGCCGCACAGGGCCAGCAGTTCGTCAAAGCCGTTGTCGCGGATGACTTCCATCACCGACAGGCCATTGTCGCCATCGACAGCCTGTTCCTCACCCGCACGGTTGACCACGATCAGTTTCGGCATCTATCCAGTCCCCTCGAATTTTCTCCGCCGCTCTGACGGAGAGACGCGGGGAAATCAAGGGCTGGACGGAAACACCATGGTCATGACCGCAGATCAGCTCCGCACCAGCCTGGACGCGATCGCCGCGCTGGAGCCGGGATTCGTCGCCGCGATCGCGCGGGTGGGCTACCCCCAGCCGCGCGTCCGCCAGCCAGGTTATGAAACGCTGCTGCGTACCATCGTCGGCCAGCAGGTCAGCGTGGCGGCGGCGGCGGCGGTGTGGCGCAAGCTGGAGGCGGAACTGGGCGATGGCTGCGCCCCGCAAGAGCTGCTGGCGCGCGATTTCGATGCGCTGCGGGCGTGTGGCCTGTCACGGCAGAAGCAGGGCTATGCCCGGAGCCTCGCCGAACTGGTGCTGTCGGGCGCGCTCGACCTGCACGCGCTGCCGCAGGATGACGAGGAGGCGATCGCGCAGTTGGTGCGGATCAAGGGGATCGGGCGCTGGTCGGCGGAAATCTACCTGCTGTTCGCCGAAGGACGGCCCGACATATGGCCGGCGGGCGACCTGGCAGTGCAGATCGAGGTGGGGCGCATATTGGGCCTGCCCGAACGGCCGAGCGAAAAACTGACTCGCCAGGTCGCCGAAGCCTGGCGCCCGCATCGCGGCGCCGCCGCGATCATGGCCTGGCACCATTATAATACCGAGGTTCTGTAATCATGCCCCTGCCCCATGCCCGTTACATCGTCGTCGCCCATGAGGGCGCGTGGAAGATCAACCTGGACAATAAATATTACGGCCCCTTCCCGACCCAGGCGGAAGCGGTCGACAGCGCAACCGGCACGGCGAAGAAGGCGGCCGAGGCGGGCTATCCCGCCTCCGTGCTGCTGATGCAGGGGACCGTATTCGAGACGATGTGGACCAGCGTCGCCGAATGACCTGTTCTTTGGGGCAGGTTATCCCCTATTTTTGTGCAGTGCGGGAACCGAATGGCGGCTGCGGCTTTTATCGCCTCCAGGTTTCACGGGCTTAAAGGCATGAGCAAGAAGGTTCTGATCGTAGAAGACGAGATTTTCGTCGCGCTGGAAATCGAGCAGATCGTCGAGGACGCCGGTTTCGATGTCGGGGCGATCGCGGCCGATCGCGCGGCAGCGCTGGAATCGGCCGCTTCGTGCGACATTGCGCTGGTCGACCTCAATCTGCGCGACGGGCCGACCGGCCCGCAGATCGGGATGGAACTGGCCAGCCGTCACGGCATCCGCGTAATCTATGTGACGGCCAATCCCTCTCAGATCGGAGAGGCGTCGGTGGCGGCTCTGGGCGTCATCACCAAGCCTTTCCGCCCGCACAGCATTTCCGCGGCGCTGAAGCTGGCGGCGGCCGACGAGCCGGCGCTGCACGACGCCGACATTGCCGGCTTTACGCCCTTCCCGCCGCCCGGCTCATGGAACGGGATGGAATCCAGAGGCTGATTCGCAGGCCGTCGGGCTGCCAGTCACGGGTCATGCGACCGCCCAGCTGCCGCTCGACGCTGAGCGTCATCAACCGGCTGCCGAACCCCTCGCCCCCCGTCGGGGAGACGACCGGCCCGCCTTCTTCCCGCCAGTCGATGCGGACGTCATCGCCTTCCATCGCGACGTGGAGATGGATGCGGCCGTCCGCGACCGACAGGGCGCCATATTTAGCGGCATTGGTCGCCAGTTCGTGGAACAGCAGAGCAAGCGGCGTCGCGGAACGATCGTCAATGCGCGGGTCTTCGCCCGACAACTGGATGCGCGCGCCATCGGCACTGCGATAGGGCGCGAAAATCTGATCGAGAATGCCCCATAAATGCCCCTCGCCCGCGCCCAGTTGCGGTGCGGATTCGGCGCTGTGGGGACGGACGAAATCATGGGCGCGACCCAGCGCCAGGATGCGGTCGCGCAGATCCTGCGCCACGTCCGCAATTTCGGGATGCTGGCGCGCGGACAGGCCGATGAGGCCTGCGATCACCGAAAAGATATTCTTGATCCGGTGCGAGAGTTCATGCGCGATCATCTCGCGCTCTTCCATCATCAGCTTCTGTTCGTGAATTTCGGTGCAGGTGCCGATCCAGCGCGTGATCGCACCGTTCGCATCCCGAATCGGCAGAGCCCGTCCCAGCGTCCAGCGATAATCCCCGCCGCGATGACGCAGGCGATATTCGATCTCATAAGGTTCGCCGGTGGCAAGGCTGTGGCGCCATCTTTCCCACGCGATCGGCTGGTCGTCGGGATGGAACATGCCGTTCCAGGCCTCGCCATCGGTCGACCCCACGGGCACACCGGTATATTCATACCAGCGCGCGTTGTAATAATCATGATAGCCGTCGGGCAGCGTCGACCAGACCATCTGCGGCATGGTGTCGGCCAGGGTGCGGAACATGCGGTCGCTATCGGCGACGGCCACCGCATCCTGCCGCTGCTGCCGGATGATGTCGCGATCCCGGCGGCGCCCTTCCAGCTCCACCATCACCTGGCGGGCCAGCAGGGCCAGCCCCTGCCTCTGAAGCGGGGTGAGGTCGGGACGCGGATCAGTGTCGATCACGCAGAGCGCGCCGAGCGGTTCGCCATCGTCGTCCACCAGCGGGGCGCCGGCATAGAAGCGGATATGGGGGGAGCCGGTGACGAGCGCATTTTCGGCGAAGCGCGGATCTGCGCTCGCATCGGGCACGACGAAGATATCGTCCCCCAGCATGGCGAGCGCACAGAAGGACACATCGCGGGGAGTTTCCTCGGCATCGAGGCCAGTCCGGGCCAGGAAACGCTGGCGCACATCCTCCACGATGCTGACGAGCGCGATCGGCGCATCGCACAGCTGCGCCGCGAAGGCGGTGATGTCGTCCAGGGTGCGAAAGCCGCCGGTGTCGAGATCATAGAGCGCCAGCAGCGCCCCGCGATCCGTCGCCAGCCCGCGCCCCTCAGCCATCACCGACCCGTTCGATGTCGGCGCCGACGGCCGACAGCTTTTCTTCCAGCCGTTCATAGCCGCGATCGAGATGATAGACGCGATTGACCTGCGTCTCGCCCTCTGCCGCCAGGCCGGCGAGGATGAGGCTCATCGAGGCGCGCAGGTCGGTCGCCATCACCGGCGCGCCGACCAGCTTCGATACGCCGCGAACCACCGCCGTGCGGCCGTTGACGGCAATATCCGCGCCCATGCGCGCCAGTTCGGGAACGTGCATGTAGCGATTTTCGAAGATCGTCTCGGTCAGCACCGACGCGCCGTCGGCCAGCGTCAGCATCGCCATGAACTGCGCCTGCATGTCGGTCGGGAAGGCCGGGAAAGGCGCGGTCGACAGCGTCAGGGGCTTGAGCCTGCCGTCGGAGGAAACGCGGATGCCGTCGCGATGGACATCGACCTGGACACCTGCATCGCGCAGGGCGGCAAGGATCGCGTGCATGTCGTCGGCATTGGCGCCTATCAGATCGAGCGAGCCGCCGGTAATCGCAGCGGCGCAGGCATAGCTGCCCGCCTCGATCCGGTCCGGCATCACGCTGTACGTCGCGCCATGCAGCCGGTCGCGGCCATGGACGATCAGCTTGTCGCTGCCGATCCCCTCGATATCCGCGCCCATCGCGACCAGTAATTTGCACAGGTCGACGATTTCCGGTTCGCGGGCGGCATTTTCGAGGGTGCATGTGCCCTTCGCCAGAACGGCGGCCATCAGCGCATTTTCCGTGGCGCCCACCGACACCACCGGGAAAGTGTAGATGCCGCCCGGCAGGCCGCCGTCCGGCGCGCTGGCGCGGACATAGCCGGCGGTGAGCTCGATCTTCGCGCCGAAGGCTTCGAGCGCCTTCAGGTGCAGGTCGATCGGACGGTTGCCGATGGCGCAGCCCCCCGGCAGCGACACCCGCGCCTCGCCCGCGCGGGCGAGCAGCGGGCCGAGCACCAGGATTGAGGCGCGCATCTTGCGCACGATGTCATAGGGCGCCTCGGTCGAGGTGACGCGCCCCGCGCGCATCGTCATGACGCGGCCGAAATCCTCCGGCCGGGCGCCTTCGATCATGGTCGACACGCCCAACTGGTTCAGAAGATGGCCGAAACTGTCAACGTCGGCGAGGCGCGGCAGGTTGCGCAGCGTCACCGGCTCGTCGGTCAGCAAGGCGCAGGGCAGCAGCGTCAGAGCCGCGTTCTTGGCGCCGGAAATGGGAAGGCGGCCGCTCAATGCTTTGCCGCCGCGAATATCAATGCGGTCCATCGGACAGGGTTAATAGCGGCAAACGCGCGGCGCGCAAGGCGGCTGAGCGGCCATGTCCCGCCCGCCCGCCGAACCGATGAAACAATATTGCCATGCTTCGCCCGAGATTGATCGAGTTTAGTGCAGAAGCTGAAAATGCAGCCAAAAGGCGCCTGGGGCGTTTTGCCATCGTAACGAGAAACTTTGAGAAGAAGGTGTATTGGTGGCAACAAGTTGTTTCGCGGAAAGACTGACACGCCATGTGCCGTTGTCCGACGCGGAAAAGACGGCATTGGCGAAGTTGGAGGAAAATCCCCGCAAGGTGAAGCGCGGCGCGATGATTCAGCGCGTCAACGACACCGTGACGGAGTTGTTCGTGCTGCGCGAAGGCCGGGTGATGAGCTTCGTCATCCTGCCTGACGGCAGCCGGCAGATATTGCGGGTCTACTTCCCCGGCGATTTCATAGGATCGGCGAGCACGATCTACAGTCGCGCGCCCGAATCCCTGGTCGCGCTGTCCGATGCGGTCATCTGTCCGTTCGACAAACATGCTCTGCGGCGGCTGCTGGAAGAATATCCGCGCGTCGCCGCGCTGCTGTTCCTGCTGTCCAACGCCGAGCGGGTGGCGATGACCGACCGGCTCGCCTCGCTGGGGCGGACATCGGCCAAGGCGCGGGTCGCCGCCTTCCTGCTCGACATGTTCGACCGGCTGCGCGTAACCGACGACCGCATCACCGACAGTTTCGACCTGAAGCTGACCCAGGAGGAAATCGGCGATTCGATCGGCCTGACATCCGTCCATGTGAACCGGATGATCCGGCAGATGGAGCAGGAGGGGTTGATCAGCCGGTCGAACGGCCGCATCACCCTGCTCGACCTGGAGCGGCTGGAGGATATCGGCCATTATACCAACCGGCACAAGGACATGGATCTGGACTGGTTGCCCGTCGGCTGAAGCCGGGCGGAGGGGCTTTGACCTATTTCGTCGGCTCGCGGGCGACAGGGGCGAAGCAGCGTTCGCAGCGGCGCCAGCAGGTGACGCCGGGCATGACCAGGGCCGGTTGCAGGCCGCGTTCGGGATAGAGGCCCATCAGGATGGCGGGCGACACCCCCTCCGGCGCGGCGCGGCTGTGGCACATCAAGCAGTAGCGGACATATTTGGCGCGGGTAAGACCGCTATGATCGGCCTGCGCCTGCGCCACGCCGGGAAGGATGAGGAGCAGCGCGAGCACCCACCGCGCGATCACGCCAGCAGCTCGACATCCCAGTAGAGCCAGTCATGCCAGCTTTCATGCAGATAGCCGGGCGGGAAGGCGCGGCCATGATCCAGCAATTGCCAGCTGGTCGGCCGGATCGGCTGGACATGTAGTTGCATCCCCGCCTCCCTGGGTGTGCGGCCGCCCTTCTTGAGGTTGCACGGCGAACAGGCGGTGGCGACATTTTCCCATGTCGTTCGTCCGCCCGCGCGGCGCGGCACGACATGGTCGAAGGTCAGGTCGCTGGTCTTGCCGCAATATTGGCAGGCGAACTTGTCACGCAGGAACAGGTTGAAGCGGGTGAAGGCGGGATGTTCGGAGGGCTTCACATATTGTTTGAGCGCGATGACCGACGGGATCTTCATTTGCAGGCTGGGGCTGTGAACCTCTCGCTCGTAGCTGGCGATGATGTCCACCCGATCCAAAAAAACCGCCTTGATGGCGGTTTGCCAGGGCCAGAGGCTCAAGGGATAATAGCTGAGCGGCGTGTAGTCAGCGTTCAGCACCAGCGCCGGACAGTTTTCCGGGTGTCGTATCAGGTCGGGATGGTACATAGAAAAACCTTCTACCCCCTTGCCGACGCTGCTGATCCACCAGCAACGTGACATCCGCATGACAGCATTAACGAATATCATCCGTCAAGAGCCTGTATGACCGAGCCTGCCGCCCCACAGCATATGGTGACTCGCTTCGCGCCAAGCCCCACCGGTCGACTGCATGTCGGCCATGGCTGGTCCGCGCTGCTGGCCATGGACATGGCGCGCGCGGCGGGTGGGCAATTCCGGCTGCGGATCGAGGACATCGACGGCACCCGCAGCCGCCCGGAGCATGTGGCCGGCATCGTGGAGGATCTGCGCTGGCTGGGGGTGGCATGGGACGGAGAGATCGTCTTCCAGTCGCAGCGGCTGGATCGCTATGCGGCCGCGCTCGACCAGCTACGCGGCTTAGGGCTCCTCTATCCCTGTTTCTGCACCCGCGCCGATATCCAGGCGAGCCTGACCGCGCCCCACGGACCGGAGGGGCCGGTCTATCCGGGGACATGCCGGGCGCTGAGCGCGGCGGAACGGGCGCAGCGGATCGCGGCGGGGGAAGCCCATGCCTGGCGGATCGACATGGGCAAGGCGGCTGCGCGGGTGGAGACCCTGAAATGGGCCGCCCTCTCCTTTTCCGAAGGACAAAGGGCTTCGACAGGCTCAGTCCGAACGGAAATCGTAGTCGACGGCCTCGCCCATGGCGATGTGGTGCTGGCGCGCAAGGATGCGCCGGCGAGCTATCATCTGTCCTGCACGCTGGACGATGCCGCGATGGGCGTGACCCATGTCCTGCGGGGCGATGACCTGCGCGGGGCCACCGACATCCACCGGTTGCTCCAGGCGCTGCTCGACCTCCCCTCCCCGGCCTATATCCACCACCCGCTGCTGGTCGGGCCGGACGGCCGGCGGCTCGCCAAGCGGGACGGCTCGATCGGGCTGGCCGAACTGCGCGCGCAGGGGATGGCTGCGGAGCGCCTGGCCGATGATCTGCGCGCCGGGCGCTTTCCCATTGGCATCGCGCTCGCAAGCGCCTAGCATCGGCTCCATGCAGACAATCCTCGTCATCGCCCTGATCCTGGCCATGATCGCAACGCTGGTCGCTTTGGTCCGGGGCATCATCGCCTTCCTCCAGACGACCAAGGAAGACCTGAACCGGCCCGAAGGCAGCGGCCCCAGCCCCGCCCGGCTGAAGCAGAACAAGATGATGATGAACCGCATCCTGTTCCAGGCGGCAGCGATCATCATCGTCGCGATCCTGCTGATGGCCAAGGGCAATGGCTGAGGCATCCGGCTCCAGGGGCTGACTCAAATCCGTTCAGGCGAACGGACCAGAGCCATCCGGTCGAGCGCAGGGCATTTTTACGGGGCTGGCGGTAACAGCATGGTCAAGCTGAACAAGATCTACACCCGCACGGGTGATGCCGGCACGACCGGGCTCGTCGACGGGTCGCGCCTGCCCAAGCACGCGCCGCGGATGCAGGCGGTGGGTGACGTGGACGAGGCGAACAGCGCCATCGGCCTCGCCATCATCGCCATGGGCGCGCGGCCGGAGACGCGCTGGCTGACCACCATCCAGAACGACCTGTTCGACCTGGGCGCAGACCTGGCGACACCGATCCCCGATGGCGCCGACGAACCATGGGCGCTGCGCATCATCGCCACCCAGGTGACGCGGCTGGAGGAGGAGATCGACGGGATGAACGCCGACCTCGCTCCACTCGACAGCTTCATCCTGCCCGGCGGATCGCAGGCGGCCGCCGCCGTCCATCTGGCCCGCGCGATCACCCGACGGGCCGAGCGCAGCGCCACCGCCGCGGCGGACGAGGTCGCGATCAACCCGCAGGCGATCGCCTATCTCAACCGCCTGTCCGACCTGCTGTTCGTGATGGCACGGCGGCTGAACGACAATGGCGCCGCCGACGTCAAATGGGTGCCGGGCGCGTCGCGCTGAACCGGCGCATTTCGACTCTCCCGCCGCACGATCCAGCCTGAAGCCCGCCGTTAACCCTGTTTCTTCACCCCCCGTTTAGGCACGAGCCCGGAAACGGTTTGCGGTCGCACCATAAAGGGGGAAAGACGTGCAATTCTACCTCGCCACATCCTTCATCTTTCCGCGCTCGCTTCGCCTGCGCCTGTTCGCGCTGTGCTTCGTGGCGACGCACATGCCGTTGCTGGGCTATCTGGCCTGGGGCTTTTCAACCGGCCGGATCGCGCTGGCCGAGTTCGTGCTGCTGACGCTGGCGACGGTCGCGGGCACGGCGGTGGCCCTGCTGGGCATTGGCGCGATGCTCAATCCGATCCAGGCGCTGGCCGAGACGCTGAATCGCGGCGACCGCGCGCCCGCCGCCCTGCCCGAGGTGGGCGACGTGATCCAGACGCTCTATGCCGGGGTCCAGCGCGCCGCCAGCGCCACCCAGGCGCGGATCGACGACCTGCACAATGCCGCGCATGAGGACATGCTGACCGGCGTCGCCAACCGGCGCGGATTCCTGAGCCAGATCGACCGTTTGCCGATCGAGCGGCGCAAGGGCTGTGTCGCGCTGATCGACATCGACTATTTCAAGCGGGTCAACGACCAGCTGGGCCATGACGAGGGCGACCGGGTGCTGGGCGCCTTCGCCGCGCGCCTGACCGCCCAGTTGCGCCGCATCGACATCGTCGCGCGCTGGGGCGGCGAGGAGTTCGCCATCTTCTTCCAGGACAGCATCGAGGATGAGGTCAGCTGGTCGCTGGCGCGGGTCGCCAGCCGGATGCGCAGCGACCCCATCGGCCTGGTGAACGGCCGGCCGATCAGCTTTTCCGCCGGCATCTGCCGATGGAAGGGCGACGAGCTGGAGGAGGCGCTGCGCCGCGCCGACGAGGCGCTGTACGAGGCGAAGCAGGGCGGCCGTGACCGCATCTGCCGCGCCGCCCCGCTGTTGCAGGAGGTGTGAACTTAGGGGCAGGCCGGAACCCCCGGCCCGTTCATGCGCTTATTTCCGGTGAGAGAACGGTGCGACCGTATCGGAAAGGGCAGCCATGGCCAGAAGCTGGACAGACGCCCGGCAGGATGATCTGGAAGAGCGCTACCGCGCGGTGCGGGCGCTCAGCGAGGCGCTGACTGCACCTCTCTCTGACGGCGACGCGACAGTCCAGTCGATGCCCGATGCGTCTCCGGCCAAATGGCATCTGGCGCATGTCAGCTGGTTTTTCGAGACCTTCGTCCTGCGCGACCATGTCGCCGGGTACCAGCCGTTCGATCCGCGCTACGCCTTCCTCTTCAACAGCTATTACGAGGCGGAGGGCGCGCGCCATGCCCGGCCGTTGCGGGGCATGTTGACGCGGCCGTCGCTGGCGGAGGTGCGCGCCTATCGCGCCCATGTCGACGCGGCGCTGATCGGCGCGCTGGGGATGCTGCCACAGCCCGCGCGCGCGCTGGTGACGCTGGGCCTGCATCATGAGCAGCAGCATCAGGAATTGCTGCTGACCGACCTGCTCCATCTCTTCTCGCTCAACCCGCTGGAGCCGGCCCTGTTCGAGGCGCCAAGCGCAGCGCCCGTCCATCTGCCCGGCCCGCTCCACTGGATCGAGGGTCGGCAGGGGCTCGTCGAGATCGGCGAAGACGGCCGTGCCGGCTTCGCCTTCGATTGCGAAGGGCCGCGACACAAGGCGCTGCTCCATCCCCATGCGCTGGCGCACCGCCCCATAACCAATGGCGAATGGATCGCCTTCATCGAGGATGGCGGCTATCGCACGGCGACGCACTGGCTGTCGGACGGCTGGGCCTGGGTACAAGCGGAAGGAATCGCGGCGCCGCTCTATTGGAAGCGGGGCGAACAGGGCTGGACCCGCTTCGGCCTCGACGGACGGCAACCGGTCAATCCCGCCGCGCCCGTGACGCATATCAGCCTGTATGAGGCGGACGCCTATGCCAGCTGGGCGGGCGCGCGGCTGCCGACCGAGGCGGAATGGGAAAGCGCGGCGCAGAATATCCCCGCGGTGAGCGGTAACCAGCTGGACGGCGCCGCCTGCCCTCGCCCCCGCCCGGCGGAGGACAAGGCTGCGCTGACGCAGATGTTCGGCGACATATGGGAATGGACCGGCAGCGCCTACCGCCCCCATCCCCGGTTCCGCGCGGCGCCCGGCGCGGTCGGCGAATATAATGGCAAGTTCATGTCCGGCCAGTTCGTGCTGAAGGGCGGCAGTTGCGCCACGCCGCGCGGCCATGTGCGGGCCAGCTACCGCAATTTCTTCTACCCCCACCAACGCTGGCAGTTCACCGGGCTGCGGCTGGCGAAGGATCTCTAGACCGATGTTCCTGACAGACGAAGCGCCGATGCGCGCGCGCGCCATCGACCCCGCCTTTCGCCATGACATATTGGACGGGCTTTCGCGCAATCCCAAGGCGACACCGCCCCTCTGGTTCTACGATCGGCGAGGATCGGAACTGTTCGAGGCGATTACCGACCTGCCGGAATATTATCCGACGCGAACCGAGACCGCGCTGCTCCAGGCCCATGGCCCGGACTTCGCGGCGGCGGTCGGCCAGGGGCGCGCGGTGGTGGAGTTCGGCGCGGGCAGCGCGCGCAAGACGCCGCATCTGCTGCGCGCGATCGTTCCGGCCGCCTATGTCCCGATCGACATCAGCGGCGACTTCCTGCACGCGAGCAGCGCGGCGCTGGCGCAGGCTTTCCCCGACCTGCCGGTGCTGCCGCTGGTGGGCGATTTCAACCGGCCGCTGGACCTGCCGGCGGCGATCGAGGGGTTGCCGCGCCTGGGCTTCTTCCCCGGCTCCACCATCGGCAACATGGAGCCGGACGCGGCGGTCGACCTGCTGCGGGCGATGCGCCGGCTGCTGGGCAATGACGCCATGCTGCTGATCGGCATGGACCGGATCAAGGATCGCGACCGGCTGGTCGCCGCCTATGACGATGCGGCAGGCGTGACGGCGGCGTTCAACCTGAACCTGATAGAAAGGATCAACCGCGAACTGGAAGGCGACCTGCCGATCGACGGCTTTGCCCATCGCGCGATCTGGAATGACCAGAAGGCGCGGATCGAAATGCATCTGGAGGCGGTGCGATCGCTCCACTTCCATGTCGCGGGCCAATGTTTCCGCATGGCACCGGGCGAGACCATCCATACCGAGAGCAGCCACAAATATGGCCCGCGCGACGAAAGGCTGCTGCTGCGCGCGGGTGGATGGGAGCCGGTGCGCGAGTGGACCGACGAGGACGGCCTGTTTACGCTGGTGCTGGCGGAGGCAGGGTGAAGCGGTCGGTCCGGGAGCGACCACTTGTTGTCGTTCGCTACCACCATCGCGTGTGCCGGTAGCGGACTGTTGTTCAGCGAGGCGGCAGAGCGCCTGCTGGTTCAGCTATGGTCATATTCTGCTCGTTCATCCAGCCAGCAGTCGTCACCGTTCAGGTTCGCCCGCATCCAAGCATCAAACTCATCGAAGGTGACCCCATGGGGATAAAGTGGCACGCCCTTGGCTAACGCTTGCCTTTCATGATCCGCCAGTGCTTGATGAAAGGCCCAAAGGGCTAACTGCCGCCAGTCGTCATCCAGCGAGAACGCGCCCTCATTTTTTCGGTATATGTCGTATGTCGCGTTGGCGTTGTCAGACACCTGCACAACTTCTGGCCAAAGAACCTTCGTGGTCTCGAACAGCGCGATTTTGTCGATGGTCATCCGGCGCTCCTCGTTGCAATGGCAGCTTTCATGCCATCCGCGTCCGAAAGCTGCCAGTCCGCTAACCGCCCTATTCCGTTGCCAGCAGCAGGTCGCGCAGGTCGGTGAGGCTGGGCAATATCTGCGCGCAGGCCAACAGCAGTTCCTCGGTCGGCGGCAGCAGGTCGGGGACCATGACCGTGGCGATGCCCGCCGCCGTCGCCGATCGGACGCCGGCATGGCTGTCCTCCACCGCGACGATCTGGGCGGGATCGACGCCCAGCCGCTGCGCCGAAAGCAGATAGGGCTCGGGATGCGGCTTGGGCCGATCGACATCGCTGCGGGTCACGATCACGTCGAAATAATGGAGGAGGCCGCTTCGCTCCAGCCGTTGTTGCGCATAGGGCGCGGCGGTGGAGGTAGCCAGCGCCATGGGAATGCCTGCCTGGGCCAGATGCTCCAGCAGCAGGTCAGCGCCGGGCCGCAGCGGGATGCCGGCGGCGACCGCCGCCTCGAACAGCGCGTCGCTGTCGGCATAGAAGCGCGCCAGCGGGAAGTCCGGTCCCATATGGCGCGCGAGCATCCGTTCATTTTCGTCGCGATGGATGCCGACCATGGACAGAAGCAGGTCGTCCGACATCGGCCAGCCCAGCGCCAGCCCCGTTTCGGCGAAGGCGCGGCGATGCGCCGCCTCGGTATCGATCAGCGTGCCGTCCATGTCGAAGATCACGGCGCAGATCGGGTCCGGCAGGGTCGTGGTGCGGGGACGCAAGGCGGATGGGCGGGGAGCGGTGGCCATGGCCGGGATATGGGCGGACATCGTCGCCCTTTCCATTGCAAAGCGCACAGTGACGGTTGCGCGGGGCGGAGGGCCGATAATTCACATCGTCCCCGTCCTTCCCGCGCAGGCGGGCATGACGATGATCTTACTCCGTCACCCGCGCTGACCAGGTGGTGATCCAGTGCCAGGCGCCGCGACATTCGCCCATGGCGGTCGCTTCAGTCAGGCGGAAACGGGCGCCATCCCAGACATAGGTTTCGCTGCCGCCGCAATCGCCGATGCCGCGCCCCTTGGCGAAGCTCTGGAGCAGGGACTTGTCGGCGACCCAGCCGACATTGACCAGCATGGGCTTGGCTTCCTCCTCGCTCCAGCCGGGCTTGTAGTCGAAGGTCGCGAGGCGGAAGGCGCGGCGGCCGGCGATGCCGGTCGCGATGACGGGCACGGACGTGAAATTATAGGCGCCGCTGCCGCAGGGCACGAGGATCAACGTCTCGGTCTTCGACAGGCGATGCAGTTCGGGCGGCTGAGCGCCGCGCATTTCGTCGGCGCAGCCGGTGAACTTGCCGAGCGCGGTCAGTTCCTCGCGCCAGAGCGCGGCGGGCGCAGCCCCGACGGGAATGACGACGCGGCGGATTTCCGGCGTAGGCGGCGCGGCGCGCACGGCGAGCGGCCCGAGCGCGCCGGTCGCGACCAGCGCGGTGCTGGTGCCGGCCCGCCCCTGCCGCGCGTCCATGTAACGCAGCGCCGCGCCCGATCCGGCCAGCGAAGGACGGCCGAGCAGCCGTTCGCCCGCGCGCACCTCCAGCGTGCCGCCGCGCGCCATGGCGATGGCGAGCGCAGCCGCCTGCGGACCGCGCAGCATCGCCTCGCCATCCTTGCTCGGCGCGCTCGCGACCTTGCGCCCGTCGACATGGAAGCTGACCTCGCCCCCGCCCTTGGCATCGCGGCTGACCCAGACCTCGGCCGCCGCGTCCGGCCCGGCGGCGCGCGCCACACCGACCATCACCGGATTGTCGGGCCATTCGCCGCCTTCAGGCAGCAGCGACACGGCTTCGCATCGGTTGCGATTGTCGCAGCCGATGGTCCAGTCCTTGTATGTTTCCAACGTGCCGGGCCTGGGCGCCTGCGCATTCTTGACCGCTCCCGGCGCAGGCGCCCGCGCGTTCTTTTGCGCTCCCGGCACAGGCGTCTGCGCGGCGCCGACAGCCGACCAACCCAGGGCCGCGACCGCGACCATGAAAAATGTTTTTGCCCCCATGGGTTAACCATAACCCATTCGCATTCGCAGCGGTAGGGGGTTCCGTTACGGGACTGTCCTGAATTGACTCACAAGCTGAGCATCAGCCCGGCGAGCGCCGCGCTCATGAGATTGGCGAGGCTGCCCGCGACCAGCGCCTTGAGGCCCAGCTTCGCGATCATCGGCCGCTGGTTCGGGGCGAGATTGCCGGTCACCGCCATCTGGATCGCGATCGAGCTGAAATTGGCGAAGCCGCAGAGCGCGAAGGTGATGATGGCGATGGTCGTGGGCGAGAGCGCGCCCTGCACCTGGCCCAGATTGATATAGGCGACGAATTCGTTGAGCACGACCTTGGTGCCGAACAGGCCGCCCGCCACCTGCGCTTCCGCCCAGGGGATGTTGAGCAGATACATGACCGGCGAGAAGACATAGCCGAGCAGTTGCTGGAAACTGAGATTCGGATAGCCCGCCAGCGCGCCGATGCCGCCGAGTATGCCGTTGGCGAGCGCGACCAGCGCGACGAAGGCGAGCACCATGGCGCCAACCGCGACAGCGAGCTTGACACCTGTCTGCGCGCCCTGGGCGGCGGCCATGATGAGGTTGGCGGGCTTTTCCTCGTCATGGGTGGCGACGGGCATGGGTTCGCCCGGCGTGGTTTCCGCGTTCAGCGCCGCCGGCCCCGCCCCGCTGCGGCGCGCTTCAGGCAGGTGGATGCCGTCGTCCAGCGGCAATTCCGGTTCGCGTTCCGGCTCGTCGGGCATCATGATCTTGGCCATCAGCAGCCCGCCGGGCGCCGCCATGAAGCTGGCGGCGAGCAGATAGTCGATCTTGATCCCCATGGAGGCATAAGCGGCGAGGATGGTGCCCGCGACGCCCGCCATGCCGCTGGTCATGACGGCGAAGAGCTGCGGCGGGGTGAGGCCCGCCAGATAGGGGCGGATGACGAGTGGGCTTTCGCTTTGCCCGACGAAGATGTTGGCGGCCGCGCACAGGCTTTCGACCTTGGACACGCCCGTCACCTTCTCGATCGCACCGCCAACCCAGCGAACGATGAACTGCATGATGCCGAGATAATAGAGGATCGACACCAGGCTGGCGAAGAAGATGATGACCGGCAGCGCCGCGATGGCGAAGCTGGCGCCGCCGATCTCGGGCCTGGCGAGCGGGCCGAAGATGAAGTCGGTACCCGCCTGGGCATAGCCAAGCAGGTTGGCGACCCCCTTCGACATACCGCCGATGATGGCCCGGCCGGCCGGCACATAGAGGACCAGCATCGCGATCCCCGCCTGCAACAGGAAGGCCGCGCCCACGACCCGGGGCCGGATGGCGCGGCGGTCGGAGGACAGGGCGAACGCGATGGCGAGGATCAGGAGAATGCCGGCAAGGCCGATGAGAAGATGCATGAAGCGCTTTCGCGGGAGATGACAAACCGCGCGACTATATGGGCCCGACAGGGGGATGGCCAGCCGCTTTGGCGGTCAAGGGCTTGATCGGAGCGGGCTTTGCCGCGGCATCACCGATCCAGCGGCAGCACCAGGCGGGCGCGCAGGCCACCTTCGGCCCGGTTGGCGAAGCCGATCGTGCCGCCATGGCTTTCCGCGATCGAGCGCGCGATCGAAAGGCCGAGGCCCACGCCGCCGGTTTCCCGATTGCGCGAGGCTTCGCCGCGATAGAAGGGTTCGCACAGCCGGTCGATCGCTTCGGGCGGGACGCCTGGCCCCTCATCCTCCACCGTCACCACGACGCGCGCGCCGGCGACCACCAGCGCGACGCGTGCGCCACCGCCGTAGCGCACCGCATTTTCCACCAGATTGGCGAGGCAGCGGCGCAGGCCCACCGCGTCGCCGCGCACCACCGCTCGCGCGCTGCCGGTCACGACCACATCCTGCCCCATGTCGGCCAGGTCATCGGCCAGCGTCTCGACGATCGCGGACAGATCGACGCGCACCCGCTCCGCCCCGTCCGATCCGCCGCGCATGAAATCGAGCATGTCGGTCACCATGGCACGCATTTCCGCGACATCCGCCTGCGCCTTGGCGCGGGCCCCGTCGGGCAATTGTTCGAGACGGAAGGACAGACGCGTCATCGGGGTGCGCAGATCATGCGCGATCGCCACCAGCATCGCGGTGCGCTCGTTGAGATAGTCGGCGATGCGGGCGCGCATGTGGTTATAGGCGGCACCGACGGCACGCACCTCGGGCGGGCCGGTGAGCGGCAGCGGCTCGGCGCGTTCGGGCCGCTCGGTCGCCGCGCCCTCGGCCAGGCGACGGATCGGCTGGGTTATCCGCCGCGCCACCCAATAGGCAGGCAGCAGCAGCAGGATGAAAATGCCGGCCATCAGCGACAGGGTAATGGCGTACCAGCGGCCATTGGCCCCTTGCCAGGCCTGGATCACCGTCCATCCTTCACCGCTATGCTGCGCCAGCACGAAGGCGCGATGCAACATCGGCGGCCCGCGGTCGCGATCCTGCTTCATCGCCCCCTCGCGCAACTGATCGGGCGGGCGATTGCGCAACAGGCGGATGTCCTGCGCCGCAACGCCCAGCAGGGCGGCGATCTGCGCCGCCGATCCGGCATCGACTTCCTGATCGGGTCCGGCATCGGGCGCGCGATCAGAATGATAGCGGGTGACGCTCCACGCCGAAGGGCCGCTCGTGCCGCCGCGCAGCAGTTGCGCCGCCTCGGTCAGGAACATCGGCCGGGCATGGGGCGGCGGGCCGCGAAAGGCGACCAGCATCATCGCGCCCAGCGCCAGCAGCAGCGTCGCGGCAACCAGCGCCACGATGCGCGTCAGGATCGACGGGTTCAAGCGATCAAGGCGCGAAGTCACGCCGGGCGCACCTCTGCCGTGAACATATAACCTTCGTTGCGGATGGTGCGTACCAGTTCGTCGGCCCCGTCCCCCTTGGCGCCGCGCTCCAGCTTGCGGCGCAGGCGGCTGACCTGCACGTCGATCGCGCGATCATAGCTGTCGCTGTCGCTGCCGGCCGAATAATCGAGCAGCTGATCGCGGCTCAGCACCCGGCGCGGATGTTCGATAAAGGCGCGCAGAAGGCGGAACTCGCCGTCGGTCAGCGTGACGACGACATTGTCGGGATCGGTAAGCAGGCGCGCGCCCATGTCGATCAGCCAGCCGGCGAAGCGCAGCCGCTGGCCGCCCGCGGCGGGCGCCTCGCTTGCCTGGCGCCGATGCCGGCGCAGCACGGTGCGGATGCGGGCGAGCAGCTCGCGAGGGTTGCAGGGCTTTGGCAGATAATCCTCCGCCCCCATTTCCAGACCGACGATCCGGTCGACATCGCCGCCAATGGCCGAGAGCATGATGACCGGCGGGCCGCCGCGGGCCGCCAGCCGCCGGAGGATCGACAGCCCGTCCTCCCCCGGCATCATCACGTCGAGCACGGCAATGTCGAAATCCTGGGCCGTCAGGGCACGATCCATCGCCGCCCCGTCGGCCACCGCCTTCACGACAAAGCCATGCTGTTCGAGAAAATCGGACAGAAGCGCGCGGATGTCCGCGTCATCATCGACCACCAATATGTTTGACCCGTCCATATGGGCGGCGACCATATCGGGTGAAGGGGTCAACTGCAAAGTCATCCGCGCCATTCCTGTCATGCCGGCGCCCGTCGGATCGGACGCCATCAGATCGAAAGGCCGACCGTCACCGTACCGGTGAAGCCGTTGGTGATGTCGCCGGTCATGGTGGGGGTCATCGCCGCGACCTGGGCGGAACTATTGTCACCGAACACATTGTCGCTGCTGGTGGTGATCTTCGCGAAGTTGGTCTTGCTGCTGCTGTAACCGCTGGTGGCGTAGACCGTGTTGCACGGGTCGGCGGGCATGGCGAATTGCGACGTCAGCAGGCGATTGGCGTAGCTGGTCGCCCGCGCCAGGCTGGGATAGACCTCGAAATGGATATGCGGGTAGCGCCCGTCATAGCAGCCGGGAAAAATGCTGGTGAACGTCACCTGGCCATTGGCGTCGGTCACGCCCACCCCGCGCAGGTAATTTTCGCCCGGCACGGTGTAGAGCGAATAGAGGCCGTCGCGGGTGCAATGCCAGATATAGACGGCATAGCCTTCGAGCGCGGCGCAGCCGCTGTTGACGTTCACGACGGTGATGGTGAGTTGCATCGTGACGCCCGCCGCCGTGCCGCTCGACGATCCGAAGCTGGAGCGTATGTCGGCGCGCACGATACCGCTGTCGTCCAGAATATTGACGACGCTGCCGTTGCTGCTGTTGGAGCCGTCGGCCGGATAGGGCCCGTTGGTCTCCTCCGGGTCCGCCACGCAACTGCCGGTCGGGGTCGGCGTCGGGGTGGGCGTAGGAGTAGGTGTGGGGGTCGGCGTCGCGGTCGTGGCCGAACTGCTGCCGGAGGAACCGCCGCCGCACGCCCCGATAAGTGCCGCGCCGCTCGCCGAAAAGAGCAGGCGCAAGGTGCGCCGCCGCCCGATCCCCTCACGCGCGAGCGCGTGCATCCGTTCCAGATCGTGCAGCAACCCATGGTCGTGCGCTTCGTCCGCCATTCCGCTCATCTACCCAGTCCCTTCTGTCCTTGCGGACCCTCCATGGACCGGGCTGTAGCGACGCCATGTCACGGCGTGATTGCGCAATGTAGCGGCTTTGTAGCGTCAGCCCGCGCCAGCCGGATAGACGGGGCGGGGCAGGCTGGCCAAGGTCAGGCTGCTCCCCGCCATCAGCGCGATCGTCAGCCACAGGAAAGCGGCATAGCTGCCGGTGGCGTCGAACAGTGCCGACGCGCCGAGCGGCCCGGTCGCGGTGCCGACCGAGAGCGCCATCAGCAGCCCGCCATAGAGGCCGCCGAAGGTGCGCAGGCCGAAATGTCGGGTGGTGAGATAGACGATGACATCCACCTCCGCCCCCAAGGTCAGCCCGACCAGCGCGGCGGCAAGGGCCTGTGCGCCCCAGCCGCCGCCCCCGAGCAGCAGCAGCAGGCAACCGGCGGCGGGCAGCAGGAAGACGGTCGCGCCGACCAGTGACGCCCGGAACCGGTCGAGCAGCAGGCCGGTCGCGAGCCGGCCGACGACCGAAAATACCCCGACCAGCGCGGCGGTGCCGGCCGCCGCCATGCGATCCGCGCCCCGATCGGTCAGGATGGGCACGAAATGGACGACCAGCGCGATGATGGTGAAGGTGAAGAGCAGGCTGGCCAGCAGCAGGCGGTGATAGATGGAGGACCGCAGCCCCTCCCCCAGAGTCGCGCCCGGCAGGTCCGGCCGGTCGGCGGGCGCGGCCTTGCCCCGGCGGTCATGCGCGCCACGGAAGAAGAGGAGGATCATCGGAAAGGCGATGACCGCCCAGATCGCGGCCTGGATCGGCGCCGCCCCCTGCCAGCCATGGCGCGCGATCAGCCAGCTGCCGAGCAGCGGAAAGATCGCGCCGGCGAGCGAGGCGCCGCACAGCGTGACGGCAAAGGCCAGGCCACGCGAGGCGGCGAAGCGCGAGGCGACCGCGCTGGTCCAGACCGTCGCCTGGACCGGCAAGGTCGCGAAGGCCAGCAAGGCCCAGAGGAACAGCCATTGCCCCCGGTCCCCGTTCGCCGTGCCGAGCAGGGCGAAGGCGCCGGTGGTGAGCAGCACGCCCGCCAGACCGAACAGGCGCGGCCCCAGCCGGTCGACCATCAGCCCGATCGGGATCGAGAAGACCGCCTGCACCAATGTCGCCAGGGTGAGACCGATGGTCGTCTGGGTGCGCGACCAGCCGAAGGACTGGCTGACCGGCTCGATATAGGGGCCAAGGCCGTAGATATGGATGACGCTGGTGGCATAGCCCAGCCCCGCCGCGATCGGCAGCAGTGGCGCGCGGCGCCATTCCGCCCCGCCCGTCATCATGCCCGTCTGTGCCATTTGCCCCCTCCAATCCGGTCCGGCGGGCAATTCTAGCGCCAGCGGTGCCAAAAGCGAGATGCTCTCATTTTATATCGCAGGGGCACGAAAAAGGGCCTGCGTGGCGTCACACAGGCCCCTTTCGACGGGCAGCGATCAGGCGGCGGCTCGATCAGGGCCGCTCTGAAACATCAGGCGGCCTTGTGCGGGCCGCTCTGAAACATCAGGCGGCCTTGGCGCGGCTCATGCGCTTGCGCTCGTTCGGGTCGAGATAGCGCTTGCGCAGGCGGATGGTCTTGGGCGTCACTTCGACCATTTCGTCATCGTCGATATAGGCGATGGCCTGTTCCAGCGTCATTTTCTTCGGCGGGGTCAGGCGGACGGCATCGTCCTTGCCGCTGGCGCGGAAGTTGGTCAGCGCCTTCGACTTCATCGGATTGACTTCGAGATCCTCGGGCTTGGCATTCTCGCCGATCACCATGCCTTCATACAGCGCTTCGCCCACGCCCACGAACAGGATGCCGCGATCTTCCAGCGGACCCAGCGCATAGGCGTTGGCTTCGCCCGCGCCGTTCGAGATCAGCACGCCATTCTTGCGGCCTTCGATCTTGCCCTTGTGGGGGCCGTACTTCTCGAACAGGCGGTTCATGATGCCGGTGCCGCGCGTGTCGGACAGGAATTCGCCATGATAGCCGATCAGGCCGCGCGAAGGCGCTGAGAAGGTGATGCGGGTCTTGCCGCCGCCCGAGGGACGCATGTCCGTCATCTCGGCCTTGCGGATGTTCATCTTGTCGACGACCGTGCCGGAAAATTCATCGTCCACGTCGATGACGACGGTTTCATAGGGCTCGGTCTTGTTGCCATTCTCGTCCTCGCCGAACAGCACGCGCGGACGCGAGATACCCAGTTCGAAGCCTTCGCGGCGCATGGTTTCGATGAGGACGCCCAGTTGAAGCTCGCCACGGCCGGCGACTTCGAAGCTGTCCTTGTCTTCCGATTCCGTCACCTTGATGGCGACGTTGGATTCGGCTTCGCGGGCCAGGCGATCGCGGATCATGCGGCTCGTCACCTTGCTGCCTTCGCGGCCCGCCATCGGCGAGTCGTTCACGGCAAAGCGCATCGACAGGGTCGGCGGATCGATCGGCTGCGCCTGGATGGGCGTTGCGACCGACGTGTCGCAGATGGTGTTGGCGACGGTCGCGACGGTCAGGCCCGCAAGGCTGATGATGTCGCCGGCCTTGGCTTCATCGACAGGCACGCGGTCCAGACCCTGGAAGGACATGATCTTCGACGCGCGGCCGGTTTCGATCACATTGCCGTCCATGTCCAGCGCGTGGATCGGCTGGTTGACCTTGACCGTGCCCGACTGCACGCGGCCGGTCAGGATACGGCCGAGGAAATTGTCGCGGTCGAGCAGCGTGACGAGGAAGCTGAACGGTGCATCCTGGTCCAGCGCCGGCGGCGGCACATGGTCCACGATCTTCTGGAACAGCGGTTCCAGCGTGCCTTCGCGGCGCTGCGGATCTTCGCTGGCATAGCCGTTGCGGCCCGACGCATAGAGAACGGGGAAGTCGAGCTGCTCGTCATTGGCTTCCAGCGTCACGAACAGGTCGAACACTTCGTCCAGCACTTCCTGGATGCGCTCGTCGGGACGGTCGACCTTGTTGACGACGACGATGGGCTTGAGGCCCAGCGCCAGCGCCTTGCCGGTCACGAACTTGGTCTGCGGCATCGCGCCTTCGGACGAATCGACCAGCAGGATGACGCCGTCGACCATCGACAGGATGCGCTCGACTTCGCCACCGAAGTCGGCGTGGCCGGGCGTGTCGACGATGTTGATGCGGGTGCCGTTCCATTCGACCGAGGTAGGCTTCGCCAGGATGGTGATGCCGCGCTCCTTTTCGAGGTCGTTCGAGTCCATCGCGCGCTCTTCGACGCGCTGGTTGTCGCGGAAGGTGCCGGACTGACGGAAAAGCTGGTCGACTAGGGTGGTCTTGCCATGGTCGACGTGCGCGATGATCGCGATATTACGCAGGGACATATTGTGCCTTCGGGATTCGGGTTCTCCCGGCCGGCACCACGCCTGTCCAGGACTATCGGGCGCGCCCCTACAGGAAATGCCGCGCTGCGGCAAGGGTAAGGACGATATGGCGGGTTGGGCCGCCCGATCCGTCGAACGCCGTGCCAGACAAGGAGACGCGCATGTCCGACCGACCGCCGATCAGCCGCCGCACCCTGATGCAGGCGGCCGCCGCCGCCGCGCCACTGGCGCTTTCGGCCGAGATGCTGAGCGCGGCCGGCAAGCCGGCGCTGCGCGAGGCAATGCTGCTCGATCCCGCCATCCGCTATTTCAACGCGGCCAATATCGCCCCGACCTTCCGCAGCGTGGCGGCGGTGCATGAACGCGAGACGCGGGCCTTCCAGACCGATCCGTCGACCGAGCGGCGCGCGCTCTATCCCAGAGCCGCCGACGCGCTGCGGGCGCGGATCGCCGCGCGGCTGAAGGTCACAGCGCAGGAGATCGCGCTGGTCCGCAATTCGAGCGAGGCCAATACGGTTGCGGTACGGGGCCTGGCGCTCAAGGCCGGCGACCGGATCATCCTGACCGACCATAATCATCCGTCGACCTGGGACAGCTGGAAACTGAGGGCCGAACGCGAGGGGCTGGACCTGCATGTCGTGCCGGTGCCGGTCGAGGCGACATCGCCGCAGCAATTGCTGGACGGGATCGCTGCCGCCGTCACGCCCAATACGCGCGCCATCTTCCTGTCGCACATGAGCAATGTCAGCGGCATCATCTATCCGGTGGCGGAAATCGCGAAACTGGCGCGGGCGCGGAATATCTGGCTGCACGCTGACGGGGCGCAGACCTTCGGCTGGATGGCGCTCGACCTCGCCGCGCTGGGCGTCGACAGCTATTCGGGTAGCACGCACAAATGGCTGATGGGACCACTGGAAGGCGGCATCCTCTATGTACGGCGCGAGCGGCAGGCGGAATTGCAGCCGATCATGATGAGCCATGGCTATTGGCTGACCGATCCGGCCAACCTGAACACGGCGCAGAAATATGAGATACTGGGCCAACGCGACGATCCCAGGCTGATGGCCTTTGCCGCGACCCTGGACGTACTGGACGGCGTGGGCGAGGCAACGATCGAGCAGGCGGCGCAGGCGCGGGCCGCCTCCATGCGGCAGGCGATGGCCGCCGTGGCGGGCGCGCGGGTCATCGGCAGCGGGGCGGCGGCGATCACCGGGCCGGTCATCACCGTCGCCTTTCCCGGCCGCGACGTGGCCGCGATGCGGGCGAAACTGTGGCAGGCGAAGATCGCCACCGCCGCGTCGAAACTGGCGGGCGGGGCGATCCGCTTTTCGCCCCATATCTACAATAGCGACGAGGATATAGCGGCGGTGATCGAAGCGCTGCGCCCGGCCTGAGACTGCTTTACATCAGTGCAATTGCCCCTTGCCCCGCGCGACCAGCTTTCTATGGTGCCGCGCGTCGCTGACAATATACCATATCCTGCAAGGAGCCTTCATGCGGTCTGCCGCTACCCTTTCGTTCGCCTCCCTCATCGCGCTTGCCGCCCCGGCCCTGGCGCAGAAGGACGCTCCGGACGCTGCGAAACACCATGCCGACAAGGTGGCCGAACAGGTCGCCGCCAACTGGGCCAGCGCGCCGGTCGAGGAAGTGACCCAGAGCAGCAAGGGCACGGCCCGCGTCGATGGCAAGTCCATCCCCTACACCCAGACCGCGGGCACGCTCACCATCCGCGATGAAAAGGGCAAGCCGGTCGCGAGCATGTTCTATACCGCCTACACGGCGGCGGGAAAGAACCGCCCCGTGACCTTCTTCTACAATGGCGGCCCCGGTTCCTCCTCGCTCTGGCTGCGCATGGGCAGTTTCGCGCCGGAGCATGTCCGCACCGGCAATCCCGAAGCGGTCAAGCCCGCCCCCTTCGATGTCGGCCCGAACAATGACAGCCTGATCGGCAGCACCGACATGGTGTTCCTCGACGCGATCGGCGCGGGCTATTCGCGGCCGCTGGGCGACGCCAAGCCGTCCGATTTCTATGGCGTGGACCAGGATGTCGACGCCTTCGCCAAGGCGATTATCCGCTATACGACCAAGAATGGCCGCTGGGGCGACCCCAAATATATTTTCGGCGAAAGCTATGGCACGACCCGGTCGGGGGCGCTCGCCTATCAGCTGGAGGATCGCGGGCTGGCGCTGAACGGCGTGGTGCTGCTGTCGTCGATCATGAATTATGGCGTGCGCCAGTCGGGCTTCGATGCGATCCATGTCGGCTATATCCCCAGCTATGCCGCGACCGCCTGGTATCATAACCGCGTACCGGGCGGCCGCCCCGAAAGCCTGGAGGCGTTCGTCGAGGAATCGCGCGTCTTCGCCAATGGCCCCTATGCCACCGCGCTGCTCAAGGGGTCCGACATCAGCCCGCAGGAAACCGATCAGATCGCGCAGCAGTTGAGCCGCTTCACAGGCCTGTCGGTCGAGTATCTCAAGCGCGCCAACCTGCGCGTCAGCCTGTCGCGCTTCCGCAAGGAATTGCTGCGCGAGGGCCATGAGACGATCGGCCGCTTCGACAGCCGCTACAAGGGCATCGATGCCGATGCGGCGGGCGAGGAACCGGAATATGATCCGTCCAGCACCAGCATCACGGGCCTCTATGTCGGCAGCTTCCTGGATCAGGTGACGCGCCAGATCGGCTACAAGACCGACCTCAGTTATCGCCTGAGCGCGCGCGAGGGCGGCGATTTCAAATGGGACTGGAGCCATCAGGCGCCCGAAGGCGGCAAACAGAATGTCGCCGACGTCACCGCCGACCTGAGCGCCGCGATGCGAACCAATCCGCATCTGCGCGTGCTGTCGCTGAACGGCTATTATGACATGGCGACGCCCTTCTTTTCGACCGAACGTGACCTCAAGCACATGATGCTGGAGCCGAAGCTGCGGCAGAATTTGCAGTTCCGTTACTATCCGGCCGGCCACATGATCTACCTCAACCCGGAGGCGCTGCACCAGATGCGGCTCGACATGGAGCGTTACTACGCGGAAGGGACGCGCTGATTGCATCGGGCGCGGGGCCGCGCCATATTCGCCATTGAAGCGCCACTGTTATAGTCACATATGACAGCTTGTGCGATTTGTCATTGGGAGATGATATGGCCAGCACCGCGCCCACCACGACCGCTACTGCATCAGCAGGTGGCGACACGCTGAACCTGACGCCGCCCGACCCGGTGCCCGCAGTCTCGCCGGAAAAGGCGGCAGGCCTGGTGCCGATCGAGGACGAGAAGAAGTCCAGGCTGGACGAGAAGGTCGACGCCTTCGTCGCGGACCTGGTCGCGCAGGACGCCAATTCGCCCGAATTCGGGGCGCGGGTCGACCAGCTGACCAACATGGGACGCAAGGAAATCGCCGAGGCGGCGGGCCACTCCAACCGTTTCCTCGACCGGCCGGTCCGCGCAATGGACAGCGACACCAAGGTCGGCGCGGACCTGGCCGAACTGCGCCGCACGGTGGAGGATCTGGACCCCGGCAAGCGCGGCAACCTGATGGCGCCCAAGAAGCTGTTCGGCATCATCCCCTTCGGCAACAGGATGCGCGACTATTTCGACGGCTACAAGAGCGCGCAGAGCCACATCAACGCGATCCTCGGCAGCCTCGCCAGTGGCAAGGACACGCTGATCAAGGACAATGCCGCGATCGATGTCGAGCGGCAGAATATGTGGGCGACCATGGGCCGTCTGGAGCAGATGATCCACATCAGCAAGACCATGGACGCCCGGCTGGAGTCCAAGGCGCTGGAGCTGGACGCGACCGACCCGGCCAAGGCCAAGGCGATCCGCGACAGCGCGCTCTTCTACATCCGCCAGCGCACGCAGGATCTGCTGACCCAGATGGCGGTCACGGTGCAGGGCTATCTGGCGCTGGACCTGGTCAAGAAGAACAATGTCGAGCTGGTGAAGGGCGTCGACCGGGCCAGCACCACCACGGTCGCCGCGCTGCGCACTGCGGTGACGGTGGCGCAGGCGCTGGTCGGGCAGAGGCTGGTGCTGGAGCAGATTACCGCGCTCAACACCACCACCGCCAACATGATCGACCGGACCGGAGAGCTGCTGAAAAGCCAGACCGCGCAGATCCACGAGCAGGCCGCGTCCAGCACTATTCCCATCGAAACGCTCCAGCGCGCCTTCCAGAATATCTACGACACGATGGACAATATCGACACGTTCAAGCTCAAGGCGCTCGAAAACATGAAAACGACAGTGAACACGCTGTCGAACGAGGTCGAAAAGTCCAAGGGCTATATCGCCCGCGCCGAGGGACAGGCGCAGGCTGCCAAGGAAGTGCGGGCGGACAACCCGCTGCTGAGCGCGATCGAGGGGTGAAGATGATCGCCGGCATCATCGGCTCGTTTCGGGCGCAGTCGAGCAACGCAGGCACGGCGCCAGCCGCTTATCGATACATGAGAAGCAAACGGAGGCGGATGCTGTGAGCCGGTCCGAACGCGTGCTGGCAGATGCCGAGGCGGTGCTGCGTCGCCATAGCGATCGCGGGCGCAGCCTGTCGGCGCGCGCGCGCCAGCGGCGCAATGCCGGGCTGATGCGCAAGGTCAAATATGCCTTCTGGGCGGTGCTGGCTGTGGTACTTGGCAGCGCGGTGGCGGGCTTCATCCTGCCGCTGGGCATTACCGGCGTGATGATCGCGCTGGGCGTGATGATCGCGGCGGTGCTGCTGATCGCGCTCATGCCGACGGAAAGCCGGGTGAAGACGGAAACGCTCGCCGCGACCGAACTCGCCGCCCTGCCGCTCAAGACCGAAATCTGGCTGGAGAACCAGCGCAAGGCGCTGCCCGCTCCGGCCGTCACGCTGGTGGACAGCATCGGGGTGCGGCTGGAGACGCTGGCGCCGCAACTGGAGCGACTGGGCGAACAGGAGCCGGCTGCGTTGGAAATCCGCCGGCTGCTGTCGGACCATCTGCCCGAACTCGTCACCGGCTATCAGTCGATTCCCGAACCGCTGCGGCGCGAGGAGCGCAACGGCCGCGTGCCCGAAAAGCAACTGGTCGAGGGGCTGGGCGTCATCGACGCCGAAATTGCGCGCATGAGCGAGACTCTGGCCAGCGGCGACCTCGACAAGCTGGCGACGCAGAACCGGTTTCTGGAACTGAAATATCAGGAAGCCAAGGAACTCGGCCATTAGTGCCGTCTTGTTCCGGAAATGATACACCTGACCCTCATCATCGTCGATTTCCTGACGGGCCTGCTCGTAGCCGGCGCCTGGGCGCTGGCGTCCGCAGGCGGGGCGATCGCGGCGGTGGTGGGAAGCGGAATACTGGGCCTGTCGCTGTTCCGGCGGTGGCGGCGAGGCCGCTAACCTTTCCCGTCGTTGAGCGCGCAGGGCACGATGCTGGCCGGGTCCGGGCGCGCAGCGACGCGCCGAAAGCGCGCAAAATAACCGCCGGCAGTGGGCTTGGGGACCAGTTCCTCCATGCGGAAGCCCATGGCGGCCAGTTCACAGGCGAGCAGGCGCGGCGGCGTCCCATGCTGGTCGGTCGGCCGGTCGGCATCGACCACGATCAGTTCGCCATCCTTCCTCAGCGCAGGACTGAGATGCCAGAGGAAGGCATAAGGCTCCGAAATCTCGTGATACATATGGATCATGAAGATGCGGTCGAAACTGTCCCGGGGCAGCCGGGGATCTTCGGGTGCGCCCAGCTTGACGCTGACATTGTCCCATTTCTCGCGGGTGATGCGGCGCGACAGCGCCTCGATCACTTCGGGCAGGATATCCTCCGCCAACACCCGGCCCTTCGCGCCGACGCGATCGGCCAGACGGACGGTGTAATAGCCCTCCCCTGCGCCCAGATCCGCCACCGTCATGCCGGGGCGGACATCGGCGCGGCCCATGATGTCGTCCGCCTCGTTGACGCGGTCGCGGGCTTCCTCGCTCGACCAGCGGGTCGACACGATGGGCGCGACCGGGCGGTCGGCACGGGGAAAATCCTGTGCGGCGGCGGGACGCTCGGCCTCATTGCCGCCGGTCAGCTGATCGCAGGCGGCCAGCAGGACAAGCGCGCCCGCCAATGCCGCCCGAACCATCAGTCGACATCCTCCACATCGACCTTCTCGCCCGTGACCTTCTGGCTGAGCGCGGCCGCCATGAAGGGATCGAGCGCGCCGTCCAGCACGTCGTCGGGCGCGGTCGAGGTGACGCCGGTGCGCAGATCCTTCACCAGCTGATAGGGCTGGAGCACATAGGAGCGGATCTGGTGGCCCCAGCCGATCTCGGTCTTGGCGGCATAGTCGGTCGACGCCGCTTCCTCGCGCTTGCGCAGTTCGGCTTCGTAGAGACGCGCCTTCAGCATGTTCATGGCCGTCGCGCGGTTCTTGTGCTGCGACCGGTCATTCTGAGACGCCACGATGATGCCCGAGGGGACGTGGGTGATGCGGACGGCGGAGTCGGTGGTGTTGACGTGCTGGCCACCGGCACCCGAGGCGCGATAGGTGTCGATCTTGAGGTCGCTTTCCTTGACCTCGATATCGATATTGTCGTCGATCACCGGATAGACCCAGACCGACGAGAAGCTGGTGTGGCGGCGCGCGGCGCTGTCATAGGGGCTGATGCGGACCAGGCGGTGAACGCCGCTTTCGGTCTTGGCATAGCCATAGGCATTCTCGCCCTTGATGAGGAAGGTCGCCGACTTGATGCCGGCGGTTTCGCCAGCCTGATAGTCGACCAGTTCCACCTTGAAACCGCGCCGTTCGGCCCAGCGGCGATACATGCGGCTGAGGATTTCGGCCCAGTCCTGGCTTTCGGTGCCGCCCGCGCCCGCGTGGATTTCCAGATAGGTGTCGCTGGCGTCGGCTTCCCCGGCCAGCAGCGCCTTGATCTTGTCCTCGTCGGCGCGGTCGGCCAGCGTCTTGAGCGCGCCAATGGCCTCGGCGACCATGTCCTCATCGCCCTCGGCCTCGGCCATCTCGATCAGTTCGGCATTGTCGGTCTTTTCCCGCTCGATCCGGCGGGTCGCGCCGATCGCCCCGTCCAGCCGGGTCCGTTCGCGCATCACCTCCTGCGCGGCCTTCTGGTCGTTCCACAGGGTCGGATCCTCGACGCGCGCGTTCAGTTCGTCCAGCCGGCGCAGCGCCCGGTCCCAGTCGAGGAAACGGCGCAGCAGGTCCAGCGCGGCGTCGATGCGGTCAATATATTGCTGCGCTTCGGCGCGCATGATTGCTTCTCCACTCTTCCGGCCCGGCGGCAGGAACATCCCATCTAGGCGCTCGCCCGGATTTTGTCGAACCGCCGTCCTTCTTGAGGAAATGGCCGTTCGTCAAGCCGCTGGCGCACGACAACCGGGCGCAAATTTCGCCCGCCCCGTGTCGCATCCCCTGTGCCGGTGAAATTTTACGGACATAACAGCGTCCTAACAGACTGGCGGCACGACTCGTTCCGCAGAGAACGAGCGGCCGGACAAGGGGGACAGGCTTCACGAAAGGCTATCCCATGACGCATCCTTCTTCCCTGATCGCGCGCCATAGCCCGGCGGCGCTCTATCTCTTCCTAGAAGCCGTGCGCTGCTGGAGCGCGGCACGACGGGCAGGCCAGCCCGTGCTGGCGCGGCTCCATGCGCGGCTCGGCCATCATGGCTGGGCGCAGTTGCTCCCCGCGATCGACAGCCTGATGGCGCTGACCGAAACCGCGCTCGGCCGACGGCTGGCGACCGGCCGGGGGCCATTATTGTCCGAGGACGAGAATATGCTCATCAACCTGTTGCAGGGCAGGCGGATCGCGCCGGTCGTCCATGCGTGCAGCGACGCGGTCGCCTGCGCCTTTTGCAGCGCGGTGCGGTCCGTGCAGATATTGATGGACATGGAACTGGGCCGGCCGGGACAGAGGCAGGCGGCGTAACAGCGCAGCATCCTTTCGTTTCGAGCGCCATCGCGCAGCGGGTCGCTAAGCGCTTTTCACGCTGCTCGACAGGCTCGAAACGAAAGGCCTTTCGTTTATCCCTGCGTCACGCTTTCCAGCACGGCGGCGCGCAGTTCGGGGATGCCCATGCCCTTCTCGCTCGACGTGGCGATGATGTCGGGATGGGCAGCCGGGCGCTTGCGGATCGCTTCGGCCGTGGCCTGGGTGACGGCGGCCAAGTCGCTCGCCTTGATCTTGTCGGTCTTGGTGAGGACGATGCGGTAGCTGACCGCGGCCCCGTCCAGCATGTCGAGCATGTCGGTATCGACATCCTTGATGCCGTGGCGACTGTCGATCAGCACCAGCGCACGCTTCAGGGCTGCGCGCCCGCGCAGATAGTCGTTCACCAGATAGCGCCATTTGCGCACCATGTCCTTGGGCGCCTTGGCATAGCCATAGCCGGGCATGTCGACGAGGCGGAATCGCAGCGGATCGCCCACGTCGAAGAAATTGAGCTCCTGCGTGCGGCCCGGCGTGTTGGACGTGCGGGCAAGACCGTTGCGGTTGGTCAGCGCATTGAGGAGCGACGACTTGCCGACATTGGAGCGGCCCGCGAAGGCGACCTCGTTCACGGCCATGTCGGGCAGGAACTTGAGGTCCGGCGCGGACTTGAGGAAGGCGATCGGGCCGGCGAACAGCTTGCGCGCTTCCTCGATCAGGGCAGTGTTTTCGTCTTCTGTCATATCTTATCTCCTTCCTCCCCCTGCCGGGGAGGCGGACCATTGGCGCAGCAAATGGTGGAGGGGTGTCCCGCCATCGAGAGCGAGACACCCCTCCGTCAGCCTTGCGGGCTACGACCTCCCCTTACGCGGGAGGATGATTTTCACTTCGCCGTCGCGGCGTTCAGCACGGGGTGGCGCTTGTAGAGCCACCATTGCTGCGCCATCGACAGGCAGTTGTTGGTGATCCAGTAGACCAGCAGACCCGCGGCGAAGGGCGCCATGATGAACATCATCATCCACGGCATGATCGCGAAGACCTGCTGTTGCATCGGGTCCATCTGGGCCGGGTTCAGCTTGAACTGCAACCACATCGAAATGCCCAGCAGCAGCGCCAGCACGCCGATCGCCAGGAAGGACGGCGGGGTGAAGGGCAGCAGGCCGAACAGGTTGAGGATATGCAGCGGATCTGGCGCGGACAGATCCTTGATCCACAGCACGAAGGGCTGGTGGCGCATCTCGATCGTCAGCATCAGCACCTTGTAAAGCGCGAAGAAGATCGGGATCTGGATGAAGATGGGCAGGCAGCCGGCGAGCGGATTCACCTTCTCCTGCTTGTACAGTTCCATCATCTTCATCTGGAGCTGCTGCTTGTCGTCCTTATATTTTTCCTGGAGCGCCTTCATCTTGGGCTGCACCGCGCGCATCGCCGCCATGCTGGCGAACTGGCGCTGGGCGACGGGGAACATCAGAGCGCGGACCACAAAGGTCAGGCAGATGATGGCCACACCGAAATTGCCGAGCGTTCCGAACAGCCAGTGCAGCAGCGCGAAGATCGGCTGTTCGAACCAGTAGAACCAGCCCCAGTCGATCGCGCGATCGAACAGGGTGACGCCGTCGCGCTCATAGGCCTGGAGCGTCTTCACTTCCTTGGCCCCGACGAACAGGCGCAGCGTCTGCGTCGCAGCCTTGCCGGGCGCGAGCATGGTCGAGCCGAGCGCGACGTCGGCCTGATATTGCGTGCCGGCGCCCTTGCGGAACTGGCCGGCGAAATCGGCGTCCTTGCCGGGGACCAGAGCGGAGAGCCAATATTTGTCGGTGAAACCGATCCAGCCGCCCTTGGACTGGAAGCTCTGGGTCGAAGGCCCCTTATCCAGATCCTTGTAGTTCACATCGTAATTGGCGGCGCCGTTGAACACGCCCATCGGGCCGATATGGATGGTCCAGGTATCGGGGTCCTTGGGGATGCCGGTGCGGCTGATATAGGCATAGGGCTTCACGCCCACGGCGCCGGCGCCCGTGTTCGACACCTTCTGCGCGGCCGAGATCATGTAATTGTCGTCAACCGACAGGAGAATTTCGAAAAGCTGGCCCGCGCCGTTGTTCCACGTCAGGGTGACGGGGCTGGTCGGCGTCAGTTCGCTGCCCTGCGCGGTCCAGACCGTGTCCTTGGTCGGCACCTTCAGCCCCTCGCCCTGCCAGCCGAAGCCGGCGAAATAGGCGTCCTGCGTGCCCGAGGGGCTGTAGAGGCGGACGTCGGGCGAGCCCTTGTCGATCGTTTCCTTGTAGGTCGGCAGCACGATGTCGTCGATACGCGCGCCCTTCAGGTTGATCGAGCCGATGAGCTTGGGCGTGCGGATCGCGACGCGCGGGCTGTCCTTCAACACCAGGGCGCGGTCGCGAATCACGGCGGGGCCGTCCGCCGTATCGGTGCCGGGCGCGGCGACGGGCGTGGTCTTGCCGCCCTCGATCTTCGTCGCCGGCGGATTGGCGGCCGGGAAGAAATAGTTCGAGACATAGGGCCAGCCGAACAGGATGGCCGCGGTCAGCAGCACCGCCAGGATGATATTCTTCTTGTCGTCCACGCTATTTGCGCTCCGCGGTCATTGCATCAGTGTCTAGGGAACGGGATCGAAGCCCGAGCCGCCCCATGGGTGGCAACGCATTAGCCGCTTGAACCCCAGCCAGCTACCCTTGATCGCGCCATATTTGCGCACGGCCTGAATCGCATATTCCGAGCAGGAGGGGGCGTAGCGGCAAGTGGGGGGCAAAATGCGCGAGGGACCAAGCTGCCAGAAGCGGGCGAGGAGGATGAGCAGGCGGGCGATCACCGCCCCGGCTCCCGATTCGGCCCCTGCCCCGGCTTGCGCGGCGCTTGCGGCTTGCCTTTCCGCGGGCGCGAATCGCGCGGCGGATCGATCGGCCGGGTCATGATCTTGCCCAGCGCCTTGGTCAGTTCCGCATGGAGCAGGGAAAAGTCGCGCTCGATCCCACCGTCGCGGCCGATCAGCACATGGTCGGCGCCGGCCACGCCATGGACCGGCAGCAATTCGCGCGCCAGGACGCGAAAACGGCGCTTCATCCGGTTGCGGATGACAGCGCCGCCAACTTTTTTGGTGACCGTGATGCCATAGCGCATCGCCGGATCGCCATCGCCGCGCTCGCGCACCAGCAGGACGAAGCCCGGCATGGGCGCGCGACGCCCGCGATTGGCCGCCAGAAAATCCGCGCGCCGGACCATCATGGCCGGCGCGACGACATTTCCGGGCGTTGGGATCAGGCGCTCAGGCTCTTGCGGCCGCGCGAACGGCGCGCACGGATCACATTGCGGCCGCCGGGGGTCGCCATGCGCGCGCGGAAACCGTGACGGCGCTTCCGAACCAGATTGCTCGGCTGATAGGTGCGCTTCATCGTTCATTCCTCAAAACAACTAGAGAATCGGGCGTGACAAAAAAGGGCCGCTTGTGCAGCGGCCGCAAGTCAGGGGGCGTCCGATAGGGAAATGGGGCGGGGAAGTCAATGCCGGAAGCGGCCAGTCCCGAACCTCTGATCCGTTCGGACCGCCGTCATACGACCCGGCCTACTTCCCGCGTGCCGCCGCAACGCCTTCCCTGAGCGCGTCGTAACCCACAGCACCGCTCAGCACCTGGCCGCCGATCACGAAGGTCGGGGTGCCCGTTGCCTGCAATTTCTGCGCGAGCGCGATGTTGGACTGGATTTCGGCGTCATATTTGCTCGACGCGATCGCCGATTCGGCTTCCGATTTCGTGATGCCTGCCCTGGCTGCCGCAGCGACGATGGTGTCGCGCGTCACCTTGCCCGCGCCGTAAAGCGCCTTGTGATAGGCCATATACTGGCCGCGCTCGGCCGCCAGCAACGACACCTTGGCGGCGTCGCTGCTTTCCTCCGAGAGGATCGGCAGTTCGCGATAGACGACCTTCACCTTAGCGTCCGAGCCGACCAGCTTGGCGAGGTCAGGCAGCGAGGCGCGGCAATAGCCACAGGCATAGTCGAAAAACTCGACCACCGTGACATCCGCGTTGGCCGCCCCTTCCCACGCGCCGGCATAGGGGGTTTCGAGCGCGCTGCGGCTCGATTCGATCGTCCCCGACATGCGTTTGGCCTGGAGCTTTTCCACCGCCTGCGGGATGATTTCGGGATGCTCCAATATATAGTCGTGAACGATCTTCTCGATCGCCGCCTTGTCGGTCGCGTTGACGGAAGCGGGCGCGGCCTGCACGGCGAGCGCGGCGCCGGCGGCAGCCGCGATGAAGGCGAAGGCGCCTAGAGTCATCTGCATGGTCCTGTTGGATAAGGCGGCGCGAAAGGTCGGCCGGGTCTGGTCTGTCATGGCTATCTTTTCTTCCGCTGCTGCTCAATCGCCGCGCGCGAGACCATCGCGATATCCTGCGCCCGCAGATAGTCAACCGTGCCGGGCTTCAACCCCTGCATCGCCGCGTCGGCGCTGCGCAGCGCCATCGGATATTGCGCCATCATCTCGTAGCGTTCGGCCGTCGCCAGCGCCGCGCGCGGAATGTCGCCGCGCCGCTCATAGACGACGCCCAGCTGATACCAGGCGAAGGGATTTTCCCGGTCGCGCTGCACGGCGAGGCGCAGCACCTGTTCGGCCTCGGCGAAGTTCGCCTCATCTTCGGTCGCGATCAGCGCGTGGGACAACAGCACGGATATGAGCGGCTGGTTGGTGATCTTCACCGCCTCGCGCAGCGGCGCGACAGCCTCGGCCGGCTTGCCGCTTTCGAGCAGAATCTGGCCCTTCAGTTCCAGAAAATAGGGATCGTGCGGCATGGCGGCGAGCAGGGCGTTCGCCTCCTCCAGCGCCTTTTGCGGATAGGCGCTCTTGTGCCAGGCATAGGCGCGGGCATAATGGGCGGGAATCGACTGGTCGCTTTCCGGATATTTGGCGAGCGTCTGGCCGGGTTCGGACACGAAGCCGATCAGCTTCGCCTTGATCCGTTCGAACCGGGCCTCCAGCGCCGGATCGGGCGGCCGGTCCCAGGCCGGATCGACCTCATAGACTTCGCGCAGCACGCTGATCCGCTCGCCCGACAGCGGGTGGGTGCGGCCGTAGCTGTTGTCCTGCGGGATCGCGAGGCGATATTCCTGATTCTGGAGCTTCTTGAAAAATTCCAGGCTGCCGCGCCCGCTGAGGCCCGCGCTGTGGAGATAGCGCGCGCCGGCGAGGTCCGCCGAACTTTCCTGCGCGCGGGAAAAGGCAAGGAACTTGCTCATCGCCGCCTGCTGGCCAAGGCCCATGATGCCCATGCCCGCTTCCGCGCCGCCCGCCGCGATCGCCGCCGCGCCCAGCACCAGGCTGAGCAGGGTGACGCCGGTCGCTTCCTTGATCCCTTCACCCGACCGGATGATGTGGCCGCCCTCGATATGGCCGAGTTCGTGGGCGACGACGCCCTGCAACTGGTTCACATTGTCGGCCTGGGCGATCAGCCCGCTATGCACCCAGACATATTGGCCGCCCGCGACGAAGGCGTTGATCTCCGGGTCGTTGATGACCATGACCTGGACATTTTTCGGCTCCATGCCGGCGGCCTTGATGAGCTGGCCGGACATGTCGGCCATGAAGGCCTCCGTCTCTGCATCGCGCAAGATCTGCTGCGCGAGCGCCGGCCGCACCATGAGCGCGAGCGACGCCAGCGCCAGGGCGATGAACTGGAGCAGTCTGGTCATCCGGCGGGTCATCGGGCGGAGCCGATGCCATGGCCGGCCTGAACCTGCCGTGAAGCCCTACAACGGAAAAGCGCCGCTGCGCGCCGGTCGGAACCGGAAGGGCAGCGGCGCTTCTCCATCTCAAGCGTTCCGGGCGTTACTGACCGAAGGTGCGCTGCCACCAGCCGCGACGGGGACCGCCTTCGCCATCCTCGCCCATGGCGCCATCCTCGGCCGGCACCGCGTCAGCGGGTTCGGCGACAGGCGCGTCAACCATCGGCGTGGCGGCGGCTTGCGCCTCCACCTGCGCGGCAGGCTCTGCTGCGGCTTCGACGTCGCTCGGGACGGGCTTCTTCTTGCGCGTCCGCTTGGGCTTGACCGGTGCGGCTTCCTCGACGGCAGGCGCTGCTTCGGCTTCCACCGCGGCATGAGCCGCTTCGCCTTCGGCCTCGGCAGGCTTCTTGCGACGGGTCCGCTTAGGCTTGGCGGGCGCTTCCACGGCTGTCTCGACCGCGACAGTTTCGACCACGACAGGCGCTTCGACCGCTTCCTCCGGTGCAGCAGCCTCAGCCACAACTTCCGGCTCGGCGTCCGCCTTCTTGCGAGCGCGGGGACGGCGACGGGTCTTGGGTGCAGGCTCGGCGGCTTCCTCGGCCACGGCTTCGACGGCGGGTGCTTCTTCCGCCACCGGTTCGGCCACGACTTCCGCTTCGGGCGCATCGGCCGATTCGGCCCCGTCGGTCAGGACGGCCTCGCCGCCTTCGCGACGGCGACGACCGCCACGGCGACCGCGACGACCGCGGCGGCGTGCCCCGCCCTCCTCGGCTTCAGCATCGCCCTCACCGGCTTCGGCGGCAACCGCCTCGTCCGCGACAGCCTCATCGGCTTCGGCGGCTTCGCCTTCTGCTTCGTCGCCGGCTTCGCCCTCATCCTCGTCCTCGGTCGAGCCTTCGGCGCGATTCTCATCGCGCTGGCCCCCGCGGCGGCGACGGCGACGACGGCGACGGCGCCCCCCCTCGCGATCTTCGCGGTCCTCGCCGCGCGCCTCGCGTTCGGGCGCCGCTTCGGCTTCCTCGATCTCTTCTTCTTCCTCCTCCTCGGGGAGGTCGATGTCATCCTCCTCCTCGGCAAGCGGGGCGTAGGTCACGACGCGTTCGGGACGGGGGCCGCTGGCCTCCACAGACATGCGCGCGCCCTCGATCTCGCCATCGGGCAGGATCACGATGGTCACGCCATAGCGCTGTTCGATCTCGTCCAGCTCGCGACGCTTGTTGTTGAGGACGTAGAAGGCCGCTTCCTGGCTGGCGCGTAGCGTGATGACGCTGCCGCGACCGCGTGCCGCTTCCTCTTCCAACATGCGCAGCGCGCCCAGGCCCGCCGACGATGCCGTGCGAACGAGGCCGGTGCCCTCGCAATGCGGGCACTGACGGGTCGATGCCTCCAGCACGCCGGTGCGCAAACGCTGGCGGCTCATTTCCATCAGGCCGAAGCCGGAGATGCGGCCGACCTGAATGCGGGCGCGATCGTCCTTCAGCGCCTCCTTCATCGCCTTCTCGACCTTGCGGATGTTGGAGTTCATCTCCATGTCGATGAAGTCGATGACGACCAGGCCCGCCATGTCGCGCAGGCGCAGCTGGCGCGCGATTTCGCGGGCGGCTTCGAGGTTGGTGGCGACGGCGGTCTGCTCGATGCCATGCTCGCGGGTCGAGCGGCCCGAGTTGATGTCGATCGACACCAGCGCCTCGGTCGGGTTGATGACCAGATAGCCGCCGGACTTGAGCTGCACGACCGGATTATACATGGCCGCCAGCTGATCCTCGACACTGGCCCGCTGGAACAGCGAGACGGCGTCGGCATATTGCTTCACCCGGCGCGCATGGCTGGGCATCAGCAGCTTCATGAAGTCCTTGGCGGCGCGATATCCTTCCTCGCCCTCGACGATCACTTCCTCGATATCCTTGTTGTAGATATCGCGGATCGCCCGCTTGATGAGGTCGCTGTCATTGTGGATCAGCGCCGGCGCGTCCGACTTCAGCGTCTTCTCGCGGATCTCGTCCCACAGGCGGGCGAGATAGTCGAAGTCGCGCTTGATCTCCGGCTTGGTGCGCTGGAGGCCGGCGGTGCGGACGATGCAGCCCATGGTGGAGGGCAGCGCCATTTCGGCGATGATCGTCTTCAGCCGCTTGCGGTCGGCCGCGTTGCTGATCTTGCGCGAAATCCCACCCCCGTGCGACGTGTTCGGCATCAGCACGCAATAGCGGCCAGCGAGCGACAAATAGGTGGTCAGGGCAGCGCCCTTGTTGCCGCGCTCTTCCTTGACGACCTGGACCAGCAGCACCTGGCGGCGCTTGATGACGTCCTGGATCTTATAGCGGCGGCGCAGCGCCATGCGCTTGCGGCGCAGTTCGTCGGCGGCATCGTCGCCATTCTTCTCGCGCTTGCGGCGACCGCCCTTGGCGGCTTCGGGCGCTTCGCCCTCGGCGCTTTCCTCATCGTCATGATGATGGGTCGCCTCGACGACCTCGACCCCGTCCTCGCCATGATGACCTTCATCCTCGTCATCATCATAGTCGGCGCGCAGCGCGGCCTCTTCCTCGGCGTGGGCACGCTCCTCGCGCAGCAGCGCTTCGCGGTCCTCGCGCGGAATCTGATAATAATCGGGGTGAATTTCGCTGAAGGCCAGGAAGCCATGGCGGTTGCCACCATAATCGACGAAAGCCGCCTGGAGCGAGGGCTCCACGCGGGTCACTTTGGCCAGATAGATATTGCCCTTGAGCTGCTTGTGCTCGGCCGATTCGAAATCGAACTCCTCGATCCGGTTACCTTTGACGACCGCGACCCGGGTCTCTTCCCGGTGGCGCGCATCGATCAGCATACGCATTGTCATTTATTAGTCTCCGGCGTGGACGGGCCGCGGCACAGGGCCGCGCCGCCACGCGATAGTGAAGGGACGGCCGGGCGCGCTCCGGTAAGGGCGCGGATGTCGGCATCGTCCGGGTTTGAAGGAAAATATGCGCGTCTGCTGCATCGGCAGGGCCGGACAAGGCGCCGGGCCGAACCATCCACGCCGCTGCGCCCGTGACCGGGGCAAGCGTGGAAGGGAATTCATGCCTCATGCAGCGTCAACCTGTTCTGTACCGCCGGCCAGAAAATGCCGGCGCGTCATTATCGTCCCACAGGACCGCTAGCATATGGGCGGTTCTTGCAGGAATGTGAATGGGTAGCAGCCAAAGACCCAGGGAGCAACGGGTGGCCGAAATATTGTGACATGCCACCTGCCCCGGCGGTCTTTTGCCCCAATCATCCTGAAGACGGCGTTAACTCTCTCATTTTACCTAGGCAAAAGGTGCCGATGCTTAATCCGTTGTTCAGCGTGGGGACGCTGGACGGATTAACGTCATGAAATATGGCTGGACGGCCGATCATCGTGCGTTGCACAAGCATCGTATGTTTCTGAGCCTTGCCCTGGCAAGTGGCATATTGTTTGCCGCACCCGGCAGCGCGGGGGGGATTTCCGGCGTCGACGTGCGCGACGACCGCGTCATCGTCCGTTTCGACGACCGGGTCGAGGGCGCATCAGCCTTCCTGCTCGACGCGCCGCGCCGGATCGCGCTCGACATCGATGGCGCGCAGATGGGACGCGCCCGCTTCGCGCCGGGTAACGGCGCCATCGCCGCCGTGCGCCAGGGGCAGCTGAACGACGCGACGGCGCGCGTGGTGCTGGACCTCGCCGCCCCCGCGACTCTGGGCGACGCCCGGATCGCGCCCGACGGCAAGTCGCTTAGTTTCTCGCTCCAGAACGTGTCGGACGGCCGTTTCCGCAACGAGGTCGGAAAGGGCCGCACGCGGTTCGATGCGCCCGCCGACATGGCGGCCCGGCCGCAGAAGCGGCTCCATTCGATCAGCGTACCGATCCCGACCGCGGCGCGCGGGGTCGCGCTGCCCGCAGTGGAAGGCGCCAATGACGGCGCGCGGCCGCTGGTGGTGATCGATGCGGGCCATGGCGGCCATGATCCGGGCGCGATCAACCGGGACAATGGCAAGCGCGAGAAGGATGTGACGCTGGCCATCGCGCAGGCGATCCGCGATCAGCTGGTCAAGGCCGGCCGGGTGCGCGTGGCGCTGACCCGCGACGACGACAAGTTCCTGGTGCTGCAGGAACGCTATGGCATCGCGCGCCGGCTGGGCGCCGACCTCTTCATCTCGATTCATGCCGATGCCGCCGAAAACCCGCAAGCGCGGGGCGCGACCGTCTACACCCTGTCCGAAACGGCATCGGACCGCGAGGCCGCGCGGCTCGCCGCGCGGGAGAACAAGGCGGACATCATCAACGGCGTCAATCTGGGCAGCCAGTCGGGCGACGTATCCTCGATCCTGATCGACCTGACGCAGCGCGAATCGCTCAACATCTCGGCCAGCTTCGCGCGGCTGCTCCAGCGCGAGGCATCGCCGCTAGTGCCGTTCCGCAGCGCCTATCACCGTTTCGCATCGCTCATGGTGCTGAAAGCGCCCGACACGCCGTCGGTGCTGTTCGAGACGGGCTATATCAGCAATGCCGACGATGCCGCCTTCCTGTCGTCGCGCGAGGGCCAAGGCCGGGTCGCCCAGGGCGTCGCCCGCGCGATCGAGGTGCATTTCGCCCGCAAGATGGCTATGCGCGGCGGCACGGCGGGCGGTTGATCGAAACGCCGCTGGCCTTGCGCGCATTTTGACCCTAGAGCCTCTTCCCCATGGAAGAGGCCCGTTCCGAAACCGCCCCGACGTCCTTCGCCTATCGCCTGCGCCGCGACGCCGGCGGCTTTCTGGACCGGCTCCGTCCGCTCTGGGGCCGCCGCCTGTTCCGCTGGGCCGCGATCCTGCTGGGCGGCTTCCTGCTCGCCTGCGCCCTTTTCTGGCTGATCTTCGCGCGCGGCCTGCCCGATGCCGCGACGCTGCTGGAATATGAGCCGCCGCTGCCCACCATGGTGCGCGACATCAACGGCCAACCGGTCCACAGCTATGCCCGCGAGCGCCGCGTCCAGCTGCAATATAGCGACTATCCGCCGCTGCTGATCCGCGCCTATCTGGCCGCGGAGGACAAGACATTCTTCGACCATCATGGCGTCGATTTCCCCGGCTTTGCAGGGGCCGTGGTCGACTATGCGAGCAAGCTGGGATCGGGCCAGCGCGCGCGGGGCGGCTCCACCATCACCCAGCAGGTGGCCAAGAACCTGCTGATCGGCGACGAATATTCGCCCACCCGCAAGGTCAAGGAGATGATCCTGGCCTGGCGCATCGAAGATGTGCTGTCCAAGCAGCAGATACTCGAACTCTACCTCAATCAGATTTTCCTCGGCCGCAACGCCTATGGCGTACAGGCCGCCGCGCGCGCCTATTTCGACAAGGATGTCGCCGACCTGCAACTGCACGAAATGGCCTATCTGGCCATCCTGCCCAAGGGGCCGGCCAATTATCGCCCCGAAAGCGAAACCGGCCATGCGCGCGCGCTGGAACGGCGCAACTGGGCGCTGGGCGAGATGGAGAAGAATGGCTGGATCACCGATGCGCAGCGCGATGCGGCGCAGGCCCAGCCGCTGGGCACCGTCGCGGCGCACGGCTCCAGCTTCGACGCGCGCGCGGGCGGCTATTATATGGAGGAAGTGCGCCGCCGCCTGATCCAGCTGTTCGGCGAGAAGGCGGAAGACAGCCCCAACAGCGTCTATGCCGGCGGCCTGTGGGTGCGCAGCCCCTATGATCCGGTGGCGCAGGAACGGACGCAGGATGCGCTGCGCAACGGCTTGCTGCGCTTCGATGCGGGACGCGGCTGGTCCGGGCCGGTCGGCCATATCAATCCCGACAATGGCTGGCAGCGGGAATTGGCCGCCAGCTATATCAGCGTCGATTATGCCAGCTGGCGTGTCGCCGCCGTCATCGGCCGCTCCGCCAGTGACGCGCGGATCGGCTTTTCCGACGGCACGACCGGCACGCTGCCCGCCGGAATGGCGCAGATGTCCTATCGCCGCACCGGCGGCCCCGCCTTCGACGCGCTCAAGCCCGGCGACCTGATCGTCGTCGCCCGCAATGGCGCGAGCTGGGCGCTGCGCAACATTCCCGAAGTGTCGGGCGGCATGGTAGTCGAGGAAGTCCATTCGGGCCGCATCCGCGCGATGCAGGGCGGCTTCGATTCGCGCCTGTCCTCCTACAACCGCGCGACCCAGGCGCTGCGCCAGCCCGGATCGACCATCAAGCCCTTCGTCTATGCCGCCGCGCTGGACAATGGCATGACCCCGGCCTCCATCATCGTCGATGGCCCCTTGTGCGTCTATCAGGGCGCGGGCCTCGGCCAGAAATGCTTCCGCAACTTCTCGGGCGGCAGCGCGGGGCCGCAGACGATGCGCTGGGGGGTCGAGCAGTCGCGCAACCTGATGACGGTGCGCGCCGCCAGCCAGACCGGCATGGACCGCGTCGTTCGCACGATCAAGGCGATGGGGATCGGCGACTATCAGCCCTATCTCTCCTTCGCGCTGGGCGCTGGCGAGACGACGGTGGAGCGGATGGTGAACGCCTATGCGGCTCTGGCCAACCAGGGGCGGCAATTTCCGTCCAAGGTGATGGACTATGTGCAGGACCGGCGCGGCAAGGTGATCTGGCCGGAGCGCTGGCGTCCATGCGAAGGCTGCAACATGGCGAACTGGGACGGCAAGCCGATGCCCCGCTTCGGCATGGAGGGCAAGCAGGTGATGAACCCGATGACCGCCTATCAGGTGGTCCACATCACCGAGGGTGTGATCCAGCGCGGCACCGCGACGGTGCTGGCCGACCTCAATCGCCCGCTGTTCGGCAAGACGGGGACGACCAACGGCCCGACCAATGTCTGGTTCGTGGGCGGATCGCCCGACCTGGTGGCGGGCGTCTACATCGGCTACGACCAGCCGCGCAGCCTGGGCGGCTGGGCGCAGGGCGGCCGCGTCGCCGCGCCGATCTGGAAGGCGGCGATGGCGCCGATGCTGGAAACCATGCCCAAGACGCCGTTCATCGCGCCCGCCGGCGTCCGCATGGTCGCGATCGACCGGCGATCGGGCAAGCGTGTCTACGGCGTGTGGCCCGGAACCGACCCCAAGCCCGCCGTCATCTGGGAAGCGTTCAAGCCCGAATCCGAACCGCGACGCTCGATCCGCAAGGAAGAGGCCGAGGAACAGGCCAAGGTCGCCGCCGCCCGCGCTGCATCGGCCATCTCACGCGGCCGCCAGCGCACCGACGCCGACTTCCTGGAAGGCCAGGGCGGGATTTACTGATCAGCGCGGCAGGAAAAGGGCCGGAGCGACGCCCCGGCCCGCTGCGACAGGGGCAGCGCCTTATCCTGCCGCCCCGATCATCGCCGCGATCGACGGCTTGTTGGTTGCGTCGATCGAGCCGTCTGCGGTCATCGCCTTGCCCATGCTGATCACCTCGTCGCGCAGCCCCTCTTCCATCGAGGTCTGGCTGGCGCCGATGAGAGCCGAGAGCAGGATATTCTTGTTCACGGCATCGGCGGGCTGTTCCGCGACCGACTTGCGCGCGAGCGCCAGCGCTTCCTGGTAGAAGGGGTCTGCGCCATTGGTGTCGCCTGCACCGAGTTTCCGGTTGCCCAGCTGAATCAGGATGCCCGCCAGGATGTTGCGACTGGCCGCATCGGCCGGCTTCCCCTCCACCAGCTTGCGCCAATGCGGCAGGGATTCAGCATAAAGCGCGATCACCTTGTCCATCTGCCCCAGCGCGCCATAGGCGGCCGCGTCGGCATAGAGCGCATTGGCAAGGAAGTTCACATTGTCGATCTTGGTCGGGTCGGCCTCCACCGCCGTGCGGATGGCGGGGATGGCGGCATCATATTTGGCGACAGCGCCGGCATTGTCGCCGGTCTGTTGCGCGCTCTGTCCGGCGGTGAAGTCGGTCACTGCCTGATTGAAGGCGGCGATCTCGTCCGGGGTCAGTGCCCTGGCGGCGGGGGCCGTTTCGGCCTTGGCCGCTTCCGCCGGCGCAGCTTCCGCAGGGGCGCTCTGGGGAGCCGGGGTTTGCTGCGCCAGAGCAGGCGTCGCAAGCGCCAGCGGCGCCGACAGGGTCATCAGAAAAAACTTGGTGAACTCGGCCAATGTCAGGGCCTCCTTTGCATGATCGCATCGAAAAGGTCGGTCCGGCGCGGATTTCGCGCGGTCGGGCTTTTCAATCAACGAAGGAATAGCCCGGTTCCCGATCTTTCAAATGCGGCTCATCGCGCAAAAGGCTCCGGCCGTGGAAAATGCCGCGCGGCGATGGGCCGCCCGTTCCGCTGCCTCGGCATCCGCGCCCCATTGTTCGGCCTGCCATGTCTCGTCTAGCTCGGCCGCCTGCCAGAGCGCGTCGATGTCGTGCCCCCCTTCCACCGCCGCCAGTCCGCAGACCAGAGAGCCGCTCAACGTCACCAGGGTCGACAGGCCGCAAAGAGTGAAGGGATCGAGCGCCGCGACCGCCGTGCCCAGCCGCGCCAGCATGTCGTCGGGCTGCGGCACCGGGATGATCCCGTGCGTCACGGCGAAGGTCACGTCATAGCGCGTCCGCGCCCAGTCGAGCAGCGGATCCCAGGCCGCAGCCTGCCGCGCGACCAGCGTGGCGGGTCCATCGGCCCGGTAGCAGAGCAGATCGCTCTGCGCGTAGCGGGCCACGCCAGCGGCAAAATTATCCCTGTCGGTCGCGACATGATCGATCGCGGCATTGGCTAGACCGGTGATCGGCATGGACGCGGGATCGACCACCTCGCCCTGCGCGCGCCATTCGGCCGCGACCGCTTCGGCCAGCGCGGCGGTCGGCAGCGCCAGGAGCGCGCGCGCGGGGGTGCGGACCGGCCGCCCGTCGAGCTGGATCGACATCCCCTCGCCCTCGACAACCGTGACATCGGTGTAAAAACGCTTCATTCCGGCGGCCTTGTGCGGAACAGCGCCAGCAGCAGGCGCGGGACGATGATGAACTGGACCAGGCCGGTGACGACCATGATCGCGCCGAACGCCTTGGCCTTGTCCCCCTGCACCCAGGAAAAGCGCTGCATGAGGGCAAGAAAGCCGAACATGACGATGAGGGCGCCCGACAGGCGGAAGAGGCCAATCGCGAAATGGCGCTGGCGGGCGATCTTGTCGGGGTCTGGCCGAGGCGGCGGAGGCATGTCGTTCATGGTGGGCCGATATGGCCGCGCAGTTCCAAACTGTCCATCGCCAGCGCATGGGCACCGGCGACCAGAAGATCATCGGGGGGATGATAGCCCCATCCCACGCCGATCGTCCGCGCGCCGGCGGCCAGCCCCATGTCGATGTCGAAACTGGTGTCGCCGATCATCACCGTAGTCTCCGGCGCCGCGCCCGCTTCGGCCATGGCAGTGTGGAGCATGGAAGGGTGCGGCTTGGACGGGTGCCGGTCAGCGGTCTGGAGCGTGACGAACCGGTCGAGAATGCCATGATGGGTGAGGCAGAGATGGAGGCCGCGGTCTGACTTTCCGGTCGCCACGCCCAGCAGCCATCCGGCCCCGTCCAGTTCCCTTACCAGGTCGGCCATGCCGGGATAGAGCGGTTCCGACACCGCATTTTCGCGGCGCAGGGCATGAAAGGCGCGCTTGTAGCAATCGGCCAGATGATCGTGGAAATCGCTGTCCGCCTCCGGCAGGAGCCGCGCCATCGCGATCGGCAGCGACAGGCCGACGGCCGACAGGATCGCCAGCCGCTCGGGCGGGATGAGCTTCACTTCCTCGAAGGCGCGGACCATCGCCGTGCAGATGCTGTGCTGGCTGTCGACCAGCGTGCCGTCGCAATCGAATACGACCAGTTTGTTGGTCATGGCCTATCGCTCATGCCCATCGTTCATGCCGGCGGCTGCCGCATCAGGGCGGCGATGGCATGGTCGCCCGCCGCCGCCAGCGCATCGGCCACACCGGCCCGCGCGGCGTCCGGCTTGTCCTGCCCCAGCTTGGCGGTGCCGTGCATCGCCGCCACGCGCATTTCGAAGCCGACCAGCCCGGTCAGCGTCCGCTCGAACACGCCCTCGGTCATCTTGTCGCGGGTCCAGGCCGGCTTGGGCGCGAGCCGGCCTTCCTGTTCGGCGCTCAGCGCGTCGACCTGCGCCACGGTCGCATCATGGTCCAGCCGCACCATCGGCCCCCGCAATTCGACCGCCAGATAGTTCCAGGTCGGCACCTTGTCGGGCAGGCCATACCAGTCGGGACTGACATAGGCGTGCGGCCCGGTGACGACGATCAGCGCCTCGCCCTCATCCAGATGCCGCACGATCGGATTGGCGCGGTGGAGATGCAGCCCGATCCGCCGCTCGTCCAGCCAGACGATCGGCAGGTGGACGGCATGGAGCCGATCCGGCCCGGCCGCGCACAGCAGGCCGAACCCGGTCTGCGCCACGAAGGCGCGCATCGCCACCTCGTCCGACCAGCGATAGGGCGCCCCCGGCGTCATCCCTGGCGCGCGCTCCCCCGCGACCGGCGCTCCCCCTTGCGGCCCTTGCGAATCTGCTTGGCGTGCTGGCGGGCGGCCTTCTTCTCATCCTCGCGGGTCGGCGTCCGGTCGATCTCGTCGTCCAGCGGCAAATCGCCCAGGCTGAGGTCGAAGCCGAGATCATGCAGGCTGTTGGCGAAGTGCGTCGGCAATTCGGCCGTCACGTCGACCCGGCCGCCATCGGGATGATCGACCCGGATGCGGCGCGCATGAAGGTGCATCTTTCGGCTGATCGTGCCGGACAGGAAGGCGTCCTTGCCGCCATATTTGCCGTCCCCCACGATCGGATGGCCGATCGCCGCCATATGCACGCGCAGTTGGTGAGTGCGGCCGGTATAGGGCTGCAACTCGACCCAGGCGGCGCGATTGCCGGCGCGTTCGATCACGCGATAGCGCGAACGGGCGGGCAGCCCCTCCTCTTCGTCCACATGCATCTTCTCGCCGCCGGTGCCCGGCTGCTTGGCGATCGGCAGTTCGACCATGCCGTCCTCGATCGAGGGCACGCCCATCACCAGCGCCCAATAGACTTTCCGCGCGGTGCGGCTCGAAAAGGCCTTGGCGAAATGGGCGGCAGCACGACTGCTGCGCGCCAGCAACAGCGCGCCCGACGTGTCCTTGTCCAGCCGGTGAACCAGCTTGGGCCGCGATTCGGCGTCGAACAACAGGCCGTCGAGCAGCTTGTCGACATGCTCGTCGGTCTTGGTGCCGCCCTGCGTGGCGAGGCCCGGCGGCTTGTTGATGACGATCGCCTGCGCGTCGCGGTGGATCACCATCTCCTGCGCATAGGCGATCTCGTCCGGGGTCAGATCGATCACGCGGACGCGCTTGGGCTTTTCGGCGGCCTCTGGCTTCTGCTCGGCGGGAGGGACGCGAATCATCTGCCCTTCGGCGATGCGATCGCCCGGCGCGGCGCGCGCGCCATCGACCCGCAACTGCCCGGTGCGCGACCAGCGCGACACCAGATTGAAGCCGACATCGGGCAAATGCCGCTGGAACCAGCGATCGAGGCGGATACCGTCGTCGTCCGCCTTCACCCGGAACTGGCGCACGTCGAGCGAGACGCCCTTGGCGGGGTTGGGCTTTGCCGCCTTGGGCTGAACGGGCGCAGCCTTTGCGGGGGCGGATTTCGCCGCCGCCGACTTGGCCGCAGCGGGCGCTCTTGGCTTGAAGGCCGGCTTGTCGCCATCGCCCTGGCGCGGGCCGGACGGCTTGCCGCGACCCGGCGCGGCGCCGGGCTTGCGATCCGAAGGGCGTCCGCCCGCAGGCTTGCCTCCCCGCGGCCCGGCGCCGCGCGAGTCATTGCCGGACGAACGGGCACCGCCCTTGCCTGGAGGCCGCCCCTTCATGCCGCGACACTCCTTACAACGGTGAGGCCCAGCGCCAGCGCGGCTACGGACCCGATCACCGACGCGAGCGCATAGCCCAGCGCCAGCGCGACCTGGCCACGCCCGATCATCAGCATCGTTTCCAGGCTGAAGGCGGAAAAGGTGGTGAAGCCGCCGAGCACGCCGACGCCCAGCAGCAGGCGCATCGGCTCACCCGACACGGCACTGCCCCGCGCCAGCCATCCGGCCAGCAGCCCCATGGCGAATCCGCCGATCAGATTGGCGGCGAAGGTACCCCAGGGCCAGGCCGCGCCGGGAGCCATCTGCCCGGCGAAGCGCCCCAGTTGATAGCGCAACGCCGCGCCAACCGCGCCGCCGCCCATCACAAGAAACATATTGGTCATGCAATCCGCCCTATAGCGATTCCGCCAAAGGGGAAAGGCCGTCCCTGGCTTTCCTTGCCGTTCGGGGCGCGCGGGTTACACCCGGTCGGCCTGCACCACCGTATCGAGCGCCCGCAAGGCCGACAGGATGCGGTTCAGATGCTGCGCGTCGGCCACTTCCAGATCGATGATGTCGGTATGGAAAGGCCCTTCGCGGTTCACCAGCTGGAGGTTCAGAATGTTCGCCTTGGTGGCGCCGAACACATTGGTGACGGCGGCGAGGGCGCCCGGCTGGTTCTTGACGATGACGGAGAGGCGCGCGGTGCCGCCTTTGGACTTGCTGTCCCAGCTGAGATCGACCCAGTCGTCGCCCTGCTCCACCTCCAGCGAACGGCAGTCGATGGTGTGGACCTCGATCGGCTCGCCCGTGCGCCGCACGCCCACGATCCGGTCGCCCGGCACCGGGTGGCAGCAATCGCCCAGATTATAGGCGATGCCGGGCGTCAGGCCGCGGATCGAGACAGGTTCATGCTGGCGTGGATGGGCTTCCTCCATCCCTTCGGCCGTGGTGGAGCCGGGGATCAGCGCCTCCATCACCTCCGAATCGAGCACGCGATGCGTGGCGATCGCCACCATCAGCGAGGCGCGATCCTCCAGCTTCAGCCGTTTGAGCGCGGCATTCAGCGCCTTGTCGCCCAGTTCCTTGGCAAGGTCGGGCGAAAAGCGGCCGACAATCTCCTGATAGAGCTTTTCGCCCAGCTTGATTTCCTCGCCGCGCTGCTTCTGCCGGATGTAGCGGCGGATCGCGGCGCGGGCCTTGCCGGTGATGGCGAAGGTGAGCCAGCCGGGCTGCGGCTCCTGCCCTTCCGACTTCAATATCTCGACTTGGTCGCCATTTTCGAGGCTGGTGCGCAACGGCACGACCCGGCCGTTGACCTTGACGCCGACCGTCTGGTTGCCGAGCGAGGTGTGGACCGCATAGGCGAAGTCGACGGGCGTCGACCCCTTGGGCAGCTGGTGCAGTTCGCCCTTGGGGGTGAAGGCGAAGATCCGGTCCTGATACATCGCCATGCGGGTATGTTCGAGCAGTTCGTCCGCATCCTGGCTCTGCTCCAGGATTTCGACCAGGTCGCGCAGCCAGGCGGCATGATGGTCGCCGGCATCGCCCTTCTGCTTGTAGGCCCAGTGCGCCGCCAGCCCCAGTTCGGCGTCATGGTGCATTTCGCGGCTGCGGATCTGCACCTCGATACGGGCATTGTCCTGGTGGATGACGGTGGTGTGCAGCGACTGATAGCCGTTGCGCTTGGGCGTGGAGATGTAATCCTTGAAGCGGCCGGGGACCATCTTGTAGGTCTGGTGGATGATGCCCAGCGCGCGGTAGCAGTCCTCGGTCGTGGCGGTGATGACGCGGAAGGCCATGACGTCGGTCAGCTGCTCGAAGCTGATATGGCGCTCCTGCATCTTCTTCCAGATGGAGAAGGGATGTTTTTCGCGGCCCGACACGCTGACCGACATGCCCTTGCCCGCCAGCAACAATTGCAGTTCCGCGCCGATCCGGTCGACCTTGTCATGGCCGCCTTCCTTCAGCTGCTCCAGCCGCTTGGTGACGCTGTCATAGGCTTCCGGCTCGATCTCGCGGAAGGCGAGCAGCTGCATCTCGCGCATGAAGTCATACATGCCGATCCGCTCCGCGAGCGGGGCGTAGATATCCATCGTCTCCCGCGCGATGCGGCGGCGCTTGTCGGGATTCTTGATGAAATGCAGCGTCCGCATATTGTGCAGCCGGTCGGCCAGCTTGACCAGCAGCACCCGGATGTCGTCCGACATGGCGAGCAGGAACTTGCGGAGATTTTCCGCCGCCCGCTCATTCTCGCTCATCGCCTCGATCTTGCTGAGCTTGGTCACGCCGTCGACCATGCGCGCGACATCCTTGCCGAACGCCTGCTCGATCTCCTCATAGGTGACGAGCGTGTCCTCGATCGTGTCGTGCAGCAACGCCGTCACGATAGTCTGGTCATCCAGGTTGAAGTCCGTCAAAATACCTGCGACTTCAATGGGATGACTGAAATAGGGGTCGCCGCTCGCGCGCTTTTGCGAGCCATGTTTCTGGACCGAGAAGACGTAGGCGCGGTTGATCATCGCCTCGTCCGCTTGCGGATCATAGCGCTTTACACGTTCGACGAGTTCATATTGGCGTAGCATCGTTGCCCGATTGTGTTGGAACCCCCTTGTGGTGCAACAAAAAAATCCCATGTTGCAGCAATTAGGCGGCGATTTTGCAACATTCCCAGCTTTACGCTATGCGTGACCACCATGAAACATAATCTGGCCCAGGATCTGGAACAATGCGCGCTTCCAAGCGCGCTGGAGATGATGGGTGAACGCTGGTCGTTCCTGATCTTGCGCGGCGCCCTGTCAGGCATCCGCCATTTCGAGGAGTTCCAGTCGACCCTCGGCATTGCCCGCAACATCCTTGCCAACCGGCTAGCGCGACTGGTGGAAAACGGCATCATGCTGCGCCAGCCGATGCAGTGCGACCGGCGCAAGGTCGAATATCGGCTGACCGAAAAGGGGCAGGATCTGGCGCCGGCCATGATCGCGCTGCGCCAATGGGGCGAGAAATGGGGCTGCGGCACCCCGGCCTGCCAGGTGCTGGCGGACAAGCGGGACGGCCAGCCGATCCGCCTGATCGGCATCCAGGCGCATGACGGACGCACCCTCGACCTGTCCGATCTGGTCTGGCTGTGCCGGGACGAGGTGACGCCGATGGCGGAAGAACCCGCAGCGGCGGCCTGACGCGGCTTCACCCCGGCGCGGAAAGTCTCTAGGCTGGGGGAGATGTCTGCTCCCCGTATCCAGCCTCAGCCCTTTTTCGCTGACAAGAACCGCGCCTTCTGGAACCTGCAATCGCTGGGATGGGCGGGCGCGTTCCTGCTGCGCGGCTCCTCCACGGTCGCCAATGGGCAGCCATTGTCCAGTCTGGTGCCGGTGATGATTTCGACCGTCACCGGCTATTCGGTGACGCTGCTGATCGCGGTCGTCTTCCGCTTCCTGCTCAAGCAGCGGCCGATCGTCACCTGGGGTGTGTCGATTCTGACCGTGGTGCTGGCGGCGGGCCTGGTCGCATTCATCGACTCCTGGGTCTTTTCCACCCAGAACCGGGGCAGCGAGACGGCGGGCCTGCAACTCTTCCTGGGCGCCTTTTACCTGTCTATGACGCTGGTGGGCGCCTGGTCAGCGCTCTATTATGCGATCAACTTCTACCTGACGGTCGAGGAACAGGCGGACCAGCTGCTGCGGCTGGAAAACCAGGCCGCCAACGCCCAGCTGGCAATGCTGCGCTACCAGCTCAACCCGCATTTCCTGTTCAACACGCTCAACAGCATATCGACGCTGGTCCTGCTCAAGCAGACCGACCGGGCGAATGCGATGCTGTCGCGCCTGTCCTCCTTCCTGCGCTATACCCTGATCAACGAGCCGACGGCCCAGGTGACGATCGAACAGGAGGTGGAGACGCTGAAACTCTATCTGGAGATCGAGAAGATGCGGTTCGAGGATCGACTCCGCCCGGTCTTTTCCATCGATCCGATGGTGGCCCATGCGCGACTGCCGTCGCTGCTGTTGCAACCGCTGGTCGAAAATGCGATCAAATATGCGGTGACCCCCAAGGAAGAAGGGGCCGAGATTTCGGTGGCGGCGCAGCCCGCCGGTGAAAATGTCCGGATCGTCGTATCGGACACCGGACCGGGATTGAACGACGGCGCCATGAAACCGCACATTCCCATGAGCGAAGGAACGGGCGTCGGCCTGCCGAACATCCGGGACCGGTTAATTCAGGCCTTCGGGGAACGACAGAGCTTCGAAACGCGTTCCACGCCAGGCGGATTTTCGGTCATCATCGAAATTCCGCTGAACATGGAAGAAACATCGAAAGTGGCCGCATGACCATCAGAACAATCCTCGTCGATGACGAAAGCCTGGCCATTCAAGGTCTCCAGCTGCGTCTGCAAGCGCATGAGGATGTCGAAATCATTGAAACCTGCACCAATGGCCGCGAAGCCATCCGTGCCATCAAGACGCATAAACCCGACCTTGTGTTCCTCGACATTCAAATGCCCGGTTTCGATGGCTTTTCCGTCGTCCAGGGCATGATGGAGGTGGAGCCGCCGCTGTTCATCTTCGTGACTGCCTATAGCGACCATGCGATCCGCGCGTTCGAGGCGCAGGCCGTGGACTATCTTATGAAACCGGTGGAGGAAGGCCGCCTCGCCGACGCGCTCGACCGGGTGCGGCAGCGCCTGAGCGAAAAGCGCCAGGTGCAGGAAGCCGAGAAGCTGCGCGAGGTGCTGGCCGAAGTCGCTCCGCAGGCGATGAGCGATTTCGCGGCGGACGACGATGCCCCTGCGTCCAATCGGTTCGAAAAGCTCATCAACATCAAGGATCGCGGCCAGATTTTCCGCGTCGACGTGGATTCGATCGAGCGGATCGATGCGGCCGGCGACTATATGTGCATCTATACCGCCGACAATTCGTTGATCCTGCGCGAGACGATGAAGGATCTGGAAAAGCGGCTCGATCCGCGCAATTTCCAGCGGGTCCACCGCTCCACCATCGTCAATCTTAGCCAGGTGCGTCAGGTGAAGCCGCACACCAATGGCGAATGTTTCCTGGTGCTGGAATCGGGCGCCCAGGTAAAGGTCAGCCGATCCTATCGCGACGTGGTGGCACGCTTCGTCCACTGATCGCCTGCAGGGGAGGAGGATGGCGATGCTGCAATTGTTCGGCCACCCCTTCTCCTCCTACTGCCAGAAGGCACTGATCGCCTTTTACGAGAATGATATTCCCTTCACCTTCCGGATGCTCGACCCCGACCACCCGGACAATGGCGCGCGACTGTCCGAACTCTGGCCAATCGGCAAATTCCCGGTGCTGGAGGATGACGGGAACGCGGTGTTCGAAGCGAGCATCATCGTCGAGCATCTTCATATCCATCATCCCGGGCCGGTGCGGCTGATCCCGGATGATCCTGCCGCGGCGCTGGAGGTGCGGCTGCTCGACCGTGTCTTCGACAATCATGTGGCGACGCCGCAGCAGAAGCTGGTGTTGGATGCTTTGCGTCCCGAAGGCCAGAAAGACCCGGCGGGCGTCGCCGATGCGCGGGCTGCGCTGGACCAGGCCTATACCTGGCTCGACGCGCATATGGCGGGGCGGGAATGGGCTGCGGGTGACATGTTCAGCCTGGCCGACTGCGCCGCCGCGCCGCATCTTTTCTACGCCCACTGGTCGCATCCCGTTCCGGAGGCCATGCGCCATGTCCGCGCTTATCTGAGGCGGCTGCTGGAGCGGCTATCCTTCGCCCGCGCGGTGGAGGAAGCACGACCGTGGCGACCCTATTTTCCGTTGGGCGGGATGCCGGAGACCTAGCTGGAGCGGTCAGGCGAAGTTGGACGAGGGAGCTTTGCGATAGCCGGGCTCATTTTCGCGCGCTTGCACCCCCTCAGCCCTTTTTGCCAGCCTGCCCCCTTATTCTTTGGCCACCGCCAGCACCGCATGGCCCTGCGGCTCGCCCTTCATGCTTGCCGCGACCTTTTCCGCCGCCGCCATGACACGCAGCACATTCTCCCCGGCCAGCTTGGCGATGTCGCCGTCGCTCCAGCCGCGGCGCATCAACTCGGCGAACAGGGCGGGATAGGTTTCGACGCCGCTCAGCCCCTGGGGCAGCGCGCCCACCCCGTCGAAGTCGCTGCCGATCCCGACATGGTCGATGCCGGCTTGTCTGACGATATGCTCGACATGATCGGCGACCTGGCCGATGGTCGTCACCGGCTCCGGGTTCGCCCTTTCCCAGTCGGCCAGCGCCCTCGCCGCCGCGTCCGGGTCGCCGATATGCAGGCCGCCGAAAGGCGGGGCGTTGTTGCGGGTGATTTCGGCGCTGCGGTCCGATCCCCAGACGCGGCGCGCTTCGGACACATATTGGGCCGCGAAATTGACCATCACCACGCCGCCATTGACCGCGACCTGCTTGAGCACCCTGTCCGACACGTTGCGCGACGTGTTGCAGAGCGCGCGGGCATTGGAATGGGAGAAAATCACGGGCGCCTTCGTCACGCGCAGCGCGTCGAGCATCGTCGCTTCGCTGACATGGCTGAGGTCGACCAGCATCCCCAGCCGGTTCAGTTCATGCACCACCGCCTCGCCGAAGGGGGTGAGACCATCATGCTGCGGATTGTCGGTCGCGCTGTCGGCCCATGCGATGGTGCGGCTGTGGGTCAGAGTCAGATAGGAAGCGCCCAATTCCCGATAGGCGCGCAGCACCGCCAGGCTGCCGTCGATCTGGCCACCGCCCTCGACCCCGATCAGCGATCCGATCCGCCCTGCCCTGTGCGCGGCGCGCATGTCGGCGGCGGTGCGGGCCAACCGGAAATGCTGCGGATAGCGGGCGACGAGGCTGTGGACCATGCCGATCTGGTCGAGCGTGTCCTTCACCTGCTGCACCTGCGGCAGATCCGCCGACACCCATACCGACCAGAATTGCCCCCCGACGCCGCCGGCGCGCAGGCGGGTGATGTCGGTATGATATTGCTTCGGGTCGAGCCGGGTCAGGTCCATCGTCCAGCGGGCGTCCTTCGCCTTCTCCGCCAGCGCCTCCGGCCAGTCATTATGGCCATCGATCAGCGGCGTGGCCTTCAGCAGCTTGTCGATCCGCGCGGCATAGGGACCGGCGACCGGAGCGTCAGCAGCGTGCACGGAGGGAATGGCGAGGAGGAGCGGCAGCAGCGCCAAGCATATGTTTTTCATGGAAGACGACGCTAGGCACGCGCCAGCCCGTGTCAATCGCCCGCGCGCATTGGCAACACATAGGCGCCATGTCCGTCCGGCGGGATCAGGTCGCTGTCGCGCACCGTCAACTGCAGCGTCTCGAAACCCGGCTCCGGCACGTCCTTCGTTTTCTCGGCCTTCAGCAGGACAATGCCGTCCTTCTCGCTCCAGCGCCCTTCGGCGAACAGGTCGAGCGCGCCGATCACCAGATACCATTGAAATCGGCCATCGGGTCGCAGCAGCAGTTCCGACCCCGTCTCCATCACGCCGCGCAGATAATAATGGCCGCTGCGGTCGGATCGAGCAAGGACGGGAACCGCAAGGCTGGCCAGCAGCAGGAAAATCAGCACAAGGCGCATGGGGCATCATAAGCCGCGCGGGACAGCGCCGAAAGCGGTCGTAAGGGGCTGGTCCTTCCGTCCGGGTCTGCTAATCCTGATGGAGCATGATGATCGACCCGCTGATCCTGTTGCAGGCCTATTCCATCGGCGTCTTCCCCATGTCGGACGATCGCGACGCGCGCGAGGTCTACTGGGTCGAGCCAAAATATCGCGCCATATTGCCACTGGAGGGCTTTCACCTCTCCCACTCGCTGGCCAAAGTGATTCGCCGCGAACGGTTCCGCGTCACCGCGAACCGCGCCTTCGGCGAGATATTGGCGCTTTGCGCGCAGGCCGCGGCGGATCGCCCCTCCACCTGGATCAACCATGAGATAGAGCGCGCATATCGCGATCTCCATGCGCGCGGCTTCGCCCATTCGGTCGAGGTCTGGGAGGGCGAGGAACTGGTTGGCGGGCTCTATGGCGTGGCGCTCGGCCAGGCGTTTTTCGGCGAATCCATGGTGTCGCGCCGCACCGACGCGTCAAAGGTCGCGCTGGCCTGGCTGGTGGCGCGACTGCGCTTTGCCGGCTTCACCCTGCTCGACTGCCAGTTCATGACCGATCATCTGCGCTCCATGGGCGCGATCGAGATCAGCCAGCGCGATTATCTTCAGTTATTGGGCGCGGCGGTCGCGGGCGTACCGCTGGGCGTAGGCGCGGACCCGCTGTCGGCCGGTTCGGGGCTGGCGGCCGAACTGGCGTTCGCCCCGCTCGCAGGAGAGGCGGCGGACACCGGCTCGCCCTTGCCGCCCAGCTTGACCGTGTCAGGGCCGGTTTCCGGCCATTCCATCGCACAGCTCCTGACCCAGACGTCATAGACCGGGTGCTGCACGACATTGCGGTCGGGCCGGTCGCGGAACAGCCAGCCGGAAAAGGCGCGACGCCATTTATTGTCGGCGCTGGATCGCACGTCGAGCTGGACGAAGGCGCCGGTTTCCTGGACATTTTCCCAGGGCGCGCTGGTTTCGCAAGCCTGGAGGCGGACGATCGCATCGCCGACACGCAGTGCTTCGCCCGGCTTCATCGTCAAATCGCGGGTCAGCCCGTTGCGCTTGTTGAGCAGGCCGATGACGGCGCTGCGTTGCGCCATCGGCGTACCGGGCAACACGCCATTGTCGGCCGTGCGGATCGAGCTGCCTTCGACCTTGACCGGCCCCGACTGGTTGGCGGCGGGCAGATCATTGTCGCCACAGGCAGCCAGCACCAGGGCGCAGGACAGCAGGGGAAGGCCATGCAGGATCGGCGGGAACGCCCCCGCCGGACGCCGGGTCATGCCGCGTCGGGGCTCCACGCCTCATAGTCGCCGGTCGCCTTCTGGCGCTGGCCGCCCTTTTCGAGCGCGCCCGACGGGCGATAGGCGTTGGCGGTGCCGGTCGCGTTGGGGGTATATTCCCGTTCCCAGATACGCGGCGGCGGCAGGAAGCTTTCGGGCGCGCCCTCGATCGAATGATGCAGCCAGCCATGCCACTCGGCCGGCACGCGGCTCGCGTCATTGGCGCCGTTGTAGATCACCCAGCGGCGGGTCAGGCCATTGGGGTCGGTGCCGCCTTCATAATAGACATTGCCCTGATGGTCTTCGCCCACCTTGGTGCCCTTGCGGGTCGTGAAGAGCCAGGTGCCGAAGGTGGCGCCATTCCACCAGGTGAAGATGTTAGCCAGGATTCCCATGGGCCATGCGCTTAGCCGCTGCGCCCCGCCTCGGCAAGGTGGATATGGCGCTATCGCGCCGGGGCGGGACAGAAATTGAGGTCGGTCGTGAGCTTTTCCCCCGGCACCGCGCAGCCGCCCCAGGCGACCCGGTCGCCTTCGCCGATGCCCAGTTCCGCCGCGCGCCCGCCGCGCAGTTCGAGCACCGCCGCCACCGGCACGCCGGCGGACACGGGTATGCGCGAATAAGGTTCGGCTTCGGCCTTGAGCAAGGCGATGGTGCCGTCGGTGCGGACGAAGAGCATGTCGAGCGGGATCAGTGTGTCCTTCATCCAGAAGCTGGCCGTGCGCGGCGGCTCCATGGGAAAGAGCATCCCGCCGTCATCCGGCAGCTCTTTGCGGAACATCAGCCCCTTTTCCTGTTCCTGGGGCGTGCGCGCGACCTCCACGGCGAAGCGACGGGCGCCACCAGCGGTGCGGATGACGACCGGGACGAGCGCGTTCCTATTCTCCTGCGCGGATGCGGCGGTATCGGCGGCGCGCGGGGGGCTGGAACAGGCGGCAGGAAGAGCGAGGGCGAGCAAGGCGGCAAAGCGGGTCATCGCGCCGGCCTTAAACCATAACCGGCTCGGCCGGAACAGCGGACGGCGCGCAGGATCAAGAGCGGCCGGGCGCACCTATACCGCGATCAGCGCATAGGGGCGGCCGAACTGTTCCGACACCACAAACTGCGCGCAATTATAGACCGGGACGCCGCGCCGCGTCTTGCCCTCGAAAGCGCCGCGATGGGCATGGCCATGGACAGCGAAGCGTACATTGTCGAACCGGTCGATCGCGTCGGCCAGGCGCGAGGAGCCGAGGAAGGGGAAGATTTCGGGCGGCTCGCCCATCACGGTGTCCGCAATCGGGGCATAATGGAGCACCGCCGCCACCCGGTCGGTGCGCAGGCTGCGCAGCGCATTTTCCAGTTTGCGCGCTTCGTTGATCGATTCCTCGACGAACCCCTTGATCGCCCTTTCACCGAAGGCACCCAGTTCGCCCCGGCCAAAGCCGCCGACAAAGCCCTTCACCCCGGCAAAGCCCACACCCCTTATCTCCACCGCCTGCTCGTCCAGCAGGGTGACGCCCGCGCCATGAAGGATGCGCGCCACTTCCTCCGGCTGGCCGCATTCATGATCATGATTCCCCAGCACCGCGACCGTGGGGATAGTGCAGGCGTGCAGATCTTCGGCCAGTATCTCCGCCTCCCGCGTCTTGCCGAAATTGGTGAGATCGCCGCACAAGGCCAGCACGTCGGCCTTTTCCGAAATCTCGGCGAACATGTCCCGATATTTATGCTCCGACGTGTCGGTCACATGCAGGTCGCCGATCGCGGCTATGGTCAGGCCGCCCTCACTTGTTGCGGTCATGGCTTTCCTCCAGTCCTTTCCCGACGACATCGGCGAAGCCCCATTCGGTGATGTCGACCAGATAGTCGCGCGGGGACAGGAGCCGTCCCCGGCAGACGCGGATGTTGGGCACGGGCAGTTCCGCCCGTGTCTGCAACCGGCCCAGCAATTCCTCGAACAGCCAGAGCGGAATGCAGTGGCGCTCGGTCGGATAGATGAAGCGGAAATTGAGCAGGTGGATCAGCAGCAATTCCCAATGCAGTTCCATCGCGTCGAGCAGTCGCTGCCAGTCCATCGCCTCATGCTGCTTCAGGATCATGTGGGCGACGTCCGCTCCGTCATAGCGGTAGCGATCCTGGATGAAGAGCTTGGAGAGGATGAATTCGGTCGGCGGCGTGATGCGGACGCGGGTGCCGTAAACCTCGGCATAGGAAATGTCGCGAAACCACTCCTCCGTCACCGGCAGGCTCGCCGAGGAGATATTGTAGATGACGTCGAAGAAATTGCCGTCCTTCCAGACCTTGCCGATCCAGCGTTCGTCCTCGAACTCCACGTCATGGCCCAGATGCTTGAAATGGGCGAGGATGCGCGGCGCGTCGCCCGCTTTGCAGAAGACGTCCAGATCCTTGGTCGGCCGCACGATCCCGGTGTGGCATCCCAGCGCATAGGTGCTCGACAGCATGAAGGGTATGCCCGACGCGACCAGCTCCGCCAGGCTTTCGGTGTAGAATTGCCTTGCTTCGGGCGGGGGATCGAAGGCGGCGGGATCACAGGTCATGGGCTGGCTTCCTCAGGGGGAAGAAGGGGAACGGGCGGCCGCCGCTTCCGTTCCGGATGCTTCCCGGCCCTTCCGCCCTCGCCTCCCGACCGCGCACATGGACAGTGGGCGGAGGATGGAAGAGCCGCGACGCAATGATCTGCCCCACCGCCGCGGGAATGATGGTTTGATTTCGGAACCTTGGGTTCTAGGGTGCGCCATCGCCGCTGATCGAGGACCGACGCCAACCATGACCCGCCATCTTCCCTGGCTCCTGACAGCCATCATCGGCGCAATCGCGCTCTGGGTCGTCGCGGTGTCGCGCGGCGAGGCCGTCAATGCGCTCTGGATCGTGGTGGCGGCGGTCAGCTGCTTCCTGGTCGCCTATCGCTATTATGCCCTGTTCATCGCGCGCCATGTGATGCGGCTCGATCCGTCGCGGCCCCCCCCCGCGATCCGCCGCGCCGACGGCCTCGACTATGTTGCGACCGACCGCACCGTGCTGTTCGGCCATCATTTCGCGGCGATCGCCGGCGCGGGGCCGCTTGTCGGCCCGGTGCTGGCGGCGCAGATGGGCTATCTGCCCGGCACGCTGTGGATCATCGTCGGCGTGGTGCTGGCGGGCGCGGTGCAGGACTTCATGGTCCTCTTCATCTCCATGCGTCGCGACGGCAAGTCGCTGGGCGAACTGATCCGCATGGAAATGGGGCAGCTTGCAGGCACCATCGCCCTGTTCGGCGCCTTCATGATCATGGTCATCATCCTCGCCGTGCTGGCGCTGATCGTGGTCAAGGCGCTTGCCGAAAGCCCATGGGGCATGTTCACGGTCGCCGCCACCGTGCCGCTCGCCATGCTGATGGGCGCCTATACCCGCTGGATCAGGCCCGGCCGCATCGGCGAAGTGTCGATCCTGGGCCTGATCGGCCTGCTCGCCGCCATCGTCTATGGCCAGGCTATTGCCGCCTCGCCCGTCTGGGGTCCGGCTTTCACCTTCACGCCCGTCCAGCTCTGCTGGATATTGATCGGCTATGGCGCGGTCGCCTCCGTCCTGCCGGTCTGGCTGCTTCTGGCGCCGCGCGACTATCTGTCGACCTTCCTCAAGATCGGCGCGATCGCAGCGCTGGCCGTCGGCATCGTCATCATGGCCCCGCCTCTGAAGATGCCGGCGCTGACCCAGTTCGTCGGCGGCGACGGCCCGGTCTGGGCCGGCGGCCTCTTCCCCTTCCTGTTCATCACCATCGCCTGTGGCGCGGTGTCGGGCTTCCACGCTCTGATTTCCAGCGGCACCACGCCCAAGCTGATCGCCAGCGAGACCCATGCGCCGATGATCGGCTATGGCGCGATGCTGATGGAGGCGTTCGTGGCGATCATGGCGCTGGTGGGCGCGTCGATCCTAGACCCCGGCATCTATTTCACGATGAACAGCCCCGCCGCGCTGATCGGGACGGACGCCGCCAGCGCGTCCGCCGCCGTCACCGCAATGGGCTTCCCGATCACGCCTGACCTCATCGCCCAGACGGCGAAGGATGTGGGCGAACAGAGTATCATCAGCCGTGCGGGCGGCGCGCCGACGCTGGCGGTGGCGATGGCGGAGATATTCTCCCATGTCGTCGGCGGCCCGGCCATGAAGGCCTTCTGGTATCATTTCGCGATATTGTTCGAGGCCTTGTTCATCCTGACCGCCGTGGACGCCGGCACCCGCGCCGGGCGTTTCATGCTCCAGGACCTGATCGCGCTCGCCGTCCCCGCGTTCAAGGACACGAAAAGCCACGTCCCCGGCATCATCGCCACGGGCCTGTGCGTTTCGGCCTGGGGCTTCTTCCTCAACCAGGGCGTCACCGATCCGCTGGGCGGGGTGAACACGCTCTGGCCGGTGTTCGGCATTTCCAACCAGATGCTCGCCGCCATCGCGCTGATGCTGGGGACCGCCGTGCTCTTCCGCATGAAACGGGACAAGTTCGCCTGGGTCACCATGTTGCCGACCGCCTGGCTGCTGATCTGCACCCTGTCCGCGGGCTGGCTCAAGCTCTTCTCGGCCGATCCCAAGGTCGGATTCCTGGCCCATGCCGCCAAGTTCAGCGCTGCGGCTCAGTCCGGCGAACTGCTCAGCCCGGCAAAGTCGATGGCGGAGATGGAGCGCATCATCTTCAACGACAGGGTCGATGCGGCGCTGGTCGCGCTATTCCTGGCGGTGGTGCTCTCGATCCTCCTCTTCACGATCCGGACCTGCCTGGCCGCGCGCCGGATCGCTGCTCCCACCGCGCGCGAAATCCCGGCGCAACTGGTGCCGGCGGAATGACGCGCCTGCTCCACAGATTTTTCCGGACATGGACGCACACCGCGCGGCTGATGGTCGGGCTGCCCGACTATGACGCCTATCGGCGCCACATGGCCGATCTACATCCCGAACAACCCGTCATGGACCGCACCCAATTTTTTCGCGACCGGCAGGAAGCACGTTATGGCGGCAAAAATGGCGGGCGATGCTGCTAGAAAGCATTGTTAATCAATAGGATAATGACATTTTCTGGCAAAGCGCGCCGCAATGTTTCGCAATATTACAAATGTAAAATCCCATCTTGCGACAGGAAATTTCACAAATACGTCATCCGAGCTATTGATCCTGCCAGTCGCTTTGCTAACGCCCCTCCGTCCTTTGTGCCCGACAGCGTAAGGGATATGTCCCCTGCCCATCCCTTGCGGCAGGGGACATTCTTGCATTTCAGCGCTTCACGTTGAACCCTGCGACCATGCCCGCGGTGATCGACAGCGCAATCTCCGCCGCACCGACCGCGCCGATATCCAGCCCAGCCGGCCCGTCAATCCGTGCCAGATCCTCCGCTGAAAACCCCATGGCGCCCAGCCGCTCCAGCCTCGCGGCATGGCTGCGTCGGGACCCGAGCGCCGCGACATAGCCTGTCGGCGCGCGCAGCGCCGCGACAAGCGCCGGATCATCGATCTTGATGTCATGACTCAGCGTGACGATGGCGGTCGATTCGCCTGGCAGGCGCGCGGCGACCGCCTCGTCGGGCCAGCGGTCGTCCAGTTCGACGCCAGGAAACCGCTCCTCCGTCAGGAAGCGGCCGCGCGGATCGATCACCACCGGCGTCACGCCGATCGCCTGCGCCAGCGGCACCAGCGACTGCGCGATCTGCACCGCGCCCACGATCAGCAGACGACGCGGCGGATCATAGCGGTTGACGAATCGGCCCTCCTCCATTCCCTCGCGGGTCACGCCGCTTTCGAGATCGGTGGCGAGCGCCAACGCCCGCCCCCGCGCGTTTTCGGTCCTGATGCGGTCGAACAGATCGGCGGCGAAGCCGCCTTCCCCGACTGGCTGGATCAGCACCGCAATCTCGCCGCCGCACGGCAACCCGACCTCCCAGGCATCGCCGTCAGCCACGCCGTAAATCTGCATATGGGCCGGCCGGCCGGCGATCACTTCGGCCGCACGCTGCAATACGTCCGTTTCGACGCAACCGCCTGAAATACTGCCTTCCAGCCGGCCATCCTGATGAACCAGCATATGGCTGCCCCTGGGACGCGGCGCCGATCCCCAGGTGGAAATGACGGTCGCCAGCGCCATCGGCGCGCCGCGCCATTCGATCGCCTTGCGAATCACCGCGCCATTGTCGGTCAATGCGAACACTCCTGCACCGGTCATCCTGTTACAGCGGTCAACGCCCGCTTGACGGCAATGAAGCCGCGGCGCGTTCAGTGCAAGCGTCGCCCGGTCCAGACCACGCGCCCGACAATATCGACCAGGGCCGGGTCGATATCGGCCCAGTCGGGATAATGCGGATTGTCGCTGACGACGCTGAAGCGCCCCCGCAGCGGCCCGATAGCGATGCGCTTGACCATCAACACGCCGTCGAGACGCAGCACATAGACGCCGTCGCGCAGCCGTTCCGCGGCGTCATCATGATCGACCATGATGTCATCGCCGTCGCTCAGCGTGGGCGCCATCGATTCGCCATCGACCCGGATGATCGACACATGCTGCGGCCGCACGCCAAGATGGCGAAGCCAGCGCGCATCGAACGCCATCACGCCCGCAGCCCGTTCATCCTCGTCCAATGTGCCCACGCCCGCCGATGCCCCCAGCGCCAGCCGGGGCACGGCGACCACGGAGGGAAGCGCGCGCACGCGCGGTGGCGGCGGCGCCTCCACCGCTGCGGCGCCCAGCATCGCTTCGGCCACGCCGAAATAGCGCGCCAGCACCCGCCGATCATTCTCGTCCAGCTTGCGCGGTGTGCCGCGCTTGATGAACTGCTGGATATAGGCCGGGTTGCGGCCGATCAGCCGCGAGAGATCGGCATAATTTTCCCCCCGTTCGGCGATCAGCCGATCAAGCGCGATCCGGGCGTCCTGCGAGTCATCCATATCCGATCCATTATCGATAAGATTTTTCCTAGACAAGTAGGAAATTGAGCATGAGATAGGAATATGCCTATCGACTCATATCCGTCGAGTCGCATCGAACAGGGAGACCAGAGCGAATGCTTCTGCTGATGACGATCGAGAAATTCCTGCACCGGCACGACATGCCACCCACCCGATTCGGCCGCGAATGCGCGCGCGATCCGCGGCTTGTCTTCGACCTGCGCAACGGCCGCGAACCTGGCACACGGGTACGGAGGAGGATAGAACATTTCATGAACACTTATCGCAGGAGCATCGGCCAATGACAAGCGTCGATCCGCTTTTCGCCCGCGCCAACCTTGTCCGTTCTCAAGCAATAGGAAATCGCACGGCCGATCCCCTGCCCCGCCTCCTGGCGCAGCTGCTGGCGCGGGCAGGCGCGCCGGCCGTCATCGAACGCGCCACCAGCCGGCCCTGGGCCAGCGCCTTGTTCGAGGGGCGCCGCCATGTCGTCAGGCTGACGTTGGGCGGGGACGATGCGGCCGCACGCGGCGCCCTGTTCGCCCAGGGATTGGCGGAAGCCGAGTGGACACTGCCCCATCATTTCGTCGCCGACATCGTCATCGACGATCAGGGGGAGCATGTGGACAGCGTCTGGATCGAGATGTCGGCACTGACGATTCGCGACTGGTAGATGCGCGTCAGCGCTGGCGGGCCACCGCCATGCTGCGCAGCGCGCCGAGTGCCGCGCGAAGCGCCTCGTCCGCGTCGGGTGCGACCGAATCGCGCACCGGCACGGGCGGGACGACGGGCATGTCGGCAAGCACCTGGGCCGCGCCGGTTGGCAGGCCGCGACGACGCAGGGCCAGGCCGCGCTCCAGCCGCTCGGTAAGCTGGGCTATGGACAGCCCATGAGTCGGCAGGGGCAGAGGTGCGAGCGATGCCGTCGCCGCCATTTGGACCGGCGCTGCCATCATGTCCCGGTCGATCGCTTCTGCATCGCCGGACATCGCATCGGCCCATTGCTCATCGGATGCAGGGATGACCGACGCAGTTTCATCATCCCCGACCGGCTTTGGTGCTTCCTTCGCCGTTTCCACGAGCGAGGCGGCCGGGCGCAGGAAGGCGGGCTGGGGCATGGCATCCTCCGCCAGCGGCTCAGGCGCGCGCGGCATGGTGAAGCCGGGGACGGATCTTACCGATTCGGGTTCGGATTCAGGATGAGCGACCAGGGGACGCCGCCCCGCGCCCTGTCGCGCGAAAATTTCGACCCCTTCGAAATCCCGGCTCGCGAAGATGGGCGGGCGCGACGGCGCATCCGGGTGCGCGTCGGCCCGACGCAGCGAGGGCGCATCGGACCGGGCTTCCGGCATGGCGCGGCCTCGCGCAAGAGCGGTCAGCTTTGAAAAGGCGAAACCCATTTTGCTTGCTCCCTGGATGCGCGACCCGCGCTCCTCATCGTCCAATCCGCCATCCGCTTCTTGCGGATCGCGCCGAGTAATACCCACTATTCCTGCCGCCAGCAGCGCGGCGAAGCCGGCCATCGACAACCGGGCCGTCAGTCCCAGCGGCGGCGCGGCGGCGGCCAGAACCTCGCTCAGGCCACTCGACGCCACGACCGTTTCGAGCAACCCGACCGGCGTCGCCAACAGGGCGATCGCGGCGCCTACGGCGGCCAGCACCACCCTTGTCGCTCCGCGTCCGATTCCCGGGCCAGTCAACGCATCGACCTTCATTCCTGTTCACGCCGCCGCCCGCGCCCGACCGGGGCAGGCCAGCAGGCGCTGGTAAACAGGCTCGTAACGCAAAATGTTTGACGACCAGTTACGCTCGCGTTCGACGAAGGCGCGCGCCACGGCGCGACGCTCCTCCCAGATGGCCGGGTTCGCCAGCAGGTCCGCCAGGGCGGCGGCGATGGCGGACGGGTCATTGGGCGCGAACAGGGTGCCGGTGACGCCATCCTCGATCAGTTCGCGGTGCCCGCCGACGCTCGACGCCGCCACCAGCCGGCCCTGCGCCATCGCCTCCAGCGGCTTGAGCGGCGTCACCAGTTCCGTAAGCCGCATCGCCTTGCGGGGATAGGCCAGCACATCGACCTGGGAATAATAATTTTCGACCTGGTCATGCGGCACCCGCCCGACGAACCGGATATGATCGGCGAAGGGAGATGCCAGCGCCTGATCGCGCAGCGCCTGCTCCATCGGACCACCGCCGACCAGCAACAGCTTCGCCCTGGGCCGCACCCGCACGAGTCGCGGCATGGCGGCGATGAGGTCGTCCAGCCCTTCATAATCGTAAAAGCTGCCGATGAAGCCGACCACCTCGGCTCCCTCCAGCCCCAGCTTCGCGGTCAGCGCAGGATCGCGCGGCACCGGGGCGCCGAACTGCTCCATGTCGACCCCGTTCGGCGACACGATGATCTTGGCCGGATCGATGCCGCGCGCAATCAGATCGCCGCGCAGCCCTTCACAGATCACGGCGACGGCATCGGCGGATCGCACACTGTGGGTTTCCAGCTGGCGGGTCAGCCAGTAACGCGGACTGCCCTCGACGCCCGTGCCGTTGCCGACCGACGCATCCTCCCAGAAGGCGCGAATTTCATAGATCATGGGAATGTCGTGGCGCTTCGCCACGCGATGCGCGGCGATGGCGTTGAGCACCGGCGAATGGGCATGAATGACATCGGGCCGCCACGCGCGCACCAGCGCGTCGATCGAATCGGCGTGCGCGGCAATGTCGCGCCATTCGCGCAGCAGCGGATTGCCCGTCGCCGGTTCCCCGGGCGTGCGGTGGAAGGCCAGGCCGTCGACCAGTTCTTCCTGCGGGCCGCCCGCCTTGTGGCGGCGTCCGGTGATGCCGCGCACCTCCCACCCCTTGGCGATCTGCGCGCGCAGGATCGCCCTGGTGCGGAAAGTGTAGCCGCTGTGCATCGGCAGGCTGTGGTCCAGCACATGGAGAATGCGAGTCATAGCCCGCCCTGTGTGCCGCAAAAGGTTTAACGGCCCGTCAACTCTGTCGCGCTACCAGTCGCCGCAGAGGCACTGGAAATCCAAACGAGCGATGATCGACACCCTGTCCCTGCTGATCAGCCATGGCGTGATCCTGCTCGCCGCCTGGCGCCTGTTGCCGCGCGCCGATCTGGACCGCGACGTCGAGCCGCAGGAGCCGCACCGCGATGCGTGATCTCTTCTTCGTCGCCTTTCTCGGCCTCTTCTTCCTCATGGGCTTCCGCAGGCCGTTCCTGCTGGTGGCGGTCTATGCCTATATCGACATCGTCTCGCCCCAGCGCCTCTCCTACTTCCTGCTCAATTCCATCCCCATTTCCTTCATCGCCTTCGCCGCGATGGTGGGCGCATGGCTGCTGGTCGACGACAAAAAGGATTGCCGCTTTTCCGCACGCCAGGGGCTGATGCTGATGCTGCTCGCCTGGTGCGGCTACACTACGATGACGGCGGATTTTCCGGTCGAGGCGCTGACCAAATGGAACTGGGTGTGGAAGGCGATCATCGCCGGCGTCTTCCTGCCGCTGGTTCTGCGCACCCGTCTGCGAATCGAGGCACTTGCCCTGTTCATGATCCTGTGCGCCAGCACGATCATCATAAACGGCGGCATGAAGACCGCGCTGTCGGGCGGCGGCTATGGCGTGCTCAACCTGATGGTCGACAATAATAGCGGCCTGTATGAAGGCAGCATCATCAGCTGCGTCGCCATCGCGCTGATACCGCTGATCCTCTGGGTGGCGAACCATGGCACCATCTTCCCGTCGGACTGGAAGACGAGCGGCTTCTGCTACGCGCTCTGCCTTGCCTGCCTGTTAATGCCGGTCGGCACGGAGGCACGCACGGGGCTCGTCTGCATCGTGATCCTGGCAGGGCTGATGCTGATGCGATCGAAACGGAAATTCGTCTACGGGCCGCTCATGCTGCTGGCGGCGCTCGTCTCCATTCCGTTCCTGCCCGCCAGCTTCACCCAGCGGATGCAGACGATCGAGAATCACCAGGGCGACGAGAGCGCCTCCACCCGCGTCGCGGTGTGGATGTGGACGCTCGACTATGTGAAGCAGCATCCGGGCGGCGGCGGCTTCGACAATTATCTCCAGAACAGCTTCACCTATGTCGCCCAGAGCACCGTCACGGACGGCGGTGGCACACGGATCGAGCGGAGAATCGTCACTGATCGCGGCCGCGCCTATCATAGCGCCTATTTCGAGCTGCTCGGCGAGCAGGGCTATGTCGGCTTCGCCCTCTGGGCGCTGCTGCACCTCATCTGCTTCGTCCGCACCGAATCGATCCGCCGGCTGTACCGCAAGCGCGACGGACCGGACGAAGCCTGGATCGCGCCCTTCGCCGTGGCGCTGCAACAAGGACATATCATCTACATGATCGGATCGCTGTTCGTGGGCATCGCCTATCAGCCTTTCATCTTCATGATGCTGGCCCTGCAAATCGGGCTGGACACCTATCTCACGCGCAGGCGCAAGGCGGCGGCGCGGCAAAGTCTGGGGGCGTCGCTCGCCATGCAGAGGGGACTACCGGCATGAACGGAGAATTGCGCGCGCTGGGCCTGGTCCATGGCCTGCTGCTGGGCCTGCTGCTCGCCTCGCCCATGGTGGCGCCGGACCTGCTGCCCTGGGCCGTCGAAGCCCTGTTCATCCTGGGCGGCTTTCAGCTGCGCCTGGCCGATCGCCGCTGGGATCTGCGCGGCGGGCCGCTGGGCTGGATCAGCCATATCCGCATGGCGCCCCGGCGCCTGCTCCCCTGGGCAGCCGCGGCGGTCGTGGCGTTGATTGCGGGCAGGATGGACGACGCCCAGGCGATCCTGAGCGCGGCGCTGCTCTGCGAACTGCTTGTTTACCCGGTCTGCGCGCATCTGCTCGGCCGGTTGGGCCGTCCGGTGATAGGCGGACTGCTGGTCCTGTTGATTCTGGGCATCGGCGCGGCGGCGAGCGAGCCGATGCGCTACATCGTCGCCTTCGTCATCGGCATGAGCAGCTGCCTGTTCTGGCTGCGCGGTCCGGACGGCGACGGACGGGCGCTGGCGCTGGCCGCTGCGGGCGTGGGCGCGGCCATCGTCGCGCCGCTGCTGTTGCCTGCCACCCTGCCCTTCGCCTTCCTCGCGGGTACGGTCTGCGCGACGCTGGCGCTGGCACATCTGTCGGTTCTGCGCCAGCGCCCGGTACCGTGGCGCCCCGACGGCCAGCCTGTCGCCAAGCGGGGATTGTGGCCGATCCAGGCGCGGCTGCCCTGATCGCGCTGCTTCGGAACGAAGCGACAATCTGCGGGTTTGCGCCATGAGAAGGACATTATGGCGCAAACCTCCATCGTCCATGCGGACGACAGCATTCCCGGCATCACGCGCCGCGCGCTCAGGCGGGGCTGGGCCTATCATGATGCGCAGGGCAGACGCATCACCGACCGGGACGAGATCGACCGGCTTAACGCCGTCGCGCTGCCCCCCGCCTATCGCGACTGCTGGTTCTGCCCTTCGCCCTGGGGCCATATCCAGGCGACCGGCTATGATGACCGGGGTCGCAAGCAATATCGCTATCACCCGGACTTCCGCGCCGCGCGGGAGGCGGAGAAATATGCCGGCTGTCCCGATTTCGGCCGCGCCCTGCCCAGGCTGCGCGCGCGGCTGGAGGTGGATCTGTCGCGGCGCGGCCTGCGCAAGGACAGGACCATCGCCGCCGTCGTGCGCTTGCTCGACCTCGCCAAGCTGCGCGTCGGCAACGAACATTATGCCACCACCAACAAGAGCTTCGGCGCCACCACGCTGCGCCGCCGCCATCTCGACATACAGGGCCGGTCGCTGACTTTGTGCTACCGCGCCAAGTCGGGCAAGCAGCATCGACTGACCGTCACCGACAGCCGCCTGCTGCGCTTCGTGCGCCAGGTGCAGGATCTGCCCGGCCAGCATCTGTTCCAATATCTGGACGAGGATGGGGAAGCCCGGCCGATCTGCTCCAGCGACGTCAATGCCTATATCGCGGACGCCATGGGCGCGCCCTTCACCGCCAAGCATTTCCGCACCTGGGGCGCATCGACCATCGCTTTCGAAACGCTCGCCGCCGGTCCTGTCTCGTTGAAGGCGATGATCGCCCCGGTTGCGGAGGCGCTGGGCAACACGCCGGCCATCAGCCGCAAAAGCTACATTCACCCCGCGCTGATCGCGCTGTGCAGGGACGGACAGGATGAATGGCGCGCAGGACTTCGCTTGCCGCGCAGGACGCGCTATCTGTCCCGCGAGGAACGCGGCCTGATCGCCTTCCTCGATTCCATCGCGGAATGCGCGCCGCTTGCAGCGGCCGCCTGACCCGCCCTTCACCAGACGGAACAGCATGGCCGACAAGAAAGACCCCGCCCTGCCCGACATCAGTGTCGATGCGCCCAATCTGCGCGAGATGTGGGACTCCACCATCGGCTGGTTCCAGCTTCACTATGGACAGATACTGATCGCGATCGGCGCAGGCATTCTGATCTATCTCGCGCTGACCGCGCTCAAGGAGGTGGGGAAACGCTACACCGGCCATCGCGGCGACCCGCTGGGCTACGCCAATGTGCTGGGTCGCGCCGCCGCGCGCACCACCCATTATTTCATGATCATGGTCTCCGCGCGACTGGTCGTGGGCTATGCCGACGCGCCGCCCGCGCTCTACCGCACGGTCGCCTTCCTCTTCACCATCACCGCCGTCCTGCAAGCCGCCATCTGGGCGCGGGAGATCATCCTCGGCCTGATCGAGCGCAAGACGCTGGCCGAGGATGGCCAGGGCGAGACGCTGGCCAATGCGATGGGCCTGATCCGCGTCCTCGTCACCTTCGCGCTGTTCGCGATCGCGGCGATCGTGGTGCTCGACAATCTGGGCGTCAACGTCACCGGCCTGGTGGCGGGCCTGGGCATCGGCGGCATCGCCATTGGCCTTGCCGCGCAGGGCATCTTCTCCGACCTGTTCGCCGCGCTCTCGATCATCTTCGACAAACCGTTCCGCCGGGGCGAGATCATCACCTATGACCAGACGACCGCGCGGGTCGAGAAGATCGGCCTCAAAAGCACCCGCCTGCGCGCCATGAGCGGCGAGAAGAAGGTCATTTCCAACGCCAACCTGCTCCAGAAGGAAATCACCAGCCTCCAGACGCTGGTCCAGCGGCGCGTCACCTATGCCATCGGCATCATCTACCAGACGGCCGAGGACAAGGCGGAGGCGATCCCGGACATGCTGAAGGATATCGTCGAAGCGGAGGGCATGATCTTCGTCAATGCCGGCATCATCCAGTTCGGCGCCAGCTCGCTCGACTATCAGCTCAATTTCGACGTGCCCGATCCCGACCATCACGACTATTTCCAGATGCGCCACCGCATCGGCCTCGCCATCTGGAAACGCTTCAATGCGGAGGGCATCGAGTTCGCCTATCCGACCCAGACCAGCTTCACCGCCGCGCCGGACGGCAAGGCGATCATGCCCTATCCCGAAGGCCAGTCGGTCAGGCGGGTGGGAAGCTGAACATTCCGCCGCATCCGCGACTCACCTCGCCCCTTGGGCCTTGCCGCGGGCAGGCCGTCGTCCTAGCGCCATGAAATGATCGTCCTTCGCACTGCCCTGATCGCCACGGCGCTGGCCGCCCTGCCCGCCACCGCCCAGGCGGAAGGGCTGGGCGCAGAGCTCAACTATGGCCGTGCCGACGGTCATTGGGGCACGGAGATAGGCGCAGGCTATGCGCTCGACGTAGCGGGCTTCAGCCTCACGCCCGGCGGCGGCGTCTATCTGCGCGATGGCGCCACCCGGCTCTATGGCCGGGTCGAGGCCGCCTACACCATTCCGCTGTCGGTCACGATCGGCGCAGGTGTGCGCTTCAGCGGCGACAACACCCGCCCTTATGCGACCCTGGCCATGCCGCTCATCCCCAAGCTGCGCGCCAAGGCCAATGTCGGCCCGAAATATTATGCGCTGGGGCTGACGCTCGGATATTGAGCGATGGATTTCCGGGGGCCGCCCGGTCCCATGGCATGACCAATCGGGACGGCTCGAACCGTCATACAGCGGTCGCGGAAATTATACGGGCTGTCCGCGTTCCCAACGTCACCCATTGACGCTGTCCCCGATCGTCATATGGCTGACACAGGTCGGCCGGCATAAGTCCGCCTTTCCAGAAGGAACATCTGCTCCGTGACATCCCGCGAACTGACCGGCTTTCTTCCCCTGAGCGAGACGCAACCCGGCGAGGACGACCTGCCGCGCCGCCTGTCCGACATGGCCTGGCGCATCGGCTTCGGCGCGATCGGCTGGCCCTGGCTGCTGGCCAGCCTGTCGGGCGGGCGCAAGGCGGACAAGCGCGCGCTGCTGGACGAGCTGGGCCTCGCCCATGACGCCCTGCCGCATCTGGGCAGCTGGAAGGCGGACGTCGGCTTCCTGCGCCACATCGTGCGCGAAATCACCCGGCTCCGCCCTGCTCATGTCGTGGAACTGGGTGCCGGCGCCTCCTCCCTGGTCGCGGCGCGCGCCCTGCAACTGCATGGCGGCGGACGGCTGCACAGTTTCGACCAGCATGGCGGTTTCGTCGATGCCACCCGCCAGTGGCTGGCCGACAACGGCCTGGGCGTGGACATTCGCCACGCGCCGCTGACCCGCGAAAGCGCGGACTGGCCGGGCCGCTGGTATGCGATCGACAACCTGCCAGACCAGATTGACCTGCTCATCATCGACGGCCCGCCCTGGAGCGTGCATCCGCTGGTGCGCGGCGCCGCCGACAGCCTGTTCGCGCGCCTGTCCCCCGATGGCGTGGTGCTGCTGGACGATGCCGCCCGCCCTGGCGAGCGGCTGGTGGCCCGACGCTGGCGGCAGCGCTGGCCGCATATCGACTTCCGCCTGATGAAGGACGGCACCAAGGGCACGTTGGTCGGCCGCCGTCGCGACGTCACCTTGCCGGTCGCGAACGACAACGACGCCGGCCGCACCTGGCGCCACCTTGGCCGCGCCGCCGGCATCGCAGCGCTGATCGCGACGGGCTGGATCGCACGCGGAGCACTGGGCGAATTTCCCCAGCCGGCGCAGGCCAGCAGCTTCCTCGACGAGGCGGCAGCTTCCCGCCGCGCCGCCCTGCTGCGCCAGGCGATGGCGTCCCAAGTGGAGAGCGCAACATTGAACCCTCAGGAGATCGAGCGATCGACCGGCATTATCCTGCCCGCCCTTCCGGTCGGCTGGCGCGTCGCCGATGTCCAGCTCTTCCCCACCGCCGACAGCCCGGCGATCGCCATGTCGCTGGAAAGCCCGCGCGGCGAGCATCTCTCCTTCTTCGCCGACCGTGCGGAAACCCCTGCGGACGCCAAGCCGATGCTGGCGGAGCGCGCCGGGGACGTCATCGCCTATTGGGAGGCGGGCGACATGGCCTATGCCCTCACCGGACAGGCCACCCCTCGCCGCATCATGGAACTGGCGGCAACCATAGCGCCTGCGAGCTGATCGGCCTTTAAGGCGGCGGAGCGGACTGCCAACGGTTCGCTTGTCCTGTTTTGCGCGCTGCCGGCAGTTCCAAGTCGATCGCCTGTCGCAATTTCCGAGCCGTCAGCTGTTCCAGCTGACTTCAAAATGCCGGTCATTTGCCTGTCGCATTTTGCTAGTCGTCAGCTGTTCCAGCTGACTTCAAAATGCTCTAAGCGCCGCCCATGGAGGATGCCGCACCCATTTCGCCGCCCGCGCCCAAACGCCCCGCTCTCGGCAGCCTGGCGATGCTCTGGCGCTTCGTCCGGCGCTATCCCGGGCGGATCGCGGGCGCCTTGGCAGCGCTGATCGTCTCGTCCGCCGCGACCCTCGCCATCCCCAACGGGTTCAGGCTGGTCATCGACAAAGGCTTCATGGGCGGCGGCGACATCAGCCGCTGGTTCGAATATCTGCTGCTGATCGTGGTCGTGCTCGCGCTGGCGAGCGCGCTGCGCTTCTACTTCGTCTCCTGGCTGGGCGAGCGCGTCGTCGCCGACATCCGCAGCGCCACCCAGGCGAATCTGTTGCGTCAGGCGCCCCGATTCTTCGAGGAAAACCGCCCCTCCGAAATCGCGTCGCGCATGACCGCAGACACCGCCATCGTCGAGCAGGTCGTTGGCTCGACGGTGTCGGTCGCGCTGCGGAACATGGTGACGGGCATTGGCGGCCTTGCCTATCTGTTTGCCCTGGCGCCCAAGCTGGCGGGGCTGCTGCTGCTCGGCATCCCGGTCATCCTGCTCGTCCTCGTCAGCCTGGGCCGGCGGGTGCGCCTGTTGTCGCGTGCCAGCCAGGACCGGCTCGCCGATATCGGCAGCCTGACCACCGAAGTGCTGGGCGCGATGCGGATCGTCCAGGCGTTTGGACAGGAGGCGCGGGAGGCCGCCCGCTTCGACGCGACGGTCGAGCATGGCTTTGTCACCGCGCGGCGTCGCATCCTGTTGCGCGCCGCCATGACAGCGATCGCCTTCGCGCTGGTGTTCGGGTCGATTACCGGCGTCATGTGGCTGGGTGCGATCGACGTCGCGGCGGGCCGCCTGTCGGGCGGCAGCATCGCCGCCTTCGTGCTGACCGGAGGGCTGGTGGCGGGCGCCTTCGGCTCACTGTCCGAAAGCTGGGGCGACCTGCTGCGCGGCGCCGGCGCGGCGAGCCGGCTTGACGAGCTGATGCGGGCCAAACCGGACATCCTGCCCCCGCCCGCGCCGACGTCCGTGCCCGTCATTGCCCAAGGTGGACGAATCAGTTTCGAGGATGTGCATTTCCATTATCCCACCCGCCCGGACCAGGCCGCGCTGAATGGCGTCACGCTCGACATCGCACCGGGGGAAACCGTCGCGGTGGTCGGCCCGTCAGGGGCCGGCAAGTCCACGCTGATCCAGCTTGCGCTGCGTTTCTACGATCCCGACGGCGGAGCGATCCGCTTGAACGGCGTGCCGCTGCCTGACGCCGATCCGGCCATGGTCCGCGCCATGATGGCGATGGTGCCGCAGGACAGCGTCATCTTCGCCGCGTCCGCGCGCGACAATCTGCGCTATGGCCGCTGGGATGCCGGCGACGCCGAAATATGGGACGCTGCCCGCGCCGCCAATGCCGAAAGCTTCCTGCGCGCCCTGCCGCAGGGGCTGGACACATTTCTGGGCGAGGGCGGCGCGCGCCTGTCGGGGGGGCAGCGCCAGCGTATCTCGATCGCCCGCGCTCTGCTCCGCGATGCCCCTATCCTTCTGCTCGACGAAGCGACCTCCGCGCTGGATGCCGAATCCGAGCGGCTGGTGCAGGATGCGCTCGCGCGCCTGATGCAGGGGCGCACGACGATCGTCATCGCCCATCGGCTCGCGACTGTGCGCGCGGCCGATCGCATCATCGTTCTCGATCATGGCCGGATCGTGGAGCAGGGCGACCATGCAGCCTTGGTCGGTGAAGGCGGCCTCTATGCACGCCTCGCGAGCCTGCAATTTCAGGACGGACCGGTCGCCTGACTGGCCGATCGTCTGACGGGGGATCGGCGTGTCAGCCGGCCGCTTCGGCCTGTCCCAGCCGGACGATATGGTCGAGGATGGCGGGGTGAAGGGGGCGTTCGAACGTGCATCCCGCCTCATGCCCGCGAGTCCACAATATGCGCGCGCGACGGCCTTCGAACCCCGGCAGCATGACCCACAGATCGCTGCCGACCGACAATTTCATGAAGCTCTGAAGACGGAATCCGCTCAGCGAAAGGTCGGCGATGCGGCTGGTGAACCAGGTCTCACCGGGACGGCGGACCTTGACGCCGATCTGCACATGCCGGCGATCAGCTCCACGCCGTTTGCGATCCTGTTCAAGATGCGGTTCTGCGCCCATGGTCCGTCCTTGCCCGCATGATCGCGGATCAGGGTAAGGAAAATGTTAAGGGACGCCCTGCTGCGCGGAAAAAATAAGGGGCCGCCGAAGCGACCCCTGAAGATGCAGGCAGATATGAGCCCTGATTCCTGCCGCCCCGCGTGAGGGGGAAGTCCTGACAGCGCGGACCGGCTGGCTTTCAGCGCTTAGAAGCTGCCATATTGTTCGTTGCCGACGAAACCCAGCTTGGTCACGCCCGCACGCTTGATCTCCGCCAGCACCTCGTCGACGACGACGTAACGGGTTGCTGCGGCCGGCTGGAACTGGAGTTCCGGCTCAACCGGCAGGCGCAGCGACTGCTGCAGATACTGACGCAGGGTCAGCAGGTCGATCGGCGATCCGTTCCAGGTGATGACGCCACCGGCGTCGATCGCGACCTTGTTCTTGACCGGGTCGATCACGCTGTCCGTAGGCGGCGCGTTCTGCGGCAGGTCGATCTTCACCGCATGGGTCTGGATCGGGATGGTGATGATGAACATGATGAGCAGAACGAGCATGACGTCGATGAGCGGCGTCGTGTTCATTTCCACCATCGGCTCGCCATCTTCGGAGCCGGCACTCATTGCCATGGCGAATTCTCCTTCTTCGGCCGATCAGAGGCGGGTGGTGCCCGAACCGGGTTCCGGTTCGGAGATGAAGCCCACCTTCGGGAAACCGGCGCGCTGCATCGTGTAGATGGTGCCGCCGATGCACCGATAGGGGGTATTGATGTCGCCGCGGATATGCACTTCAGGCAGATCCTCCGGCGTCATGTTTTCAACGCCGCCAGCCTTCTTGATGTCCGCTTCGAGCTTCGCGACCGCACGGTCGAGCAGCTCGTTCGAATTGACCGGAGCCATGCCCCAGAAAACCGCGCAGCTGCCATCCGCAGCCGTGGTGACCGAGAGGGACACATTTTCCGGCTTCGTCGTGGTCGGCTCGAACGCCACCTTGGGAAGCTGCAGATCGACCGTCTGGACGACGACCGGGACCGCGATGAGAAAGATGATGAGCAACACCAGCATGACGTCGACGAGCGGCGTCGTGTTGATGTCGGACATCGGCTTGTCGTCACCGCCGTCGGAGCCAACACTCATTGCCATTGATACTATCCTAACCTTGGTGTCGATGGCGCCCCGTCAATGCGGGCATCGCGAGGGCCATGGTCGGCGGGGGAACCGGGCGGTCGCAGCCGCCACCCGATTCCCTGCGCCGGCGTCTTGAGACCGATCAGGCCTTGGTCGGTGCGGCGGCCGGCTTGGCGGCCGGAGCAGCCGGAGCGGCAGTGACGGCCGGCTTCACGGCGCCGTCCGAAACCAGATAGGCCAGCAGGTCGACGGTGAAGCCGTTCAGCTGTTCGGCGATCGACTTGTTGCGGCGCTGCAGGAAGTTGTAGGCGAGCACCGCGGGAACGGCCACGGCCAGACCCAGGGCGGTCATGATCAGAGCTTCACCGACCGGGCCGGCAACGGCGTCGATCGAGGCCTGACCAGCGGCGCCGATCTTGATGAGGGCGCGGTAGATGCCGATAACGGTACCGAACAGACCGATGAACGGCGAGGTCGAACCGACGGTCGCGAGGAAGGCCAGGCCACCGCCCAGCGACGAGTTGATCGCGGCTTCCGAGCGAGCCAGCGAGCCGTGCAGCCAGTCATGCGCTTCGACCGGATCCTTCAGCTTGCCATGCTCTTCCTGAGCCTTGATGCCGTCGTCGACGATCTGCTTGTAGGCCGAGTTCTTTTCCAGCTTGGCCGAGGCTTCCTTGAGCGAGGCCGAACGCCAGAAGGTCGCGCGGACCTTCTTGCCCTGGTTGATCACCTTCTGCTGTTCGATCAGCTTGGTGAACAGAATGTAGAAAGTGCCGACCGACATGCCGCACAGGATGATGAAGACGGTCCAGGCGATGGTGCCGCCCTGCTCGAGGGCTTCCATCAGACCATAGGGGTTTTCCGGCTTCGGAGCCGCAGCTGCGAGATACATCAACATGTTCAAGACTTCCCTCTCAATGAGATCAAGCTTGGGACGGGCGGCGCCGGGCGCGCACCCTCCCGATTTCGATTATTCCGGCAGACGCCAGGTGATGCGCCCGTTGTAGGTGTCGGGCATTTCCGCGCCATCGGAACCCTTGGCCGGCTTGAACCGCGCACGGCGCGGCAGCAGGCGGCAGGTCGCTTCGTCAAGGTCGGCATGGCCGGTCGACGAAGTGATGGTGCAGTTGGTCACCCGGCCATCGGCGCCGATTTCCAGACGGAAACCTGCGGTACCCGAACGTTCTTCACGCTGGGCGCGGCTCGGATAGTCCGCATCGCTGAGCCAGCTGCCTGGCGAGCTGCGCGGCGAAGCCCGCGTGGCAGCCTGAGGCGGCGGTGGCGGTGCGGCCGGCGGCGGCGGCGGTGCGGCGACCGGGACCGGATTGAACACCGGCGGGGGCGTCCGAACCGTCTGGATCGGCGGCGCCGGAGCCGGGGTCTGAACGATCGGCGGAGGTGCGACGACCGGCGGCGGTTCGACCGGCTGGTCTGGCGGCGGCGGCGGCGGCTCCTCGTCCGGTGGCGGCGGTTCCTCCTTCACGTCGATCACGTTCAGCTGTTCCGCCGCCTTTTTGACATATTTCATGCCAAGACCGGTGACGAAGGCATAGCCGAGAACAGCGTGAATCAGGGCGACGATGACGATCGATATCGTGCGACTCGATCCTTGCGAGTGGTCAGCATAGGCCATTCGGCAACGACACTCCTTAACTCATCTTACCAGTGGTTTATACAAATCAGCCAAAAACGACCCAAGCTGCCCGGGAGCTATCCCGGCCACCTTTGGCCCCTGTCCGTCCAATTGCTACCGAGCGAACTCCTATCGCGGCGCACCGTGGCACGCAAACGCTTTATCGATATCCTCATTTGCGTGTACCAATTCCTATCAGAAAGACTTGCCTGTGATATCCTTGCCACGGGCCAAAACCATAGGACGAAGCTGTTGAAGAAATCCGCCATCCTCTCGCGCACGCTGGGCATCGCCTGCCTCATTTCCGCCGCATATCCTACGGTTTTCCCCGCCTTTGCTCAAATTGGACCGATGGTACCGCAAACATCCGCTACGCGTCCGGGCCTGTCCTATGCGGATATTGTGGACCTGGCGGACAAAGCGCCGCTAGTGGCCAATGTGCGTATTCGCAACATCATCATCCTCAAGCCGGAACAGGCCGGAACGGTGCCGCAGGGGCATCGGCGGCTCTATCTGGAGGCCGATGTCACCGGCCTGATTCGCGGCGAAGGGGGAATCAGCCCCACCGTGGCCTATCTGTACGACGCGCCGCTGGACGCCCGGGGCAAGTTGCCCAAGCTGAAGAAGGCCCAGGTCATTCTCTTCGCCCGCCCGGGCGGGCGACCCGGCGAAATCCAACTGATCGCGCCCGATGCACAGATCCCGGCGACCCCCGGCGAGGTCGAGCGGGTGAAACAGATTCTGTCGGCGCTGGTGGCGCCGGACGCCCCGCCCAGGATTCTCGGGCTGGGTGACGCCTTTCATGTCGCGGGCACGATCGCGGGCGAAGGGGAGACGCAGATATTCCTGCGCACCGAAAACGGCACGCCCGTCTCGCTGTCCATCCTGCGTCGCCCTGGCCAGGGGCCGCGTTGGGCGGTCGCCCTGGGCGAGATCGTGGACGAGGCAGCCCGCCCGCCCGAACCGGGTAGCCTGCTCTGGTACCGGCTGGCGTGCAGCCTGCCCCCCGCCCTGCCGCCGCGCGCGGTGCGTACGCTCTCGATCACCGATGCGGAAGCGGCACAGACCGACTACAGGCTGGTGCTCGATGCGCTCGGTTCCTGCGGCCGAACGCGCACTGCGGCCTGAATCGCGCTTTTCCTTGGACAGGGGCGCAGAGGCGGCTATCAGCGCCGCTTTCGGAACGTCGGAAAGGAAGATAGCCGCCATGACCAATCTGCACCGCCATGCCCCGCTGCGCGTCGCGCTCGTCGGCCTCGGCACGGTGGGCGGCGGCGTCATTCGGCTGCTGGAGAAAAATGGCGACCTGATCGCGCGCCGGGCGGGCTGCCCGATTCAGATCGTCGCCATTTCCGCGCGCGACCGCAACAAGGACCGCGGCGTCGATCTGTCGCCCTATGAATGGGTCGACGACATGACGACGCTCGCGACGCGCGACGATGTCGATGTGGTGGTGGAACTGATCGGCGGCGCGGACGGCCCGGCCCTCACCCTTGCCCGCCAATGCCTGACCATCGGCAAGCCCTTCGTCACCGCGAACAAGGCGATGCTGGCGCATCACGGCCTCGACCTCGCCCGCCTCGCGGAAAAGGGCGGCATCGCCCTCAAATATGAAGCCGCGGTCGCCGGCGGCATCCCGGTCATCAAGGGAATGCGCGAAGGCGCCGCCGCCAACGAGATCAGCCGGGTTTACGGTATCCTCAACGGCACCTGCAATTATATCCTGACCACCATGGAAAAGGAGGGCCGCAGCTTCGACGCTGTACTGAAGGAAGCGCAGGAACTCGGCTATGCCGAAGCCGATCCGAGCTTCGACATCGACGGCGTGGACGCCGCGCACAAGCTGACCATCCTCGCCAGCCTCGCCTTTGGCACCGAGCTGGACTTCGATGCGGTCGCCACCACCGGCATCCGCCATGTCATCGCCGCCGACATCGCCGAAGCGGCCGCGCTGGGCTTCCGCATCCGCCTGGTCGGCATGGCGCAAAATGGACCTGATGGCCTGTTCCAGCGCGTCCACCCGATGCTGGTGCCACTCGACCATCCGCTCGCCCATGTCGACGGCTCCCTGAATGCCGTGGTGGCGGAAGGCAATTTTGTCGGCCGCCTCTTCTTTCAGGGGCGTGGCGCGGGCGATGGCCCGACCGCCTCGGCCGTGGTCGCCGACCTGATCGATGTCGCGCGGGACGAATATGGCGACGCCTTCGCCATGCCGGTCGCCGCGCTCACCCCACAGAAGACCGCCGACGCCGGAAAGCGCGTGGGCCGCGCCTATCTGCGCTTCAAGGTCAAGGACCAGCCCGGCGTGCTGGCCGAGATCGCCGCCGCCACCCGCGATGCGGGCGTGTCGATCGAAAGCATGATCCAGCGCGGCGCCCATCAGGAAGATGGCGTGCTGGTCGCGATCGTCACCCATGCGAGCGAGGAGCGCGCCGTGCGGAACACGCTGGAACGGCTCGCCGGATCGGACAGCCTGCTCGACACGCCGATGGTGATGCACATTCTGGACTGACCCGTCGGTCAGTGCAGCCCGGCGCCGTCCAAGCGATCGGGCAGCGCCGGCGGCGGAGCGAGATCGGCATCGGGATCGATGATCGCGGTCGCCGCCTTCAACAGGATGCCCGCCGCCTGGAACAGTGGCAGGCCACCCGTGCATCCTGCCCCCTGCCCACCGACCACGCCGCAACTCCCCTGCTTGACCGGCGCGGCCGACGCGCGCGGCGCGTCGCCTTTCGCCACGCCTCCATCCGCCGGATCGCGCGGCAGCGGCAGCCGCTCCTTTGCATTGCGCTCGGCCCGGCTACCGCACACGACGATGCCGCCGCCGCTCCTGTCGCACGGTTTCGCCACCTGCGTCTTCGCGCGATAGACCACCATCGGATCCTGCCCTTCGGCCGCCATCGCACCGGCCGGCGGCATCAGCAGGAACGCGAGAGGAAGGCCCGATATTTTCATCGGTTGAGAAGGAAATCATCCAATGATGGCCGCATGATGGCCGACGCTCGACAAGGGCCGGCCCAGCGCCTATCGCCCTCAATCAAAGCAAAGGGAAGAGGAACAAGATGGTGCAGGGAAGCTCGATTCTCGACCGTGTCCTGGTGTTGGAAATGGTCCGCGTCACCGAAGCCGCCGCGATCGCCGCGTCGAAGCTGATCGGGCGCGGTGATGAAAAGGCCGCCGATGCCGCCGCGGTCGAAGCCATGCGCCTCGCCTTCAACGATCTCTACATGGACGGCACGGTCGTGATCGGCGAAGGCGAGCGCGACGAGGCGCCGATGCTGTATATCGGCGAGAAGGTCGGCAACGCGATCGGCACCGGGCCTAAGATCGACATCGCGCTCGATCCGCTCGAAGGCACGACCATCACCGCCAAGGCCGGCCCCAATGCGCTCGCCGTCCTCGCCATTTCCGAAGAAGGCGGCCTGCTCAACGCCCCCGACGTCTATATGGAAAAGCTGGCGGTCGGCCCCGGCTATCCCGACAACATCATCGACCTCAACAGGTCGGTGAAGGAGAATGTGGAGGCGGTCGCCGCGGCCAAGGGCGTCGATCCGCACGAAATCATCGTCTGCGTACTCGACCGGCCCCGCCATGAAAAGCTGATCGCCGAACTGCGCGCCATCGGCTGCGGCATCATGCTGATCCCCGATGGCGACGTCGCCGGTGTGATCGCCACAACCGACCCGGAGACCACGATCGACATGTATATGGGATCGGGCGGCGCGCCCGAGGGCGTCCTGGCCTGCGCGGCGCTGCGCTGCGTCGGCGGCCAGTTCAAGGGCCGCCTGCTCTTCCGCAACGAGGATGAGAAGGCGCGCGCGCGCAAATGGGGCATCACCGATCTCGACCGCATCTACGACATCAAGGAACTGGCGAAGGGCGACTGCATCTTCGCGGCGACCGGGGTGACGGACGGGTCGCTGCTCCATGGAGTCAAGCGCCTGCCCGGCGGCAGGCTCACCACCGAAAGCGTGGTGATGCGCGCCAGCACCGGAACCGTGCGCTGGGTGCGGGGCGAACATCGCAGCGACCATCGAGGCAACTGACCAGCCAGGGTCGGCCGAACGAAAAAGGGAGCCTGAACCGGCTCCCTTTTTTCATGTCCAGCTATCGACCGGCGCGGTGATTGAGGTCGTGGCCGAGCGCCAATATACCGACGCCGATCAGCGTGTAGAGGCTTTCCTGCGGGCCATGATCCATGGTCAGAGCGCCGGCCATGACACCCAGTCCGAGCGATCCGATCGCGGCGGGCATCATGAAGCCATGGACGATCGCGCCATGGCCCAGCGCCACGGCGCCCAGCAGGATGGCAAGGCCCAGCCCCACTTCATGGAAGATCGGGCTTTCGAAAATGCCCCCCGCCGAGGCGAGCAGGCCGAGCACCACGGCCGTCACGAAGCAATGCGCCACGCACAGCCCCGACAGCGCGATCGCGATGCGATCGAGGCGTCCGGTCAGAAAGGCATGGCGAAGGCTCTGCGGCATGATGGTCGCTACATAGGGCAGCCCGCTGTAAGTTACAACATAACATCGGGAATATTTCGGCATTGCGGCGATAGCTGTCGGGCGGCGGGATCAGGCCGCCAGGCGCAGGCAGTTGCGGCCGCTATGCTTGGCACGATAGAGCGCCTTGTCGGCGGCTTCCAGCATGGCTGATCGGGTCGAATCGCCATCCAGTTCGACCAGGCCCGCGCTGAAGGTGATGCCGATCGCCTCACCCCGGTCATTCAGTTCGATCGGACGGACCAGCCGCGCGCGCAGCTGTTCACAGAGGATGGTCGCCCGGTCGATGTCGCAGTCGACCAGCAATATAGCGAATTCCTCGCCCCCCAGCCGGCCGATGCTGTCCACGCCGCGCAAGCCGGCTACCAGCCGCTCGACGAAGCCAGTGAGCACGCGGTCCCCCGCATTATGGCCGTGGCGATCATTGACGGACTTGAAATGGTCGATGTCGATCAGCAGCAGGCTCGACCGCGCGCCTTGCCGCACGCGCAGCATTTCGGCGTCGAGCTTTTCCAGGAAGGCGCGCCGGCTGTCGGCGCCAGTCAGCGAATCGCGTGCGGCGACCTGTTGCAGCGCTCGCTGCCGCGCCTTGTGCCGCGATATGTCGCGAATCATGCTGACGACCCCGCTGGGCTGGCCGCGGTCGTCGATCACGGCCCGGCTGACCATTTCGCACCAATCGAGATCGCTGACCGCAAGAAGGGGACGAAACTCGACCTTGTGGACTGCGCCGGGCTGCGCCAGCGCACGACGATGCGCGGCGGATACGACGGCGCGATCGCGCGGATCGACCAGATCGGCGGCGGACTGGCCGACCAGCAGATCGGGCGCACACCCGATCTGCTCCAGCGCCGAGGGCGAGGCATATGTGATCACCCCGTCGACACGGATGTCCAGCACCAGGTCCCCGCTATGTTCGGCGATCGCGCGGAAACGCGATTCGCTTTCCTGCAACATCTGGAACAGCCGCCGCCGGCCATTGAGTTCGGCCGCAACCGGCATGGACAGCAGGAAACTGAGCGCCAGATAGAATTGAAACGCCTGGACCCGCTCGCCCAGCGTCGCGGGAATGATCATCAGCGGCCCCAGGCCCGACAGGGTCGCCATGCCCCCGATCACCGCAAGGATGACGATGGATGCCGCCGCACCCATATGACCGACGCGGAATGCGATCAGGACCAGCGGGAGCAGGGGCGCGAACAGCATCGGATAGCGCGCCCAGTAGAAGATATGCACGGTCACCAGCGTGAAGAGGGCCAGCAAGGCCAATGCCTCCAGCTTCACCGCGGTCGGCGTGTGGCGCATCCACCGTCCGAACTCTCCCTGCAACAGCATCAGCAGGATCGGCGTGCAGGTCAGGCCGCCCAGCGCATGGCCGGTATACCATTGCAGCCAGGACGCGGTGAAGCCGACGGGCGTCAGCAGCGATGCCACCGCTGCGGCCGCGACGCCCGTCACGACATCGGCGACACCGCACAGGGCAAGGATGAAGACGACCAGCGGACGCACCGACCCGGTGACGGCCCGCTCGCTGAGATAGTGGCGGCAGATGAGCGCGACGATCAGCGATTCGCTGACGTTGATGGCCGCCATGGGCAGAGCGGCCAGCGGCCCCATTCCGAACAGCGACGTGGACAGAGCACTGGCGATGGCGCAGGCGATGATGGTCCGGGGCCAGTGGGCCGTGCGCGATGTCAGAAGTTGGGCCATCAGGAAGGCATTGGCGCCCCAAATGAACGCCAGGCCGCCTTCGAAGCGCGAGGCCATCAGCGCGATCGACGCCACCACGAAATAGACGCTGCCGGTAATCAGCAGCGAAAGCAGGGACGAGGATTGGCGAGGGACGGGCCGCGACATGGTGCGACCGCGATACAATGCTAACCTTAATATTTGCTCACGATGCGCGAAATGGCCGGGCCACGCAGGCGCGCGAAGCTCAGACCGTCGGCAGGCTTTTCGCCAGGACCGATTGCCAGCCGGCCAGCCTCCCCGCATGTTCTGCCGCCGGCATGACGGGGGCGAAGTGGGTCCGCTGCGATTCCCACGCCGCGACCGCCGCCGCCAGCGTCGGGAATATGCCCGCCCCCACCGCCGCCAGCATCGCCGCGCCGCGTGCGGTGGTTTCGACATCGGCGGGCCGATCGACCGGCAGGCGCAATATGTCCGCCATATCCTGCGCGATCCAGTCATTGGCGCTCATGCCTCCGTCGATCCTCAGCATGTGCCAGGGCGCGCCATCGGCAGCGAAGGCAGCCGCTAGGTCATGCACCTGGTGCGCGATCGATTCGAGCGCGGCGCGGACGATATGCGCCCGGCCGGTGCCATGGGTCAGGCCGTGGATGCTCCCGGTCATGCCCGCCTGCCAATGCGGCGCGCCCAGACCCGACAGGGCGGGCAGCAGGACGACGCCGCCATTGTCGGGGACGGATCGGGCGATCGCTTCCGTGTCGGCCGCCGTCTCGATCAGCCCCATCCGGTCCCGCAGCCACTGGACCAGGCTGCCGGCCACGAAGATCGCGCCTTCCAGCGCATAATGGCGAACGCCCTCGTTCTGGTACAGCACGGTGCCCAGCAGGCGATGGGACGAGACGGGCGGCGTCGCGCCCGTAGGCGCTAGGATGAACGCCCCCGTCCCCAGCGTCGCCTTGACCGCACCAGGGGCAAGGCAACCCTGCCCGATTGTCGCGGCCTGCTGGTCCCCGGCCAGCCCGCAAATCGGGATCGGTCCGCCCAGCAGGTCCGGCATCACGGCGCCGAACGCGCCGGCATTGTCGACGATCCGGGGCAGCGCCGCCCCTGGCACGCCGAACAGGCCGCACAGTCCCGCGTCCCAGTCCTGCCCGTCCAGCGCCATCAGTTGGGTGCGGCTGGCATTGCTGGCGTCGGAGACATGCACGCCGCCGGTCAGTTTCCAGACCAGCCAGCTTTCGACCGTTCCCAGCGCCAACGCATCCCCCGCAGCCGCGACATCGGGTGCATGGTCGATCAGCCAGCGCATCTTGGTCCCGGAAAAATAGGGATCGATGACAAGCCCGGTGCGCGCCTGGACCAGCGTTTCATGGCCTTGCTCGCGCAGGGCTTGGCACCGGCCGGCGGTCCGCCGGTCCTGCCAGACGATGGCGCGCGCCAGCGGCGCGCCGGTGCGCCGGTCCCAGGCGACGACCGTCTCGCGCTGGTTGGTGATGCCGATCGCCGCGATCCGGCCTGCCCCGCCGGCTTGGGCGACCATCTCGCGCGCGCAGGCCAGGGTGCGGTCCCATATTTCCGCCGCATCATGCTCGACCCAGCCGGGACGGGGATAATATTGGGTCAGTTCCCGCTGCGCAGTCCCGACCCGAACCCCCTCCACCGTGTAGAGCATCGCGCGGGTCGAGGTCGTGCCTTCGTCCAGCACCAGGATCATGCGTTCGCCCATTGCCTCTCCTTCAGCCATGCGTCGAGCGCGGCGAGCTGCGCCGCATTCAGCCGCAGGCCCAATTTGGTCCTTCTCCAGACGATGTCCTCGGTCGTTCGCGCCCATTCGCGCGCCACCAGATAGGCGACTTCGGCCTCGGTCAGCCCGACACCGAAATGGACACCCAGATCGGCCATGCCGCGCGCCTCGCCCAGCCAGTCGCGCGCCCGCGTGCCATAGGCCCGGCCGATGCGGTCGGCGCTCGCCGCGTCGAGGAAGGGATAGTCGCGCGCCAGCCCCGCGATCAGATCGGCAAGTCCCGCCGTCGCGAAATCGCCGCCCGGCAGCGGCGCGTCGGCCGTCCAGTCGCCGCCTTGCAGCATGGGCAGATGCGGCTGGAGCAGCGCCACCGCTTCCTCCGCGAGATGGCGATAGGTTGTGATCTTGCCGCCCAGCACATGGAGCAGCGGCGCTTCACCGTCCGCGTCCCCCTCCAGTTCCAGCCGATAGCCGCGCGTCGCCGCCTCGGGCCGGGTCGACCCGTCATCGATCAGCGGCCGCACTCCGGCATAACTCCACACGACATCGGCCGGTGTGATCGACCGGGCGAAATAGCGGTTCGCGCCCGCGCACAGATAGGCGATCTCATCGGGACTGGCCGCGACATGGTCCAGCCCGCCATCATGGTCGCGGTCGGTGGTGCCGATCAGGGTGAAGTCGCGCTCATAGGGAATGGCGAAGAAGATGCGCCCGTCGGGCAGCTGGAAAAAATAGGCGAAGCCGTGATCGAACAGGCGCGGCACGACGATATGCGACCCGCGCACCAGCCGCATCCGGCCGTCGCCCCTCCCACGAGCCATGCACATCAGCGCCAGCACAGACGGCCCGGCCGCGTTGACAAGCGCCCGCGCACGAAAACGCAGCGGGGCGCCATCGCCGGTCCGCGCGTCGATGATCCAGCCATGATCGGCACGCGCCAGCCCCGTCACCTCGGTCCGCGTGCGGATGTCCGCGCCCCGGTCGGCCGCATCGCGCGCATTGAGGATCACCAGCCGGGCGTCATCGACCCAGCCGTCCGAATAGCAATAGGCGGGGCCGAAGCCGGGCTTGAGCGGCGCGCCCGCCACATGATGGCGCAGGTCTATCGCCTCGGTCGCGGGCAGCGCGCGGCGGCCGCCGATATGATCGTAGAGGAACAGGCCGAGCCGCAGCATCCAGCGCGGCCGCAGCCCCCTGGTCCAAGGCAGGACGAAGCGCATGGGATGGATGATGTGTGGGGCGATCCGCCACAGCCGCTCGCGCTCCGACAGCGCCTCGCGCACCAGTGCGAACGCACCATGCTCCAGATAACGCAGCCCGCCATGGATCAGCTTGGTGGAGGCGGAGGATGTGCCCTGCGCCAAGTCGCCCCGCTCCAGCAGCAGCACGCTGGCGCCCCGCCCCGCCGCGTCGCGGGCGATCCCGCAACCATTCACCCCGCCGCCGATGACGGCCAGATCATGGATGGCGGCTTGGCTCTCCTCGCTCACCGGCGCAGATGTAGGACGCGCCGTCGGGCAAGGGAAGCATCTAAAGGCGATGCCGGCGGGACGGCGAAGCCCCGCCGGCTCCGTCACCCGTCCCCGGTGACGTCAGGATCAGGCCAGGCTGTCGACGACCAGCCCGCTGTTGCTGCTGTCGGTGCTCGTTGCCGTGCCGCCGTAGAGCGACTGCGTCAGGCTCGATCGCAGATTTTCCAGAAAGGCGATGATCGAATCGAGCTGCTCGGTGGCGCTGGCGCTATCGCTGCTGTCGGTCGAACCGCTGCTGTCCTCGCTCGCGCTGCCGGACGGCGGCGGTCCGGGCGGCGGGCCACGCATCGCGCCGGTACCACCGATCCCGCCCATGCCTTCGACCGCCATGCCGCCATCGCTGCTGGCAGCATCGGTGCCGGAACCGCCCCCTGGCCCTTGCGCGAAAAAGCTCTGGAGCTGCGTCGCCTGTTCCTCCGTCAGCGTGCCCGCCGAAACCTGTTCCTCGATCAGCGACTCGATCCGGTCCTGCATCTCGGACGGATCGAGCCGCGACGTGCCGTCGCTCGCCGTGGAAGACAGCGCGCTGTCGATCGAATCGAGCGCGGTTTCCAGGGCGTCGCCGTCCACTTCGGAGAGCGATCCCGCCTCCACGGCGGCGTCGATGCGACGATCCATCATCGCGCGCGGCGATGGCGGCATCGCCATGCCATAATTATTGGATATGCTGGTCATGCTTGAAGTCCCCACTTCATGTTGGCAGGGACATCATGCGATGAATTTATAAAAAAACCTTATATTTCAGTCATGTAATGAGATGAAATATAAGCGCTACACAGGCTTTCGACCGGTCGACGCGGGCAGGGCGTCACGCCTTCTCCAGCGTGCACTGCAACGGATGCTGGTTCTGCCGGGCGAAATCCATCACCTGGTTGACCTTCGTCTCGGCCACTTCGTAGCTGAAGATGCCGCAGACGCCGACGCCGCGTTGATGGACATGGAGCATCACCCGGGTGGCTTCCTCCATGTCCATGCGGAAAAAGCTCTGCAGGACATGCACAACGAATTCCATCGGCGTATAGTCGTCGTTCAGCATCAACACCTTGTAGAGGGACGGCTTCTTGGTGCGCGTGCGGGTACGGGTCGCGATGCCGACGCTGGGGCCGCCCGGTCCCTCGCCCTGATCGTCCTGATCCCGGCCCGCCATCTTCACGGACCACGCCGATGCGGTGGTGACATTGTTCATGATGAAGCAGGATATGGCGATTCGTCCGGTCATGGCAAGGGGTCGCTGTGGCCACTCGGCGCGCCACGGAGCGCATCGCCCTCATGCAAAGGGCGCCCCTTCCCGGTGGAAGGGGCGCCCTCGCGCTATAGTCCGGGGGTCGGGACGCCTCAGGCGGCGAGCGACTTCACCTTGTCGGTGACCAGGGTCACGCGCGCCGTCAGCGGCTGGGCGACATCACCGGCCAGCTTCATGAGCGCTTCGCTGCTCTTGGCGGCTTCCTTGGTGAATTCGTCGAAGCTGCTCGAGAGGAGCTGGCTCTGCAACTGGAAGAATTCGGTCGGGGTCTTGACCGTCGAGAAGGTCTTGAACGAGGTCGTCGCCTTCTCGAAGCTCTTGCGACCATAGTCGACGGCTTCCTGGCCCAGCGATTCCATGCCCTTGGCGGCGATCTTGCCGGATTCGACCAGCGCCTCGACATTGCCCTTGGCGATGTCGCTCAGTTCCTCGATCGCCTTGGTCGACTTCTCGACATTGGCCTTGGCCTTCTCGTTGAAATCGGCATAGGCGGTTTCGAACTTGGCCTTGGTTTCCTCGGCGAACTTCTTTCCGGTTTCGATGACGTCGTTCATGATCTTGGTTCCTTCTGTGGCGGGCAGCGGCTGGGTCGCGATGGTTTCGGCCTTGGCCAGGCTCTCTGTAATTTCGGGTTCGGTCACGGTCGGCGCCATGACGGGCGCCGGCGTCTCGGCCGCAGGCTCCGGCTCGGGCGCAGCATCGACGGCGGTGGTGGCGGCGATGACGGCCACCGGATCGACCGGCATTGCCTCCGGCTCGGCGGGCTGACCCGACGGATTGACGTCGATCGGCTTCACGCTGTCCTGAGGGTTGGTGTCGACGGGCGGCACATTATCCTGCGGATTGCTGTCCACCGGCTTCACGCTCGCTGTCGCGACCTTGCGGGGCGCGGGCTTGGGGGCAGGCTTCTTCTTGACGGGTTCAACGCCGATCGCCGCTTCCGCAGCCTTGAGCGCCTCGGTCGCCGACAATGTCGTCGTACCGGCCTTGCTGCGCGGTGTGTTCCTCGGGGTCTTCGGGGTATCGGCCATGACCATCCTCCGTTTGTTGCAGTGCACAATATAGCGATCGCAAGTCCAATGCAACACTTATTGTGCAGTGCAACAAAACTGCCATCCACGACCCGCCGCAAGACTCCGGCGCCCTGTCGCAAAGGCAGGATTAGAAGGAGTTAACGCGCCTTAACGTAACGTCCCGGCGCATCCTCGACCGCCTTGAACCGGCCCTTGCCCGGCACGCGCGCGCCCTTCACCGGCACCGTCCGCGAATCGAGTCCCTCGATCCAGCCGCGCCAGTCGGGCCACCAGCTGCCCTTCGTCTCCTTCGCACCCGCCAGGAAGGCTTCCAGCGTCGGCTGCGCCTCGTCACAGGCCCAATATTGATATTTCATCGCCGCGGGCGGGTTGATGACGCCCGCGATATGGCCCGAACCGGCGAGCAGGAAGCGGATCGGCCCGGACAGGTTCCGGGTCAGCTGCCACACGCTTTCCAGCGGCGCGATATGATCCTCCTTGCCGGCCTGGACATAGGCCGGGGTCATGATCCTGGTCAGGTCGATCGGCGTGCCGTCGATGCTGATCGCGCCCGGAACCACCAGCAGATTGTCGCGATAGAGCTGCGTCAGATAATCCCGATGCCAGCGCGCCGGCAGGTTGGTGGTGTCGCCGTTCCAGTAGAGGAGGTCGAAGGGCGGATAATCCATGCCGAGCAGATAATTGTTGACGACATAGCTCCAGATCAGGTCGCGACCGCGCAGCAGGTTGAAGGTCGCCGCCATATAGCGCCCGTCCAAAAAGCCCTTGGATGACAGTTGCTCGACCATCTTCATCTGCTCGTCATCGACGAACAGGGCCAGGTCGCCGGCCTGGCTGAAATCGACCTGCGCCGTGAAGAAGGTCGCGCTGGCCACCTTGTCCGCCTCACCCCGCGCCGCGAGCAACGCCAGCGTCGCGGCCAGCGTGGTCCCGGCCACGCAATAGCCGATCGTGTGGACGCTCTTCACCTTCAGCAGGTCGCGCACCGTGTCGATCGCGTCCACCTGCCCCTTCAGGATATAATCGTCCCAGACCAGATCCTTCATCGACGCATCGGCCGACTTCCAGGACACCAGGAAGACGCTGATCCCCTGGTCCACCGCCCATTTGACGAAGCTTTTTTCGGGCGAAAGGTCGAGAATGTAGAAGCGGTTGATCCATGGCGGGAAGATGATGAGCGGCGTCTCCAGCACCGCGTCCGTCGTGGGTGCATAATGGATCAGCTGGTAGAGCGGGGTTTCGTGGATCACTTTGCCCGGCGTCGCGGCGATGTTGCGCCCCAGCTCGAACTGGGTGCCATCGGTATGGGTGAGCTGGCCCTTCTCCAGGTCGGCGAGCATATGCTTGAGACCCTTGACCAGATTCTCGCCCCCGCTCTCGATCGTCTTCTGCACGACCTGCGGGTTGGTGAAGGGGAAATTGCTGGGCGCGATCGCGTCGAGCAGGCCGGTGGTGGCGAAGCGCAGCTTGGCCTTCTGCTTCGGGTCCACCCCGTCGACCGCGTCAGCCATCTTCATGAGATAGTCGGACAGCAGCAGATAGCTTTGCCGGATCAGGTCGTAGAAGGGATGTTCGGTCCAGGCCGGGTCGGCAAACCGCCTATCCTTGCGCGAAGCGGGGCTGGTCGCCGGCGCCGGCGCCGGCTGGCTGCGCAGCAGTCCGCCCGAATCGAGGAAGCGCCGCCACAAGGCCATGCCCTCGTCCGCGAAGCTGGTCTGGATGCGGGCGACGATCGCCGGGTCGAAGGGCAGGGTCTGGCCGGTGGTGCCCGCCGCCTGCTCCAGCATCAATTGCTGGGCGCGGCCGATCACCTGGGTCCATTGCTGCATCTCTTCCAGAGTGGGCAGATGGGGCTCCATGATGTCGGCGTTCTGCATGGCCACCTTCCTCTTCCTGGCATCGTCCGTGGGCGCGGCTTTCACTGGCGCGTCACAGATTGGCGGGTTATAGCCAGATTGTGACACGTCAGCGGCGCGTCACGCACTATTCCCTACAGAGAGCTTTCAGGAAAGCCCCAATAATGTCCGAAGAATTCTACCGCATGAAGCGCCTGCCGCCCTATGTCATCGCCGAAGTGAACGCGATGCGGGCCGCGGCCCGCGCCGCGGGGGAGGATATTATAGATCTGGGCATGGGCAATCCCGACCTGCCGCCGCCCGACCATGTGATCGCGAAACTGATCGAGGTCGCGCAGAAGCCGAGCGCCCACGGCTATTCCCAGTCGCGTGGCATCCCCGGCCTTCGCAAGGCGCAGGCCAACTATTATGGTCGCCGCTTCGGCGTGGACATCGACCCCGAAACCGAGGTCGTCGTGACCATGGGGTCGAAGGAAGGCCTCGCCAGCCTCGCCACCGCGATCACCGAGCCGGGCGACGTGGTGCTGGCCCCCAACCCCAGTTATCCGATCCACACCTTCGGCTTCATCATCGCGGGCGCGACCATCCGGTCGGTGCCGACCACGCCGGACGAGAATTATTTTCGTTCACTCGATCGCGCCATGGCCTTCACCGTGCCACGCCCGTCGATCCTGGTGGTGAACTATCCGTCCAACCCGACGGCGGAGACGGTCGACCTCGCCTTCTACGAAAGGCTGGTCGCCTGGGCGAAGGAGAACAAGGTCTGGATCCTGTCCGACCTCGCCTATTCCGAACTCTATTTCGACGGCAACCCGACGCCCTCCATCCTCCAGGTGCCGGGCGCCAAGGATGTCGCGATCGAATTCACCTCGCTCAGCAAGACCTACAGCATGGCCGGCTGGCGCATGGGTTTCGCGGTCGGCAACAGGAAGCTGATCGCGGCGATGACGCGGGTGAAATCCTATCTCGACTATGGCGCCTTCACCCCGATCCAGGCAGCGGCCTGCGCCGCGCTGAACGGCCCGCAGGACATCGTCGAGAAGAACCGGCAGCTCTACCACAAGCGCCGCGACGTGCTGGTCGAAAGCTTCGGCCGGGCGGGCTGGGACATTCCGCCGGCGCGCGCGTCGATGTTCTGCTGGGCACCGTTGCCGCCCGCGCTGAAAGAGATGGGCAGCCTGGAATTTTCCAAGCAGCTCCTGACCCACGCCAAGGTCGCGGTCGCGCCGGGGGTGGGCTATGGCGAGGATGGCGAGGGCTTCGTGCGGATCGCCATGGTCGAGAATGAACAGCGGCTGCGCCAGGCGGCGCGCAACATCAAGCAGTATCTCAAGTCCATGGGCATCAACACCCCTTCGTCCAAGGGCGTGGCCTGAACTATCGACCGGACCGGACGGGCGGGCACGGCATCGCCACTTTTCTCCTGATCCGCTGGTTGGTAGGGAAGCGGGGATGACCATGATCCCCGCCCTCCCCCAAGTCTCGCAGGTCGCACAGACGATCCAGCTGGCGCTCGCACCGGTCTTCCTGCTGGCGGGCATCGGCGCCTTCCTGAATGTCTGCGTCAGCCGCCTGGCGCGGATCATCGATCGCGCCCGCGCGGTGGAGGAGCTGGTGCTCACCACCCGGGGCAAGGAGCATGACCGGATGGTGAGCGAGATCCGCGTGCTCGACCGGCGGATGAGCGTGGTCAATGCCGCCATCTTCCTGTCGGTTGCATCGGCCTGCGCGGTCTGCCTGGTCGTCATCCTGCTGTTCGCGGGCAATCTGTTCGGCGCCCATCTCGGCACGCCGATCGCAATCCTGTTCAGCCTGGCCATGCTGTTGCAGGCGGGCGCCTTCGCCACCTTCATCCAGGAAATCCGGCTCGCCTCGCGCACCATCCATATCCGCAACGAAGTCCTCTACCACAAGGTGGAGGAGGAAGAGGCGGCGTGACCAAATTCACCGTCAACGACCGGCCGGTGCAATATCGGATGGACCCGGACACGCCCCTGCTCTGGGCGCTGCGCGATGCCTCCAACCTCACCGGCACCAAATATGGCTGCGGCACCGGCGACTGCGGCGCCTGCACGGTCGACATCGATGGCGAGGCGATACGCGCCTGCCAGGTGTCGATCGGCAAGACCGAGGGGCGCTTCGTCACCACGATCGAGGCGCTTTCGCCCGATCGCGGCCATCCGCTGCAACAGGCATTCGCCGCCGACAATGTGTCGCAATGCGGCTATTGCATCCCCGGCATGATCATGGCCGCGTCGGTGCTGCTGCGCCGGACCAACGATCCGAGCGACGAGGAGATTGACGCCGCGATCACCAATATCTGCCGCTGCGGCATCTATCCCCGGCTCCGGGGCGCGATCAAGCGCGCGGGGCGGATCATGCGGGGGGAGGAACAGGTGGCCGCTGCGCCGCCACCGGGCATCGCGCCCGAAGAGGCGGCGCGGACGGTTCCGGCTCTCGGCCGCCCCACCGCTCAGCCGAAGCGATAGCCCGACACGGTCCAGCCCATCACGCTGCTGCGATGGTCGCAGGTCGCCGCATCGTCGCCTCCTGCGCCCAGCGCCACCATCAGGGGCAGCAGATGCTCCTCGCGCGGATGGGCGAAGCGGGCCTGCGGCAACTGGTCCCAGGCGGCGACCCGCATCGCCCGGCGCTCCGGGTCCGGGTCGGTGACGGCGGCGGTCAGCGCATAGTCCCAGGCGGTCGACGGCGCGATCGCCTGCGGCCCGCGCACGCGCAGATTGTGGAAACTCATGCCCGACCCGACGATCAGCACGCCTTCGTCGCGCAGCGGCGCCAGGGCGCAGCCCGCGGCGATATGGGCCGCCGGATCGAGGTCATGGCGCAGTGAAAGCTGCGCGATCGGAATGTCTGCATCGGGCAGCGCCACCTTCATCGGAATGAAGACGCCATGGTCCCAGCCGCGCGCCGCTTCCTCGCCCGTGGCGAAGCCGGCATCGCGCAGCAGGCCCGCCGCGCGCCGGGCCAGATCGGGAGCGCCCGGCGCATCCCAGCGCAGTGCATAAGTGTGCGGCGGAAAGCCATGATAGTCGAACAGCAGCTCTGGCTGGACACCGACATGGACAGTGAAGTCGGTCTCTTCCCAATGTCCCGAAACGAGCAGGATCGCCCTTGGCCGTTCGGGCAGGTCGGCGATCAGGCCCGCCAGATAATCCTGCATCGGATGCCATATCGGGTCGCTGTGCGGCCGGTCGGGATCGGAAGGGTCCATGAAGAAGCAGGGACCGCCGCCATGGGGGATGAACAAGGTCGGTTGTGTCATGGTCGTACAATCGGGACTGCGCCCGATGCGGACAACGGACAATGCGGAAACTGTCTGTTTCGCTGTCGGTTTCAGCCCTGGGCGTCCATCACCGGCCCCAGCGCCTGCGCCAGCGTCGCGCCCGAATAGGGCTTCTTGACCAGCGTCATGGACTGAAAACGCACCGGCAGTTCCAGCCCGTCGCCATAGCCGGTCGCGAAGAGGAAAGGGATGCCCCGTTCCGCCAGCAGATCCGCCACCGGCAGGCTGGTCTCATGGCCCAGATTGAAGTCGAGCACGGCCAGATCAACCGGCTGGGTCGCGATCGCTTCGCGCGCGCGGCCGACGCTCGCGGCGGTCATCACCTCCGCCCCCAGGTCGCGCAGCGCATCCTCGCCGTCCATGGCGATGATCATATTGTCCTCGACCAGCAGGACGTGGCGGCCCTTGAGCAGGCTGGGCGTCGCCGGCGCCGCGGGCTTTGCACGCTCCCGCCCGATGCCGTCGGGCAGGACCGAAACGACATGGCGCGACGGCACGCAGAATTGCGCCTCGATCCCGGCCAGCCGATAATGGATCTCCGCATGACCGCCCAGATCATAGGGGATCGAGCGTTCGATCACGGTGGAACCGAAGCCGCGACGCGTCGGCGCGACCACCGGCGGGCCGCCGCTTTCGACCCAGTCGATCAGCAGGCTGCCATCCTGGTCCACGCGCCAATCGATCGACACCGATCCATTGTCCGACAGCGCGCCATATTTGGCGGCGTTGGTCAGCATTTCATGGATGACCAGCGCCAGCACGGTAAAGCAGCCGGGCGTCAGCAGCACATTGGGGCCGGTCAGCCGCACCCGGTCGCTGCGTTCGCCGAGATAGGCGCCCGCCTCCACCTCGATCAGGTCGTAGAGCCGTGCCGGGCTCCATCGATCGGCGGTGATCTGGTCATGTGCACGCGCCAGCGCATGGACGCGACTTTCCAGCGTGGCGATAAATTCCTCCACCGATCCGGCGCTGTCGCGGGTCTGAGACAGCAGGCCGCGGATCAGCGAGAGGATATTGCGGACCCGGTGGTTGAGTTCGGCGATCAGCAGTTCCTGCTTCTCATGCGCGCGCTGCCGTTCGGCATCGGCGGAGTCCGACAGGCGCAGGATCACCTCCAGCAACGCGGTACGCAGCGCTTCGGCAACGCGCAGTTCGGCCGGTGTGAAAGGCAGCGCCACGCCCTGCACCAGTTGCGACCATTGTTCGAAACTCTTGCGCGGAGTGAGGCGCGGGCCGTTCGGGCCATATTCGATATGCTTGTCCTGCTTGCCCGCCCAGCGCACCGATCGCAACTGTTCGGCGCGGAACAGCACGACATAGTCGCGCGGCCGGCGCGACAACGGAATGGCGAGGATGCCGGCGGCGCGATCGGCATGGACCGCCGCTTCGGGCAGGACGCGGGTCAGGCTGTCGGTCGTATAGACCTGGCTGGCGGCGACCCGGTTCAGCATCTGCACGATCGCGACGAAGGCAGGCTCGTCGGGCGTCAGGCCCGAAAAGGTCATCTGCCCGTCGATATAAACGCCGACGCCATCGGCGGGAATCGTGTCGAAGATGATGTCGCCCAGCCAGCGCGCATTGGACAGCAGGTCATGATCCTGCGCCACCGCCGCCAGCAGCCGGTCGGCGACCTGCCGCGCCTTGCCCTCATAGGTGGCGGTTTCGGCGCGCTCGCGGCTTTCGAGCATCATCGAGAAGATCTGGCCGAACAGTTCGGCCGCGCTGCGCTGCGCGAATGTCGGCAGGCGCGGGCTGTAATGATGGCAGGCGAACAGCCCCCACAGCCTGCCGTCGACGATGATCGAGATGGAGAGCGACGCGCCCACGCCCATATTGCCGAGATATTCGATATGGATCGGCGACACCGCTCGCGTTAGGCACAGCGACATGTCGAGCGCCGCCCCGGTCGGGTCCAGCGCGGGCACGACCGGCACCGGCTCCGCGTGCACGTCGGCGATGATGCGGAAGATGTTGCGCAGATAGAGCGCGCGTGCCTGGACCGGAATGTCGGACGCCGGATAGTGGAGGCCGAGGAAGCTGTCGACGCCGGGCTTGAGCGCTTCGGCGACGACCTCGCCGTCGCCGCCGTCGGCGAAGCGATAGACCATCACCCGGTCGAAACCGGTCAGCGCCCGCACCTGACGCGCGCCATCGCGCAGGAAGGCGGTCATGCCGTCCGCCTGTCCCAGCCGCGCCACCATCGACCGGACGGTGCTGCTCGCCTCCATTTCGTCATGGCTGGCGGGTTCGGCCTCGATCACCACCAGCGGGCCGGAGAAATGCACCGCCACGTCGAAGGCCGTGCCGCCGTCCATCAGCGCGAGCGAAAAGACGCGCTCGACCGAATCGGGACCGCGAAGCAGGGTGATGCGATTGCGCAGCGCATGGATGGCATCGCCGGAGAAGATCGCGCTGATCGGCCGGCCCAGCAGATCGTCCGGCGCAAGGCCGATGAAGGCGGCGCTGTTCGCCGACACCCGCGACACCAGCCAGTCGGCCGTCAACGCGATCAGGAAGCCGAAAGGCTGGACCTTGCCCAGCACATGGATCGGCTCGCGATCGCAGTTGGTGAGGTCGACGGCGAAATCGATCGCGCCAGGATCACGGCCATCAGCCATGTCCGGCCATCCGCGCTTCCTCGCCCGCCCTGGCAAACAGGGCGAAGGCGGCCAGAGCGCCCTGCACGGCGTCCTCCAGCCAGCCTTCGCCGCCTTCCGCCGCAGCGCTGTCGAGCGCGCGCTGGAAGGAAAGCCATTCGCCCTTGCCATGAACGGCGGAGAGATAGGCGCTGGGCAGGCCTTCCCCCACCTGCCGCGCCAGCATCGCGCCGCCCAGCCGCGATCCTTCGAGCGTGTAGAGAAGCCCCCAGCGATAGCCGTCGGCCGCTTCGTCGGCGGCTGGCAACGGCGCGGGCAACGCCGTTCCCAATGCATCCAGATCGTCGGCCAGCAGCGGCAGACGCGGCGATGCCGGGCGGGCGACCGGCTCGATCGCACCGAGCGCACGGCCATGGGCGGTCAGGAAGACGCGGTAGCTTGTCGCCGAATCGAGCGGCAAATCCGCGAACAGCGCATCCACGCGCCGATGGCTGTCCATCGTCGCATCACGCAGGGCCTGACGCACGCGGCCGTCATCGGGGGATTTCTTCACTCGGCAGTCCTAAAGGGAGTGAAAGCGGCTTGCACTGATCTGGATCAGCTTTTCCGCCGCGTCGCAATTTTGTTGCTGCGCCGCTACAACAACGAAGGATGAGAAATATATGCCCCGATGTCCATATTGGGTTGTCGATTTCCTTTCTGAACGCTGACGGTCGGGTTCAGACTTGCGACACGCCGCATCACCTATACCGGCATCATGACGGGACGGTCTGTCCCCGGTTGAGGATATGAACGATGTTCAGGAAAATGATGCTGGCCGGCCTGATGGGCGCGACACTGCTGGGCGGGATCGCGCCCGCTTATGCCCAGGCGCAGGCGGGGCAGGAACGCGGCAATCGCGGCGAGCGCGCTGCCCGGGCGGGTGGCGACGGCGCGGGCTGGCGCGGCGAACGCCCAAACCAGCCGCGCGGCGAGGGCGGCGCGCAACGCTGGCAACAGCGCGGCGATGCTGGCGGGCAGCGCTGGCAGCAGCGTGCGGCCCAACCGCCTGCCGGACAAATGGCCCCGCCGCGCCCCGATTCACGCTGGCGCGGGGAACCCAACCTGCCCGCCAACCGCGCCGTCGAGCAGGCGGTGCGCGAACGGCGCGAGCAGCGACAGGATTGGCGCGACGATCGGCGGGACGATCGACAGGAGTGGCGCGGCGACCGGCGCGATGACCGGCAGGATGCGCGGAACGACCGCCGCGACGATCGCCAGGACTGGCGCAACGACCGCAGGGATGACCGGCAGGACTGGCGGAACGACCGGCGCGACGACCGGCGCTGGACCGACAATCGCGGCTGGAGCGGCACCAGCTGGAACAATGGCCGCCGCTACGACGACCGCACCCGCTGGAGCAGCCAGCGGCGCTGGGACAATGGCTGGCGCAACGATCGCCGCTATGACTGGAGCAGCTATCGCAGCCGCTATGGCGACCGCTACCGGATCGGCCGCTATTATGCCCCGCGCGGCTGGGACTATGGCTATCGGCGCTTTTCGGTGGGGATATTCCTCAACAGCCTGCTCTATTCCAACAGCTACTGGCTGAGCGATCCCTATGCCTATCGCCTGCCGCCCGCCTACGGCACGCTGCGCTGGGTGCGTTATTATGACGATGCGCTGCTGGTCGATCTGCGCGACGGCTATGTCGTCGACGTGATCCATGATTTCTTCTGGTAGGCGGACGGCCCACTCCCCTTCCTGAACTGGCCTTCAGGAGTGCCTGGCCCCGGCGTGGCGACGCGCCGGGGTCTTTTCATGCCCGCCTCCGCTGTGGCAATGGGCGGGGATGACCGACATGATCGACGACGGGGGCATCGCCTCGCCCGCCCGCGCGCAATTTGGCGCCAGCGTCCGCGCCCGGCTGGACCGCAATCCGATGGTGAGCCGGATCGATTCGCCGCATCTGGACATCTACGGCCGCCAGAATTTCCTGAGCGCGGAGGAATGCGCCGGCCTGCGCGAACTGATCGACGCCAGCGCCAGGCCGTCGTCGCTCTTTTCCGGCAGCGCCAACGCCGACTATCGCACCAGCCATAGCGGCAATCTCAGCCCGTGGAACCCGCTGGTCGAATCCATCACCGGCCGCATCTGCGCGCTCACCGGCCTGCCCGCCAGCCATGGCGAAACGTTGCAGGGGCAGCGCTATACCGAGGGCCAGGAATATCGGGTCCATTGCGACTATTTCCCGGTGACAGCCGATTATTGGCAGGCCATGCGCGAGAGCGGGGGGCAGCGCACCTGGACGGCGATGATCTACCTCTCGCCCGTCGAGGCGGGGGGAGAGACGCATTTCCCGCAGTGCGAATTCATGGTGCCCCCGGTCGAGGGTATGATCCTGATCTGGAACAATATGGACCGCGACGGCGCACCCAACCGCTTCAGCCTGCACGCGGCGCGCCCGGTCGAACGTGGCACAAAATATGTCGTCACCAAATGGTTTCGCGAACGCCCCTGGGGGTGATGCCGGCTGCGTCGACCTGCGCCCCAGCGTGCCGCCCGGCGCCAATATCATATGGGTGGGGGAGCCGGCCGGTGCCGCCTCGACACGCGCGTTCCAGCGCATTTTCAGACACCAGCCGGCGATACACTTTGCGACATAAATGACTGGAATCTGACTGGATCATTCCCGACCCGTTCAGGCGCGGCAGGGCATATCTCCTCTCGTTGACGAAGGAACCCGGCCTCACTGACGGGGTTCATCCGTCAAGCCGAATGGGAGATATTCTATGCGTAAGTTCATCATTCTGGGTCTGCTGGCCGCCACCGTCGTTCCCGGCGTCGCGTCTGCCCAATCCTATGGCGAGGCGCGCCGCAGCGAACGCAATGTGCGTGAAGAACAGCGCGACCTGCGCCAGGCGCAGCGCTATGGCGACCGCCATGACGTGCGCGAGGCGCGCCGCGATGTCCGCGACGCCCGGCAGGAAGCACGCGAGGACTGGCAGGATTATCGCAGATCGCACCGCGACGTCTATCGCGGCGGCAACTGGCGCGCGCCTTTCCGCTACACCGCCTGGAACCGGGGCGCGCAGTTGCGGCCGACCTATTACAGCTCGCGCTATTATATCGCCGACCCCTATCGCTATCGCCTGCCCCGTCCGGGCGCGAACCTGCGCTGGGTCCGCCACTATAATGACGTGCTGCTGGTCAACGTCCGTACCGGTCGTGTGATGGAGGTGAATCGCGGCTTCTTCTGGTAAGCGCTGCGAGAGAAAAAAAACGGCTCCGATCATCCGATCGGGGCCGTTTCCTCTTTCCCGCCCTTGGCCGCGCCGCCCGTTTCCGGGCGCACGCGGCCGATGACACGCGCAAGGCGCATCACCAGTCCGAAAGGGGGGTGGACCATATGCGCAAACGCGAAATCGGGTAGAATGTTCCCGTTCCGCGCCGGTTTGCGCAATAAATTATCCCGCCAACGCCTCTGCGATCAGCTTGCGGCTGTTTTCAACACCATAGAGCGCGATGAAGCTGCCCATGCGCGGTCCCTGGTCGGCGCCCAGCAGCGTCTGGTAAAGCGCCTTGAACCAGTCGCGCAGTTCGGCGAAGCCGAACGCCTCATCCTTGCCGATGGCGTAGACGATATTCTGGATATCTTCAGCCGTAGCCTCGCCCGGCAGCGCCGCCAGTTCCGAGTCCAGCCGGGCGAGCGCCGCAGCCTCGTTCGGCTCGGGCGCGCGCCGCTGGAGCGTCGGGGCTACGAAATCGCGGTGATAGGCCAGCGCATGGCCGATCAGCGCATCGAGCTCGGGATAGGTCTCCGCGCTCGCGCCGGGCACATAATTCTGGAGATAGCCCCAGACCTGGTCGCTGCTGGCGTCACCCATCACGCCCACAAGGTTCAGCAACAGGCCGAACGTGACCGGCAGTTCCCCCTCCGGCAGCTTGCCGTCGTGGATGTGATGCACCGGGTTGCCCAGTTGCTGCTCGATCGCTTGGCGGGGATAATTGCCGCGGAACTGCCAATATTCGTCGACCGCGCGCGGGATCACGCCCATGTGCAGCTGCTTGGCCTTCTTCGGCTCGCGATAGGCGTAGAAAGCCAGGCTCTCCTGCGGGCCATAGGTCAGCCATTGTTCCAGGCTGAGACCGTTGCCCTTGGACTTGGAGATTTTCTCGCCCTTTTCGTCGAGGAACATCTCATAGTTGAAGCCTTCGGGCGGGCGGCCGCCGAGCGCGCGGCAGATTTTCGACGACTGCGTCACCGAATCGATCAGATCCTTGCCCGCCATTTCATAGTCGACGCCCAGCGCGTACCAGCGCATCGCCCAGTCGACCTTCCATTGCAGCTTGGCACCGCCCGAAAGGATCGACTGCTCGATCATCTCGCCCTCATCCTCGAAACGGACGAGACCGGCCTCTGCGTCGATCACCTCGACCGGCACCTGAAGCACGATGCCGCTCTTCGGGCTGATCGGCAGCACCGGCGAATAGGTCGCCTGCCGTTCCTTGCGCAGGGTCGGCAGCATGATGTCCATGATCGCCTGGTAACGGCGCAGCACCTGGCGCAGCGCTTCGTCGAAGGCACCTGCATTGTAGCGCTCGGTCGCCGAGACGAATTCATAGTCGAATCCGAAACGGTCGAGAAACTCGCGCAGCATCGCATTGTTATGATGCGCGAAACTCTCATATTTCTCGAAGGGATCGGGTACCTGCGTCAGCGGCTTGCCCAGATATTCGGTCAGCATCGCCTGGTTGGGGACATTGTCCGGCACCTTGCGCAGCCCGTCCATGTCGTCGCTGAACGCCACCAGCCGGGTCGGGATATCCGACAGCGCGTGGAAGGCGTTGCGGACCATGGTGGTGCGCAGCACTTCGTTGAAGGTGCCGATATGCGGCAGGCCCGACGGGCCATAGCCGGTTTCGAACAGGATATGCCCCTTGTCGGGCGCAGCACCGGGGTAGCGCTTGAGCAGCTTCCGGGCTTCCTCATAGGGCCAAGCCTTGGACGCCTGAGCGGCGCTGCGGAGAATGTCGGACATGGTCATAGTGCCAAAGCCCCTAGCCCCGGACATGCGCGAAGGAAACGCTATTTCGAGGCAAAAGCGCGTTGAGAATCGTTCTCACCTTTACATTTCATTAACCCTGTTTGTGCATGATTGCGGCGATTGGAGGCCCTATGCACATACAGCGCAGCCGTGAGCGCGTCTCGGTGGACATCCCGATCGTCGTGACGACGGTACTCGACAGCCTGGAAGGCACGATCATCGACCTGAGCGAAGGCGGGGCGCAGGTCGTGGGGTGCAGCCTCCCTGCCGGCAGTTCCTGCCAGATCGATCTGGATGGCTTCATCACCTTCGGCACGGTGCGTTGGTCCGAAGAGGACCGGATGGGCATCCGCTTTCCCTATGAACTGAGCGACGGACCGCTGTTCGACCGGCTCGAACTGGCCCGCGCTGCAAAGCGCACGCCCGCCGCGTTCCAGCCCCGCATTCAGGCGATGATGGGCGGTGGTGGATTCGGACGCCGGATCGGCTGAATCAGGTTTTCCTTTTGTTCCCGTTCGCCTAAACCCCGGCGAGTGATCGATCCCGCCACATTGCCCGCACTCCACGCCAGCCATGGCGGAATCTGGCTGCGCGACGACGGCCGCACCCAGGCGCTGGCCAAGGGACAGGCGATCGCGCGCGCCGCCGAAACGCCGGTGCTGCTGCTCAATGCGCCGCTGACGGGACAAAGGCTCGGCTATCCCGACCTCAATGGCCTCGACCTGCTCGAACTCTGGGCCTTCCTCCACCCTGCCCGATTCCTGGTGCCGACGCCCAAGGGACTGGCGCAGGCGCTGGACCTGCCCGCACCCACCCATGAAGGGGATATTCCCGCGCTGCTGCAACAGGGCGCAACGCTGCTGCTGGCCCGCCTCGCATCGCCCGACTGGCCGGAGCGCGAAGGCGGCTGGACCGCCGCGCAGGCGCTGCACCGGCTGCGCTGGCCCTGGTCGCCGCTGGTCGCGCCGCGCATCGCCCGGCCGAAGGAAGCGGAACGCTGGCTCTTTTCCAAGCTGCCTGAATGGGAGGAGGCGCAGCCCCGTCCCGCCCCCCGCAGCATCACCCTGCCCGAACATCAGGTGCTGGCCCGGCTCGACGCGCTGACCGGAGCGATGGCCGAACCCCGTCCCGGCCAGCGCGCCTATGCCGCCGCCGCGAGCACCGCCTTTCGCCCGCGCCAGCATCGCGACCAGCCCAACATGCTGCTGGCCGAAGCCGGAACCGGCATCGGCAAGACCTTGGGCTATCTCGCCCCCGCCTCGCTCTGGGCGGGAGAGGCGCAGGGGACGGTGTGGGTGTCGACCTACACCAAGGCGCTGCAACGCCAACTCGACCGCGAATCGCTGCGACTCTTCCCCGATCCGGCGGTCGCGGCCAGGCGAGTGGTGGTGCGCAAGGGGCGCGAAAATTATCTCTGCCTGCTCAACCTCGAAGATGCGCTCCAGGGCGGTTTTTCCGGGCGCGCCGCGATCCTGGCGCAATTGGTCGCGCGCTGGGCGGCGTTCAGCAAGGATGGCGACATGGTCGGCGGCGACTTGCCCGGCTGGTTGCCGACGCTGTTCCGCCGCAATGGCTCCACCGCCCTCACCGACCGGCGCGGCGAGTGCATCTATGCCGGCTGCCCGCATTACCGCAAATGCTTCATCGAGCGGTCGGCCCGCGCCAGCGTCGATGCCGACATCGTCATCGCCAACCATGCACTGGTGATGATCAACGCCGCGCGCGGACGGGAAACGGGGCAGCGGCCGCAACGGATCATTTTCGACGAAGGCCATCATCTCTTCGACGCCGCCGATTCGACCTTCTCGGTCGCGCTGTCCGGGCAGGAGGCGATCGAGCTGCGTCGCTGGATCATGGGGCCGGAGGGCGGATCGCGTGGACGCCGCCGGGGCCTGGCCGCGCGCCTGTCCGACATGGCGAGCTATGACGAGGAGGGCGGACAGGCGATCCGCGCGGCGGTGGACGCGGCGCAGGCCTTGCCCGCCGACGACTGGCTGAAGCGCGTGGTGGCGGGCGAACCCTTCGGCCCGCTGGAGGCGCTGCTCGGCGCGGTCCGGGGCACCGTCTACGCTCGCGCCGCAGACGCCGGGGAGGCGGACGCCGGCTATGGACTGGAAACCGAGTTGGCGGAGCCCGACGGCGCGCTGGTGGAAGCCGCGCAGGAGGCCGCGCTGGCTCTCGACGCCCTCGTCAAGCCGCTCGTCCGCCTCGCCCGCCGGCTGGAGGCGGTGATCGAGGATGCGCCCGACTGGCTGGACGGCCCGGCGCGGGCGCGGATCGAGGGTGCGGTCGCCTCGCTGGGCTGGCGACGCGACCTGATCGCCGCCTGGCTGGCGCTGCTCGCCAGGATCGGCGGCCCGGCCGACCCCGATTATGTCGACTGGATGACCGTCGACCGGATCGAGGGGCGCGAGTTCGACATCGGCATCCACCGCCACTGGCTCGACCCGACCCGCCCGCTCGCCGAAACCGTGCTGAAACCGGCACAGGGCGTGATCGTCACCTCCGCGACGCTCAAGGGCGGGGGCGAATGGGACAATGCCGAAAGGCGCAGCGGCGCGCGTCACCTGCCCCATGGCGCGGAGCGGTTCGAGGCGACCAGCCCGTTCGACTATCCGGGCCGCGCGGAGGTGCTGATCGTCACCGACATCAAGCGGGGCGACATCGCCGCGCTGTCGGGTGCCTATGGCCGGCTGATCGAGGCGGCGGGCGGCGGGACGCTGGGCCTGTTCACCGCGATCCGGCGGCTGCGCGCCGTCCACGCCCGCATCGCCGACCGGCTCGCGCGTGGCGGCCTGCCGCTCTACGCCCAGCATGTCGATCCGATGGACACCGGCACACTGGTCGACATCTTCCGCGACGATCCGCGCGCCTCGCTGCTCGGTACCGACGCGTTGAGGGACGGCGTCGACGTGCCGGGCCATTCGCTGCGGCTGGTGGTGATGGAAGGCGTGCCCTGGTCCAAGCCGACCGTCCTGCACGCCGCGCGTCGGCTCGCCGGCGGCGGCAACGCCTATGACGACCGGCTGATCCGGGCGCGGCTCGCCCAAGCCTTCGGTCGCCTGATCCGCCGGGCCGAGGACCGGGGCAGTTTCGTCATCCTGTCGGCCGCCATGCCAAGCCGCCTCTTGACCGCCTTTCCCCCCGGCACGCCGATCCGCCGGCTGACGCTGGACGAGGCGATCATTGCCGTCAGCGCCGGGGCGAGCAGCGAAACGCTTGGCGAAGCCGGTTCGTTAGGGCATCAGGGGCGCGAATCCGGCTTGCCCCAACAGGAGAGAAAATGAAGCGTCTGACCCTGTTGCGCCACGCCAAATCGGACTGGGATGATCCGGTGGCGCGCGATTTCGACCGGCCTCTGAACCGCCGGGGAGAGAAGGCCGCGCTGCTGATGGGCCAGTTCGCCGCAAAACGGAACATGGCGTTCGACTTTCTGGTCGCCTCTCCCGCGGTGCGGGTGGTGCAGACGCTGGACACATTCTTCGCCGGCTATGGCGAGACGCTGGACGCCCATTGGGATCGCCGCATCTATCTCGCCTCCGCGCCGACCCTGCTGGACGTGGTGCGCGACCTGCCCGACAGCGCCGCACATGTGCTGATGGCGGGGCATAATCCGGGCTTCGAGGAACTGATACTGGACCTGGTGCCCGACGATGGCGCCAATCCGCTGCGCGAGGATGTGGAGGTCAAGTTCCCGACAGCCAGCCTGGCCGTGCTGGACCTGGCGATCGACCACTGGCGCCAGGCGGCGACCAAGGGCGCGACGCTGGCCAGCTTCACCCGCCCGCGCGACCTGGACCCCGCGCTGGGGCCGGGGACGCGCTGAGCCGCCGGGCATGACGCCGATCGCCTGGCGACGCGCCGAGCCACAGGACGCCGCCGCGCTGTCGATCCTGGGCGGCGCGACATTCCTCGCCAGCTTCGCGCACGACCATCCGGGCGCCGCCTTGGTCGCCCATATCCGGAACGCGCATGGCGAGGCCTATTATCAGGCCGCGCTCGCCGATCCGGCTCAGACCGTCCTGATCGGGGAAACGCCGCTCGGCGCGCCGGTGGGTTATGTCATGATGACGCCGCCCGACCTGCCGCTGCCGACCGACGCGGCCCGCGACCTGGAGATCAAGCGCGTCTATCTGCTCGCCGGATGGCAGGGCGGAGGCCATGGCGACCGGGTGATGGCGCTGGTAGAGGAAGAAGCGCGGCGTCGCGGCGCGCAGCGGCTACTGCTGGCGGTCTATCCGCAGAATGAGCGCGCCCGGCGCTTCTATGCCCGGCACGGCTTTGTCCATGTCGGCGAGCTGACCTTCATGGTCGGCGACGAGCCGTTCCGGGACCTGATCTACGCCCGGACGCTGTAGGGCCTTTCAGAGTTTCAGCGCAGCGGCCAGCGCGGCGCGTATGCCCTCGAGCCGCACGACCAGATCCTCCGCCGGTGCGTCGGCAGGCGCCGCCCCAGCGGCGCCCTCCCCGTCGGCCAGCGCCTTCTGCGCGCCCTTGACGGTGAAGCCCTCGACATGGAGCAGATGGTGGATGCGCCGCGCCAGCGCCACATCATCCGGCCGATAATAGCGGCGATTGCCCGATCGCTGCAGCGGCCGCAGCTGGGGAAAGCGCGTTTCCCAATAGCGCAATATATGTTGGGGCAAACCCAGCTCGCCGGCCAGTTCACTGATCGTAAGAAAGGCCCCCTCCGCTTTTTTCATGACAGGAATGTTGCACCCATCATCCCGGCCAGGTCAACCGTGGTAAATGGCCGTTAAGGCAGAAAAAGCGGCGGCCGACCGTCCCGTTTCAAGCCACCCGGTCGCGCATCGTCTGGCTGGCGCGGAACGTCAGCACCCGGCGCGGCTCGATCGGCACCTCGACTCCGGTCTTGGGGTTGCGGCCCATGCGTTGCGTCTTGTCCCGCAGCACGAAGGTGCCGAAACTCGATATCTTCACATTTTCGCCGCGCTCCAGCGCCGCCGACATATGGTCGAGAATGGATTCGACCAGCGCCGCCGCTTCCGCTCGCGACAGACCGACATGGCGATTCAGGCTCTCCGCGAGGTCCGCCCGCGTCAACGTCCCAGTGCCGCTCATTTCCCGTCCCCTCTCGCCTCGCGATCACCCCCCGATGACCTACCCGCGAATCTGACGGATTTACAGTGATTCGGCAAGACTACCCAAAAGGTTAGACCCGAAGGACGCAGGCGCCCCAGGTGAAGCCGCCGCCCATCGCTTCCAGCACGACCAGATCACCCGGCTTGATCCGGCCGTCGCGGACGGCGACGTCCAGCGCCAGCGGCACCGAGGCGGCCGATGTGTTGGCATGGCGATCCACGGTCATGATGACCCGGTCGGCCGGTAGCTTGAGCTTGCGCGCCGTCGCGTCGAGGATGCGGGCATTGGCCTGGTGCGGAACCAGCCAGTCGATCTCGGTGGCCGGCAGCCCGACCTGCGTCATCACCTCGGTCAGGACGGAGGCGAGGTTGACCACGGCATGGCGGAACACTTCCTGCCCCTTCATCCGCAGCTTGCCGACCGTCTGCGTGGTCGATGGACCGCCATCGACATAGAGAAGCTGATTGTGGCGGCCGTCTGCGTGCAGCTTCGACGCCAGGATGCCGCGCGCGCCCTCCAAGCTTTCCTCCGCACCCAGCACAATCGCGCCGGCACCGTCGCCGAAGAGGACGCAGGTCGTGCGATCCTCCCAGTCGAGGATGCGGCTGAACGTCTCCGACCCGATCACCAGCGCGCGATTGGCCGCCCCCGACCGGATCATGCTGTCAGCCACGGTCACGGCATAGAGGAAGCCCGAACAGACTGCGGCGACGTCGAAGGCGACGCAGTCGTCGATGCCCAGCGCCGCCTGCACCTTGGTCGCGGCGGCGGGGAAGGTCTGGTCCGGCGTCGCCGTCGCCAGGATGATGAGGTCGATCTCCTGTGCGGCGAGGCCGGCGGCGTCCAGCGCGGCAAGGGCGGCATCGGTGGCGAGCGTCGCGGTCGTCTCGCCCTCGCCCGCGATATGGCGGGTGCGGATGCCAGTGCGCTCGACGATCCATTCGTCGCTGGTGTCGACGGTCTGCGCCAGTTCCGCATTGGTGACGATGCGCGCGGGCAGGGCCGAGCCCGTCCCCAGAAGGATCGAACGGCGGATCACTTGGCGGGCTGCTCCAGCTTCGACGCGGCGGCCGAAAGCCCCCCTATTCCCGCCATGTCGGCGGCGATGCGACGGGTGATGTCCTCTTCCAGCAAGCGAGCGGCGACATGGACGGCATTGGCCACGCCCTTTTCGTCCGCACTGCCGTGGCTCTTCACCACCACGCCGTTCAGGCCCAGGAAAACCGCGCCATTATGATTGTTGGGGTCGAGATGATGCTTGAGCATGTACATGGCCGGCTTCGAAATCAGGAAGCCGATCTTCGACCGGATCGAACTGGTGAAGGCCTTGCGCAGCACGTCGGTGACGAAACGGGCGGTGCCCTCCGCCGTCTTGAGCGCGACATTGCCGGAAAAGCCGTCGCAGACGATGACGTCGGTGTCGCCGCGGCCGATCTTGTCGCCTTCGGTGAAGCCGTCGAACTGGAGTGGCAGGCTGTCGGCGCTGCGCAGCACCGCGGCGGCGTCGCGGATCTCGTCGGTGCCCTTCAGTTCCTCGGTGCCGATGTTGAGCAGGCGCACGCGCGGCCGGTCGAGATCGAAGGCGATGCGCGCATAGGCCGCGCCCATGACCGCGAACTGGACGAGGTTGCGGGCGTCGCACTCGGTGTTGGCGCCCAGGTCCAGCATGATGACGTCATTGTCGCCCAGCGTGGGCAGCATCGCGGCGAGCGCGGGCCGGTCGACACCCGGCATGGTGCGCAGCGCGACCTTTGCCATCGCCATCAGCGCGCCGGTATTGCCGGCGGACACCGCCGCCCCGGCCTCGCCCGCCTTCACGGCGGCGATGGCCTTGGCCATGGAGCTGCTTTTCTTGCGAATCGCGACGCTGGGCTTGTCCGAGCCGTCGACGACCGTGTCGGCGTGAACGATGTCCGACGCCGCCCGCAAATTGGGGTGATGGTCGAGCGCAGCCTTGATCCGCTCCTCGTCGCCGAACAGGGTGAAGCGAAGCCCATCATGACGGCGACGGGCCAGCGCGGCCCCTGCCATCATCACGCGCACACCTTCGTCCCCGCCCATCGCGTCGATTGCGATTCGCGGTTGGCCTGACACTTTAGTTCACCCCTTTGCGGAGTAGAGAAAAGGGCTTACGCCCCGACGGCGACGATTTCGCGGCCGTTATAGTGACCGCAGGCGTCGCACAGATTGTGCGGGCGCTTCAGTTCACCGCAGTTCGAGCATTCCTGGAACGCCTCGACGCGCAGTGCGTCATGGCTGCGGCGCATACCGCGGCGGGAAGGAGAAGTCTTGCGCTTGGGGACAGCCATGTCGGCACCTTATTCCATATATCAATCTGGTTGTGCGACTGGCCGGTATCCGAATGGTGCCGACGCCAACGGCGCCGCAGACCCATGCGGCCCGGGTGATCGCGAAGCCCTGCGCCTATAGCGCTTTTTGACGGAGGCGCAAGTGCTTCCTTATCCTTTGACCTTGCCCCCCTGCCCCCGCGGACTAGGGTGCGGCCCACCAGACAAGGGGGATTTGACGATGCTGCTGCCGATCACGCTGACCTTTGCCGCTGCCTGCGCGCTGCTCAACCTCTGGCTCGCGATTCGCTGCGCACGGATTCGCATCGGCGACAGGGTGCTGCATGGCGATGCCGGCAACAGCCTGCTGGCGCGACGGATGCGCGCGCACGCCAACTTCGTCGAATATACGCCGATCGTGCTGATCCTGTTCGCGCTGATCGAACTGGCGGTAGGCGCGTCGCTGTGGCTGTGGATCGGGGCGCTGGCCTATGTGCTGGCGCGCGTCGCCCATGGTTTCGGCATGGACGCCGACAAGCCCACGGCCACCCGCGCGGGCGGTGCGCTGCTCAGTTGGATCATCATGGTCGTGCTGGCTATCGCGGCGCTGATGCTGGCCTATAGTGCGACGCGCGAGGTGCCGGCACCACCGGCGCTGGCGGCGCGGGCCTAACCAACCGTCGTTCGTCAGCGCGCCAGCACCGAATCGGCGACGAAGGGGTTGGTGCGCCGCTCATGGGCGAAATTGCTCATCTGGCCATGACCGGGGACGAAGGCGGTGTCGCCGCCCAACGGCCAGAGCTTGCCGGTGATGGCGTCGATCAGATCCTGATGATTGCCGCGCGGGAAGTCGGTGCGGCCGATCGACCCCTGGAACAGCACGTCGCCCACGATGGCCAGCTTGCTGGGCGCATGGTGGAAGACGACATGGCCCGGCGTGTGGCCGGGGCAGTGAATGACATCGAGCACCAGATTGCCGACCGTCACCTGATCGCCGTCCTGCAGCCAGCGGTCCGGCTCGAAACTCTCGCCCGGCAGCCCCCAGCGTTCGCCATCGGCAGCCAGCCGGTCGATCCAGAAACGGTCATCCTCATGCGGCCCCTCGATCGGGACATCAAGGTCGCGCGCCAGCACCCCCGCCTGCCCGCAATGGTCGATATGGCCATGGGTAACGAGGATCTTCTCGATCGTCACGCCATGCTGTGCCGCTGCCTGCTTGAGCACCGGCAGGTCGCCGCCCGGATCGACGAAGGTGCCGCGCATCGTTTCCGTGCACCAGAAGAGCGTGCAATTCTGCTGCAACGGGGTGACGGGGATCAGGACGGCTTTGAGCGGCGGCGTGGTCATGGCTTACGCATGTGGCGAAGCAGCGCGGCCAGCGCAAGACCCAGGCTGGGCCGTCCGGCGTGGGGGTCAGGCTCCGTCATCCGCCACCGCGAACGGCTCGGCAAGGCTGATGCTGTCCAGCACCTTGGCCGTTTCGTCGCGAACGCGCAGCATCACCCGGTGCAGGCGACATTCCGATTCGGGCAGGCAGTTGGTGCAGCTTTCATGGGCGAAGCGGCTGGCGCAGGGGGTCAGCGCCAGCGATCCGCGCGTCAGCCGGACGATGTCGCCATAGCTGATGTCGACAGGTGCCAGCGCCAGCCAATAGCCCCCGTCCCGCCCCCGCTGCGTCGCCACCAGCCCTTCGCGTGACAATTCGGACAGGATCACGGTCAGGAACTTGGCCGGGATATTCTGTCGCGTGGCGATTTCGTTCAGGGGTACGGGGCCTTGGCGGTAGCGGTCGGCGAGATGCTGGAGGGCGCGGATGGCGTAACGGGTCTTCTGGGACAGCATGACTTCGTTATTCGCCTGCGGGCGGGCTTTGGCAAGTCAAGTGACCCGGTCGCGAAGGAAGTTTTCCGGGCTGGCGGCGCTTTACCCCGATCAGGGATTGGCGGCGGTCAAAGCCGCGCGCGCCTGGCCGGGAAAGTCGCTGAAGAGGCCATCCACACCGGTCGCTGCGATCGCCCGGACATAGCCGGCGAAGTCGCCCCGCCCCTGCGGATCGTCGAGCCGCTGGTAGGCGGCGGGCAGGAAGCTGTTTTCCATCCGCAGCGTCCAGGCATGGACCGCAAGCCCCGCATCATGGGCACGCCCGACCAGCGCGGTCGGGCCTTCGGGCGCGATCAGCAGCGCCGCCGACGGGCCGATGCCGTCGGCATAGGCCGCGATGTCGGACAGCCCCCGTACCGTCAGCATGTCGGCGTAGGTCGTTCCGGGCAGGTCGGCGGGGCCGCCCTCCGCGTCGACCAGCTGGATCAGGCGCAGGCGGGTCGCGGCGCGCAGCGCGCGCAGGTTGCCGACCTCGAAGGACTGGATGAAGACCGGGTCCGCCTCCGTCTGATAGCCGTAGCGGCTGAGCAGTTCGAGCAGCGCCGCCTGGTGCGGCAGGCCCAGCCCCGCGAAATAACCGGGATGCTTGGTTTCGGGATAGAGGCCGATGCGGCGGCCGGTTTCCGCTTCCTTGGCGCGGACCAGCTTCAAAATCTCCTCGAAGGTCGGGATCGGATAGAGATCGTTGAAACGCCGGTTGGCCGGACGCAGGTCGGGCAGTCGTTCGCGCGCGCGCAGGGTGCGCAGTTCGGCGAGGGTGAAATCCTCCGTGAACCATCCGACCATCTGGATGCCGTCGATCGTCTTGCTGGTCTTGCGGTCGGCAAACTCCGGGTGGTCGGCGACATCGGTAGTGCCGCTGATCTCATTCTCATGCCGGGCGACGAGGACCCCGTCCTTCGTCAGGACCAGGTCCGGCTCGATATAGTCGGCGCCCTGGTCGATCGCCCGCTCATAGGCAGCGAGCGTATGTTCGGGCCGTTCGCCGCTGGCGCCGCGATGGGCGATCAGGATCGGTTCGGCAGCCGAGGCCGACGGGGCGACGGAAAGGGGGATGAGGCTCATGAGCAGGATCGCCCCGATGCGCGCCAGCCCCCGTCCGATCACGCCTTCACGCCCTGCAACGCCTCTTCATAGGTCGTCGCCTTGAAACCGACGATCGTACCCTTGCCGGTGTCGAGGATCGGGCGCTTGATCATCGAGGGGTTGGTGATCATCAGCAGGATCGCCTTGTCCGCGTCGATATGCGCCTTGTCACCGGCGTCGAGCGCCTTGAAAGTCGTGCCGGAGCGGTTGAGGATGGTTTCCCAGCCATGCTCCATCACCCATTCCTCCAGCTTGGCCTTGTCGACGCCCGCGACCTTGTAGTCGTGGAAGCCGTAGGCGACGCGCTCATTGTCCAGCCAGTTGCGGGCCTTCTTGATCGTGTCGCAATTCTTGATGCCGTACATGGTAATCATGATGCTGCGCTCCTGTTACCCTTTGAAGGCGGTGACTTCGATTTCGATCTTCATGTCCGGCTTGACGAGGCCGGCGACGACGCAGCTGGCGGCGGGGCGGATGTCGCCGAACACGGGGCCGGCAATCTCACCCATCACGTCCCAGTAAGCGGCGTCGGTGATATAATAGGTAACGCGCACGACGTCGGAAAAGGCGAAGCCCGCATCCTCCAGCGCCTTGCCGATCACCTTGAGGGCGTTCCTGCCCTGCTCCACCACGCTTTCGGGCATGGTCTTGGTTTCAGGGTCCGTGCCGGTGGTACCGGCGACGAAGCACCAGTCGCCCTGGACGACGGCGCGCGAATAGCCGACCTGCGCCTCGAAAGGCGAGCCGGAGGAAATGAGCTGGCGGGGCATGAGGGGGATTCCTGCTGCAGTGCGAAAGGATCGACCGCGCCTTTGCCCCCTTGTCCTGGCGCTGTCCAGCGCTTTCGCCGGAACAGCCGGGCACGCGGGCCGTTGAGGCGGCATCATCCCTTCAATCAAGGAGAGCCGCGATGGACCGCCCTACCCCGGATCGCGAACTGCCCGTTACCGAACCGGACGAGAATGGCGAGCAGGCCGAGGCCGGCACCCAGGCGCAGGATGTCGCCGACGATGCGCGCGCCCGCTCGACCGACCTGGCCGAGGACAGCGAGCGCGGCGGACGAAGCAACCCGGCGCAGATCACGCCCGACGATACCGAGGATCTGGTCGAGAAGATGGAGGCGATGACCCGCTCCGGCCGGATCGACATGGACGCCTATGCCGGCGAGCCGCCGATGGACGACGAAATGGACAGCTATGGCGCGACCGACGATGAGGATGAGGATTGAGGTCAGGCCGCCGCGCTGCCCTCCAGCCCGAAATTGATCATGCCCCGCGCCATGTGGCCGAGCGCTTCGGCCATGGCGTCGCCGATCGCGGGATCGAGATCCTCTTCGCCCGCTATCGCGCAGGCCATGGCGGTCGCCCATTGATCCGCCAGAGCCGGGGTGATCGGGAAGGCGCGATGCAGCGACATGATGCAGGGTCCGCGCTCGAACCAGTCGCGCGGACCGCCCAGCCAGCCGCACAGGAACCGGGTGAGGCCGTGGCGCACGGCGGTCAGGTCCGCCGCATGGATGGCGCGCAACGCCGCATAGGCCGCGTCCTGTTCGATCAGGTCGTAGAAGCGGTGCGCGATGGCGCGGACCACCGGCTCGCCGCCGATGCGGGCATAGGGGCTGGGCGGCGCGGCGGCATTCATGAAATCGGCTCCGTTTCGGATGGTCCCGTCACAGCATGGCAGGCCGCGTCGGAGCGGCATTGACATGCGTCAAATCGTTGCGCCGCCGGATCGGCGGGAAGCTGGAGCGGCTTTAACGGGCTGTTTGCCAACGGGCCGTTAGCATGGCGGCATGGCAAGACGAGAGACAGGTCGGCAGGCGCCGTCGCGCAAGGGCAGGGTGCAGCAGGCCTGGCTGGCCCAGGCGCGGAACGGCGACCAGAGCGCGCGATACCAGCGGCCACGGCGAAGCAAGGGTTTCAGCGGTCCCGCGCTGATCTACACCTTGTGCCTGGGCTTGCTGCTGGGCTGGTACGGGCCGGGCTGGGTCGAACGGATCGACGAGGCCGGGGTGCATGTCCCGACGCTGCGCCTGCCCGGCGACATCCATCTCCCCGGCACCCGCTCCACCCAGGCCCGATCCGCCGACCTGCTGTCGGCCGATTTCGGTTTCTGCCATAGGGGCGGCGGAACCAACTGCGTGGTCGACGGCGACACCCCCGAGACCCATGGGCCGCGCTGCGCGGCGGAAGGCGAACTGGGCGCGCAGGCGACGCGGCGCTTGCAGGCTCTGATGAACGCAGGCCCGTTCTCGCTGGAGAGCGGCGATCGCGACACCGACCGCTATGGCCGCGCGCTGCGCGTGGTGACGCGGGAGGGCGAATCGATCGGCGGCATGATGGTCGCCGAAGGGCTGGCCCGCAGCTGGGACGGCAGCCGCCATCCCTGGTGCTAGCGCCGATCGACATTCAGCCCTGACGGGCTGCAAATTATGGGAACCGGTTTTCACATTGAGCGATAGCTCTGGTAAGTCGCGCCTTCCCGTATATCGGACTGAATGCAACGCAGTCTCGAATGGAATGATGTCGAGCGACCTGTGTGGCCCCAGGCGCGATCAGGCCTGGCACGAGGACGGGTCGACAGTTCGGGGCTTGCGCCTGCTTCGCCCGGCAGCTTCGGCACGCGCGCCGTTGCGCGGGCGGATGACATGGCATGACCGGAACGCGCGACCGCAAGTCTCGGCCCGCGGGCTCCGGCTTTTTGGTGACGCATCACTGTTTCGGACGATGCGCCAGGTCAGCGGATCAGCGGCAGCTGACCCCGCCACGGTCGATCTCGCGGCCCAGCAATGCGCCCGCGCCGCCGCCGATCAGGATGCCAGCGATGTTGGACTGGCCGCGATCGATCTGGCTGCCGAGCAGGCCGCCGATCGCCGCGCCGACGATCAGGCCGGTGGTGCCATCCGACCGGCGGCAATAATAGCGGTCGTCATAGCCGCGATAGATGCGGGTGCGGCGATCGACGCGGATCGGGGCATAGCCGTCGCGATAATAGCGGTCCGGCCGATAATAGCGGCCATAGCGCGGATCGGGCCGGTTATAGTCATAGGCGTAGACGACGCGGCCGGGACGGCGATAATCGTCGCGGCGGCTCTGGCGCCAGTCGCGATCGACATGCTTGCCACCATGCTTCCAGTCGCCCCGGCCATGCCCGGGATTGCCATGGCGGCCATGGCCGCGGCCGTTGCCCGGATCGGCAAAGGCCGGGGTCGCGACGATGCCGGTCAGCGTCATCGCGCCGAGCGAAAAGGCCGCGATGGCCTGTTTCAGCGAGAAACTCATGGGTGAGGCTCCTTCCCTCGATAATGATGATCGATCGTAGAACCCATGGGCGTGACGAATGTTGCATGAACGGAACAAAACCGGCCGTTCAGCCGGGGGACAGGCGGCGAGCGCGGACAAATGGCGGGGCGGATCGGTAATCGGGCGGGCGGTGACGATGACTGCGTGCGCGCCAAAAATCGGGAGCATGGATCGGAAGCAGCGATTAGGTAGCCATCCCACCTCCCGCGCCTTCCGGGGCCGAGAAAGTGACCGGACTCGTCAGCACGACGCGATCCAGTCGGGTGTCATTCTGGCAGCGATGGCAATAGGCGTGGTCGAAGGCCACGCCCAATAGCCAGTCCTGCGCCTCCACATTCCATTCCGCCCATGCGTCGCGGGTGACATGATCGCTACCACAGACGTGGCAGATATAGGCGTGTCGGACAGAGGCGGGGTGAGGTGTGGCTGGCTCGGTCATGCGGTGAGCATAAACGCGACTTGCGCCGTTTTGGCGGGATGTTGATCCGTTATGGACACATCGCCCTGCGTCTTGCGGGCGCAGGCGCATCCTCGCTCCCGATCAACCGAAAGGCGGCACCGTCACGGCGGAGCCGCCTTTCGCTTTTCTCTTCACTCCGCCGCGATGCCGGCAGCCTTGAACATGTCGGGGCCTTCATCGTCGGCGTTGGCGGCGGCGTCGCCCTTGACCTTCTGGCGGCGGTCGAACGCGTCCCAGACGTCGTTCCACTGCCCGCGGGTCGCCGCCTTCGAATATTCGGTCGCGCGGGTTTCGAAGAAATTGGCGTGCTCCACGCCATTCAGCAGCGGGGTCAGCCAGGGCAGCGGATGCTCGTCGATCATGTAGATGGGTTTCAGGCCCAGCTGCCCCAGGCGCCAGTCGGCGATGTAGCGGACATATTTCTTGATGTCCTTGGGCGTCATGCCCGGCACCGGACCCATTTCGAACACCAGGTCGACGAAGGCGTCCTCGATGCGGACGGTCTTCTGGCACATGTCCATGATGTCGTCCTTGACCGATGCGGTCAGGCAGTCGCGTTCCTTCACGAAGGCGTGGAACAGGCGGATGATGCCTTCGCAATGCAGCGTCTCGTCGCGGACCGACCAGCTGACGATCTGGCCCATGCCCTTCATCTTGTTGAAGCGCGGGAAGTTCATCAGCATGGCGAAGCTGGCGAAGAGCTGGAGCCCTTCGGTGAAGCCGCCGAACATGGCCAGCGTCTTGGCGATGTCCTCGTCCGTGTCGACGCCGAACTGCTGCAGATAGTCGTGTTTGTCCTTCATCTCCTTATACTGCATGAAGGCGCTATATTCGCTCTCGGGCATCCCGATCGTGTCGAGCAGGTGCGAGTAGGCGGCGATGTGGACGGTTTCCATGTTGCTGAACGCGGTCAGCATCATCTTGACCTCGGTCGGCTTGAACACGCGGCCATATTTCTCGTGGTAGCAATCCTGCACCTCGACGTCGGCCTGGGTGAAGAAGCGGAAAATCTGGGTCAGCAGGTTGCGCTCATGGTCGCTGAGCTTCTGCGCCCAGTCGCGGCAATCCTCGCCCAAGGGCACTTCCTCGGGTAGCCAGTGGAGCTGCTGCTGGCGCTTCCAATATTCATAGGCCCAAGGATATTCGAAGGGCTTGTAGACCTTGCTGGCTTGAAGAAGAGGCATGGGGGCTATCCTTAATGTAATTTGATTGTTTCGATGCCCTCAACAGGGCCGAGAAATCCGAAAGTCAGAGCGCAGGCAAAACCGAGAAATAGCGGCGCGAAAATCATCTGAATCTTGCCGATCAGGTTCAACCGGCCGATCGGCAACTCCGAACCTTCCATAGGCATTCCAAACAGCCTGCGACCAACAAAGGGGTTCGAGGTCATGCGCGCGAAACGCAAACCGTTCACGAATACCCCCAAGGCAATGACCGCAACGATCGAAAGAAAGACGCGCCCATCAGTCATGCGACCATCTCCGCCCCCGCGCGTTCAACGCTCGCTACCCCCAGCACAGGAGAAATATCATGGTCGACCTGACCAGCATCAAGGAACATGCCGAAGTGATCGGCGCCGATGGCGTCCATATAGGCACCGTCGACCATATGGACGGAGACCGGATCAAGCTGACCAAGAAGGACAGCGGGGAAGGCAGCCATAAGGGGCATCATCACTATATCAGCCGGGGCCTGATCGCGGCGGTCGAGGATGACGGCACGGTGCGGCTTTCCGCCAATGCCGACGTCGCGGTGACGTTCGAGGAAGAAGCTTGAGCGGACGGGCGCGGCGGCATAGGCCGTCGCGCGCCGCTTCAAGCGCTTACTGACAGGCAAGACACTCGTCATAGTCGGTGGTCTCGCCGATTTCGAACTTGGGCGCGTCGATCGTGTTGTCGGCTTCCACGCCACCGGCGAAGCCCGCGCGCTGGACCGATTTCGACCGCAGATAATAGAGCGACTTGATGCCCAGTTCCCAGGCGCGGAAGTGGAGCATGAGCAGATCCCATTTCTCCACGTCGGCCGGAATGAACAGATTGAGCGACTGCGCCTGGTCGATATAGGGGGTGCGATCCGCCGCGAGTTCGAGCAGCCAGCGCTGGTCGATCTCGAAGCTGGTCTTGAACACATCCTTTTCTTCCGGGGTCAGGAAGTCGAGATGCTGGACCGATCCGCCCTTTTCCAGGATCGAGTTCCACACGGCCGTGCTGTCCTTGGCCTTGGCGACCAGCAGCTTTTCCAGATAGGGATTCTTGACCGCGAAGCTGCCCGACAGCGTCTTGTGGGTGTAGATATTGGCCGGGATCGGCTCGATGCAGGCCGATGCGCCGCCGCAGATGATGCTAATCGACGCGGTGGGCGCGATCGCCATCTTGCAGCTGAACCGCTCCATCACGCCCTGGTCTGCGGCGTCCGGGCACGGCCCGCGCTCCTGCGCCAGCATCATCGACGCCTCGTTCACCTTGGCGTTGATATGCTTGAAGATGCGCAGATTCCACGATTTGGCCATGGCGCCTTCGAACGGAATGTTGCGCGCCTGGAGGAAGCTGTGGAAGCCCATGACGCCCAGGCCGACCGAGCGTTCGCGCATGGCGCTATATTTGGCGCGCGCCATTTCCGGCGGGGCGCGGTCGATATAGTCCTGCAGCACATTGTCGAGGAAGCGCATGATGTCTTCCGCGAAGGTCGGATGATCCTTCCACTCGTCCCAGGTTTCCAGGTTCATGGAGGAGAGGCAGCAGACCGCCGTGCGATCATTGCCGAGATGGTCGCGACCCGTCGGCAGGGTGATTTCGGAGCAGAGGTTGGAGGTCGAGACCTTCAGCCCCAGGTCGCGGTGATGCTTGGGCATCATCCGGTTCACCGTGTCGTTGAAGACGATGTACGGCTCGCCGGTGGCCAGGCGCACTTCGACCAGCTTCTGGAACAGGGCGCGGGCGTTGACGGTGCCACGGACCGACTGATCCTTGGGGCTGCGCAGGTGGAATTCGGCGCCGTCGCGCACCGCCTCCATGAACTCGTCGGTCAGCAGCACGCCATGGTGCAGGTTCAGCGCCTTGCGGTTGAAGTCGCCGCTGGTCTTGCGGATTTCCAGGAACTCCTCGATCTCCGGGTGGGAGATGTCGAGATAGCAGGCGGCAGAGCCACGGCGCAGGCTGCCCTGGCTGATCGCGAGAGTCAGCGAATCCATCACCCGGACGAAGGGGATGATGCCGCTGGTCTTGCCGTTGAGGCCGACCGGCTCGCCGATGCCGCGGACATTGCCCCAATAGGTGCCGATGCCGCCGCCGCGCGAGGCGAGCCAGACATTCTCGTTCCAGGTGTTGACGATGCCTTCCAGGCTGTCGTCCACCGAATTGAGATAGCAGCTGATCGGCAGGCCACGCCCAGTGCCGCCATTCGACAGGACAGGCGTCGCCGGCATGAACCAGAGCTTCGAGATATAGTCATAGACGCGCTGCGCGTGGGGCGCATCGTCCGCATAGGCGGCCGCGACGCGCGCGAAGAGATCCTGGTAGGATTCGCCGGGCAGCAGATAGCGGTCGTTCAGCGTATCCTTGCCGAATTCGGTCAGCAGCGCATCGCGCGACGCGTCGGTCGCGACGTGGAAACGCCGCGCCTGCACCGCGGAGGAGGACAGGGGCTCCGAGGACAGGGGCTCGGCCGCCGGGGCGGGCGCGGGCTTGTTCGTCTCGATCGCTGCTTCCAATATTTCGTCCATCACCGTCGCCACGTCGCCAGCACCTGTCTGTTCACTGTCCCGAAAATCCATTGCGAGTCCCCAATGTTCCTGTTCCGTTCGATTCGGTCAAGCCGGGGTGCGAGCAAGCGCACATCCTAGCATGAACCGCACCGCGCAGGCACGGAAATGGGCCCAACCGGGCGGATCGCGGGGGCGAAAACGCCCCTGCGCCGGAAAAGCATCCGGCGACACGATCACAACCTGTTGGGGAACCCCCGTTAACCCGATACAAGGGATAGTGCCACAGCCGCTTTCAGGCGCAAGAGGGTAAATGACGTTTCGGCGACTCTGTTTGCCGCTGATCCGATTCATTTCATCGCCGCTCCGGCACGCCGCATCGCAGCGACGCGCGGACTTTCCTTTGCTCCGCAAAAGGCAAGGGGGAGGATGGCGGAGATAAAATAAATTTGGCTTGCCACGCAAATGCGTAGGGGGCGGTTTCGGCCCCGCCGCCACCCGGCCCATCATCGGGCGGCCGCCCGGCCGCAGGCCCGCGCCCCTGCCCGAATCATGCGCGCCAAATCTGGACTCGGGCCCGCAAAGTCCTATAGCCGCGCCTTGCCAGGCGCCGCTGTGCAGAGGCGGGCCGCAAGATAGGGACCAGGGTAGATGACCGTCATCAAGACCGCCGATCTGATCGAGAGCGTCGCCGACGCGCTCCAGTTCATCAGCTATTACCACCCGATGGATTATATCCGCGCGCTGGGCAAAGCCTATGAGGCCGAAGCCAATCCGGCGGCGAAGGACGCCATCGCCCAGATCCTGACCAACAGCCGCATGTGCGCGGAGGGGCATCGCCCGATCTGCCAGGACACCGGCATCGTCAACGTCTTCGTCAAATGGGGCATGGATTGCCGACTGGACGATAACAGCCGCTCGATGCAGGACGTCATCGACGAGGGCGTGCGCCGCGCCTACCTCAATCCCGAAAATCGCCTGCGCGCGTCGATCCTGAAAGACCCGGCTTTCTCGCGCCAGAACACCAGGGACAACACGCCCTGCGTGCTGAATGTCGAGATGGTGCCGGGCAACAAGGTGATCGTCGACGTCGCCGCCAAGGGCGGCGGTTCGGAAAACAAGACCAAGTTCAAGATGATGAACCCCAGCGATTCGATCGTCGACTGGGTGCTGGAGATGGTGCCGCAGATGGGCGCGGGCTGGTGCCCGCCCGGCATGTTGGGCATCGGCATCGGCGGCACCGCGGAAAAGGCGGTGGCGCTGGCCAAGGAAAGCCTGATGGACCCGATCGACATGGGCGAATTGAAGGCCCGTGGTCCGCAGAACAAGATCGAGGAACTGCGCATCGAGATTTTCGACAAGGTCAATGCGCTGGGCATCGGCGCGCAGGGCCTGGGCGGCCTAGCCACCGTTCTCGACATCAAGATTCACGACTATCCCTGCCATGCGGCGGGCAAGCCGGTGGCGATGATCCCCAATTGCGCCGCCACGCGCCACGCGCATTTCACGCTGGACGGGTCGGGACCGGCCTATCTGGAAGCGCCCAAGCTCAGCGAATGGCCGCAGGTCGACTGGAAGCCGAGCAAGGAAGCGATCCGCGTTGATCTCGACACGCTGACGCCCGAAGTCGTGCAGAGCTGGAAGCATGGCGACCGCCTGCTGCTCAACGGCAAGATGCTGACCGGCCGCGACGCCGCGCACAAGCGGATCGCGGACATGCTGGCCGCCGGGGAACAGCTGCCGGTCGATTTCAAGGGCCGCGTCATCTATTATGTCGGTCCGGTCGACCCGGTGCGTGACGAGGTGGTCGGCCCCGCCGGTCCCACCACCGCGACCCGCATGGACAAGTTCATGGACATGATGCTGGAGCAGGGCCTCGCCGCCTGCGTCGGCAAGGCCGAGCGCGGCCCGGCCGCCACCGACAGCATCGCCAAGCACAAGAGCGCCTATCTGATGGCGGTCGGCGGCGCGGCCTATCTGGTCGCCCGCGCGATCAAGCAATCCAGGGTCGTCGGCTTCGAGGATCTGGGCATGGAAGCCATCTACGAATTCACCGTGGAGGACATGCCGGTCACCGTGGCCGTCGATAGCGAGGGCCAGAATGTCCACCGCCTCGCCCCGCTGGTGTGGCAGGAAAAGATCAAGCGGGAAGGCCTGCTGGAAAAGGCATGACCTTCCCTTCCTCCCCATCGCAAGATGGGGAGGGCAACCATGTGCGCGGCACAATGCGGGACCGGCGATGCGATCCGGCAAAAGGGCAGAGCCTCGGGCAGGCGCGCAAACTCGGGGGCGCCCCCTCCCCCGCTTCGCGCGCGGCCGATCAAACTGACTGATCCTGGTCAAGCGCCAGGAACTCCCACCGTCGCCCCGCATTCTCCCCGGCACCCCCTTCCTGCCGGAGCATCCCCTCATGTCCTTTACCCAGCTCGATCCGCCCTTGCCCGTCCATGTGGAAGGCAAGGGCAAGGGCTATGCCTTTGCCGTCATCGACTATGGGCAGGAGCATAATCTGATCTGGGTGACGGGGCTGAGCGATTCCGGGGAAATCTGGTGCGCGCCCAATCCGCTGGTGCGGTTGCAGGGCAACTGGTCCATGGGCCGCGACCTGCCTTATGCGTCGGCCCGGTCCAACGGCGGGACGGCGATCAAGCCGAGCTGACCGGCACGCAGGCGCGCGCCAAGTCCGCACGCCCTTGTCCTGCCGGCGCCTTGCGCTATGTCGCTGCTGCACGGATCGCAGGGAGCAGCATGAACCGCCTCATCAGCATCATCAGAGGCGCGGGCATCGGGCTGCTGTTCCTGGTCATCGCGCTCTGCCTGGCGATCACGCTCGTTCCGCCCTTTCTGGACCGCATCTATCATGACGGGCCGGTCAGCCGCCATTATGACGGCGCTCATTTCTTCAACCCCGACGGCGCGATCGAAACGCCCGCGCCGCCCGGCACCAGCCGGCAGGGCTTCCTCTTCCGCTGGCTGCTGGGCGCGGACGACCGGCCGCCCTGGCCCGTCGCCATCGCCGTCAAGCCCAGCCGCCCCGCCCCCTTCGCCGCGCCGCGCGGCATGGTGGCGACCTGGGTCGGCCATGCGACGGTGCTGGTGCAGGCGGCCGGGCTCAACATCCTGACCGATCCGATCTGGTCCGATCATGCCAGCCCCTTTCCGCCGATCGGGCCGAAACGGATCGCGCGGCCGGGCATCCGTTTCGACGACCTGCCCCGCATCGACCTGGTCATCATCAGCCACAATCATTACGACCATATGGACCTGCCCACGCTGAAACGGCTGTGGGATCGGGACCGGCCGAAGATCGTCACCAGCCTGGGCAACGAGGCGATATTGAAGCGGGAGGGCATCCCCGCGACCGCGCTCGACTGGGGCCAGTCGGTCAGCGGCGCGGCGCTCAACGGGCTGGCGCCCGATGCCGTCATCCAGTGCGGTCATTATGAACATTGCCCCGACTATCGCGTCCATGTGACCCGCAACCATCACTGGAGCAGCCGCTGGGGCGCCGACCGCAACCGCGCGCTCTGGTCCAGCTTCGTCATCGAAACGCGCGCGGGCAACATCTTCTTCGCCGGCGACACCGGCGCGGGCGACATGGGCTGGCCCTATGAGGCCCGGCGGATCGGCCCGATCCGCTTGGCGCTGATCCCGATCGGCGCCTTCCGCTTCTGGAAAGGGCAGATGCAGTCGGACGCCCATCTCGGTCCGATGCAGGCGGTGGAGCTGTTCCGGCGTCTGGGCGCATCGACCGCCATCCCCATCCATTGGGGCACGTTCCGCCTCTCCTACGAACAATGGGACACGCCGCCCCGGATGCTGGAGCTGGCGCTGCGCTGCGAGGGGATAGAGCGGCGGCGCTTCGCCCCCCTGCGGATCGGGCAGTCGCTGCTGGTCCCGACCGTCAGCCCGGTCGTGCCGGGGCGCAGAAAATGCGACGAGCGGGCGATCCGCGCGCTGGAGTGACGCGGCCGGTCAGGAGGGCGAGGGGCAGTCGCCGACCCGACGGCCAGTCAGGTCATGGGTGGTGCGCAGCACCGGCTGTCCACTCTCGGTCTTCGTCATCGTCGATCCGAGCGTCAGCATGTCGGCGGTATAATTGCCCTCTACCGCGATTTCTGAGGTGCCCGCCCCGGCCTTGCAGCTCAGCGTGGCGATCAACCGACCCTTGCGCGCCATCTTGTCCTTGTAAGTGCATTCCGTCCCTTCCGCGCCGGCGAGGGCGTTGGGGTCGGGCAGGCCGTCCTTGTCCACGGCGATGCACAGCTTGTCCTCGCTGACCTGCTTCAGCGCTTCCTGATATTCGGCCGGGGTGACGGTGGGGGTATTATAGCCGGTGGTCTTGCGGGTCAGCGCCCATTGCCCCGCCTGCATGACGACGGGCGCCTCCTCGGCCTCGGGCGCGGGCGCGGGATCACTGCCGCAGGCGGCCAGGCCAAGGGTCAACGCCAGCGGCAAGGCCGCCTGCACAGTCATTCGCATATCCTCTCCCTGTGTTCTCGTCACGGAACGGGTGCAGGCTCTACGCCTCGCCCGCAAAGCGCAAGGGGGAATCGGCGCAACCCGCCCCCCATCATCGCCGGGGCCGGGTGGGTGCGTGGAAATCGGGCGGCTTGCCCCCGACCCAGGCAAGGAAGCGGGCGATGACCGGGTGCGCGCGCAACGCCTGCCGGTCGGTATAGCTCCGCGCCAGTTCGGCATTGGCCAGCGTCGCATGGATGGTGCGGTGGCAGATCGGGTGCAGCGGCACCACGTCGCGCCCGCCCCGGCTCCGGGGCAGCGGATGATGCCACTCGACCCGGCGGCCCATCGGCCGGTCGCAGAGCCAGCAGCGCTCCGACGCGTCAGGTCTCACTGCCCGGCGGGCACTCCGGCCCGATCCACTTGCCCTCCGACCGCGCGGTCATCGCCATGGTCATGCCCTGGGGACCGCCCGCCATCTTCATGTCCATGTCCATGCTATAGTGTTCGGGCGCATAGCGGCCCGACATGGTGGCGTTCATCGTGCCGCCCTCCGACTTGCACGACACCTGTCCCTTGACCGCGCCGTCCTTCGCCTCGAACCCGCCATAGGTGCAATTCCTGTTCTCCTGGCCGGAGAACATCTCACCCCCCGGATTGGCGGCCTCCTCGGGCGTCACGCAATATTTGAGCGAGGTCTGGCTCATCATGCTCTTCATCTGCTCCTTCATCCCCGCCGGCGCGCCGGGCATGGCGGACAGGTCGATATCCTGGATGGTGAAGCGGCCTTCCCACTGGCCGGGCCTGAGCTGGACCTTGTCGACCTGCGCCTTCACCTCCGCCTTGCTCATGGCGTCGGTGGCGGCGATGTCCCCCGGCTTGTCGCCGGGCTTGTCACCACAGGCGGCCAGCGCGCCCGTCAGAACCGCGAGCATCAAGACTGTCCGGCGCATGATCATCCCTCCCTGCATCCCTGACCGGACCCGACCATAACAGCGTCGCGCGCCGGTTCAATGACATGGGACACATGCGGCAAATGTTCTTTATTTGTTCTTATTAGACTGTTATCGGTGTCGTGAAACTTTGGGGCTTTGATTTGCTGGGGCTACTGCTCAACGACATCGGGGGAGAACTGCCCACATCGTCGGCGGCGATCCTGATGGCGTCTTTCTCTATGTCGAGATCGGCGACCGGTGGATCGATACGAGCGTCTTCAAGGATGCAGGCGATGTGGTTCGTTCCATACGGGACAGCGAAGAGCTTGCGAATCTTCTCCGGGATGCGTGGCACGCCGAGTCCGGGGAAGGTGGGATCAAGCGCTGGTCGATCATGGAATATGACGTCAAAGACAACAAGTGCGACGCCATCTTCGAATATCCCGACGAAGTTGACGTGGAAGTGGTCGATGACTGAACGCCGCCAGGCCGCCCTGCGCGCGCGCTTCGGCGACAAGCCGGTCGTCTATCCGCCACCGCCCAGGGGCGCGTTCGAACTGAAACCCTGACCATCGCGACGCGGATTGCGTCGCCCGCCAAAGACCCCATATTCGCCCCCATGTCGATTCAGATCCGCACCACGCTCGATGAACCGGAAACCGGCGCAGGCTTCGTGCCCCATCGCCCCGCCCGCCCTGAAAAAAGCGAGGGTGGCCGGCCCTTCACCCTGGTCAGCGATTATGAGCCGTCGGGGGACCAGCGCACCGCGATCCCCGAACTGGTCGAACAGGCGCTGGCGGGGGAGAAGGACCAGGTGCTGCTCGGCGTCACCGGCTCCGGCAAGACCTTCACCATGGCCAAGGTGATCGAGGCGTTGCAGCGCCCTGCGCTGATCCTGGCGCCCAACAAGATCCTCGCGGCGCAGCTCTATGGGGAGTTCAAGAGCTTCTTCCCCGACAATGCGGTCGAATATTTCGTCAGCTATTACGATTATTACCAGCCCGAAGCCTATGTGCCGCGCTCCGACACCTATATCGAGAAGGAATCGAGCGTTAACGAGAGCATCGACCGGATGCGCCATTCCGCCACCCGCGCGTTGCTGGAGCGGGACGATGTCATCATCGTGGCGTCGGTCTCCTGCCTCTACGGTATCGGATCGGTCGAAACCTATTCGGCGATGACCTTCTCGATGAAGAAGGGCGGGATCGAGGACCAGCGCGAGATCATCCGCAAGCTGGTGGCCCTCCAGTATAAGCGCAATGACGCGGGCTTCGCGCGCGGCAATTTCCGCGTGAAGGGCGACAATCTGGAGATTTTCCCGTCCCACTATGAGGATACCGCCTGGCGTGTCAGCTTCTTCGGCAACGAGATAGAGGAGATCGTCGAATTCGATCCCCTGACCGGCAGGAAGGTCGCCAGCCTCGACTATGTGAAAGTCTTTCCCAACAGCCACCATGTCACCCCCGGCCCGACGCTCAAGCAGGCGATGGAGGCGATCCGCCATGAACTGGCCGAACGGCTCAAGGAATTGGTGGCGGAGGGCAAGCTGCTGGAGGCGCAGCGGCTGGAGCAGCGCACCAATTTCGACCTGGAGATGATCGCCGCGACGGGAAGCTGCGCAGGGATCGAGAATTACAGTCGTTTTCTGACCGGCCGCCTGCCCGGCGAGCCGCCGCCGACCCTGTTCGAATATCTCCCTGAAAATGCCGTGCTGTTCGTGGACGAAAGCCACCAGACCGTGCCGCAGATCGGCGCGATGGCGCGCGGCGACCATCGGCGCAAGATCACGCTGGCCGAATATGGCTTTCGCCTGCCCAGTTGCATCGACAACCGCCCGCTGCGCTTCAACGAATGGGACGCGATGCGGCCGCAGACGGTCAGCGTCTCCGCGACCCCCGGCCCGTGGGAAATGGAGCAGACCGGCGGCGTGTTCAGCGAGCAGGTGATCCGTCCCACCGGACTCATCGACCCGCCGGTCGAGATCAAGCCGGTCGAGGACCAGGTGGACGACCTCATCAACGAATGTCGCAAGGTCGCCGCGCAGGGCTATCGCACGCTCGTCACCACGCTGACCAAGCGCATGGCCGAAGACCTCACCGAATTCATGCACGAGGCCGGGATCAAGGTCCGCTACATGCACAGCGACGTCGAGACGCTGGAGCGCATCGAGCTGATCCGCGACCTCCGGCTCGGCGTCTATGACGTGCTGATCGGCATCAACCTGCTGCGCGAGGGGCTGGACATTCCCGAATGCGGGCTGGTGGCGATCCTGGACGCGGACAAGGAAGGCTTCCTGCGCTCCGAAACCTCGCTGATCCAGACGATCGGCCGCGCGGCCCGCAACGTCGAGGGGCGCGTGATCCTCTATGCCGACCGAATCACCGGCAGCATGGAGCGGGCGCTCAACGAAACCAGCCGCCGCCGCGAGAAGCAGGAAGCCTATAACCGCGAACATGGCATCACGCCGACCACGATCAAGCGCAACATCGGCGACATCATCGCCCATGTCGCGTCCAAGGATCAGGTGACGGTCGACACCGGGCTGGAGGATCGCCCCCACCTCGTCGGCCACAATCTGCGCGCCTATATCGAGGATCTGGAAAAGAAGATGCGCGCCGCCGCCGCCGACCTGGAGTTCGAGGAAGCCGGCCGCATCCGGGACGAGATCCGCAAGCTGGAGGCGGAGGAACTGGGCCTGCCGGCGGAGCAGCAGGTGGCCGCCCCACGCGGCCGCGCGACCGAGGGCAAGCCGGGCACGCGGAAGCTGCGATACGGCAAGGTGCAGAAGAAGTTCGGACGGTAGAGGCGCGCTGGATTCAAGCCTTTCATCATCCCTTGCCTTGAGCCCGGCTCGATCGGCTTCCCCGCTCATGGCAGACGCTCGCCGAGCAGCCCCGGCGCATCATGTCCCTTGGACCGCGACAATGGGCCATGGGTTCTGATTGATGCGCCTTGATATTACAGGGGCACTTCTGGCCGCTGCCGGATCGGATTTCCGTTCGCATGACCTCGTCGACAATCGGCCGGGCCAGTGGGCAACATCAGACGCGCCCCGCTCTCACGCCCCCGGAAAGCCGACCGCCGCCGGGCCTCTCGACCGGGCGGCGCATCGTCGTCCGTGCTCCAGGCTCAGAATTTCTGGCCGAAGCGGATGCCGAAAAATTGCGGCCGGATCGTGAAGGTGCGTGACGATCCCGCGCAGAAGTCGATCGAGCAGAAGGTGTTTTTGGTCAGCTGCCCGCGCTTGTCGAAGGCGTTTTGCAGGAACAGGGTCAGGCTCCAATTGTCCTTCTTGAGGCCGCCGGAAAAGTCGAAGCTGACGAAACCCTTGGTGTTGCCCAGCAAGGCGTTGCTGTCGACATTCAGATCCTGCGTCGCTCCCGTCTGGTAGAGGGCGGCGCCCTGCAGAAAGGCCCGATAGTCGCCGAAATCCGTGTCATAGCGGACCGAGGTCGTGCCCTTGAATTTGGGCTGACGCGGCAGGCGCGTTCCGTCATCGGCAGCGACGGACGGGATCGGCGGGTTCGCGCCGACATCGACGCCGGGCGCGCAACTGGTCAGCTGACTGATCGCGGTTCCTGCGGCGTTGAGCGCGAAATTGCAGAAATCGCCCTTCAGCTTGCCATCATTATAGGCGCCCGATGTCGATATGGTGAAGCGGCCGAGCTTCAGGTCGGCGTCATATTCGATGCCCTTGACCACGGCCTTGCCGGCATTGCCGGTCATGCCCGCACCCTGCGCGCCCGCGACCACCACGCTATACTGGATATTGTTCCATTTCTCGTAATAGACGGCGGCATTGAACCGGAAGACGTTGTTCCAGGTCGTCTTCACGCCCAGTTCGAAATTGGTCAGCGTCTCGGACTCGAACGGCGCCACGTCGACGATCCTGCCAAGGCTGCGGATGCGCAGCGGACGGTTGTAGCCGCCGGGGCGGAAGCCGGTCGAATAGTTGAAATAGACCATCTTGTCGGGCTGGAACTGCCAGTCAAGCGCGACCTTGTGGGTTTCGCCATCCTCCTTGTATCGCCCGGCTCCATCGGCGGCGTTGACGTTGGTGTTGAGGCAGGTCAGGCGCTGCGTGGCCGACAGCGGCGTCGTGCAGCCCACGCCCGCCGCCGATCCCGCTACGCCGGCAAAGCCCTTCACCTTATAGTCGGTCCAGAAATAGCGGATGCCGCCGGTCAGCTTCAGCGCCGGGGTGATGTTGTAATGGCCTTCGGCGAAGACCGCCTTGTCATGATAGAGCTGGTCCTGCTCGACGATGTAGAAGCCGTCGCTCTTCACCGCCTGCGTTCCCAGCAACATCGTGCCGAGCGGATTGCCGTTCGGATTGATGACGTCGCTGGTGTCGAAATAGGGATTGCCGTCGTCATCATAGGCGATGCCGTACATGGCCGGCACGCCGATCAGTCCGCCGGGAACATCGCCGCCCCCGGTCGCGGTGTAGCCGGTGATCGTGTCCAGCCCGCGAATGGCATAATAGGTGTTCAGCTCATTCTTCTGCCGCTGGTAGAAACCGCCGATAGTCACGTCGAAAGGCCAGTCCTTGGGCGTGCTGATCCGCAATTCCTGGGTGAACTTGTCGCGGTGCGTGTCGGCATGATAATATTGCGTCGGGTCGATCAGCGAACATTGCTGCGACGCGCCCGACCCGGTGCAATTGTCGAAAAATTGCAGATAGCTTTCATAGCCCGGCCCGAACCCGTCATAGGTGACGGTGTAATAGGTATAGTCGTTGAGCGTGCGCGTCCGGCGCTTGAAATAGCCGGTCGCCGAAACGACCTCCCAGTCGCCGATATGCCCGTGGATGCTCATCGCCGCCTGATACCAGCGGTCGTCATTCTTGGTCTGGTCATAGTCATGGACTTCCAGGTCGCCGACGCGCGGGTCATAGCCGAAATAGCCGCGCGCCACCTGCTTTTGCGCGGTGATCGACGGGTTGAACGACCAGCCGTCGACCGGCTCCCACAAGAGTTGCAGCCGCCCGCCAAATTCCCTGATCGTGTTGTAATCGTCCTTGGCGATGTCGCTATTGTCGAGATTGAGGAAGGTGTTGGGGTTGTTGTCGCCCAGATTATAGACCGCCGGCGACCCGTCGTTGAGCAGGCCGTTGTTGGGCGTGTTGTCGATATAACCGCCTTCGCGCCGATAATAGCCCATGGCGCGCACCGCCAGCGTGTCGCTCAACGGCACGTTGACGAAGGATTCCAGCTGCCCACCGAAATCGCCCTTGCCATATTTATTGGCTTCGACGTCATAGCCGAACTCGAACTTGTCCAGCGTCGGCTTGTTGGTGATCAGGCGGATGGTACCGGCCAGCGATCCGGCGCCATAGAGCGTACCCTGCGGCCCGGACAGCGCCTCGACACGCTCCATGTCATAGGCATGGATATCGGGCACTTCGGTGCCGGTGATGGGGATGTCGTCCAGATAATAGCCGACCGAGGCATAGGCGCCGCCCGCCGGTACGATGCCGCGGAAGAAAGCGGTGTTGCGACCCGGTCCGATGCCCTCGAACGACACCGACGGCAGCAGCGCGGCGAAATCGCTCAGCCCCTTGACCTGCCGTTCCGCCAGCTTTTCCGCGCCCAGCGCCTGCATGGAGATCGGCACCTTCTGGATGCTCTGCGCGCTGCGCGTCGCGGTCACCACGATCTCGCCCAGGCCCTGCTCGTCGCCGGGCGTCGATATGGCCGGATCGACGGCCGCCTGATCGGCCGCTTCGGCGGAAAGGGCCATGCCGGGGGAACCAAGCCCCGCCAGGATGGTGGTCACGCCCAGTATCTTCATCAAATGCGACCGGCGATGAGACTGGCTTTTCATTCTGTTCGACTCCCCCTGTAGAAACGAGCCTCCCGTTTTCCTCTCCCCGTCCACGGTTCGCCCGTGTTGTTATGACGCGTTGCATCATGCCCGGACGGGCACATGCGACCTTGACCTTCGCAAGCACACACAACTCCGCGACCGGAACCTGCAATCGGCCCGGAGCCTGCCGCGGACCCATGCGGCATCCTCGATAAATGCAACTACCCCTTGGACTTCGGTCATTCAGGACGGTTGTCCAGCTTTGATAATGCGACAACGAAAGCAGGAGTCAACAGCTTAGTTACTCCTTCGTTACACAGATTTCCGGATCATCATTGCGCAGTCGCACAATGCCGGTCATTGTGCGTTCACGAAAGGAAATAGGACAGCCATATGGATGTTGCTCCGCGCGCCGCCGGCCTTGCCACCCGGCCCCTTCCGCTGGACCGGGCGCTCGCCAGTGCGGCGCGGCGGCTCGACACCGACCCGGCCGGCGCGCTGGAGGAGGCCGAAGCGATCCTGCGCCAGGCCCGAGGCCTGCCGCCGGCGGAACTCATCGCCGGCCAGGCGCTGCGACGCCTCGGTCAACCACAGGTCGCACTCGCGCGCCTCGCCACTCTCGCCCGCCGCCAGCCGCGCGTGCCCGCCATCCTGTGGGAACTGGCGCAGGCCGCCAGCGAAGCAGGCGACACCGGCGGCGCCATCGCCGCGCTGGAAGAACTGGCGCGCCAGCAGCCGGGCGTGGCTGGCGGCTGGTTCCTGCTTGCCGCCCAACTGCGCAAGGCCGGCCGCGACGAGCAGGCGTGGCGCGCGGACCTGTCGGGCGTCCATGCCGCCTCGCGCGACCCAACCCTGCTCGAAGCGGCGATGGCGATGAATGAAGGCCGCCTTGACGACGCCGAAGCCCGGCTGGCCGGGCGCGACGATCCCCCCGCCATCCGCCTCGGCGGCGAAATCCAGTGGCGGCGCGGCGACATGAACCAGGCGCTCGCGCTGGTCGAACGCGCCGTGACCCTCGCCCCCGGCTTCGATCTGGCGCGCGATTTCCTGATCCGCCTGCTGCTCCAGAACAACCGCCTGCCCGAAGCGCTAGCCCATGCCGACATACTGACCCAATCCCCGCTCAGGCATCCGGGCTACGACCTCATCAAGGCGTCCGTGCTGGTGCGCCTCGGCGATCAGGAGGGCGCCTGCGCCCTCTATGAAAGGCTGCTGGCGCAAAAGCCCGACCAGCCGCAGGTCTGGCAGAATCTGGGCCATGCGCTCAAGACGCTGGGACGCCAGGCCGACGCCATCCACGCCTACCGGCAGGCCGTGACGCATCAGCCGACCATGGGGGAGCCCTGGTGGAGCCTCGCCAACCTCAAGACGGTGACGCTCGGCGCCGACGACATCGCCACGATGGAAAGCGCGCTTGCGACGTTGGAACCGGACGCCGCCAGCCGACGGGAGGATATATTCCACCTCCATTTCTCGCTGGGCAAGGCGCATGAGGATGCGAAGGCCCACGCCGCCGCCTTCGCCCATTATGACCGGGGCAACCGACTGCGCCGCGCCATGATCCTGCACGATGCGGACGCCTTCGCCGCCGAGGTGCAGGCGGCGACATCGACATTCACCGCCCCCTTCCTCGCCGAACGAAGCGCAGGCGGATGTCCCGCGGCCGACCCGATCTTCATCGTCGGCCTGCCGCGCGCCGGGTCGACGCTGGTGGAACAGATCCTCGCCAGCCACAGCCAGGTCGAAGGCACGATGGAACTGCCGGAGATGATGATTATCGCCAGCCGGCTCCAGTCGCGCGTGGACGAAGGCGAATTTCCTAATTTCCGGGCGATGGTCGCCGCGCTCTCGCCCGCCGACCGGCTGCGCCTGGGCGAGGAATATCTCGACCGCACCCGCATCCACCGCCACAGCGGCACGCCCCATTTCATCGACAAGATGCCCAACAACTGGCAGCATGTCGGCCTCATCCATCTCATCCTGCCCAACGCGCGCATCATCGACGCGCGCCGCCATCCGATGGGTTGCTGCTTTTCGGGCTGGAAACAGCATTTCGCGCGCGGTCAGGCCTTCACCTACGATCTCACCGACATCGGCCTCTATTATCGCACCTATGTCGACCATATGGCGGCCATCGACGCCGCGCTGCCCGGCCGCGTCCATCGCGTCCTCTATGAACGCATGGTCGCCGACACGCCGGGGGAAGTGGCGCGCCTGCTCGACCATCTGCGCCTGCCGTTCGAGGAGGAATGCCTCGCCTTCTGGCGCAACAAGCGGGCGGTCCGCACCGCCAGCTCCGAACAGGTGCGCCAGCCCATCTTCACCGACGGCATCGACCAGTGGCGCAATTTCGCGCCCTGGCTGGGGCCGCTGGAGGAAGCGCTGGGACCGGCGCTTGCCACCTGGTCCGACGCGCCCTGACGCCCGTCACCGCGCCGGCAGCACCCGCGCCCGGCACGCGCCAAAGCCGATCGGCACCGCACCCACCGCTTCGCCGCGCGCGCGCAGCGTCACCTCGTCCCCGTCCTCCAGGAAGGTCCGGGTCTCGCCGGTCGGCAGCGCGATCGACTCGCGCCCGCCGCTGCTTAGCTCCATCAGGCTGCCATAGCCCGCCCGCTCCGGCGCCGAGATGGTGCCGGTGCCCAGCAGGTCGCCCGGCTGGAGGTTACAGCCATTGGATGCGTGGTGCGTCACGATCTGCTGCACCGTCCAATACATGTTGCTCGCCGGCCCCCGGCTGAGGCGCAGCGGCGCCAGCCCCGCGTCGCGCATCGCCGCGCTGGTCAGTTCCACTTCCAGCACCAGCCCCAGCGCGCCATGCGCCTGGTCGTCCGCATCGCCCAGATAGGCCAAGGGCGCGGGATCGCCCTCCGGCCGAGCCGGCTGGGCGATGCGGAATGGCGCGAGCGCTTCGGGCGTCACCACCCAGGGAGAAATGGTCGAATGGAAATTCTTGGCTAGGAACGGCCCCAGCGGCTGATATTCCCAGGCCTGGAAATCGCGCGCGGACCAGTCGTTGAGCAGGCAGAAACCGGCGATATGGTCGGCCGCCTGCGCGATCGGGATCGGCGTGCCAAGATCATTGCCCGGTCCGATCCACACGCCCAGCTCCAGCTCATAGTCGAGCCGCGCCGTCGGGCCGAACAGCGGCGCGTCGGCCTCCGGCGGCTTGCGCTGACCGCAAGGGCGCACCAGCGGCTCGCCCGACGGCCGCACCGACGAGGCCCGGCCATGATAGCCGATCGGCACATATTTATAATTGGGCAGCAGGGGATTATCGGGCCGGAACTGGCGGCCGATATTGTTGGCATGATGGATGCCGACATAGAAGTCGGTGTAGTCGCCGATCCGCGCGGGCAGATGCAGCGTGCAGTCCGCCGCGTCATGCAGCATCGGCTCGATCCGCGCGCGATGAGCCTGATCGGACAGCAGGTCGCTCAGTCGGTGCCGCAATGCCCCGCGTTCCGCCGCCGGCAGCGCCATCAGCCCGTTCAGCGTCTCGCCCACGCACAGCGGCGCGACGTCGGCGGGCAGCAGGCCCTCGCCCGCGCAGGCGACCAGGTCTAGGATCGCGTCGCCGATCGCCACGCCGGCGCGCGGATACGTCCCCTCGGTCGAGAAGATGCCGAAGGGCAGGTTCTGCACCGGAAAATCGCCATGGCCCTGCGCGCTCGCGACCCAGCTGGTCCGCCTGGGGGCGTGCGTCGCGTCGATCGTCCACCAGCTCATCGTGGCAGCTCCGCCTTGGGGAAACCCTGCCAGCAATCGTCATAGTCATCCTGCAACAACGGCGTCTCCATCGCCCAGCGCGTCGGGCGCAGGGGGTATCGGCTCTCGATCATGAAGGCCATCGTCTCCTCTATCCTCTGTGGCGCCAGCGTCGCCATGCTTGCCTTGCGCCAGCTGTCCACGTCCGGCCCATGCGCGCCCATCATATTGTGCAGGCTCCCGCCGCCGGGCGCAAAGCCGCCCGCCTTGGCGTCATAGGCGCCATGCAGCAGCCCCATATATTCGCTCATGATATTGCGGTGAAACCAGGGCGGCCGGAAACTGTCCTCCGCCACCATCCAGCGCGGCGGGAAGATCACGAAGTCGGCATTTGCGGTGCCGGGCGTGTCGCTGGGACTGGTCAGCACGGTGAAGATGGACGGGTCGGGATGGTCGAAACTCACCGTCCCCATGACGTTGAAGCGGGACAGGTCATAGCGCCAGGGCGCCAGATTGCCGTGCCACGCCACCACGTCGAACGGGCTATGGTCCAGCGCGCTCGTCCAGAGCGCCCCCATATATTTCTGCACGACCTCCGTCCGTCGCTCGACATCCTCGAACGCCGCGCCCGGCGTCTCGAAATCGCGGGCATTGGCAAGCCCATTGGACCCGATCGGCCCCAGTTCGGGCAGGCGGAACAGCGCGCCATGATTTTCGCAGACATAGCCGCGCGCCGCCCCGTCGGGCAGTTCGACGCGGAAACGCACCCCGCGCGGCACCAGCGCCACCTGCAAGGGCGCTACATCCATCACCCCCATTTCGGTGACGATGCGCAGCGCGCCCTGCTGCGGCAGGATCAGCATCTCGCCATCGGCGGAAAAGAAGGCGCGATCGACCATCGACCGGCTCGCGGCATAGAGATGGATGGCGCAGCCGGCGCCCGCCGCCACGTCGCCATTGCCCGCGACCGTCACCAGCCCGTCGATAAAATCCACACCCTCCCCCGCCGCGTCGGGCAGCGGGTTCCAGCGCAGCCGGTTGGGCGAAGGCGGCACTTCCTCGAACGGCCCGGACCGGATCAACGTCTCACGCGCATAGGGCCGGAACGGCGGATGCCCCGCGCTCGGCCGCATCCGGTAGAGCCAGCTGCGCCGGTTCTCCGCGCGCGGCGCGGTGAAGGCCGTGCCCGACAGCTGCTCGGCATAGAGGCCGAAGGCGGGCTGCTGCGGCGAATTGCGCCCCTGCGGCAACGCGCCCGCCACCGCCTCGCTGGCATGATGATTGGCGAAGCCGGAGAGATAGGGTCCGGGGGAACAGGCCATGTCGCCGCCTCGCCTACGCATCCACCGTCACGACGCCGCGCCGGATCTGGTCCAGTTCGATGCTTTCGAACAGCGCCTGGAAATTGCCGTTGCCAAAGCCCTCATTGCCCTTGCGCTGGATGATCTCGAAGAAGATCGGCCCGAACATGTTTTCGGTGAATATCTGCAACAATATCCCCTCCCGCTCGACATCGCCGTCGATCAGGATGCGGTTCTTCCTCAGCCGCTCCAGATCCTCGCCATGGCCGGGCACGCGCTTGTCGACCAGCTCATAATAGGTTTCGATCGTGTCCTGGAGCCGCACGCCGCGCGCCCGCAGCCGCTCGACCGTATCGTAAATGTCGTCGGTGGTCAGCGCCAGATGCTGGATGCCCTCGCCATGATAATCGCGGATGAACTCCTCGATCTGGCTCCTGTCGTCCTGGCTCTCGTTGAGCGGGATGCGGATCGCCCGGTCCGGCGCAATCATCGCCTGGCTGGTGAGGCCGGTCGCCTTGCCCTTGATGTCGAAGAATTTCTGCTCCTCGAAGCCGAAAAGGGTGCGGTAGAATTCGCTCCACACCCGCATCTGCCCGCGCCGGACATTGTGGGTCAGATGGTCGAGCAGGTCGAGGCCGACATTGTTCGCCGCCTCCTTTTCCCGCCAGCCGGGAAACTCGGCCCAGTCGGCATAGGGATCGCCCCCGTCCGGCATGAAATAGAGATAGGCGCCGCCAATCCCCTCGATGACGGTGTCGTCCTCCTCGGTCGCCTTCGCGCCATTGTCCAACGCCCATTTGAGCGCCGCTTCGGGGTTCGCCACGCGAAAGGCCATGGCGCTCGCCGACGGCCCGTGCACGCCCCGGAACGCCGCCACGCGGCCGGCATCGTCGCGGTTCAGCATCAGGTTGATCCGCCCCTGCTTGTAGCGGGTGATGTTCTTCACCGGATGACGGTGCGTCGCGGTAAAGCCCAGCTGTTCGAACTGCGCCGCCATCGCCTCCGGGTCGGGGGAGGTGAACTCGACAAACTCGAACCCGTTGAGGCCCAGAGGATTGGCGGGCGGATTATCGGCGGTCATGAAAGCTCCTCTTCCTTCTTCTGTGCATAGGCCTGGGTGCCGCGCGTCAGCACGCGGTCGCCCGGCAGGATGGCGTCGGTGTCGAGATCGGGCAGCCCCGCCAGATCGGCATAGAGCGGCGCGAAGTCGGCACCGGTCGTCTGCGCCAGAAGCTGCTCGAAACTGTCGATCACGAAATAGCTCTGCTGGAAATCGTCGATCCGGTAGCGGGTACGCATGATGCGCTTGAGATCGAAACCGATCCGGTTGGGCGACGGATCTTCCAGCGCGAAATGCGATTCGGCGTTGGAGGAGACGATCCCCGCGCCATAGAGGCGCAGCCCTTGCGGAGTGTCGATCAGCCCGAACTCGACCGTATACCAATAGAGCCGCGCCAGCTTCTCGATCGCGCCCAGCCCGTCCGCGCGCAGCCCGCCCCGGCCATAGGCCTGCATATAATCGGCAAAGACCGGGTTCGCGAGCAGCGGCACATGGCCGAACACGTCATGGAAGATGTCCGGCTCCTCCAGATAATCTTCCTGGCTCGGCGTGCGGATGAAACGCCCGGCGGGAAAGCGGCGATTGGCAAGATGATCGAAGAAGAGCCGATCGGGCACCAGCCCCGGCACCGCGACCACCTGCCACCCCGTCGCCGGCATCAGCCGTTCGTTGAGCGCGCGGAAATCGGGAATGCCCGGCCGGTCCATGCGCAATATGTCGAGCCCCGCCAGAAATTCGGGGACGACCCGCCCTTCCAGCATGTGCGCCTGCCGTTCGAACAGCCGGTCCCACATGACATGGTCGGCCGCGTCATAGCGGCCCCAGTCCTGCGGGATGGTCCAGTCCTCCGCCGCGTGGGCGGGACGATCGGCTGCGTCCTTCTCCATGACCGGGATGGTCGCAAAGAATCCCTGAAAATGCTTTTCAAAATGATGAAATCACGCCTGATGATCGACTATATCTTTCATGATATACAAATTTTATGACCGATCTTCTCACGCTCGATGCACTCGACCGCCGCATCCTGACCGAGCTTCAGCGCGACGCGACGCTCAGCAATGCCGACCTCGCCGAACGGGTGGGCAGCACCGGCCCCTCCTGCTGGCGCCGCGTCCGCGCGCTTCAGGAACAGGGCATATTGCGCCGCGCTGTCTGGCTCGCCGACCCGCGCGGGCTGGGCCAGGGCGTCACCGTCCTTTGCCATGTCCGCATGAAGGAATTTTCGGGCGAGGCCATCGCCGCCTTCGAGCATTTCGTGCGCGGGCACGAACAGGTGATGGAATGCTATTCGATGTCGGGCGAGTGGGACTATCTGCTGCGCGTCGTCGCGTCGGACGTCGCCGACTATGAGCATTTCCTGATGCGTACCCTGCTCAAACATCCCTCGGTGGCGGGCGCCTCGTCCCAGTTCGCCCTCTCCACCACCAAATATGAAACCGCCCTGCCGGTCCGGTAACTCCGGTAACGGAGCAGCCGCGCCGGACGCGCTCCCGCCACGCCACGCCCATTTTCTCCTTGCTCCCACGACGTTACCATGCACAAAGCTTGCCAATCGCCCTTGGGCTGCCAATTTACCCCCGCGAGCCTCCATGGCGCGTAAGGAATGACAGGATGCACGACGTGACGACCCAGGACCGGCCGAACTCGGCCTATCCCCCAGCGCCCCAGGAAGTGGGCGACGGCCTGTCGGTCATCTCGATCGCCAAAAGCTATGACAAGCGCGTCGTTCTGTCCGATGTCTCGCTGACCGTGGGCAAGGGCGAGGTGGTCGGCCTGCTCGGCCCCAACGGCGCGGGCAAGACGACCTGCTTCTATTCGGTGATGGGCCTCGTCCGCCCCGATCGCGGCCGCATCGTGCTAGACGGGCAGGACATCACCGGCCTGCCCATGTATCGCCGCGCGATCCTGGGGCTGGGCTATCTGCCCCAGGAAACCTCGATTTTCCGGGGCCTCAGCGTGGCGCAGAATATCGGCGCGGTGCTGGAACTGGCGGAGCCGGACAAGTGTGCGCGGGCCGCCCGGCTCGAACAGCTGCTCGACGAATTCGGCCTCACCCGCTTGAGGGATTCGTCCGCCATGGCGCTGTCGGGCGGTGAACGCCGCCGCTGCGAGATCGCCCGCGCGCTGGCCGCCAATCCCTCGATCGTCCTGCTCGACGAGCCGTTCGCTGGCATCGACCCGCTCTCGATCGCCGACATTCGTGACCTGGTGAAGGATTTGAAGACGCGCGGCATCGGCGTTCTCATCACCGACCATAATGTCCGCGAGACGCTGGAAATCGTCGACCGGGCCTGCATCATCTATGGTGGTCAGGTGCTCTTTGCCGGCAACCCGACCGAACTGGTCGCCAATGCCGACGTCCGCCGCCTTTATCTGGGCGAGAATTTCCAGTTGTAAGATGCGAGGGGGCGCTCCTTTCATGCCGCACCGGCTCGCACCCCCACCCGGTCGTTCTATGTCAGTAGCCTATGGGCGGCCGGGTGGGGATGGGGGCCGGTGCGGCTCCAAAATGCGCCCTTCCGCGCATTTTGGCGAAAGAGAACGATAATGGCGCTCGGCCCACGCCTCGACATCCGCCAGAGCCAGTCTCTGGTGATGACGCCGCAGCTCCAGCAGGCGATCAAGCTGCTGGCGCTCTCCAACCTGGAGATCGAGGCGTTCGTCGCGGGCGAGCTGGAAAAGAACCCGCTGCTCGAAACCGGCGGCGATGACGCAATGCCCGCGCCCGACGGCATCGACCGCGACCTGGACCGTCCCGCGCTCGCCGCCGAAACCGGCGCCAGTGACGATCTGATCGCGCAGGGGCTGGGCGGCGCGGACAGCCCGCTCGATGTCGACCATGGCGCCGACATCTTCATCGACGATGGCCCCGGCGACCGCATGGCAGGCGAAGCCGGGCCGATGGGAGGCGCGGGCGGCGGCGGCATGGACGCGCTCTCGGGCGGCTATGGCGACGAAGCGCCCGACTTCGACAGCTTCGCCGCGCCCGACGCGAGCCTCCAGGAACATCTGATGGACCAGGCGCGCGCCGCCCTGTCGGGCATGGACCTGCTCATCGCCAGCCAGCTGATCGGCCAGATCAGCGAGGCGGGCTATCTGGAGGCGAACCTGCTGGCCACCGCCCATGGCCTGGGCGTGCCGCTCCATGATGTGGAGCGGGTGCTGGGCGTCATCCACAGCTTCGATCCCACCGGCGTGGGCGCGCGCTCGCTCGCCGAATGCCTCGCGCTCCAGGCGAAGGAGGCGGACCGCCACGATCCCTGCATGGCGCGGCTGCTCGCCAATCTCGACCTGCTCGCCAGGGGCGCCCTGCCGCAGCTGCGCCGCATCTGCGGCGTGGACGAGGAGGACATGGCCGACATGATCGCCGAATTGCGCGGCTATGATCCCAAGCCCGGCCTGCGCTTTTCCGGCGATCGCGCGGCCCCGGTCACGCCGGACCTGTTCGTGCGCGCCACCCGCGACGGCTGGGCGATCGAGATCAACAACGCCACATTGCCTCGCCTGCTCATCAACCGCAGCTATTATATCGAGCTGTCCACGGGCAAGCAGGACAAGGCCGGCAAAGCCTGGCTCGCCGACTGCCTCGCCAGCGCCAACTGGCTGGTGAAGGCGCTCGACCAGCGGCAGAAGACGATCATCAAGGTGGCGAGCGAGATATTGCGCCAGCAGGAGGCGTTCTTCCACCAAGGCGTCGCGCACTTGAAGCCGTTGACGCTCAAGGCCGTGGCCGACGCGATCGGGATGCACGAATCCACAGTCAGCCGCGTCACCTCCAACAAATATCTGGCCTGCCCGCGCGGCCTCTACGAACTCAAATATTTCTTCACCAGCGGCGTTGCGGCGTCGGGCGGCGATGGCGGATCGGTTTCGGCCGAAGCGGTGAAAAGCCACATCAAGGCGCTGATCGCGGCCGAAGACCCCCAAGCGATCCTGTCCGACGACACGTTGGTCGACCTGCTCCGCGCCAAGGGCATGGACATCGCCCGCCGCACCGTCGCCAAATATCGCGAGGCCATGGGCATCGGCTCGTCGGTGCAGCGCCGGCGGCAGAAGGCGCTCAAGGGCAAGGCAGCCTGAAACGGTACGCGGTCGGGCGCCGGGGACGGGTGGGAAGAAGACGGACAGCTTTTAAGTTGAGCTTATCGCATTGCGGACATAGGCTCGCTTGATGAAGCTGGACTATCTGCACGTCTCGCCTGATCAGCCTATGCCTCACATAAAAGCTCGACCCTATCGAGCAATTTTGATTGCCGAAAGGCCAGTAAGCCAAGCTTGGCGTGATGACGTCGCCGCATGGCTCGTTAGCAGCGGATGCCTCTACTTTGTCACTTGGGGCGAAGCCTGCGAAGGATGGCACGATGCAGTGGATTGGGCTGCCTTGAAAGCTTTCGATTTCGGGGAGATACCGGACGACAAGTTTGTGATGACGACGTGGCACAATAAAGAACCATTGTCCGAGACTCTATGGTTTGCCGGGAACTGTGCCTCTCATCCTGATGTGGATCTGACAGAAACAGTGATCGTGCATGTCTCGGCCGTCGAGCGCAGGGCAGAAATATTAGCCCTCTATCGAGATAGCCAAGACGCAGAGAATGGGACCTAGTCCACTGTCCGGTTTGTGGCGTGCTGGAGCGTGACATAAGCGGCAATAAATGGTCGTCTCACTTCATTCCCGTTCGCTCAACAACAGCATCACGTCATGCTTTCAATGTTGGATTTTCTCTGATTTACCCTTGGGGATGAATCCGCCGCTTGCTCCGCCCACCATTCGAACAGCCGTGACCCTGGCGGCGCGTCCCTGGCGCGCAGGCGTGACTCGGGGGACGCGTCCGCGACGCGCGGGCGTGGCCGGGATGACGCGCAGGCGTCGCGTCGCTGGCGCGTTGTCCGCGCATCGCCTCCGCTTTTTCCGCCAAAAACGCCGCCGATCGCCCCGGAAAAATTCCCTGCGACACCGTGAACTTCGGCGCGATCACCAACCGTGACCTCCTATTCCCGAAATTGCGTCGTCTATCACCCGGCGCCCGGCTTGACCCCGCCCGCCCCAGCGGCAAAAGCAGCCGCCAACGCCAGTCTCAAGGATCGCCCATGTCCGTCGCCTATCTGAACGGCAGCTACCTGCCGCTGGACGAAGTCCGCATCTCGCCGCTCGATCGCGGTTTCCTCTTCGCCGACGGCATCTATGAAGTCGCCGCCGTGATTGACGGCAAGCTGGTCGACAGCGCCAGCCACCTCGCCCGGCTGGATCGGTCGACGGCCGCCATCGGCATCGCCCTGCCGATGACGCTGGCAGCGATCGAGGCGGCGCAGCAGGAACTCGTCGCCCGCAACGCACTGACCGAAGGGCTGGTCTATCTCCAGATCACCCGCGGCGCCGATACGACCCGCGACTTCATCGCCCCCGCCGGCCTGCAACCGACCCTGTTCATGTTCGTGCAGGACAGGCCCTTCCTCGACACCCCCGCCGTCCGGACCGGCATCGCCGTCGCCACCATGCCCGACCAGCGCTGGGCGCGGCGCGACATCAAGAGCGTGGGCCTGCTCGCCCAGGCCATGGCCAAGCAGGCCGCGCGCGACGCCGGCGCGCAGGAGGCCTGGATGGTCGAGGACGGCTTCGTGACCGAAGGCGCCTCCTCCACCGCCTTCATCGTCACCGACGAAGGCATCATCACCCGCCCCTACAGCCAGGCGGTGCTGGCGGGCTGCACCGGGTCGGCGCTCGCCGCGCTGGCGGAGGAGAGCGGCCTCTCCGTCATCCGCCGCCCCTTCACCGTGGCCGAGGCGCTCGCCGCAAGGGAAGCCTTCATCACCAGCGCGTCGACCCTCTGCCAGTCGGTGGTCATGATCGACGGGCAGACGATCGGCGACGGCGCGCCCGGCCCGATCGCGATGCGGCTGCGCGCCCTCTATATCGATTTCGCGCGCGCCACGGGCGTGTAACGATTGACTCCATAATGGATGAATAAGCGCCCAGGCCCGACAGGATAGGAAACTTCCTCCAAAGCGGGCGGACAATGAAGCCAGGTCGGACGAAAATCGGATCGATCCGGGCAAGGCGGCAAGGCGGGCTCCGGGACATGCCGCCAGCTTATGTCCGGAACGGCCGAATATCCGGCTGAACCGATCCGTTCTTGCTTTAGTCTCCGGAACGAAGCTAGAACGGGATTCGGACATGACGGAAGATTTTTCCTACGCCTTGCCTGCCAGTGGCGCCTTTGTCGGCGACGCGGACCCGATCGCAGTGCGGGACGATCGCGCCGGCCTGCTGGTGGTGGGCGACCGGGTGGACCGGGATGACATCCTGCCGGTGGCCGACGCGGCCGGCCTGCGCCTGCTCGGGACGACCAGTCTGGCTGACGCCCCCGCCCGGCTCGATGACCAGACCCATTGCGACACGCTGCTGCTCTTCTGTCCCTCGGCCACCCCCACGCTGGAGCGGCTGCTGGTCCAGGTCGAAACCCAGGCGATCCAGTCGGGCACGGCCGTGATCCTCGTCGCGGGCTGGGACACGGTGGAACTCGCCTTTGCCTGTGTCCGCAGCCCCTATACCCAGTTGCTGTGCGACCCGGACCGCACCGAACTCGCCGCCGCGCTGGTGGCGGCGGGCGAGCGCCGGCCGATGCCCGGCCATGTCCATGAGATCGACCGGGAAAGCGCCCGCCTCCAGCAATTGAGCGAGGAAGTGGGCCGCCTCGCCCGCACCATCGACGCGCTGACCCAGCGCAACCGCCTGGCCACGCCCTCCTTCGACCTCGGCCCGCGAATCTCCGACCGGCCGAGCGACTATATCGGGATGCCCGCGCTCGCCCCCATCAGCGCCGCCCCGCGCCCGACGGATGCGCCCGCCATCGCCCCGCAGCAGGTGCGCGACCTGCTCCGCGCGCGCCGCATCCGCGCCGATTTCCTGCCCGGCGACCTGTTCGCCGACCCGGCCTGGGACATGCTGCTCGACCTGCTCGCCGCCCGGCTGGAGCAGGAGCGCGTGTCCGTCTCCAGCCTGTGCATCGCCGCCGCCGTGCCGCCGACCACCGCCTTGCGCTGGATTCGCACCCTGACCGACAAGGGACTGGTCGAACGACAGGCCGACCCGCAGGATGGCCGCCGCGTCTTCATCGCCCTGGCGCAGGAGACGGCCGAAGCGCTGATGCGCTGGTTCGGCGCCAGCCGCCGCCTGCTGGCCCGATGATCGCTCTGCCCGATTGACCGCTTGACCCACGGCCCGATTGCCCTAGATAGGCCCCTTCCCCACGGGGGCGATTAGCTCAGTTGGTAGAGCGTCTCGTTTACACCGAGAATGTCGGCGGTTCGAGCCCGTCATCGCCCACCATCTTCCTCGCTTAAGAAGCCTACCGGGGGACCGTACCGGCGACCCCGGCCCCATCTCCCGATGCGCAGCCGTAACATTCATCATGCAGCAAGCATGGATGCGCCATTGTTACGCAATGCAATTCGCGGTTTTCCTTGGCGGCACCCTGGCCCCGGTCCTGCTGATGCTGTCACCTTTCGCGGTGATGGCCGCCACGGACTGTACCGACGGGAAACCGGCATCCCTGGCGGTAACGGACGACAAGACGCCCTGCACGCCGCCGCGCTGGCGGCTGATGTAGGCACCGCCGCATATTGCAGCGCACCTTCGCCGCTGCTAACGCCGCTTTCCATGATCCAGCCCCCTGAAATCATCCGAGTCTCCAAGTCCCGCGTTTCCTGCGACGGATCGGGGGACATTCCCGCCGCCCTCGGCCACCCGCGCGTCTTCCTGGAGATTGACGAGCATGGCTATGTCGACTGCGGCTATTGCGACCGCCGCTTCGTGCTGATCGGCGGAGTCGCCGACAATGCCGATGTCGCGACCAAGCCGGACATCGCCTCGGGCGCCAGCCTCTAATTTTTCCATTGGGCTTGGGTCGTGCCGTCCCTATATCGGGCGGCATGACCGATCCTGTTTCGCAATTCACTGACGCCCGTGGCCTGCTCTATCGTCCGGGCCTGCTCGATCCCGATGGCGCGCGCCGCCTGACCGCGCAGGCGCTGGCCGCGTGCGACGACGGCGAACTCTATCTGCAATATCGGGCGAGCGAGAGCTTCGGCTTCGACGACGGACGATTGAAGACCGCCGACTATTCGACCGATGCGGGCTTCGGCCTGCGCGGCGTGTCGGGCGAGATGACGGGCTTCGCTCACGCCAACGACATCAGCGAGGCGGCGATCCGCAAGGCAGCCCAGACGCTTGCCCTGCTCGATCCGGCCAAGGGTCAGCCCGCACCGCCGCCGCAGCGCACCAATCGTCACCTCTATACCGACGCCAACCCGCTTGAGATCGTGCCCTTCGCCGAGAAAGTCGCGCTCTGCGCCGAGATCGACGCGGCCGCCCGCGCCCGCGACCCGCGGGTCGCTCAGGTATCGGTGAGCCTGGCGGGAAGCTGGTCGGTGGTCGAGATCGTGCGCGCCGACGGCTTCATCGCAACCGACATCCGCCCGCTGGTGCGCCTCAACGTCTCCATCATCCTGGAGGAGAATGGCCGCCGCGAAACCGGCGTGTTCGGGATTGGCGGCCGCTATCTCTACGATCAGGTGATGGACGCCCGGATCTGGAACCGTGCGATCGACGAAGCGCTGGCGCAGGCGCGCGTCAACATGCGCTCGGTCGCCGCGCCGGCGGGCGAGATGACCGTGCTGCTCGGCTCGGGCTGGCCCGGCGTGCTCGTCCATGAAGCCATCGGCCATGGCCTGGAAGGCGATTTCAATCGCAAGGGTACCAGCGCCTTTTCCGGTCGCATCGGGCAGCGCGTCGCCGCGCCCGGCGTCACGGTCGTGGACGACGGCAGCATCATGGATCGCCGCGGCTCGCTGTCGATCGACGATGAGGGCACGCCGACCCAGGAAAATATCCTGATCGAGGACGGCATCCTCAAGGGCTATATGCAGGATCGACTCAATGCCCGGCTGATGGGCGTCGCGCCGACCGGCAACGGACGTCGCGAAAGCTATGCCCATGCGCCCATGCCGCGCATGACCAACACCTTCATCAAGGGCGGCAAGGACGACCCCGAAGAATTGCTGAGCCGGATGAAGTCCGGCATCTTCGCCAAGAGCTTCGGCGGCGGTCAGGTCGACATCGTGTCGGGCAAGTTCGTCTTTTCCTGCACCGAGGCCTACAAGGTCGAGAACGGCAAGCTGGGCGACCCGATCAAGGGCGCGACCCTGATCGGTGACGGGCCGACCGCGCTCACCAAGGTGGTCGGCATCGGCCATGACTGGGCACTGGACGAAGGCATCGGCATGTGCGGCAAGGGCGGGCAGAGCGTGCCCGCCGGCGTCGGCCAGCCGAGCCTGCTGCTGGAGGGGCTGACCGTCGGCGGCACGGCGACCTGAGCCTTGGGCGGCACGAATGGCGGAACCGCCTCGCCGTCCAACGATTGAGGGAGCATGAACATGCTTACCGACAGCCACGATGCAGTGACGGCCGACTGGGCGGCGGCGTTGCTCGATTTTTGGTTCAACCAGGTCGGGGAAGCCGGATGGTGGAGCCACGATCCCGCCCTAGACAAGCTTTGTGCCGCCCGCTTCGAGACGCTCTGGGCGAAAAAGCAGGCGCTGCCACCGGATGCTTTTCTCGACCGGGCCGACGATGCCCTCGCCGCCGTGCTGTTGTTCGACCAGCTCCCCCGCAACATGTTCCGCGGCGCGGCGCAGGCGTTCGCCACCGACGCACTCGCACGGGGCGTGGCGCGCGGCGCGATTGCCCAGGGCTATGACATCCAGATCGGCGGCGCCGGGCGCCTGTTCTTCTATATGCCTTTCCAGCACAGCGAGGCGCTGGAGGATCAGCAATTGTCGCTGACCCTGTTCGAAGGCGCCGGAGACCCGCAGTCGCTGGAGTTCGCCCGCGAGCATCATTCGATCATCGCCCGTTTCGGCCGGTTTCCGCATCGCAATGACGCGCTAGGGCGCGAAACACGACCAGAGGAACGGGAAGCGGCCTCACACGGCCTGCACTGGTAGCGCCTGTCCTGCCCATTTTTTAGGCAGCATCCATCTGCTGCCCAATTTTTTGGCGCTGCAACATGTGCCGTCGCACCGAAGCCCCGCATTAACCCGCCTTTGACAATTTGGCACGCCTCTTGCTGGTAGTGGTCCGCACACCAGTAACAGGGGGCGACATGAAACTTGTCATGGCTATCATCAAGCCGTTCAAGTTGGACGATGTCCGCGAGGCACTTTCCTCGCTCGGCATCGCCGGCATGACGGTCAGCGAAGTGAAGGGCTTTGGTCGCCAGAAGGGCCAGACCGAAATCTACCGCGGCGCCGAATATTCGACCAACATGGTTCCCAAGATCAAGGTCGAGGTGGTCTGCGACGACGATCTCGCGCCGCGCGTCGTGGAAGCGACACAGGCCGCGGCCAATTCGGGCGCCATCGGCGATGGCAAGATTTTCGTCCTCGACGTCGGTCAGGCGGTGCGTATCCGCACCGGCGAAACCGGCGAAACCGCGCTGTAAGAAGGGGGAAATAATGACCTTTTCCAAGAAACTCTGCGGGGTGGCGGGGGCGCTTGGCCTTTCCCTGCTCGCCGCATCTCCGGCGCTTGCCGCCGCAGGCCCGATCAAGGCGCCGGATGCTGCGGCCATGGCCGGCATGGTCAACAAGGGCGACGTCGCCTGGATGCTGATTTCCGCCGCGCTGGTGCTGATGATGTCGGTCCCTGGCCTCGCCCTGTTCTACGGCGGCCTGGTACGCACCAAGAATATGCTGAGCGTCCTGATGCAGGTGTTCATGATCGTGTCCGTCGCGGGTCTGGTCTGGGCCTGCTGGGGCTATTCGATGGCCTTCACCTCCACCAGCACTCCAGTGCCGTGGCTGGTCGGCGGCCTGGACAAGGCATTCCTGATGAACGTCAGCAGTTCGACCTATGCCGCGACGTTCAGCAACAATCTGTATCTGCCCGAACTGGTGTTCGTGGTCTTCCAGATGACCTTCGCGATGATCACCCCAGCCCTCATCGTCGGCGCTTTCGCCGAACGCGTGAAGTTCTCGGCGCTGATCGTCTTCGTCGTGCTGTGGCTGACCATCGTCTATTTCCCGATGGCGCACATGGTATGGTACTGGGCCGGCCCGGACTTCCTGGCTGACGCACCGACCGACGCCGGCCTGCTCTGGGGCTGGGGCGCGCTCGACTTCGCGGGCGGCACCGTCGTCCACATCAATGCCGGTATCGCCGGCCTGGTGGGCTGCCTCATCATCGGCAAGCGCATCGGCTTCCCCAAGGAACCCATGCCTCCCCACTCGCTGACCATGACCATGATCGGCGCCTCGCTGCTGTGGGTCGGCTGGTTCGGTTTCAACGCCGGCTCCAACCTGGAAGCCAATGCCGTCACCGGCGTCGCCTTCATCAACACCATGCTCGCCACCTGCGCGGCGGCCGTCAGCTGGGCGCTGGTCGAACAGTTCCACCATGGCAAGCCTTCGCTGCTGGGCGCCGTGACTGGTGCGGTTGCCGGCCTCGTCGCGATCACCCCGGCCGCTGGCCTGGGCGCGCCGATGACCTCGATCGTGCTGGGTCTGGTCGTTTCGCCGATCTGCTACATCTTCGTCGCCTTCGTGAAGGGCAAGATGGGGTATGACGACAGCCTGGACGTGTTCGGCGTCCACTGCATCGGCGGCATCGTCGGTGCGATCGCCACCGGCATCGTCGCGGCGCCGTCGCTGGGCGGCCAGGGCGTGTTCGACTACACCGTCTTCCCGGCCGGCTTCAACGCCGACAGCTACTCGATCGCGACCCAGGTCGTCACGCAGATCAAGGCGGTGCTCTTCACCCTGGTCTATTCGGGCGTGCTGAGCGCGGTGCTCTACTTCGTGATCGACAAGACCATGGGTCTGCGTCCGAGCGCCGATGCCGAGCAGGAAGGTCTCGACCTCTCCAGCCACGGCGAACGCGCCTACAACTACTGAGTTTGGCAGGGCGGCCCGCCAGACGGGCAAGGGCCGCCCGCCTCACCTTGTTCCTCCTGCGAACATGCCTCGGGCCGGTACGAAAGTACCGGCCCATTTTTTCGTCGGGAGGCCATCGGCCCCGCGGAAATCAGCGGGCCCGGGTCCACAGATCGGCGGAGCGGGGGCTGGCGGCCGGCCAGTGCCCGGCCCGGCCGGGCACCTGAAGCCCGGCGCGGATCACCCAGCCCAGCTTCTCGCGCCTGAGTGTCACCACGCGATGGTCCCAGGCCTGTTCGCCCCGGCGTGCGACCTCACGGGCGATGTCGCCATAGATGCCGGCGGCGGCCAGAACCGCCCAGGCGGCGCGCGCCGGCAAGACACCCGTACCGTGGCGGGCGCTTTCTTCATAAGCGGCAGCCATGTCGGCCAGCCGGCGCGCAAGGACCGCGAGGCGCGGTCGCGCCCAGGGCTTCATATGCTCGCCCGGCGGAATATCCATCTCCACCAGCCACTCCTCGGGCAGGTAACAGCGGTCCGCCGCCTCATCCTCGCTGATGTCGCGCGCGATATTGGCGAGCTGGAAGGCGAGGCCTAGGTCGCAGGCACGGTCGAGCGTCGCCTCATCCGCCGGATCGACGCCCATCAGCACCGCCATCATGCAGCCGACCGCGCCGGCGACATGATAGCAATAGCGCAGCATGTCGGCCTCGCTGCGCGGGCGCCAGTCGCGCGCGTCGAGCGCGAAACCTTCGATCAGGTCATGGGCATAGCGGTCCGGGATCGCGCATTCGCGCATCACGACGCCGAAACCGTCAAAGGCCGGATCGCCGGTCCGATCTCCTCGCAGCGCCGCGTCGGTGAGCACCCGAATGGTCGATAGCCGCGCCTGCCCGTCGGCGACGCCCCGCAGCGTGCCGCCATGGTCCTGCCCATCGGCAATGTCGTCGCACTTGCGGCACCAGGCATAGAGCAGCCAGGCGCGTTCGCGGGTCTGCCGGTCGAACAGCTTGGACGCCATGGCGAAGGATTTGGAACCGCGTGCGATGCTGTCGCGGGCATGAGCGACGAGGGCGGCACGGTCTGGAGAAACGGTGGACATACCCGTCCCATGCCCTGCCCGGCCCGGAAAGTCACCCGGACTTGGCTAACGGATCATAACCGATCCGCCTTCATCGCGAAAATCGTCTCGTGCGGCTGATAGGCCGCCATCGCGTCCACAAGCGCCTCGATACTGTCCTGATGGATCAGGATGCCGGCATGTTGCGCGCGAATGAAGCCGGCCTCCACCATCTGGCGGTTGAAGCCGATCAGCTGGTCGTAGAAGCCGGCGACGTTGAGCAGGCCGACCGGCTTTTGATGATAGCCCAGCTGCGCCCAGCTGATCGCTTCCCACAGTTCGTCCATCGTGCCGACGCCGCCGGGCAGCGTCACGAAGCCGTCGGACAGGTCGGTGAAGAGCTGCTTGCGCTGGTGCATGGTCTGCACGACGTGCAGTTCCGTGCAGCCACGGTGCGCGACTTCGGCGCCGACCAGCGCCTCGGGGATCACGCCGATCACCTCGCCGCCCGCCTCCAGCGCTGCGTCCGCCACCGCGCCCATGAGGCCGAGGCGTCCGCCGCCATAGACGACGCCGATGCCCCGCCCGGCCAGCGTGCGCCCGACGTGGCGCGCCGCGTCGACATAAGTGAGATCGGCCGGCGTCGCCGACCCGCAATAGACCGCCAGTCTCTTCATCATATCCTGCCCAGATCGTCCAGCATCAGCGCTGCGGTCGCCTTGGCGCTGCCCACCACGCCGGGGATGCCCGCGCCGGGATGGGTGCCGGCCCCTACCAGATAGAGGTTGGGAATGACATCGTCGCGATTGTGCGCGCGGAACCAGGCGCTCTGGGTCAGCAGCGGTTCCAGGCTGAAGGCGCTGCCCATGTGGGCGTTCAGGTCGCGCCCGAAATCGCTGGGCGCATAATGGAATCGGGTGACGATCCGCGATCTGATGTCCGGGATCAGCCGGTGCTGGATCTCGTCCAGGATGCGTTCGGCATAGGCCGGGGCGAACTGGTCCCAGTCGATCGGAAGCTTGCCCATGTGCGGCACGGGCGCGAGCGCGTAGAAGGTCGAATGGCCTTCCGGCGCCATCGACGGGTCGGTGACGGTGGGATGATGCAGATAGAGCGAGAAATCCTGCGGCAGCACGCCATGATCGTAGATGTCGGTGAGCAGCCCTTCATACCGCGGCCCGAACAGGATCATATGGTGCGGGATGCCCGGCCAGCTGCCCTTGATGCCGAAATGCAGCACGAACAGGCTGGGCGACCAGCGTTTCTGCGCCAGCTTTTCCCCCTGCTTCGCGCCGCGCGGATGATGGGCGAGCAGATCGCGATAGCTGTGCATCAGGTCGGCATTGGTGGCGATGGCGTCCGCCTCCCCGCGCCAGCCCGACGCGGTGTGGACCGCCGTCGCCTTGTCCCCATAGGTTTCGATGCGGGTGACGGCGTCACCCAGCCGCAGCGTGCCGCCCAGCCGCTCGAAATGGGTCGCCATGCCATGCACCAGCCGGTTGGTGCCGCCTTTGGCGAACCAGACCCCACCATCCTTTTCCAGCTTGTGAATGAGGGCGTAGATGGCGCTGGTCTTCATCGGATTGCCGCCAACCAGCAGCGTGTGAAAGGACAGTGCCTCGCGAAGCTTCTCGTTCTTCACATGGGATGCGACGATGGAATAGACCGAGCGCCAAGCCTGATATCTGGCAAGCGAGGGCGCCGCCTTGATCATGGAGGCGAAGTCGAGGAAGGCGACCGAGCCGAGCTTGCGATAGCCCTCCTCAAAGACGCCGGCGGCATAATCGCAGAAGCGGTCATAGCCCGCGACATCGGCGGGATCGAGCTTCGCTATTTCGGCGCGCAGCGCGACTTCATTGTTGGAATAGTCGAAATTGGTGCCGTCACGCCAGTTGAGCCGGTAGAAGGGCGACACCGGCATCAGCGTGACATCCTGCGCCATGTCATGTCCCGACAGGCGCCACAGTTCGGCCAGGCAATCGGGATCGGTGATGACGGTCGGGCCGGCATCGAAGGTGAAGCCGTCCCTTTCCCACATATAGGCGCGCCCGCCGGGACGGTCGCGCGCCTCCACCAGGGTCGTGTCGATGCCGGCAGATTGCAGGCGGATGGCAAGCGCCAGGCCGCCAAAGCCCGCGCCGATGACGATCGCAGTCCTGTTCATCAGGCGGGCGCATTCCACAATGTTCGCATGGCATCCCTTATGGGCACGGGTGGGCGTCCGCACAAGATGCGGATGCGATCGGACAGCGTCGAACGGCCAGCATAGAAACGCTGGATCAAATCCGGGCCGAGGCGGTAGAAACGCGCGAATATGCGCCAGCGCTGGTCGGGCCGGGCGGCGCCGAATAGCATCCGGCCCAGCAGCCGATAATAGCCGCCCCGCCGCCAATGCGCGGCCGCATGGACGCGGGTGGCGGCAGGAAGGCCGTCCAGGGGCTGGTCCGCCAGCCAGAGCGCGAATCGGACGGCGTCGGGCAGCGAATAGCCGGTCATCGGCTGGAACAGCCCGGCGCGAACACCGGCGCGGGCGACCTTATCCTCTTTGGGCCAGTAGCGATCGAAGTCGCCGCCATGGACGACGGGCAGAACGCCCTGCTCGCGATGGACCAGGTCGGCGCGCCATCCCTTGTCTCGCGCATAGGCAGCGATTCGGGCGTCCAGAGCCGGGACGTCCAGGGCTGGCGAATTGCTGTAATAGGTATCCTCGACGAAGATTGTCCGCTCGTCCCAGGGCAGCAGATAGACGAAGCGGTAGCCGTCCTCCTGCTCCACGGTCGCGTCCATGATGACCGGGCGATCGATGCCGTGTGGCGCATCGCAGCGCAACGCGTGGCCGACGAATTTCTGCCAGCCGCAGCGCAGCGCGGACAGATCCCCCGCCCCGCGCGCGTCGATGACGGCGCTGGCGCGGATCGTCCGTCCGTCGGCCAGCACGACATGGTCGGGCGCGATGCCGCCCGCTTGCGCCCCGGTCAGCAGGCGATCCCCCAGCACAGTCCTAAGATGGACAGCGAACTGGACAGTTGTGACGCTGTTATAGGGGGTGTCCAGACGCCGGGCCTGGCCGGGAAAGCGGACCTCATGCCCCTGAGGCCAGCGATGGGCGACCATGGGGTCGACCAGCCACCGGTCCTTCTTCGCCACATCGCCGTCGAAGAAGGACCAGACATGGTTGCCGCCCGGCTGCTCCCCCTGTTCGACGAGCAGCAACCGCACGTCGGGTCGCAGCGCCGTGAAGGCGAGCGCGATCAGCCCACCCGCCAGCCCGCCGCCGACGATCACCAGGTCACAATCCAGATCCTTTGCCATATGCCCCTGTTAGGACAAATCACCCCACGATCCACCCCTTGGCGCGCATCCAAATATAGTATAGGGGGGTACCCTATGCACATTATTGCGGATCGAGACAAGCTGCTGGCGCGGGTGCGCCGGATCGCCGGACAGGTCGCCGCCGTCGAGCGGCAGCTGGCGGGCGACGCGGGCTGTTCGGAGACGCTCCAGCTGGTGGCGTCCGTGCGCGGCGCGGTCGGCAGCCTGATGGAGGAACTGATCGAGCAGCATATGCGCGAGCATGTCGCAAGGCCGGGCCTCACCGATGAAGCCCGCGCGGCAGCGACCGAGGAAATGCTGGCACTGATCCGCCGTTACGGGAAATGACGATGCACGACGATCACCGCCATAAGCATGGGCATGAGCATGGACACGACCATGGACATCATCATGGCCATGAACCTGCCGCCGCCGTTTCGGACGACACGGACGAAAGCCACTATTTCGACCATATCTATCTGAGCGCGGGACATGACCAGAATGCGAAGCGCACGCTCTGGGTCGTCTGGCTGACCGCCGCGACGATGGTCGTGGAGATCGTCTTCGGCTGGATCACCGGATCGATGGCGCTGCTGGCCGACGGCTTTCACATGGCGACCCATGCGGGCGCGCTGGCGGTGGCGGCGGCGGCCTATGGCTATGCCAAACGGCACGCCCGCAATCCGCGCTACACCTTCGGCACGGGGAAAGTCGGCGATCTGGCCGGCTTCGCCTCCGCACTGCTGCTGGGCGTCACCGCCCTGTTCATCGCCGTCGAATCGGCGCTGCGCTTCCTCCAGCCCATCCATGTCGCCTTTGGCGAGGCAACGCTGGTGGCGGTCGTGGGTCTGGTAATCAACATCATCAGCGCCTTCCTGCTGGGCCACGACCATAGCCATGACCATGGCCATGGCCATGATCACGGCCACGATCATGGCCACGATCATGGCCATGCCGACAACAACCTGCGCGCCGCCTATATCCATGTATTGACCGACGCGCTGACATCGGTGCTGGCAATCGCGGCGCTGCTGGCCGGTCGCTATCTGGGCTGGTGGTGGATGGACCCGGCGGTCGGCCTGCTGGGCGCGGTAGTCATCGCGCGCTGGGCCTGGGGGCTGATGAAGGACACCGCCGCCATCCTGCTCGACACCGCAGAGCCCGCGCTGATGGCGACCGTGCGGCGCGAAACGGAGGCGGAGGGCGCAACCATCCGCGACCTGCATGTCTGGCGCATCGGCCCGCACGCCCATGCCGCCATCATCAGCCTGGCCCCCGGCGCGGACGGCATGGCGGTCCGCAGGCGGGTGCGCGCGCTGCCCCGCATGGAGCATGTCACGGTCGAGTGCGCCTGACCCCCTTCGCCACGGAAAAGGGGCCGCGCATGGCGCGGCCCCTCCCCGTTCCGATATTGCGCTGAGGTCAGAAGGCCATGCGCGCCATGATCTGGAATACCGGTCCGGCCTTTTCGCTTTCCAGCTCATATTCGTCGAAGTCGCGGTCCAGCTGGTCGGCCAGATTGTCGAACTTGTTGAACGTCTCGCGCTTGGCGCCGTTCAGCAGGTTCGATCCGACGGCGCGGATGGTGAATTTCTTGCCGAAGCGCTTTTCGACGAAGACTTCCAGTTCCGCGCCATAGGTGGTGGTGACTTCTTCCGAGATCACCCGGCTATAGGCCGCGCCCTGCTTGCGATAGGTGGCGCCGAACGCCGCACCGAAGGTCGGGAAGTCCTGGATGAAGCCGAAATTATAGACATATTTCGACTGGTTGTTGAACCGGCGCTTGCCCAGTTCATCGGTGATCTCGCTGTCCAGCCAGGATGCGTTGCCGAACAGGCCGGTATTGGGCAGGCCGATGAAGCCGAGGTCGGTCGACAGGTCGAATTCGATGCCATAGACCTTGCCATCGCCGACATTCATCGGCGTGTAGACGAAGGTGCCCGCGCCTTCGGACCCTTCCTCGCCGGTGTTGGTCAGCTCGATCAGATCCGTGACGTCGCGGTAGAAGAAGTTGACGCCGACGATGCCGCGGCTCCCCATGCGATGCTCATAGCCGATGTCGAAGCCCCAGGCGCTTTCCGGGTCGAGCAGCGGATTGCCGAGCAGGTCGCTGTCGCCGACTTCCTCTTCCAGCGTCGCAGGGAGGATATAATCGAATTGCGGGCGACGCAGCGTGCGGGCGACCGAACCGATGATGCGGTCCTTGTCCGTCAGCGACAGTTTGAAGGACGCCGACGGCAGGAACTTGCCATAGCTGTTCGACTGATTGGCGATGTCGTCGTCGACGGTATAGTCGGTCACGCGCACCTTGGTATGTTCGTAGCGCAGGCCTGCTTCCCACTTGAAGCTACCCGTGTCGCCCTCGACCAGAGCGAAGGCGTCGCGACGCTTTTCCCTGATGCGGCTGTCGCCGCCATCGGTCGCTTCCAGATCCTCGAAATCGCCGGCAAGGTCGGTCGGGTTCTGGCTGAACTGATCCCAGTCGAAGCTGCCGGTGCCTTCCTGATCCGCCTCGAAAATGCCGGTGCGGCGGGTCTTGTCCTGGTAGAAGCCGCCGAAGACGAACTTCATCGTCTCGCCGAGCGGCACCTCATGCTCCAGCTTGACCGAAAATTCCTGGTCCTTGATGTCGGTCTGCGTCAGCGCGCCTTCGAATTCCGGGTCGTCGCCGTCGTCCACATCGAAGCCGATCTCATATTCGGTCTCGGTCCGGTCCTCGACGAACTTGGCGTAACCCACGCGCAGCGAGGTCTTGCCCGCCGCCCAGTCCTGGGTGAGCTTGCCGTCGATCGAGAAATTCTCCTGGTCGATCTTCGCCACATTGGCATTGTCGCTCAGTAGGTTGCCGTCAGGCACTGGGCCGGTGACGGCGGTCGCGTCGTCATATTCGAAGCTGCGCTCATTCTCCGTCCGGTCGGTCTTCACATAGAAGCCGTTGAGCTTGAAATTGGTGTCGCCCGCGTCGATCTCGTAGCTGCCGTTGAAGCTGTAATCCTTGCCGTCGCGGGTGTCGCGCTGGTCCTCGCGATTGTCGAAATCGTCGGTGGCGTAATCCGCGTTGTTTTCAGGCGAATCGCCGTAGCGCAGGCTCTTCTTCTGCTTTGGATTGTGACGGCCCTGAAGGTTGCCGCCCAGCAGCAGGCGGCCCGGACCGACTGCGCCGCCCCAGACGAAGCCCAGGCTCGGTTCCAGTTCATTGTCGTCATAGAGCAGGCCGCCGGCGCGGACATAGCCGCCGTTCAGCTCATAGCCGTCGCGCAGGTTGATGTTGAGCGTGCCCGCGATCGCGTCGCCGGTGCGGCGGGCGGAGGAGGAGCGGACGATCTCGACGCTGTCGATCAATTCGGCCGGGATGCGGTCCATGAAGAAGCTGCGGTCGGCCGAGGAGCCCGGCACGCGCTCGCCATTGATGAGGATCTGGGTATAGCCCGGCGGCAGGCCGCGCATCTGCGGCGCGTCGCTTTCGAGCACATCCGACAGGAAGGTGACGGACGGCACGCGCTTGAGCGCGTCGCCGGCGGTCAGCGGCTCGAAGCGCTGGAAATATTCGGTGCCATATTTCAGCACCGGTTCGGGCGTGTCGGTGCGGTCGCGATAGCCGATGCCGGCGATGACGACGATGTCAGCCGCCTGGGTGATCGGGCCGTCGGTCCGGGCGACCTCATCATTGGCGGCGGGCGCCTGGGCAAGAGCAGGAGAAGAAATCAGCGCCAGCGAGGCGCAACCAAGCATCAGCCACTTATTCGCGACCATATATGCCCCCAATCCTAGAAGAGAAAAATTGACCTTCGGACCATTTCTTGTATTCGGCCCGTCGCCATGCGCCGCTAGGAGTTATTCATGACCGGATCGCGAAAGAAATATTACATTTCAATGATTTCCTGTTTCACTTTTGTGACACTTGCTGGCTGCGCCACTGGCCAAAAGGAAATTCCGGTCGCGGTCCGCATCGCCAACGCCACCCCCGCCGTCTCCGTCACCGCGCGCGGTGAGACCACGCCGGTCGGCACCCCCAATGCCGACGCCGCCGACGATCCGGCGATCTGGCGCAACGCCGCCGATCCGGCGCAGAGCCTGATCGTGGGCACCGACAAGAAGGCGGGCCTTCATGTCTATGGCCTGGACGGCAGGAACCGGGACTTTCTGGATGCGGGTCGGGTCAACAATGTCGACCTGAAGGATGGCGTGGTCATCAACGGCGCGCCCGGCATCCTGGTCGCCGCCAGCGACCGCAACGACATCGCCAACGCGAAGGTCGCTCTGTTCCGGCTCGATCCCGCGACGGCGAAGCTGACCGCCATCGGCAAGATCGACGGGGGCAAGGGCGAAGCCTATGGCATATGCCTCGGTCGCGACGCGAGCGGCCTGTCGGCGTTCATCGTGCTGAAGGACGGGACGATCAACCAGATCGCGCTCGACGCGACCGGCGCGACGCCGACCGGCAGGGTCGTCCGCAGCATGAAGCTGGGCACCCAGTCGGAAGGCTGCGCCGTCGACGACCGCACCGGCACGCTCTATGTCGCGGAGGAGGATGTCGGGCTTTGGCGGTTCGACGCGCGCGCGACCGGCGCCACCACACCCAAGAAGATCGCGGCGGCGGACGGCAAGAATCTGGTGATGGATGCCGAAGGCGTCGCCATTGCGCCCATCGGCGAGAAGGACGGCTATGTCCTCGTCTCCAGCCAGGGCGACAATGCCTATGTCCTCTATCGCCTGTCCGACGATAGCTATGTCGGCCGCTTCCGCGTCGTCGATGGCAGCATCGGCGGGTCGGAGGAAACCGATGGAATCGAACTGATGCTGGGCGATTTCGGCCCCGCCTATCCCGGCGGCCTCTTCATCGCGCAGGACGGCCACAACGCCGCGGCGGCGCAGAATTTCAAGCTGGTGACCTGGGATGACATCGTGAAGGCGCTCGGCCTGCCCCGATGACGAGAAGAAGGGCGGGGCGCATCCCGGCGCCCCGCCCTTCACACCCCCTTGGTCTTGGCAATCCCATGCTCTATGGGGTCAACCCTGTCCAACCAGAGGGAAGCCGATTTGATCCTGGACCTTGCCGCCGCCGCTTCGAGCGCGATCCGCTTTGAAGATCTGGGGCTGGACCCCGTCGCCCTCGACCTCGGCTTCTTCACGCTGAAATGGTACAGCCTCGCCTATCTGGCGGGCATATTGATCGGCTACTGGTATCTGCTGAAACTGGTCGCCCAGCCCGGATCGCCGATGGCGCGCCGTCATGCCGACGACATGATCTTCTACGCGACGCTGGGCATCATCATCGGCGGGCGGCTGGCCTATGTGATCTTCTACCAGCCCGAAATCCTGCGCAATCCGCTGGATATCTTCAAACTGTGGAATGGCGGCATGTCCTTCCATGGCGGGGCGATCGGCGTTTCGCTCGGCATCCTCTACATGGCGTGGAAGGAAAAGCTGAGCTGGCTGCGCATCCACGACTATGTCGCCTGCTGCGTGCCCTTCGGCCTGTTCTTCGGCCGCCTCGCCAATTTCGTGAACGGCGAACTGTGGGGCAAGGAGACGGACGTGCCCTGGGCGATCATCTTCCCCACCGGCGGCCCCTTCCCCCGTCATCCAAGCCAGCTCTATGAAGCCGTGCTGGAAGGCCTGGTCCTGTTCCTGATCCTCGCCTTCGCCTTCTGGAAGACCCGCGCCCGCTACAAGCCGGGTATGCTGGTCGGCATCTTCGTGTTCGGCTATGGCTGCTTCCGCTTCGCGATCGAATATGTCCGCGAAGCCGATGCCCAGCTGATGGAATTTGCCGCCCGCACCGGCCTGCACATGGGCCAGTGGCTGTGCATTCCCATGATCCTGGGCGGCCTTTACCTGATCGTCACCGCCAAGGGTCGCCGCCTGCGGGTCGAGCCGATCGCGGGAACCGAGAGTGTCGCCTGAACCCCTGTCGCTGGCCGAGCGGCTGGCGCGGCAGATCGCCTCGGGCGGACCCATCTCGATCGCCCATTATATCGGCGAGGCGAACCAGCATTATTATGCGACCCGCGATCCGCTGGGCGCAGGCGGCGACTTCACCACCGCGCCGGAAATCAGCCAGATGTTCGGCGAACTGGTCGGCCTCGCCCTGACCGATGTCTGGATGCGGTCGGGCCGGCGGCCGGACGCGGCCTATGTCGAGCTGGGGCCGGGGCGCGGCACGCTGGCATCGGATGCGCTGCGGGCGATGGAGCGCGCGGCGATCGCGCCCAAGGTCCATCTGGTCGAAACCAGCCCCACCCTGCGCGACCGGCAGCGCGCGTTGCTCCCCCATGTCGTCCATCACGACCGCATCGACACTTTGCCCGATCAGGGACCGCTGCTGGTCGTGGCCAACGAGTTTTTCGATGCCCTGCCCGTGCGCCAGTGTATCCGTGTCGGGGAGGAATGGCGCGAGCGGGTCGTCATCGCGCGTGAGGAAGAAGGGCGCTTCATTCCGGTCGCGGGCTATCGCCGCATCGAATCGGGCCTGCCGCCAATGGCAGCCGAAGCGCCGGAGGGCGCGATCATCGAGTCCCCGATCGTCGGGGCGGAAATCGCCTATGCCCTGGCCCATCGCATCGCGCGACAGGGCGGCGCGGCGATCCTGATCGACTATGGCTATGAAGGGCCGGCGCTGGGCGACACGTTGCAGGCGGTGAAGGCGCACCGCTTCGCCGATCCCTTCGCTGATCCGGGCGAGGCGGACCTTACCACCCATGTCGATTTCACCATGCTTGGCAATATGGCGCGGCAGGCCGGGCTGCGGGTCCATGGTCCGGTCGGCCAGGGCGACTTCCTGCGCCAGCTCGGCATCGACGCCCGCGCCGAGCAACTGGCTCGCACCGCGCCCGCGCGGGCGGCGGAGGTGGAGGCGGCCCGCGCCCGGCTGACCGACGGGGAAGCGATGGGCACGCTGTTCAAGGCGATGGCCTGGACGCACCCGGACTGGACTGACCCGGCGGGGTTCGAGCGATAGTCCGAGAGAGAGAGAGAGAGAGAGAGAGAGAGAGCGTCCCGCGCTCAATCTTCCTGGTGGTAGCGGCTGAGCTTGCGGATGAAGCCGATCAGGCCGGTTTGGCGGCTGCGCTTCATCCTCTCGGCATGCAGGATGGTCTGCACCCGCTGGAAGCAATCCTCCGCATCGACATTGCAGAGCACATAATCATAGCCGTCCCAGTGGGCGATTTCGCCCGCCGCGCGCGCCATGCGACCGTCGATCACCTCGTCACTGTCGGTGGCGCGGCCGCGCAGGCGGCGCTCCAGTTCCTCCATCGAGGGCGGCAGGATGAAGATCCGGACCACGTCGCCGCCGGCGATCTGGTGCAACTGCTGCGCGCCCTGCCAGTCGATGTCGAACAGCACGTCCTTGCCCGACTTCAGCATGGCTTCCACCGGCGCGCGGGGCGTGCCGTAGCGCTGGCCGAAGACATGGGCCCATTCGAGGAATTCATGGTCCGCCGTCATCCGGCGAAATTCCTCCAGGTCGACGAAATGATAATCCTTGCCGTCAACCTCGCCCGGCCGCATCGGCCGCGTCGTCGCCGACACCGACATGGACAGGTCCGGCTCTGCAGCGAGCAGCTTGCGCGCGATGGTGGACTTGCCCGCGCCCGAAGGCGAAGAAAGGACGAAGAGGACACCCCGGCGCTTGAAATCGGGGGTTTCGGTCTGGATGCTGTCAGCCATGGCCGCTAGTGACGCCAGAGACGCGTTTTTGCAAGGGGGTGGGAACAGGAGCCATGGGGCGCACGCGTAAAAGGATGAATCGGCGCGGCTTTATCCTCGCCGCGCTGATTGCGGCGGCGGCCTGCGCGATCCTATTCCTCATGAACCGTCCCCCGATCTGCACCTGCGGCCGGGTGGAACTCTGGCATGGCGCGCTCGACAGCGGCAACAGCCAGCATATCGCCGACTGGTACAGCCTGAGCCATGTAATCCACGGCTTCCTCTTCTACGCGGGCACTTGGTGGCTGTTACCGCGTCGCCCGCAGGGCGCCCGGCTGGCAGTGGCGGTGGCGGTCGAATCGGCCTGGGAAATCCTCGAAAACTCACCCCTGATAATCGACCGCTATCGCACGGCGACCATCGCGCTCGGCTATTCCGGAGATTCGATCCTCAATTCGATGAGCGATATCGGCATGATGGCGATCGGCTTCCTGTTCGCCGCCCGCGCACCGGTCCGTATGACCATCGGGCTCGGCATCGCGCTCGAACTGCTCGCGCTGGCGGTGATACGCGACAATCTGACGCTCAATGTCCTGATGCTGACCTTCCCGGTCGACGCGGTCCGGGAATGGCAGGCCGCGCTTTAGCCTTGGCGCGCCTTGCGCGCATGGTCGATCGGAATGGGATCGCCGCTCTTGTCAGGCAGCAGCTTCTGCGTCTTCTTCCGATCCGCCTCGCGCTTCGCCTCATAGAGCTTGCCAGCCATGTAAGCGCCGGTCACGAAAAGCGCGCCGGCTGGATAGCGCATGATGATGCGTTTGGCGCCCGCACCGGCAATGAGGCCGATGACGCCCTTCTTGCCGGTCGCCGCCGCGACGCGCGCCGCGACCACGGTGGCGCCAACGCGCGCCGCCTTGCGCAGCAGTCCCGCCTTCCTGGGCGGACGGATCGTCACCAGCGGTGCGGCGGGGATGATGCCTTTCTTCTTCATAGGCGGTCAATGTACCGGAGCGCGCCCGGTTCCGCCAGTTGATCTGGATCAGACCATATTTTCGGGCCGCACGAGCCGGTCGAAGGTCGGCTCGTCGACCAGCCCCAGTTCAAGCCCCGCCTGTTTGAGCGTCAGCCCCTTCTTATGGGCGTGCTTGGCGATGGCGGCGGCATTGTCATAGCCGATTTCGGGCGCCAGCGCCGTCACCAGCATCAGCGACCGATCGACCAGTTCGGCGATGCGGGCCTCGTTGGCCTCCAGCCCCTCCACGCAGCGCTCGGCGAAGCTCTCCATGCCCACCGACAGCAGATGGATGGAGCGCAGCACGGCCGCACCGATCACTGGCTTGAACACATTCAACTCCATATGACCCTGCATCCCGCCCACGGTGACGGCCTGGTGATTGCCGATCACCTGCGCGGCGACCATGGTCAGCATTTCGCACTGGGTCGGGTTGACCTTGCCCGGCATGATCGAACTGCCCGGTTCATTGGCTGGCAGGTCCAGCTCGCCCAGGCCCGACCGCGGCCCCGACCCCAGCAGGCGGATGTCGTTGGCGATCTTGGTCAGGGCGACGGCGATCATGTTCAGCCGGCCGGAGAAATCGACCAGCGTGTCATGGCTGGCCAGCGCCTCGAACTTGTTGGGGGCGGTTTCGAAGGGGAAGCCCGTGATGGCCGCTATCTCGTCAGCCACATCCTGGGCGAAGCCCGGAGGCGTGTTCAGCCCGGTCCCAACCGCCGTGCCGCCCTGCGCCAACCGCGACAGGCCATGTTCGACCAGCGGCATGGTGCGGATGCGGGCCAGACGCAACTGCTCGTAATAGCCGGAAAATTCCTGGCCCAGCGTCAGCGGCGTCGCATCCTGCAAATGGGTGCGGCCGATCTTGACGATCTGCGCCCAGGCCGTCGCCTTCTCCAGCATGGCGCGTTCCAGCCGTTCCAGTGCGGGGAGCAGCCGGTGGGTCGCGGCGAGCGCGGCGGCAATGTGCATGGCGGTGGGGAAGCTGTCGTTGGACGACTGGCTCATATTGACATGATCGTTGGGATGAACGGGCGATTTCCCGCCGCGTTGGCCGGTCAGCATCTCGTTGGCGCGACCGGCGATCACTTCGTTGACGTTCATGTTGGACTGGGTGCCGCTGCCGGTCTGCCAGATGACCAGCGGAAACTGGTCGTCATGCCTGCCCTCGATCACTTCGGCGGCGGCGGCCTCGATCGCGTCGGCCAGCGCCCCGTCCAGCCCATGCCGGCGGTTCACCCGCGCCGCCGCCTGCTTCACGATGGCGAGGCCATGGACGATGCCGATCGGCATCCGCTCGGTCGCGCCGAAGGGGAAATTCTCGATGCTGCGCTGCGTCTGCGCCCCCCAATAGGCGTCGGCGGGGACATCGATCGCGCCGATGCTGTCGGTTTCGCTGCGGGTCGCGGACATTCAACACTCCCAATTGAGAATCAATCGCAAAAACTGATCCCGATGTAGGGCGAGCGCGTGAAATTCCAAGGCTTAGTGATTGAAGCGGACCCGCATCTCCCTTGCCGGCGCGATGACCGGGGTCGGCATCCGGGCCGACTCAGCGCCGCGCCGGATGCCGATGGCCGTGGGTCAGAAATCCAGTTCCGCGCGCCATCCGATCACGTCGACGCCATAGTCGCGCCGGCTGCCCGCACGGATCGCCGCGTCGGTATATTGCAGATGGGCGTAATTGACGTTGAAGCGCAGAAATTCGACCGGGGTCCAGACCAGCGCCGCGATCACGCCATTCTGGGTACCGCCGACGATATCCTTGTCATTGAGGCTGAGATAATCGTAGCGCAGCGTCGCCTGCAACGCGCCCCAGCCACCGCTGCCGACCGGGCTGTCGGGCTTGACGATGCCGAAGATGCCATTCTTGTATCCGCGGCTTTCGCCGGTCAGGACATAGCCCACCTCGCCATAGCCGCCGAAGAAGGTCGGATCGGCAAGGCCCGGCCGCGACACGCGCAGCCAGTGCGCCTCGCCCGCCCACCAGAGCGGCCCGCGCTCGCCAGCGAACTCCAGCCCATAATGGCTCTCGCCATCGGCCGGAATGTTGGGCGTCGCGAGGAAGCGGCTGTTGGCGGAGTGGAGATAGGCGCGCTGGCGGTAACGCTGCGGATTTTCGCTCAACCGCTGGAAATCGCGCCAATGGCCCGACAGGCCGAAATGCAGCTGGGTCTTGCCCAGCTTCGGCGCCAGCACGACGCGGCCGTCGACGCCGTAGCTGTTGTTTTCGTCGCCGCCATCGGCGCCATCCGAATCATTGGTCAGCGAATCGGCGCTGTCGGAAAAGATGCCCGCCTGGGCCAGCAGGATGCCGGAGCGATATTGCGCCGACAGGCCCAGCCGCCGCTCGAAGCCGAACGCATCGGTGAAGGCCGCGCGCTCCATCACCGCGCCGCCGGTGTCGCTGATGAGTTCGTCCAACGACTGGAAGGCGTTGTGATTGCCCAGGGTGACGAGCCACGGCCCCTTTTCATAGGTGATGAAGGTGTCGACCAGGTCGACGCTGTTGTCGGACAGCTCCAGTTCCAGCTTATAGCCGAAGCCGCCGCCCAATTGCCCTTCACCGCCCAGTCGCAACCGGCGCAGTTCGTTGGAATATCCCTTGGCCCGGTCATTGACGCTATCCGGGGTCATCAGCAGCCCGGCATCATATTGGATGCGTCCCTTGACGTGGAAGCTGGCCGCGCCCTTGCTGAAGACGGGTCCGCCCTTCCAACTGACCGCCGTATCGCCGGCAGGCTTGGCCTGCGCCACCTGGACCGGCGGAGCGGGCACCGGCGACGTCGTCGGGGCGACGGCGGCAGCCTGCGGCGCGGCGGGTGCGCTGTCCAGTCGCGCCTCCAGCCGGTCGACCTGCGCCTTCAGCGCGGCGATCTGCGCCCGCAGCGCATCGGCCTCTGCGGCGCTGATCGCCTGGGCGGCGACCGGCACCGGCGTCATCAGCAGCGCCAGCGCGGTACCGGCAGCCAGTCGAATTCGGGGCGTCATCTGTTTCCCTTCCATGTCTGGCGACGCCCGTATGAATTTTCTGTTACAAACAGGCGTAGGTATGATGGCATTTTTATGACATATGCTCTGAACTGATCCCGGTTGGCGGCACGGCGATGAACGGCTAATCCTGGGACCGACATGGGCGTCCTCTCCCTCCTTCTCGGCCATGGCCGGCGCGGCCTGCTGACAGCAAGCGTCGCAATCGGCGCCGCGCTCGCCGGCTGTTCGGGCGAAGGCAGCGGGCCGGTGGTGGTCAGCATAGTGGGCGACCGCGACGATTTCGCGAAGCCGCTCCAGAATCTCCCCAACCCCGCCGCCAAGCTGATGCTGGAAAGCACGGCGCAGGGGCTGGTCGGCTTCGATGCCGCGGGCAACATCCTGCCAGGACTGGCGCAGCGATGGATCGTCGAGGATGACGGGCGCAGCTATATCTTCCGCCTGCGCCGCGCCTTCTGGGCGGACGGCACCCGCGTAACCGCGCCCGATGTCGCGCGCATAGTGATGGCGCGTATCGTCTCTTTGCGCCGCTTCGATCCGGACGGGCCGCTCGACGCGGTGCAGACCGTGGTGCCCATGACCGGCGAGGTGATTGAAATCCGCATGGCCGCAGCCCGCCCCTTCATGCTCCAGATGCTGGCCCAGCCGCAAATGGGCGTGCTTTCGCGCGAGGGCGGCACCGGTCCCTATCGCCGCGCGGCACAGGGCAAGGCCTTGCTGCTGACGCCGATCGATCGATCGACCGGCGATGACAAATCGGCCGAAGGTCCGGTTCCCCCGTCGCAACTGCGCGTGTTGCGCAGCGAAGGCGCGGCGCTCGCCATCATCCGTTTCCGGGAAAGGCAGGCGGCGCTGGTGCTGGGCGGCCGCTTTTCGGACCTGCCCCTGCTGCTGCCCGCCGGGATTGATCGGGATGCGGTGCGCGCCGACCCAGTGCAGGGATTGCTGGGCCTCACCATGGTGGGCGAAGGCAAGCTGCTGGACGACGACAATGTCCGCGCAGCGATCAACATGGCGATCGATCGCAGCCAGCTGCCGGCCGTCTTCCCGCTGGGCGGATGGGCCACGACCGAACAGATCGTGCCGTCTGCGCTGGACCTGGGCCGCAATCCCACCCCGCCGGCCTGGGCGGGAATGGCAATGGAGGATCGCCGCGCGCAGGCGAGCGCGACCATCACGCGCTGGCGCGCGGACAATGGCGCACCGCCGACGCTGCGTATCGCACTGCCCACCGGACCGGGCGCGACCCTGCTGTTCGGCCTTCTGCGCCGCGACCTGGCCGCCATCGGCCTCGACGCGCGCCGGGTCGATACGGGGGCGCCTGCGGACCTGCGCCTGATCGACGAGGTCGCACCCTATGACAGCGCGCTCTGGTATCTGGGCCGGGTCGGCTGCGCGCGAAAGGTGCATTGCAGCGACGCCGCCGACGCCCAGTTGCAGGCCGCCAGCCTCGCCAGTACGGCTGCGGAGCGCAGCGCGCGGATCGCCGAGGCCGAAGCGCTGATGCAGGCGCATAACGGTTATATCGCGCTGGGCGCGCCCGTCCGCTGGTCGCTGGTGTCCAGGCGGCTGACCGGCTTCATGCCCTCGCCCCGCGCGCGCCACCCATTGAACCATCTCTTCCGCCGCCCCAATTAGGGGGCAAGGAGACAGGATAATGGCGCTTTCGCAGGATCAGTTCGACCGCATGGTTCGGGACTTGCCGGGCTTTGGCCGCGATCCGGCCTCGGTGCGCCGCCGGATCGAGGCGATGGAGGCGATGCTGGAGGGGCTGTTCGTCATTCCCGGCACCACCCGGCGCGTGGGGCTCGACAGCCTGATCGGCCTGATCCCGGTGGTCGGCGACATCGCGACGGCGGCCATGGGTGCGTGGATCGTGTGGGAAGCACGCAATCTGGGCATGTCGAAATGGCAGATCACCCGCATGGCCGCCAATGTCGGCGTCGATACGCTGATCGGCGCGATCCCCTTCGCGGGCGACCTGTTCGACTTTCTCTACAAGTCCAACAGCAAGAATCTGCGCATCATCCGCAAGCATCTCGACCGCCACCATCCCTCTACGGTGACGATCGACGGGTGACGGTCAGCGGAACGGTTCGATCCGCAATTGCGCCCGGTCCTTGACCCCGCCCTGCTGCGGCGGGCAGGCGATGTAGCGATACTGGCGGTCCATGCAGATCCACACTTCGCTCAAGCTTCCGTCGCGTGTAACGTTCAGACGGATGCCGTCCTCGACCATGCCTGCATTCGCCGCGGCAAAGGCTTTGGCGAAATCGCGCGCAGACAGGATGGTTCGCGCGGCTAGCGCCGCCATGTCGGGATAGCGCAGGGCGGCGTAGAGTTTGCGCGACAGGGCGAAAAATTTGGTCGGGGTCGTCGGCATACAGGTGCCGTGCTTGACCCATTCATGCTGGATCAGCTGCACCGAGGGCGTAGCGCAGAGATGGTCTCGGATCACCTTGCGCGGCAGGGGGCCAGCGGACTTGCAATATTGCGGCCATTCCCGGTCATAGCCGTCGGGCCAGAGGCCATGCAGCGTGAAGGCGAATTTGTTGTCCGACCGGCACTGAAACGCATCGCGCGCGCCGCCGCGCGACGTCTTGCAATATTGCGGGGTCCAGCTGACCGCCAGCGTATAATAGCCGATCGGCAGGACGCGCTTCGGTTCGCTGTCGCTTGGCCCTTCGACATGCGGGCGGGCGATCACCGCAGGCAGGCGGCATTGGCCGGCCTGCGCCATGGCGACGCCCGGCATGGCAAGCGCGATCAGGGGCAGCAGCATTTTAAGCACAGGCGAAATCGAGGCCGATGTCGGCAGCCGGAGCCGACTGGGTCAGGCGGCCGACGCTGATATAGGTGACGCCCGTATCGGCCCTGGCGCGTATGGTCTCCAGCGTCACGCCGCCCGATGCCTCGGTCGGCACGCGCCCCGCGACCAGGGCCACCGCGCCGCGCAGGGTGGAAGCGTCCATATTGTCGAGCAGCAGATGCGTCGCGCCTGCCACCAGCGCCGGCTCGATCTGGTCGACCCGGTCGACCTCGACGATGATCCGATCGACCCCTGCGGCCACTGCGCGGCGCACCGCTTCCTCGACCGATCCGGCGACCCCGACATGATTGTCCTTGATCATCGCCGCGTCCCACAGACCCATGCGATGGTTGGTCGCCCCGCCCATGCGGGTGGCATATTTTTCCAGGACGCGCAGGCCCGGAATCGTCTTGCGCGTGTCGAGCAGGGTCGCGCCCGTGCCCGCAATCGCATCGACATAGGCGCGGGTCATGGTGGCAATGCCGGTCAGGTGCTGGACGGTGTTGAGCGCCGATCGCTCCGCCGTCAGCATTGCCCGCGCCTTGCCCCGGATGCGCAATATGTCGGTGCCGGCTGCGACGCGATCGCCATCCTGATGCAACGGCTCGATCGTCACGTCCGGGTCGAGCGCGCGGAAGAAGGCTATGGAGAGCGGCAGCCCCGCCAGCGTCACCGCGTCACGGCTGTCCATCACGCCTTCGAAGACAGCGTCCGCGGGGATCACCGCCTCGCTCGTGACGTCGCAGCCACCCGGGCCAAGATCCTCGGCCAGGGTGGCAGCGATGAAGGCATCGAGATCGAAACCGGGGAGGGAGAAGGTCATGGCGCCCTCTCTAGCCGTGTCGCACCGCGCGCCGCAACCCGTTTCCGGACTTGACTTAGTCCATGGACTTAGTCCATATTAAGCTCATGACTGCCACCGTCAATGTTCACGAAGCCAAGACGCACTTTTCCAAACTCTTGGACCGCGCTCATGCCGGCGAGGAAATCATCCTTGCCAAGGCCGGCAAGCCTTATGCGAAATTGGTTCCGATCGATGCAGTACAGGTGCGTCCGAAACGTCGGGGCGGCCAGTTTGCTGGCCTCTTCACGGTCGGCGACGAGATTTTCGATCCCTTGCCCGAAGAAGAATTGCGCCTGTGGGAGGGGCATGGCGATTGAGACTGTTGCTGGATACCCATGTGTTGATCTGGTGGTGGACCGATCGCAGCCTTTTGCCCGACACGATCGATCAGATGATCGAAAGCGGGGCCGACCGGATTTTCGTCAGCAGCGTCAATGCTTGGGAAATCGCGACCAAGGCGCGCCTGGGCAAATTGCCGCAACTCCTGCCCTATCTGGATCGCTATGAGGCGGCGGTCCTGGATGCGGATTTCAAGCCGTTGAACCTGACCATGGCGCACGGCCTGCGCGCCGGCGCCTATGACGCGCCGCATCGCGACCCGTTCGATCGGATGCTGGCGGCGCAGGCGGAACTGGAAGGCCTGACCTTGCTGACGCGAGATCCGGCCTTCGCCGCCTTTCCCTGCCAGACATTATGGCACCAGCCGATGCTCAGCGAAAAGCGGCTCACCTATCGCAGCTGATTCGCCTCAGCGCGCGCCCAGATCGCCCTGACCCACCGTGCCGCTGGCCATTTCCAGCATCCGGTCGAGGCTCTTCTTCGCCTGCAGCCGCAGCGTCTCGTCCATTTCGATGCGCGGCTGGAGGTCGCGCAGGGCGAGATACAGCTTCTCCATCGTGTTAAGCGCCATATAGGGGCAGATGTTGCAGTTGCAGTTGCCGTCGGCGCCGGGCGCGCCGATGAAATTCTTGTGCGGAACCGCCTTCTGCATCTGGTGGATGATATGCGGTTCGGTCGCGACGATCAGCGTGTCGCCGGGCATGGTCTTGGCGAAATCCAGTATGCCACTGGTCGATCCGACATAATCGGCATGATCGACGATATAGGGCGGGCATTCCGGGTGCGCGGCGATCGGCGCGTCCGGGTGCTGGGCCTTGAGCTTGAGCAGTTCGGTTTCGCTGAACGCCTCGTGCACGATGCAGACCCCCGGCCAGAGCAGCATGTCGCGACCCAGCTTGCGCTTGAGGTAGCCGCCCAGATGCTTGTCGGGGCCGAAGATGATCTTCTGATCCTTCGGGATCTGCGCCAGTATCTTTTCCGCCGACGAGGAGGTGACGATGATGTCGCTGAGCGCCTTCACCTCGGCCGAACAGTTGATGTAGCTGAGCGCGATATGATCGGGATGCGCCTCGCGGAACGCCTTGAACTGGGCGGGCGGGCAGCTGTCCTCCAGCGAGCAGCCGGCGTCCATGTCCGGCAGCACGACGATCTTTTCGGGGGAGAGGATCTTGGCCGTTTCCGCCATGAAGCGCACGCCGCAAAAGGCGATGACGTCCGCGTCCGTCTCCGCCGCCTTGCGCGACAGTTCAAGGGAGTCGCCGACAAAGTCCGACAAGTCCTGGATTTCGGGCGTCTGGTAATAGTGGCCCAGGATGACGGCGTTGCGCTCCTTGCGCAGGCGATCGATTTCCGCGCGCAGGTCAATGCCCTGCGGAATGGCGGTGACGGCGGTCATACCCTGATACTCCTCGGTCCCATGTCTGGCCCTTTGCGCGCGCCCTAGCGCTGCCGCCGCTCGTTGGCCAGTACCTCGTTGATCGGCGTGGTCACGTCCCATCGCTCCCGGTTCGCTTCCTTGCGCTCGGGCGGGAAGGTGACGATCACCCGCGCATCATCATAGCCCATCGCGGCCAGCGGCGCGGCCATGACTTTTCCGATCGCCGCGCGGCCATATTCGCGCGCCTGCGCCATGCGCTCGGGCGATCGGGCCGAGGCTTCGGCCCGGACCTGCGCGTGCGCAGAGGTGCGACGGCTCAGTTCCTCACCCGCCTCCCGCGTCACGAACAGGCCGCTGGTACGCACCAGGGTCCGGCGCGCCTCGTCCAGATTGGGCCGATCCGGCTTCACATCGGGCGCATTGACGATGAGGGTGCGGCTTTGCGGGTTCCATTCCAGATCACGCGCCGAGAGGCCGCCCAGATCGATGAAATAATCGACAGAATAGGGCATCTTCACCACCTGGTCGGACTTGAGCCAGCCAAAGCCGCGCACGTCCTGCGCCGTGCTCTGGATCGTGCCGTTGAGCTGCGAGACGCGCAGACTGGCCGAGCCAGCGATCTTCTCCGCGATGATCTTCGTCACCGCCGATCCGTCATCCTCGACCGCCACCACATAATCGCGGTTATAGCGTTGCCAGCCGACCAGCATCGCTACCCCCATCAGCAGGATCAGCAGCGCCAGCGCGACCGGCGCGGCATGGCGCTTCAGCGCATCTGCCATCGCCCGTCCCCGAGGGGGGCGGCGATGCCCCGGCCATCCAGATCGATGAGATGCGCCAGCACCGAGCGGCCGGCGGCGGGATGCAGGCGCGGATCGACGCCCTTGTACATTTCGGCCACCATGTCCGGGATGGCGCTGTCGCCGTTTCGTTCGAGGAAGCGCACGATCTGCCCCTCGCGCTGCTTGCGATGGCCCATCATGCCCCGCACCAGCCGCTGCGGATTGTCGATCGGATCGCCATGCGCCGGATAATAGACCGCGTCGTCGCGATCGAGCAGCAGCTGCATCGAGCGCATATAGGCGGTCATGTCGCCATCGGGCGGCGAGATGACGCTGGTCGACCAGCCCATCACATGATCGCCGGTGAGCAGTGCCTTTTCCTCGCGCAGCGCGAAACAGAGATGGTTCGAGGTATGGCCCGGCGTCGCCACCGCCGCCAGCGTCCAGCCCGGCCCCTGCACCTGCTCGCCATCGGCCAGCACGCGGTCGGGCCGATAATCGGCGTCAAACGCGGCGTCGGCGCGCGGGCCGTCATCCTCCAGCGTCAGGGGTGCGCAGCCGATGACCGGTGCGCCGCTGGCTTCGCTCAGCGGACGCGCGGCGGGGCTGTGGTCGCGATGGGTGTGCGTACACAGGATCGCGACGACCGGGCGGTCGGCAATGGCGGCATTCAGCGCGGCCAGATGATCCGCATCGTCCGGGCCGGGATCGACGATCGCGAGCGCTTCTGATCCCACCACATAGGTCTGGGTGCCTGTGTAGGTGAAGGGCGACGGATTGGGCGCCAGCACGCGAGCCACCAGAGGGCTGAGCGGCATCAGGAGTCCGGTCGGCAGGGCGGCCGGATCGAAGGGGGTAGCCATGCTTCCCATGTGCCCATTTCGGCGCGGATTTCAAGGGCGGGTTGTCCTGCCACTCGACGCTCTGATAGGCTTGTGCCATGATGTCCGCCACCCTCTCCCCATCGCTCGTCGAACGCTGGCGCCAGCATCTGGCGCTCGACCGGCGGCGCTCCCTCCATACGGTGCGGGCCTATGTGGCGACGGCGGAGCGGCTGATCGCCTTTCTGGCGGAGCATCGCGGCGCGGCCGTCACCGCGGCGGCACTGGCCAGTCTCGACCAGGCGGACCTGCGCGCCTTTCTGACCAGCCGGCGGATGGACGGGATCGGCAATCTGTCGGCGGCGCGCGAATTATCGGCAGTGCGTGGCTTCCTGAAATTCATCGGCGGCCAGGACGCGAAACTGCCGCAGCTCAAGGGACCGAGGGTCAAGCGCGGCCTGCCCCGCCCCATATCCCCCGACGAGGCGGTGGCGCTGGCCGCGGACATCGCCGAAACTGCGCGGGAAGGCTGGATCGGCGCGCGCGACTGGGCGGTGCTGCTGCTCCTCTATGGCGCGGGACTGCGCATCGGCGAGGCGATGGGCCTCAAGGGCGACATCCTGCCACTGGGCGAAACGCTGCGCGTCACCGGCAAGCGAGGCAAGACCCGGATCGTGCCGCTACTGCCGCAGGTGGCCGAGGCGGTCTACGCCTATGTCGACGCCTGCCCCTATCCCATGGCCCGCGACGAGCCGCTGTTCCGGGGCGCGCGGGGCGGACCGCTGTCCCCCGCGCTGATCCGGCGCGCGGTGCAGGGCGCACGCGGGCGACTGGGCCTGTCGGACCGGACTACGCCGCACGCGCTGCGCCACAGTTTCGCGACGCATCTGCTGGGTCGCGGCGCGGACCTGCGCAGCTTGCAGGAACTGCTGGGCCATGCCAGCCTGTCGTCCACGCAAATCTATACCCAGGTCGACGCCGCCCACCTGCTCGACATCTATCGCAACGCCCATCCCAGGGCGTGATCGATCAGCCCCTGGGCCGCCAGGTCGCCAGCCGCCAGAGATAGAGGATGATCGCGCCGACGACGCAGGCAGTCGCGGCCGGGCCGACATAGGCGTCGATCTCACGGAAGTTGCGGCCCAGGATGAATCCCGCATAGGCCAGGATGATGTTCCAGATCAGTGCGCCCCCGGCGGTCCAGAGCAGGAAGCGGACATGGCCCATGCGGAAGAGGCCCGCTGGCAGCGAAATCATGGTGCGCAGCGCGGGCATGAAGCGGAAGACGAACACGACGATCTGCCCATATTTGCCGAACAGCCGGTCGAGCGCCTCGACATCGTGCCATTCCAGTGTCGCCCAGCGGCCATAGCGGTCGACCAGGGGCTTCAGGCGCGCAAACCCCAATACATGGCCGACCAGATACCAGAAATAATTGCCGACCGTGGTGCCCAGCGTCCCGGCGAAGAGCAGCCAGCCCATCTCCATCCGCCCCTGCCCGACGCGGATGCCCCCGATCCCCATGATGAGTTCGGACGGGATGGGCGGAAAGACATTTTCGAGGATCATCAGGACGAAGATGCCCCAATAACCGCCCGCATCGATCAGGCGGAGAACCCAGTCGGTCATGAATATATGCTCACTCGGTTCTCAGGGACACGAACGGTGGTGATAACGCGCGTCCTCCCCCTCCGTTCAATACAGGTCGTTGACTAGTCCGCCGCGCGCAGCGCCAGCCGGGCGTCGATCGCGTCCCAGATCATGCCGCCGGTATCGGTGCCGTCAAAACCGTCGATCGACACGATCCCGGTGGGCGAAGTCACGTTGATTTCGGTCAGCCATTGCCCGCCGATCACGTCGATCCCCACGAAGAGCAGCCCGCGCGCCTTGAGTTCCGGACCAAGCGCGGCGCAGATTTCGCGTTCCTTCTCGGTCAGTTCCGTCTTGGCGGCCGATCCGCCGACGGCCAGGTTCGACCGTATCTCGCCCTTGCCGGGAATGCGGTTGACCGCGCCCGCGACGTCTCCGTCGATCAGGACGATGCGCTTGTCGCCCTCCGCGACGCCGGGGATGAAGGCCTGGACCATGAAGGGTTCGACCCAGGAAGCATTGAACAGTTCCACCAGCGCGGACAGGTTCGCCCCCGACTGGCCGACATGGAACACCGCATTGCCGGCATTGCCGTAGAGCGGCTTCACCACGATCTCGCCATGCTCGGCGAGGAAGCGCCTTACCTGCGCCAGGTCGCGCGTGATCATTGTCGGCGGCATGAAACGCGCATAGTCGAGCACGAACAGCTTTTCGGGCGCGTTGCGGACGCTGGCCGGATCGTTCACCACCAGCGTCTCTTCCTGCACCCGTTCGAGCAGATGGGTGGCGGTGATATAGCTGAGGTCGAATGGCGGGTCCTGCCGCATCAGCACGACATCGACGTCACGGCCGAGGTCGATCACCTCCTCCGGGCCGAAAGCGAAATGGTCGCCATCCACCTTCTGCACCTTCACCGGCCGCGCCCTGGCCAGTACGCGTCCGTCGGACAAGGTCAGGTCAGGCGCCAGATAATGATAGAGCCGATGCCCGCGCGCCTGCCCCGCCAGCATGATGTGAAAGGTCGAATCGCCCGCGATCCTGATACCCTCCATCGGGTCCATCTGCACGGCGACGGTCAGGGGGTTGAGTTCGGTCATTCAGAAAACCTTCCACTAACGACGACATTTCGGGATGGTTGACGGGGTAGACGATCACCCCCCATGCCAGACATTGGCCAGATGGCGTGGCGGGCGGCCCGGCGCAAGGAGGATGACGTCGATTCGCATGTCGTCACCGGGTTTTGCCAGCTGGTGCCAGAGGATGTCCGCCGCCGCCGCGACCCGCGCCAGCCGCCGTTCGTCGATCGCCTGATCGAGTTCCGCCGTCGATCCGCGCGCCTTCACCTCGACGAAGGCCAGCATCGATCCCCGACGCGCGACCAGATCGACCTCTCCCGCCGGTGTCCGCATCCGCCGGCCGACAATCTGCCAGCCTTTCAGGCGCAACCACCAGCCGGCGATGCGTTCGGCCTGCCGCCCGCGCCTTTCCGCCTGTTGGCGGCTCACCCCTTCAATTCCATCGCCCGGTCATAGAGGGTCCGACGGTCGAGGCCGAATTTCTTCGCCACCTCGCCCGCCGCCTTCGACACGGGCAGACGCGCCATCGCCTCCAGCAGCGCGGCGTCCGCATCCTCGGGGCTGGGCGGCGGAGACTCGCCGGGCGGGCCGACGATGACGACAATCTCTCCCTTGGGCGGCGCGTCAGCGTAGCGGGCGGACAGGTCCGTGAGGGTGCCGGTCGCCGTTTCCTCGAACGCCTTGCTGATCTCCCGGCTGACCGCCGCGTCCCGGTCGCCCAGATGCGCAGCCATGGCGGACAGGCTCTCCGACAGGCGCGGGCCGCTTTCGTAGAAGACCAGCGTCGCCCGCAATGCGGCCACCTCGTTCAACGTATCGCCCCGCGCCTTCGCCTTGGCCGGCAGGAAACCCATGAAGAGGAAGCGGTCGGTCGGCAGGCCGGACAGCGTCAGCGCCGCGATCGCCGCGCTGGGACCAGGCAGGGTCGTGATCTTGCGCCCGGCGGCGCGCGCATCGCGCACCAGCTTGTAGCCCGGATCGGAGATGAGCGGCGTGCCCGCGTCCGACAGCAGCGCGACCGATTCCCCCGCCATCCGCTCCACCAACCGCTGGCGCACATTTTCGGCGCTATGGTCATGATAGGGAATCATCGGCCGATCCGACCCGGCATGACGCAGCAGCCGTGCGCTCACCCGTGTATCTTCCACGGCGATCACATCGGCCAGCCGCAGGACTTCGGCGCCGCGCGGCGTAAGGTCTCCGAGGTTGCCGATCGGCCCCGCAACAATGTAAAGCCCCGGCTCAAGCCCTGAATTTCGAGTTTCCATAAGGACGCCAGATGACAGAGACGGATGCCGCCCGGCAAGCCCCCCGGCAAACCCATGTGTTCGCCGCAATGAAACGGGGCGCGCGGATCGCCTTCATGGGGGCAGCCCTGTTCCTCGCCGCCTGTCAGTCGATCGTGCCCAAGGGGCCGGCGCCGGCGGCCCCCAGCGGCCCTGCCCAGCCGACCGGGCCGGACGTGACGCAGGGCCTGCCCACCGACACGACCCGCCATCGCGTGGCGTTGCTGGTACCGATGAGCGGCCCCAATGCCGGGGTCGGCCAGTCGATCGCCAACGCCACGACGCTGGCGCTGCTCGATACCCGGACCGACAAGGTGCGGATCACCACCTATGACACCGCGCTGGGTGCGGCGGCGGCCGTGAACCGGGCGCTGGCCGAGGGCAATCGCCTGATCCTGGGCCCGTTGCTGGCGGAGGATGCGCGTGTGGTCGGACCGATCGCGGCGCGCGCCAATGTGCCGGTGATCAGCTTTTCCAACGACGCCAGCATCGCCGGCAGCGGCGTCTACATCATGGGCTATAATCCCAACCAGTCGATCGAGCGGGTCGTCGGCTTTGCGCGCGGCAAGGGACTGAGCCGGTTCGGCGCGCTGGTGCCGCGCGGCACCTATGGCGAACGCGCCGGCAATGCGCTGCTGCGCGCGGTCGAGCAGGCCGGCGGAACGGTGGTGTCGATGCAGAGCTTCGACCGGTCGCCCGCGTCGATCACGGCGGCGGTCAAGAAGTTGCAGGCTTCGTCCAGCTATGACGCGCTGCTGATCGCCGACAGCGGCCGGGTGGCGTTGCAGGTCGCGCCGATCGTCCGGAAAAATGGCGGCGCGAGCGCCCGGCTGTTGGGCACGGAACTGTGGAACACGGACACCGCGCTGGCGTCCAGCCCAGTGCTGCGCGGCGCCTGGTTCGCCAGCGTGTCGGACACGCTCTATGGCCAACTCGCCAACAAATATCGCGCCCGCTACGGCAGCGCGCCCTTCCGCCTGTCTTCGCTCGGCTATGACGCCGTACTGCTGACAGTGCGGATCGCGCAGGACTGGAAGCCGGGCAGCCCCTTCCCCAATGCCCGGCTGCGCGACGCGGGCGGCTTTTCCGGCATTGACGGCGCCTTCCGCTTCACCCGTGGCGGCATTGCCGAACGCGCGCTGGAAGTCAGCGAAGTGGGGGCGGGCGCCCTGTCGGTCGTCGATCCTGCCCCGCGTGGCTTCGGCGAATAATCTTCTGTTGTTCTAAGGACATGGCGGCCTAGACTGGACCGGTCCGTCTGCCCTGAGCGATGCGGACCAGAGAAGGGGAAAGCCGTCCATGTCCTTGACCGTCCGCATCCTGATCGCCCTCGTCGCGGGGCTGGCCTGCGGCATCACACTCGCCGAATGGGGCGGACCCTGGGAAGCGGATGTAGTGGCCATCGCCCAACCGGTGGGCAAGGCTTGGCTCGGCGGCCTCCAGATGCCGCTCATCCCCCTGATCTTCGCCTTGCTGGTGACGGGCATCGCCCAGGCGGCGACCACGGCCCGCAGCAGCGGCATGGCGGGCCGGGCGATCGGCCTGTTCGCGATCCTGCTGGTCGGGTCGGCCGGCGTTGCGGCGCTGGTCGGACCGCTGATGCTGCACCTCTGGCCCGTTCCGGCCGGCGCGGTCGGCGCGCTTGCAGGCGCCGGGCCCGTTACCGACGTGCCCGACATGCGGCCCTCGGCCGAATGGCTGCTGGGCTTCATCCCGGTCAATCCGCTGAAATCCGCCGCCGATGGGCAGGTCGTCGCCGTCGTCCTGTTCGCGCTGGTCTTCGGCTTTGCGGTGACGCGCATCGCAGAGGAACGACGCGGCCAGCTCACCGGCCTGTTCGACGCTCTGGCCGATGCGCTGTTGGTGGTGGTAAACTGGGTGCTGTGGCTCGCGCCGATCGGCGTCTTCGCACTGGCGCTGGTGGCGGGTGCGCGATCGGGCCTGGCCACGGCAGGTGCGCTGCTCCACTATATCGGCTTCATCGTGCTGATCTGCGTCATCGTGACGCTGCTGGTCTATCCGCTGGTCGTCATCATGGGCCGCATCGCCCCCGGCCGCTTCGCCCGCGCCGCTTTCCCCGCGCAGGCTATAGCCTTCTCGACGCAAAGCTCGATCGCCTCCCTGCCCGCCATGATCCAGGCGAGCGACGGGCCGCTCGCGGTGCGCGAAACCAGCCGCAGCATCGTGCTGCCGCTGGCCATCTCGCTGTTCCGCATCACCAGCCCGCCCGCCAATCTGGGCGTGGCCCTCTATGTGGCCGCCATGAACGGCGTGGCGCTGGGGCCGACGCAGCTCGTCATGGGCGTGGCGGTAGCGGCGATCGTCAGCCTGGCGGCGGTGGGCCTGCCCAGCCAGATCACCTTCTTCACCACCACCGGCCCGATCTGCCTGGCCATGGGGGTGCCGGTCGAGGCGCTGCCGCTGTTGCTGGCCGTGGAAACGGTGCCCGACATCTTCCGCACCGTGGGTAATGTGACCGCCGACATGGCGGCGGCGCGAATCATCGACCGAGGGTACAGAGAATAATATTCAGGGCAGTCGGCGCGCGGTGAGGATCTTGACCGGCGTCTCCAGCATCTGCCCCTTCATTACCCCTTCCCCCCTGGTCGGGGACTTGGGCGCGACCAGGATCGCCTTCACCACGTCCAGCCCATCGACCACATGGGCGAAGACGGCGAAGCCCTGATTGTCGCCGGCGGATTGCGGCTGCGCGTCCATCGCCGGCATCTTGCCCAGCACCACGAAGAAATCCCCGGTCGCGCTGCCCGGCGCGTAGCGCGCCATCGACAGCGCCCCCTCATCATGGGTGAGGCCGGTCTGCGTCGTCGGCTCATGCCGGATGGGCGGAAGAATCCGCTTCGGATCATTCTGCGCCCCGCCCTGAACGAAGCCATAGTCCGCCGCGCCGACGCCGCGATAGAATTGAGTGCCGTCGAGCCGCTTCTGATCGACATATTTCAGGAAATTGCCGGCGGTGATCGGCGCCCTGTCGATGTGGACGGCGACGACGATCCGCCCCCTCTCGGTATCGAGCGCGACCCGGACGTCGGCGGGATTGGGCGCAGCTGGCTCCGACTGCGCAATCGCAGGGGACAGGCTGAGGGCGGCGAGCAGGAAAAGGGCGAACTGGCGAATCATCGCGCCAGCCTAGCCGATCATGTGGCCAGCGCCAGAGGGCCGTCAGCCCTCCAGCTGGCGCAGCAGCGCGCGGACGTCGGCGTCCATGTCGGGATTGCTCTCGCGCAGCGCCTCGATCGTGCGTACCGCGTGAATCACCGTGCTGTGATCGCGCCCGCCGAAGATACGGCCGATTTCGGGCAGCGATCGCGGCGTCATCTTCTTGGCGAGATACATGGCGACCTGGCGCGGACGGGCGACCGCGCGGGCGCGGCGCTTGGAGCGCATCTCGGACGGATCGATCTTGAAATGGGCCGCGCAGGCCTTCTGAATCTCGTCCACGGTAACGCGGCGGGCGTTGGCGCGCACTGCGTCGGCCAGCATCCCCTGCGCGAAGTCGAGGTCGATCGAGCGGCCGGTCAGCTGGCCATAGGCGACCAGCTTGTTGAAGGCCCCCTCCAGCTCGCGCACGTTCGAGCGAATCGAGCGCGCGAGGAAGTCGATCACGGCATCGGGCACCGGGGGATCGCCGGCGACGGCGCGCTTCGATTCGAGGATGGCGAGTCGCAGGTCGAGATCGGCCGGACGGATGTCGGCGACGAGACCACCCGCCAGGCGCGACAGGATGCGCGCGTCGATCGATTCGAGCATCTGCGGCGCCCGGTCGGCGGTCACGACGATCCGCGCGCCCGTGTCGATCAGGTCGTTGATCGTGTGCAGAAACTCCTCCTGCGTCGATCCCTTGCCCGCGATGAACTGGACATCGTCGATCAGCAGCAGGCGCGCCGCGCGCAGCCGCGCCTTGAACGCCATCGTCTCGTTGGCGCGCATCGCGCTCACGAATTCGACCATGAAACGCTCGGCCGACATGTAAAGGACCGGCTCCGAAGGCGAGTGCGCGGAAAAGGCCGCCGCGATCGCGTGGAGCAGATGCGTCTTCCCCTGGCCGGTGGCGCCATGGATGAAGAGCGGGGTGAAGCGCGGCTGGGCTTCGCCCGCCATCGCCTGGGCCGCGGAAAAGGCGAGCCGGTTGGTTTCGCCCACGACGAATTCGGCAAAGCCATGGCGCGGCTGGAAATTGGAGGCGATCGGCGATTCGGCCGGCTCGGTTGCGGCCGGTTCGAGATGCACGACTTCCAGCAGGCGCGGGCCAGTGGCGTCGGGTGCGCGCCGCACGCGTACTTCCCGCACGCCGACGCCAGCGCTGCGCCATGCCATGCGCAGGCGATCGCCGAACTGGCCCGAAACGAAATTGGCGCTGAAGTCGGTCGCGACGAACAGGTCGAGCGTCTGCGATTCGGAGCAATAGTCACCCAAGCGGGCGGGCTTCAGCCACTGGTCGAACAGGCGCGCACCCAGATCGCGGCGCAAACCGGCGCGGATGGCAGTCCAGGCGGACTCCAGGCCAGCCATATCCTGCGTTTCCAATGCCCGTCGACCAACCACTGCTGCCCTGTCCTTCAT